>JAEUJQ010000055.1 GCA_016793095.1 Myxococcaceae bacterium | reverse complement strand
CGTCTTTGGGTGTATTGCCTTGAGTTAATACGTGTTGTATTCCGCTCTCGGTGGTTGAACTCGTTCTCGCGGCGAGCCCTCCTGGTCGCGCGAGGTGTCGGGTCGCCGCCGGGCGTTGGGAGCGATGTCGTCGAGGGACATCCGAACCGCGAGAACAACGTTGACCACGCGGACGGTGGTTGAACTTGTTCTCGCGGCGAGCCTCCGGGTCGCGCGAGGTGTCGGGTCGCCGCCGGGTGTTGGGGGCGATGTTCCGAACTCACAGCGAGAACAACGTTGACCACGCGGGCGGTGGTTGAACTCGTTCTCGTGGGGCTCCGGGAGGCGTCTGCGGGGGCGCGGGGTGGCGCGGACTGGCCGAGGTCTGCGCACCCAAGAACAACGTTGACGCCACGGACGGTGGTTGAACTTGTTCTCGGTGCGAGCCTCCTGGTCGCGCAAGGCGAGGGGTCGGAGTCGGGCGCTGCGGGCGATGTCGCCGGTCAGGCATCCGAGTCGCGAGAACAACGTTGACCACGCGGACGGTGGCTAGACTTGTCCTCGCGGCGAGCCCTCCTGGTTGGCCGGGCGGTTCTCGTTCTCCGCGGCGGACTTCAGAAAAAGCGAAGCGGGCCGCCGGCACCAGGCCGACGACCCGTTCAGACCTGCGCTTCCAGCCCGCCCACTCAGTGAGCCAGGCCCCCGGCCATTCCTCTGGAACCAGCGGGGTGAAGCGCGGTCGATCGACGAGGCCCGGGCCACGCTCCTGACGCGCCCGGGCTCGCCCCTGTCTTACTGTCCGACGTACCGGCTGAACTGGGCCGTCGCGATGGGCAGCGACAGGTTGTTCACGTTCGCGACGCGGATACCGGAGTCGCTGATGGCGTAGACGAAGTCGTCGGCCATCACGCTGCGGCGGACCTGCGGCGTCCAGTAGTACGACCAGTTGTAGTAGCTGTGCACCTGGTACAGGTCGCGCATCGAGACGGCGCCGCGCGGCGTGAAGCCAGTGACGGGGTCAACCGAGAACACCCGCAGGTCCGACACGAAGTACGACCAGTAGGCCGCGCCCGAGGCGCTGTAGTTCCAGTCGATGAAGGGGATCGCGAGCAGCTTCTTCGCCGGGAAGTAGTTGAACGCCTTGTGCTCGTGCTGCGCCTCGCTGTAGCCGTTCGAGGTGCCGACCAGCTGCACGTGGGACTGCCGCGGGTTCTTCATGTCGGTGACGTCGAAGATGGTGAGCTGCAGCGCGCGTGACCGCCAGTCTGGCTGCACGCCGTTGACGGGCTCCGGCACGTAGGTGCCGATGGTGAGCAGGTGGTTGGGGCCCATCGGGTGCAGGTAGGTGGAGAAGCCGGGGATCTTCAGCTCGGCCAGCTTGGTGGGCTTGCGCGGGTCCGAGAGGTCGAAGGTGAACAGAGGGTCGACCTGACGGAAGGTGACCATGAAGCCCTTGTCCTCGATGAAGCGCGCCGAGGTGACGCGCTCGCCCTTCGCGAGCTCCTCGCTCTGGCCGATGACGTCGAGCGAACCGGAGTTCTCGGCGAGCACGTTCACGCGGTTGGTGGTCTCCATGCGGCCCCACCAGTTGGTCGGGTTGGCCGTGTCAGGCACCCGGAACTGAGTCGTGGTCGCGATGCGGAAGAAGCCGGCAGCGTTCTCGTCCATCGAGAACTGATCGACGATGTGACCGTCCACGGTGCCCGAGGCGACGTAGAGCGCGGCGTCGGGGCTCGAGATGTCGAACTTGTGGAGGTAGGTCGTGTCGCGCTGACCCGGAGCGGGCCACCACCACCAGTGCCGCGTCGCGATGTAGAGGTTCTTCTGCGAGGCGTAGATCTCACCGGGCTCGGCGATGATGGTCGAGCGATCGATGCGCGTCGGGTTCGCGAGGTTGAGCGTCGCGACCGAGACGGTGCCCAGGCGGGTGGGGGCGTTCACCTTCGAGAACGCGGTGCACTCGTGCGGCACGGTGCTGGTCTGGCCGTTGACGGTCACCTTCCCGGCGGGCACCCACTCGGCGAGCGTCTGCGCGCGAATGGCCTTCTCGTTGGCGACGATGAGCTTGTTGAACTCCTCGATGCGGCGGCTCTTGTTGAGGGGCTCCCACAGGTTCACGCCCTGGACCTCGGGCCACCAGCGCACCGACGCCGGGAAGTTGAAGTCGTCGCTGATGACGAGGCGCACCGACGAGCCGACCTTGCGGGCCGAGTTGTAGTGGCCGGGCAGCTTGTACTCGTGGGTGACGCGCAGGTTCGACATGTCGGACACGTCGACGACGGTGACCTTCACCGTGTTCGACGAGTGGAAGCCGCAGTCGAGCGAGTCGCAGCGCTCACCGGCCGAGTTCGAGAGCGGGTACCAGGTGTAGATGGTGGAGAAGATGACGGCGCGGTCGGTGCCCTCGAGGAACATCTCGCGCGGGTAGCCCTCGATCTTCAGCGTGCCGCGGACGGCCAGATCGGCGGCCGGCCAGGAGCGGGCGGCGTACAACGTCTGACCCGAGAGGGCGAAGATGCGGGTGCCGTCGTTCTTCACGAAGTCGGCTTCGTCCACGCCAGCGACCTGGTTGTTGGTGGTGGTGTAGTTGGTGGGCGCCGACTGCGGAGGCGCCGCGTTCGCCCTGCCGTCCGTGGCGCCAGCGAAGGCCTCAGGGCCACCACGGCCGAAGAAGCCGCCGCCCCACCAGCCCCACGACGGCACCTCGTCGCGTGAGGCCTCGAGCTGGGTCTTCATCTGCAGCACGGCGGTGTCTTCGAGGTACTGCTCGAGGTCCTTGCACGAGTTCGCGCCGGTGAAGGCCGTGAGCGACACCCGGTTCTGCACCGGCTGTGGCTGCGGCGTCTGATCTCCGCACCCCATCCCGAACGCGCTGACCGCGCCCGCTGCTGCCAACCACTTCCACCATCGAGTCGAGTTCATGGTTTTCCCCACTGAGTGTCGTGTCCGGCCTGAAGTCGGGCCTGAGCTGTGCGAGGGCCGGGCCAGCAGAAAGGGCAGGGGACGCGCGGGGTTACGTGAGTGGCGACCCCTCAGAATGCTGAGGCGGCGCAGGGTGTGCGCGGGTATGCCTCAGAACTTCGAGAGGATCAGGGACGAAGTTCGGTGAGGACTGCGATGTTGGGCGCGATCTGGAAACACCCTCCATCACCCGAACCGCTGCAGTTGTAGAGCAGATGGAGGCGATCTTCGGTGAAGCCCAGCCAGGCCCCGGTCACGCCGCTGCCCAGTGGCGTCACGAGCGTGTGGTTCTCGGTGAACATGAGGACGTAGTCGTTGCCCGGCGCAAACTCGAAGGCGCCGCCGCCAGGGAGAGTCGCCGTCTGGCGATTGGGCGAGTTGACGAGTACCGAGGTCCGGATCCCATTCACCGCAAGCGCGCGCAGAACGAAGTTCCCCGGAATGTGAGTCGCGGCCGCAGGTGGGAAGGCCGACAATCCTCCGTCCACACGCCACACCCGAAGGCCACCGTCTGCTGCAGCCGCAGCCCACGCTCGCTGGTCTTCAGTCGAGGCCACTCGGGCCCCCGTCACATCAGTGAGCTCACGGTAGAGCCGCATTCCATTCGCATCGACGAAGCCGAACCACCAGGTGCTCCCCTGGCGGAGCACAAGCGCGCCGTCACCGCCGTTGGGTCGCACCTGTGACTCAGCCACAGCGATCGCGTTCGGAGGCCGGACGTCGGCGGCGTGAGTCCACATGGTGTTGTTCAGCGAGTAGACGTCGAACTCGCTGGCCGACGCGCAGTAAGCAACGCGTCTGGTCAGGCCCTGGTGCGCGTAGACCGCGCCCGTCTGACAGACTCGGCCTCCGTCCGGGAGTCCCACGTTGGTCCACGAGCCGGTGCCGAACACGTGGGCCCCGCTGGAGGTGATGACGAAGAGCTCATTCAGGCGTGCGTCGAAGTCCTTCAGCAAGCCGGGAAAGGTGCCGAGGCCGCCGTCGCTGTACACGGCGAAGCCCGGGCCTCCGTCGACCGCCTCCTCGAACACCAGGAACACCTGGTTGCCGGTCGTGCCGAGCGCGAGACCTCGCCTGCCCAGCGCAAGCCCCGACGTCAACGCCAGGGTATTGCATGAGGCGACGCACCCGGCATCGACGGGAGGGCAGTTCGATGCGCACAGGCCGCCGCCCGCGGAGCCGCCGCCAACGCCGCCCGCGGAGCCGCCGCCAACGCCGCCCGCGGAGCCACCGCTGACACCACCCGCGGAGCCACCGCCCGCGGAGCCACCGCCCGCGGAGCCGCCGCTGACGCCGCCCGCGGAGCCACCGCTGACACCGCCCGCGGAACCACCAGCCCCGCCGCCCGCACCGCCGGCCCGACCTCCTCCGGTCGCCTGTCGCCCCGCGTCCAGCGCGGCGTCCTCCAGCGCGTCGAAGTCGTCACAGCCGGCGAAGAGCGCCACAGCCAGCACCAGTCGCTTCATGGCAGCTCCATCGAGAACGAGACCAGCCCGCCGCCGCGGATCGGCACCACCGCCGTGCTCACAGTCGAAGACGGCGTCAGCAGCCACCACAGGAACGAAGAGACGACTGCGGCTCCGCCCAGCCCCACGCTGATCCACCCGGCGAGCTGGAGCCCGCGGCCCTCCGCAGCCGTCAGGACGATGTCCTGCTCGACGGTGAACTCGTCCACCAGGACCTTGCCCAGAGGCTGCGGGTTCGCGATCTGCTCTCTCAGGTGCTGCGCTTCTCCCATCGACGCGCCGAGGAGGCCGATGCCGACTCCCACGGCGACTGCGCCAGCCATGGCGGGGACCCACTTCACGATGGTGGGCACACCGCCACGCACGGGTCGCGCGTCGGGGGCGATGGTGCTCACCAACGTACCGGCCTCGACGTCGAAGAACCCGAAGAGCTCCTTCTCGGTGTCGACGCGCGTGGTGGCCGACCACTTCGTCGCTCCGTTGGACGCGTCGATGACCTTCAGCGTCGAGAGGAACCCTGACTCGGTGCGCGCGATGGTGCCCGAGAGAATGCTCGAGACGCCCAGCGCTCCCGCGAGCTCTGCCAGGCACGACCCGCTCGTGGCCGAGCACCCGAGCAGCTGCTTCTGCCGCTCGACACCGATGAGCTCGGCCATGTCGTTCTTCGTCGTCACCTTCAACCCGCGGGCGCTGAGGTTGGCGACGAAGTGCTCGAGGTAGGCGTCGCAGAGCGTCGGCTCGAGGCGGGTACAGGTGAAGCCCGGCGCCGCGATGGACGGCGTCGCGCCGAGGGCGGTGAAGAGGGCGAGGGTCAACATGGCCGCGAGTGAACCACGGCTGCCGGCTGCGTTCGGCGCGAAAGTTGGCTCAGAGGCCGGCCCATGGGTCGATGGCCGTCAGCTTGCCGTCCACCAGCCGCCATGCTCCAGCGATGCCGTCACGCGCGGCGTCGAGGCCCTCGATCTTCGCCGCGGTCGCGCGGTCGTTCTCGAGGCAGAAGAGCACGAGCTCGCGCAGCCCGAGGTAGACGCGGTACGGACCAGCGCCGACCTGCTTCTCCATCGCCGCCTGGTGGGTCGCCGTCAGCAGCCGCGCGCCGTCGTGCCCGTCCCCGTGCGCGATGCACCACAGGCCCGTGGCCGTCGACGAGAGCCTGAGCGCCCCTGCCTCGAGCTCGATGGCGCGCACCTCGGCCGGGCGCGCGTCGAGGTTCTTCCACGCGACCGCGTCGAGCTGGTCGACCCCCATGCGGTGCGCGTCGAGCAGGCCCTGCGGGACGTACAGCACCGACTCAGGGTCCTCGACGGCGTAGAAGATCCACAACCCCGCGGGGCCTTCTCGGCGCACGGCTCCTTCCGCGCGCTCGAGGAACGACGAGTCGCGCAGCACCGGCAACACGCGCGAGAGGAACTGCAGCCGCCCGCCCGGCACCGCCAGCGCCTTCTCGGCGATCTCCCGGCCGACGGCCGCGACGCCCTGGTCGAGCGGCTGCCCCGACTCGACGAAGTCTTCGTAGAGCGCCTCGAGATCGAGGCGGGCGATGCCCTTGCGCGACAGGCGCACCAGCAGCTGCCCCTTCTGCACGAGGTGCGGAGTGGACTGGCGCTTGAGCTGGTCGAGCAGCGCGTGGTGGAAGTCGTCCTTCGAGGGCGTGTACTCGGCGGCTGGAGCAGTCTGGCGCAGCTCGCCGGCCAGCAGCTGGGCCTCGGCCTGGAAGGGGTCGCGCGACAGCACGTCGTCGATCAACGCGCGGGCGCGGGTGCGCTCGCCCCGGCGCAGGGCCACCACCGCGAGGGCCGTCAGCAGCTCCGGGTCGTCGGGCTGCAGCTTGAGTCCCTCGAGGAAGGCGACCTCGGCGTCGCTCCACTTCTCCTGGCTCACCGCGGCGCGGCCAAGCGCGAGGTGCACGTGCACGCTCTTCGGAAAGTCCCGTTTCACCTGCTCGAGGATCTGCAGGGCCTCGAGCACCGCGTCGGCGTTGAGCAGCGCCTGGGCGACCGCGGTGCGCAGCTGCGGCCCGCCTTCCTGGCTGGCGGCGCGCTTGAGCGCCTCGAGCTCGTCGTCTTCGAGCCGCTCGCCCGCCTCGACCTTCTTCTGAATGCGCTCGAGCTCCACGACGGCCTGGCATCGTAGACAGGCCCGGTGTGCGCTTTCCACGAGGTCGTGACGCACCTGCGACAACCTGCTTTGAAAGCAGGCATGACGACCCGCAAAGTCACCATGATCAACGGCGATGGCATCGGCCCCGAGGTGATGGACGCGACCCGGAAGGTCCTCGAGGCCGCGAAGGCGCCGCTCGAGTTCGAGTACGCCGACGCCGGCTCCGACGCCTCGGCCCGCTTCGGCACCAACCTGCCCGACTCGACGGTGGACGCGGTGCTGAAGAGCGGCGTGGGCATGAAGGGGCCGACCGCGACCGGCATCGGCTCAGGCCAGCAGTCGGCGAACGTGGCCCTGCGCAAGCGCCTCGACCTCTACGCGTCGCTGCGCCCCGTGAAGTCGGTGCCCGGCGTGAAGACGCGCTACGAGAACGTCGACCTCGTGGTGGTTCGCGAGAACACGGAAGACCTCTACGCCGGCCTCGAGCACATCGTGGTGCCGGGCGTCGTGGAGTCGCTGAAGATCATCACCGAGAAGGCCTCGACCCGCATCTGCCGCTTCGCCTTCGAGTACGCGAAGCGGGCGGGGCGCAAGAAGGTGTCGGCGGTGCACAAGGCCAACATCATGAAGCTGTCCGACGGGCTGTTCCTCGACTGCTTCCGGAAGGTGGCCCGCGACTTCCCCGGGCTCGAGGCCGAGGAGGTCATCGTCGACAACCTGTGCATGCAGCTCGTGCGCAACCCCGAGCGGTACGACGTGATGGTGATGGAGAACCTCTACGGAGACATCATCAGCGATCTCTGCGCCGGCCTCGTGGGGGGCCTGGGCGTGGTGCCCGGCGCGAACATCGGCGCGTCGACGGCGGTCTTCGAGGCGGTGCACGGCACGGCCCCCGACATCGCCGGCAAGGGCCTGGCCAACCCGACCGCGCTGCTCCTGTCGTCGGTGATGATGCTCGATCACCTCGAGCTCACCACCGAGGCGCGGCGGGTGGAGCGCGCCCTGGACAAGGTGTTCCGCGAGGGCCGGGTGAAGACCCGCGACCTCGGAGGCCAGGCGAACACCGCCGAGTTCACGAAGGCCATCATCGACGCCATGACGTGATGCTCCGGCACGGCGTGCTCTTCCTGTTGCTGGCGGGGTGCGTGTCTGGCCCGCGCGCGCTCACCACGGCGCAGCTCGAGGCGTTCTCGACGCGGCGACATGACGGCACCTTCGACCAGGTGTTCGACGCGACCGTGCTCTCGCTCGCCCGCATGGGCCTGTCGGTGCGCGACGTGGATCCGCGCGCCGGCACGCTCGCGGCGCTCCGTCGGGACGGCACGGGCTACCAGGTCTCGGTGCGCTCGCGGGGGCCCACGCAGGAGGTGCTCGCGGTGCCGGTGCCCGAGCGCGAGCGCTGGGTGCTCGACGGGGACGAGGGCGAGTCTGCGCGGTGGGATCAGCTCGAGCAGTACACGGCCGAGCTCCTCGCGGCCTGGCGCGAGCACCCCGAGTGGCAGTACCTGCCCGAGAAGAACCTCGTCCGCGTGCTCTCGTTCGCAGCGCGGCTGCCGCCGGCGTGGGAGCGCGTCGAGCCGTCGGTCTCGCGGCGGGTGCTGGTCGTGCAGCGCCACCGCTCGAAGAAGGGGTTCAACCCGACCATCGTGCTCGAGGTGCTGCGGCGCCGACCGGTGCTCGAGGCGAAGGAGTTCCTGCTCTCGACGGCCGAGGCGGCGCTGGGCGCGAAGACGCGGCTGGCCTGGCCCGAGCCGCTCGAGCTCACCTTCGGCCGGTCCGGGGGCCACGGCGAGGGGCGGGTGTTCGACGGACCGCTGGTGCGACCGGTCAGCTGGCACCTGTGGGATCAGCGCTCGCCGTCGTGGACGGTGCGCATCGCGGCCATCTGCGGGCCCGGCGACACCGAGCTGAACTGCGAGGACGCGTGGGAGGCGCTCACGGCCTCCATCGTCGGCGCCGGGTTCGAGTTCCCCCGGCTGCGGTGACCGCGCGCAACCGCTCGGGATCAGCCCGTCTGACCGGGTGGGGGCGATGTGGGGAAATGCCCCGCCTTCTCGACGCCGACGCCGGCGTGGTTAAGTCGAGGACATGGTTGACGCGCTCCCCCTCTCGCTCCTCCCGCTGGCCGGTGTCCTCGCGTTGACCTTCCTGCTGCTCACCAGTCAGCGCCCCGCGAAGGTGCCGGTGCCCGTGAAGGCCCGCCGCCCACGCCGCTGAAGGCGCCGTCTCCTCGCTGCTCCGCTCCGCCGACCGCGACACCACCGCACGTCTGGTACACGATGCGCGCCCCATGCGAACCGTGGTGCTGGCAGCGCTCTGCCTCTTCTCTTCATGCCTGACGATCGCGCCCTCGCTCCGCGAGGTGACGCCGGTGAACCCCGCGGCGCTCGACGCGGCGGCCGAGGCCTTCTACCGGGCCACCTCGACGAAGGCCCTGAAGGAGGCGGTCGAGGCTGCGCGTGCCGCCGGGCCTGACTCAGCCACCTTCCACGAGCTCGCCGCGGCCCTGGCCGCCCTCGAGGCGCGAGAGCCCGAAGAGATCGCGCATCTGCAGCTCGCGCTGCTCGACACCTCCGATCAGCACGCGCCGCTGCACCTCCACCTGCTCATGCAGAACGAGCTCTCGTTCGCGCAGCGCCGCCAGGTGCGTGGGCTGCTCGACGACCTCGTCGAGCGCCACCCGAAGCCCGAGGTGCGCTCGCTGGCGGCGTTTCACCTCGCGAGCCTGCTGACCGCCGAAGGACAGCTCGGCGAGCGTGACGAGCTGATCGCCAGCCAGCCAGGCCGGTTCCCGCTCGCCGTCGTCGGCACCTGGGACAACGACCAGGGGAAGGGCTTCGATCAGCAGCTCGCGCCCGAGGTCCGCCCCGGCCTCGACCAGCAGTACGAGGGGCGCTTCGGCCCGCTGACGTGGCGCCGTGGGCCGCCTCTCGACCCGCGCGGTCGCCTCGAGCTGTCGTCGCTGATGACGCCGGCGCGCTTCGCGGTGGCCTTCGTCCAGGGCACCGTCGAGGCCCCCCAGGACGGCTTCTACCAGCTGCGCGTCGCGACCTCGGGGCCGCTCAAGGTGTGGGTCGACGGGAAGCTGCTGTTCTCCGCGTCCATCCTCGAGCGGAGCGTCTGGGACAACGTGGTGGTGCCCCTGTCGCTGTCGAAGGGGCCCCATACGGTGCTCTTCAAGTCCGCGCACCGGGAAGGCGCCTGGAGCCTGGCGGCGCGCCTCGTCCCCGCCGCGTCGGTGCCGTTCGCCGTGCCCAACCTGGAGGCGATGGTGAAGTTCGCCACCCGCGCGATGCCCCCGCTCGCGGCTCGCACGAAGGCGCTCGAGGCGCGCTGGGCCCACCTCGCTGCCGGAGGCCCGCTGAGCGTGAAGACCGCCGACGCCTTCGTCCGCGAGTTCCCGGACTCGGTGCTCGCCCGCACCCTCCAGGCCGACGCGCTGTGGTTCAACCAGGAGCGGGGCCGCGCCGGCGACGCCCTCGCCGCCCTCGACGCCGCGCTGGGCCGTGAGCTCACCTTCGTTCGCCTGCGACAGCTGCGCTTCTGGCAGCAGCAGGGCCTCAAGCAGAAGGCGCGCGCGGGCCTGCTCGAGCTGCTCGAGACGCACCCCGGCCTGCCCGAGGTGCACGAGCTGCTCATCGAGGCCTGGCGCGGCGAGGGGTGGACGGAGGACGAGCTCGACGCTCAGCGTGCGCAGTCAGCCCGCTTCGGAGACGGCGCTGACTCGCTGCTCGCGCGTGGCCGCAGTCTCTTGCGCTTCGGCCGCCGGCGCGAGGCGGAGCAGGCCTTCGAGGCCGTGCTGCGTGAGCTGCCCTTCCACCCCGAGGCGCTACGCCGGCTCGCCGACCTGTCGCTCGACGCCGGCGAGCTGGATCGCGCCGAGGCGTTGCTCGAGGCCCGGCTCGAGTCATGGCCGACGGACTTCGGCACGTGGATGCTGCTCGCCGAGGTGCGGCGGCGCGCCCGTGATCTCGACGGCGCCAGCGCGGCGCTCGAAAAGGCCGCCGGGCTCGCGCCCGAGGCGGCCAACCCCTGGGTGAAGCGCGGCGAGCTGGCCTACGAGCGCGGCGATCGCACCGGCGCGGTGGCGGCGTGGAAGCGCGCGCTCGAGCGCAACCCCGAGAACGACTCGCTCGCGAACCGGGTGGACTTCCTCTCGCCCGAGGCGCGGGGGCCCTGGCAGGCCGACGTGCCCGACGAGGCGGCCATCGCCGAGTTGGTGCAGACGCGCGGGCAGCTCAGACAAACGCCGGGGGCCGACGTGGCCTGGCTGCTCGACGACGAGGTGACGTTGCTCAACACCGACGGCAGCACCTCGAACGTCGTCACCGTCGTCATCCACGCCTTCAACGCCCAGGGGCGCGACCGCATCATGAAGCAGACGGTGCCCGCCGGGCGCCTGCGGGTGCTGCACGCCTGGGTCATCGACGACAAGGGCGTGCGCAGCGAGGCCTCGAGCGAGCGCAGCCGGCAGATCTTCTTCCGCGGCATGCAGCCCGGCTCGACGCTGGTGCTGCAGTACCGGCTCGACGTGCCGCCGAGCGGCTACCTCGCACGTCACCTGACGAAGAGCTGGTCGTTCCAGTCGGTGGCGGAGCAGCGCCGCCGCGCGCGCTTCGTCATGTGGATGCCGCTGGGCACGACGCTCAACGAGCACCGCGTGGGCGCCGTCGAGCGCCGCGAGGAGAAGCGGGGCGAGCAGCTGCGCGTCGAGTGGTTCGCCGACGAGAGCCCGCCGCTGGTGTCCGAGCCGGCGATGCCGCCGCTGCTCGAGGTGGCCGCCAACATCCGCCTGTCCACGGTGCCCGACTGGCACTCGTACCTGTCGTGGGAGAAGTCGCTGCTCGACGGGGTGTTCCGCGACAGCCCTGAGATCGACGCGGTCGCCCGGAGGCTGGGCGCCGGCGCTCCCGACGCCACCGAGAAGCTCGAGCGCGTGCACCAGTTCGTGATGGAGGAGATCCGCTACCAGCAGGACTACGAGAGCTTCATCGCCGGGGTGAAGCCGCACGCCGCGCCGATGGTGCTCGAGCGCCGCTACGGGGACTGCAAGGACAAGGCGGTGCTCTTCATCACCCTGGCGCGGAAGCTGGGCCTCGAGGTGCACTTCGCGAACGTGCGCACGCGCGACTCCGGGCAGATCTCGAAGGACGTGCCCATGCAGCAGTTCAACCACGCCATCGTCTACGTGCCGAAGCAGCCGGGGCTGCCCGAGGACCGCTTCTTCGACCCGACCGCCGACCTGCTCGACCTCGACGTCGTCCGGCACGACGACGTGGGCACGACCAGCCTCGTGATCGACCCGGTGTCGGGCGAGCACACGTTCCGCGAGATCCCCTGGCAGAGCCCTGACAAGCACCGGCTCACCAGCCAGCTCGAGCTCGACCTCGCGGCCGATGGCAGCGCGCGGGGCCTCTTCACCCTCGAGGCGCGGGGCCGGGGCGGGGCGGCCTTCCGCGTGGCGTCGCGCGACGCCGAGATGTTCGGGCAGGCGGTGCAGCGCATCGCCTCGGGCCTGGTGCCGAACGCCACCACCAGCGACGTGGCCGTCGTCGAGGCGAAGGACCTGCGAAAGCCCGCGGCGCTGAAGGCGCTGCTCGAGGCGCGCACCTTCGCCCGGCCCGAAGGCGAGTCGCTGCGCATCAAGGTGCCGACGGGCTGGAACCCGCGGGGCCAGTTCTCGCTCGCGACGCGAAGACACCCGCTGGTGCTCGGCACTCCCTTCACGGACGAGACGAGGGTGTCGGTGACCCTGCCCGAGGGGTTCGAGGTGAAGAAGCTGCCGGCCTCGGGCGCGCTCGAGCAGACCTGCCTCAAGCTCGAACGCACCGTCACCCAGGCGGGCCGCACCATCACCAGCCGCGCCGTCTTCCGGGTGACCTGCGATCGCGTGACGCCCGCCGAGTACCCCGCCTACCGCGCGAAGGTGGACGAGATGATGCGCCTGCTCGAGGACGAGCTGGTCGTCGGCAAGGCGGCCACGCCCGCCGGGAAGAAGCCCGTGCCGGCGAAGCCGAAGCCCTGATGAGCGACGCCGGTGCTTCCGGACCGGGCGCGCTGGAGTAGCCTCGCCAGACCGTGCGCCACGTGCTCTTCCGCCTCGAGAAGGACCGCTACGCGCTGCCCCTGGCGGCGATTCGCGAGGTCGTCGTCGCGCCCACCACGTGGACCCGGGTGCCCCGGAGCCCCAGGGCCATGAAGGGCGTGATGAACCTGCGGGGGCGCGTGGTGCCCGTCGTCGATCTGCGCGAGCTGCTGGAGGTGGGGCCGGCGGCGGGGGCAGGGCAGGCGCGCGTCATGTTGCTCGATCGCGGTCGCCGCGAGCTGGGCCTCCTCATCGGCGAGGTGGACGGCATCGAGACGCTCGAGAAGGTGGGCCCGCCGGCGCCGAAGGCCTCTGCCGCCGTGAAAGGCCTCGCGCGGCTCGGGGCCCTGCCGGTCACCGTGCTCGATCCCGACGCCCTCGACGCGACGGTAGCCCGGGCGTTCACAACCAAGTAGGTTCCTCGTCCAGGTGAGCGCGATGCCAAAGAAGGTCCTCGTGGTCGACGACTCCGTCTTCATGCGGGACATCATCAAGGACATCTTCGCCGCGGGCGGGTTCACCGTCGTCGGCGAGGCTGGCAACGGCGTCGAGGCCGTCGAGAAGTTCAAGGAGCTCAAGCCCGATCTCGTCACCATGGACCTGGTGATGCCGTACCGGAACGGCATCGACGCGACCCGCGAGATCCTGCGCAGCGACAACAAGGCGCTGGTCGTGATGTGCAGCGCCCTCGGCCAGGAGACGATGGTGATGGAGGCCATCGAGGCGGGCGCCGTCGACTTCATCGTCAAGCCGCCCCGCGCCGAAGACGTGCTCGCGGTCGTCAAGAAGGTGCTCGGCGAGGCCTGAGCGTCGCGCGGACTTGCGGGCCGCCCGAGTTGACCGCACGCTTGTCGCTCCGTGGCTGCCTCCTGGGACACCTCGCGCTACCTCACGCTCTTCGCGGGCGAGGCGACGGAGCACCTCGAGGCGCTCGGCAAGGACGTGGTGACGTTCGAGAAGGGCGCCACGCCCGAGGTCGTCGATTCGATGTTCCGCCACGCCCACTCGGTGAAGGGCATGGCGTCGTCGATGGCCTTCGAGGCGACGGCGAAGCTCGCGCACCAGCTCGAGGACCTGCTGGACGCGCTGCGGGCGGACCTCGCCCGCGCCGATGCGCAGGTGGCCGACGTCATCTTGCAGACGGTTGACGCGTTGTCCACGCACGTGAAAGCGGCGGTCGCGAACCAACCCCTGCCTGACAGCGCGGAGCTGGGCGCGAAGCTGGCTGCGCTGCATCGCGTGCTCACGAAGAAGGACACGCCCGTTCCCGCCCCCGCGCCGGTCACCTCGACGCCTGCGAGGTCGAGCCCCTCGTCGCCAGAGCTGGAGGCGCCCGCGCCGTTCAGCTCGAGCTCGTCCGGTGTGGTCGATCCCACCACGCCGCCGCGCTACTCCCTGCGCCTCAAGATCAACCCCGCGTCCAACCAGCCCGGCGTGCGTGGCTTCCTCGCGTACAAGCGCCTCAGCACCCTCGGAAACGTCTTCGATCTGAAGCCGCCGCTCGACGACATCAAGGCCGGCCGCGTGCCCCAGGGCGTCATCACCCTCGAGCTCGAGACCGACCAGAGTGAAGACGCGGTGGCGCGCACGATGCGGACCGTGGGCGACGTCGAGCTCGAGTCCATCGCTGCCGTGGTGAAGACGCCGCCGGCGCCGCCGGTGGCGCCCGAGGCCGATCCGAGCCGGGTCGTCGGCCAGGAGCCCGCCCGCACGATCCGCGTGCGCACCGAGGTGATGGACGAGTTCCTCGATCAGGCCGGTGAGCTGCTCCTCGCGACCTCGCGCGTCCGCGCGCTCTCGCGTCGGGTCCCGGAGGCGTTGCGGCCCTCGCTCGACGAGGCGGTCGATCACCTGCACCTGCTGGTGAAGGGGCTGCACGGCCGCGTGATGGCGGCGCGAATGACGCCCATCGCCGTCATCTCCGATCGGCTCCCGCGTGCCGCCCGTGACATCGCCCGGCGACGGAACCGCGAGGTCGAGCTCGTCATCACCGGCGAAGACATCGAGCTCGATCGCGCGATCGTCGATGAGCTGGCTGACCCGGTGCTGCACCTGCTGCGCAACGCCATCGATCACGGCATCGAGCCGCCCGAGGAGCGCAAGGCCGCCAACAAGCCGCCGAAGGGCAAGGTGACGCTCGCGGTGACGCGCCAGCGGGAGCGCGTCGTGCTCGCCCTGTCAGACGACGGTCGGGGCATCGACGTGGCGCGGCTCGAGCAGGCGGTCGTCGAGCGGGGGTTGATGACGGTGGACCAGGTGCGCGGCCTCACCGAGCGCGAGCGGCTGATGCTGGTGTGTCTGCCCGGGCTGTCGACGGCGACGGACGTCACGGACATCTCGGGCCGCGGGGTCGGCATGGACGCGGTGAAGCGCGCCGTGGAGCAGGTGGGCGGAACGCTCGAGATCGAGACGAAGCCCGGGCGCGGCACCACCTTTCGCCTCGCGCTGCCGCTGACCGTCGCGATGGTGAACCTGCTGCTGGTCTCGGTGGGCGACGAGGTCTACGGGCTGCCCCTCGGCAAGGTGAGCGGCGTCATCGAGACCGCGCGCGAACGGCTCCCGATGAGTCAGAATGCGCCCGTGCTTCAGTTCGGCCAGAGCGTTCTGCCCGTGCACGAGCTCTCCTCGCTGCTCGAGGTGCCAGCGGGGCCGCCTTCGCAGGGACAGGCGCCATTCGTAGTGGTGGACGGTGACGACGGCCGCCTCGCCCTCGCGGTCGATCGCCTGCTGGGGCAGGAAGAAGTGGTGCTGAAGGCGCTCTCGCAACCGCTCGACCTCGTGCCCGGGCTCGCGGGGGTGACGATTCTGGGCAACGGCCGGCCGGTCTTCATCCTCGACGTGGCGAGGCTGGTGACCGCGTGACGGCTCCGCTCGCCCGCCAGGAAGACGCGCTCCGCGAGGTGGTGCACCTGGGGAGCGCCCAGGCGGCGTCGATGCTGGCGCGGCTCGTCGGTGACGTGGGCGTGCTGGTCGAGGTGCCGCGCGTCGTCGAGGTGACGCGGCCTCAGCTCGGCTGGCTGCTGGGCGGACGCGACGTGCCGGTGATGGCGGCGACGTTCGCCCTCGAGGGTGACGTGCCGGGAGCGCTGTGGTGGGTGCTGCCGATGGACTCGGCGGAGCGGCTGGGCCAGCGCCTGTTGCGGCGGCCAGGCGTCTCGGGCCCGCTGGCGTCGTCGCGCACGGCCGCGCTGGCGGAGGCTGCCAACATCGTCGCGTCGGCGTTCAGCGCGGCGCTCAGCACCGTGCTCGGGGCGAAGGTGTTGCCCTCGACGCCGAAGATGGCGCCGGCCACCGTCGAGGCGCTCCTCGGCGCTGAGGGTCCGCCCGAGACGGCCGTGCTCGCGGGCTTCGTCTCGACGAGCGGGCCTATGTTCTCTGGCACGCTGGTGGTGCTGCTCGCGCCCCCGGTGGTTCAGGACCTGCTGCGGCGCCTCGGCCTCTCGTAGTCAGCTCGGCAGCTCAAAGGGCGGGTCGAGCTCTTCGCCGCTCTCCTGCTCGACGGAGCCGAGCTTCATCGGGTTCGCGAAGTCGAGGTACGTCTCCCTGGGCGCGGTGGGCGGCGGCAGGCCCTCGAAGGGCGCGGTCTCGTCGGGCGCCAGCAGCGGCGCCTCGAGCTTCGGCAGCCGCTCTTCGATGGCGTCCCAGAACAGCGTCAGCTCGACGTCCTCGAGCCAGTCGTCTTCGCGCCCGTCGAGGAAGGCGTTGAGCGCCGCGGTGTCGGCGAGGAACTCGGCGAGCGGCCGCTTCCCCGTTGGCAGGGTGACGAGCACCCACGGGTGCAGATCGACGAAGTCGACGAGGTGGCCGCGCTGCACCACCCAGACGCCCAGCGTCGCGCCGTAGGCGATGCAGTGGTACGCGGCGAGGTTGTCGTCGTTCGCGCAGAACTCCTCGAGGATGAGCTTGAGCTGCCACGGCTCGGTCCAGGTGTGGGTCTCGGCCCAGCGGCTTCCACCGGGTCCCACCGAAAGCTCGAGGATGTACGCGCTCGCGGGCTCGGCCATCGTCAGGGCAGGAAGCTGGCGTGGTACTTCGGGTCCTCGAGGCCCGCGGCGGCGGCCGTCATCTGCAGCGGCAGCATGCAGTCGAGCATCACCGCGAGCTCGCTGGTCTCCTTGTGGCCGATGGACGCCTCGTACGCGCCCGGGTGCGGCCCGTGGGGAATGCCGGCCGGGTGGTAGCTCATGGAGCCGGGGCTCACGCCGCGCCGCGAGGTGAAGTTGCCCTTGCAGTAGAAGATGAACTCGTCGACGTCGACGGACGAGTGCGGGTACGGGCAGGGGATCGCCTCGGGGTGGAAGTCCACGGGCCGCGGTACGAACGAGCAGATGAGCGCCCCGCGGGCCGCGAAGGTGCCGTGCCACGTCGGCGGCAGGTGGGTGAGGCCGACGCGTGGCTGGAAGTCGAGGATGTGGAAGGCCCACGGGTAGACCGACCCGTCCCAGCCGACGACGTCGAGCGGAGACTCCTTCGTGGTGAAGCCGTAGAAGGCGTCGCCGCGCTTCACCACCTGCTCGCGCAGGCCCTCGTCGAGCGGGCCGCGGAAGGTGGGCAGCTTGAAGTCCCGGTGGCAGTAGGGCGCGTCCATGCGAAGCTGGCCGACGCCGTTGCGCCACTGCTTCGGCAGGTGCAGGCCACCACGGCACTCGATGGACAGCCACCACTGCGGGACGGCCTTGAGCGTGAAGCGGTGGAGGAGGCCGCGCGGCACGTACACGTAGTCGCCGGGACCGAAGTCGAGATCGCCCAGCAGCGTGCGCAGGGTGCCGCCGCCCTCGTGCACGTAGAAGAGGTCGTCGCCGTCGGCGTTGATGAAGTACGCGGCGTCGTCGGCTCCGGGCTTCAGCACCGAGAGCGTGACGTCGGCGTTGAAGAGCATCGGCAGGCGCGCGTCGAGCGGGCTCTTCGGAGAGGCGGAGAGGTTCTGCGACAGGAAGTGCCGCTTGAGCAGGTCCTGGCGCGAGACGGCGGTGCGCGGCCCTGCGAAGCCGTGCGTGGTGGTGGAGGGCGACTGCCGGTGCGGCGCGTGCCGGTGGTAGGTGATGGTGTACGGCGCCTCGAAGCCCTCCTGGGTGATGCACTGCTCCCAGTGGAGGTGGCCCGACGCGTCCTTCAGCTGAAGGTGGTGCTTGCGGGGGACGGTGCCCTGGACGAGGCGCTGAATCATGGCACCGGGCTTCTAGCCCAGCGTTCGGCACGAGACAGCAGCGCGGCCCGGCGCTCCGCGGCGAGGGGCTTTGAATGAGGTGGCGCCCTGTGCCGTAGAATGCCTTCGGCGTCGGGAGACCACCCACAGGAGGCCGCGTGAAGACCTGGCAATGGGCAGCCCTCGTGGGGCTTTCGTTCGCGGCGTGTCCGCAGGTCACCCTCGAGCCCGAAGACGGCGGACCCGGTGGAGGCGTCGGCGCGGCCGGCGGCGTGACGGGCGCGTCGGGTGGCGTCGCGGGCGGCTCCGCGGCGGGTGGTGGGGGCGTCGCGGGCGGTGGCGTCGGAGGTGGAGACGCCGGTGGCGCGGCAGGCGGCGTCTCGGGCGGCGCTGGAGGTGGAGCCGCTGGCGGCGCCGGGGGCGGAGTGGCTGGTGGCGCCGGGGGCGGAGTGGCCGGTGGCGCTGGTGGCGGAGACGCCGGTGGCGCGGCGGGAGGGTCCGGAGGCGGAGACGCGGGCGGCACCGCTGGCGGGAGCGCGGGTGGCGTCGCGGGCGGAGCGGCAGGCGGCGTCGCTGGAGGGGACGCCGGTGGCGCGGCGGGCGGGGCCGCGGGTGGCTCCGCAGCGGGTGGTTCGGCAGGTGGCGGTTCGGCAGGTGGCGGTTCGGCAGGTGGCGGTTCGGCAGGTGGCTCCGCCGGTGGCGCTGCAGGTGGCTCCGCGGGTGGTGCTGCAGGTGGCTCCGCGGGTGGTGCTGCAGGTGGTGCTGCGGGTGGTTCGTCAGGCGGCGCCGGTGGCGGCATGGCCGGTGGCGCGTCAGGCGGCGGCGAGGCGGTGATCCCCGACCGCCTCGCCTGGAACGAGCTGTCTTTCCCCGCGGCGGTCGTCTGCACGCGCTACACGCTCGCGGCGGTGAGCGGCGACGGCGGTGTGCCCTCGACGGCCGGTGCGCCGTGGGCCGTCTCCGTCTCGGTGTCGAGCGACGCCGGCGCCCGGCTCTCGTCCCTCGCGACCTGCGGCAACACCGTCAACTCGGTGCTGGTGCCCGCGACGGTGCCGGCGAACGTGTACCTCACGGCGCAGCGGCCAGGGCCTGCGGTGTTGACGGCGAGCCACGCGGCCTTCGGCGTCGCGACGCACGCGACGGAGCTCAGCTCGGGCCCGCCGGCCTCGCTCCTCTTCACGATGGCCCCCATCGCGAACCTCGGAGACTGCGTGCCGGGCACCGTCACCGCGCGCGACGCGGCTGGCAACCTGCTCTACCGCCGCGGCCAGACGTTGACGCTCAGCACAGCCGCCTCGGCGCAGTTCTTCACGTCCGTCGACTGCTCGGGGCCCGCGTCGCCGAACCTCTCGGTGCCCTACCCGGACAGCGCGAGCGTGACGTTCTCGTACCGCTCGTCGACCGCCGGCAACAACGCCATCATCGGGGTGCTCTCCACTTCGGGCTACGCGAACAGCCACCTCATCCGCATGCGCGTCGCCCCGTTCCGCCTGGTGCTGAGCCCGCTCACCGCGCAGGGCTACACGAGCTCGTGCATCGGGCCCTTCGTCGCGAGCAAGGTAGACGCCGCCGACGCTGGCGAGACGTTCGACGGCGGCGAGGTGATTCTGCTCGCGGGCTCGCCAGACACGTTCTTCTACGCGCCCAGCTGCACGGGCATGCCCATCACCCAGCTGACGCCGCCCGCGGGCGCGACCTCGAGCGCCTTCGGGCTCCGGGTGCCCGCCGACGCGGGCATCTACCTGCTCACCGCGAGCGAGGCGTCGCTGGGCATGGCGTCGTCGTCGGTCACCATCACGGGGACGAGGCCGACCGCGCTCGAGTTCGTCGGCGTGCCCGACGCGGGCGTGCGGGGCCTCTGCTACCCGGGCAGCGTGCGCTTCCTCGACGACGCCGGCTCACCGACGGTGGCAGGGGTCGCCTCGACGATGACCTTCAGCGGCGCGCTGTTCTGGACCGACGGCGGCTGCGGCGGCACCGGAGCGAGCAGCCTCGCGCTGTCGGCCACCGCCTCGCAGGCCGACTTCGTCTTCAGGGAAGACACCGCGGCGAGCGTCACCCTGCGCGCCACCTCGACGCTCGGGCTCACCACCCAGAAGGGCGTCTCGCTCAGCAACCCGCCTCCCTACGCCATCCGCTTCAGCGGCGCCTACAGCGGGACGACGAACTTCTGCTACTCGGGGTCGATCCAGCTCATCAGCGACGCTGGCGTCGTCACCACCGCGACCATGACGACACCGGTGACGCTGTTCGGCAACCTGCCGGGGAGCGTCTTCGTCGGGAACGCGACCGCGATGTGCGCGGCGCTCGCGAACAGCGTGAACCTGAGCATCCCCAACGGGGCCTCGTCGGTGAACTTCATCTGGCGCAAGGGCACGCCCGGCGCGGCCGACCTCAACGCGCAGTCGGCGCTCTACGGTGACGCGGGCACGACGGTGACGGCGACCAACCCGTGCGCGGGTTTCCTCGGCGCGTGCGGCACCTCGACGCCGTGCTGCTCGTCGACCCCGCCGCTCGTGTGCAGCTCGGGCGTGTGCCGGTGCAGCTTCTCGGGCTGCATTCCGCGCGGGGGCTTCAACTGCGGCAGCTCGAACAACTGCTGCAGCGGCGTCATCAGCGGCACGACGTGCCAGTGACGTCGTCGTCAGGGTGTCTTCGGCGGCTTCGACGCCTCGTGCATCTGGTTGACCCGGAAGCCGACGCGCTTCTGCACCGCCTCGTCGGGAGGCCCCTTCGACGAGGGCATGACGGCGACGCCGAAGAAGCGGTGCTCCTTCTTGCCGTCGCCGGTGCCGAAGCCGTACGTCGAGAACGAGTCCTCTTCGTAGGGGCCGAGCTGCCCCTTCAGCTTCTCCATGTCGCCGCGATCGCCGAAGCCGGTGCCGAAGACGATGCACGGGTGCTCGGTGCAGTCGATGTTCGAGACCTGCCCGGGGAAGCCCGCCGCCTTGAGCGCCTGGTTGAAGGTGGTGAGCAGCTGCTGCTCGTCGCGGAAGCGCGGGGCGAGGTTGGCCGGCGGCTCGATGCGCTCCCCCTCGGTCCCCCGGCGGATGGCGCGCTCGATGGCCAGCTGGCGCTCGAGGTCACGCACCCGCTCGTCCAGCGCCGCCACGTCGGGCGGGAGCGGGGCCGGAAGGGGCGGAGCCACCAGCGCAGGCGGAGGCATCTGGGGCGGCGCAGCGGAGGCAGGCGCGGCGGGGGCAGCGGCGGGGGACGGCGCGGGTGGGGCGGCGACGGGCGCAGCGACCTTCAGGGGCGGGGCCACGGCCGGCTCGGGCGCCGCGACCGGCGCCGCCGGCGGAGGCTCGGCATGGAACAGCAGGTAGCCCAGCGCGACGCCGAGCAGGGCTGACAGCACGCCGGTGATCGCCAGCTTCGCGTTCATGGCCTGCTGCTCTATCCGTTTGAGGGGCGGTTTTCGCCCCCAGCCCGGCGAGCGCGGCCCTCGACGCGTCCCCTGCATGGGACACGGCGTTCGCGTGGTGGCGTCGGGCGCTGGGGACCGGCTGTGGTTACATGCCAGGCATGACGTTGCTCCCCCGCCGCACCGTCCTCACCGGCGCCTCGCTGACGCTGCTCGGCTGCACCGTGAAGAGCGCGCCCTCGTCCGGGCGCGACGTCTCGCGCGTGCTCGCCGCGTTGCCGACCAGTGACGGCGCGGGCGTGCGCCTCAACCGCGCCCTCGGCCACCGCGACCTCTCGGTGCTCGACCCCTTCCTGCTGCTGGACGAGTTCCACACCGAGAACCCGAACGACTACCTCGCCGGGTTCCCCGAGCACCCGCACCGCGGCTTCGAGACCGTCACGTACATGATCCACGGCGCCATGGAGCACCGCGACGTGCTCGGCAATCAGGGGCGCCTCGGCCCCGGCAGCGCGCAGTGGATGACGGCGGGCCACGGCATCATCCACTCTGAGATGCCGAAGCAGGAGCGCGGCCTCATGTGGGGCTTCCAGCTCTGGGTGAACCTGCCGCGCGCTCGCAAGCTGATCCCCCCGCGCTACCAGGACATCGCGGCCGCCCGGATCCCCGAGGTCGAGATCGACGGCGCGCGCGTTCGCATCGTCGCCGGCACCACCTTCGGTCGCACCGGCCCCGTCGATGGCATCGACATCGAGCCGCTCTTCCTCGACGTCGCCATCCAGAAGGGCTCGCGCGTCGTGCAGCCGGTCCCCGAGGGCCACACCACCTTCGCCTTCGTCACCGACGGCACGGTGCGGCTCGGCGCCTCCCGGCGTGAGGTGAGCAAGGGCTCCCTCGCCATCCTCGAGAAGGGTGCTTCCGTCGAGCTCACCGGCGAAGGGCAGGGTGGCCGGGTGTTGCTGCTCGCGGGCCGCCCCTTCAACGAGCCGGTCGCCCGCGCCGGCCCCTTCGTCATGAACACCGAGGACGAGCTGCGCCAGGCCTTCGACGACTACCGCAGCGGTCGCCTCCTGCTGGGCACCTGATCAGCGCGCGCCGGTCTTCGCCCGCTCGGCCACCTGAGCGCGCTCGATGCTCTCGAAGAGCGCCTTGAAGTTACCGCCGCCGAAGCCCTTGTCGCCCTTGCGCTCGATGATCTCGTAGAAGAACGGCCCGGCCTCGCGGTCCTCGAGCAGCTGCGACTTCTCCTTCATGAAGATCTGCAGCAGGTACTGGTGCTCCTTGTGGCCGTCGATGAGGATCTGCAGGTCGCGCAGCTCGGCGAGGTTCTCGTCGATGCGCTTGATGCCGCTCTTCTCGATGCGCTCGGGCAGGAAGTCGTAATAGGCCGCCGGCGTCGAGAGGAAGTCGAGGCCCTTCGTCGCGCGCATGGCCTTCACCGCCGGCACGATGTCCTTCACCAGCAGCGCGAGGTGCTGAATGCCCTCGCCGCGCTGATCCTCGACGAAGACGTTGATCTGCGACTGCTTGAAGCGCGGCCGGGAGGGCTCGTTGTTCGCGAACTTCACCGTGCTCTTCGGATCCCACATCACCGTCGACTTGAGCCCGGTGCCGTGCTGGTCGCCCTTCGCGATCTCCTCCTCGGTGTGGAACTGGATGTTCCAGAACTCCTCGAAGCCCATGACGTGCTTCATCCACAGCACCATCGGCTTGAGCGTGCGGAAGTTCGAGGTGAGGTGATCGATCTTCCCGAAGCCGAAGCGGTTCTTCCCGCCACGCGGCGCGGCGTGCTTCACGAAGCCGGGGTAGAGGGCCTCGTAGCCGTCGCGCTGCACGAAGCGGAAGGTGGTGTTCCCGAACGGCGTGGTGATGCTGAAGAAGGCCAGCTTCCCGCCCTGGTCGTCGGTGAAGCGCTGCAGCTGGTCGTCGATGATGGTGCCGCCGCGCTCCTCCATCAGGCGCCACACCTTCTCGACGTCGCGCACGAGGAAGTTCACCGTGCCCACGCCCTCGGGGTGCTTCTTCAGCCACCGCGACGCCCGACCACCTTCTCCGACCGGCGCCGAGCAGATGAGCGTGACGTCGCCGGCGTTGAAGACGACCGACTGCTGCCGGCCGCGCTTCGTCAGCTCGGCAGACGACTCGCCCAGCTCGGCGAAGTCCATCAGCTCTCCGTAGAACCGGCGCGTGCGCGCGAGATCGTGCACGTACCAGTGAACCGACTCGATCTTGATGAGGTCCAGCGACTCCATGGGGGCTCCTCGCGCGGGGGGGAAACGGGAGACGACGAAGGTCAGGGCTGCGCGTCGGGCTGCGCCTCGGGGCGGGCCGCCTTCACGAACGGCAGCTCGAGGCAGGTCTGCTCGACGCGGGTCAGCAGCGGGAACGCGTCGACGTTGCCGCCGAAGCGGCGTGCGCCGAAGAGCTGAGGCAACAGACAACAATCGGCCCAGCTGAAGGTGTCTCCGAAGAGGAAGACGCCGGCGTGCGCCTTTGCCTGCTTCTCGAGCGCGGCGAGGCCCTGGTCGATGAAGTGTGCGGCCCACTTCTTCTCGTCACCGCCGATGCTCTTCACGTGGTTCAACGTCGAGAGGTTGTGGAAGGGCTGAATGCCCGAGTTGACGAGCTCGGCGAGCGCGCGCACATGTCCCCGCTGCACGAACGAGCGGGGGAGCAGCGGGCGCTCGGGGTAGCGCTCCTCGAGGTACTCGAAGATGGCGATCGACTGGCTCACGTGGGCGATGACGCCGCGCTCCTCGACCTCGAGCACCGGCACATAGCCGGCAGGGCTCTTCGCGCGGTGGGGCTCCTGGTGCTGCTCGCCCTTGATGAGCGAGACCGGCACGTACTCGTAGGCGAGCTGCTTGTAGTGGAGCGCCAGGCGAACCCGGTAGCTCGAGCTCGAGCGCCAGTAGTTGTAGAGCTTCATCGTCGTGTAGTTCCTCGTCCTACCCGGAGTGTCAAGCCGGGTTGTTGTATCTCAGGTGTCAGGGACGCCTTACACTTCGCTCACGCTCATGGGCCTTCCGGCTTTCATGCTCTCGATCCTCCACCGCCAGCAGACGCTGCTGCAGGAGGACTTCGTCGCGCGCTACCCGACCGACTGGCTGGTGTGGGAGCCCGGGCCCTGGCAGCCGCCGCGCTCCGCGCTGCAGAGCAACCTCGAGGCGACGATGGCTCCGAAACGCCAGGAGAGCCGGCCTGTGGGGAACGACGCGATCTGTTTTCAGCTCAAGCCGCCGAAGGACGGCGGGCTCATCAGAGTCGGGCGCGCGACGAGCAACGACGTCGTCATCAATGATCTCACGGCGTCGCGCGAGCAGTTCTCTTTGCGGTTCGAGAAGGGTCGGTGGTTCCTCGTCAGCCCGCAGGGCCAGTTGACGGTTGACGGCAAGTCGGTGAGCGACCTGGTTGAGCTCAAGTCGGGTTCCCGTGTCGTCCTGGGTGACGTGGCGTTGGTCGTGGTGTCGGCCGAGGAGATGGCGGCGAGAGCGGGCGCTTTTCGTCCGACGCCCTGAGCGAGCGTTACTGGCAGACGCCCATGCGGCACTGCAGGCTGGCACATGCCACGCACACTCCCCCATCTCGCCCGCACTTGGGTCGCGCGGTCCCCGAGGCGCACACGGCGCCGTCGCAGCACCCACCACAGGTCGCGGGATCACACTGGCACGCCCCTCCGTCGCAGACCTGACCGGGCACGCAGGCGGGCCCTGCTCCACAGCCGCAGGTGCCGTTGATGAGGCAGCGATCGGACAACGTGCCGACGCAGGCGACGCACCTCGTCCCGTTGAGCCCGCACGCCGTGTCGGTTGGCGGGGCCTGGCAGGTCGTCCCGTCACAGCAGCCATTCGTGCACGACATCGCGTTGCAGGTCGAGCTGACGACGCAGACGCCGGCATCAGAGCAGCTGGTGCCGCCGCCACAGGCGACGCAGCTCGCTCCACCGGTACCGCAGGCGCCGACGACGTCGCCGGCGCGGCAGCTCCCGGCTTGACAACACCCCTGAGGGCAGGTCGCTGGGCCGCAGGACGACTCACACCGCTGGTTGGTGCAGGCGCCAGGGCAGGTGTTGCAGGCCGCCCCCCCAGTTCCGCACGCCGCCCCCGTCGTCCCTGCGAGGCAGACCCCGCCCTGGCAGCAGCCGTTGGGACAGGTCGCGGGGCTGCAACTCCCCGAGCAGACCCCGCCGTCGCAGCTGCCCGCGCCACACGACTCGCACGCGATGCCGCCCTTCCCGCAGGCGAGATTCGTCTGTGCGGTGACGCAGGAGCTCCCGATGCAGCAGCCGGTCGGGCAGGTCGTCTGGTTGCACGCCGACATCGCGCACTGGCCCGCTGAGCACGCTGAGCCCCCGCAGTCGAGGCAGGCCCGGCCGCCTGTCCCACAGGCGGACGACGTCGGCGCCGTGACGCACATGTTCCCCTGGCAGCAGCCGCCGGCGCACGAGGTCGGCGTGCACTGGCACGTCTGGGCGAGGCACTCCTGACCGGCCGTGCACACCGCGCCGGCCCCGCACCGGCATTTCCCGCCCTCGCAGCGATCAGCTCCGAGCGCCGCGCTGCATGGGGGCCCATCGCCGCACCCGCAGGCGCCGCTCGCCGAGCAGCCATCGGCCATGACGGAGTCGCAGACGACGCACGCCGCGCCACCCTTCCCACACGCCTGCGGGCCCACCTCGGAGACGCAGTCGCCCTGCGGCCCGATGCAGCCCTGGCACATCGGCGTCGGCGGCAGCAGCTTCACCACGAGCGGCCGCTCGAAGCCCTTGTCGACGCGCACCTCGCCGTGGCCATCGCCGGCGACGCCGCCGTCCACCAGGCCATCGACGTGCACCTCGAGCGTCTGGCCGCCCAGGCTGTCCTTCAGGAGCACACGCACGGTGGTGGAGGTGGCGAGCAGGCCGGCGGGCGTGGCCGGGCGCGTCGTGGGCTCGAGCACGCTGCCAGCGTCCAGGATCCACGCCGAGTAGCGCAGCTGCTCGACGCGCACGTCCGACGAGTCGACCGTCACCACCACCGCGGTGCCCACCAGCGTCGCCGGGTCCCGGCAGCTGAGCGCCAGCAGCGTGAGGAGGAACGAGCGCCTCATCGCGCGTTGATGTCCGGGAAGGTGGTGGGCGTGGGCCGGGGCGCAGTGCCGACGGCGACGGCGGTGGTGGCGCCGGCGGCGACGATGGTCGCGATGCCGGCCCAGAACCACCAGCGGCTGGTGATGGGGGTGGGCGGTGGGGGTGGTGGCTCCTGCCGGCGCACGAGCTCGAGTTGCAGCTTCTTCGCTGCCGCCTCGGCCTCGGCGCGCGCCGCCGCGACGCGCAGCTCGTCCTCCTTCGCTTTGCGCGCCGCCTCTTCTTCCGCCAGCCGTTGGGCCGCCTCGTCGCGCGCCTGTGCGGCCCGCTCTTCCTCGACGCGGCGTCGCTCGGCGAGCTGCGCCTCGACCTCGGCCAGCACCTGCTCCGTCGCCTTCGCCTGCGCTGCTGGCGGGCTCGTCTCGAGATAGCGCCTCAAGTACGACCGTGCCTCCTCGAGCGCGCCCGTCTTCCGATGGCACTGGCCGAGGTTGAAGAGCAGCCCTGGCGCGGCCTTCAGCTTGTAGGCCTCCTGGTAGCGCGCGATGGCGGTGGGGAAGTCGCCCGTGTCGAAGGCCTTCTTGCCCTCGAGCGCGATGCGCCGCGCCTGGGCCTCGACCGACTCACCGGCGAGGGCGAGCGGGGCGAAGGCGACGACGAGCGAGAGCAGACTAGAACGGGTCGATGACGCCATCGGTGACGGCCTTCGTCTCCTTCTTCGGCGCCGCGATCGCAAGCCGTTTCAGGGGCAGCTCGACGCGCAGGCTCTCGGCGGTGGAGAACTCCCGGGTGACCGGCTCATGGCCCTTCAACTCGATGCGCACCTTCATCGTCTGCGCGCGGGCCTCGCGCTTGAGGGCGAGCGGGGTGGTCCCCAACACCTCGCCGGTCCCTTCGTCCGTGACGGTGGCGCCAGCGGGCGTCGTCTCGATGCCCAGCGTGACGGGGGCGGGGGCAGGCGCTGGTGGAGGCGGCGTGGGCGGCTGCGCCACGACGGGCGCGCTCGGCTCGACCACCGGCGCGGGCCTGGTGCCACCGCTCCTCACCGCGAACACCACGCCGGCACCGATGGTCACGGCGGTGAGGAGCGCGACGGGCAGGTACCACCTCGGCCGCGGAACGCTGGGCCCGAGGCCGAGGTCGACGTCGAGGTTCGACAGCTGGCGCAGCACGTCCTGCATCGTCTGTGGCCGGTGGTCGGCGTTCTTGGCGAGGCAGGCGACGACGAGGCGGCGCAGCGCTTCGGGCACCGGCTCTCCCGTGCGCGTGAGGGTGGGTACGGGTGGCGGCGGCCGCGTGATGATGTCGGCGGCGAGCTGGCCGAACACGGTCGCCTCGAAGGGTGGTCTGCCGGCCAGCATCTCGAAGAGGACGGTGCCGAAGGCGTAGACGTCGGTGCGGGTGTCGCACTCGAGGCCCGCGGCCTGCTCGGGGGCCATGTACCGCGGGGTGCCCAGCACGTCACCGTTCTGCGTCTCGACGACGCGCGGGCCGTCCTGGACGAGCAGCTTGGCGACGCCGAAGTCGAGCACCTTCACCCACTCCCGGCCGTCGCGGGTGGCGAGGAAGACGTTGTCGGGCTTGAGGTCGCGGTGCACCACCTTGAGGGCGTGGGCCGCCGCGAGCGCCTCGGCGACCTCAGTGGCGATGCGCACCAGCGTCTCGAGCGAGAGCGGCTGCGAGGCCAGGCGCGCGGTGAGCGTCTCCCCCTCCAGCAGCTCCATCACCGCGTACACCTGGCCGGGCTCCTCGACGAAGTCGTGCACCTCGACGATGTGCGGGTGGTTGATGGTGTTGACGAGCCGCGCTTCCTGCAGGAAGCGGCGCACCAGCGCGGGATCGCCGAGCAGCGCCTGGTGCAGGCTCTTCACCGCCACCCTGCGGCCGAGCGTCTGGTGCCGCGCGCGGTAGACGCAGCCCATGGTGCCTTCGCCGAGCCGCTCCTCGACGACGTACGCCCCGAACGCGTCGGGCGCCCTGACAGTCGCGGTGTCCTGAGGGACGAGAGAGAGGCTCATGGGACGTGAACGCACCAGACTCTACTGCGAAGCGGGCTGGCGTTCAGCCCGGGCCCACCTTCTTGACGTGCTGATCGATGCGGCCGAACAGGCTCTTCCCGTCCACGCCGAACATCTCGATCTCCACACGGTCACCGTCCTTGAGGAAGGGAGTGCGCGGACTCCCGGTGTCGATGGTCTCGATCATACGCTGCTCGGCGAGGCACGAGATGCCCCGGGCGCGGTCCTCGTTCGACACGGTGCCTGAGCCGAGGATGGTGCCGGCGCAGAACTGCCGCGTCTTCGCGATGTGGGCCATCAGCTCGAAGAAGCTGAAGTGCATCTCGGGACCGGCGTGCGTGTCGCCGACCTGCTTGCCGTTGAGCCACGTCTTCAGCGTCAGGTGCACGCGGCCGTCGCGCCAGGCCGGCCCCAGCTCGTCGGGCGTGCAGGCCACGGGGGAGAACGCCGTCGCCGGCTTGCCCTGGAAGAAGCCGAAGCCCTTGGCGAGCTCGTTGGGGATGAGGTTTCGCAGGCTGACGTCGTTCACGAGCATCACCAGCTTGACGTACGGGGCGGCGTCGGCGGCCTCGAGACCCAGCGGGGTGTCGCCCAACACCACGGCCACCTCGGACTCGAAGTCACAGCCCCACGCCTCGTCGCGAATGACGATGTCGTCGGTGGGGCCGAGCAGATGGCCAGAGCCTCCCTGGTAGACGAGCGGGTCGGTCTCGAGCGTCGGTGGCGGGTCGGCCTTGCGGGCCTTGCGCACCAGGCGCACGTGGTTCAGGTAGGCGCTGCCGTCGATCCACTCGAAGGCGCGGGGCAGGGGGCAGTGCAGCTTCGAGGCGTCGTACGGTTCTCCGCCGACGGCGCCGTCTTCGAGCTGCTTCGCCAGCGCCTGCAGCTTCGGCTCGACGCGGCTCCAGTCATCGAGCGCGGCCTGCAGCGTGGGAGCGATGGCCGAGGCGTCGGCGAAGGCCGAGAGGTCTCTGTTGACGACGACGAGGCTCCCGTCGCGAGTGCCGGTGCGCCTGGTGGCGAGCTTCATGAGGGCCTTCCATCGCGCCGCTGTACGGGTGTCAAGGCAGCGGAGCCGACGCGACCGGGGGCATGGTTCTCGCGTTGGGCCTGCCGGGGTCTACCGCAGCTGCCCCTCGACCTCGGCGAGCTGCTGCCAGGCGTCCTTGCGCGAGGCCTCGTCGGTCGAGCTCTTCACCGCGGCCTTCGCGGCGCCGAGCAACCGCCTCAGCATGGGGTCAGCGTCGCCCATCTCGTCCTCGTGCTTCTTCAGCTTCGCTTCGATGCGGGCGAGGCGCGCGTCGAGCTGCTGCTGGGTGACGCCTTTCGCCGGTGGGGACTTCTTCGTGGCCACCGGCTCGGGCGGCTTCACGTCCACCGGCTTCGTGGGCTCGGGCGGCTTCACGTCCGCCGGCTTCGTAGGCTCGGGAGGCTTCACGTCCGCCGGCTTCGTAGGCTCGGGGGGCTTCACGTCCGCCGGCTTCGTGGGCTCGGGGGGCTTCACGTCCGCCGGCTTCGTGGGCTCGGGGGGCTTCACGTCCGGCGGCCTGGTGGGCTCGGGCGGCTTCACGTCCACCGGCCGGGTCACCGTCGTCTCGGACGTTCCTCCGCCGGACGCGAACAGCACGATGCCGCCCCCCAGGATGAGGACGAGCGACGCGAGGCCGATGACGAGGGGCAGCTTCGACTTGGGGGGCTCGAGTGGCGCGTCATCCAGGACGGCCTCGAGCGCTGGCTCCGTCGAGCGGGGAACGGCGTTGCGCTCGGGGTCGGTCTTGATGAGGTCGTTGGGGACGACGTCGACGCGCGTCTGGTTGCCGGGCTGAAGCTGGACGTGCTCGTCGGTGGTGAGCGGCGCCATGCGCGTCTCGGCCGAGGGCGCGGCGCCTGGAGTTCCAGAAGGCCGCAGGCCTGCACGAGAACGGTTCCCCGAGGTGCTGCCCTGAGACAAGGCCTTCTGGCTCCCGGAGCGCGGCGCGGGCGTCGATGAGAGCGCGCGCTGCCGGCCCGACGGCGTCGCGGTGGTGACGGGCTGGTTCCGGCCGGTGATGGGCGCGGGGGTGGTGCTCCCGGTTCCAGGCAGGAGCGACGCGCGCACGGCGTCGAGGTGCGCCCGCATCTCTTCGGCGCTCGCCGGCCGCGCAGCCGGGTCCTTCTCCATCGCCCACAGGATCAGCTCATCGAGCGCCTGGGGAATGTCAGCGCGAATGGTGGACGGCACCGGCGGCTGGTCTTCCACGTGCATCCACATCGTCTGCAGCGTGTTCTCGCCGCGGAACGGGCGGAAGCCGGTCACCATCTCGAAGAGCACCACGCCGAGCGCGTAGAGGTCGGTCGCGGCGCTGATCGGCTTGCCGCGTGCCTGCTCGGGCGAGATGTAGTCGGGCGTGCCGAGGATCATCGACGCGCGGGTCTGCGGCGCCGAGTCGCTGCCGTTGGCGAGCGCGCCCAGCTTGGCGATGCCGAAGTCGAGCAGCTTGACGTACGGCTTCCCGCGGCCGGTGTTCACCAGGAAGATGTTCGACGGCTTGATGTCGCGGTGGACGATGCCTGCCGCGTGCGCCGACTCGAGGGCGTCGAGCACCTCCTCGATGTACGAGAGGGCCTCGCCGATGGGCAGCGGCCCGCGCTGCTTGAGGATCCTGTCGAAGGCCTGGCCCTCGAGGAACTCCATCACGAAGTAGTGGGAGCCTCCTTCGAGCTGCCCGAAGGAGAAGATGTCGACGATGCCGCGGTGGCGGATCTCGTTGACGGCGCGGGCCTCCGACAGGAAGCGCTCGACCAGCTCCTTCTCGTTCGACAACGAGGGCAGCAGCACCTTCACCGCCACCCGCTTGCCGATGAGGGGCTGGCGACCTTCGTAGACCTCGCCCATGCCGCCGACGCCGATGCGCGCGGTGATCTCGTACTCGCCGATCTTCCGGCCGGAGAGGTCGGTGCGGGGGGCGTCAGACACGAACGTCAGCTTAGCGGGGAACGGGGCGGGACGCCTGTCCGTTGCCTCTGCGGAAGGGCTGAAGTGCCCAGGGCCGGAATCGAACCAGCGACACGGGGATTTTCAGTCCCCTGCTCTACCAACTGAGCTACCTGGGCGAATCACTGCGAAAAAGCGTCGGCGCTTCTGCCCCCCTGCGCCGAACACGTCAAGCACTTCCTCGACGGCGCGCCTCGCACCCGCCTGACGACCCGCAACCGGACCAGCCCTGTCCGGTCCTCGCCCGCCGTCTGCGCGGGCTTCATCGCAGCCGGAGCGACGGCGCTCGACGGCGGATTCTCCTGGTGACGAGCCAGAGCAGTGGTCAGCGGGCACCGCGCTTCAGCAGCTTCTCCAGCTCGGCCTTGAGTGCGGGGTCGGCGCTGCGTCCATCACCGGGCTGCGTCTGCGCGAGGGCCTGCTTCTTCACGTCGGCGAACAGCTTCGGATCAGCAGCGCGCGCCAGCTCGACGGCCTTCTTCACGTAGCCGATGAGCTCGGGACCCGTCACCAGGGGTTTCTTGCTCGACCGCGAGACCAGATCGACGCGTGGCGTCGAGTCGGGGTCGATCGCCACCTGCGCCATCATCGCGAGGAGGGTGTCGTGGGTGATGCCCAGCACGGACGCCAGCTTCGCGAGGTCAGCGTCGCTGCGGAGGCGTTCCCTGAGTGCGTGTTCGAAGCGGGTCGCTGCGGTCGAGCTCACGACCCAGACGCTACCACTGCGGCATCTTGTTGTTCTCTTTCAACTGGGCGAGCAGCCGGTCCATGATCATCTTGCCCATGTTGATGCAGCCCGAGAGCGCTGACTCGAAGCGCACCGCCTGCTCGACCACGGCGCGATCGCCCTCGGAGAGCTTGCCGCCGATCTTCTCGAACTCCTCGATGGCCTCGCTCACCTCGCTCGAGGTCATGTAGGTCTCCGACAGGAGCTTCTTCAGCTTCTCGCCACCCTCGGTCTTCCCGAGGATCTCGATGGCCTTCTTGGTGTCGGCGGCTGAACCCGACTCGGCGGTCGAAGCCGACGAGTAGCTGCTGGCTGCCGAGTACCCCGTCGAGGCCTGCGCCTGTGACTTCGGCGCGGCAGGAGCGACGGTCTCGGACTGGGTCGCGGAGCGGACGGCGGTGGGCGCGCTGCGGTTGACGGAGATGGTCATGGCTCAGGGATTCTCGCAGGAAGTGCGAAAAGGTGTCGTCTCCTCGTATCTCATTGAAGTGGCTCGGAAATCTACCGCTTCCGGGGCACGGCCTCACACCGGCCCTCCCGACAGCTCGCGGTCCGCTCGGTGAGCGCTGGGCACTTCACCTCCCGGCACTGGTCGTCAGGCGGGCGGCACGGACCCAGCCGGGCGCACTTCTGTTTCAGCCTGGCGGCCCGGTCCCTGGGGAGGGCGACCCACGGCGAAGGACAGCACTCACAGCCGCAGTCATGCGCCATCGCGCAGTCGTCGTCCGTCGTGCACTCGGCCTTCGCCGGCTCCTTCACACACCGGCCTCCACGGCACACCGCCTTCACCGCCGCGGGGTCTTCGGGGGCCTGACACTTCGCCAGCTCGCCCGCCCTGCAGACGTCGCCGCAATCGCCGAGCGTTGCGCAGCGCCGCCTGACCGCCTCAGCCTCAGGCTTCGTCACCGCCTTGAGCGGCCGCGGGCAGCAGCTGCACTCGCAGCCGCTGATCAGCACGCAGTCCGCGTCAGCAGCACAGCTCGTTGGATCAGCTGCCAGCACCAGCAGAGCGATGAGCGCGAGCATGGGAGCCTCGTCAGGGAGCGCGCGCGTCGAGCAGCAGTCGCTTCAGCGCCGCGAAGTTCGTGGCCGACGAGAGGTCGTTCGTCGTCAGGTTGTAGACGGCGCGTTGTTTCCCCTCGGCGTCGAGCACGATGACGTCGCGGTACGTGACGCTCCACGCGGCCCAGAGGTTCACCTGCGCGGTGTCCTGCAGCAGCGGCATCGTCTTGCCCGAGACGAAGCCCTCGTTCCCCGACTCGAAGCCAGCGGCGTTCACGGCGAGCAACACCACCGCTCCCGGAGCGACCGCGTCGAGCTCGCCCTGCATCGTCTGAAGGAGGCCAGCCTGGCCCCGGCAGTAGCCTCAACTCGTGTGGGTGAAGTACCAGCCGCTCACCTTGCCGCGGAAGCTCGTCGGTCCGACCTGCTGCCCAGCCATGGGAGAGCCCGGGTTCACGTCAGCCAGCGAGAGGGCCGCCGGCTCGACGGCCGACTGCGCTTTCGGTGGTGAGGTGGCGACCGGGCCGCAGGCGACCACGAGGAGTGCAGAGAAGCAGACGGTGCGCATCGAGCGTCACCGTACCACGCGCAGGCGGGGTCGGAGCAGGGTGAGGCAGAGCGCGAGGAGCAGCCCTCCCGGTCCCGCCTCACACCCGACGCGCAGGTCCCAGGGCCCGCGCGGCTGGGCGCAGGTGCGCTCGATGGAGAAGGTCCGTCGGTCCTCGCCGGCCGCGTTGTTGACCGCCGCCGTCACCTCGACAGGGCCGGTCCCCTCCACCGTCCACCTCAAGATGCCGGTGAGTGGGTCCAGCGTCATGCCCGGCGGCCCGCTGACGAGGCGCCAGGACAGCGGCGCGTCGCCCGTGGCCGCCAACGGCTCCTCGAGCTGACCGCAGCCCACGCTCGTCGGCACTCCGGTGATGCGTGGACCCACGACGAGGCCGGACGGCGTCACGACGACCACGGCCGACGGGGGGCTGAAGGCGCCCTGGTTGCCCAGCCGGTCGATGCCGCGAACCCGCCAGGTCCACGTGCCTGCAGGCGGCGCATCGACGAAGGGACTCGCGGTCGCAGGCAGCACCTGCTGCGCCCCGCCGGCCTCGTCGCGCACGAGCTCGACGCTGGCGAGCGAGGAGAGCGCGTCGATCGGCGGAGCCCACCGCACCACCACGCCGCCATCGAGCGGCTCGACTTGCGGTGCGCTGGCGATCGGCCCGGTGCGGTCCACCACCACGGTGGTCGAGGGGCTCGAGTACGGCGACCAGTTGTCGGCGCGGTCTTTCGCCCGGACCTCGAACGACCAGCGGCCTTCCTCGAGCGTCCCCGCGTCGAGCGACGTCAGTGGGGTCGTCACGTAGAGCTCTGCGCCGGTCGTGCCATTCATCAGGTGCACCTTGTAGAGCTCGATCCCGGCGAGGTTGTCCCTCGAGGCTGTCCACGCCAGCTGCACCGGGGCGCTGCGCGTCTCGAGCGGAGCCAGCGCCAGGCCTCCCGGCGTCTCGGGCTCCGTCGCGTCCACCACGAGGGGCGCCGACTCCCTCGACCACCGCCCGACGGCGTCGCCGCTGATGGCGCCCACCCGCGCCACGAAGACGCCCTCCCGCTGGATGACGTGGGTGGAGATCCACCGGTAGGGCCAGTCGCGCCCGGCTTGCGCCGTGTCCACGTGGTGCCACTGGCCGCCGTCGGCGTTCCGCACCGTGAAGGTCAGCACCGACACGCCTGCGTCCCTGGCCCACCCAGGGTCGTAGCCCAGCTGGTCGCCCCAGTTGTTCGTGTACGCCTGGTCCCAGGCGGGCGCCGGGGGCACCGGCACGCTGTCGCGACCGGTGATGGTGACCGCGCGGAGCTCGGGTGGATCACTCGTGTCGCTGCTCGTGTTGTCCGCGAGATCGACGGCCTCGATCCCGACGAACCAGGTCCCCTCGCCGAGCCACGTGCCGAAGGGCAGCCCCGGCTGGCGGAGGCCGGTCTGTGCGAACCAGGGCCCGCCTGGCGCGCGGGCGACGAGCAGGTGGTAGCCCGCCGTGGCGGAGCGCGCATCGGTGACGGGCTGCGCGCTGACGGTCAACGCTCCCGGGGACAGCGATGGGCCGGCGTCGAAGCCCGGTGGCCAGGGTGGCGGGGTGGTGTCGATGTTGAAGCAGGCCTCGGGGCCCCACGCGGACGCCTCGTCGCGCGTGTTGATGTACCGCGCGCGCCAACACCAGCCGGCGTCGTCCTCGCTGAAGGACACCCATGACGAGAGCCCGTGGCGGGGCCCTGCATCGACGGTGAGCTGCTCGGTCCACGAGCCGGGGTCGCGGCGCAGCTGGACGATCAGGGTGGACAGCGGAACGCCTGCGTCGTCGGAGTAGCCGCGGGTCTCCATCCACGTGCCGCTGCTCACCCAGTCGCCGGCGCCGGGCTGTTGGGGCTCCGGGGCGAACGGCACCGCCAGCGTGAGGTGGAGAACGAACGCGAGCACTGGCCGGAAGTCTATGCGCAGTCATCGGTGCAGCGACACTCACGGGGCCGCGGCGCAGGTGCCCGCGTCGCGCCCGACGGAGGCGAACCAGCGCTGGCGGAGCTGCTCGGTGAGCACGGCGAGGTTCGCGGCCAGGGAGGTCGGGACGACTCCGGTGCCGGGACACCCGGGGATTGCGTGAAACTCGATGGGGCCTGGCACCGAGCTGATGGCGAGCAGGTTCAGGCTGATGCCCGCGTCGAGCGCCTCGAGGTACACCGGGGGCGCCTCGAGCCGGGGGTCGACGTCGTTGCTGATCGGGGTGCAGGCGCTCCGGTTGCCAGCGCCGTCGATGAGCTGCAGGCCCCAGGTCGTGGCGCTGCCGACGATGAGGGGCAGCACCACGGTCTGGCAGACCCCGCCACCGCAGAACGTCCGCACCGGCACCAACGTGCTCGGCGTGCAGGTGTCGCCTGCGGACAACGACACGAACCGCGCGTCTTGAAGGTCCTCCAGCACCACCGCCTTCTCGGCGTTGGGCCACGGCGGCGGCGGGAAGAAGCGGCCACGCGGCGCCAGCGGCGGCACCTCGTCGTTCTCCAGCAGCAGCACCGGCCCGTTGCACAGCGTCTGGGTGGCGCTCAGCTCGGCGTCGAGCGTCACCTCGAGCTTGCGGTTGGGCGGCAGTGGCACCTCGACGCCCTGGCGCTGAAAGGTCGCTGCGTCAGTCGACGCCAGCAGCGGCCCCTGGCACTCGCGGCCGCCCCACACGCGCACGGTCCACCCCTGCTGGGTCGTCCCCTGCAAGGTGGCCGTTCGTTCTCTCGTCGGCATGGGCGGGGACACGCGGAGGACCTGTGGCGCGCTGAACGAGCCCCGCATCGGCAGGCGCACCTCGACAGTGACCGGGGCCGAACACGGCGACGGCAGGCCGGTGGGGTCGACGGCGACGGCCGAGAAGACGTTCTTCCCGTGCACCGACTCCACCTCGACGCCGCGCTCGAGCTCGACCGCCGTGTCGCGACGCAGCTCGGGCCCGGAGCAATCGAGGCTCACGAAGAGGCGCACGACGGTGTCGCTCCTCGTCGAGGCGCGGACGGTGAACCGGCGCGACGTGAGCGGCTGCGAGGCGCTCGACGGCGGCACCTCGAGGGCCGGCGCGGGCGGCGGCGCGGGCGCGGCTGGCGGCGGGCTGCACGCCGTCACCAGGAGGAGCAGTTGCAGACCTCTCATCGCGCCGACACCTCCTGCACCGAGGTGAGGTCGAGCGAGTTCCCGTCCTCGTCGTCCGCGCGGATACGCACGCCTCTCGCCGCGCGCACGCCGACCTCGATGGAGCCGAAGACGCCGGGCTCTCGGCAGTGCCCACGGGCTGCCGCGACCAGCTCCTTCCCCCGCAGGAGGCGCCCCGAGAGCTGCCAGTCGGGGAGCTCGAGCGAATCGGTCGTCTCCACCGTCACCTGCGCTGCCTCGCCGTCGATGCGCAGCCCGCGGAGCACCACGGTGCGGAAGACGACGAGCTCGCGCCCGGTGATGGTGAGCGTCTTCGTGCCGGGCGGCAGCGCCACCGGCAGCATGCGCCCGTCCGTGAGCGGGCAGGGCGCGGGCCGCAGTTGCTCGCAGTCCAGGCCCCGCAGGCGGGAGACGGGCCCGGGAGGCACTTCGGCGATCGGCTGCTCGAGGCGGAGCTCGAGGCCCACCTGTTCCCAGGAGCCGAAGGGGGTGCCCGCGAGCACGTCGGAGGCGAGGCCGCGCGTGACCTGGAGCGCCTTCATCGGCCGCTCCTCGTCGCCCCCGATGCCGCCGCCGGTCCGCCACGCCACCACTCCGTCGAGCGACGCCTCCGAGAACGTCTCGAAGGACGAGGGAAGGGGCGGGATGGTGGAGGTGGTGATCGGGAGCGGCGGCAGCGTCACGTCGACGGCGGGGAAGCGGAAGGTCCAGGACGTCAGCACGTTGGTCAGCGGGTCATTCGACGCCTCGACGCGGAAGAAGCGCGGCGTCACCCGGCCGAGCGTCTGCTGGTAGCGGTAGACGTCGAAGGCGAAGCGCCCGTTCGGGCCGGTGGTGGTGACGGCGAAGGGCTCCATCGGCAGGCAGCGCGCGCCGTCGTCCGAGGCGTCACGCAAGAGCCGCACCTCGCGCCCCCGCACCGCGCGACCGTTCTGATCGACGACCTCGCCCTCGAGGCGGTACACGTTCTCGGGCGACGGGCAGGCGCACCACACGAGCGCCACCGCTGGCAGGAGGGCGCGCATCAGTACGCCCCCTTGAGCCCGATGGTGGGCAGCACGAGCGGAATCGCGAACGGCGTCTTGCGCAGGGTCGTCCTCCCGTCGGTGGTCGCGACGTCGTAGGTGTAGCCGAGGATCTCGGCCGACGCCGACGCGTTGAGCACGTCAACGAACGCCTCGAGCACGAAGTCGTCGAACGTCCACGTCTTGCTGGCGCGCACGTCGAGGCGGGCGAACGGCGGCAGGCGCACCTCGCGCGCAGCGCTGACGGGGACCCACGTCGGCTCGAGCGAGATGGGGTCGACTCCGGGCTGCTGCGCACGGCTCGAGATGGCGCCGGACTCGGGCCGGCCGGAGTTCACGTGCAGGCCCACGCTCACCCGGAACCCGCGCGGCAGGGTGACGCCGCCGGTGAGCCGCAAGACGTGGGTCTGGTCGAACTCGAAGGGCACCCACCGGGTGACGTCCTCGACGATGGCGCCCGAGGCATCGAAGGCGATGGCCCGCCGCAGGCGCTCGGAGCGGAGCAGCGTGTAGCTCACCCACCCGAACCACCGCCCCTCGGCGCGCCTGCGCAGCAACACCTCGAGCCCGTACGCGCGCCCGGGGACGCCAGCGGAGGACTGGCCTGCGCGCGCACGGTTGGTGAGCAGATCCTCGAGCGTGTACTCGACGGCCGGGAACAGCGGGTTGAAGAAGAGCGACGATGACGCCTCGAGCCCTAACCACGGCAGCCTCGCGTCAGCGCCCACTTCGAACCGCGCGCCGCGCTGCAGCCCGTCGCGCAGGCCGCTCAGGTCGGACACCGGCAGGTTCAGCAGCACCGTCGGCGCCTGGTGCGCGAGCCCCGCGGCGCCCCGCACCGTGAGCCAGTCGCGCGCCAGCCACCTCGCCGACAGCCGGGGCTCGGCGCTCACCAGCGGCGCGACGCCGTCGAGGGCGAAGACATCTGCGCGCGCGCCGGCCGCCAGCACCAGGCGCGCGGGCGACCACGCGACGTCCACCCAGGCGCCGGCGAGCGTTCCCCGGGTGCTCGGCTCGCGCAGGCTCGAGGCGGCGCCGATGGCCAGCACCGGGTCGCGGTCGATCTCGAGGCTGAGGTCCTGTCGATCGACGTCCGCGCCGGCCTCGAGGCTCACGACTCCGCCGAAGTCCCGCCCGTACCGCAGGCGGCCCTGCCAGACGCCCCGGCGCATCACGAACTGCCCCACGTCGCGCCCGTCGCGGGTGCCGATGAGCCCCAGCTGCTCGGTGCCCCAGGTGGCGCCGGCCTCCGCGTGGCCGCCCGCGAGCGGCATGCGCCACGCGAGGTCCACCCGATGGAAGACGTTCGAGAGGAGCGCGGTCGAGGTGCGCGGGCCGTTCTGTCGCACCCCGCCCTCGTCCGCGGCGCCGAAGGCGAGCAGGCGCAAGCGGCCAGGGCCAGGGTTCCACTCCACGCGCGCCTGGTAGTCCTGGAAGTTGGCGACCGGCGTGGGCTGCGGGTTCTCGGGGGTCGAAGGGAAGGCCACCCTGGCGACGGCCGACGCGATGAGGGCCGTGTAGCTGAGGCGGCCAGCGACGGCGACGTCGAGCTTCGCCTGGGGAATCGGGGCGGCCACGAAGGCGCGGGCGCTGAGCAGGTCCACCGCCGCCGTCGCTTCGAGCCGGGTTGGAGGCCTCGCGAGTCGTGCCTCGACGACCCCGCCCGTGAGGCGCCCGAAGCGGGCGGGCACGGCGCCTGCGAAGAAGTCGATGCGCTCGACCAGCTCGGGCGCGAACACCGAGGGCCCCGCCAGCAGGTGGTAGAGCTGCGGCACCCGCACGCCGTCGAGGAAGAAGCCCGTCGCCGCTGGCTGGGTGCCGCGGACGACCGGGTAGGACAGCCCCGAGGCGATGGAGGCGACCCCCGGCAGCAGCATGACCGCGCGAAACGGGTCGCCCTGGGTGCCCGCGCTCTCGGTCAGCTCGGTGCGGCCCAGCTCGACGCGCGGCGCCTCGGTCTCCCGTCGGGCCCGCACCACCGTCTCGAAGGACGCGGTCGAAGAGGGCGCGAGGCGGTACAGCACCTCGAGCCGTTGGCCCGGTGAGAGGCGCTCGTCGAAGCGGCGGCCCTCATGGCCGCTGGCGCGCACCTCGACTTCGACGGCCCCGCCTTCGAGGGACAGCACGAAGCGGCCCTCGGCGTCGGTCTCGGCCGCGACGCCTCCGTCCACCACCGTCACCTGCGCGAGGGCGAGCGGTAGGCGCCGGCCCATCGCGCGCACCTGACCGGCGAGCACCGCCGGCGGCCCGGCATCGCGCGGCTCGGCGATGAGGTGGAACGACCCCTCTGCGGCGGCGGTGCGCGCAGCCAGGAGCAGCAGGAGCGTGGGGCGGGCGCGCACGCCGGGACCATGCCTGTGAACCGGTCAGGCGTCTTTGGGTCGATGATTCGACCAGGGGTCGCGGGTCGGTGGGCCGGGGTGCGGCGAGTCCAAGGACGTCTTCGTCAGCGAGTCATCGAGGCGCGAAGGGACCCGGCTCGCGGAGTCGCACGACGCCCGGCTGTGAGAGCTCGCCTGCCAGGGCCACGTTGCCGACGGTGTTTCCAGTGGTCACATCAGAAGTGACCATTGGATACATGGAGGCTGGCGATTCCCTGCACCTCGAGCGGTCATGAGGGGTTACGTTGCATCATGTTCCGCTCAGTTCTGTCGGTCGCCTTCCTCTTCGGGGTTTCGCTCTTCTCCTGCAGCTCGCCCCCGGCGCCTGCGTGTGGACCTGCCACCTGTGGCGGGTGTTGTCAGAACGGTCAGTGCGTCGCCGGCGTCGAGGCGTCGCAGTGCGGGCTCGGAGGCGCGGTCTGCGAGGCCTGTTCGCTTGGCTTCACCTGCTCTCTGGGCGCCTGTGTCCCCGGTTCGAACCTCGGCGGCGGGACGGCGGGCGGCATGGCTGGCGGCGGTGAGGGCGGTGGTTCGACGGCGGGCGGTCAGGCCGGCGGTTCGACGGCGGGCGGTGAGGCCGGCGGCGCAGCGACCGGCGGTGGTGAGGCGGGAGGAATCGCGGGTGGCTCGACGGGTGGTGGAGGGACTGCCGGTGGTGAAGCGGGAGGCATCGCGGGGGGCTCGACGGCTGGCGGCGGCGCTGGCGGCTCGACGGGCGGTGGTAACGCTACGGCGGGTGGGGTCGCCGGTGGGCTGGCCGGTGGGGCGGGCGGAGGCGCCGCTGGTGGAGCTGCCGGCGGCGTCTGCGCCGGCACCCTCGCGGAGTGCAGCCTCATGTGCGTCGACACCCTCGCTGACGTCGAGAACTGCGGCCAGTGCGGCTGGGTGTGCGGCAACGGTGAGGTCTGCAACCGGGGGAGCTGTCAGCTCCTGCCGATGGACTGCACGACGGGCCCCGGCTGTGGGCCAGGCTACTTCTGCGATCCGGTCACGCGGGGCTGTCTGGCTGGCTGCCGCTTGAGCACCGACTGCCCGATGGGGGCGACCTGCACCTCCGGGCAGTGCCGCTGTCCTGCAGGGCAGCACGCGTGCGGGCAGCAGTGCGTGCCGGACACCGCCGTCACCTCCTGCGGCACCTCGTGCAGGGTCTGTCCGTCCGCCGCGAATGGCACGGCGACCTGCAACGGCAGCACCTGCGGGCTGCTGTGTGACCCAGGCTACGTCCGCAGTGGCAGCACGTGCGTGGACGTGAACGAGTGTCTGACGGGCAACGGCGGCTGCAGCCCGAACGCGACCTGCACCAACACCGTCGGGAGCCGCACCTGTGCCTGCAACGCCGGCTTCGTCGGTGATGGTGTCGCCTGCACGGACGTGAACGAGTGCCTGTCGAACAACGGGGGGTGCAGCGCGAACGCGCTCTGCACGAACACGCCTGGCTCGCGCACGTGCACCTGCAGCTCCGGCTACGCCGGGAACGGGCTCACCTGCGCAGACGTCAACGAGTGCCTCTCGAGCAACGGGGGCTGCAGCGCCAACGCGACCTGCACCAACACCGTCGGCGCCCGCACGTGCGCGTGCAACGCGGGCTTCACCGGTGATGGCGTCACCTGCGCAGACGTCAACGAGTGCCTCACCAACAACGGGGGGTGCAGCGCGAACGCCACCTGCGCCAACACCCCCGGCAGCCGCACCTGCACCTGCACCATGGGGTTCACCGGTGACGGCCTCACCTGCGCTGACGTCAACGAGTGCCTCACGAACAACGGCGGGTGCAGCGGCAACGCGACGTGCACCAACACGCCCGGCAGTCGGACCTGCGCCTGCAACATGGGCTTCACCGGCAACGGCGTCACCTGCGCCGACGTGAACGAGTGCCTGACGAACAACGGAGGCTGCAGCGTGAACGCGACCTGCGGCAACACGGTCGGCAGCCGCACCTGCACCTGCACCTCGGGCTACACCGGCGACGGCCTCACCTGCACGGACATCAACGAGTGCCTCACCAGCAACGGCGGCTGCGCGACCAACGCGACCTGCACCAACACTCCGGGGAGCCGCACCTGCGCGTGCAACAGCGGCTACACGGGGAACGGCGTGACGAGCTGCGTGTGGGACGACGCGTCGCTCAGCGCGCTGTCCGTCACCCCGGGCACCATCTCGTTCGCGTCGGGGACCTTCAGCTACACGACCTCCGTCGCCGCGGGGACGGTGAGCGTCGCGGTGAACGCCACAGTCCCCAACCCCGCCGGGGTCACCGTCACCCTGAACGGCGTTGGCTTCACCTCGGGGGCCACGGTGCTCGTGCCGCTCGCCGGGCCTGCGACCCCCATCGTCGTCCACGTGAGAGCCGCGGGCGGGGCGACGCGGGTCTACTCGGTGGTCGTCCTCCGCCCCCTGTCCCAACAGGCCTGGCTCAAGGCCTCGAACCCGGACGCCGACGACGGCTTCGGCAGCTCGTTCGCTCTCAGCGCCGATGGCTCCACGCTCGTCGTCGGTGCATCGGGCGAAGACAGCAACGGGACTGAGGCCGACAACTCGGTCCTCAACTCCGGAGCCGTCTACGTGCTGGTGCGCAGCGGCAGCGTGTGGACCCAGCAGGCGTACCTCAAGGCGTCGAACCCCGATGCAGACGACCGGTTCGGAGGCGCGCTCAGCCTGAGCGCCGACGGAAACACCCTCGCGGTCGGGGCCAGCGGAGAAGACAGCAACGCGACGGGCCCCAACGGGAACGCCTCGGACAACTCGGCGAGCGGGAGTGGCGCGGTCTACGTCTTCACCCGCACCGGAACGACCTGGAGCCAGCAGGCGTACCTGAAGGCCTCGAACACGGGTGCGTTTGATCGCTTCGGCGCGGCCGTCTCGCTCAGCGACGACGGGAACCTGCTCGCGGTCGGCGCTCCGGGAGAAGACGGCAACGGCTCGTCCCAGGCCAACAACAGCGCGCTCGAGGCGGGCGCCGCGTACCTGTTCAGGCGCCTGGGTTCAGCGTGGACTCAGCAGGCGTACCTCAAGACGTTCGGGCCCTTCCAGGACCACGTCTTCGGGTCCGCGGTTGCGCTCAGCGGAGACGGCACCACGCTGGCCGTGGGCTCGCCCGGCTTCTCGTTCGATCGCGGGGTCGTCGATGTCTTCTCGAGTCCGGGGTGGGCGCTGACGTCTGGAGTCTCCCCCACGGTCTTCCGCGACGAGGATCGCTTCGGCGCCTCCGTCGCCATCAGCGGAGACGGCACGACGCTCGTGGTGGGCTCGCCGGGAGACGACAGCAACGCGACCGGCGTCAACGGCACGACGACGCAGTACTCGGCGTATGGGTCGGGCGCGGCGTACGTGTTCACCCGCAGCCCCACCAGCACCTCGTACACCGTGCAGGCGTTCCTCAAGGGCCCGTTCACTTCCGGGAGCATCAGCACCCTCACCAGCGGCGACGGCTTCGGGAACTCCGTGAGCGTCAGCCGTGATGGGCACCTGGTCGTGATCGGCGCCTTCGGCGAAGACAGCAACGCCACCGGCGTGGACGGAAACGCGGCAAACAACTCGAGCTCCGACAGCGGCGCGGCCTTCGTCTTCGGTCGCGTCGCCGGCGTGTGGAGCCAGCGCCACTTCGTCAAGGCCTCGAACACCGATGCCAACGACTTCTTCGCGGGGCGGGCGGTCGTGAGCCGCGACGGCAACACGCTGGTCTGTGGAGCCGGCGGTGAGGACTCGGCCGCGAGCGGGATCAACGGCGACCAGTCCAGCAACGCGTTGAGCGGCAGCGGCGCTGCGTACGTATTCGTGCCCTGACGAGCCTCGGCCCCGCCGAGGTGTGCGAGGCTGCGCGGCATGCTCCGGCTCCTGCTGCTCACCCTCGTGCCGTCCCTGGCGGTCGCTGCCCCGCGGCCCGCCGTCGTCGCGCTGTTGCCCCTCGAGGTGTCGCCTGACGCCGCCCGCTTCGCCCGGCTGGTCGAGGCGCGCACGCAGGCGCTCCTCATCGGCGCCAACACCCAGACGGTGATGGACATGAAGCAGGTGCTCGCGATGGCCGCCCAGGAGGGCCTCGACGTCGCGACGCTCGCCGCAGACGCCAACGCCGACAGGGCCCTCGGCCTGCTCGGCGCCGACCGCGTCGTGGCAGCGCGGCTCACCATCGACGGTGCGGGCCTGCTCCTGGCGGGCGCCGTGCGCGACGGGAAGAAGACTTCGCCCTTCTCGGTGAAGCTGACCGGCGGTCGCGGCGCGTTGCTGGCACAGGCGAGCGAGGCCCTCGCGCGCGCGACGGTGGAGCTCGACGGGGGAACGTTGAAGCCGGGGGTCAGCGCGCAGCCCGAGTCGAAGTCCGACGCGGCGCTCGACGCGCTCGGCGCCTGCTGGGAGACGGCGCTCAGGCAGCCGATGGGCGTGGACGCGCCGGTGGGCCTTGCCGCCGAGGAGCTCGACGCTGCCGTGACCGCCTGCCGCGCCGCGCTCAAGGCCGACGCGAGCCTGCGCTTCGCCTCGGCCACCCTGGCCCTGCTCCTCGCCATCGGAAGGGAAGACGCCGAGGCGGAGCGGCTCCTCGGTTCTTCTCCCGATTCGGATCCGGCGCTCATGCCGTGGGTGCTCGGGCGCTTCTGGCTCTCGACCCGGCACCAGTCGAACGAGGCGGCCGTCACCTTCCTGAACGCCGTGCTCTCGAAGCACCCCAACGTGCTCATGCTGCGCTCGTTCGAGGCCAACACGCTGGCGGCGATGAACGAGCACGCGCGCGCCGCCGCGTCGTGGAACACCTACCTCTCGTTCGCCCCGCAGTCGGCCTTCGCGCAGGGCCGGTTGAGCCGCTCGCTCGCGCGGCAGGGTCAGCACGACGCAGCCCTCGCAGCGGCGAAGAAGGGGCTCGGCCAGTCGCCCGCCAGCCGCGAGGCCCGGCTGGTGCTCGCCGCGCGCCTCATCGACGCGGGCAAGCTCCCTGACGCGAAGGCCACCCTGCAGCCGCTGGTCGACCTCCCGTCCCCTCCTGCGGAGGCCATGCTGCACCTCGCGCTCGCGTACCTCGCCGCGAATGACGTGGCGTCGGCGGCGCCGCTCTTCAAGCGGGCGAGCGAGCGGGCGACGGGCGCGAAGGCGTACCTGACGAAGGGCCGCGCGCTGTACGGGCTCGCGGTCTGTGAAGCGAGGCAGGGGAAGAAGGACGCCGCGAAGGCGAGCTTCGGCAAGTCCCTCGAGACGGGCTACCGGGTGGCGACGCCCGACCCGGCGCTCGCCTCCATCGCCGCGGCTCCGCAGGCGGCCGCCCCCCCACCCGCGCTGCCGGCCAATGCCCTCTACGTCGCGCTCGAGTCCCAGGGCGCGCCGACCCCGGAGACGGGACAGCTCGCGGAGCAGTCCCTGCGCGCGAAGCTCGAGGCGCTGGGCGCTGAGCTCGCGCCGGCGGGAGAGGACAAGAAGGCGGCGGTCTCGGTGATCAAGGCCCGCCACCTCAAGGGCTACCAGGTGAAGCTGCAGGTCCTGCCAGGTGAGACCGAGACCGGCCTCAAGGTTCAGCTCATGGTGCTCAGCTACCCGGAGCAGGCGCTCAAGGGCAGCTGGTCGGTGAAGGCGCCGAAGGGCAAGCCCGAGAAGCTCGTGCCCCTGCTGGTCGCCCGCGCCGTGGACGACGTGGCGGGCGACCTCGACTGGAAGCTGTAGCGGTCAGCGCTTGGTGAAGAAGCAGCGGGTCATCGGCAGCGCGATGTCCTGCAGCACGTACAGGTAGTACTCCTTGCCCGCGGTCAGCGCCGTCGGCGCGCCCGACGCCGGGAACTTCTGGGTGGCGCCCTCGGGAGCGACGCCGTACGTCACGCCCGACTCGACCCCCTGCGTGGTGGGCGCGACATCGAAGCGCCACAGCGTGCCCATGGGCAGATCCAGGTTCGGCGGCACGCCCGGGTTGACGGAGCCCTTCTCGAGCACCCAGAGGTACCGCGCGCGGCCACCGCTCCAGGTGATCTTCCCGTTCTCGTCGACGCCCTCGCCGTTCTCACACGCCTTCGGCACGTAGAGACGCTGGTCGTCCAGCGGGCCCGCGCCGTAGATCTGGCCGGCGAAGTCGGCCTTCGTCTTGCCGCGGAAGGCGAGCTCAGCCTCGAAGAAGCGCTTCATGCGCGCCGGGTCGGTGGTGACGAAGATGGAGTCCGTCGGGCGCTCGGGCGCGGCTCGCGAGAAGCCGTTGTTCTGCTCGCTGGGGAAGGCGCCGAAGCTGATGGTGTCGATCCACCCCGCGCCCATCGCCAGGCCACGGTCGTAGAACCCGTTGATGAAATTGCCGGGCTGGTCCACGTACCAGTTCGACGCGCCCTGCGGAGCGGTGGACATGTGGCAGCACACGCACGCCGTCGCACGGACCTCCTTCTGGATCCACTCCACCTCGGCCCGGTACACCGGGTCGTTCATGCGCGGGTCGTCACGGGTCGCGTCCTTGTTCGTGGGGGCGCCGTAGTAGGGGCGCTGGGTGCGCACGGCCGAGCAGTCGGCATACTGCTCGAAGTGACGGCCGGGCTCGGTGGCGCCGCTGATCATCTGCCACGTGCAGACCTCGCCGTTCGCGCTCTTCCCGGCCGGCTCGCCCGCCATCGGCGCCTTGCAGACCAGCACCGGGGGCTGGAAGGTGGCCAGGCCACCCCCGCCGCCTTCCGTCACCTTGCCGCCGCAGACCGGCGCTGGATCGAAGAGGCCACCACCGAACACCTCACAGCCACGCTCGGTGCCGGCGCACTTCGACTCGTCCGAGCCCGGCATGTGAATGCGGGTGAACTTGTCGTTTCCGCCGAGGATGCAGTAGCCGAGGATCGACGGGTACGAGCACTTCGTGCCCGCCTCGAAGGGCGCCCGCTTGCCCTCGAGCTGCTGCCCGTTGCAGTCGTCCAGGGCCTGCTTCTCGGTCCAGTTGCCGAGGTAGTCCCGGCACTCCTCGAGCTTCGCGAACGGGTTGGTGTACCGGCAGTGGCCCACCACCTTCTCCGGCAGCGTCGGCACCGGATCGTTCCTGAGGCAACCAGCGAAGAGCGACAGCGCGACGGGGATGAAGACGAGTGAGCGGGACATCGTGGACTCCTGTTCAGACGGGGGACGACACTGGTGAAGGCGTGGAGGCGTAGCCGCGGAGAAAGCCGTCGACGTGCTGTTCGACGAAGGCGGTGAGATCGAGGGGCCGGCACGCGCGGCCCTGAAGCTGGAACTGGTGGAAACAGGCGAGCAGCACTGGCGACAGCAACGCCAGCGCACCCACCCGTACGTCGGCGAGCACGAGCATGTTTCGCGACGCAAAGCGCTCGAGCAGCACCTCGACGGTCGCCAGCGTCGGCTCGAGCATCGTGGTGACGTAGGTCTGCCCGAGGCCAGCATCGACGGTGCCCTCGACGAAGCCCGTCGCGTGCATGTTGCCCAGCAACCCGCCCCAGGCGTTCGCGACCCTCGAGAGCAGCGTCACGAGCGCTTCCCGGACCGGCAGCGTCGCCAGCGCGAGGGCGCGGGCCTTCTGATCGTCGCCGAGCGGCAGCAACGTCTCCATCGCGGCCTTCACGACTCCGCGGCGATCAGCGAAGTAGTGGCGAAGGGTGCCCGGGTCCACGCCCGCCCCATCGGCCAGCTTCTGAAGTGAGGGGAGCGAGCCGCCCGAGGACAGCAATAGCTGCGCGACCTTACGCGCGAGCTCCGCGCGGGTCTCGGCGTGATCCCTGTTGAGCGAGCCAGTCGAACGTCCCACGAGGCAGGAGATAGCGTAGCCCCCGCCTGAGCGCACGCTTTCTTTTCTCTCAGGTCGTCAGGAATTCATCAGGCGATTATAAATACTTGGATTTGCTAGTAATAAAATGGGAGGAATGCGTTTCTGAAGCAACCATGAACAAAGCCTCAACCGAGATGCCCCTTCTCCGTCAGCAGCTCGGTGAGCGCGCGGATGATGGTGGACGCCTTCTCCTGGTTGAGGCGGCAGGCATCGAGGCGAACGAGCTCCTCTTCCGTGAAGCCCTCGTTGGTGGCCTCGGTCGGATCGTCGCCGAGGATCTCGTCGAGCATGGTGTTGGCGCTGGGAGCCTTCGCCATGAAGCCGGTCGGGCCTCCGGGCTTCGGGGGCGGGCTGGTGTCGAGCTGGAAGACGGACTCTGGCAGGTTGCCCCCGTCGGCGACGGGCACCTCGTGGGTGACGCGCTTTCGCATCGAGTACGACTTCGGCTCGACGTGCTGGCCGCGGTAGTGCCGGGCGATGGCGGCGGCGATCTCGCTCTCCGAAGCAAGCACCGGCGTCACGCGCGCGTTCGCCTTCGCTGAGACGGCGTCGATGACGCCCAGCTCGGTCGGGTCAGCCATCGCTAGAGTGAGCGAGCGCTCCTTGAGGAGGACGGGGAAGACCGCGTTCTCCTCGCAGAACTTCACGTCGAGGCGCGACAGGGCAGCCGGGTCTTTCACCACCGTGCCGAGGTGCGTGACGGGCATCTTGAGCGCCTTGCCGATCACCTCGACGAGCTGCTCCTCGTCAACGAAGCCCATCTCGACGAGGACCGCCGGCAGGCGGCCGCCCCACTGCTCCATGCGCGCGTTGGCGGAGCGAAGCTGCAGCTCGTCGATCAGCCCGCCCTTGAGCAGGAGGTCCTTGAGGCGGGAAAGCGATCGGGTGTTCGCCATGGCCCGACTCTAGCCGGATCAGCCCGGGTCGCCTGTTTTGCCGAGTGCCTCTTCCGTCCCCGCCCAGCTTCCGCTAGGTCGCCGCACCATGTCTCGACCCCTGCTTGCCCTCGGAATCGTCGTCCTGTTCTCCACCACCGGCTGTAGCTGCGGCAACTTCGCGCCGGTGGATGACTGCAACGGAGCGCCTTGTCCCGATGGCGGCGCGGGAGGCTCTGCCGGCATGGGCGGAGGCGACGCGGGAGGCTCGGCCATGGGTGGCGGCTCGACGGCGGGCGGCGCCGCGGGCGGTGACGCGGGCGGCTCGACGGCGGGCGGCTCGACGGCGGGCGGCTCGACGGCGGGTGGCTCGACGGCGGGCGGCTCGACGGCAGGTGGCTCGACGGCAGGTGGCTCGACGGCGGGTGGCTCGACGGCCGGCGGTTCGACGGCGGGTGGGTCGACGGCCGGTGGCTCGACGGCAGGCGGCTCCACGGCGGGTGGTTCGACGGCGGGCGGCTCGGCGATGGGCGGGGGTACCACCTCGGACGGCGGCGTCTACGACTACTGCGCCGAGGTCGCCTCGCGTGAGTGCGACTTCTACATCCGCTGCGCGGCGACCGGGAACCTGCTCGGCGGCACCGTCACCGGACGCCAGAACAACATCGCCTCCGCGGCGCAGCGCGCGAACTGCGAGGCGATTCGCCGGGACGAGTGCCGCATCGAGCAGGCCGGGGCCGAGCGCATGCGCCGGGCGATCAACCTGACGGCGCTGCGGAGCTGCCTCGACGCCATCTACCCCGCCAACAGCTGCGTCCGCGACCGCAACGTCGCCCTGTCGGCCTGTGACGAGACGGCCTTCACCACGCCCCTGGCCCCGCCGGGGAGCATCTGCACCTCGGACGTCGAGTGCGCGGCGGGCTTCTGCAACAACATCGGCGGCGGCGGCTGCGGCCAGTGTGCGCGCTACGTGAACCCCGACGGCGGCAGCGTGCCCTGCAACGGCCCCGAGGAGTGCGCTCCCGGCACGTTCTGCCGTCAGGGCCCCGGCACTGACGTCTGCCTCCCGCTCGGCGGCGCCGACGCGGGCTGCACCAGCACGGCGCAGTGCCTGACCGGCTACGTCTGCCCGAACACGGGCACGGTGACGCGCAACTGCACCCTGGGCAAGCTCGAGGGCGAGGTCTGCGTGAAGGGCCGCTCTGAGTGCTTCCGCAGTACGCCGACGGACTTCGAGCTCATCTGCGCGACGCAGCCGGGCGTCATGGACGGCGGCGCGGACCGCTGCGTGAAGCGCTTCAATACGATGCCTGGCGGCTTCTGCAACACGGCCGAGACGGGCAACAACGTGCCGAACGGGCCCAACTGCCTCGACACCGAGTACTGCAACAACGGCCTGTGCGAGCCCCGGCGGGCGCCCGGCCAGCCCTGCGGCACCAACCCCGAGGTCTGCCAGTGGGGCTCGCGCTGCACGGGCGGCATCTGCACGGCGTACGGCGACGTCGGCGCCATGTGCGCCAACAGCGACCAGTGCAGGGCGCTGCTGTACTGCGCGGGCGCGACGATGACGACGATGGGCACCTGCCAGCCGTTCCTCGCGACGCTCGGTCAGATGTGCAGCACGACCCAGTTCCCGCAGTGCACGAACCTCACGTACTGCCCGGGCACGGGCATGCAGAGCTGCGTGGCGCAGAAGCCGAACGGCCAGTCGTGCATGAACGACAACGAGTGCCTCAACGGCGACTGCAACGGCGCGTGCACCAACGCCTGC
>JAEUJQ010000054.1 GCA_016793095.1 Myxococcaceae bacterium | reverse complement strand
CTCAGGTGGTGGCCTGCTTCCGGGCTCTCCGGCGATTACCCGTGCGGGACTTTCACCCGCTGGTGAAGTGCAGCGTGACTCCGCCTCCTGCTCGGCCGGTCGCCCGTCCGTCGGCTCTGAGTCGTCACGACGCACCATGCGCGTGGCAATACCACGCGGCGCCGACGGTCAGAACGTGTACTGCACGCGCGGGTAGAACCCGAGCGAAGGAATGTTCGGGCCGATCACGAACCGGAACGCGATGTCGAGGCCGATGGAGAAGTGGTCCATGTTCGTCGCGTACTCGATCGAGGCTGCGATGCCTGCGTTCACGCCGCCGGTCACGTCCGTCACCGGCGCGGGATCGAGGAAGGTCCACCCTGCGAGGATCTTGCCGCCCACGTAGAGGCGCTCGATGACGCGGTGGAGATAGCCACCCGAGGCGCTGACGAAGATGAGCGTGAAGTTGTCGGACAGCGTGCACGAGTTGTCGTTCTTGAGGCCCGACCAGCAGTTCTGCGCGTTCGCGCCGATGCCGACGTGCACGCCGATGGGGACGAGGCCCGAACCGCCTCCGAGCGTCAGCTGGTAGCCGCCGCCGAGCTGCAGGTACGTCTGCAGGTTCGAATACCCGTTGTCGCCACCGAGCGTGAAGAAGCCGCCGATGTCGGTCTCGGTGAAGAAGCCGCGCCGGACCTGCAGAGGCACGCCCTCCGAGGGGGTCGCGGCGAGCGCCGACGAGGTGAGCGTGAGGGCCAGCAGGGCAACGAGCTTCCGCACAGGTCTTCCTCCCTTGAACTTCGGGCGCGGCACCATACAGGTCCGGGGTGGGTCCGCCAACGCCAAAAACTCACCTTCAGACGGGCAACACCCCGCGCTTGCGGCCCGTGGGGAGCTGCTGGGTCTCGACGTAGAGGTCGAACCGCGCCGCGAGCTCCGCCCGCAGCTGCTTGCCCTGGATGATCTCGTCGATGATCAGCTCCGAGGCGAGCTTGAAGAGATCCACGTCCTGCCGGTACTCCTCGCGCAGCTGGGCGACGTAGGCCTGCCGCTCCGGGCCCTCGGGCTTCTCCTGGATCTTGTTGAAGTAGACCGCGTTGACGGCCGCCTCGGGGCCCATCACCGCGATCATGGAGCCCGGCAGCGCCAGGGTGACGTTCGGGTTGAAGCCCGGGCCGCTCATCGCGTAGAGGCCGGCGCCGTAGGCCTTGCGCACCACCACGCAGACGCGCGGCACGCTGGCCTCGCTCACCGCCGAGATCATCTTCGCGCCAGAGCGGATGATCCCCTGCTTCTCCACCTTCGACCCGATCATGAAGCCGGGCACGTCCGCGAGGTACAGGAGCGGAATGTTGAAGGCGTCGCACAGCCAGATGAAGCGCGCGGCCTTGTCCGCCGAGTCGACGAACAGCACCCCGCCCTTGTACTTCGGCTGGTTCGCCACGATGCCGACGACGTTGCCGTTGATGCGCGCAAGCCCGGTGATCAGCTCCTGCGCGAAGAGCTTCTTCACCTCGACCCAGCTGCCCTCGTCGATCAGCTCGTTGATGAGGGCGTACATGTCGAACGGCTTGTTCTGATCGAGGGGCACGATCGACGCGGGCGCTGCGGGATCGGCGTTGGGCACCGGATCGATCGGACGCCCCGAGGACTTCGGCGGCTTCGGCGCGGCGCGGGGCGGCTTCTGCGTGCAGTTCACCGGCATCATCGAGATGTACTGGCGGGCGAACGCGAGGGCCTCCTGCTCGGTCTTCGCGAGCACATCGCCACAGCCCGACACCGAGCAGTGCATCTTCGCGCCACCCATCTCCTCGAGCGTCACCTTCTCGCCGATCACCTCGGCGGCCATGCGCGGGCTGCCGAGGTACATCGAGGCGTTCCCGTCGACCATGATGACGATGTCGCAGAACGCGGGGATGTACGCACCGCCGGCCGCCGAGGGGCCGAAGAGCACGCAGATCTGCGGCACCACGCCCGACAGGTGCACCTCGTTGTAGAAGATGCGCCCCGCGCCGCGCCGGCCGGGGAACATGTCGACCTGATCGGTGATGCGGGCGCCGGCCGAGTCCACCAGGTAGAAGAGCGGCACCTTCAGCCGCGCCGCCTTCTCCTGAATGCGCAGGATCTTCTCGACCGTGCGCGCGCCCCACGAGCCCGCCTTCACCGTGGAGTCGTTCGCCATGATCGCGACCGGCCGGCCATCGACCCGCGCGAGCCCGGTGATCACGCCGTCGGACGGCAGCTCGGCGTCGAGGTTGTTCGCCAGCTTGCCTTCCTCGACGAACGAGCCCTGGTCGATCAGCAGCGCGATGCGGTCGCGCGCGAACAGCTTGCCGACCTCCTTGTTCTTCGCGTGGTACTTCTCGGCGCCGCCCTTCTCGACCCGCTCGACCACCTCGACCAGCTTCTTCGTCATCGACATGTGAGGCCTCTCACGAAAGCCGCGACCGCGGCGCCGGCCGTCTACACACCAACGGCCGGGTTGTCAGCGGCGTTCACCGGCCCTTGAAGACCGGCGGCCGCTTCTCGGCGAACGCCTTGAGCCCCTCGAGGCGGTCCTCGGTGCCCAGCGTGCGCTGGTAGTACCGCTGCTCGAGGGCGAGCGCGGAGTCGAGGTCGAGGTGCGCGCCGTCGTCGATGGCGTGCTTGGCGAGGCCCACCGCGATGGGCGCGTTCTCGACGATGTTCTTCGCGAGGTGCATCGCGTCGTCGATGTCGCCCACGCGATTCACGAGGCCGAGCCGCAGGGCCTCTTCACTGGCGACGCGCCTGCCCGTGAGGATCAGGTCCTTCGCCGCGCCCTTCCCGATCAGCCGCGGCAGGCGTTGGGTCCCACCACCCCCGGGGATGATGCCCAGCTTCACCTCGGTCAGCCCCATCTCCGCCGCCTCATCCATCACCCGCAGATCGCACGACAGCGCCAGCTCGGTGCCGCCCCCGAAGGCCGCGCCGTTGACGAAGGCGATGAAGGCGCAGTCGCTCAGCTCGATCGCCCGGAAGGCGCCGCGCAGCCCATCGAGGAACGCGCGCACCTCGGCCTCGGACATGGTGGCGCGCTCCTTGAGATCGGCGCCAGCGCAGAAGGCCTTCGAGCCTGCGCCCGTCAGCACCACCGCGCGGACCGACCGATCGGCCCCGCTCACCCGCGTCACGTGCTGCGCCAGCTCGGCGACCATCGCGCGCGACAACGCGTTGCGCTTCGCCTCGCCGTTGATCGTCCACCGCTCCACCGCGCCGTGCTGCTCGATGAGGAATTCAGCCATGGTGCTGCCCCCGGTTTTCCATAGAGTCGCGCGCCATGAAGGCGCCTCCTCGGTGGATATACCGGCTCGCAGCGCTCGTCCCGCTCCTCGTGCTGATCGCGTGGCCCGCGCTCGCCCGCGTCGGCAGCGGCGAGAGCTATGACTCGGGCAGGCGGTCGGGCTCTGGCGACGACGGAGCGCTGCTCGACATCGCGTTCCTGCTGATCCGCCTCGCCATCGAGTACCCGTGCCTTGGCATTCCCCTGCTGATCATCTTCGTGGTCGGGGTCTGGTACTGGAAGCGCCAGGAGGGCTCGGCGTCGACCCGCAAGGCGCTCGACGCGGCCGAAGCCCAGCGACGCACCACCGTCAGCTCCCGCGACGCCGAGGGGTGGGTCCAGTCGCTCAAGGCGAAGGACCCCGCGTTCGACCTGATGGCCTTCTTCGACCGCACGCGTCGGCTCTTCGTCGAGGTGCAGGAGGCCTGGTTCCTGCGCGACCTGGAGCCCGTCCGCCGCTACCTGTCGGACTCGACCTTCACCCGCCTGGCGACGCAGCTCCGCATCATGCAGGCGAACGGCGTGCGGGACGCGATCGCCGACGTGCAGGTGCTGGATCTGCAGATCATCGGCCTCGAGCAGTCGCAGTTCTTCGACAGCGTGCATGTGCGGATCAAGGCGTCGCTGCGCGATGACGACGCCCCGGCCACGGCGACCGACGAGCAGGCCCGCGCGCTCGCCCAGAAGAAGGCCCCGGAGACCTTCACTGAGGTGTGGACGTTCCTGCGTCGGCCGGGCGTGGCGACGGACCCCGCGAAGGACCTGGCCCAGGGCCACTGTCCGAACTGCGGAGCCCCCTTCTCCGGCGGCGCGGCCAACACGTGCGAGCACTGCGGAGCCATCGTCAACAGCGGGCAGTACGACTGGGTGCTCGCCGAGATCACCCAGGGCTCGGAGTACGTCGGGGCGAACGGCGCGGTCGAGGGCCTCGCGCGCGCCCGCCAGCGCGACCCCGAGCTCACCACCGAGGTGCTCGAAGATCGCGCGTCGTTCGTCTTCTGGCGGTGGATCGACGCACAGATCGCCGGCGACCCTTCACGGCTCTCCAAGGTCGCCGCTCCCGAGTTCGTCGAGCGGCTCAAGGGCGACCTCGACGCGCTCTCGTCGAGCGGCAGGCAGAAGGTCTTCGTCGAGTGCGCGGTGGGCGCGGTGAACACGCTGGCCATCGCCGACGGAGGCGACCATGAACTGGCTCACGTCGAGATCCGCTGGAGCGCGAAGATGGGCATCGGCCCGAAGGGGCAACGGCCTCCGGCGCTTCCCTCGGTGCCGCAGCGATGGGTCTTCACCTTCGCGCGCAAGGCCGGCGCCCACACCCCGCTCAAGGCGGGCGTCTCGACCGCGCGGTGTTCGAGCTGCAGCGCGCCGTTGACCGACAACGCCTCGACCTCATGCGAGTACTGCGGCGCGGCGCTGGCGAGCGGCGAGGCCGACTGGGTGCTGCGAGAGGTCTCGACGTGGGAGGGGTTCGGCGCCCGGCTGCCTGCGCCCCGGCCTTCTGCGCCTCGCCCGCCCGCGCGCGTGCCCGATCGTGACGAGCGGGAGCGCCTCGTCTACCTGATGGCGGCGATGGCCGCTGCCGACGGCACCGTCGACGAATCGGAGCGCAAGCTGCTGAAGATGGCCGCCGAGCGCTGGGGCGTGCCGTGGGCCAACGTCGAGCTCTCTCTCAACGCCGGGCCGGGCTTGTTCGACAAGCTGCTCTCGCGCGGGTCAGCCGAGGCCGAGGCGTTCCTCCGTGAGCTGGTGCAGATGGCGATGGTCGACGGACAGATCGATCGGAAGGAGCGCCGGCTGCTCGAAGCGGCCGCTGGACACCTGGGCCTCGGCGGACGCCTCGAGCAGTTCCTTCGTTGAGCGTTCGCCTCAGCCGAGCATGTTCGCAAAGGCGCGCTGTTGATCGACCGACGCGTGCATGGACGCCGCGTCCTCGAAGTGATGCGCGGCCTGCTCGAGGCACTCGCGGAGCGAGCCGAGGTGACGCTTGCCGCCGGTCCAGTGGGTCGCGCTGCCCTCGATGCTCGCCCCGACGCCTTCGCCTTCGACGCCGACCTTCAGCTCGACCCCGAGTCCAACCTCACCCTCAACTTCCCACCTGGCGTCGAGGAGCGGCTGCATCAGCCCCTCGAGGTTGCCGGCCAGCGCCCGGTCCAGGACCTTGCCGGGCTCGACGGGGATCTCGACGGCCAGCTTCGCCTTCGCGGTGGCGTTGCCCATCGCCATCACCTTGCCCTCGACCTCGACCTCGGCGACCACGACCCGGCTGGTCGGGAGGGTGGCGAGCTCGCGAGCGAGCTGGGCGGAGCTCAGCTGTCCTGATTTCACCCGGGCTTTGAGCGCCTCAGGAACATCGACGCGCTCCTCATAGCGCAGGGTCACCTTGGCCTCGGCCTTCCCGCCGAAGCGCTTCTGAACATGCTCCATGATCGCGCCGCCTGCCGACAGATCGAGCGTGCCCTCGGCCTCGGCTTTGCCCTCGAGGACAACCGACGTCGTGGCCCGTCCCCTCTCCAGATCGATCGTGAGTTCCTTCGCGACCTGTCCCTCGAGCTTCGCCTCGCTTCGGGTCCCGGAGAACGACTTCGTCTTCTCGTGAGCGAGCTCGCCCTCGACGGCCCCGCGCACATCGCAGCGAACGCTCGTGAGGTTGCCGCGGTAGTGGGCGAGGCGCGTGAGAGCGCTCACCGAGGTGCCCGTGTAGGCGTCCGCGACCAGCGCGATGGGCGCCAGCGGTGAGGCCACGGTGCTGGCAACGACCTCGAGTGAGGCGATGGCCTGCGCGAGATCAGCCGCGGCTTCGGGCGTCGCGACGACGAACTTCGACCCCGCCGCGACCCCCACCGTTCCCTTCGCTTCCGTCAGCCCGCCACCGACGCCGAACGCGTTGAAGGTCTCGACCTCGTACTTTCCGTCGTCACGTTTGCTGATCTTCAGCTTCGCCTCGGCCTTCGCGGCGATCTCTGCCGTCATCGAGGTCTTGCAGACGAGCTCGAGCGACTGGTGATCGCCGAGCGCGCGGGTTCGGTTGGCGATCGTCTCTTCTCCCAGCCCCAGCGACGCGGTGGCGAAGTTGCGCTCGTCCATCTCGAGGCGGTTGCTCTCGGCCGTGCAGACCGGACCCGCAGCGCGGGTGTGGGCGGTCGCGTTGGAGTGACTGGCGTTGGAGAAGTCGATGGTTGGACGGTCGGCGTTGTTGATGGGGGCGGTCATTCCGCGCTCCTAGGTGAGAGATGGAGCCCGACGGAGCACCTCTCGGGCCACGACCAACCGCGCGACATCACGGCGTCGACGAATCTCCGTCCAGAGACGCGATGCGCCAGCCGGCAGACTCGTGGACGAGCCGGGCGGCGCGGCCAGCTCCGAGAGGCAGGGTGGCCCGCTCGCCTGAGATCGTGAACGGAGCCGCGAGCGAGCTCTTCAACCGATCCACCAGGTGGACGCCTCTCGGCTCCGCGGCGAAGTCCCTGGCGAGCCGCTCCGCCGAGTAGCGCTTGCGCCAGCTCCCGGCGAGCAGCTCGAGCGCGGCCCCAAAGTCCTTCGCGTCAACGGCCGCGACGAAGCTGGCGAGGGCCTCGCGGATCGCCTGCTCGGCCGGCGCGCCGGTCGCGCGAGGAGCGTCGACGCACGGCTTCGGGTCGGGCTGCCTGACGAAGTCGGTCGTCACGCAGCCGGTGACGACTGCGCCGAGCAGCACCGCGGACTTCACGGGGCTCCCGCGTCGGCGTCGGCCATCGGCAGCGGCGCCAGGATCACCCGCTCGACCCGCCGTTCGACCGGCGCGGTCAGCAGTCCACGCTGGAGCGTCGGGTTCAAGAAGACGGGCGCTCCCGCGTCCGTCGCCGCGGCCGTCGATGATGACGCGGCCGGCGCTCCACGCTCCCAGAGCGCCAGCGCGACGATGGTGATGGCGAAGCCGATGAGTGCGCCCAGCGCGACCGTTCGCGTCATGCGAGGCACATTCCCTCAGAGTCGACCTCGTGGTCTAGGGTGGTTTTCATGACGAGTGGACCCCGTGTCGTGCGCGCCCCGCGTGGCGCCGAGCTGTCGTGCAAGGGCTGGGTGCAGGAGGCGGCCTTGCGCATGCTGATGAACAACCTCGACCCCGACGTGGCCGAGCGCCCGCAGGATCTCGTCGTCTACGGCGGCACCGGCAAGGCCGCGCGCGACTGGCCGAGCTTCGACCGCATCGTCGCGGCGCTGAAGAGCCTCGGCGACGACGAGACGCTCCTGGTGCAGTCCGGCAAGCCGGTGGGCATCCTGAAGAGCCACCCCGACGCCCCTCGCGTGCTGCTGGCGAACTCGAACCTCGTCGGCAAGTGGGCGACGTGGGAGCACTTCCGCGAGCTCGAGCAGAAGGGCCTGATGATGTACGGGCAGATGACTGCCGGCTCGTGGATCTACATCGGCACGCAAGGGATCCTTCAGGGCACCTACGAGACGTTCGTGCAGGCGGGGCGCACGCACTTCGGCAGCGAAGATCTCGCCGGCCGCGTGGTGCTGACCGGCGGGCTCGGCGGAATGGGCGGGGCGCAGCCCCTCGCGTGCACCATGGCGGGCGGGGTGATGCTCGCGGTCGAGGTCGATCCCCAGCGCGCGCAGCGGCGCATCGAGACGAAGTACCTGGACGTGATCGCGAAGGATCTCGACGAGGCGCTCGCGCTGGTGGCGGACGCGAAGGCGAGGAAGCTCCCGAGGTCGATCGGCGTCATCGGGAACTGCGCCGACGTGCTGCCGGAGCTGGTGCGGCGGGGGTTCAAGCCCGACCTCGTGACCGACCAGACGAGCGCGCACGATCCGCTCGGCGGGTACGTGCCCAACCGCATGTCGCTCGACGAGGCGATCGCCCTCCGCGCGAAGGACCCGAAGCGCTACGTCGAGCGCTCGCACCAGGCGATGGCCGAACATGTGCGCGCGATGCTGGCGTTCAAGGAGGCCGGTTCGCACGTCTTCGACTACGGCAACAACCTGCGCGCGGGCGCCCAGCAGGCCGGCGTGAAGAACGCGTTCGACTTCCCGGGCTTCGTGCCGGCGTACATCCGCCCCATGTTCTGCCGCGGCGAGGGCCCGTTCCGCTGGGTGGCGCTCTCGGGTGACCCGGCCGACATCGCCGTCACCGACAAGGCGCTGATCGAGCTGTTCCCCAACAAGCAGCACATGGTGCGGTGGCTCCAGCTCGCCGGGGAGCGGGTCAAGTTCCAGGGGCTGCCGGCCCGCATCTGCTGGCTGGGCTACGGCGAGCGCGACAAGGCCGGCCTGCTCTTCAACGACCTGGTGAGGACGGGCAAGGTGAAGGCGCCGATCGTGATCGGCCGTGATCACCTCGACTGCGGCTCGGTGGCATCTCCCAACCGGGAGACAGAGGCCATGAAGGACGGCACCGACGCGGTCGCCGACTGGCCGATCCTCAACGCGATGATCAACGCGGTGAACGGCGCCTCGTGGGTGTCGCTGCATCACGGCGGAGGGGTCGGCATCGGCTACTCGATCCACTCGGGCCAGGTGATCGTCGCCGACGGCACCGAGGCGGCTGCGCGGCGCATTTCACGGGTGCTCACGAGCGACCCGGCCATGGGAGTGCTGCGCCACGCCGACGCTGGCTACGACGAGGCGAGCGCCTGCGCGAGGGAGCGCGGCGTGCGGGTGCCGGGCCTGACCGCGTGATGGACCTCGTCATCCGCAATGCCAGCGAGATCGTCACCTGCGACGGCCCGCTCGGTGGACCCGCAGAGGCGACCCTGGCCGTTCGTCGCGGCGTGTGTGTCGGGGTGAAGAGCGGCCGCGTCGCCTTCATCGGCCCGGAGCGCGAGGCGCCCGCGTGCGCGGACGCGCGGATCATCGACGCGCTGGGCGGCTTCGTGGGGCCTGGCTTCGTGGACTGCCACACGCACGTCGTCTTCGCCGGTGATCGCAGCGAGGAGTTCGAGCAGCGCTGCCAGGGCAGGACGTACCTCGAGATCGCCGCGGCAGGCGGGGGCATTGCCCGAACGGTGGCCGCGACCCGGAGGGCCACGGAGGCAGAGCTCGTCGCGCTCGCGAAGCCGCGGCTCGAGCGGCTGGGCGCCCAGGGCGTCACCACGGTCGAGATCAAGAGCGGCTACGGCCTCGAGCTCGCCGCTGAGCTGCGAATGCTCCGCGCGATCGACCGCCTGCGCGAGGAGCAGCCGCTCGAGCTGATCGCGACGTGCCTCGGGCTTCACGCCGTGCCACCCGAGCTCAAGGAACGCCGGGGCGAGTGGGTGCGCCAGTGCCTCGACGAGCTGCTTCCGCTGGTGGCGCAGGAGCGGCTGGCCGCGTTCTGTGACGCCTTCGTCGAGCAGTCGGCCTTCACGCACGACGAGGGGCGCGCGCTGGCGGCGAAGGCGAAGGAGCTGGGGCTCCCGCTGCGCCTGCACGTCGACCAGCTGACCGCGAACGGGGGGGCGCAGCTCGCGGCAGAGCTCGGCGCCGTGACGGCCGATCACCTCGAGCAGATCACCCCGGAGGGCATCGCGGCGATGAAGCAGGCAGGCACCATCGCGGTGCTCGCGCCGACCTCGACGCTGTTCGCGCGCGCGAGACCGTTCGCGCCGGGCCGCGCGCTGCGTGACGCTGGCGTTCCCGTGGCCCTGTGCACCAACTGCAACCCCGGCTCATCCAACTCCGAGAACGTGAGCCTGGCCATGGGCCTCGCCTGCCTCGAGAACGGCTTGACGCCGGCCGAGGCCTACCTGGGCTTCACCCGCGTCGGCGCGCTCGCGGTGCAGAGGCCCGAGCTGGGGCGCCTCGCGGTGGGTGGACCTGCCGATCTGGTGGTGTTCGGTTGCGACTCCTATCGCGCCCTGCCCTACCACCTCGCGATGAACGAGGCCGTCGTCACCCTCAAGGCCGGCCGGCCCATCTGAGGCGCGTCAGGAGACCTGGTGTTAGGCTTGCCTGGAGCTCAGGAGGCAGCACTCGATGTGCCGGTTGTTCGCGGTCCGTGCGGACCGTCCAGTCAAGGTTCACCGGGCGTTCGACGCCCTGATGAAGCAGGCGTTCGAGCACAAGGACGGCTGGGGCATCGCGCGCTTCGACACTCCGACTCCGCACCTCGAGGTCAACACGACCCCGGCCCACGCCTGCGCGCGCTTCCGCCAGCTCGGCGAGGAGCTCGCCACCCGCTCCCTCATCACCCACATCCGCCTGGCCTCCGTCGGTGACGTGACGGAGCGGAACGCACACCCCTTCTTCGCGCGGGGCTGGGCCTTCATGCACAACGGCACCGTCGCGAACTTCAGCGAACACCGGGACGCGATTCGGAGCCACATCGCCCCGCAGCACCTCGCCCAGATCAAGGGCGAGACGGACAGCGAGACCTGCTTCGCGCTGTTTCGCACGGTCCTCGACGACGTCTCCGCGCCGGGTCTCGACGACATCAAGCGTGCGCTCGCGCGGGTCGTGACGACAGTCTCGGCCATCACCGACAAGGGCAAGGCGCGTTCGGCGATGAACTTCCTGGTGACCGACGGCACGCGAATGGCGGCGACGCGACGGGGTCGAACGCTCTTCGTGGCGTCGGAGTCGGGTGCGCGTTTCATCGCCAGTGAGAAGCTCTGGCCTGACGGGGACTGGCGTGAGGTGCCCGAAGACGGCGTCGTGGGCATCGACGAGCACCTCAACCTGCAGCAATCGCACCTCGCTGACTGGCGCTGACCGCTGCGCTCGTCGCCATCGCTCGCGCGCTCGTGCCCGTATAGGTTGCCGCGTCATGAAACGGCTCGCGCTGGGTCTCGTCCTGATCTGCTCTCCCGCTCTCGCCGGCCCCAGGATCGTCGATGGCGACCCTGCCGACTGGCCGGGGACCGCGCCCACGGGAGGCCACCAGAGCGCGTCCTCTGGAGACGAGTGGATCCTCCGAGGCGTCGCGGGCGATCGGCGAACGGACCCGGGCATGACGACCGACAACGATCTGCTGGAGGTCCGGCTGACCGCTGACGCCACCTACCTCTACGGCCTCGTGCGCATGGCTGACATCACGAGCACGAACGCCGTTCACGTCGCCCTGGGGATCGACACGGATCGGGGGTCGGGAGGCCAGGCGTTCCTGGGTGATCAGGGAAGCCTGGGAGTGCGTTCAGGGCTGCGGCCGGAGCGTCAGCTCGCGCTGCACGTCGCCGGAAGTGGCAACCCCGAGATCGAGTGGTTCGCCGGCAGCAACTGGTACGGCATCGCGAGCGCCCAGATCTCGATCTCGGCGACCAACGACGTCGTCGAGTTTCGAGTTCCCCTCACCGATCTCAACGCCATCACGAACACGTCGCCGTTTCACCTCACGCTGGCGACGTTCAACAACAACGCCGTGTGGAACAACGTCGGTGACGGCACCGCGACCGGTCCCGTCGACGCGCTCGGCGTTCCTGGCCAGGCGCCCGTGAACGCGTGGGATCGCGAGCTGAGCAACGACGTCATCGACGTCGGCTGGTTGGTGACGTTGCAGGGCGCGACGGCGGCTCCGACGGGCGTGCCCGCTGGAGAGTGCCAGGCCGGCACCTCGTCGATGACGGGAGAGGCGCCGTGCACCGCGTGCCCGCCCAACACGTTCTCTGGACCTGGCGCGACGACGTGCTCCGACTGCCCCGCCGGCTCCGGCACGGACGGGGGGGCCGCCACGTGCGTGTTCTGCGCTCCAGGGTCCGCCGGCCCTTCGGCGGGCCTCGGCTGCCTCACGTGCACACCCGGGACCTTCACGTCGATCGCCGGCGCAGCGGTGTGCGATGCCTGTCCAGCGGGCCGCTTCAGCGGCGCCGGCGCGACGGCCTGCGCCGACTGTCCCGTCGGCCAGTTCACCTCGATGGTGGGCAGCGCGAGCTGCGCGCTCTGCAGCCCAGGCAACTTCGCGCCGGCCGCGGGCTCGACCAGCTGCCAGAGCTGCGTCGCCGGCACCTTCGCTGCTGATGCGGGAGCTGGGAGCTGCCCTCAGTGCAGCGCGGGGCGCTTCTCGGGGCCTGGCGCTGCGTCGTGCGCCCTCTGCACGGCTGGGTTCTTCTCGGGCGCGGGGGCGTCGTCGTGCACGGCGTGCGCTCCCGGCACCAGCTCGCCCGCAGGCTCGGCGACCTGCCCACCCTGTCCCGTGGGACAGTTTGCGGGAACGGCGGGAGCGTCGTCGTGCTCGACCTGCGCGGCCGGCACCTTCGCGGCGGTGGTCGGCTCGGTGGCGTGCAGTGCGTGCCCGGCCGGCCGCTACGCCGACGCCGGCGCGGCGATCTGCGCGGACTGCCCGGCGGGACAGTTCTCGTCCGACGCGGGCTCGGCGAGCTGCCGGACCTGCGTCGCCGGCACGTTCTCTGCGACCGGCTCGGCGACCTGCCAGCTGTGTCCGCCAGGGCGAACGAGCGTGGCCGGCTCGGCGCTCTGCAGCGACTGCGCGGCCGGGTCGTTCGCGGCGACGTCCGGGAGCCCCGGTTGTACGGCCTGCCCAGCAGGGAGCGCTCAGCCCAGCCCCGGGGCCGCCATGTGCTCGCCGTGCGGAGCAGGCAGCTTCTCGTCCTCGACCGGGGCGACGATGTGCACCACGTGCTCTGCGGGGACGTTCTCGGCAGCAAGCGGCGCGACGAGCTGCGTCGCGTGTGCGGCGGGGCAGTTCTCGGGCGCGGGAGCGCTGAGCTGCACGGCCTGCGCGGCTGGGAGCTTCTCGGCGAACGCCGGCTCGGCGACGTGCACGCCCTGTGGCGCCGGTTCGGCCACCAGCGCGACGGGAGCGACAGCGTGCTCTGCGTGCATGCCCGGCTCCTTCGCTGCGACCCAGGGCGCGACGACGTGTACGCCCTGCGCCGCGGGGACGTCGGCGGCGACGTCGGGCTCCACGAGCTGTTCGGCCTGCGCGCCCGGCTCCTTCGCGGCGACGCCTGGCCTCGCGTCATGCTCGCCCTGTCCTGCGGGGACCTTCTCGAGCAGCCCGGGCGTGACGTCGTGTCAGGCATGCCCTGTCGGGACGACCTCGCTCGCCGGGGCGACGGCCTGCACGCCGACTGACGCAGGAGCGATGGGGGGTGGTGCCGCTGGTGGAGGCACGGCCGGTGGCTCTGCGGCCGGTGGTTCTGCGGCCGGTGGTTCTGCGGCGGGTGGCTCTGCCGGTGGTTCTGCGGCGGGCGGTTCTGCGGGTGGTTCTGCGGCCGGTGGTTCCGCGGGTGGTTCTGCGGCCGGTGGTTCTGCCGCGGGTGGCTCTGCGGCCGGTGGTTCTGCGGCCGGTGGTTCTGCCGCGGGTGGCTCCGCTGGTGGTTCTGCAGCCGGTGGTTCTGCGGCGGGTGGTTCTGCAGCGGGTGGTTCTGCAGCGGGTGGTTCTGCAGCGGGTGGTTCTGCAGCTGGTGGTTCTGCAGCGGGTGGTTCTGCGGCGGGTGGTTCTGCGGCGGGTGGTTCTGCGGCGGGTGGTTCTGCAGCCGGCGGTTCTGCCGGTGGCTCTGCAGCCGGCGGTTCTGCCGGTGGCTCTGCAGCCGGCGGTTCCGCGGGTGGCTCCGGACGCGCCGGCGGACAAGGAGGCGGCGGCAACACCAACGCACAGACGATGGGGTGTGGGTGCGCCTCGACGCCGAATCCGCTGTGGTTGGTCGCGCTCGCTGCGCTGGCGCTTCGTCGTCATCGGAGGCTCGCGTGAAGCTCGCCGACCTCGCCGTCACTCATCACTTCGTCGACCTGCCGCGCCTGCGCATGCACTACGTCGAGAAGGGCTCGGGGCCGCTCGTGGTGCTGCTCCACGGCTTCCCCGAGATGTGGTGGTCGTGGCGCTACCAGATCGAGCCGCTCGCGCAGGCCGGCTTCCGCGTCGTGGTGCCCGATCAGCGCGGCTACGGCGAGACCGACAAGCACGGCCCGTACGACCTCGACACCCTCGCCGCGGACGTCTGCCATCTCATCGAGTCGCTCGGCGGCCCCAAGCGCGTGAAGATCGTCGGCCACGACTGGGGCGGCGCCGTCGCCTGGCACCTCGCGGCGCACCGGCCCGAGCACTGCGAGCGCGTCGCGATCCTCAACTGCCCCCACCCAGCGCTCATGCGCAAGGCGCTGCTCAGCAACGTGTCGTGGCGGCAGGTGAAGAAGAGCTGGTACATGTTCTTCTTTCAGCTCCCGTTTCTGCCCGAGTACTTCATGACCCGGAACGACGCGGAGCTGATGCCCAGGACCCTGCGCGCCGCCTCCGTCGATCGGACGCACTGGACCGAAGATGACGTGCGCCCCTTCCGGGACGCCGTTCAGCGGCCGGGAGCCGCGTCAGGCATGGTCGGTTGGTATCGCGAGGCGCTGCGCTCGGGCTTCAGCCGGCCCCTCTCGCCCCCGCGCTATCCACCCATCACCAGCGAGGCGTTGCTCATCTGGGGAAAGCGCGATCCCGCGCTCGACTTCGACATCGTCGTCCCCGGCAGCGAGCAGTACGCGCCGCGCCTGCGCATCATGCCCATCGAGGGCGCTGGCCACTTCGTCCAGAGCGAGCGCCCGGACGAGGTCAACGGCGCGCTCCTGCAGTTCCTCCGCGCGGGCGACGGCGTCAGTACGTCCACGGGAACTTCTTGAAGTTGCGCTTGCGCTTTTGAACGAACGCGTCGCGTCCCTCGGCGGCCTCCTCGGTGCCGTAGGCGAGGCGCGTCGCTTCACCTGCGAACAGCTGCTGGCCGACCAGGCCGTCGTCCGGCAGGTTGAAGCCGTACTTCAGCATCTTGATGGCCGTCGGGCTCTTCGTGTTGATCTCAGCAGCCCAGTCGAGCGCCGCGTCCTCGAGCTGCTCGTGTGGCACCACGAGGTTGACCATGCCCATCTGGAACGCGTCGTCGGCCGAGTAGTTCTTCCCGACGAAGAAGATCTCCCGCGCGCGCTTCTGCCCGATCTGCCGCGCCAGCAACGCTGAGCCATAGCCCGAGTCGAAGCTCGCCACGTCGGCGTCGGTCTGCTTGAAGACCGCGTGCTCGCGGCTGGCGATCGTCATGTCGCAGACGACGTGCAGGCTGTGGCCACCTCCAACGGCCCACCCGGGCACCACGGCGATCACCACCTTGGGCAGGAAGCGGATCTGCCGCTGCACCTCGAGGATGTGCAGGCGCCCGAGGCCCGCGGGATCGAGCGCGCGATCGTCCTTCTCGTACTGGTAGCCGTCCTTGCCGCGAATGCGCTGATCGCCTCCCGAGCAGAACGCCCAGCCGCCGTCCTTCTTCGAGGGGCCGTTGCCGGTGATCAGCACCACGCCCACGTCGGTCATGAAGCGCGTCGCCTCGAGCGCGCGGAAGAGCTCATCGACGGTGCGGGGGCGAAACGCGTTGCGGACCTCTGGCCGATTGAAGGCGATGCGAACGGTGCCCTGATCGACCGCGCGGTGAAAGGTGACGTCCTTGAAGCCGTGGCCCTCGACCTCACGCCAGCGGGCCGGGTTGAAGATCGCAGAGGTGCTCATGCCCGCGGGGTTATCGGGCGCGCCGCACGAGGGCAACGCTCATCGCACGGGAGCCGGCCCGAGCCAGCGCTCCAGCAGCGCCCCGGCGCGGTCGCCTCTCGCGGTCACCTGGAGGGATCGGCGGTCGGCGTCCACCACGCCAAAGCGCAGCAGCAGCGCGTCCTCGGGGGCGGCTCCTGGAACCTGCGAGACCCACTCCACGAGCATGGCCCCGTCGGAGTCGAGCAGATCGAAGTAGCCCGTGGCGAAGAGATCGCCTTCAGACACGAGCCGGTAGAGATCCGCGTGGTGGAGCGTGAGGCGCCCCTGGTACGTCTGGACGATCGAGTAGGTGGGGCTCGAGACCTCCTCCAGCGGCACACCCGCCCCGCTCGCCACCCCCCGGCAGAACGCCGTCTTCCCGGCCCCGAGCGGCCCGTCGAGGCCGACGAAGTCGCGGGGCTCGAGCGCGCGACCGAGGCGCTCGCCAAGCGTGAACGTCTCGTCGCGCGAGGCTGACTCGAGCCGCCGCGTCACCGGCTCCAGCGGGTCCACACGTCTCCGAGGTGATCGATGAGGTCGGAGGCGATCAGGCCCATCAGCCCACGCTTCGCCGCCGCGAGATCGCCGGCTGCGCCATGCGCCCAGGCGCCGACCACGGCCGCGTCTTCGGTGGACAAGCCCTGCGCCAGCAGCGCGCCCGTCAGGCCCGCGAGCACGTCACCGCTCCCACCCGTCGCCATGCCGGCGTTGCCGGTCGGGTTGATGAAGACCGCGCCGTCGTGCCGCGAGATGATCGTCCGCGCACCTTTGAGGAGCAGCACCACGGAGTGCTGCGTGGCGAACGCGCGGGCGACGCCGACCCGATCGGCGTTGACGTCGGCGGTCGTCTTCCCGATGAGCCGGGCCATCTCGCCGGGGTGCGGGGTGAGCAGGATCTCGCCCTTCGCCTTGTCGAGCAGCGCGGCGTTGCTGCCCAGCGCGTTGATGGCGTCGGCGTCGAGCACGCAGGGGATCGTGAGCTCTTCGAGGAGGGACGCGAGGAGCCGGGCGGTCTCGTCGCCGCGCGCGATGCCGGGGCCGATCACGAGGGCCTGCTTGCCGTCGGCCGCCTCGAGGATCGAGTTGAAGTCGGACAGCCCGAGCGGGCCGTCGTTCACCAGCTCGACGCCCATCACCTCGGGCGCGTGCGACATGACGGGCTCGAGGCACTCTGGCCGCGTGGCGATCGTCACCAACCCTGCCCCGCTCCGCAGCGCGGCCTTCGCGGCGAGCGCCGCCGCCCCCGTCTTGCCCCAGCTTCCGGCGACGAGGAGCACATGGCCGAAGGTGCCCTTGTGGGACTCGGCCTTGCGCTGCGGGAGGCGCCCTTTCACGTCGGTCTCTTCCAGCAGGAAGGTGCCCTGGCTCGGCAGCACGCTCTGCGCAGCGCGCGGAATGCCGATGTCGATGAGCTCGATGCAGCCGCAGCGCGAGGCCCCCGGCTCGATCGCCTGCCCGAGCTTCAGGAAGCCGAACGCGGTGGTGGCGTCGGCAGTGACGCACGGCGCGAACGGCACGCCCGTGTCCGTCGAGAGCCCCGAAGGGAGATCGGCCGAGACCACCTTCGCGCCCGACGCACGCCAGACCGAGATGCGACCGATGGCGTCGGCGAAGCGTCCCTCGGGCGGTCGGGTCAACCCGGTGCCGAAGAGCGCGTCGATCACGACGTCGCCGTGACCGACCGGGAGATCCTCGGGGATCGACGCGAAGGTCTGCCCGGACGCAGTGAGCGCGCGGGCGTTCCGGGCCGGGTCTCCCTGAAGGCTGGTGAGCTCACCGAGCAGCTCGACGAAGACGGTCCGGCCCGCGGCGGCGAGGTGGCGAGCGGCGACCAGCCCGTCGCCTCCGTTGTTGCCGGTGCCACAGAGGATGATGAAGCGGCCCTGTGGCCCGGCGAGCGTGAGGGCGGTGCGGGTCAGCGCGGCGCCGGCGTTCTCCATCAGCACCGAGCCCGGCATGCCATGATCAGCCGAGGCGGCATCGACCCGGCGCATCTCTTGAGCGGTGAGCGCGCGCCTCATGGAGCCCTCAGGATCTCCACCATCTCGCGCACGGCCCGGTCGAAGCCGACCATCACCGCGCGCGCGACGATCGCGTGCCCGATGTTCAGCTCATCGATCTCGGCGATGCGGGCGATGGGGCGCACGTTCTCGTAGTTGAGGCCGTGCCCGGCCGCGCAGCCCATGCCCAGCTTCGTCGCGGCCTTCGCGGCATCGACGATGCGGGACAGCTCGCGCTGGCGTTCCTTCTCGCTGTGCGCCTCGCAGTAGCGGCCGGTGTGGAGCTCGACGCGATCGGCGCTGATCCGGTGACACGACTTCACCTGATCGAGATCGGGATCGATGAAGAGCGAGACGACGATGTCGCCGTCCTTCAGGTTCTTCACCACCTTCGAGACGAGGTCCTTCTGGGACGTGACGTCGAGGCCGCCCTCGGTGGTGAGCTCTTCCCGCCGCTCTGGCACCAGCGTCACCAGATCGGGCTTGTACTCGTACGCGACCTTCACCATCTCCTGGGTCGTCGCCATCTCGAGGTTGAGCAGGGTCTGCACGGTCTCGCGCAGCACCTTGAGGTCGCGCTCCTGAATGTGGCGCCGATCTTCGCGAAGGTGGATGGTGATCTGCCCAGCGCCCGCGAGCTCGGAGATCGCGGCGGCGGTCACCGGATCCGGGTACGAGGTCTTGCGGGCCTGGCGCAGCGTGGCGACGTGGTCGACGTTCACTCCGAGTCGTTGCATGCCGCAGATCTACACCCGCCGTTCTCCCAAAGCCTCTTTCAGGTACACTCCGGGCCATGGGGGTGGTCAGCCGGACATTGGCGGCGATGGTTGGCGTCTCGGCGGACGAGGCCGCGTGGGAGGCCGTTCACGCCGAGCTCGTCGAGTGCGCCCAGCGGGTGTTGAGCGGGCTGCGCTCGCCGGTGGACCACCTCAGCCGTGGCCTGGACGTACCCGAAGCCACCATCACCGAGCTGCTCGAGGGACGGTCCGGCGGGCTCGACCTCGACGCGCTGGTGCGCTTGTTCGGTCGGCTCGAGCTGCCAGTCCGCATCGATCCGACCCCCGATGGAGGCCTCGAGGTGAACTTCGGGACGCACGACGTCCGCTTCCCCTGAGCCCACTCCACCGTGCGTCAGCTCGGCCAGCCTCCCTGCTCGAAGACTGGACGCCCCTGTCCTCACCGGCATGAACCCCGACGCCGCTTCGCTCAGGTTCAGTGATCGCGGATCGACTCGAGCACGCCCTGCGGGTGCTCTTCCGGCACGCAGTGGCCGACGTCCCGCAGCACCCGGAAGTCGGCGCTGAGCGCGGTCGCGAGCTGCTCTCCATGAACGACGGGCACCAACGGATCCTTGTCGCCCCACAGGACGCGGCGCGGGAAGGCTGACGCGGTGAGGGCGTCCTTCGGCAGCCGGAACCGCCCCACGGCCCGCAGCGAGTCGATCATGCCGCCCAGGAAGCCGTCGGCCTGCAGGGACTCGAGGTAGTGATCGACCGTCTCGTCCTTGAAGGACTGCGGCTGGCCCCACAGCCACCGCAGGTAGTTCTTCACCATCGGCCGCCACAGCGGCGCGGCCGTCATCCACATGGCCGACATGGGCGCCAGCGGAGACTCCAGGAAGAGGCGGGCTTCGGGTGGCAGGCCCAGCGCAGGCGCGCTCGCCACCGTGAGTGACGAGATCCGGTGGGGGAACTTCGCGGCGTACGAGAGCGCGACCAGCCCGCCGAAGCTGTGCCCGAACAGCCGGAAGTGCGTGAGCCCGCGGTTCACCAGGAACGGCTCGAGCCCGTCTGCGATGGCCTCGGGCGTGTTGTCGGCCCAGTGACGCGAGCGGCCGCTGCGGGGGAGATCGATGGCGACGAAGCGGTGACGCTCTCCGCCCTCGGTGATCACGCCGTCGAAGACGCGGTGCGAGGCGCCCAGCCCATGAATGAGCACGATCGGCTCGCCGAGCCCTTCGTCGCGGAAGTGAATCGCCATTCAGCCAAGGGCGGCCTTGAGCGCGCCGCCGATCTCCTCTGCGTAGTGTTTGATCCGCTTCGCGTCCGTTCCTTCGACCAGCACCCGCACCTTCGGCTCGGTGCCAGAGTAGCGAACGAACACCCGCCCTTCCCGGCCCAGCTTCTTCTCGACCTGCCCGATCGTCTTCGTCACCTCGGGCAGGTGGGCCAGGTCTCGCTTCTCCTTCACGATCACGTTGAGCAGCACCTGCGGCACCGGCTTGAAGATCGTCGTCAGCTCGCTGAGCGGCCGCTGTGCGCGCACCATGAGGGCGAGGACCTGCAGGGCCGCAAGCGTGCCGTCCCCGGTGGTGGCGTGATCGAGGAACACCAGGTGCCCCGACTGCTCGCCGCCGAAGACGTAGCCGTGCTTGCGCATCTCCTCGACCACGTACCGATCACCCACCGCCGTGCGGACCACCTTGACGCCCCACTCGCTCACCGCGCGCTCGAGGCCGATGTTCGACATCACGGTGGTGACGAGCGTCTTCTTCTTCAGCGCGTTGCGGGCGACGAGCTCTTGCGTGCAGATGGTCATGATGGCGTCGCCATCGACGACCTGCCCCTTCTCATCGACGACGATCAGCCGGTCGGCGTCGCCGTCGAGGGCGATGCCCAGGTGCGCCTTGTGCTTGAGCACCGCCTTCTGCAGCGCCTCGGGGTGAAGCGCCCCGCACTTCGCGTTGATGTTCTTCCCGTCAGGCTCGACGCCGAGGGAGATCACGTCGGCCCCCAGCTCCTCGAGCACGGTGGGGGCGACGCGGTAGGCAGCGCCGTTCGCGCAGTCGATCACCAGCTTGAGGCCCTCGAGGGTCAGCTCTCGCGGGAACGTGTTCTTGAGGAAGACGACGTAGCGGCCGCGCGCGTCGTCGAGCCGCACCGCGCCGCCTACCCGGGTCGCGGTCGGCCGCAGCGAGTCGAGGGACTTCTCGAAGATCAGGGTCTCGATCTTCCGCTCGAGCTCGTCGGGCAGCTTGTACCCATCACGCCCGAAGAACTTGATGCCGTTGTCCTCATAGGGGTTGTGGGACGCCGAGATCACCGCGCCCGCGTCCGCCCGCATCGAGGTGGTGAGGTTGGCGATGGCGGGCGTCGGGAGCGGCCCCACGAGCTCGACATCGACCCCCATGGACATGATCCCCGAGGCCAGCGCGTTCTCGATCATGTAGCCGGACAGGCGGGTGTCCTTGCCGATGACGACGCGGTGGCGGTGGGGGCCCGCGCGGCAGATGTAGCCGAGCGCACGGCCGAGCTGCATCACCAGCTCGGCGGTCATGGGGAAGACGTTGGCGACTCCGCGCACGCCGTCGGTGCCGAACAGCCGGGGGTGGGACGAGCCATCGTTCGCTGCGTTCATTGAGCGCGCTTGTACCGCCGCGTTCAGGCCGACGCGAGGCTTGTCAGGCCGACCGCACCGCGCAGGCGATGGCGAGCGCTTCCCTGGTCGCCTTGACGTCGTGCACGCGGACGACGTCTGCCTGCCGGAGCGCCGCGGCGATGGCGATGGTCGCGGTGCTGGCGACGAGCCGCTGGGAAGGCTCTCTGGCCCCGGTGATCGCGCCCAGGAACGACTTCCGGCTCGCGCCGAGGAGGATGGGGGCTCCGAGGGCTCTGAGCGCGTCGAGGTGCCGGAGCAGCTCGAGGTTGTGGGCGAGGGTCTTCCCGAAGCCGAGGCCGGGATCGACGAGGAGCCGTCGCCGATCGACGCCGGCCACCACCGCGCGCTCGAGGGAGGCCCCGAGCGCGTTCGCGACCTCGGCCACCACGTCGTCGTAGCGCGGGTCCTGCTGCATGGTCCGCGGCGTTCCCTGCATGTGCATGAGGCACGCCGACGCCCCTGCACGCGCGATCACCCCGGCCATCTCGGGATCGCCGAGCGCCGTCACGTCGTTGACGACGCACGCCCCGGCCGCGAGGGCTCGTCGCGCGACCTCGGCCTTCGAGGTGTCGACGCTGATGATCGCGCCGGGCACGCGACGAAGGAGTCCCTCGATGACGGGCACCACCCGCGCGCACTCCTCGTCGGCCGGCACGGGCGCAGCTCCGGGCCGGGTGGACTCACCGCCGATGTCGAGCCAGTCCGCGCCTTCTTCGAGCAGCGTGAGCGCGTGAGCGATCGCCGCGCCGGTGGTGTCGTGGCGTCCACCATCGGAGAACGAATCGGGCGTCACGTTGACGATGCCCATCACCAGCGGGCGATCGTCGAAGCGCACGACGTCCCCGCGCAGATGAAGGAGCGGGGCTGATGGCGTGAGGAGCCGGTCGATCAGCTCGGGCGCTGGCTGGCCTTGCGCGAGCACCGCCGCATCCCCCTGCCCGCCCAGGGTCCGCGCGAGCCCCTCGTCGAGCCCCGTCACCAGCACGACCTGCGCGCCCAGCGGCAGGTCGAGCGGCCTGCCCAGTCTGCGCTCGAGGCGCGCCGGATCGCCCGGCTGCACACGAAAGGACCGGGCGAGGATCATCTGCTCAGGCGCTGCCGGGCTCCATCTTTCCGGGCAGGCCCTCGAGCGCCTCGAGAATGCGCTTGTCCTTCTTCTTGTCGTCCTTCGGAGGCGCCTGAACGCGTGGCGGCGGCTTCTCGCGCTGCAGCTGGCCGCCGGCGATCAGGATGTCGAGGTCGGCGCCGTCGATCGTCTCGTACTCGACGAGCGCGTCTGCGATGCGCTTGAGGGCCTCCATGTTCTCGCTGAGCAGCTTCTTGGACCGCTCGTAGGCGCCCATCACGATCCCGCGCACCTCGGTGTCGATCTGCCGCGAGGTCTCCTCGGAGTAGTCAGGGCGGGAGGAGAAGTCTCTGCCGAGGAAGACCTCTCCTTCGCGCTCGCCGAAGGACAGGGGCCCCAGCTTCTCGCTCATGCCCCAGCGCATCACCATCGCGCGGGCCACCTTGGTGACGCGCTCGATGTCGTTGGCCGCGCCGGACGAGAGCTCTCCGAAGACGAGCTCCTCGGCGATGCGGCCGCCGAGCATCATGCAGAGATCGTCCATCATCTTCTTCTTGTACCAGTTGACCTTGTCTTCCTCGGGGAGCGACCAGGTCACGCCGAGCGCCTGCCCTCGCGGAATGATGGTGACCTTGTGCACCGGGTCGCAGCCGGGCAGCAGCTTGCCGACCAGCGCGTGCCCAGCCTCGTGCACGGCGGTGTTCCGCTTCTCCTTCTCGGACATGATCATGGACTTGCGCTCGGGGCCCATGAAGACCTTGTCCTTCGCGCTCTCGAAGTCCTGAATCGTCACGCGATCACGGTTCGCGCGCGCCGCGTAGAGGGCGGCCTCGTTGACCAGGTTCTCGAGGTCGGCGCCCGTCATGCCCGGCGTTCCACGCGCGATGGTGTCGAGCTCGACGTTCTCTGCCAGCGGCACCCGCCGGGTGTGCACCTTCAAGATGCCAAGGCGACCCTTCAGATCGGGGCGCGGCACCGTGATGCGGCGGTCGAAACGGCCCGGGCGCTGCAGCGCCGGATCGAGCACGTCAGGCCGGTTGGTGGCCGCGATGATGATGACGCCCTCGTTCGACTCGAAGCCGTCCATCTCGACGAGCAGCTGGTTGAGGGTCTGCTCGCGCTCGTCGTGCCCGCCGCCGAGCCCCGCGCCGCGGTGCCGGCCGACGGCGTCGATCTCGTCGATGAAGATGATGCAGGGCGCGTTCTTCTTGCCCTGCTCGAAGAGGTCTCGCACCCGGCTCGCGCCGACGCCCACGAACATCTCGACGAAGTCCGAGCCCGAGATGCTGAAGAAGGGCACGCCCGCCTCGCCAGCGACGGCCTTGGCGAGCAGCGTCTTGCCCGTGCCCGGCGACCCCATCATCAGCACGCCCTTGGGAATGCGCCCGCCGAGCTTGGTGAACTTCTTCGGGTCCTTGAGGAAGGCGATGATCTCTTCGAGCTCTTCCTTGCACTCGTCGATGCCGGCGACGTCGGCGAAGGTGATCTTGTTGTGCGACTCTGAGAGCAGCTTCGCCTTCGACTTCCCGAACGTCATCGCCTTGCCGCCGGTGCCCTGGAGCTGGCGCATGAAGAACAGGAAGAAGAGGAAGAGGATGAGGATCGGCACGAACTGCGTGAGGATGCCGATCCACAGGCCGTTCTCGTCCGCGGGCACGAAGGTGTAGTTCACCTTCTTCGCGCGCAGCTGCTCCAGCACCCGCGCGTCGGCCGCCGGCCCCATGGTGCGGAACTTCTCGTTGGTGTTGGCGAGCACGCCCTCGTAGCGGCTGCCTTTGATCTCCACCTTCGTGATGGTCCCTTGTTCGACGGCGTCCTGGAACTCCGCGAACGAGAGCTCTTTCTCGTCACGCTGGGTCGTCTGGAAGATCTTGTAGAACCCGACGAACAGGAAAATCAGGACGACCCAGAGGATGAGCGTCTTGTAGCTCGAGCGCACGGTTGAGAACGCCTTTCGATTCGAGTGGGCCCCTGGCGACGGGGACCGGAACGAACTCGTTATAATCCATCACTTCTGTCCGTGCCCGTCATCACGAGATGAAGTTGCGTGAAGACGCGCCGGGGCCGGGCTGATGGTCAGGGTGCCCCGCGAAACGGTCAGGAGCCGGTCTCCCGGGAGCGTCGCGGTGCGGGCAGCCCCGATGGCGGTGAGCGCGTCGTCGAGGTGGTGCGCGTCGATGGCCACAGCCTGCTCTTCCAGCCAGGCCGCAACGACGCGGCGCCGAATCGGAGGCCCCAGGGAGAGCACCGCGAACCGATCGAGCCCCTCAGGCAGCCGGCAGCGCTCGAGCGCGGTGGCGGCGTCGGCGGAGAGCCAGGCATCGTCCTCGGCGGCGTACCGGGCCGCCCGGGCCAGCGAGGTGACGGCGTGCGCTCCCACCACCCGCTCGAGCAGCGGAATGACCTCGCGTCGCATGCGAACCCGAAGGAAGGAGGGATCTTCGTTCATGGGATCGTCGATGAAGCGCACCGCCCGCACCTGCACATACCGCCTCGTCTCTTCCCGGGTGGCGAAGAGCAGCGGACGGATCACCCCGTCAGCGCGCAGGGGCCGGATGCCAGCAGCGCCGCGCAGCGAGGACCCGCGGGTGAGGCGCATCAGCACGGTCTCGGCCTGGTCGCTCGCGGTGTGGGCGGTCGCCACCAGGGCGGACTGGCGGTTTCGGGCAAGCTCCAGGAGCGCTTCGTACCGGGCAGCCCGGGCGCGCGCCTCGAGCCCCGGTCCCCGCTCCAGCGAGAGGCGTCTCGTGTGGAAGGCGACCCCTCTGGCCGACGCCCACGACTGGACCAGCTCCACCTCCGCGACGCTGTCGATCCTGAGCCCGTGATCCAGGCAGGCGACCTCGATCGGCACCCTCTGCCGGTGGGCGGCCTCCGCCAGCGCCATGGAGTCCGCCCCTCCCGAGACTCCCACAAGGCAATGCCCCGTAAGTCCTTGGAATGACGAGCGAACGCGACTCTCGAAGGCGGCGGCGAAGGACTCCTGCTCGTTTGGCTCGTTTTTCACTTGACCTCGGGTTGCGGAGCCACGTGGCAGCGACTATTCTTTGCTTACGCCGTGCCGGGAGAGGAGTAGCGGGCTCCCGGTGGCCGACGGCACGCATTCATGACGTTGGGCCCTGGAGTCCCCCCCTCCCCTTCAGGGCTCACGGGACAGGTCGGCTCGTCCGACCTGTCTCTCTTTTCAGGGGCGCTCCGATGGTCCGGCGTTGGAGCGCCCCGCCAGTCTTCAACCCCGCCGTCACGGGTTCTGGCCGTACCAGCTCGTCCCGTTGACGGTGAGATCGGGAGCGCACCGCAGCGCACCGCCCGTCTGGCGGTAGCCGAAGCGGCCGATCGCAGGACTCGTGATGCGACCCTGCGTGCCCTGGCCAACCGCCGTGATCTGCGCGGGAGGCGTTCCTCCGTCCGGCAGCGAGCCGATCGCGCTCCGGGCGGGCCACGCGATCTCGGCGACCGACCACATCTGGCAGGGAGCGCCGAGGGCCACGATGTCGGCGGGTATCAGCCCCTCGAGCGGGACGACCTGAGCCGGCGTCCGCGAGCCCTTGAGGAAGACCCGCACCGTCGGCGTGGGCGCGACGTAGCACTTGCCCACTCCGATGCCGGCGTCACCGATTGGCGCGCCTTCCGCGACGCAGCGTTCGGCGCCCGCCGCGCAGCCACAGCGCTCGCCATCCCTGCACCCGGTCCCTCCGTCGACCACACACGTGGGAGGTGCACCCATGCGCTCGTCGCGGAAGTAGTGCACGAGCACCTTGTAGCGGCAGCTCTGGGTCGCGCAGCGCTCGTCGTTCTGTGGATCGTTGAGCGAGATGTTCTCGATCAGGTCGCCGTTCGGCCCGCTGGCCGACATGCCGGTGTTGTCGAGGTTGAGGGAGGGATCGTCGGCAGAGCCGGGCTCGCCCCAGTTGAAGTTCGCGCCGGGGATCGTGGGGCGAACGGTCTTCGCCGCGTAGCCGTTGAGGTCACCGGACGTCTGCGTGGCGCCGCCGTCGGCCAGCGGGGCGTCGAAGAACTGAAACGCGCCGCTGAACGGATCCACCGAGGTCGCGGCGGACGGCCGCACCAGATGCAGGTCGAGGTCCACCCCGTCGAAGCCGGTCCACTCGAGCTGCACGACGAGATCCTGCTTGATCACGCAGGCGAAGCGCCCCGTCACCACGGTCATGGCCATGCCGTCCGAGACGGTGAGCTCGACGACGTAGTCCCCGGTCACGACGGGGCGGAGCTGGAGCTGCGAGGTCGTCGTGCCCGAGAGCGCAGGCGCGCGGGCGCCCATGGGGAAGCTCAGCAGGCGCCAGGACCAGGTCAGGTTCGACCGCCCGCCCTCCGGATCGGTGGTGCACTTCGAGGCGTCGAGCGCGTCGGACAAGGCGCTGAACTGCACCAGCTCGCCGGGCCGTACGTCGCGGGTGAGCGTGAAGTCGTAGCCCTGCGCGGGCGGGGTGGTGAGGCGCATCCACTCGGCGGGGGTCGCGTAGTCGCGCGGGCCTCCGACCTCCGGCGGCGGCGTCACCCGGGTGAGGTTGAAGCAGACCTGCGGCGCCTGGTTCGGGAGCAGCGTTCCCCGCAGCTCCACGACGACCCGGGCGCGATCGGGGTCCTCGGACTCGACGACCAGCCGAGCCTGGTAGGTGGACTGCATCGCGCTCGTGGGACGGAAGCGGAGCTGGGGCGTGCGACCCTCGCCCGGCATCAACTCCCACGGCGTCGCCTCGACGCGGGCGAACGTGAAGGCCGCGGCGTCGGCGCCCTCGATGGCGACCTTCGTCACCGAGAGCGGCACCGGCCCGTCGTTGGTGATCACGACGCCTGGCAACTGGCTCGCCGGCGTCACTACCGGTCGCGAGAGCGGCTCCAGGCCGAAGTCGATCGCCGGAGGCATCACCGTGACGGAGCCGGTGCATTGCTGCGCGCGCTCGCACACGGGCGTCACCGAGATGATGGGCTTCGCGCCCTCCCCCACGAGCGGCACGCGGATCGTCGGCTTGTCCGGATCATCCGACGCGACCAGCAACGTCGCCTGGTACTGCACCAGCTGGGTGGGCGCGAAGGTGATCGGCATCGTCACCTTCTCGAACGCCGCCACGGTGGTGGGCTTCGTGCCCAGGACGAAGCCCTCGACGCCACCCACGGCCGATCCCTGTTCGAGGGTGATCGACGAGATCGTCACCGCCGTCTGGGTCCGCGACTCGAAGGTCAAGGTCCGCGCCTGGCGGTCGCCGTTCTTCACCTGCCCGAAGTCGATGCTGGCCGGCGCGATGGTGAGCGACGGCTTCACCGTGTTCACCATGTTCTGGCAGCGGCAGCCGCCCAGGGCGAGCGCGAGACAGGCGAGGATCGCAGGGAACGTGCGCATGGGCGGGCTTCATACCCAGAATCGATGATTTGGTTGATTCCGGTGCCCCCCTGTCGGATATTTCCACCCTTGGCCGTTCTCGTCGCAGTGCCCCCGGAGATTCCGCACATGTCTGGAACCGACAAGCGCAAGCAGTCCCTGTACTTCCCCGAGGATATGCTGAAGGAGATCCAGGAAGAGGCGAACCGGCAGGATCGGTCGCTGTCCTGGGTGGTCCAGCAGGCGTGGAAGATCGCCCGCGAGCGCATCAAGTCGTTCCCGGCCGTCAATGACGTCGCCGGAGCTCCAGACGCTCGCGAGGAGCGCTGATGTCGACGACCGACGCCCGCAAGCAGTCCCTCTACTTCCCGGAGGAGATGCTCAAGGAGATCGAGTTCGAGGCCGAGCGCCAGGACCGCTCTCTGTCGTGGATCGTCCAGCAGGCGTGGAAGATCGCCCGGGTCGATCTCAGGAAGATGCCGTCTCCCAACGACGTCTTCGACGCGCCCCTGAAGTAACCAGACCGCTTCGCCGCTCCGCGCCCTCCGCTCCGCCACCTGGCGCCGGGGGGCGTGGTGTCTCTGGCGTCTGCTACTGCGCGGGGCGCGACGGGGTCGTGCAGTTGAGGAACCGGATGCGCATCGGATCGACCCGGATCCCGTTCTCGACCGTCTTGTTGAAGTCGCTCTGGAGCAGGTACGCCATGGTCACCCGCGAGTCGATCCCGCTGAACCGCTGGGCCTGACCGGGGTTGCGCGAGGGGTCGTCGCCCTTGCCGGCGAGCAGCGTGTAGCCGTCGTTGCCCGCGAGGATGAAGCCGGGGATCGCCACTCGCAGCTTCGTGGCGGGGAACGGCCGGAACATGCCCCGGGTGATCGTCTGGCTGCCGATGCGCAGGCTGGTGATGCGAGAGCCGGCCATTCGCGAGCAGTCCACCTCCATCGAGACCTCTCTCGAGACCTGCAGGAACCCGCCCGCCGGCGACGTGATCGGCGTCGGCGCCGCGAACAGCCGCGAGACCGACAGCTCGAGCGTGTCGAACACCTCCTGCTCCGACAGATCGACCACCCGCACCACGTTCTCGAACGGCAGGATCTCGCCGAGCACGCCGCGCGTGAGCGGCCCCTCACGCAGGATCGTTCGCAGCACGCACGCGCCCTGATCGCGCACGGCGCCGCCGTTGATCAACCCGAAGTCCACCTTCGTGGTGGCGTCGGGCTGCGAGTTGAAGACCCAGACGAACGCGTCGGCCGCGCTCTGGGCGATGGCGTTGTTCCCGTGCCGGGCGTTGGGGCGGTCGAGGTAGATCTCGGTGCCCTTCGCGATGAACGCGACGCGCTCGTTCGGGTTGTCCACCAGCGCCTGGCAGTCGTCGTTGAAGGCGATGCAGCCGACCAGCGAGGGCAGCGACAGCAGCAGCGGCAGGATCCGTGGCGTCATCACAGGCTCACCCGCAGGCTACCGAAGATCTGGAAGGGCTCGCGAGGCACGCCCCCGGGCATGCGGTCGGGCCGCGCGGCGTCGTCAGCCCACTCGAGGTTGAAGACGTTCTGCCCCATCAGCACCAGCTCGAAGCGGTCGAAGAGCGGCTCGGTGCGCAGCTGCGCGCCCACCAGCAAGGTCGGAGGCAGGACGAAGCGGCGGCGTTGTTCGAGCGCGGTGCGGGCGTTGCTGCGGCGTTCGGAGGCGTGCCGGAGGATCACGTCGAGGTTGAGGAAGGGCCCGAGCGGGAGCGAGAACCCTGCGTTGAGCCGCACCTGCGGTTGATCGGTGATCAGCCGGCCGTTCTGCGCGGCGCCGAGATCTTCCACTCGGAACCAGCTCGAGTTGAGCCACACGGCCGAGCGGCTCACCAGCTCGAGGCGCCCCTCGCCCTCGAGGCCGAACGACTGCACCCCCTGCGGCCGGTTGACCCACGGCGCGAGGTTGCCCGTCGAGTCCACCATCGCGATGGGGTTGTTGAAGCGGTTGTAGAAGCCCTGGCCCTTCAACCGGAGCCGCGCGTCGCCGATGCTCTGCACCCACTCGCCGCCCAGCTCGACCGCGTCCACGTAGGCGCCCTCGAGGCGGCTGTTGCCCACGAAGCGGCCCTGGTTGAAGTCGGAGTTGATCGCGCTCTCAGCGAGCTCCTGCGGCGTCGGCGCGCGGAACGAGCGCCCGTAGTTGCCGCGAAAGACCAGCGACTTGAGCGGCGCGAGCGCGAGGCCGACGCGCGGGCCGATCGAGGGGACGAGCGTGGCCCCGGTGAAGACGCCGTTGTCGTTGGTGGGGAGCTGCGTGAAGTCGAGCCTGAGCCCGGCCTGGATCGAGAGCGCCTCGAAGGGCGTCCAGGTGTCGAAGGCGTAGAGGCCGAAGCCGAGCCGATCGGCGGCGGGGCCCCGGTTGCCGGCCGGTCCGTCGGTGGGGAAGCCGACCTGCGAGCCGTCCTGGTTCACGCCTCGCGACAGCGCCCCTTCGCGCAGCGTCGCCCCGGACGAGCCGGGCTGGTAGTTCGACATGAGCGCGTAGTCGGACAAGGAGTCGACGCCGAGGTTGAGGCCGACCGCGAGCCGGTTCTTCGCTGGCAGGGCGAGCTCGCCGCGCACGTCCACGCCGAACCCGCGCATGCCGACGCGCTGCTGCTCCTGCACGCCGTCGGGGAAGAGCGACTCGGGCGCGGTGGCGCGGAACTGGTAGCCATCGGGCGTCAGGTGCCAGCGCCGATCGGTGTTCTGCTGATCGAACCAGAGGCGCGCCGAGAGCTTGCCGCCGTCCCCGATCCGCCGCTCCCAGCCCAGCTGCGCCTGAACCACCAGCCAGTCGAGCTGTGAGTCGTTGCCCACCACGTCGAAGCGGCCGATGTACGCCCCGCGCCGCTCGCTCATCACCCGCCCCTGAAGCGTCAGCTTGCCGACGGCCTCGCCCTCGTAGGCCGCGCCCACGCCGACGTTCACGAGGAAGCGGTTGTCATTGGTGACTTTGTCGCTCGTCGCGGGCGTGGTCGTGTCGAGGCCGTCGCGAATGATCGTCCGCCGCGCCCCCTGTTGGCTCACGACGTCGGCGTCTCCGAAGATGGTGAAGCCGCCGAACGTCTTCGCGGCCGAGAGGTGACCGTCGAAGGCCATGAAGCTGCCGCCGCTGACGGACGCTCGCAGCCCCTGCTGCCGATTCGAGACCAGGTTGACGAGGGCGGTGAAGTTGCCGAGGCCCACGTCGGCGGTCGCCGGCCCACGGTAGATCTCGATGCGCTCGAAGTTGTCGATGGGCAGGTTCGCGAGCGCCTTCGCGTCGTAGAAGGCGTTGAGCCGCTGGCCGTTGAGCAGGAACAGCACGTCGGGGTCGCTGCGAAGCCCGCGCACTCCGAGCCGGAAGGATCCCTGCACGTCGCGTGTCACGGTGAGCCCCGGCACCAGGCCGAGCGCCTCGAAGACGTACCGGACGCCGAGCTGCTTGAGGTGGGCGGCCGTCAGCACGGTCGGCATCAGCGGGCTGCGGGCGCTCGAGTCGTCGACGCGCTGAACGACGGCGCCCGTCTCCTCCGCGGCGTACATGGCGAGCTCTTCCTCCAGCTCACTGCGCTTGCGGGGCGGCTCCGGCTTGTCGGCCTTCTCGGCGGTCTTGCCGGCCTTCGGCTCAGTCCTGGGGGGATCCGGCCTGGGCGGCTCGCTCTTCGGCCCATCGGCCTTCGCCAGCTCCGTGCGCCGTGGCTCTTCCGCGGGAGGCTTCTTGTCTGGCTTCGGCTCGGGCCTGGGCTCCGGCTTCGCTTCGACGGGCTCTGGTTTCGGCTCCGGCTTCGCCTCGACCGGCTCTGGGGCGGGCTCCTCCTCGCACTTCTTGCCCTTCTTCGTCTTCTTGCACTTGAGCTTCGGCGGCGCTGGCTTCTCCTCCGGCTCTTCGGGTGGAGCAGGCTCGGGCTTCGCCTCCACCGGCGCCACGCCGGGCACGGCCACGCGGATCGGCTTGAAGGCGGTGCCGAAGAGGGCGATCACGTCTCCAAGCCGGGTCGTGCCTTCGACGTAGTACTCGATGGCTGGAGGAACGACGCGCTCAGCGGGGATGGTGCCGCGATAGAGATCGCCGTACTGCAGCTCGAGGGCGATGGACTCGTAGGCCTTCCCTGGCGCTCGCAGCTTCAGCGACACGGTGGACAGCGAGCCCTCGCCGGTGAGCGAGCCCTCGACCGCGAACGGCGTGTTGGCCCTCAGCTCGACCGGCGGGCTGTGGAGGAACCCCACCTTCGGCTCACCCGCGAGCGCCAGGCATGGGGCCAGGATCAGCAGCGCGCGGAGGGAGCGGGGCACCCGGGGATGGTGGGCTGACCGCTCCCGCAAGGCAAGCCAGGAATCAGCCGGCAGCGGCGCAGTCGGGAATTTGCCGGCGTGGGAGGCGCATGGAAGCGTAGCCGCGTCCCGATGCAGCCGTCGCTCGCCCTGCAGCTGGCCCTCTTCCGTCACCAGCAACGGCAGATCGACGCGCTCGTCTCGGGGGCGTCGTCGGCCTTCAAGTCCTATGAGGCCCGCTACCGTCGTGCGAGCACCCGCGTGCGGGCCGCGCTCTCGATGGGCCAGGTCTACGGCCGCGTCCGGGAGGCTGACGTGGTGTACGTCGGCGACTACCACACGCTCCGCTACGCTCAGCGCGCGTTCCTCGACCTGGTGAGCCACGCCGGGCGCAGCGGCCGCCGCCTCGTGCTCGCGCTGGAGTTCGTCGAGGCGCGCCACCAGACCGTCCTCGAGCGCTACCTCGCCGGTCGCCTCTCCGATCGCCGCTTCCTCGAGGGCATCGGCCACCCGTACTCTGGCGCCTTCGACATCTGGCCGCACTTCAAGCCCATCTTCGAGCTGGCGCGCCGGGAGAAGCTCGAGGTGATCGCGATCGACAAACGGGCTTCGGGGCCGCGCTCGCTCGCGATTCGGGACGAGGTCGCCGCGAAGCTGATCGCGAAGGCCGCGAAGGCGGAAGACCGGCCGCTGGTGCTGGCCCTGGTCGGGCAGTACCACGTCGCGCCGGCCCACCTGCCTGCCTGCGTGACGCGCGCGCTAGGCACGACGCGCCGACGGCAGCTCGTCGTGTTTCAGAACCCGGAGGGCGCGTGGTGGCGTCTGGCCCGCGCCGGCAAGGTCGACGTCACCGACGCGGTCGAGCACGGGGACGACGTGGTCGGCGTCTTCAACGCCTCGCCGGTCGTCTGCCAGCGCACCTTCCTCGACTACTGCGAGGCCGAGGCCGGAGACGCCCCCATCGAGGACGGCGGCATGGCGGCGACGGTGCGGGCGCTCGCGCGGGCGATCGGCCGGCTCGCTGGAGTGCCGGTGACGAAGGCGCTGGCGCGTCTCGAGGTCCTCACGCCGCTCGATCTCGACGGCCTCGAGCGCATCGGGCGGCGCGGGCAGTTCTCACGACGCGAGCTCGAAGCGCTGCGCCGCCACGCGCTCTCGGGCCAGAGCGCCTTCGTGCCCCGAGCGCGCACGATCTGGCTGTCCGGCTTCTCGCTCAACCACGCCGCCGAGGAGGCCGCTCACTTCGTGCGGCACTGCGCCACCGGCGCCGCCATGGAGCGCGACCGACCGTGGGGCGACGCGTTCTGGGCCCGCGCCGTCGAAGAGGCCATCGGCTTCTTCGGCTCGAAGCTGGTGAACCCGAAGCGCACCTGCCCAACCCTCGACGAGTGGGCCTCGCACTTCCGCCACGGTTCCGCTCCCCAGAAGCAGACGGCCGCGTTCGTGCTCGCCCTCACCTCGCTGCCCGACGTGACGAGCGCCTCGGTGCGCCGGCTGCTCCCGACGTCGTCCGAGCAGTTCAACGCCGTCAGCCACGCCATCGGATACCTGCTGGGCGAGGCGCTCTACCAGGCCCACCGCGCCGGCCGGCTCGATCGGGCGCAGCTGCGCGCGCTCTTTACCGATCCCATCGTGTCAGGGCCAACGTCGTACGCGCGCTGGGCTGCGCTCTCCCGCGAGCCCCTGCGTCGCTCAGGCTGACCGCTCGCCGCGCGGGCGCGCACCAGGGCCGGTGCGACGCAGCCCGCGATGCACTGCATCATGGCCGAAGCACTCCCCTCGGCCCGGAAGTCCTGAAAGCTGCCGCCGCCAGTTCCGTTGCCGCTATGGTTCGCGGCCGTGGACGCGCTGATCGCCAAGCCCCCGGCCGAGCTCACGCCAGAGGTGTACCAGGAGTTCGGGCCATGGGGTCGGTGGCTGGCGCGCCGCTACTTCGAGCCGGTGCGCTTCCCGCAGACCGCCGCCGACGAGCTGACGAGCCTGCACCAGAAGGGCTTCGTCGTTCACATCATGCGGACCACCGCGTGGGTGAACTTCCTCTACCTGCACTGGGCGATGGTGCGTCGCGGGCTCCCGCCGGTGCGCGCCGTCGTCAACCTGCGACCGTGGTTCACGAAGCCGTTCACGCTCGCAGCGCAGCGCGGCGCCTTCGACGTGCGCTTCACGTACGCCCGCCGTCAGGGCGGCTCGGGGCTCATCTTCCTGCGCGAGGCGGCGTTCAACACGGCGCGCGGCAAGTCGGGAGAAGATCCGTTCCCCGCGCTGGTGGACCTGGCCCGCACGTCGGAGCACCCCATCTTCCTCGTGCCCGAGCTCTTCGTCTGGGAGAAGTGGCTGCAGAAGATCACGCCGAGCGTCTTCGATCGCATCTTCGGCAGCCCCGAAGCGCCGGGGTTCCTGCACAGCGTCGGCGCCTTCTTCCGCAACTACCACCGCGCGCAGTTCCGCGTCGGCGAGGCCATCGATCTGAAGGCCTTCGTGGCGGATCACGCCTCCGAGTCCACCGAGCTGATCGCCAGGAAGGTGCGCTCCACTCTGCACCACCACCTCGCGAAGGAGACGCGCGCGGTCTTCGGCCCCCCGCGCAAGCCCACCGATCGCCTGATCGACGAGGCGATGCGGGACAAGGTGTTCCAGTCGGCGGCGGCCGAGGTGGCGAAGGAGCAGAATCGCCCCATCGAGGCGGTGCACCGGACGGCGAAGCGCAACTTCGGGTCCATCGCCGCGCGCTACAGCCCGAGCGTCGTGGGCTTCACCGCGCCGATCCTTCACTGGGTCTTCAACCGCATCTACGACGGCGTCGAGGTGGACGAGGCGGGCCTCGAGCGGGCGATGAAGGCCGCGGCCGACGCGCCGATGGTGCTCACGCCGTCGCACAAGAGCCACGTCGACTACCTGATCATGAGCTACGTGCTCTTCCAGCGGGGCTACACGGTGCCGCTGGTGGCCGCCGGCGCGAACCTGTCGTTCTTCCCGTTGGGGCCGTTCCTTCGCCGCGGTGGCGCGTTCTTTCTGCGGCGGAGCTTCAAAGGCGACAAGCTCTACACGGCGGTCTTCAAGGCGTACCTCAAGAAGCTCGTGCACGACGGCATTCACCACGAGTTCTTCCCCGAGGGCGGTCGCTCGAGGACCGGCAAGCTGCTGCCGCCGAAGCTGGGCCTCTTCACCTGGCTCGTCGACGCGGTGCTCGAGGGGGCCCGCAACGATCTGCTCTTCGTGCCGGTGGCCATCGACTACGAGCGGGTCGTCGAGGGCGCGAGCTACCGCGCCGAGCTGGCGGGCGGCGAGAAGAAGCCGGAGGATCTCAAGGCGCTGCTGTCGGCCCCGACGGTGCTGACCGAGAACTACGGCCGAATTCACCTTCGCTTCGACGAGCCGGTGTCGCTCGCGAAGCTGATGAAGGAGCGTGGGATCGACGCGCGGAGCGCCACCGACGAGCAGAAGAAGGCCCTGGTGCGCTCACTCGGACACCGGGTGATGCACGGCATCTCGCGCGTCTCGACGGTCACGCCGCACGCCCTCCTCGCCTCGGCCCTCCTGGCCCACCGCCGCCGCGGCATCTCGGTGCGGGAGATCACCGATCGCGTCGTCCTGCTGAGGAAGATGGCGACGGAGCTCAAGGCGCCGCTCTCGGTGCAGCTGAACGACGCACCGTCGTCACCGACGGTGCTGGGGCCGATCCACGACGCCATGCGCATGTTCGCGTCGGAGGGCTTCGTGCGCATCGTCGAGGCGCGCGGCGAGCCGATCTACCAGGTCGAAGAGGACCGCCGCGTCGAGCTCAGCTTCTACAAGAACACCCTGATGAACCTGATCGCCGGCCGCACCATCGTCTGCGCGGCGATGCTGTCGTGCGAGCCTGAGCGTGGCCTGGCGGCGGTCCGCGAGCGGGCGCTGGTGCTGTCGCGGCTGCTCAAGATGGAGTTCATCTACCCGGTCGGGCAGACCTTCGAGCACATCTTCGAGGCGACGCTCGAGCACCTGCTCTCGCTCGGGCTGGCGGTCCGGGAGGATCACACGCTGGCCCTCGCGCCGGAGCCTCACGTGCGCGGCACCGTCCAGTTCCTGGCCGATCTGCTGCTCGACGTGCTCGAGGCCTACCTGCTCGCGGCGCACCAGGCCGCCGACGTGCCGAAGGACGGCCAGGACAAGAAGGAGTTCCTCAAGAAGGCCCTCGAGAACGGTCGCGCCGACTTTCTCGGCGGCACGATCCTCTCGGCCGAGGCCGTGTCCAAGTCGGCGCTCGAGAACGCGCTCACGTACCTGCTCGAGCAGGGCTACCTCGGGGAGCAGAACAAGAAGCTCGTGCCCGAACGACCGCTCGAAGAGCTCATCAACCAGCTGCGGCTCTTCGTGCCGGAGGTGAAGTGACGTGACCGCGCTGCTCCTGCTGGTGCTGGCCCAGACCCCCGACGCCGGCGTGTCCTCGCACCCGCTCGAGGGGGTCTGGCAGCTGGACCTCGAGAAGTCGACCGACACCGCGCCGATCCTCGAGAAGCTGGGCATCAACTGGTTCGTGCGCAAGGCGGCGAAGTCGGTGCGACCGATTCACCGGATCCGCGTGAACAACGGCACCCTCTTCCTGGAGATCGACGGGACGATCGCGAAGAAGCGCTACCAGATCGTCCTCGATGGAAAGACGCTGACGAAGGACGAGTTCTTCGGCGACGAGTTCTCGTACACGACGGTGCTCGAAGACGGCGTGTTCGTCTCGACCGGGCGGATGACGGACGACGCGAAGAAGTCGGGCATCAACCTGAGGCGGTGGCTGGGCGAGGACGGGCTGATGACCTACCGGATCAGCCTGCTCCCGGACGGCAAGGAGCCGATCGTCATCGACCGCGTGTTCCGGCGGAAGTGAAGGCCGCGCCCCGGCCGGCGCGCCACTCGGTCCGCGCGGCGTCGAAGGCGTGCGTCCAATCCCCCCCGCGGATCACGAGCGGCCGCCCCTCGAAGCACCCCTGCTCCCACGCGTGCTCGACGAGGGTCGCCTGCTGCTCGCAGTTGAGCTCGGCCCAGCTCCTGCCCTGCAGCAGGCCCTTCTCGAGCTGGTAGCCGTCACCGAAGGACTGCGCCGCGAGGGAGTCGGTGATGTACGCGTGCCCTCCGTTCTGGAACTGCCAGACGTGCGTCGCCTCGTGCACGAGCAGGTGCGTGGGCACGGCCCGGACGGGGAGCGGCAGGTACATGGTGTTCTCGATCACGAACGCGCGCCGGCTCACGTTGATGAGCCCCTCGAGCGCCTCGCGCACCTCGATGGCGCCGGTGTCGAGGGCCGGGCCGAAGATCGCCTCGAGGATCCGCCGCTCGCGCTCGTCGAGGTGGCGGCGTGGCGCAGCGCTGGCGGCCCCGACGGTCTGGACGACGCGGGCGAGCGCCCAGCCGAGCCGGCCCTTCCAGCTCATCGGCAGGACGACTGGAAGAGATCGGGCGCGGTGGTGAGCGTCTCGCTCGCGGTGAAGTACGAGCGCCCGTCGGCAGCGAACGCGACCGCCTCGCCCTGCCCCTCCTGGGCCACGGGCACGCTCTGGGGCGCGGCCGCGAAGGCCGACTCGAGGCCGCCGTCGGCGCGCAGGAGGACGAGCCGGTTGTACGTGCGCAGCAGCAGCGCGTCACCGCAGGGGCTCACGTCGGCGCCGGTGAGCTGCAGATCGGTGGGCGTGGGCACCGGCAGCGTCGCCACCGGCTCGAGGGTGACCTGGACGCCGGGCGTCAGCGGCAGCGGAAAGCGGAAGGCCAGGCTCGCCTGTCCGCCGGGCTCCTTCGTCAGCACGTAGGGGCGCCCGGAGGACGGGTCGACGATCAGCGCCTCGGCGTTGTGCTTGTCGGCGTTGGGGTACTGGAAGGGCAGCCGCTCGCCGGGCACGGCCATCATTGCGCCGCCCGGCGTCACCCGCGGCTCGGGGACGACGTAGACGGCATAGTCGGTGCGCACGCGGTTGTTGTCGCCGATGTCGCCGACGAAGAGGCAGGTGCCCGCGTCGCCGCAGGGGCCGTAGCCGAGATCCTCCCAGTCGCGGTTGGTCGCGCCCTGCACGGTGAACTCCTGGAGGATGGCCGCGCTCGAGACCGACAGCGCCCAGAAGCGCGCCGAGTCACCCGAGTCGTTGTGGGCGAACAGCACCCCGCTCTGCCGGCGACTCGCGACGAGGCCCGACAGCTCGACGACCGGCGAGAGGACCAGCCCGACCGACCTCGGGTTCGTCCACGCCGCGCAGGTGGGCGCGCAGGTGAGCCCCGCGTCGGACGTGGACGCCTCGCCCGCGTCGCCAGCGCCCACGGGCACGAAGAGCTGACCCGGGCGGGGCGCGCACGACACGAGGGCGACGAGGACGAGGTGACGCATCCGCTGCGTCGTATTCCACCTGCGGTCGCGGCGCGACCCTCGGCGCGCTGCTCGAGGGTTGAGGCACGGTGGCGCGGTCCTCCGCCCTCGCCGGCTCGCGCGGCCAGGGGGCGCCGTCGTGCGGCTCACCTCGACACGTCCTGCGGCCTCGCATCGGCGCGTCGTGCGGCTCACCTCGGCGCATCGTGGGCTCCCCTCGACGCTCGTGGGGTCCCTCGACGCTCGTGAGGGTCCCTCGACGCTCGTGCGGCTCCCTCGACGCTCGTGGGGCTCCCTCGACGCTCGTGGGGCTCCCTCGACGCTCGTGGGGCGCAGCTCGACACGTCCTGCGGCTCACATCGACGCGTCGTGCACGATGCGCCAGCCGCCGGCGCCGCGCAGGAGGACGATCACCGTGTTGCCGCTGAGCGCCGGCTTGTCCGGGTACCGCAGCGTCCACTTCGCCGAGATCGACACCGTGTCCCTCGTCTCGCGCACGTCCCACGGCTCGATCGCGAGCTGGCCCATCGCCTTCCCGTCCGGGTACCGCTTCTTGTAGCGGGCGAGCACCTCGGCGCGGCCGCGCGTCACCCCGTCAGAGGCGCTCACGCCCGCGTCGGCCTGCGCGGCGCGTGGAGGCGTCACGAAGACGGCGTCATCGGCGTACACCGCGCAGAAGCCGTCGAGATCGCCCCGGTTCCACGCCGCCACCTGCTTCTGCACGAGCGTGAGGACCTCGTCGCGCGGCGCCACCCCGGCGTCGGCGGCGAGCGCCAGGATCAGGGCGAGGCCGTGCATGTCGCGACCGCGACCTTCTGCATCTCGGAGAGGAACTCCTTCGGCTTCATGAACCCGGTGACGCGGGGCTTGTCGAGCACCTCGCCGGTGGGGCTGACGAAGGCGACCGTCGGCAGGCCGCGCACGCCGAACTTCTCGTACAGCTTGTCCGTCACCTCGTGATCGTTGGTCGCGTCGACCTTGATGGTGACGAAGCGGTGGGCCTCGTGCGCGACCTCCTTCGCGACGTAGGTGTGCTGGTCGAGCTCCTTACAGGCGGCGCACCAGTCAGCGAAGAAGTCGATCATCACCGGCTTGCAGTCCGCCCTGGCCTTCGCGAGCGCGGCGTCGAACGGGTCCGCCGACTTCGACTCTTCGGCTTTGAAGACCAGCCCCCACTCGAACTCGACCTGATCGCCGCTGAGCTTCGCGAGGCCGTCGCGCGCGCTGGCCAGCCGGGCGGCGAGCACGTTCTTCTTCTCCTGGTCAGTCTCGAGGCCGAGCTGCCGATCGAGCTCGGCGATCTCCCGCTCGATCAGGGCGCGCTGGTCGGCGAGCTGGGGATCGACCTTCACCGGCTCGGGCGCGGCGCCGGCCGACATGCGCAGCAGGAACGCCATCACCACGGCGGTGACGCCGACGGCCTTGAGCGGCCACTCGCCCTTCTCCTTGAAGGACAGGTGGATCGCGCCCAGCAGCACGCCGACGAAGGCGAGCACCGAGGCGATCCCGATGCCGAAGGCCTTGCCCGTCGCGATGCCGAGGCCTTCGAGCGCCGTCCGGATCGAGGGGAACGCGTCGCGCAGGTAGGAGGCGGCGAGGGCCAGCAGCGCGACGCCGAAGATGCTCTTCACCCACTCCATCCACACGCCGCCCTTGGGCAGCCGCACCGTGAAGACGCCGATGATGAAGAAGGGCACGCCGATGCCGAGGGCGTAGACGTAGAGCAGCAGCCCACCGAGCGTCGGATCCTGCGTCTTCGAGATCCACGCCAGGAGTCCCGCGAGCGTCGGGCCGGTGCAGGGCGCCGCGAGGAACCCCGCCACCGAGCCCATGAGCAGCGCGCCGAGGAGGCCTCCGCCGCCCACGTTGTTCAACTTGAGCGCCAGCCCCGACGGCAGGGCGAGCTCGAAGGCGCCGAACATCGACGACGCGAGCACCAGCATGAAGAGCGCGAGGCCGGTGACGACCCACGGGTTACCGAGGGCCGAGCCGAAGGCCTTGCCCGTCATGCCCGCCACCACGCCGAGGATGGCGAAGACGAGGCCCATGCCGTTCACGTACGCACTGGTGAGGACGAAGGCGCGCCCGCGGCTCGAGGCCTGCCGGGCCCCGAAGACTCCGACGGTGATCGGGATCAGCGGGTAGACACACGGCGTCAGCGACGTCAGCAGGCCGCCGGCGAAGACGAGCCCGGCGGCGATCATCCACTGGCCAGACTCGAGCAGCTTCGTCGGATCGAGGGTGTTCGAGGGTCCGGTCGGCAAGAGCTCGGGCACGACCGCCAGGCCGACCGCCGCCAACACCGCGATGCCAAGAACCTGAAGTCGTCCCATACCGGGTCCCTATGTAATCAGAGGCCCGGGGGTTTCAGGGAGATTCACGAGTCCGTGGGTTTCTTCGGCAGCTCGAGGCCGGCGCTGCGGGCGAGCCCCATGACGCCCTCGACGGCCGCAGCGATGTACCCGAACGGGTTGGCGCCATCGACGGCGGTGACGTGCACCTCGCCCATCTTCTGCTGGAAGGCCTGGGCGAGCTCCGGCAGCTTGTGCGCGATGGCGAGCTGAATGGCTTCGGGCGACAGGGTGTTCTCGATCTCCTTGAAGCGCGCGGCGCGATCGAGCTCGAGCTTCGACAGGAGCTCCTGCTTCTTGACCTCGAGCTCGACCGTCTTCGCCTCGATCTCGGCGAGCTGGCGCTTCGCTTCGGCGACGTCCGAGCGTGAGCGCATGAGCTCGGCCTGCTGCTGCTCCTCGGCGACCCGCGCCGAGTGGCGGGCCTGCTCCGCTTCTGCCTCGAGGCGCGCGACCTCGACCTCGTTGCGCAGGCGCTCCTGCTGCAGGCGGGCGTCGGCGAGCTGCTTGTCGAGCGCGAGCTTCTCCTCGGCGGCCACCCTGGCCTCGGCGAGCCGGGCCTGGGCCTGGGCGGCCTCGAGGGCGGCGGCCTCGTCAGCGAGCTGCTTGCGCTGCCGCACCTCCTGCTCCGCGTGGATCTTCGCGAGCTGGAACTCGCGCTCGGCGGCGACCTGGTTGGCGCGGTTGAGTCGCTCCTGCGCGAGGCGCTGCTCCTCGACCCGCGCGTCACCGTGGATCTTCTCGAGCCGCGCGTCCTCCTCGGCGACCTGCTTCTTGCGGCGGATCTCGGTCTGCGCGGCGACGCGCGAGAGCTCGACCTCCTGCTCGGTGGACGCCTCGTTGAGCTTGATCGACCGCTGCTTCACCAGCTCGGCCTCGCGGGCCACCCGCTCCTGCTCCTGGCGGAACCGCGCCTGCATGTTCGCGAACACCTGCTGCGAGGTGACGCGCACGTCCTGGATCTCGATGGTGTCGACGATCACGCCCCAGCCGCGGTTGGTCGAGTCTTCGAGCTGTCCGTTGCCCGAGACGACCGGCGCGACCTCGCGCACCAGCTCCGAGGCGAGCGCGTCCTTCCGGCGGGTAAGGCACTCCTCGAGGGTGAGGTTCGCCACCAGGCGCCGGGTCGCGCCGATGCACATCTCCTCCATCATCAGCGCCAGCTTCTCCTGGGCGCGCTCGGGGAAGCTGAAGTTCAGCATGCGGAACGCGATGAGCGGCTCGGCGATGCGGTAGACGACGATGCCCGTCACCTTCACGCCGACCTTCTCCATGGTGATCTGATCGGCCGTGAAGGTGAGCCGCTGCACGGTGGTGGGGACGATCGCCACCGAGTCCCACGGCCACTTGAAGACGGTGGCGCCCTGCCCGCTCGTGATCACGTCACCGCCGCGCATGCGGATCAGGAACTCGCTCGGCCGCGCCGAGATGACGCCCCAGCGCTTGAGCTTGTCGGGGTCCTCCTCGGGCTTCCCGCGGCGCCAGCCCTGCGTGTACCGGGTGGGCTCGACCTCGGAGACAACGACCGAGGGCAGATCCTTCGCGTTGGGTGGGCGGGACATGGGCGCTCCGTGATGAGGGTGGGACGGGGCTGGGCCTGAGCGACACCCGTGCCGCGGTCCAAACCCCTTCAAACCCGAGGGGGGGCGGACGGGTGGGCCAGTTCAGCGCGCCCCAGCACGGAACACCGCGACCAGTCCGAAGCGGCGGCGCAACACCCTGACGTTCTTGAGAGACCGTGACGGAGGTCAATGTGGACTTGACGGGTCCACATCTCCGCCGCTACGACAAAACCGTGATTCTGGACCTGGCTGGTCCATTTTGAAAGCGACTCTCAAGATGAAGCTGCCGATCTTCATGGATTACCACTCCACCACGCCGATGGACCCGCGCGTGTTGGAGGCAATGAAGCCGTACTTCACCGACGACTTCGGCAACGCGGCTTCGCGCAATCACGCCTTCGGGTGGAAGGCCGAGGCGGCGGTCGAGAAGGCCCGCAAGCAGGTGGCGGCGCTCATCGGCGCGTCGGACAAGGAGCTCGTCTTCACCTCCGGCGCGACCGAGTCGAACAACCTCGCCATCAAGGGCGTGGTGGAGTTCTACAAGGACAAGGGCGACCACATCGTCACGATGTCCACCGAGCACAAGGCCGTGCTCGACACCTGCAAGCGGCTCGAGCGGCAGCGCCTCGATCGCCTCGACGAGCTGAAGCTGCAGCGGCTCATGGAGCTCACCGGGCGCGACGTCGCGGCCGAGGAGCTCGCGACGCTGGAGATCAAGCACGAGCTCGAGAAGGACGAGGTGCTGAAGCGGTGGATCGACAAGACCCGCGTCGGCGCCCGCGTCACCTACCTGGCCCCGAAGAAGGACGGGCTCGTCGATCTCGACCAGCTGCGCGCGGCGATCACCGACAAGACGATCCTCGTCAGCATCATGTTCGCCAACAACGAGATCGGCGTCGTCCAGCCCCTCGCCGAGATCGGGAAGATCTGCCGGGAGAAGGGCGTGCTCTTCCACACCGACGCGGTGCAGGGCATCGGCAAGATCCCGTTCGACGTCGAGGCGGTGAAGGCCGACCTCGTCTCGCTCACCGCGCACAAGATGTACGGGCCCAAGGGCGTCGGCGCGCTGTACGTGCGCCGCAAGCCACGCGTTCGCCTCGGCGCGCAGATCGACGGCGGCGGTCATGAGCGGGGCATGCGCTCGGGCACGCTCAACGTCGCCGGCATCGTGGGCTTCGGAGCCGCCGCCGAGATCGCGAAGAGCGAGCTGGCCACCGAGGCGAGCCGCGTCGCGGCGCTGCGAGATCGCCTCTGGGCCGGCCTGTCGAAGAACCTCGATCTCCTGACGGTGAACGGCTCCGTGGAGCACCGGTTGCCCGGCAACCTCAACGTCTCGTTCGCCTACGTCGAGGGCGAGGCGATGATGATGGCCATCAAGGACGTCGCGGTGAGCTCAGGCTCGGCGTGCACCTCGGCGTCCCTCGAGCCCAGCTACGTGCTGCGCGCCCTGGGCGTCGACGAAGACATGGCGCACTCGTCGATCCGCTTCGGGCTGGGGCGCTTCACCACGCAGGAAGAGGTCGATTACGTGATCGACCTCGTCACCCGCGCCGTGAAGAAGCTGCGCGACATGTCGCCCTTGTACGAGATGGCGAAAGAAGGCGTCGATCTGAAGTCGATCGCCTGGACCGCCCACTGACCCACCGACCCCCGAGGAGAACCCATGGCGTACAGCACCAAGGTCATCGAGCACTACGAGAACCCCCAGAACGTCGGCACGCTCGACAAGGAAGATCCGAACGTCGGCACCGGCCTGGTCGGCGCGCCGGCCTGCGGCGACGTGATGCGGCTGCAGCTCAAGATCTCGGACGAGGGCGTGATTCAGGACGCGAAGTTCAAGACCTTCGGCTGCGGCTCGGCGATCGCCTCGTCCTCGCTCGTCACCGAGTGGGTGAAGGGCAAGTCGCTGGAGGACGCGCAGCAGATCACCAACAAGGAGATCGCGAAGGAGCTGTCGCTGCCGCCGGTGAAGATCCACTGCTCGGTGCTCGCCGAGGACGCGATCAAGGCCGCCATCAAGGACTTCCAGGAGAAGCGCGCGAAGCGCCTCGGCGAGAAGCCGGCGCCGGCTCCCTCCGCGACCGTGAGCACGCCATGACCGAGGCCGCCTCCACCGTCATCGCCCCCAACCCGAACGCGCTCCCGACGGGGAAGCCGGGCGGCAAGGGCATCGGCATCGACGACAGCGCGGTGGTGCGGCTCAAGAAGCTCCTCACCGATCGCAACACCCCCAACGCCGGCCTCCGCATGGCCGTGAAGGGCGGTGGCTGCTCGGGCCTCGCCTACCACATGGAGTGGGCGGAGGAGCCGAAGCCCCGTGACAAGGTCTTCGAGCGCGACGGCGTGCGCGTCTTCGTCGATCCGAAGAGCTACCTGTACTTGATGGGCACCGAGCTGATCTTCGAAGAGACGATCATGGCGTCGGGCTTCAAGCTGAGGAACCCGAACGAGAAGGCCGCGTGCGGGTGTGGCGACAGCTTCTCGGTCTGACGTCATGAACCACTTCGAGGTCTTCGGCCTGACGCCAACGCTCGAGCTCGACGTCAAGGCGCTGGAGCAGAGGCTGCGCGAGCTGTCGCTCGAGTACCACCCCGATCGCTTCGTTCAGGCAGACGCTCACACCCGGCTGATCGCGCTGGAGCGCACCACCGCGCTCAACGACGCCTTCAAGGTGCTCAAGGACCCGGTGCGCCGCGCGTTCTACGTCCTCAAGCTCAGGGGGATCGATCTCGACAACGAGGCCTCCGCCGCCCAGGCGAAGATGCCGCTCGAGTTCCTCGAAGAGGTGATCGAGCGCCGCGAGCGGCTCGAGGCCCTGAAGAAGACCCGCGACGTCGCGAAGGCCCGCGCCATGGCCGACGAGATCGAGCGTGACAAGGGCGCGGCGCTCGAGCGCGCGAAGGCCGCGCTCGCGAAGGACGATCTCGCGGGCGCAGCGCACCAGCTCGGTCGCGTGCGCTACTTCACGCGCTTCGTCGAAGAGGTGGAGTCGCTCGAAGAGGAGACGCTGTCGTGAAGGGGTTCCTGCAGATCCACGATCCGCTCAAGCCGAAGGGGCACGTCGTCGGCATCGATCTGGGCACGACGAACTCTCTCGTGGCGGCCGTCATTCAGGGCAAGCCCACCTGTGTGGCCGCGGACGAGGGTGACGCGCTGCTGCTGCCCTCGGTAGTCCACTACGCGTCGAACGGCGGCGTGATCGTCGGCAGGCGCGCCGTCGAGCTCCTGCCCCGGTTCCCCACCGACACCATCAAGTCGGTGAAGCGCTTCATGGGGAAGTCGCTCGGCGACGTCGAGACGAAGAAGCTCGGCGCGTACAAGTTCCTGGAGGGCTCCGGCGTCGTGCGCTTCCAGGTCGCGGGCGGACAGCCCGTGACGCCCATCGAGGTGAGCGGGGAGATCCTCCGCACGCTCAAGCGGCGCGCCGAGTCAGCCTTCGCGGGCAAGGTGGAGCAGGCCGTCATCACCGTGCCGGCCTACTTCGACGACGCGCAGCGGCAGGCCACGAAGGACGCCGGACGGCTCGCGGGCCTCGAGGTGCTCCGCCTCTTGAACGAGCCCACCGCGGCCGCGCTGGCGTACGGCCTGGACAAGGGCGTTCAGGGGACCTTCGCCGTCTACGATCTCGGCGGCGGCACCTTCGACATCTCGATCCTCGAGCTGGTCGATGGCGTGTTTCAGGTGAAGGCGGTCGGCGGCGATTCGGCCCTCGGCGGCGACGACTTCGATCGCGCGATCGTGCAGCAGGCGCTGACGGCGTTCGGCATCACTGCGCCCTCCCCTTCGCAGATCGCGCTGCTGCTCCAGCTCGCCCGGGCGGCGAAGGAGCGGCTCACCGAGCTCACCGAGACGACGCTCGAGCTCGACGGCCAGACGCTGCGCATCAGCCGCGAGGCCTTCGAGGGGTGGATCGATGCGCTGCTCCAGAAGACGGGCGCAGCGGTGCGGCGGGCGCTGAAGGACTCGGGGCACACGGCGGCGGACGTGAAGGGCGTGGTGCTCGTCGGAGGCTCGACGCGGGTGCCCGCGGTGCGCCGGTTCGTGGAGGCGTTGTTCGGCAAGCCGCCCCTGGCCGACATCGACCCCGACCAGGTCGTCGCGCTGGGCGCAGCGATTCAGGCCGACCTGCTCACCAACGCCGAGCGCCAGGACGAGGTGCTGCTGCTCGACGTGATTCCGCTGTCCCTCGGCCTCGAGACGATGGGCGGCATCGCCGAGAAGGTGATCCCGAGGAACAGCGCCATTCCCATCGCGCAGGCGCAGGTCTTCACGACCTTCCAGGACGCGCAGACCGGCATGGACATCCACGTCGTGCAGGGCGAGCGCGAGCTGGTGAAGGACTGTCGTTCGCTCGCGCGCTTCCGACTGTCGGGCATTCCACCGATGCCCGCGGGCATGGGCCGCGTGCAGGTGACGTTCTCCATCGACGCCGACGGCATCCTCTCGGTGAAGGCGAAGGAGCAGACCACCGGCGTCGAACAGGCGATCACCGTGAAGCCGACGCACGGCCTGTCGGACGAGGAGATCGAGCAGATGTTGCTCGACTCCATCGATCACGCGGAAGAGGACATCGACCAGCGGCTGCTGGTGGAGCAGCAGGTCGAGGCGACGCGGGTGCTGATCGACGCGAAGAAGCAGCTCGGTGAGAACGGCGACCTCTTGTCGGCCGACGAGCGCAAGCGCTTCGAGCTGGGCGTCAGCGCCCTCGAGGAGCTCTCGAAGACGACGTCGGATCACGCGGCGCTGAAGAACGCCATTCACGAGCTGGACGAGCAGGCGAAGCCCTTCGTCGAGCGCATCATGAACCGCGCGATCGCGAAGGCAGCGGTCGGCCACAGCATTCAGAGCTTCTGACGTATGCCGCGCGTCCACTTCCTCTCGCCCCTGCAGGATCTCACGGTCGAGGTGCCCGAGGGCACGTCGCTGCTCGACGCCGCCGAGCAGGCCCACGCGCAGGTCGGCCACTCGTGCGGAGGCGTCTGCGCCTGCTCCACCTGCCACGTCTGGGTGAAGAAGGGCCTCGACTCGCTCTCGGAGCAGGAGGACCTCGAGATGGATCGCCTCGATCTCGCGTTCGACGTGCGCGCCAGCTCGCGGCTCGGCTGTCAGGCGAAGGTGGGCGGCGAGGACGTCGAGGTGTGGATCACCGAGGAGTCGCTCAAGGCCTACATGGACGAGAACCCGGACGAGCGGAAGGCGCTCGAGGCCGAGGGGAAGTGGCCGCCGGCGAAGTTCAGCTGATCACCCGGCTGCGCCAGTCGCTCCGGCGCGCTCGTCAGGCCTGCCGGCGACTGCTCGTCGTCGTCGTTGACACACCGGGGTTCCCCCCGTACAAGCCCCGCGCCTCGCCCAGGTGGCGGAATTGGTAGACGCGCTAGATTCAGGGTCTAGTGCCGGAAACGGCGTGGAGGTTCGAGTCCTCTCCTGGGCACTGAAGGGAATCGGTCGAAAGGCCGGTTCCCTTCGTTCTTTTCAGGGGTTCTCGTGAAGCGCCTGCTGGCCGCCCTCATCCTCGCGTCGTGCCAGCCGGTCGCCGAGGACGCGACAGGCGCGATCGGCCCGATGGTCTTCGAGACCCTGGAGGATGACTGCCGGCCCCACCGCTTCACCGGCACCACCGGGAACCTCTTCGTGGGCACCTCCAGCGGCGGCCGGCTCGTGGTGAGCTCGTCGCTGAACGCCTTCTGGGGTCCGGGGCGCGAAGACGCCGGCGCGCTCATCGCGGGCTCGAGGACCGACTTCGCCACCGGCAACGACGTCGAGCTGGTGCTGGGGGGAGAGCCGTCGCGACGCTGCGCCACCATGCGCTACCGCTGGACCGAGCTGGGCGTCGATGGCGGCACGCGCCTGCTCGAGCTGAAGCAACTGTGGCTCGCCGTAGACCCGGGCTGCCCCGAGGCCTACGCGCACGTGCCCGAGCGCGACTGCTCGTCCACCCGCCGCGTCACCTTCACGCCCGGCCCCAGCTGCCGCCTGCAGTGCCTCACGCCGACCGCCGACGACTTCGCCTGTGGCTGCTGACCGGGGATCCTGATGAAGCGCCTGTGCCTGTCGCTCTTGTTGCTCGCCGGCTGCCCGAAGCCGCCAGCGCCCGTCGCCGATGCCGGCCCCGGTTCCGAGCCTGACGCGGCCATCGACGCGGCCATCGACGCGGGCGCGCCGGACGCCGGGCCCGAGCCGCTGCGGTTCTCGATCACCCTCGACACGGTCGACGCCGGCACGTTCACCCTCGATGGCCTCGACGCGGGCGCCGAGCTCCCCCAGGTGCGGGCGGTGACGCTCCACTTCGCGGAGCCGCTCGACGACCTTCGGGTGCGCGTCATGGACTGGACCGACGCCGTGGTGCCGAGCGACGACGAGGCCAGCGTCGACGGCGGCTTCGTCTACCGGATCAGCTTCCTCACGCCCCTCAAGACAGGCCGGGGCTATGCGCTGCTCCTCGACGGCGAGACGAAGGACACCTTCCGCGACGCGCGAGGCGCCGAATACACCGAGCTGCGGCTCCCCTTCCGCATCGGCGGTGAGGTGCAGCCCGAGCCCGGCGCGCCCTCGAAGAAGTCGAAGAAGAAGAAGAAGCGCTAGCCCGCCCCGAGCACCAGCCGGCTCACGTCGTACAGCACGTCGCCGCGCTCGAAGATCGGCCGCCGCTCGAGCTGCCAGGCGAACTGCTCGGCCAGCTTCCACTGACACCACTCGAACACCGAGCGCAGGTTGATCGCGTCGTACAGGTTGTACTCGAGCAGGATCCGCAGCGCGGCCACGTCGCGCCGATCGTTCCACTCGCGCCAGAGGCGGATCGCGTCGAAGCCCTTCACGCCCTTGAGGTGCGGTGGCCGGTGCAGCTTGAGCTCCTCCTCGATGCCCTTGAGGCCGCCCTTGAGCCCCGTGCGCCGCACGAGGAAGCGCAGATCGACGTGCACCAGCGGCGTCGGGAACTCCACGTCCTCGAAGGCGCTCTCGAGCACCGGCACGTCGAAGACCGCGCCGTTGAAGGTGACCCAGATCGGGCTCTTCGCCAGCCGCGCAGGCAGCTCGTGCAGCGACACGCCGCGCCGGAACGACGCGACGCCCTCGCGGTCCATCACGCCCACCACCGTCGGCACGTTCTCGCCGTCGGCCTCGATGTCGAAGAACGCGGCCTGCTCGACGAAGTGCGGGTACAGGCGCCAGTGTTCCCTGGGCGTCACCAGCGTCGCGAGGGTGGCGAGATCGTTCTTCGCGAGCGCCGCCCGCGCCAGCCCGATGTGCTCGAGCGTCTGCGCGTCGATCGTCTTCGACATGACGATCTCCTTCGCGGCGGCGGCCTCGAACTGCGCCCAGGTCTCGTAGCCTCGCGCCCAGAGGTCGCGCTCCCGGTACGGCCCGACGCCCTTCGACAACTGGAAGGTGCGCTCGAGGAAGCCGCTCATCGCGTGGGCACGGCGCCCGTCGCCAGCGCGTCGAGCAGCGGCACGTCGGCCTCGCAGAACGGCAGCGCCTTCATCTCGTGCGGCGTGGCGAAGCGGATCGCCTGGGCGCCCAGCGCCTTCGGGCTGCCGGTGACGATGTGGGCGACCAGCAGCTCGAGCTCGACGATCAGATCCGGGTACTCGTGCACCGTGCCCCACAGCCGCCGCCCGACGGACAGCTCGACGTCGAGCTCTTCCCTGCCCTCGCGCACGAGCGCCTCGGCCTCGGTCTCGCCGGGCTCGATCTTCCCGCCAGGGAACTCCCAGAGGTTGGCGCGGCTCGCGTTCGGGAGGCGCTGCTGGACGAGGAAGCGCGTCGCATCGGTCGGGTCGGCGATGAGGCCGGCCACCACGCGGATGCGCTTCACCCGCCGCTCCCGATCAGCTGGAGCGCGTAGAGGGTGCCCAGGTTGCTCAGCACGTACAGCCGGTTCCCGCCCTTCGCGGACACGAAGCGGGTCGGCGTGGCCGAGATCCCCCGACCCGGGTTCCAGGCGGTGCGCACCTTGCCGACGGTCGGATCGACGAAGGCGAGCGCGGTCGAGGTCGGCACCACGATGTAGCCGCGTGTCATGACGGGCGCGCGGCCCGCGTTGTTCGTCTTCCCCTTCGGGGTGCGATCGGACAGGTCGAGGCTCCAGAGCGCTCGGCCGCCACGGCTGTCGAAGGCCGTCAAGGTGCCGTCGCCCGTCGCGAACAGCACCTCCCCACGCTGGATGAGCGAGGTGATGCCGGCGCGCGAGGTGGTCCACCTGAGGTCACCCGTCTTCGCGTCGAGGCAGAAGACGCCGTCCTTGTAGCTCGCGGCGAAGAGGCGCCCCTCCTCGTCCACGACCGGCGACGAGTCCACGTCCTTGAACTGCTGCCCGCCCGAGATCGTCAGCTTGCGTTCCCAGCGCGCGACGCCGTCATCGAGGCCCAGCGCGACCAGGAAGCCGTCGGCGAAGCCCGCGAAGACGAGCCCGTCGCTCACCGTGGGCGTGGAGGCGCCCCGCACCGAGAAGCCCTGCGGCATGTCGCGCTTGTACTGCCAGACCCACTTGCCCGTCGTCGCGTCGACGGCGAACAGGGTGTCCTGCGACGACGTCACCAGCACCCGGCCCTCGGCGATGACGGGCGGGGTGATCAGCTCCTCGTTCGCCTTGAACTCCCAGACCAGCTCGCCCGACAGGATGCGGATCGCGTACAGCACCCCGTCACCGCCAGGCACGTAGGCGACGCCCTGCGCGACCTGCGCTCCCGAGAAGAACTTCCCGTTGGTCTTCTTCTCCCAGAGCACCGCCCCATCGACGGGCGAGAGGCACCGGATCATCCCGTCGCGGGTGGCGACGATGACGCGCTCGGTGTCGGGATCGATCGCCGGCTTCGCCGTCTCGCGCGGCTGGTACTCGAGCAGCGGGGACTTCACGAGGTCCTTCGACCAGTCGATCTCCCACAGCGCCGGCGGGCTCACCTGCGCCACGCGGATCGGGTTGGTGGGATCGTCGGAGAGTGGAATGGCCTTGCACGCGGACAGGCCGACGAGCGTGAGGAGGAACGCCGTTCTCATCGTCGGGGTCCGGCCGGCGATCACTTGCCGGCGTCAGCAGCCGGCGCGGGGGCGGCCATGGACTCGGGCATCGCCACGCCCTTCGCGACGAGCAGGCTCATGCGCTCCTTCGCGAGGCGTGCCGCCGACGAGTCCGCCGCGCTGGCGGCGACCTCACCGTACCGCTTCATGGCGCCGTTCAGATCGGCCTTCTTCTCGAGCAGCCGCGCCGAGTGGTACAGCCCCATGCCCTTCATGAAGTCGCTCTTGTTCTCCTGAGCGAGCTTGTCGAAGGCCGCCGCGGCCTCGTCCAGCTTGCCGACCGACTCGAGGGCGTAGCCACGGGTCTCGAGCGCGACGGGGCGCAGCGGATCAGCCGGGTCGGCCTCCTTGAGGAACTCCTCGGCGAGGGGCAGCGCGTCGTTGGCCTTGCCCTGCCGCAAGAGCGCCTGGGCGAGGGGGAGCGCGGCGTTGGCGGCGGTCTTCTTGCCCTTGTTGTCGCTGCGAAAGGCGGTGAGCTTCGCGATGATCGCCTCGTCCTTCTCCTTCTCGGACTTGAAGGGCACCTCGTCCTCGGGGACGCCGTCGGCCTTCGTGGCGTTCGCGTTCACCTCGCGGTCGAGCACCTTGAGGGCCGAGCCGTACTGGTACATCGACGCCTCGAGGCTGCGCTTCTGAATGTGCCCGACGAGCGCGATGCCGCCGCCGACGCCCACGAAGGCCAGCACGCCCAGCACGATGTTCTTCCCGTGCTGCTCGAGGAAGGGCACGGCCTGCTGGCCAATCTTCTGCAGCTCGTCAGGCGCCCTCAGCTCCTTCAGCTCTTTCTTGGTCGTCATGTCGGCCGGGGCTTCTGACGCTCCTCGCCGAGCGTGTCAACCGCTGAAGATGACTCGATCACCCCGGGTGGAGGTGGCCCCCAGAGCCTTCGAGGCGGCTCAGCTCGCGGTGCAGCGTCACCACCTCGAGATCGCGCCCGCGCAGCAGCTCGAGCGCCTCCGGCCCGTAGCGGGCAGCGAACGGCGAGAAGTCTTCGAGGCGGTGCAGCTCGGCGCTCGCCCGGGAGAGGATGAGCGCTTCTTTCTCAGGCACGGGTCTTCCATGCGCCTTCGCCTGGTGGACCGCGGCCTCGGCGTCGGCGGCGCGCTGCTTCACCGTGAGCCAGGCCGAGCGTTTTCCGCAGAACTCGCTCACCAGCACCTTGAGCCGCTGCTGGGTCAGCGCATCGAGGCCGCTCTCGGCCAGCGCCGTTCCGTGGGCGAACGCGAAGCGGCCTGCCCAGGTCGCGTGTTGGGCGTCGCCGCTGGCAGCGAGCGCCGAGAGGAGCGTGCGTTGATAGGTGAGGAAGGCCTCGAGGGACTCGGCCGTGAGCTGCGCGGAGGCCAGCCGCAGGGTCTTGACGTCTGACATGGCGGGGCGACCGTAACGCGGCCGCGCGCCTGCATCGAGAGTGGAGCGCCGCCACCGTTCATGGTTGAACGGCCGCGTCGGCGAGCCCGGTCGCCGACACCCGGACCCGTGGCGGACTCGCACCCCAAAGACGATCCCCTGCTGGGGGACACGCTCACACCCGCGCGCGGGCCGGTGACCGACCCCGCGTTCGAGGCCACGCACCACTCGGGCGAGCACCCCGAGCCGGCTCCCGCCGCCGCGCCGGCGCTGGAGAAAGGCGCCGCCCTCGATCGCTACGTCGTGCTCGAGCAGCTCGGCAAGGGCGGCATGGGCGAGGTGGTCGCCGCGTGGGATCCGGTGCTCGATCGCAAGGTCGCGCTCAAGCTGCTCAAGGCCGAGCACCAGTCGAGCAGCATCGCTGACGAGCTCCGGCTGCGCCTGATGCGGGAGGCGCAGGCGCTCGCGCGCATCGGCCACCCGAACGTCGTCACCGTGCATGACGTCGGCATCGTCGAGGGGCAGGTCTACCTCGCGATGGAGTTCGTCGAAGGACAGACCCTCACCCGGTGGCTCGCGGAGCGGCCACGCACCTGGCAGGAGATCCTCTCGGTCTTCCTCGAGGCGGGCGAGGGCCTGGCCGCGGCGCACGACGCCGGCGTCACCCACCGGGACTTCAAGCCCGACAACGTGGTGATCGGCAGGAACGAGCGCGCCCGCGTGATGGACTTCGGCCTCGCGCACGCGCACGAGAGCTCGCAGCCGGCGCCGCAGCCCATCACGCCCACCGCCGAGACGCCGACCGGGTCGATCCGCCGCCGCATCACCCTGCCCGGCATCATGCTCGGTACGCCGGCGTACATGTCGCCCGAGGCCATGTTCGGCCAGAAGACGGATCCCCGCAGCGACGAGTTCAGCTTCGCCATCGCGCTGTACGAGGCGCTCTACGGCGCTCGACCGTTCGAGGGCACGACGGCCCCCGCGGTCGCCGCGGAGATCCAGGCCAACCGCGTGCGCCCGCCTCCCCGCGCGACGCGCGTGCCCCGGCGCATTCACCACCTGCTCCTCAAGGCGCTCCGGGCCAACCCCGACGAGCGCTTCCAGACGCTGCGGGCGCTGCTGATTCAGCTCGGGCGCCGGAAGACGTCGCGCAACCGCCAGCTCCTCACCCTGCTGGTGGCCGCGCTCTCGACGGCGGCGCTGGTGATCGTCGTGGCCCTGTCCCGTCGGGAGGCGCAGCGGTGCGCCGGCTTCTCGTCGAGGCTGGCCGGCGTCTGGGGCGACCGGGCGCGGGCCGAGGCGAAGGCAGCCTTCGAGCGCACCGATCGACCCTGGGCCGGCTCTGCCTGGAGCGAGACGGCGCGCCTGATGGACGCGTGGGGCCGGCGGTGGGTCGAGAGGCGTCGCGCCGCGTGTGAGGCGAGCGACGGGCGCGCCGATGAGCAGGTCGGCCAGGCGATCGTCTGCTTGAGCCGCCGGCTCGCCGACTTCGACGCCACGGCGCAGCTCTTCCGAAAGGCCGACGCGGACGTCGTCGAGCGGGCCGTCTCCCTCGCCTCGTCGTTGCCGCCCCTGGGCGCCTGCGATCAGCAAGCGGTCGCGCAGACCGCGGTCGAGGGCGACGAGCTGCGTCAGGGGCTCGCCGGAGTGAAGGCGCTGATCGAGGCCGGCAAGCTGAAGGACGCCCGGGGGCGCATCGCGCAGGTGCTGGAGCAGGCGCGCGTGCAAGAGGCGACCGACGCGATGGCCGAGGCCACCTGGCTCTCCGCGAGGCTGTCGGCCGCGGAGCTCGACTTCGTGAAGGCCGACCTGCTCGCCGAAGACGCCATTCTCCTCGCGCAGCAGCACCAGTCCGACGAGCTCGTCGCGCGCGCCTGGGTCGATCGCGTGGGCTTCGCTGGAGCCAGCACGCTGCCGGTCGACGACGCCGAGCGCTGGGCCCGGTACGCGCGCGTCGCCGTCAACCGCTACGGCGCGCCCCGTGAGCTCGAGGCGTCGCTCGCGAACAACGAGGCCGTGCTGCGCAGCCGACAGGGCCGGCACGAAGAGGCCCTCGCGCTTCACCAGAAGGCGTTGGCGCTGCGCGAGGCGGTGTTCGGCGCTGGATCGCCGATGGCGGCCCGCAGCCACAACAACGTCGGCATCTCGCTCCGCGCGCTCGGCCGGGTGAACGACGCGATCGCCGAGTTCGAGCGGGCGCTCGGCATCGAAGAGAAGGTGCTGGCGCCCGATCACCCGGCGGTCTCGGACACGCTGAACAACCTCGCCAACGCGCTGCATGACGCCGGAGATCACGCGCAGGCCGTCACCCGGCTCGAGCGCTCCCTCGCGATCCGCGAGAAGGCCTTCGGCGAGCAGAGCCCCAAGGTCGCGCTGTCGCTGTCGAACCTGGGCGCGGTGCTGCTCGACGCGGATCGCCCGAGAGACGCGCTCGCCATGCTGGAGCGGGCCCTCGCGATCAAGGAGGCCACTGCTGGCCCCAGGGCCGCGACCGTGGCCGTCACGCTCACGAACCTCGCGACCGCGCAACGCCGCGCCGGCGCCCTCGACGCGGCGCTCGTGTCGGATCAGCGGGCGCTCGAGATCCGCAAGGAGGTGCTGGGCGCGACGAGCCCCGAGCTGGCGCGCAACCTCACCGGGCTGGGCGCGACCCGCCTCCTGCAAGGCAACGCGGGCGCCGCGCGAGGGTTCCTCGAGCAGTCCCTGGCGCTCGCGTCGCCGAAGTCCATCGAGCGGGCTGACGCTGCGTTCCTGCTCGCGAAGGCCCTCGGCAACACGGCCCGCGCGCGCTCTCTCGTGGACGAGGCGCTGCTCGCGTGGCCTGCCTCGTACGGATCGCGGGCAGAGGCCGAGCAGTTGAAGAGAACGCTCGGCGCGCGCAGCCCCAGGTGAGCCGTTCGTCGGCCGACTGGCGGCGCTCAGGCCTTCGTGAAGACCCTCTTGAGCCGGCTCCAGAAGCCGCCCGCGCGCTGCGTCAGCTCGGCGCCGCGCTGCTCGGTGGCCTGGGCCTGCTTCTCGGCGCTGATGCCCAGGCGCTGCGCGACCTCGGCGGTGGTGTAGCGGCTGGCGAGGGTGGCCTTCACGGCCTTGCGCGTCTTGAACTCCTTCGCCTCGACGTGCAGCACACACTCGGCGTCGAGCGTGAGGGTGATCGCGACCTGGACGACGCCCTTCGGCGCCTTCGGCAGCCCGTCGATCTTCACCGCGCCGAGGAACTCGTTGCCCGAGACGTTGTTGTCCTCGCCCTGGAAGACCAGCACCTCGAGCTCGGTCTGGTGGTCCTTGAAGGTGGACAGGCCGAACGTCTTCGTCACCGGCAGCGGCGTGTTCCGCTCGATCAGCCGGTGGAACCCGCCGCCCGGCTTGCCGAGCCCGACCGTCATCGGCACCACGTCGATGAGGACGAGGCTCGACACCTTGTCCACCGAGCCGGAGTAGACGGCCGCGCCAAGCGCCACGGCCTCGTCGGCGTTCACCGACGCGTGGGCGGGCTTCTTGAAGAGCGCCTTCAGCCGCTCGCGCACCAGGGGCATGCGGCTCATTCCGCCGACGAGCAGAATGTCATCGACCTGGGAGGGCTTGAGCTTCGCGTCGAGCAGCACGTCCTGCACCGCGTGAATGGTGCGGTCGATCAACGCGCCACAGACCTTCTCGAGCTCGGCGCGCGTCACCGTGCACTTGAGCTCGAACCACTGGCCCCGCAGGTCCATGTCCAGCATCGGCAGGTGGACCTCGTACGAGGTCTGCTCCGACAGCGACATCTTCGCCTTCTCGGCGGCCTCCGAGACCCGCGCGAGCGCCACCTCGTTGCCCTGGAACGGCCTGCCGTGCTGCTGCTCGAAGCGCTCGATCAGCAGATCGACGAGCTGGTTGTCGAAGTCCACCCCGCCGAGGAAGACGTCACCGCCGGTCGCGAGCACTTCGAAGACGCTCTTGTCGATCTTGAGCAGGGTGGCGTCGAAGGTGCCGCCGCCGAGATCGTAGACGAGCACGGTACGGGAGAGCTCGCGGCTCATGCCGAACGCGAGCGCCGCTGCCGTCGGCTCGTTCAACACCCGCTCGACCTTGAGCCCTGCGAGGCGACCGGCGCGGCGCACGGCCTCGCGCTGCGCCTCGGAGTAGTACGCCGGGCACGTCACCACCGCGCGCGACACCTTCGTGCCGAGGGAGTGCTCGGCCATCTCGCGGCACTCCTTCAGCACCAGCGCCTGCACCTCCTCGAGGCTCAGGGTGTGCCGGCCGAGTCGGACGGCGGGGCGGTTCTTCTCGTCAGCAACGATCTCGAAGTGCGACCGCTCGCGGACCAGCGCGACGGTGGGGCTGTCGAACTCCCGGCCCACGAGGCGCTTGGCGCCGAACACGGCCAGCTTCGGGTTCAGCACCAACTGCGTCTTCGCGCGGCGGCCGACCTCGATCGCCCCGGTCTTCGAGAGCGCCACGATCGAGGGGATCGTGTTGTAGCCGTCTTTCGAGTCGAGGATCGTCGGGCGCCCCTTGCGGAGGATCGCGCACGCCGAGTTGGTGGTGCCGAGATCGATGCCGATCACCGGGCCAGTCTCGGCGGGAGGCCCCTCGTCCACCAGGAACGCCGTCCGCGCGCCCGGCGGAGGAGGCGGCGGCGGCGGGGGCTCCGCTCGGGCCTCCGTCAGCACGGCAGGCGCGTGGGGGCCCTGTGGAGGCGCGACCGCGGGCCCACGGCGGATCTCCGGCAGCGCCGTCGGAGGTGGCGGGGGCTGGGAGGCTGACGCGGGTGGCGCAGCCGGCTGCGCGATTGGCGTGGAGGACTTCGAGCCTGGCGTGGTCGGCTGCGCGATCGGGGTGGTCGGCTGCGCGACTGGCGTGTGCGAATGCGCAACCGGCGCCGGCACCTGGGTAGCTGCCCTCGGCGGCTGCGCGACCGGGGCCTGCGCCTGCGCGACCGGCGTCGGTGGGGCGACTGCCGTGGGCTGCGCGGCAGGGGTCGCCTCGGGGACCGCTTCCTCAGGCACGGCGGCGAGATCGAGATCGATGTCGAAGCCCGACGATGGCGTGGACTCGAACGGCGGCGGAGGTTCGGCCGGGGTCTGCGGCACGCCCGCGATCAGCGCGTCGAGATCGATCTCGATCTCCGGGAGCGCCGGGGCAGCAGCCGGGGTCGGAGGACTGGGCACCGCGGCTGGTAACGCCGGCGCGATCGACGGAGGGGGCGGCGCGATCGCGGACGCAGGGACTGGCGCGATGGAGGGCGGCCGGGGCGGCTCCGACCCGAACTGGCCAAAGGGATCGTCTGGCGCGGCTGGCGGCGGCGCGGCGGCGGGTGGTGCGCTGCCCTGGAGCATGCGGGCGACGAGGACCCGGCTCGCCTCGTCGAGCGACCGGAACTGGAGCCCCATTCCGGGCGGGCCCGACGGATCACCCACGGCGCGGGTCCAGCGGACGACGGCCAGGCCCTGCAGCACCCGCAGGCCGCTGGCGATCTCGACCTTGAAGTGCAGCTCGGTGCCGACCGGCCTGGGCTCGCGCGTCCGCACGAACATGCCGCCGTCGCTGAGGTTGGTCGCGTAGCGCTGGGCGAACTCGTCAACCCCCGAATAGGTGAGCTTGACGAGCAACCCGACCGACTTCCGCTCGTTCGATCGCTGATGCGTCACGGCGGCGATGGTAGGCGCACCGCGACGGTTCGTCAGTCGAGATCACACGGGCACGAGCTGTTGGGCGATCCGCTCGAGGTCGGACAACGACTGCACGGTGACCACCTGCGAGACGGCCTTCTCGTAGCGCAGCATCTCCGAGTCGCCGAAGCCCCAGTTCTGCCGGGGCTCGGTGCAGATCCACACCACCCGCTTCGCCTTGCGCTTCACGTCCTCGAGCGCCCAGACGTTGGGCGGGTTGTGGTTGTTGCGGCCGTCTCCGATGATCAACACCGTCGTCCGCCGCGTGACGGAGCCCAGGTACCCGCGGTTGAACTCGGCGAGCGCGTGGCCATAGTTGGAGTTCGACGCGAGCGAGATCACCCCTGACTGCGTGGCGGCGTCGATGGCCTCCTCGGGCTTCGCGTCCTTGAAGAACTTCGTCACCTCCCCGAGCTCGGACACGAAGATGAAGCTGCGCACGCGGGCGAAGAGCGACTGGAGCGTGAAGGTGAAGAGCACCATCATGCGAGAGGTGACGCGCACCGAGTCCGACACGTCGCAGAGCACCACGACGTCGGGCCGCGCGGGACGCCGCGAGCGGAACTGCGGCACCATCGGCACGCCGCCCGCCGACAGGTTCTTCCGCAGGGTGCGCCGGGGGTTCAGCTGGCCGCGCTTGCGCGAGCGCTGCCGGCGAACGAGCCGCGCCTTCAGCTTCTCGGCGAGGGCGCGGACGGCGCGCTGCGCGATCTCGATCTCCTGCCGGGTGAGCAGGTGCAGCGCCTTGTCCGAGACCGAACCCTGCGCCTTCTTGAGCCGCGCGGTGATCTGCCGGGCGGCTTCCGCGCGCGCCGCCTCCTCGACCTGTCGGAGCGCGTTCGACAGCTGCCGCCCGACGATCTCCACGCCCCGGGCCGAGACGCCGCGCGCGGTGAGCTCGTCGTTGATCGCCTCGACGTCGGTGCGCAGCTGCTCGAACCCCGCGCCGGTCAACAGGCGGCGGCTGTAGAAGCCCGTCTGGAGCGCGTTCTGAACGCGGGCGAAGTCGAGCTGCAGCGTCGCCTGCCGGAAGAGGTTCGCGAGCTGGGCGCGGTTCCCCTGGAGCACCGCCTGGGTGAGCGGCGAGAGCTGGCCCGCGAGGCGCTCGAGCATCCACACGATCATCTTGAGCTCGTCGCCCTCGAGCAGCCCCTCTTCGCGAATGCGGTCAGCCAGCGACTGATCGAGCTGCTCGAGCAGCTTCACCGCGCCGGTGAAGAAGAGCGTGAAGGCGCGGTTGAACGTCTCGACGTCTGCTGCGCGCTTGCAGAGCGTGGCCTCGAGCGTCGCGCGGAAGAGCTCGGGGTCGTCGAGGCCCGCGTGCCCCACGGCCTCGACGGCGTCGCGCGTCTCAGTGACGGCCACCTTGAGGCCGTTCTGGCGCAGCACCTCGGCGAACTCGACGATGCGCGTCTCCATCATCGCGTCACCCGCCGCGCGAGAACGACATCACCACCTCGACGTGGCGCGTCTGAGGGAAGAGATCGAAGAGCCTCACCGAGACGGGCTCGAAGCCTTGCGCGAGCAGCTCGGCTGCGTCCCGAGCGAGCGCGCCGGGGTCACACGCCACGTACACCACGCGCGAGACGAGCAGCTTCGACGCCCAGTCGCCGACGCCGGGCGCGCCCGTGCGAGGGGGATCGAGGAGCAGGCGCTCGAAGCGCTTGCCCTCCTTCACCAGCCCGGCGGCGGCCTTCTCACAGTCGCCCTGCACGAAGCGGATGTTGGTGAAGCCTTGTCTGCGCGCGGCCTGTTGCGCCAGCGCGAGCGACACCGTGGAGGACTCGACCGCGAGGACCGAGCGGGCCGCGGCGGCGAGCGGGAACGTGAAGTTCCCGTTGCCCGCGTAGAGCTCGAGCGCGGCGTCGTCCGGGCCGGCCTCGAGCTCTGCGACCGCGTGCGCGACGAGGTCCTCGTTCACGTCGGCGTTCGCCTGCGCGAAGCTGTCGGGGCGGTGGAGCACGCCGCCCGCCTCGAGCACCGGCTCACCCAGCAGCTCCGAGGGGCCCTTGCCCGCGCCCGGCACCAGGACCACGCCGGCGACCGCCTCGTCCCTGATCAGCGCGTGCGCGACCTCGCGGTGCTTCGGCCGCAAGGCCCCCTTCGCGGTGAGCGCGATCGCGACCGCTCCGCCCACCTCGAGCAGCGCGACCTCATCGACGTCCTTGAGCGCGCTCCCGAAGGCGTCGGCGAGCTCCCCGGGCATCGACTCCAGCGGGGGCGTGAGCGCAGGGCAGAGCTCGACCTCGACGTGCGTGTGGCTGCGCCGACCGAAGAAGCCCAGGCGCCCCTTGACGGGGTGCAGCACCGCGCGCCGCCTCGTGTTGTACGGCATGGGCGACGCCACGAAGGGCTTCAGCTCGTAGCGATCGTGCGCCACGCCGCCGAGGTGCTCGAGGGCCGAGACGACGATCTGCTCCTTGTGCTGGTGCTGCACCTCTTCGGTCAGGTGCATCCAGTCGCAGCCACCGCAGCGCTCAGCGAGCGGGCATAGCGCAGACCGTCGGCCCGCGCCGGGCTGCAGCACCTCGAGCACCTCGCCCCGCATGGCCTTGCCCTGCTCGAAGACCTCGGCGAGCACCCGATCACCCGGGACGGTGCCCGGAACGAAGACGGCGCGGCCCCCGACCTCGGCCACGCCGTCACCCGACTTCGACAGCCTCGTGATGGTGAGCTCGAGCCGCCGCAAACGTCACTTCTTCGCGGGCTCGGGCAGCTCGGCCCGCAGGCGATCGACGAAGCGCTCGAGGCGCGCCCGCTTCTCGTCGTCAACATCCATGAACTCGATGCCCATGCCCGAGGTCTGATCGGCCTGGGGATCGTGGGGCTGCGCGCGGATCACCCGGCCGGTGAGATCGAAGGGGAACGCCGCGTCGGGCAACGAGATGATGAGGCGCACCACGCTGCCCACCGGGAGGGGGTTGCGGGTGTTGATGAAGATGCCACCACGGCTGATGTTCACCGCCCAGTCCGTGATGAACCCGTCAACCGTTCGGTACGCCACCAGCAGCTCGTGCTGCAGGCGCTCGGCCTTGCGGGTGGGCTTGTTGTCGGACGTCTTCGGGGCTTTGTCTGCCATGGTGCGCGCACCTTACACGAGCAGGGCGTCGAGGTGATTGGCCACGTGCATCGAGTGCACCGCCTCCCAGGCGTCCCTCGAGACGGCTCCGTAGGCGAAGTGGGGCGCGAAGGGGCCGGTGTGAGCGCGGAACCGGCCGATGGCGGCCTCGAGCCGCTCGAGCCCCGCCATTGACGCGAGGCCCGGCTCAGGCGGAGGCACGCCGGGCACCGGAGCCTTCGTGTCGTGCTGCATGAAGCCCTGGGCGAGGAACTTCTTCAGCACGCGCGGGCCGATCACCGCGCGCACGAGCCAGGCCGCGGGCTTCGGATAGCCGTCGATGGAGCAGTCGATCGACTGGGCGCAGTGCGCCATCGCCGCGCCGAAGCCGACGGGCGCCTCGGCGGCGACCGCCCGCACCTCGGAGAGGAGCGCCTCGAACGTCGAGATGCGCCGCGGCGCGCCCACTCACACCACCATCGTCTTGAGGTCCTTCGCCACCTTGAGCGTGGGGCCGGTGAGCTTCTGCACCGACTCCACCGTCTCGCCAGGCGCCAGCTCCGTGAGCACGAGGCCCTCGGCGGTCACGTCCATCCACGCGAGATCGGTGCAGATGGCGTTGACGCAGCGCTTGCTGGTGAGGGGCAGGCGGCACTCCTTGAGGATCTTGTGACCGCCCTCTTTCGTCGCGTGCTCCATGGCGACGATGACGCGCTTCGCGCCGACGGCGAGGTCCATCGCGCCGCCCATGCCCTTCACCATCTTGCCGGGGATCATCCAGTTCGCGAGGTCGCCGAACTCCGAGATCTCCATGGCGCCGAGCACCGCGAGATCGATGTGGCCGCCGCGGATCATCGCGAAGCTCGCGGCGGAGTCGAAGTACGCGGCGCCAGGCAGCGCGGTGACGGTCTCCTTGCCGGCGTTGATGAGATCGGGGTCCTCGTCGCCGTCGAGCGGGTACGGCCCGGTGCCGAGCATGCCGTTCTCGCTCTGGAGCACCACCTCGACCCCCGCGGGGATGTAGTTGGGGATCAGCGTCGGCAGGCCGATGCCGAGGTTGACGTAGAAGCCGTCACGCAGCTCCCGGGCCACACGCTTTGCGATCTGTTCACGGGTCAATGGCATGGGAGTGTCCTGTCAGGTGCGCGGGCGCACGGTGCGCCGCTCGATCCACTTGTTGAGGCCCTGCGAGAGCACCACGCGCTTCACGTAGACCGACGGCACGTGGATCTGGTCCGGCTCGAGGTCGCCGACGGGCACGAGGTGCTCGGCCTCGACGATCGTGATCTTCGCGGCCATGGCCATGAGCGGCGAGAAGTTGCGCGCCGTCTTGCGGAAGACGAGGTTGCCCCAGGCGTCGGCCTTCCAGGCGCGCACGATCGCGTAGTCGGCCTTGAGGGGTGACTCGAGCACGTACTCGTGGCCGTCGATGACGCGCACCTCTTTGCCCTTCGCGACCTCGGTGCCGACGCCGGTGCGGACGAAGAAGCCGCCGATGCCCGCGCCGCCCGCGCGAATGCGCTCGGCGAGAGTGCCCTGGGGGTTGAGCTCGACCTCGAGCTCGCCCGAGAGGAACTGGCGCTCGAACTCCTTGTTCTCGCCCACGTAGGACGAGACCAGCTTCTTCACCTGCGTGTTCTTCAGCAGCACGCCGAGCCCGAGATCGGTGGTGCCACAGTTGTTCGAGATGATCGTGATGCCCTTCACGCCCTTCTTGTGAATGGCGGTGATCAGGTTCTCGGGGTTGCCACAGAGGCCGAAGCCTCCGGACATGAGGGTGCAGTTGTCGGGGATGTCTTTGACGGCCTCGTCGGCCGAAGCGACGACCTTGTTCATGGGGCGGGTTCTTCCGCAGGCCGCAGGCGATGACAACAGGGGAAACGCTGGGGTCTGATGACCGTCATGAGCCGACGGGAGCCGACGGTGTGGTCCAGCCTGACGCTGATTGCTGCGAGCCTGGTGATCGGAGGGGTCGGCGTGCTGCTGGCGCCGTGGGCGGACGCGTTCTGGGTGTCCACGCGCGAGCCGTTCGCGGGGCAGTCGCGCCGCGACGCCGGGGAGCTCGCGTGGGAGATCTCGAGCTTCCTGCTCTTCTGTGGCGCGGGCGGCATCTTCTGGGGTGTGCGCGATCTGATCGCCGGCCTGGCGAAGAAGCGGCCCTGATCGAGGCCAACGCGACCTGCGAGGAGCGCAGGCCGGGCGCAGGCGGAGTCGAGCAGGGAGACCGCGAGACGCAGCCGGAGGCCGGGCGGAGTCGACGAGGCGAACGTCACCTGCGTCCACCTGCCCGCCGAGGAGCGCAGGCCGGACGCAGGCGGAGTCGAGCTGAGAAACCGCGAGACGAAGCCGGAGTTCGGGCGGAGTCGACGAGGCGAACGTCACCTGCGTCCACCTGCCCGCCGAGGAGCGCAGGCCGGACGCAGGCGGAGTCGAGCTGAGAGAATCAGCGCTCGACCATCAGCGCGATGCCCTCACCGCCGCCGATGCAGAGCGAGGCCACGCCGCGCTTGAAGCCGTGATCCTTCATCGTGTGGAGCAGCGTCACCAGCACGCGCGCGCCCGAGGCGCCGATCGGGTGACCGAGCGCCACCGCGCCGCCGCGGATGTTCACCTTCGACGGATCGAGCTTGAGCAGCTGGTTGTTCGCGAGCGAGACGACGGCGAAGGCCTCGTTGATCTCCCACGTCTCGACGTCGGCGACCGTCTTGCCGGTGCGCTGGAGCAGCTTGTTGATCGCATCGGTGGGCGCGATCGTGAACTCGACGGGCTTGCGGGCCGCCGCCGCGTGCCCGGCGATGCGCGCCAGCACGGGCAGGTTGAGCGCCTTCGCCTTCTCCGCGCTCATCAGCACCAGCGCCGCGGCGCCGTCGTTGATCGACGACGCGTTCGCCGCCGTCACCGTGCCGTCCTTCTTGAAGACCGGCTTGAGCGTGGGGATCTTGTCGGGCTTCGCGTTCTTCGGGCCCTCGTCCTCGAGCACCATGATCGGGTCGCCCTTCTTCTGCGGCACCGACACGCCGGCGATCTCCGCCTTGAAGAGCCCTTCCTTCTGCGCCCGGATCGCGCGGTTGGTGGACTCGGTGGCGAACTCGTCCTGCGCGGCGCGCGAGATCTTCATCTCGGTCGCGCACTGCTCGGCGCAGAGGCCCATGTGCACGTTGTCGTAGGCGTCGGTGAGGCCGTCGGACACCATCGAGTCCTTGAACTCGACGTGGCCCATGCGCGCGCCGCCGCGCAGCTGGTGCGAGAGGTAGGGCGCGTTCGACATCGACTCCATGCCACCGGCCACCACCACGTCCGCCTCGCCGAGCGCGATCACCTGGTAGGCGTTGACGACCGCCTGCAGGCCCGAGCCGCACACCTTGTGCACCGTGACCGCCGGGGTCCCGTCAGGGAGGCCCGCGAGCCGACCCGCCTGCCGCGCTGGCGCCTGCCCGACGCCCGCCTGCAGCACGTGCCCCATGAAGATCTGCTCGACCAGCTCGGCCTTCACGCCCGCCCGCTCGAGCGCCGCCTTGATCGCCACTGCTCCCAGCTCGGGCGCCCGGAGCGACGAGAGCGCTCCCTGAAACGCACCAACCGGGGTCCGCGCCGCGCCAACGATCACCACATCTCGAGCCATGTTCGTCTCCACCGAAAGAGGGTTCGCCGATCGGCTGTATCTCGCCGCGGCCCGCAGGGGTCAAGGCCCTGCGTGGCGCCTCCTTTCGCACACGCACAATCAACAAGCCACTGTTTCCACAGGCGTTCAGCGGGTCGTCATTCGCAGATGCAGCAACCCGGCGAGATCGCTCAGGGAGTGGCGGCGAGGGGCCCGGTCGGAAGGGCAGTGAAGCGGGGCACGGGGTTGCGGCGTTCGGCGCAGCCGACGATGCGCTTGCTGCACTTCCCCTTCGCGGCGGGCCCGTCGTCGGGCAGGCGCCACTCGAGGGCGGCGGCGAGGGACTTCTCGCGGACGAGCTCCGGGGCGCCCAGCTGGGCCAGGGCGAGGGCCTGCACGCGCAGGCAGTCGGCGTCGCGCGGGTACAGCCGGATGCCTGCCTGGGCGGCCTCGAGGGCCTGGGGGAAGCGACCGGCGCTGGCCTCGCTCATGGCGAGCATCTGCCAGACGGAGACGTCCTGGGGGGCGAGCTGGGCGGCGCGGCGGTAGGCCTCGGCGGCGAGCGGCCAGCGCCACACCTGCGCGTAGATGTCGCCGCGGGTCCGCCACGTCGACGGCAGCTCCCCGAGCAGCTGCTCGGCCGAGGCCAGCAGCCGGAGCGCCTCGTCGGTCTGGCCGCGCTTCCCGGCGATCACCGCGAGCCCCCACGCCGCCCTGCCCCGCTCGTCTCGCGTCTTCGCGGCGTCGCGCGCGAACCGGAACGCCTGCTCCGCTTCGCCGAGGTACTCCTGCAGCGACACCGACAAGGCGAGCGCACGACGCCAGACAGAGTCGAAGGTGGGCTTGCCCTGCCCACGCAGCGTCGCGACGGCGCTGGAGATCACCGTGCTCGGCACCTCGGCGCACGGATCGATGCGGTGACCGGTGAGCTGCTCGCCGGCCGCGAGGAAGGCCGCGCCGTTCGGCGTCCGGGCGTCCTGACAGGCCAGCGTGTGCAGCTCGGGCAGGCGCGTGCGGTGGACGACGGCTGCGTGCACCGACAGCGGGAAGTCACGCGGCTGAAGCCCAGGCGGGATCTCGAAGGCGATGCGGGCTGCCCGGGCATCTCGGGCAGGGACCGTGTGGTTCCAGACGGGCGCCACGAAGCGGTGCGTCTCGCGCTCGTGCAGCGGCTCGCCCTCGAGGTCGACGATCTCTGCGCGCAGCTGGTGATCGGTCGAGCGCGCCAGCACCCGCCCCTCACTCGTCCGCAGCTCGACCTCGACGGTGGTGCCCTGGTTGTCCAGCACGCTGCCGGGGAACCGGTGGCCCACCTTCTCGTTGAAGACCACCACGTCGATCTCCAGCGAGTCGCCACCCTTCACCGAAGCGTGCGACGCCGTGGGCAGCCACGGCCCTCCACCGACGCGCGCCGCGGCGAGGTCAACCGTCACCGAGCCCCTGAGGAAGTCCTCCACGCGCTTCCTCGTCTCGTCGTCACCCCGCATCACCGCCAACGACGTGTGCGAGCCCAGGAAGCGGTGCGAGACGATCTGCCCCTTCTTCGCCGCCACGTCGCCCAGCACGGCGGGCTCCTTCGGCATGTGGCAGCCGCGACAGTCCCGGGCCTTGACGTCATCGGGTCGATCGGCGCGCGAGTGGTTGAAGGCTGACCTCTGCCAGGCGCCGAAGTCGTCCATGCCGAAGAACGCAGAGCCGTTGCCGGTCGCCTGCGAGAGGAACGCGCGGTGACAGCCGCCGCAGAGCTCGGCGGTGCGCAGGGGCGCGTTGGCCACGCGCTGCTTGTGGTTCTCGACGGTGGCGTCCTCGACCCGCTCGGGCAGGGCGTCGTCGGAGCGCAGCGTGAGGCTGCCGTTGCCGTCGAGGGTCGCGTGCACCGCGCTGTGGCAGCTCGTACAGCTCACGCCGGCGTGCGCGCGGGGATCGCCGGGCGCGACGGGTTGATCGAGGCCGCCCGAGGTGAGCAGCGCGAGATCGTGGCACGCGCCGCACATGCGGCTCTCCTTGAAGCCCCGGTCCTTCCGCAGCCGCTCGATGGACACGCGGTACAGGGGGTTGGTGAAGGACGCGAGCGCGTGCGCGCTGGTGCGCCACTGGGCCGCCACGTCCATGTGACAGCTCCCGCAGACCTTCACGTCATCGAGGCTGGCAGACGGCAGCTTCCCGCGCTCGTCCTGCGAGAGCAGCCCTGGCGCCCACGGCGACTGATCGACCGGGAGCACCGGCTCGACGGCGAGGAGCGTGGCGACGAGGGACAGGATCATGGCGCTCAGTTCTTCAGGTTCGCCGGCTGACCAGCGCGCTGCTTCTTCCCGCTCACACCCAGCTCCGACACCGGGCTCTCGGCGAAGGTGGCGAGATCCTTCCCGCGCGGGGCGAAGGCCGTGTCCTGGGCCGCGAGCGGAGGCGCCTGGCCGCCGTTCGGGTTGGCGCCCCATCGGCCGCGCACCGGGTTCTTGCAGGCGATGGGCCCGGTCCACGGGTAGCGAATGGCGTAGCGGCCCTGGAACTGGTTGTTGCCCGACGCGACCGCGCCCTGCTCGAGCGAGGTGCCGTTGGTGAGGAACTCGCGCCCGCCCGCGATGCCCGGCGCCGCCTTGAACACGAGATCTTCGCCGAGCGAGCTCTTGTCGTAGCGCGCATGGAGCCGCGTCAGCACGAAGCCCCAGGCGCCCTGCCCGCCGCTGTGCCGCTGGCGGATCTGCGACTGGAGCTGGTTCAGGGAGTACGTGACCGTCTGCTGATCCTGCGGATCGAGCTTGTCCATGTTCTTCACCTCGATCTCCGGCGCCACGAACTTGCCCGAGTCGAGCACGTCGAGCCCGAGCGTCGTGAGATCCGTCTCGTCGAGCGCGGGGATCGGGCACGGATCACACGTGCTCGAGTCCCACGAGTACTCGGTGACGACGGCCTTCGGCGCCTTCGCGAGCGTCTTGTCGAAGAGCGACGCGTAGAACGGGCCGAACTCGCTCTTCGTGCTCGGCACGAGATCGATGTTCGTCGGGATGGTGACGTTCGGGTAGTTGGCCGACTCGAAGCGCTGGTTGCGCGCGAGGATGTGCACGATCAGATCCTGCTTGTCCTTCGCGTTGATGAGGCCGAGGCGCACGGGCAGCTCGAACCTCTCGGAGTCGTAGTGGAAGCGCAGCGGCGACAGCTTCGCCTGCCCGTCGACGAAGGTGACCTTCTTCACGTTCACCTTCGCCACGAAGAACTTCATGCCCTGCTGAATGTACGGGCGGAACAACGGCTCGGCGCCCTGGGGGATCTTGTACTTCGAGTCGCGCAGGTAGCGATCGAGGCCCAGCGCGTCCTTCGCCGAGAGGATCACGATCTCGTACTCGCCCACCTCGAACTTCGCCTCGATCTTCACGCCGTAGTCACGCTCGGCGGGCATGGCGTCTTCGAGCTCGGCCATCGGCCTCGCCATGCTCTTGACCCTGCGGCGGTCGTACCTCGGCTCGGGCGGCACGTAGCAGGGGTCCTGCTCCCAGTACTCGACGAGCCGCGGCGCCGACAGCTTGTCCACCTTGTCGAAGATCGCCTTGTTGAGCGTCTTCACGTTCTCTTTCTGCAGCACCACCGGCACCGGCACCACCATGGCGAAGTCTTCGGCGGGGCCCTGGTAGTTGTTCTGCATCGACAACACCGTGCGGGTGCCGCTGCGCATGAGCACCACCTGGGTGGCGTTGTTGAAGAGCTCGGCGCCGCCGCCCGCCACGTAGAAGCCACAGAAGGCCGAGGCCGTCGTCGAGGCCAGCACCGCCGCGGCTGCGAACAGAAGTCTCATGGAGTCTCTCCTCACTTCACGTTGACCGGCACGCCCGCGACCGTCTTCTTGCCCTTGACGCCCAGCTCGGCGACGGGGCTCTCGACGAAGCTGCTCAGCTCCTTCCCGCGCGGGGCGAAGGCGGCGTTCTGCAGCGGCTCGGGGCGACCACGGCCCCCGTTCGGGTTCCCGCCCCAGCGGCCGCGCACCGGGTTCGCGCAGGCGATCTCGCCCGTCCACGGGTAGCGGATGGCGTAGCGGCCCTGGAAGTTGTTGGTGCCGTACGGCACGGCGCCCTGCTCGAGCTTGACGCCGTCGGTGAGGAACTCGCGGCCTCCGGCGATGGGCGGCGCCGCCCGGAAGACGAGATCTTCGCCGAGCGACTTCTTGTCGTAGCGGGCGTGCAGGCGCGTCACCACGAAGCCGCGCCAGTTCACGTTGCGCATCTGCCGCATGAGGCTCTGCTGGGTGATGTTGTTGACGGCCTGAGAGACGTACTGCTGCTCCTGCTGCGGCAGCTCCGACAGGTTCTTCACCTCGATGCTCGGCGTCACCGCGGCCGCGGTCGCGCCGTCGATCACGTCGAGGCCGAAGGCGGTGAGATCGCTCATCGACAGCGCCGGCGTCGGGCAGGGATCACACGTGTTGGCGTCCCACGCGTACTCCGTCACCACCGCGCCCTTCCCCTTCGCCTGCGTCTTGTCGAAGAGCGACGCGTAGAACGGCCCGAACTCGCTCTTCGTCGAGGGCACGAGATCGATGTTGGTGGGGATGGTGACGTTCGGGAAGTTGGCCACCTCGTAGCGCTGCCCCCGCGCGAGCACGTGCACGATCAGATCCTGCTTCTCCTTCGCGTTGATGAGCCCCAGGCGCACCGGCAGCTCGAACTTCTCGGTGTCGTAGTGGAAGCGCAGCGGCGACAGCGTCGCCATGCCGTTGGCGAACGTCACCTTCTTCGAGTTCACGCGGGCGACGAAGAACTTCATGCCCTGCTGGATGTAGGGGCGGAACAGCGGCTCAGCGCCTTTGGGAATGTTGTAGCCGTTCTTGCCGAGCCAGCGCTCGAGCCCCATCGCGTCCTCTGCCGAGAGGATCACGATCTCGTACTCGCCCACGTCGAACTGCGCCTCGATGGTGACGCGATCGTCGTAGTCCATCCTGCCCGAGGGCGCTGGAGCGGCCATGCTCCGCGGCGCCATCTTCGCTTCGCTCTTCTTCGCCTTCTCGTAGTCGGGCTGGTAGCAGGGGTCCTGCTCCCAGTACTCCACGAGGCGCGGGGCCGAGAGCTTGTCGATCTTGTCGAAGACGTTGCGGGCGAGCGTCTTGACGTTCTCCTTCTGGAGCACCACCGGCACCGGGATCACCATCGCGAAGTCTTCAGGCGGCCCCTGGTAGTTGTTCTGCATCGACAACACCGTGCGGGTGCCGTTGCGCATGAGCACGACCTGCGTGGCGTTGTTGAACAGCTCGGCCCCGCCGCCGGCCACGTAGAAGCCGCAGAAGGCGTGCGCAGGGGTCGAGGCCCCCAGGGCGACGGTGATGAGCGAGGCGACGGCGAGACGCATGGGAACCCCCTTGGGTGTGCGGCGCGGACTGTAGCGGCTCCCGCGACGCGCGGTGAGACGTTCGAGCTGCTGCCAGGGTTCCTTCGTCAGGGGAGCGCCACCTTCTTCGCCCGGCTCGACAGCCCGGCGCCGGCCTTCTTCGCCTTGAGCTCCAGCTCGGCGATGGGGCTCTCGATCAGCTTCTCGATGGGCTTGTCGCGCTTGACGAAGGCGGTGTTGAGGGCCGAGCCGGCCGCGCGCCCGCCGACGGAGTACTCCTCGTCCTTGCCGGGCTTGCCGCCCCAGACGCCCCACTGCGGGTTCTTGCAGGCGACCGGGCCCGTCCATGGGTAGCGCACCGCGTAGCGCGCCTGGAAGTTGTTCATGGGGCCGGGCGTGGCGCCGCGCTCGAGGCCACTCTCGTCCTTCATGAACTCGCGGCCACCCTGGATGGGCGGCGCCGCGCGGAAGACGAGATCCTCGCCCAGCGACGCCTTCGTGTACCGGGCGTGCAGGCGCGTCACCACGAAGCCGCTGCCCCGCCGGCGCCGATCGTGCTGCAGCTTGAGCTGCCGCTTCGCGTTGGTGAGGAGCACGTCGAGCTGCTGCTTCTGCTGCGGCGCCAGCTTGTCCGCGTTCTTCACCTCGAGCTCGGGCTCGACGTACTCCTCGGACGGATCGATCACGTCGAGGCCCAGCTCGGTCAGCTCGGCGTCGTTGAGCGGCGGCGTCGGGCACGGGTCGCAGCTCATCGCGTCCCAGGCGTACTCGGTCACCACGCTGCCCTTCTCCTTCGCCTGGGTGCGATCGAAGAGCGACGCGTAGAACGGGCCGAACTCGTTCTTCGCGCTGGGCACGAGATCGATGTTGGTGGGGATGGTGACGTTCGGCGCGTTCGCCACCTCGTAGCGCTGCCCGCGCGCCAGCACGTGCACGATCAGATCCTGCGTGTCCTTCGCGTTGATGAGGCCCAGGCGCACCGGCAGCTCGAACTTCTCGGAGTCGTAGTGGAAGCGCAGCGGAGACAGCGCCGCGTGGCCCGCCTTGTCGAAGGTGACCTTCTTCACGTTCACCTTCGCGACGAAGAACTTCATGCCCTGCTGGATGTAGGGGCGGAAGAGCGGCGCGGCGCCCTGGGGGATCTTGTAGCTCTTCTCGGTGAGCCACTGCTCGAGGCCGAGCGCGTCTTCGGCCGAGAGGATCACAACCTCGTACTCGCCGACGTCGAACTCGGCCTCGACCCGCACCGTCGAGCGGCCGACACCGCCCAGGCTGATGGAGCCGTAGCCCCGCCCGCCCCCGAGCGTCCCCACGCCGCCGAGGCCGTACCCGTACCCATCGGCCAGCGGCTTCGGGCAGGGGTCCTGCTCCCAGTACTCCACCAGCCGCGGCGCCGAGAGCGTGTCGAGCTTGCTGAAGATCGCCTTCTTGAGCGTCTTCACCTGCTCCTTCTTGAGCACCACGGGCACCGGGATCACCATGGCGAAGTCTTCGGGCGGCCCCTGGTAGTCGTTCTGCATCGACAGCACCGTGCGGGTGCCGCTGCGCATGAGGGCCACCTGGGTGGCGTTGTTGAACAGCTCGGCGCCGCCGCCCGACACGTAGAAGCCACAGAAGGCCGCGGCCGGCCAGGCGACGAGGACGGACAGCGACACGACGGCGAGGGTGACGGATCTCATGGCGGCTCCAGAGGGCCCCTGACACCGGCTCGGGGCAGCGGGTTTCGCGGCGCGTGCACTTGAGCAGACAAAGGCGACGTGCGTCAGCAACCGGACGAAGGGTGGAGCCCGGCCCGACCGCCTCCGGCTCAGGCCGCCCGGCGCTCGCGAGGCACCAGGCTCAACGTGCGGCGGGGCCTCGTCAGCCACGCGACGAAGACCGCTGCAGCCAACCAGAGCGCCCACGAGCCGATGGTACGGGGCCAGGCGATGGTGGCCCGGGGCGCGCTCCAGGCGCCCTCGCGGACGAGGGGGTTGAGCACGAGCTCGGTGATCGGCGTGCGCACCACGGCGCGGACGTAGTGGTGCTCGGGGCCCGGCACGAAGCGCGACGACGCCGTGTCGCGATCGAGCTGGCGACGCTGCCCGCCGTCGGTGATCCACTCGATGCTCGAGGCCGGAGCGCTCAGGACGAGCACGACGCCGTCTCCCTCGATGGAGAGCCTCTGCACCTCGACGTCCATGCGCCCGCCCTCGCCACGCACGACGTACGAGCGCCCCGAGCCCAACGCCGAGAGGATCGGGCCCTCGGCTGCCGTCTCCGCTCCCACCATGTTCCAGGCGATGCCGATGCCGGCCGCCGCCGAGTGGGAGTCGTCGTTGCCCATCGCCCACGCGAGCCGCCCCGCCGTGAGCGCACAGTCCCACTCGAAGTGGCTGGTGGCGTAGGCGTTGTGCACCTCGAAGAGCTGGAAGCCGGTAAGCGCCTCGACCTCCTCGCAGTCGTGCCCGCCCCGCAACGACGGGTGGTTCAAGCCGACGAGCGCGCCGGTGCCGCCGAGCATGTTCAACACCCACTGGCGCGTCGCCCGGGTCGAGATCGGAAAGTCGATGGGGACGATCTCGTCGGTGCCCAGCACCAGGCGGTGGGCCTTGGTGAGGTTGAGGCCGTGCTCCCAGCCGCGCACGAGCGAGAGCGGCGGTTGCTCGAGCTTCGTGAGCTGGAAGTAGTTCGAGATGGCGAGCGCGTCGAAGCCCTGCGCCGCGTACACCTCGGCGAGCTCGGCGGCCGATGACGCGCCGCTGGTGAGGCCGCCCCACGCGCGCGAGTGGGCGTGCAGGTTCACCTTCTTGAAGCCGCCCTGCCAGCCCTCGTAGGGGTTGCGCCACGCCGAGCCGGTGAAGGGGCGCGGCGGTGGGAAGTCCCACGACGGCACGGCGGCGAGGGGCGCCACCAGCACCAGCAGGGCTGCCGCCGCGATGTTCAGGATCCGCCGCACCAGCACCTCTTCCCACACAAACGCACGAGGCCGGCGACTCGTGGAGCCACCGGCCTCGAGGGGACTGCCCGACGGGCGGCTTACTTCTTCAGCTTGCCCGCCATGACGTCACCGAGCCGCGAGCGGGCCTGCTCGGCCTGCTTCTTGAGGTACTCGCGGTAGTCATCCTCACCCTCGTGGAGGAGCGCCTTGATCGACAGGGCGATCTTCCGGTCGGAGGTGTTGATGTCGATGATCTTCACGTCCACTTCCTGTCCCTCGGCGAGGGCGTCGCGGGGGTTCTCCACGCGCTCCTCCTTGATCTCCGAGACGTGCACGAGGCCCTCGATGCCCGGCTCGATCTCGACGAAGCCGCCGAAGTCCGTCACCTTGGTGACCTTGCCCTTCACGCGGCTGCCGACGGGCAAACGCTCGGACAGGGTGTCCCACGGATCCTGGCTGAGCTGCTTGATGCCGAGGGAGAAGCGCTCGTTCTCGACGTCGATGTTGAGCACCACCGCCTCGACGACGTCGCCCTTCTTGAAGAGCTCGCCCGGGTGCTTGATGCGCTGGGTCCACGAGATGTCCGAGACGTGCACCAGGCCGTCCACGCCCTCCTCGACGCCGACGAAGATGCCGAAGTCGGTGACGTTGCGGACGATGCCCTTGATGACGGAGCCGATCGGGTACTTGTCCTCGAGCGCCGTCCAGGGGTTGACCTCGATCTGCTTCATGCCCAGCGCGATGCGCTTGGCCTTCGGGTCGATGTCGAGGACGACGGCTTCCACCTCGCGGCCGACCTCCATCATCTTCGAGGGGTGCTTCACGCGCTTGTTCCACGTCATCTCGCTGACGTGCACGAGGCCCTCGACGCCCTGCTCGAGCTCGACGAAGGCGCCGTAGTCGGTGAGGCTGACGACCTTGCCGCGCACGCGGGTGCCGACCGGGTACTTCTCGTCGGCGCGGTGCCACGGGTCTTCCTGGATCTGCTTGAGGCCGAGGCTGACGCGCTCCTGCGAAGGATCGAACTTGAGGACGACGACGCGCACCTCGTCGCCGACGTTGAACATCTCGCTCGGGTGGCCGACGCGGCCCCACGACATGTCGGTGATGTGCAGCAGGCCGTCGATGCCGCCGAGATCGATGAAGGCGCCGTAGTCGGTCAGGTTCTTCACCTGGCCCTTCATGATCGCGCCTTCCTTCAGGTTCTTCAGCGTCTCCTTCTTCTGCTCCTCACGCTGCTTCTCGAGGAGCACGCGCCGCGACAGCACGATGTTGCCGCGCTTCTGGTTGAACTTGATGACCTTGAACTCGAACTCCTTGCCCAGGTACTGGTCGAGGTTCCGCACGGGGCGGATGTCGACCTGCGAGCCGGGGAGGAACGCCTTCACCCCGATGTCCACCTGGAGGCCACCCTTCACGCGCCCGGTGATGATGCCCTTGATGATCTCGTCGCCCTTCACGGCGTTCGAGATCTCGTCCCAGATGCGCATCTTGTCGGCCTTCTCCTTGGAGAGGACGACCATGCCGGTGTCGTTTTCGCGGGACTCGACGTACACGTCGACGGAATCGCCGGGCTTGACGGTGAGCTCGCCCTTGGGGCTGGTGAACTCGGCGATGGGCACCTGGCCCTCGCTCTTGTAGCGGATGTCCACGACGGCGAACTCGCCGGTGACCCGCACCACGATGCCCTTGATGACTTCGCCCTCCTTCACGAGGCCGGTGCCACCGGTCTCTTTGAGCGAGGCCTCGAAGAGCGCCGCGAAATCCTCATCACCTTCGGGAGAAAAGCCCTGCTGATTCACGTTCTGCTGCATGAAGTGGTTGTCCTGACCAGGCTGCTGACGCTGCTGGGGTACTGCACCCCGGAGAACACTGCTCGAGGCACACGCGGGGCTGGCGTGAGTCGTCCCACTCGTCTCCATGACGGGCAGTGGGGCGCCTCTAGGCGGGAAGACCGGCCGGGGTCAAGCAACCCCGCGGAGTTTGTTTCGCCGCAGCCGGCACGGCTTCAGCGCGCCCGATCTGCCCCAGCTTCACCATGAACTCGTTCAACCGGTGGGCTGCATCAGACCGGGCTGACGTCGCTCCCCGAGCCTACCCGGCCTTGTCGAGCCGGGGGTAGAGCGGGTTCAGCGCGGGGTGCGCGACGCGATCGCCGTACACCTCTTCACCGAGATCGAAGAGGCAGGCGTCGAGCTCTTCCTCCGCGGCCTGGGCCTCGGCCTCTTTGCCGGCGAGCGCCTCGTCGAGCTCCTTCATGCGGTCCTCGTGCTGGGCCTTGCGCTCCTCGGCCTCGTCTTCCATCTCGAGGATGCGCTTGTGCGCGAGGATGCCCTGGGCGCCGACCTGCCCCGGCCGGGGCGTGAGCACCTGGTTGAGCTCCATCTCCATGTCCTCGAGCATGCGGCCAAAGCGCATCATCTTGAGGCGGAAGGTCTTCAGGTTGGCCTTGCTGGTGTCGATCTTGCGGATGTCGTGGCCTTCGCGCTGCTCGAGCTCCTTGTGCTTCTGATCGGCGAGGGCGAGCGAGTTCTTCTGGTAGCGGTAGGCGGCCTTCTGAGACGAGAGCGACTTGCGCAGCTCGCGGCTGCGGCTCTCGACGCCGGCGACCGCGTGGCGCCACTTCTTGGTGATCGCGTCCTGCTCTTCCTTCTCGGCCGCCTGCTGATCGAGGAAGTCCTGGTACGCGCCGTCTTCCTCGTTCATCTCGCCTTCCAGCGCGGCGATCTCGTCGCGAATCCCCAGGAGGACCTCCTCGGCTTCGAAGACCGCCGCCATCGTCCTGGGCAGCGGCTGCTTCTCGGCCAGGTGCTCGCGCGCGAGATCGCCGAGCTGGAAGATCAGATCGTTGTAGGACTCCTTCGCCATCGCCTCGGAGTGTCGGGTCAGGCGCGAAGGCTGGCAAGCGTTACGTGAGCCGCAGGCCTGCGGAGAAGAGCGCGAGGGCGACGAGGGCGAGGCGCGCGCCGAAGAAGAGCGGCGGCCGGCGCGCGAGCAGTCGACCCAGCGGCACGCCGGCGGCGAACGTCACCGCCGCGACGAGCGCGAGGCCGGTCACCCAGCCCAGCCCCTCGGCGGCGACGGGGATCGTGGCCCGCAGCCCCAGCGCGCCCCCCAGCACGAGGCAGGTCGCGTCGAGCAGCCGCGCGCGCACGCCAGGCCGATCACGCACGAAGCCGAGCACGAGCGCGCCCAGGCCAAGGCTCCACGGCACCAGGGCTTCAGCGCCCCGTCCTCCGAGCACCACGAGCCCTCCCGCGACGAGCAGGCCGAGCCGCAGCGCGCCACGTCGGAACGCGCCGGCGGTGATGAACGACAGCAGCAACGCGGCGAGCCCCTCCGCGACGCCCGTGTCGGCCAGGCCCCGGATCACCCCCGACCTCAGCCGCGCACCATCGAACACGGACGGCGGGCGTGGCCTCGGGATCTCGAGCGCGGTGAAGACGCCCTGCGCGAAGCGGCGCCCGCGCTCACCCTCGAGCTGGCTGCCCAGCACCACCCGGTAGTTGGTGGGCAGCACGCGCAGCACCTTGAAGTCCTGGCGCAGGTCGCCCTCGCCGCAGCGGAAGCGCGCCGTGAGCGTCACGTAGCCGTCCTCGAGGCGGGCCGTCTCGTCGGAGCGCGCGCAGGGAACGCCACCGGCCGACAGGGGCACGTCGTTCCACACGCCGGCGACGAGGGCAGCGCCGCGGGCGTCGAGATCGCCCTGGGTCAGCAGCCCGTCGCCGTCGCCGTCCACCGGCGCGAGCTGCGAGAGGGTCGCGTTCGTGAGGGTGACGATCTGCACGAAGCCTCCCGGCGCGTCCTCGAGGCGCGCGTAGATGACGTCAGCGTCGTGGCCGAGCGCCGGCCTGGCGACGATCAGCAGCACGACGAGGAGAAGGCTCTGGCGACGCATGGCATCGGACGGCGCGGTGTCGTATCAGGCTTCGGCGATGCGGGCGGGGCGAACCATACGGGTCGGGCTGACTGGCGCGTCGAGCGATCTCGGGCGGCTCCTGATGCCGAAGCTGCTCGACGACGAGCGCGTCGAGGAGCTGGTCGTCTTCGACGTGTCACGCCCTGACGGCCTGCCTGCGCCGGTGCACTTCGAGCGGGTCGATCTGCTGCGCCCGGGGGTGGACGTCGAGCTCTCGCGGGCCCTCGGCGCGACGCGCGTCGACGCCCTCTTCCACCTGGCGTTCGTGAACTCGCGGGTGCACCGGGCGGCGTTCGCGCACGAGCTCGAAGTGCTGGGCACGCTGAACGTGCTGGCGGCGGCGGGCCAGGCCCGGGTGGGCCGGCTGATCGTGCCCTCGCTGACGGCCTTGTACGGCGCAAGGCGCCAGGCGGCGGCGTACCTGCCCGAGTCCTCCGCGCTCCACCCGGTGCCGGGCATCAGGTTCGTCAACGATCGCATCGAGGTCGAGCGCGCCGTCGCCGAGTTCGCCGAGCGCTTCTCCGACCTCGAGGTGCTGACGCTGCGCTTCGCGCCGATCGTCGGCGAGCGCTCGAACAACCCCTTCACGCGGCTGGTCCGCACGAAGGTGGTGCCGACGGTGCTCGGGTTCGATCCGCTGTGGCAGGTCGTGCATGAGGACGACGCGGCCCGCGCGCTGCACCTGGCGCTGCACACGCGCGCGAAGGGCGTCTTCAACATCGTCGGTGAGGGGGTGGCGCCGGTGTCGGCGCTGCTCCAGCAGGCCGGGGCGACGCCGGTGCCACTGCCGGGGCCGCTGCTCCGCTCGGCGATCGCCGCGATGGAGGCCGCCGGGCTCCCGGCCAGCCCCTGGGCGCTGATGGACTTCTTCCGCTACGCCTGGCTCGCGGACGGGACGCGGGCGGCGCGGGAGCTTCACTTCTTGCCTCACCTGCCTGTACACGAGGCGATGGCGACGATGCGGAGATGACATGGCTGCGAAACGAGTGCTCGGGAACGATCCGTTCAAGCGAGGGGCTGCGCCGCGGGTGCCGGCGGCGACGAAGCCGGTGCTCACGCCGATGGACGCGACCGCCCGTCGGCCGGTGACGCCCGAGGTGGTGACGCCACCGACGAAGCCCCTGCCGCCGCCGCCGCCGGTGCGCCCGACGAAGCGCGTCGGCGGGAAGCCCAGGGGGGCCGAGCCGATCCGCCACGAGCAGACCCCGCGGGCGACGCCGCTCGGCCCGATGCCGGCGGCGCACGCGAACACGCCGACGGTCGTCGCCGACCCGGTGCCGCACGCCGCGGTGCCCACGGGCACGGAGCTCGGCAGGCAGCCTGCGCCGCACGCCGGGTCGCCGAGGCTCAGCGCCGACCCGGTCGCGCACGACGCCACGCCTGAGGCCTTCACCCTCGGCCGGGCGCCCGCGCGGCACTCGCACTCGCCCTTCGTGGTGGCCGACCCCGTCGCCCATGCGGCCGCGCCGCAGGCGACGACGATCCAAGCGGTGACGCCGCACGCGGGCTCGCCGGCGGTGGTGGTCGATCCCGTGCCGCACGCTGGAGCGCCGGTCGCGTCCGAGCTCGACGCGGTCGCGGTCGCTCACCCCCACTCTCCCGGCGTGCAGGCGGATCCCGTGCCGCACGCGGCGGCGCCCGAGTCGGTGGAGCCGGAGCCGAGCCCGCCCGCGGCGGGTTCTCTGAGCGAACGGGCGAGGCGCGTGGAGCTGCGCCCGAGCCTCTTCTCGGGTGACGGGGTGGTCGCCTCGGTGAAGGGCGTGGCGTCGGCGCTGCGCACGTTCCTGGGGCGCGCGGGGAAGGACGCGCGGGTCGATGCGTACGGCCGTGATGAGGGCCTGGTGGAGCGCCTGCAGCCGCTCGCCGACGCGTTGTACCAGCGGTACTGGCGGGTGCGGGTGGAGGGCGCCGAGCGGTTGCCGCCCGGCGCGTGCGTGCTGGTGGCGAACCACGCCGGCGCGCTGCCGATCGACGGGCCGCTGCTGCACCACGCGCTCAAGCGGGAGCGGGCCGATCTGAAGCCCGCGCGCTGGCTGCTCGAGGATCAGGTGTTCTACGCGCCGGGCGTGGGTGTGCTGTGGAACCGCCTGGGCGCGGTGCGGGCGAGCCCCGAGAACGCGCTGCAGTTGCTCGCCGACGACACGCCGATCATCGTCTTCCCCGAGGGGCTGCAGGGGCTCGCGAAGCCGTTCGGCCAGCGCTACCACCTGCAGCGGTTCGGGCGTGGCGGCTACGTGAAGATCGCGGCGCGCGCGGGGGTGCCGATCGTGCCGGTCGCGATTGTGGGCGCGGAGGAGTCGGTGCCGCTGCTGGGCAAGCTGCCAGGCGGGCTGTTCGGCGTGGAGTTCCTGCCGGTGACGCTGCCTCCCCTGCCCGCCCGCTGGTTCATCCGCTTCGGGGCGCCGGTGGAGGTCGAAGGCGGGGCGGAGGCGGCGGGCGATCTGGCCCTCGTGCAGCGGCTGAACGATCAGGTGCGCGACACCATCGACGGGCTGCTGAAGGCGATGCTGGCGGAGCGCTCGGGCGTCTTCTGACGGCTACGCGGCGGCGTCGGTCCAGCGGACGAGCTCGAGCGCGGGCTGCACCTCGCCGCGCAGGCCGGGCTCGGTGCTGACGGGAAAGGCGAAGAGGCCGCGCGCCGTGAAGGACTCGCGGGCCGCGTCGCGGGCGGCGGTGTCGGGCGCGAAGACGAGGCAGCCGTCTCCCCCGCCGGCGCCGGACTGCTTGGCGACACACCCTGCGGCGCTGGCGAGCTGGAGGATGCGCTCGAGACCTGGCGTGCGCGTGGGGCCGAGGGAGAAGAGGAGCGCCTGAAGGGCCTCGGTGGCGGCGCGGGCGCCAGCGAAGTCGCCGCGGGCGAGGGCCTCTTCGAGCTGCAGGCCGAGCGCGTCGCTCTGGAGGACGAAGCGCTCGCGGTCCTTCGGGGCGAGCGCGCGCTCGACCTCCGCGATGAGGCCGGGCGTGGAGGCGCTGGCGCCGGAGAAGACGTACAGCATGGGCAGGCGTGGCGGGTTGACGCGCCAGACGTCGATGGGCGGCGAGCTGGTGAGGGCGCCGCTGAAGCCGCCCTTGTTCCCGGCGTCGATGAGGGCGGTGACGTCGGCGCGGCGGTAGCGAACGACGTCTCCGGCGAAGCAGGCCGCGACGTCGGCGCCGCTGCCCTTGCCCTGCTGGGCCGAGGCGTGGGCGACGAGCGCGAGCTTGAGGGCGTCGAAGGTAGCGCCCATGGCGGTGCGGCAGGCCTCGGCGGCGAGCACGCAGGCGCGCGCGGAGGAGCCGAAGCCGAGCTTCTGGCCAGCGGCGGTGGGCGACGGCTCGAAGGCGATGGAGAAGCCGGGGCTGTCCTGGGCGACGGCGCGCAGGGCGAGATCGACGGTGCGGGCGACGAAGTGGAACGCGGGCGACGGCGTGGCCTGCCACCGGGCGCCGAGCGGGGTGGTGTCACCTGAGAGGCGGCCCTCGGCGAGGAGCAACTCGACGCGGCGATCGGCGCGGCGACGCACGTACGCGCGAACGCGGGGGCCGACGGCGGCGACGCGCGCGACTCCGCCCCAGAGCACGGCGTACTCGCCGGCGAGGAAGAGCTTCCCGGGGGCCGAGAGCGTGCGATCCACCACTGGGGTTTTCCTCCGGGATGGGGCGGGTGACGAGTTTTCGCTTGGGTCCGGGCGGCTGCTGGTTGGGGTGGCCGACGATGCGGCTGCTGTGCTTCGCTCAAACAGGTGAGGCGAGTACTGGTCCTCTTCCTCGGCGTCTCGGGCTGCACACGCAGCCCAGAGCCCGCCTACCAGGTCGCGGCCAACCGCGCTGAACTCGGGATCGAAGCCTCGCAACCGCAGCAAGCGTGGTTTCCCGAGCAGGACATTCCGTTCACGAAGGCTGGCGGAGCGGTGGTGGGCAGGGCGAACAGCTTTTGTGCTTTCTGGCCCGCCCGACCTCGCTCGGGCTTCTACTTCACGACGCTCTGGGACGATGGCGGTCTGGCGCCGGTTGGATTCGCCACCTCGAGCGACTTCGCCTCTGTTGACAGACTCACGGCCGTGCCCATCGACGGGACACGAACCATCCTGTTGGGCCACTCCGGAGCCGAGGTCACCTTGGCGCTGGTCGACGGTCAGGGGCTCATCGGGTCCCCCTCGGTCCTCGGAGTGGGCGAACTCAACAAGGTCGTCTCGCATAGAGGAGCCTGGCTTCTCGCGTCGTCGGTGGCCAACGATGCAGGCTTTGCGTCGGTGACGAGCATCGCTGTCGGAGACGCGGGGCTCACCACTGGGGCTGCACGGTACCTGAGCCTTCCCGGCGGAGGAGGCCCCGGGGACTTCGCAACCTCTGGCGACGTGCTTGCGATTGCTGTCCGTGGGAGCTTCGGAGTCCCTCGGCAGGTACTCCTCTACAACCTCATGACGTCGTCGCAGACAGCAGTCTCCCTCGGGACCAGCACGGGCGACGTCCGAATCGTGCCGGAGACGGGGGCCTTCCGGATCGTCTGGTTGAGCGCCCCTGCCGTTCTTCAGCGCAGGCTGAGTGCCACCGGCAGCTGGATCGAGCCTGGCGCGACTGAGTTCTCACCCGCCGCGACTGCCGTGAATCTGGGTCAGTGGGCACATGACGCTGACGGAGGACTGGTCATGTCGTGGACGATGAATTCGACGGCCTTCGTGAGTTCTCCGGGTGGCCCCCATGTCAGCCTTGGCAATGTGCGCCTCGGTGAGCTGGCTTGCGGTCTCAGCGAGTGTCTCATGCTCGACGCACCCGCGGCGGTTCTCTTTCGGCCGGGTGTGCCTTCGAGCATTCGTTTCGTTCGCATGCTGCGAGCAACACCAAGCGTCTGGCCGCACGGCTTCGGCTGGGCCCGACGCTTCTGGACCCTGGCCCGAGAAGAAGGCCCACTGTACGGCTATGAAGGCCGCCAGCGTCTCTTCAGGGTCGACCTCGACGGTGGGGCGTTCAGTCCGACCGGGATCGATCTCAGCGGGATCACCATCACCGACGTAGTGGGAACTGAGACCGACAGTGCAGCCATTCTCGAGCGAACTCCAACCGGCCTCGCACTCCGAGTCCTGACCGAGTTCGACGCAGGGCTTCACGTTTCTCCGTCGCGGCCAGTTGGGGCGGGCGTGCACGGCGAAATCTTCGCGCATGCGCACCACTTTCTCGTTACCTGGGATTACCAATACTACGCAATACTCAACACTCAGGGCGACATGTTGGCGGTCGGCACTCTGCCTCGCTTTCCAACATCACAAATGTGGGTCGCGACGCCGCCGGGAGAATTCTGGATTACGTATGGTTGGAGTTTCAACAGCCAGTTCGAGGCCCTCCGAGTATCAGTGTTCGATGCGGGAACTGGCGTCGAGACGGTTCCCGGCCGGGCGCTTGTCACCACCCCGGAAGCAATCTACTTGGGTGCAGTTCCCAATCTGGCACCGCGATGGCGTGCGAGAACGCAGCAAGATCGATCACTTGAGTGCGGCATGAGGACCCTGGCTTGAACATCGGGACTCGCTCGCGGCAGATAACCGGCTTGTCAAGGGCTGGTTCG
>JAEUJQ010000053.1 GCA_016793095.1 Myxococcaceae bacterium | reverse complement strand
CTCAGGTGGTGGCCTGCTTCCGGGCTCTCCGGCGATTACCCGTGCGGGACTTTCACCCGCTGGTGAAGTGCAGCGTGACTCCGCCTCCTGCTCGGCCGGTCGCCCGTCCGTCGGCTCTGAGTCGTCACGACGCACCATGCGTGGACGATGGCACGACCCTGCCAACGCGGTCGATGAAGGGCTTGAACGTCTTCCGGCGACGCCCAACACTGCGCCGTCGTGCGTCTTCTCTGCCTTACCGCGCCGCTCCTCCTGCTCGCCCCCGCTGTCTGGGCGCAGAACCTCGCCGACGGGAAGGACGTCTACGGGCCCTGCGCGGCGTGCCACGGGGCGAACGGCGAAGGCGGCAAGGGCGGCGAGTACCCGCGCATCGCCGGGCAGCCCGCGTCCTTCATCATCGAGTCGCTCAAGGGCTTCCAGACGCGCTCCAGGTACAACCTGCCGATGATTCCGTACACCGAGCCGCGCGAGCTCTCGGAGCGGGACATGAAGGACGTGGCCGCCTGGGTCGAGTCGATTCAGCTGCCCTCGCGCATGCCGGTGCTGCCCGAGTCGGCGACCGCGCTCGAGCGCCTGCTCGCGGCCGAGCGTGTGCTGGTGGTGCCGCGAGTGGCGGGCGACGTCGACAAGGGCAAGGCGCGCTACCTCGAGGAGTGCGCCGACTGCCACGGCAAGGACGGCAGGGGCCGGGCGAGCCGCGACGCGCCGATGCTCGTCGGCCAGTACCCCGACTACCTGCTGCGCCAGGTGGACGAGTTCAAGAAGGGCAAGCGGGGCGCCGCCGAGGGCCACCCCATGAACGGCGTGCTGGCAGAGCTGACGTCGAAGGACATCAGCGACGTGCTTGCTTTCCTCACGTCCATTCAGGACCAGGACCCGCCGCCCAGCGCCTCGACCGCAGCGCCCGACGCCGGAGTCCCGGCTACGGCTTCAGAGCCCGCACGTAAGCGATGAGGTCGGCGAGCTGCTCGTCCGTGAGGTCGGCGTAGGAGTCCATCTCCTTCTTCACGCCGTCCTTCTCGGTCTTCGTGCCGTCCTTGATGGCCTTCTTCAGCTCGTCGTCCGTCACCTTCGCCTGAAAGTCGGCGGCGCTGAGGTCCTTCACCTGCATCTTCTTGCCCTTGTCCGTCTGCCCCTTGCCGTCCTTGCCGTGGCAGGACTGGCACTTCGACTTCCACATGCGCTCGGCCTTCTTCGCGTCGGCGTGCGCGACGGGGGCCAGGAGCAGGAGCGCGGCAACCAGGGAGAGAGCGGTTCTCAACGGCGACCTCATCGGGGACTTCGGGTGGAGCGGAGCCTCTGACGTCATGGGCGGCGAGAGCTTCATCACTCTCCGCTCAGCGCGTCGAGGATCTCAGGCTGCTCTTCTTCTTCCGCGAGGGTGACGTGGCAGACCTCGCACCGGGTGGGGATCTTCGCGCCGTCCGCCGACACGAGGTCGCTCGAGTGGCAGCGGAAGCAACCGCTGTCGTCCTCGTGGTCGCGGAAGTCGGGGTACGTCTTCCAGCCCACCTTCATCTCGGGGAAGACGTTGCGCTGGTAGAGCTCGAAGAGCGTCGTCGCCGCGGCCTCGGCGCGCCCAGGCGTCACGGTGGCGGCGTAGCCCGCCGCGTAGAAGGCCTTCAGCTCGGTGGCGATGCCGGCGCGCGCGGCGTCCCACGACGGCCAGTCCTTCAGGAGCAGCCTGAGGCCCTCACGGCGGACGAAGGGCAGCGTCCGGTCCAGGGCCCCGCTCGCCAGCGCGCGGTCCACCTCGTCCTTCGGGCGCTGGTACGCGTGCGCCGGTCGGTTGTGGCAGTCGGTGCAGTCCATGGTGCGAAACACCTCCAGCGCGGCGCCGCCATCGAGGGCCTCGTTGCGCCACGTCCTCACGCCGCCGTCGGGCAGGGGCCGCGCGACCTCGGCCACCACGAGGCGCCGGCGGTCGCTGCGGAAGCGCACGGCGCCGTCGAGGTGCCAATGCACCGCCTTCGTCTTGTTGAGCAGCACCGTCTTCTTCCAGGTGTTGCCCTCGTCCTCGGCGAAGCGGTCGAACACCTTGAGGCGGTCGCGCATGATGCGGTCGCGCGCGTGGCAGCCCTCACAGGTCTCGTTCGCAGGGCGCAGGTTCTCGACGGGCGTGGGAATCGGCCGCTCGAAGGTGCCGCGCGCCACCGACACGAGCTGCCGCACCCCGGTCGCCTTGCCACGCACGAACCACTCTGCTCCAGAGCCAACGTGGCACCTGGTGCACGCCACCTTCGAGTGCGGGCCACGCTGCCACGCCGCGTACTCCGGGTGCATCACCGAGTGGCAGGCGCCGCCGCAGAACTCGGGGCTCTCCATGGTGCTCACGCCCTTGTAGGTGGCGGTGCCGACCACGCCGACGTTCACGACGGTGAGCGCGCCCACCACCGTCGCGAGCGCGCGCGTGCGGGGCAGGTTGAAGTCGATGACGGGCGCGCGGGCGGGCTCCTTGCGCCGGCGCGCCCTGGCGAGCCCGAGGGGGATGAGGACGAGCCCCAGCACGAAGAAGGGCGGCAGGAAGAGGAAGGCGACGATGCCCCCGTAGCCGCCGCCGAAGCCCGGGTTCAGCTCGGCCACCACGAGGAGCACGAGGAACACGCCCGCGCTCACGGTGGTGAGCACCGAGCCCACGATGCTCAGCCAGGACCGGAAGAGCGCCTCGAAGAAGGCCTTGAACATCGCGGCTCCTTCTACCTCAGCGGAGGCGTGGCGTGAGAGACGCACGTCACGCTTGCGAGCACCGCCGCGGGTGCCATGGTGCCTGCATGCGACTCCGACCCGTCGTCCTGGCGCTCGCGGCCACGCTCACCGCCTGTGAGTGGATCGCCGACCCGATGAAGTACACCCGCGAAGACGTGCCCCGCTTCAAGGCGAAGGCCGAGCACCCGGCCCCGCCCGAGAACCCCGCCGCGCTGAAGGTGATGGCGTGGAACGTGAAGTACGGCGCCTGCCGCGTCGACTTCTGGTTCGACTTCTGGGGCGACCGCACGCAGCTGTCCACCACCGAGGTCGAGGACTGCCTGTCGAAGATCGCCGCGCTCGTGCGCGAGTACGACCCCGACGTGCTCATCACCGAAGAGATCGAGGTCGGCTCGAAGCGCTCGGCCTACGTGGACATGGTGCGGTACCTTCTCGAGAACACCAACCTGCGCTACGCGATGTACGCGGCGACCTGGGAGTCCCGCTACGTGCCCAGCGAGGGCGTCGGCCGCATCAACCTCGGCAACGCCATACACAGCCGCTACCCCATCACGAAGGCCGAGCGCATCAGGCAGGCCGACCGCACCGACCAGGACGTGCTGACCGCGACGTTCTACCTGCACCGCGGCATCGCCCGCGCCGAGGTGGACATCGGCAACGGCCGCACCGTCGCCATCTACGGCGTGCACACCGAGGCGTACGACCAGGACGGCACCAAGCAGAAGCAGATCGTCCAGCTGCACGAGCTCGCGCAGGCCGAGACGCTGCCGTGGCTGATGGGCGGCGACTTCAACGAGCTGCCGCCGGTGTGCGACGAGCGGGCCGACGCGGGCACACCCGAGAGCTGCGCGGGCAAGCTGCGGCTCACCGAGTTTCTCGACGAGCGCGCCTCGTCGAAGGGCACCGAGTTCGCGCAGCCCCCGTACACGCCGAGCGTGATGAAGCGCTTCTACGACGACTTCAACCCGTCCATCACGCTGGCGCGCTACGGCGTGGGCGAGGCGGCGCAGCAGCGCTACTTCACGCACTCGGTGCTGGGCCCGGACTCGAAGAACGACGAGATGGTGCCGGGCAACTGGAACCGCACGCTGGACTACCTCTTCATTCGAAGGAGCGACGGCTGGCGCGACACCGACGTCATTCAAGGGCCCGGCCCGTTCGGCGTGACGCAAGACGCGATTCGCCTGTCAGACCACGCGCCCGTCGTCGGCACCTGGGAGCTCCGATGAAGCCCGCGCTCCTCACCGTCCTCGTCTCGTCGCTCGCGCTCGCCGCGCCGCGCCCGGCCCGCGACACCGCCGACGTCGGCAAGCAGTGGGACTACAGCGTCGGCATCTTCAACCCACTGCGCCTCGCCATCGTCGATGGCGTCGAGCTCGAGGCGAACCCGCTCGTCTTCTTCGTCGCGCCGAACGTCAACTCGCGCTTCCGCATCCTCGGGGGGCCGGTGCGGCTGACGGCCGAGGCGGGCCTGTCGTTGCCGACCCTGGCGATGCGTCTGATGAAGGGCTTCTTCTTCCCGTCGTGGGAGACGAGCACGAACGACGTGGGGTGGATGCTGGTGCCCCGTGTGGGCGCGCTCGTGTCGGGCACGGTGCTCGAGCACAGCGTGTGGACGGCGCGGGCCGACGCTGCCTTCCGCGTTCCGCTCGGCCGCAACAGCGCGGCGCCGCTCAACTCGTTCCTCGCCCCGCTGGACCTTCTCCTCGCGGCGCCCCTCACCGGCTTCTGCACGCGCGTCGGCGGCGCCTACGACCAGGCACTCGGCGAGACGTTCCGCCTGCGCGGCGAAGCCAACCTCTTCGTCACGGGGCCACAGGGCAACCTGACGGTGAACGGCGCGTCGGTGGGCCCCATCGCGCCGCTGTCGCAGCTCATCGTCACCGCCCACCTTGGCCTCGACATCGCCGTCTTCAAGCAGAGCCGCCTCACCGTCGGCGTCCTCTGGGCGAACTACGACCAGGGCCAGTCAGCGGTGGTGAAGGGCGCCGATGGGTTCTCGGACCGGGTGCGCGTGCGCAGCAACAACTTCCTGCCGACGCTCGACTTCATCTGGGCCGGGTACTGAGCGCGGTGTCGAGGTTGGTCGCCCGGGTCCCGCCCGGCCGAACACCCGCGCCCCGCTCCCGCGGAGGCTGCCTCGAGGAAGCGTGCGGGTGCGGCGACAGACGCCGGCGTCGGCGCGGGTGCAGGCGCGTCGGCACAACTGCTCCCGCAGTCCCCGACGCTGGCGCACGCGCCAGGTGGCTGGTCGGAAGCGACGTTCGCAGCTCGTCGGCCGGTTGGCTCCTGACCCCATCGCGGCGGACGCTGCGCGGTCCGCCCCTCACCACACGCCCAGCGAGGACAGTGTGCGTGGGAGGACGTGCTCCTCACGGAGCCTCGCGGCGAAGCCCGGCGGCCGGCGCGGGGATGTTTCACCGGTCGTCGGAGCCTTCTCCTCGCAGCACGTCGCCCTGGGGACGCGTCGAGTCCGGGCCAGTCAGGGGTGCTCCACGCCGCGTCGCAGGCTTCTCGCGTGACGTTGGCTCGAGCAGACGACGTCCACCGGCGCCGTGGAGTCGCGGCGAGTCACCCCGCATCGGAGCGATGTCAGCCAGCGCCAGGGAGTCGTGTTGAGTCCCGGCCAGGCCAGGACGCTGACGGTCGTGGGTGCCGGAGCCATCGGGAGCGCGCTCGCCCTGTACCTCTCACGCGCCGGGCACCAGGTGACGGTCGTCGCGCGGGGCGAGCGCCTGCGTCAACTGCGCGCCGACGGCGCCATCGTGACGACGCGGGGGGAACGTGCGCCGGTGCACGTGGCCGACGAGGTGGCGCCGGCCGACCTGCTCCTCGTGCCTGTGCGGCCGTGGCAGGTCGACGCGCTGCTGCCTCCGCTGCGGGCCGCCGCCTCGCCCGTCATGTTCATGTTCAACGCCTGGACCGGAGTGCCGGCGCTGCGCGATGCTGTCGGTCGCGAGCGCTTCGCGTGGGGCTTCCCTGCCATCGTCGCCGCGCTCCGCGCCGGGAAGCTCGAGGCGCGGGTGGTGCCTCGCGCGCTCGCGCGGTTGCAGATCACCTCCCTCGGCGCGCTGCCTGACTTCCGGCCGGCGTGGCTCGACGGCTGGGCAGCCACCTTCACCGCCGCCGGCATTCCGACGGTCGAGTGCGACGACATGCAGGCGTGGCTCGCCACGCACGCCGCGGTGATGGGCCCGCTGATGGCCGCGGGCGTCATCGCGACGAAGCGGGGGCTGTCGTCGACCGAGGCGCGCGCCGTGGTGGACGCGTGGCGCGCCGGGTTCACGCTCGTGCGAGCGCGCGGGCTCGAGGTGACACCCGGAGCCCTTGCGTCGCTCATCAACGCGCCCGCGCCGCTGCTCTCGGCGCTCCTGTGGCTCGCCTCACGGGTGGGTGCGCTCGCGCCGCTCGGCGACAACGGCGCCGACGAGCCCCGTTTCCTGCTCGACGCGATGGCGGGCGACGGGCTGGCGACGGTCCTGAACGACCTCACGCCGTAGCCCGGCTCGCGGGAGGGCCCCGCACTGAATCGAGCGTACGCCGGAGTCGCCGCTGGTCAGTTCGCAGCGACGATGTAGCCCGTGGCGCCGACGGGCCCCGTGGGCGCGAGGGTGGTGCCGTTGCTGCCACCGGTCCCGCCCGCGCCGCCGCCGACGTTGGTGCAGTTCACCGTTCCCATCGTCGTCGGCATTGTCGTCTTGTACAGCACGCAGATGGACGGGCCGCCGGGGGCGCCCGTACCGCCGCCACCCTGACCGCCGCGGCCGCCGTCACTGCCACGGGCACCACTGCCGCCTGAGCGCGTGGGAGCACCAATGCACTGGCCACCGTGTGACTGACCTGCCGCACCCGCGCCGCCTGTCCCGGGGTCGCCGCCCGCGCCACCACTACCGCCGTTGCCGCCGGTGCCTCCCGCTGACGTGGACAGAGTTGAGCTGATGATCGTGACCGCGGAAGCGGAGGCGACGACCGCAAAGCTGCCGCCGCCACCCCGACCGCCGCTGCCTGGCGTTCCGCCACTCCCACCGCCACCGCCACCACCTCCACCACCACCCCAGTGGTCAACGCAGTCCCCGCAGACGAAGTTGTGCCCGTGGGCCGTCCCACCCCCGCCACCACCACCTCCTCCGCCCCCGCCGCAAGAGCCGACCGTCTGTCCCATGTTGCCCGCTGCCGGCGTGAAGACGCCTCCGGTGAGGACACCCATCGCTGCCGGGCTGTTGCCGTGTGCGCCACCTGGGCCCGTGCCCGCGCCCGTCGTGAAGGCCGGCGCCGTGCCACCGTTCGACGAGGATGACGTGGTGCACGTTCCGTTTGCGCCGCCGCTGCCGCCGGCTGTCTCCGTTCCACCGCCAAAGACCTGGGTGCCCGGGTCACCCGAAGGACCGAGGCTGCCGCCTGGCCCATCACCACCGCTGCCGTTGCCGCCACGCCCACCGATGGCTCCGCAGGGCGACGTGCCACCCGTGCCGAACGACTGGCCGCTGGCCGGGTTCCCATTGCCTCCAGGCGAGCCCGGGGAGCCGGAAGCGCCCGGAGCGCCGCTGAAGCCAGTCCCCGACTGCACGTCGCACCCCACGATGAAGAACGGCGCCGTGCCATTGGTGACGAGCACGCCGATGCTGCTGTTGCCATTGCCGCTCGCGTCTCGCGTCGTCGCGTTCGCGTTGCGAACCTGGAGCAGTTGAATCTCGGTCGTGAGGTTGAGGGCGTTCGCCGTCACGCCAACCGTCGTGGGGCTGCGCACGCGCGTGGTGTTGGTGAGGGCCCGCGTCCACCCGGCCGCCGCGTCGTAGCCGCCGTACACGCTGACGCCGGCCGTCATCGACAGCGCCTCGAGGTACTCGGTGGCGCCGGGTGTGCGTGAGACGAAGACGCTCCAGCGCGGGGTGCGGGTCGCCGCCGCCGCGATGGCGTTGGTGATGGTGCGCTTGGGGGCCGCGCGCGTGCCTGCGTTGCCGTCGTTGCCCGTCACGATGTCCACGAAGATGGCAGCGCTCGCGTTGCCGTCGATGCCGTCGCAGTCGAGGTCCTGGAACCCGAGGTCCGGCAGGTCGGACCCCATCTGCGTGCAGGTGTATTCGCAGCCGTTCGAGGCCAGGCCGTCGAGGTCCCACCGGTTCGGCAGGCAGGCGTAGCCGCACATCGAGTTGGCGCAGGTGCCCGTCGCACCCGGCGCGGAGCAGGCGTTGCCGCAACCACCGCAGTTGGCCGGGTCGGTCGCCGAGTTCACCTCGCAGCCGTCCGGGTCCATGCCGTTGCAGTTGCGGAAGGCGCCGAGGCATGTGGTGACGCGACAGCTGCCCGTCGTACAGGTCTCGTTCGCGTTCGGCAGGTCGCAGCCGAGGCCGCAGCCACCACAGTGCGTGAGCGAGGTGTTGGTATCGACTTCGCAGCCGTCGGCGTAGGTGCCGTTGCAGTTGCCCCGGCCAGCGGCGCACTGCTGGATGCCGCAACTGCTGTTGGTGCACGAGTAGGTCTGCACGTTGGGGGCCGAGCACGCGGCCCCGCACGCGCTGCAGTGGGCCACGGTGCTGGTGGTGTCCACCTCGCACCCGTCGGCGTAGGTGCCGTTGCAGTTCCCCCGCCCTGTGGCGCACGCGGTGATGGAGCAGTTCCCGCCGCCGCAGGCCGTCGACATCGCGAATGGCGGCGCCGTGCAGGCGCGGTTGCACATGCCGCAGTGCAGCGGGTCGGTCATCAGGTTGAAGTCTTCGTCGACGCGGTTGTCGCAGTCGTTGTCGATGCCGTCGCACGCCTCGACGCCGTTGTTCGTGCGCACGCAGGCATACTCGCAGCCGTTCGCCGCGTTGTTGTCCGCGTCGTACCAGTTCGCCTGGCACACGAAGGTGCACGCGCCCGCCGTGCACGCCGACGTCGCGTTGGCTGCCGAGCACACGCGGCCGCACACGCCGCAGTTCATCAGGTCGGTGTTGCCGTCGATCTCACAGCCGTCGCCCACCTGCATGTTGCAGTCGCGGAAGCCGGGCGCGCAGGTCTGGATGCGGCAGGTGCCCATCTGGCAGACCCCGGTCGCGTTCGCCGGCGCGCAGGCCATGCCGCACTGGCCACAGTGCACGAGCGAGTTGACGAGGTTCTCTTCGCAGCCGTCGGCGAAGGCCATGTTGCAGTCGCCGCGGCCCATGGCGCACATGCCCACCGCGCAGCGCCCGGCCACGCAGCGGTAGGAGTTCACGCTGCCGTTCGAGACGTTGCAGACGAGGCCGCACTGGCCACAGTTGGTCGGGTCGGTGACGAGGTCGAAGCCCTCGTCAGTGCGGCCGTCGCAGTTGTTGTCGAGGCCGTCGCAGATCTCCACGCCGTTGTTGCTTTGCGTGCAGGGGTGCTCGCAGCCGTTGGCCACCACGCCGTCGAGGTTCACCCAGCCGGCGATGCAGCGGTCGATGGCGCAGTTGCCCGTCTCGCACTTCGGCACCGCGTTGGTGAAGCTGCAGGTGCGGTTGCAGGTGCCGCAGTTCGCGAGGTCGGTCTGCAGGTTGAACGTCTCGTCGACGCGGCCGTCGCAGTTATCGTCGAGGCGGTTGCAGACCTCGAGGTCGGGCATGCCGGGGGTGCAGGTGTTCGGGCGGCCGTTGGTGCACGCGGGCACGCGGCGCTCGCAGGCTCCGACGCCGCAGACCGCGTCGGCGAGGTCTTCGTCGGTGGTGCCGTCGCAGTCGTCGTCGCGGCCGTTGCAGGTCTCGGCGGCCGGGGTGCGCGCGCTGCAGGCGCCGAAGCCCATGGGCGGCTGGCAGGTGACGGTGCCGATGCAGGTCCCGAAGGTGTTGGTGACCTCGCAGGGCATCACCTGGCCGGCGGTCGTGGCGGTGCAGGCGCAGGTGCCGCTGGTGGGCTGGCACTGCTTCGTCACCGTGTCTCCGCTCACGCCGGTCCCGTCCGCGCAGCGGAACGACGACGGGCACGCGTCGTCGAAGCTGCAATCCCGCCCGCAGAAGCGCTCGCCGCCGGGCGTCAGGCTGATGCACTTGTCCGCCGGGTAGGGGCACTCGGAGTCGGCCTGGCACGCCTTGCAGAGCCCAGCGCGCTGAGGCACGCAGGCGTAGCGACTGTCCGCGAGCCGGGTGCACTGGTCGGTCTCCTTGCAGCCCGACGTGCACTTGCGCAGACACACGCGGGCGCTGGTGCCCGGCACCACGTCACACAGGCCCGTCTCGCACTCCTCGTCGAGGGCGCAGGCGGTGCCCTCGGAGACGAGGGTGTCCTTCGCGGGTTGGCGCGCGCAGCTGCCGCAGTTGGTGAAGAAGAGCAGCGTGCAGAACGCCGCGCTCCACGGCATCGCGCGTGCGAGCCAGGTCATGGGACTTCCTCCGGACGGCCCCTGGGGGGATAGGGAGCGTTCATTGTTTCACGGCGGGCCCGACGCGCAACGACACACCGCGCCACCGTTCGAGCGCAACGGGACCGAAGGCAGTAGAATCGCCCACCTCATGACGCCGCCGGACGAGCTGGTGCGAGAGGCAGAGCGTCGGCTCGCCATCGCCACCGGACAGCTCGAAGCGCTGGAGGCCGAGCTGGACAAGCTCGAGGTCGAGGTCGAGCGGCTCGAGCGCGGTCTGGCAGAGCGCACGGCCCCCGGGTCGCTCAGCGCCTGGGCGTCGGTGCGCGCGGGCCTGGCCCCACCGCTCGCGGCGCTCAGCGCGGGCCTGTTCTTCGACACCGGCATCTGGCCGCTCGGCCTGCTGGCCAGCCTTGCCTTCCTCGCGCAGGTGCTCGTCTTCCCCTCGCTGAACCGGAGCGCGCGGTGAGCCGGGACGACAACGACGCACTCGAGGCGGCCCAGGCGAAGGTGCGGGGCCTGAACGAGCGGCTCGACGAGGTGCTCGCGACCACCGCGGGCCTCGCGCTCCAGCGGGAGCGGCTCTCGGCGCGGCTCGGGGTGGTGACCCGTCGCCGCCGCTCGCTCCTCACCGCGTTGGATGAGCGGCCAGGGAGCGGCGTGCTGGCCGTCGTCGGGTTCTGCGTGGGGGCGTTGCTCGCGCGAGGGGGCTGGGAGCTTCGCCCGCACCTGTTGCCCGATGCGCGGGCGCTGCTGGGCGGCCTGGTGCTGGCGACCTCACTCGCGTTGTTCGCGAGCCGCACTCACTGGTTCCGGTCCGGCCTCGGCGGACGCTGACGGGCCCCCGGTCGGGGCTCCGGCGCGCTCGACGCGGCCGTCTGCGTGTCGCGCGAAGCGCCCCTCGTGCGCCGAGTGCACCGGGTCATCCCGCTTGAAGGGCCAGCCTCCGAAGCGCGTGCGCTGGTAGTCGCTGAAGGCGGCGCGGATCTCGGCCTCGCTGTTCATCACGAAGGGCCCGTACTGCACGACGGGCTCGCTGATGGGGCGCCCCTGCAGGACGAGCACCTCGGCCTCGGCGGCTCCATTCACGAGCGGCGTCTCGACGTCCGGTCGGACCACCACGCCGACCCGCGGCGGCACCTGCTCTCCTGCGACGCGGAGCGAGGCCCCTTTGAAGAAGTACAGCGTGCGGTTGGTGCCGGGCCTCGCGGGCGGCAGCGTGAACGCCGCGTTCGGCTCGAGCGCGAGCGTCCAGATGGCGACGTCGTTGGCGGGGTCGGCGGCCCAGGACTTCGGCGGCGGCGGCGGCGGAACGAGGCCCGCGAAGGCGCCGGCGACGACGGTGACGCGGGTGCGGCGGCCCTGCTCGTCTTTCACCTCGTGCACGGGGATGCGGTCGCTCCACAACATCGAGAAGTGCGGCTCGGCCATCTTGTTGGCGCGCGGCAGGTTGAGCCACAGCTGGAAGAGCTCGACGGGGTTGTCGGCGTCACGGCGCACGAGGGGGAACATCTCGGAGTGCACGATGCCCTTGCCGGCGGTGAGCCACTGCGCGTCGCCCTGACCGAAGCGGGCGGTGGCGCCGAGCGAGTCGGAGTGGTCGATGAAGCCGCGCCGCGCGACGGTGACGGTCTCGAAGCCGCGGTGCGGGTGCTGGGGGAAGCCGGGTACTTCTTCTCCATGGTACATGCGCCAGCCGTCCTTGCCCTCGAAGTCGTTGCCCAGGGTCCGGCCCTCGAGCGACGCCGCCGGGCCGAGCGCCTCGTTGCCCCTCGGGTACGCGTCGTCGTGGTGCACGCAGAACAGGAACGGGTCGAGGGTCTGCCAGGGGAAGCCGAGCCGGAAGGCATCGAGGATGCGGGGGGCGGTCATGGGAGGGGTGTAGTCATGACCACGGGGAAGCGCTCGTCCGCGCGGCGGAACGGCATGTCCCATGTCGTGGCTGGCGCGGGTACCCGGGGACCGCGGCGCTCGCCCCGTCCGGGCGGTGAGGTATGAGGGCCGCATGCCGAGCGAGCGCGAAGCCCTCTTCCTGCAGATGACGAGCGAGTTCCCCGACTCGCCCATGGGCTTCTTCTCGCTGGGCCGGCTGTACCTCGATGAGCAGCGGTGGGCCGAGAGCGTCAAGGCGTTGTCGGATGCGGTGCGGCTCGACCCCTCGTACGCGGCGGCATGGGTCGCGCTCGGCGACGCGCACCTGGGTGCGGGCGCAGGGGACGAGGCGAAGCGCGCGTGGCAGCAGGCGCTCGAGACGCCGCTGGGCAAGCGCGACCTCTCGCTGCAGGCCGACCTCGAGCAGCGGCTGCGCGACCTCGACGACTTCTGAGCAGCAGCCACCCCGGCCCTGTCACTCCCTCACGAGGCGGTAGAAGGGCTGCGTCGCGTTCGGGACGGTGACGGTGGCGCGCTGGTGCCGGGTGACGAGGAGCCCGCTCTGCACGCGCATCCACGGGCCGCTCGCCGACGGCGCGGCGTCGACGGCGTACCGCAGGCCCGGCTTCATGAGCGTGGTGACGAGCCGCAGCGTCCGGGTCGGCGACTCGAACGACGACTGAAAGCCTCCCCACGGCCGTGCGAGCGGCTCACCGACGAAGAGGCCCTCGCCGGGCATCTGCACGCTCTTCCAGTACGCCTCGATGATGGGCTCTCCGCGGTAGTAGTGGCTGAGCAGCACCGTCGTGTTGGGGAACTTCTGGGTGAAGTTGCAGGGCTCGACGACGGTGCCGTAGCTCGCCGTGGCGCCGGCCTCGAGCCAGCGCAGCACGCTCATCTGGCCGCTCGTGGGCACCTGGCCGCCAAAGGACGTGAGGTGGTCGGCCACCGCGCCGGGCAGGTAGGTGTTCGTCGAGATGTTCGGAACGCTGGCGAGGCCCTGGAAGTAGAAGAGCACCGTGCCGGCGTCGACGAGGGCCTGGGGGCCGCCAGCGCTGGAGTCCACGTAGAAGAGGTCGAGCCCTCCGTCGGGCGTCCACTGCGGCAACGTGGTGAACTGGAACTCGGGCCAGCGCACGCTGCGCGCGTTGTCGGTGGTGCGGAAGAACCAGCCGTCGCCGCGGGGGAAGGTGTCGTCGGCGGCGAGGCCGCGCGCGATGACGGCGAGCGCGACGCCGGCGTCGTTGGTGTTGGTCGCGAGCATCATGGTGGGCCGTACGCCCCACGAGGAGAAGGGGCGATGCGCCGAGCGGCCTGCGTCGGGCTGGCCCTCGTCGTCGAAGGTGCGGAGGGTCGTCGTCGGCGCGCAGGGCGTGCTGCAGAACCCGGCGTCGAAGCCCACCGCGAAGGCCGTACCGATGGACATGCAGTCGACGCGGTAGGGCCGCGTCCAGGTGATGACCCACGCCTGCAGGCCAGCGTCGGCCGCGATGGCGTCGGCCTGCGCCTTGAGCGGCGTGAAGGTGCCCGCCGAGATGGTGGTCGCGGCGCCGGCGTCGAAGGACAGGTGCACGACGTTGCGCGGGGGAATGGCGCGCGCCCGCGCGTAGGCGTCGGCGACGAGCACCGAGATGGGATCGGCGTCGTTGACGAGGACACCGAGCTGGGCCGCGCCGAGGCCCGTGTCGAGGACCCACTGCGGAGCGCCGCCGTCGGTGAAGGGACTGCCGCCCGCAGCTCCGCCGCCTGCGACCCCGCCCGCGGCCGCACCGCCTGCCGTCCCGCCACCGACGCCGCCCGCGGTCGCACCGCCAGCCGCTCCGCCTCCCGTCGCACCGCCGGCCGTTCCGCCTCCCGTCGCACCGCCAGCCGCGCCACCTCCGACGCCGCCCGCGGTCGCACCGCCAGCCGCTCCGCCTCCCGTCGCACCGCCAGCCGCTCCGCCGCCGACGCCGCCCGCGGTCGCACCGCCAGCCGTTCCACCTCCCGTCGCACCGCCAGCCGCTCCACCGCCGACGCCGCCCGACATTCCGCCTCCCGTTGCACCGCCCGCCACGCCTCCTGCCGTCGCCGCACCACCTCCCGTCGCACCGCCAGCCGCTCCGCCTCCGACGCCGCCCGACATTCCGCCTCCCGTTGCACCGCCCGCCACGCCTCCTGCCATCGCCGCCCCACCCGCGGTCAGACCTCCACCCGCGACTCCGCCGCCGGACGATGAGGCCACGCACCGTCGAGCGACGCAGGCCTGCTGCGCGCCGCACGCCGTACAGGCCGAGGCGTTCGAGCCGCACGCGTTGGCCTCGTCACCCGGCTCGCAGACGCCGGCGGCGTTGCAGCAGCCCTGGCAGCTCTGTGGGTCGCACTCCGAGGGGACGACTGGTTGTCCACAGGCGACGAAGAGCAGCGCCGCCAGCATGCCGAGGAACCTGCCGCACCGTGCCATCGCGCCAGAGTACTCCGGAGGCCGGGCCGAGGTCGCTCGGGCGCACGGCTCGTGACGCTTGCGTCGCCGCGCCCGGAGGTCCAAACACCTCTTCCGCCATGACGCCCTCGTCCTCCGCGCACCTGCCCCTCGGCGACCAGCGCACCGGCCGCTTCTACGGAAAAGACATCCTCTCAGTGGCGCAGTTCGGCCGCGACGACCTCGAGTACGTGTTCGGCGTGGCCGAGGCGATGCGCACGATGGTGCAGCACATCGGCACCATCGACCTGCTGAAGGGGAAGATCCTCGCGAACCTCTTCTACGAGCCGTCCACGCGCACGCAGTCGTCCTTCATGGCCGCGATGCAGCGGCTCGGCGGCTCCGTCATCCCCATCAGCGAGGTGCGCTACTCGTCGGTCTCGAAGGGCGAGTCGCTGCCCGACACCGTGCGCACGCTCGAGTGCTACGCCGACGTCATCGTGCTGCGGCACCACGAGGTGGGCGCGGCGGCGGTGGCGGCGGAGGCTGCTCGCAAGCCCATCATCAACGCGGGTGACGGGCCCGGCGAGCACCCCACCCAGGCGCTGCTCGACCTCTTCACCATTCGCGAAGAGCTGGGCACGCTCGACGGCCTCACCGTCACCATGCTGGGCGACCTCAAGTTCGGCCGCACGGTGCACTCGCTCTCGCGGCTCCTGTCGCTCTTCGGCGCGAAGCTGCACTTCGTCTCGCCGGAGCAGCTGCGCATGCCGGCGAAGGTGACCGACGAGCTCTCCTCGCGCGGCATCTCGTTCACCGAGCACGGGAGCCTCGACGGCGTGCTGCCGCAGACCGACGTGCTGTACGTGACGCGCGTGCAGAAGGAGCGCTTCGAGGACCTCGCGCTCTACGAGTCGCTCAAGCACGCCTTCATCATCACGCCCGAGACGATGAGGCGCGCGAAGCCGAAGATGGCGCTGATGCACCCGCTCCCGCGCGTCGGGGAGATCGCCACCGAGGTCGACGCCGACCCGCGCGCCGCCTACTTCCGCCAGATGGAGTACGGCCTCTATGTGCGCATGGCGCTGCTCGCGATGGTGCTCGGCAAGGCCTGAGCCGACTGGCGACCGTCGTTGCCGGCCTCGTCGGCGCGGCGGGTGGAGCAGCTCACTGCCAACACCGACCGCATGAGCGTCATCACCGACGTGTGGACTCCCCCGCTCGTCAAGGAGCGCGCGACGGAGCTGCGTTCGACGGACGCCGTCACCGCGCTACGCCACCGTCCATCTGGTCGGCGACGACGTCACCGCAGCTCGTGCCCTCCCACCGCAGGCGGTCGACGACGAGCGGCCAGTCCGCAGGGGCGGTGCTGGTGCGCAGCGCAGTGACGGCTGCTCGAAGCGCCTCCCACCGGCTGCGGCCGCCCTCGAGGTCGTTCGCCGCCGCGAGGCACGCCTTCTCTGCGCCCTGAAAGGCAGGCGTGCGGGCGAGGGTGAGCTGGCGCTCCCGGCGCGAGGCGAGCGCGCGGAATTCGGGGGCCCTGACCGAGCGGCGCCGCTCGAGAGCCTTCGCGACGGCTCGGGTGCGGCGCGCGAGCTCGGCCCACCCGAACTCGGCTTCGGGCACGCCGAGTTCCCGCGTGAGCCCCGCGTCGAGGGTGCGGCGCGGACCCGACACCGGAAGCAGCAGGAAGTCGAGGTCGCGAACGGGTGCACCCTCGTGATGGGTGAAGATCCAGCGCGCGACGACGAGCGCGTGGCGCCCATCACCGACGTCGAAGGCGTCGAGCTCGACAGGTGAGCCGTTGAGCTCGAGGCGACGCGACGCGACGACGCCGCGCTTCGACCGGAGCTCGAGGCTCCGGAGGAGTCGCACCTGGTACGCCTGCTCCCACGCCTCGTTCAGAGGCAGCAGCCGCGTGCCGTCGCGCTCGAACGCATCGAGCTCTTCAGAGGTTGGCTCGGACGGGACGAGGCGCACGTCGAAGTCCACTGGCACGGGGTTCAGCGGGCCACAGCCCGCGTCCTGCTCCCACGCGAGCGACTCGTTCTCCTGACGCAGAGGCCAGCGCGGGCCTCCGTCCGCCCGGGCTCGTTGCTGGGACGGCGTGAGCGCGAATCGGCTGGACGCCCACTTCGTCCCGCCTTCGTCCTGGTTGATCCAGCTCGAGACGTCGAGCACGCCGTCGTGCCGACACGCGACCCACCCGAAGCCGTCGCTGCCCTGCCCTGCGGACGCAGCCTGAGTCGGAGCAAGCACCACCAACCAGAGCGTGACCGATGCGCGCATTCGACTGTCTTCTCCAGAGGCAGGGTTCTGCGTACCACGCTACCCGAGCGAGCCTCGACCTCGCCTGCGCGAGCTCACAGCTCGACGAAGTGTTCCGCCGTTCCCTTTCGTGCGCAGGCCGTGCACCGTCCACAACGAGACGTACTCGAGTTCGTGCCAGGGACTGCCGATGAACTCGTCGACCTCAGCCGAGAACACAGCCTCGAGCAGCTCGGCCCCCTCGACGCGCAGGGACGGCGGCGCTGCGACCGAGAGCGCTCGGCCGACCCGCGTGCGACCGTCCTTCACCTCGACGACGACCCGGCCGCCCTCGGCGAAGCAGCGCAGCGTGCCGTGCGGCAACTGCTCCACCTGTCCGACCGTGATGCGGCGCCCGTTTGGCTTGACCAGCGGGCGCAGAGAGGTGGAGAGCGGGCGGCTCTCGCCGCGGTCCGTGGCGTAGAGTGACTTCGTCTCGAGGGTCGGCGTCGCGGTGGCGCGCGCGGTCCGGGAGAGACGGACGGGTGCGCTGGTTTCGGGCATGGGCGCTCCGGAGTGGTGCGGCGCGCGGCGGAAGTGCCGCGCCGCGAGCCAGAGAGCAAGACGCGGACCAGGGAGTGACGGAGCGCCGGTGCCCCGTGACGCGGCCCGCTTCCTACGTGGCGACACTCGGAGCGGTGCACGTCGAGTTCACGCACCTGAGCCCGGCGCGGCAGTCGGCGCGGGCGCGGCATGACTCGCCGACGTCGCCGAGCCCGAGATCAGGTCGAAACCCGGGGGACGGTCTTGAAGCATGGACGGTCAGCTGCGGAAGCGAGTCGTTTCGAGCACCTGCGACGGCGCCAGCCCTGCACAACCGCCCTCCATGCTCACCACCCCACTCCTCCTCGTGCTCTCCGCCGCTCCGGTTCTTGGTGAAGAAGGCGAGTCGTGCCGCACCGACGCTGACTGCCTTTCCTCCCTGGTCTGTGTCGCAACGACCTGTGCCGTCCCCGCTGTCCGCGCCGAGCCGTCGATCGATGGCAAGCGCGTCGAGCCGCCTGCCGCGCCGGCCACCAACGTCACGTCCGAGGCCGAGGCGGTGTCGCTCTTCACCGGCGTGCACTTCGTCCTGGGAGTGATGGGCGGCGCCGGTCCGATGTGGAGCCGCTCGACACCCTGGCTCCTGGACGCGCCCCAGGAATACGAGGCGTTCGGGGTCCAGGTGCCGCTCGAGCTTCGAGTGGGTGCGCTGTTCGGACACTTCGAGCTGATGGCCGAACTCGCCCCCTGGTCGATGGCCATCGTCGGGGTGCCGCGCCGTCAGACGTCGGCAACGCTCTCGGCCGGGTGGTTGCTGACGCTCTTCGAGCGAAAGGACTTCAGTGTGTCGTTGCCGTTCCGGGTCCGCGGTGGCGGCTACTTCGGCAACCTGAAAGGCGGCTTGGCCGTCGGTGGCAGCATCGGCGTCGCGCTGCGCTTCGGCAACGCGCTCGTGGAGCTGCGCGGCGTCGCTGACTGCCGCGCGACGACGAACAACCTGAACATCGCAGTGCCCGTCAACCTCAGCTTCTCGTGGATCTTCTGACTCACCCACCCCTCACCGGAGCCCACCATGTCAGCGCGCCTTGCCGTCCTCGTCTCGTTGTCGATCCTGACGTCCGCTTGCGGTCCTGACATGACGGCCCCAACCATCACCCTGAGCAAGGACGATGCCGTGCTCGAAAAGCGGAGCGGCGTCTGGTTCCTCGTGACCCCGGTGCGGTTCTCCAACGGCAGCGGCGTCCAGCAGCGCTTTGGAGCGAGGGTGAAGGAGAAGCGCGGCGGATTCCTGACGGACCCCGCGGGGACGACCACCACGTTCCACCGTGAGCTTCCACCGAAGCTCACCCTTCCCCTCAATGCGCAGCTCAACTTCCCGGTCGGCACCGAGGTGGTGCTGACCCTCGATGTGATGGCGCAGAGCTGGGACGGCGTGAGCGACTTCGCGCTCGCCGTGCGAACCCAGGACTACAGCTTCATTCAGCGTTGAGCCTCAGCGCTCGACTGGGCGGCGTGTAGGCTCGCGCAATGCACCCTTTCGAGGCGCTTCGCACCTCACTCTCGTCGACCATCGCCGGGCCGTGGGCGAAGCAGGCGCTTCGCTTCGCCCCGGTCGACGTCGAGGCCTACGAGACCCTGTTTCTTCAGACGGGCCTCACGCTCCCCGCCCCGCTGCGGGCCGAGCTGATCAGCCATGGGGCCTTCGAGTGGCTTCCGATTCGAGATGAGGAGGCGGCGCAAGACGAAGAACTCGTGCCGTTCGAGGAACTGCTCCGCGAGGTGAGAGTCCCTTGGGCAGGCCGAAACCTGTTGAGCCGCGGGCTCCATCTGCTGACGCCCGCAGAGCTCCTGCAGACCTTTCGCAGTCAACGAGCGGCAGCTTCCGCTTGGGCTCCGATGGGGGCGATGTGGGTCTTCGCGGCGCCTCGCGACTACTTGTGGGCTGAAGCCTTCGCGTTCGACACGCGGTTCCGCGAATACGCGGTGGTGCCGTTTCACGAGGATGCCATCGGCGAAAGCCTCGAGGTCGCGCAGAGCGGACCGCTTCGACACTCGCAGGCGAATCTCACCGCCTGGGCCCAGTGGCTATGCGACCAGATCAGCATGACCGTCGAGCGCCTCGCTCGAGAAGAACCCACGCGCACCTTCGAAGCGAGCTCGCCTCCGGTCGCGCAGCCGATCGAACTGCGCGATTGGGAAGAACGCGTGGCGGGCGGTGCGCTTTGGAGCTCGTTCGCCGTCCCGGTGTGGCGCGAGGCGCTTCGGTCGGGCCCGAGCGCCATGGCCGCGCGGGTGCTCGACGACGTGGGCACGCTGGTCACCAAAGGGTCGATTCCCGACTACCAGCTACCCAGCCCGATCGACCTGCTGCATCGGCTCCCGTTAGAAGGGCCGACCTCGCGCCGCGCCGCGGTGCTCGAGATGTGGGCTCATCGGCGCCCTGGCCTCGAGGTCGCCGCGCCAGTGCACGTGGCGTTCGACCTCTTCCTGTCTCGAGCTCATCAGGCGTCAGTCGCACCTCGCGAGGTTCTGCGGGAGCTCACCCCCATCGCGTGGGCTGATCGCGGCCCGGCGGCCGATGAAGACACCCGATGGGCTCGGGCGTTGTTGTGGGCCCTGGGCCCTGCCGAACCCGAGCGCCTGGCGGAAGCCACCTCCCAGGTGTTGTCGTCTGGCGAAAAGGGCAGGGCGCTCCTCGAGACGATGTGGCTCCGGTTGGTGCCTTTCGCGCAGCGAGCAGGTGTCTTGTAGCGGCGGCCACCTCCAGCCGCAGCGGCCGCTGGGGCTGGCCTCGTCGCTGGAGCTGCCCGCCCCCGACGACGCCGAGGTGGAGTCGATTCTGCGACGGGTGCTGCGCGGCGCGAGGAAGGACTTCGCCGACGCCGACGCGCCCTGGCCCGAAGACGAGTACGAGGCGCTCCAGCGCGAGTCGCTGCAGCGGCCGCTGGGGCTGGCCCTTCCTCCTTCACCTCGTCGCCGACGCGTCGCCGTGGGCCTGGGGTTTTCCCTCCACGCGAACATCGCCGTGCATGGCCACGACAGGCAGGGCCTCGAGCGCCTCGTCCGCTATCAACTGCCCTCGCCGGAGGCTGGCTGATTCTCCTTTCCCTTGAGAGCCAGTCGACGCGAGCGGATGCGCGGAAGGCGTTGCCGCTTCGCGTACTCGGCGACCTCGCCGACGACACCGAGCTGCTCTCCGGTGCGCCTTCGCGGTGACTTCCCGGCGAGCATCTGGTCCTCTCGCGGCGTGCCCTTCCGCCCAGGCCGCGCCGACGTGCTCGCGCTCCTCGCGCTGCTGGCGGCCTTCGTGGGCGGTGTGTGGCTGTTCAGCGAGCGCACGCCGGCGGACCCCGACCGGCACTTCCACTGGGCCATCGCGCGGACCTGGGCCGAGCACGGACCGCCGAAGACGCTCCCGCAGGTCGAGGGCATCGGCTGGAACGTCGAGTACGTCGACAAGGAGTTCCTCTTCCACGCCGTCACCTGGCTCGGGTGGGTGCTGGGCGGGAAGCCGGGCGTGGTGGTTGCGTCGGCGGCGCTCGGCGCGGTGGTCGTGCTGCTGCTCTTCCTGCTCGCGCGGCGCTTCATCGATCCGGCCCCCGCGGCCGTCATCGTCGCCGCCGTCACCGCCTGCCCGATGTTCCTGTACCGGCTCGCGCTCGTGCGGCCGCACCTGCTCGCCATCGCCGCCACGCTGCTGCTGTTGCTCGGGCTGCTCGAGCGCTCGTGGAAGGTGACGGCCGCGGCCGGCCTCGTCTTCGCCCTCGCGTACCACGCGCTCTACGTGCCCCTCGCGGTGCTGGGGCTGGGCGCCCTCGTGCTGGGGCGCGGGTGCTGGCGCGCGGTGGCCGCGGGCGTCGCGGGCCTCGTCGTCGGCACCGTCGTGAACCCGTACTTCCCGGGCACCCTCGAGACGACGTGGATGACGCTCACCATCGCGGCCTCGAAGCCGGCGGGGAACACGTTCGGCGGAGAGCTCTTCCCGCTGCAGCCCGCCGAGCTGCTGGGCAACTACCGCGTGCCCGCGCTCCTCTTCGTCGCGAGCGTCGTGCTGGCGGTGCGCTCCCGGGCCCGGCCGGACGCGCGCACGCGGCTCCTGCCGGTGGCCGTCGCGGGCCTCTTCTGGGCGCTGTGCTTCCGGAGCGCGCGCGCGTCGGAGTACGCCATTCCCCTCACCGTCGCGGCCTTCGCGCCGGGCGCTGCGCAGTTGCCGCGCCGGTGGCTCGTCGGCGCGGTGGTGGTGGTCGGGCTCAGCAACGCGCCGCTGCTCAGGGACTCAGCGCAGGTGACGCAGCTCGACCGCTACACGCTGCACATCGCCGACGCGGTGCTCGCGCTGCCGAAGGAGGCCGCGGGCCAGAAGGTGCTCAACTGCACCTTCACCGAGGGCGAGCTCATGCTCGACCTGCGCCCCGACGTGCGGTTCGTCGACGTGCTCGACCCGACGTACCTCGAGCGCTTCGACCAGCAGCGGCACCTCGCGCGGCTCTCGCTGCTCGACGGCTCGGTGGCCGACGTGAAGGCGCTCGTCACGGAGACGTTCGGCGCGAAGTACGTGATGTGCGGCTACCCACCGGCGCGGCGGCTGCTCGACGAGCACCCGGGCTTCGTGCGCTTGAGGCCTCCGCCCGGGCCACCGCTGCCGCCGGGGAATGGCCCGTACCTGTACGAGGTGCGCGCCCACTGACGCCAGGCGCACGCCGACGGCGTGTCAGAGCGAACCTCCAGTGCGCACGTGAGCCGGGCTCGTCACTGCTTGAGCAGCTCGAGCACCGTCTGCGGCAGGAGGAAACGCAACGACGCCTGGCCCAGCGTGATGACGGCGCCGTCGCGCAGCGGCACCTTCGAGCCCGAGTCCAGCGGCTCGCCGTCGAGCCTCGTGCCGTTCTTGCTCTGCGCATCGCACAACAGCCAGCCGCCCGACTTCGGGTCCTGCTGCAGCCACGCATGGAAGCGCGAGATGGAGCTGTCGTCGATGATGATGTCGTTCGACTCGACGCGCCCGATGGTGACTCCGAGCGCGAAGGCGTTGCCGGTGCGGGCGACCTTCTCGACGAAGTAGATGGCAGGGTCGTGCGTCTCTGGCGGCTTGCCGACGAAGATGGCTCCGGTGCGTTCCCACGACTCCTGGGCGCCTTCTCCGAGGCGCTCGAGCAGGAGCACGGGCGTGGCGAGCTGGAGGACGGTGCCTCGCGGATCCTTCTTCCAGCGTGCGGCGAGCTCGCTCAGACGCATCCCGCTCATGTTGAACGGATCAGCCCGGCGCGTCGAGCCTGAACGGGTGGGAGAACGTGCGGAAGGCAGCGAGGCAGTCCGGGGCTTGTGGATGGGTGCCGGCGCGCGGGTTGTTCGGACGAGTGCACCGCGAAGCTGTCGAACGAGCGCAGGGAGCTCGAGCGACGCGTCGCCTCGAGCGGTCCTCCCGCGTCACACGCGTTTCGCGCCCACCCAGGGAGCCAGGGGCGTGCGCCGCACGACGAGCCAGAAGCTGCCGAAGCTGACGGCGAAGGCCCCGGCGACCACGACGAGGTAGCCGACCCATGCAGGCCACGCCTGCTTCGCCACCAGCACCTGCCCGCCCTGCACCAGCGGGTGGTGGAGCAGGTACACCCAGTACGCCGACTGCACGAGCGGACCGGCGGGCCGGGTTCCGGGCTTCATCGCGGGGCCAAGGACGCCGAGCACCATGAGCCACGCGGCCACCGCCGCCAGCGCCTGCCCTTGCCACTGCCACTGCAGCGGTCGCGTGAAGACGAAGAGGCACAGCGCGAGCGACGCCACCACCATCCACCAGCCACGGCGCTGGAGCACCGCGGTCTCTTCACGCGCCCGGTACAACGCCCACCCGAAGGCGAAGAAGGGCGCGAAGTACGCCACCGCGCCCACTGACGGCACGAAGGAGAACGCCGGCTGCGGCTCGCCCCACACCACCACCGTGCCCGCCGTGAGCGCGCTCGCGAGCAGCACTACCTCAGGCCGCTTCAGCAACCCGCCCACGCGCACGGACAGCGGCGTCGCCACCAGCGCCCACGCCGCGAGGCAGTAGAGGAAGAGGTACTCCAGGAACCAGAGGTGCAGCGGACGGAAGAGCCACTCGCCCTGCCCTGCGTACCCCGGGTCCACCGTGCCCTGCGCGAGCGACGCCCGGCGGATGAGCACGTCGAGCCCCAGGTTGAGCGGCACCGCGACGAGGAACGGCACCATCAGCCGCTTGAAGCGGTCGACGAGGAACCGGTCTCCCCGCCGGTCCATCACCAGCGCCGCGAAGAAGCCCGACAGGGTGAAGAACACGGGCATGCGCACCGCGTGCACGACGCCGGCGATGACGGAGAAGCCGCTCCACGTCGCGTCCGCCTGCACCGGGTACCACTGCCCGACGTCGGGCATGAAGGCGTACGTCGCGTGGTACACGAGGCCCAGCAGCATCGCCGCGGCCCGCACCCGGTCGAGCCCGTCGAAGCGCGCCGTCACAAGGTGTCGAAGCGGTCCTCGATGGCCTTGCAGAGCGTCTTGAGCACCTTCACGCGGGCGAAGTTCTTGTCGTTCGCCTCGACCAGCGTCCACGGCGCGTCTTCGGTGCTCGTGCGGTCGACCATGTCGCAGACGGCGCGCTCGTAGTCGTCCCACTTCTTGCGGTTGCGCCAGTCTTCGTCGGTGATCTTGAAGCGCTTGAAGGGCGTGCGCTCGCGCTCCTTGAAGCGGCGGAACTGCTCTTCCTTCGAGATGGCCAGCCAGAACTTCGTCAGCACCGAGCCCCCGGTGATGAGCTCTTCCTCGAAGTCGTTGATCTCCTGGTACGCGCGCATCCAGGCGATCTCCGACGCGAAGCCCTCGACGCGCTCGACGAGCACGCGGCCGTACCAGCTGCGGTCGAAGATGGCGATGCGCCCGTGCCGCGGCAGGTGCCTCCAGAAGCGCCACAGGTAGGGCTGGGCGCGCTCTTCCTCGGTCGGCGCGGCGATGGGAATGGGGCGGATGAAGCGCGCGTCGACGGCGGCGGTCACCCGGCGAATCGCTCCGCCCTTGCCGGCGGCGTCGTTGCCTTCGAAGACGGACACCACCGAGATGCGCCTGAACTTCTCGTCACGCGAGAGCAGGTTGAGCCGCCCCTGCCACTTCTCGAGCTGCTTCTCGTAGTCCTTGTCGGCAATCTTCTGGGTGAGGTCGAGCGCCTTGATGACGTTGCGGCCGTCGACCGAAGGGATGAGCGGCGGAGCGTTCGTCGCCGAGGTCTGCGTGGCGCCGCCCTTCAGCCGGTCCTCGATGGCGGCGAGCAGCGTCTTGCCGACGGTGAGCGAGCGGTAGCGGCGCTCGAGCCCGTTCACCACGTACCAGGGCGCCCAGCCGGTCGAGGTCGCGCGCACGAAGTGCTCGGACGCCTCGGAGAAGACGTCGTACATCTTGAACAGGTCCTTCTCGTTGTCGGCCACGCGCCAGCGCGTCTTCTTGTTCGACGCGAGCTCGGCGATGCGCTTCTTCTGCTGCTTCTTCGTGAGGTGGAACCAGAACTTCACCAGCAGCACGCCCTCGTCCGAGAGCATCTTCTCGAAGCGGTTCACCTCGGCGATGCGCTGGTCGAGCGTCGCGCGGTTGATGCGCTTGAAGGCGCGGTCGACGATGGGCGCGGTGTGCCAGGCGCCGAAGAAGATGCCGATGCGGCCCTTCGGCGGCAGCCGCTGCCAGAAGCGCCACATGGGCGGGCGCTCGCGCTCGTCTTCGCTGGGCACGTTGAACGCGTGGGTGATGATGTGGCGCGGGTCCATCCACTCGTGGAGCAGGTTGACCGTCTCGCCCTTGCCGGCGCCTTCGACTCCTCCGATGAGCACCAGCACCGGGAAGCTCTTCTTGTTCAAGACGTCGTACTGCGCGGCGAGCAACGCCTGGCGGAGCTTCGGCTCCTGCTTCTTCCAGGCGGTCTTGTCGATCTCGTGGGCGATGGAGGCGGTGTCGAACACGCTCGGGACGCTACCACTCGGGCGCCACGATTCGAGCCGAACGTGTAGCCGCCGCTGATCACCATCAAGGTCGAACGACCTCTGCTCATGGGCGGTACGAAGCGGGGCCCTTCTTCGCGAGGGCCGCGACCCACTTCCAGAAGGAGGCGACCTGCGCCTCGGTGACGTCGCGGAGGGCGGGCATCATGAGGCCCTTCTCGGGCGCGTCTCCCTCGCGGGCGCGCACGTGGAGCGTCAGCGACTTCGACGTGCGCAGCTCGGTGATGGGAATGGGGTCGAGCAGGTCCCAGCCGAAGGAGGCGCCGACCCGCTTGACGCCGTGACAGAACTGACAGCGCGCGAGGTAGACCCGCTGGCCTTCCTTGAGTGGCGCGGCGTCTCCAGCCGAGAACTGCGCGTTCCACGCGGAGGCCACCGCGAACTCGAGGCCGGTGAGCGAGTCGACGTGCTGCCACGGCGAGGCCTCCTCGACGGCCCCGGGTTGGAAGGGGTGGGCGAGCGACGCGACCACGAGCTTGTTGCCCTCGAAGGTGATGGGCCGCGTGTCGCGCACACCCGAGTCCTTCTTCACGAGCGGTGGAAAGCGGGGAGTCCAGCGGTCCTCCGACTTCGTCGCGAGGGCGATGAGCGGGTCGAGCGCCTTCAAGGCGGTGTCATCGCGGAAGGGCAGGGGCACCACCATGCCGTTCCTGAAGTGCAGCACGACGAGGTCGAGGGCCGGGGCGGGCGCGGCCTGCTGGATGAGCGACTCGAGCGTGACGCCGCGGAAGGTCTGCGTCGCGCCCGTCTGCGCGTCCTTTCGCGTCACCTCTGTCTGCGGCGCCTTCGCGAGGTCGACGACGGGCCTGTGCTTGTCCCCGCGCACCCAGGTCTCCACCACCGGGTCAGCGAGCGCCGCGAAGGACATCGACAGGGTGACGACGAGCACGGGTCTCATGCGGCGGATCAGCAGCAACCGCCGGGCCAGGCGCCACGCGGGAGACCGGCGCCACTCGCCGCACTTCTTGCGACCCGCGACACTGTCCGGGGCGAACTTGCGCGCCGCTCCATGCCTGCGCTTTCCTGACGACCCTCTCTGGATTCGGCGGGGGGCCTTCTCAAACCGGTCGAACTGGTGTTTACGGTGTAATCATGTTCGTCATCAGCGTCATCGTCGCGGTCGTGCTGGGCGGGTTCGGGTGGGGGCTCACGGAGTACCTGCTGCACCGCTTCGCAGGGCACGGGCCCAACCGTCGGCGCGAGGGCCTCTGGTACCTCTCCCCGAAGGTGGTGCTGGTGCTGTTCAACGAAGAGCACATCGCGCACCACCGCGACCCCACCTACTTCGCGCCGACCTGGAAGAAGGCGATCGCCACGGCGCTGCTCCTGCCGGTCATCGGCGGCCTGGCCACGTTGCTGGTGGGGTGGGCGCTGGGCCTCGCGTTTGGCGCGGGCTTCGCGGTGACGTACCTCGCCTACGAGGTGCTGCACCGCCGCATCCACACCCACGCGCCGGTGAACGCGTACTTCGCGTGGATGCGCCGGCACCACCTGCACCACCACGTCTCGCCGAAGGTGAACCACGGCGTGACGAGCCCCGTGTGGGACCTCGCGTTCGCGACGCACGTGGTGGCCGACCCGGTCGCCCTCAACCACAAGATCGCGCCCCCGTGGTTGCTGGACGAGACCGGCGCGCTGCGGCCCGAGTTCGCGCGCGAGTACAAGCTCGTCGGCCGCGCCTGACCGTCGGGGCGCAGCGGGGCTTGTCTCGCGCTGACCGAGCGGGTCTGGTGTCCTTGATGTCTCGCGCACGTTCGCTGACGCTGATCGCGCTGGTCTCGCTCCCCGGGCTGGCAGCCGCCGAGCCGCCGCCCGTGCCTCCCACGAAGACCGTCCTCTTCGTGGGCGCCGCCACCGTCGCCTGCCTCGCCGCCGGAACCGCCGCGGGGTTCGCAGGGGCGGCGCTGCCCCTCGCCCGCTTCGGCGCCGACGGCAGGCCCGATCCCCTCGCCATCGCAGGCGGCCTCGCCATCGGGTTCGCCGTCGACTTCACGCTGCTCCACCTCGCGCTGCCCGAGCTCGCGCGCCTCGCGAACACCCAGGCCTTCGTGGGGAGCCCGGCCGCTGCGCGCGCGGAGGCGTGGCGGGTCGGGCGCTGGCCTGCGCTCGCCGCGGTGCTGAGCCTCGCCACCGTCACGGGTGGGGCCATCGCCGAGCGCAGCGGCTTCGCGAACGGCCAGTGGCCGATGCTCATCGGCGTGGGCGCGTTCGTCATCTCGGCCCTCACCTGGAACGTGCTCGAAGCGGTCTTCAGCTGGGTTGGCTTCACCGCCTCTCGGGCGCCAGCCCGGTGACGCCGACCAGCAGCCAGCTCACCGTGAAGCGGATCTGCGTCAGGGCCTGCTGCACCTCGACGCCGCCGAAGTTCGAGTCCCGCAGCGCGCGGACGAGCTCGACCCCCGCGAGGGCGCTGCGGATCCGGAAGTGCACGTTGGCGTGGACGTACGTCACCGCGTCGTGACCCGTGGGCTGCGTGTAGAGGCCGCCGAAGAAGTTCCAGCGCCGCAGTCCGACGCTCATGAAGCCGAGCTGCTCGCTGGCGAGCGACACCTCGCCTACGACGTGAACGCCGGGGCCCACGTGGTAGTCGCGGCCGTCGGCCTGCTCGGTTGGCAAGACCGTGCCGCCGGCGCCGAATGGAATGCCCGAGGCGATGGCCGTCAGCTCGATGGCCGTCGTGGGGGTCAGCGAGAAGTGCAGGAGCGTGCCCGCGCCGACGTTGACTGACGACGCCCGGAAGATCTGCGGCGCCACGTACTCGTAGCTGCCGAAGAGGCCGCCGATGCCGTCGAGCACTCCCAGCTTGAAGTGCCCGCCCCACAGGAGCCCACGCACCATGAAGTCACCCGTCACCTGGACGCGGTCGATGGAGAGGTCGGCCGAGAGGTCGAAGTGGCTGAACGGGCTCGTCGGGTCTTCGTTCGCCGCGCCGTGCGTGAGCCGGGTGGTGATGAAGGCGCCCATGCGGGGCGCGCCGCTCTGCAGGAACACGCCACCCCCCAGCCAGCCGCGGAAGAACGGCTGCTCGTACACGTCGACGGCGGCGAGCTGCCCCTCGAACAGGAACCGGTTGAGGCTGACCGGCGGCGCGAGCAGGAAGACGAAGAGGCCCTTGAGCCACTGCGGCAGGGTGCTGTTCGTCACCAGCATCGAGACGCGGAACAGCACCTCACCGAGGAAGACGCCGCCCAGGGTGGTGGTGATGTGGTCGTTGATGGACGGCTGGTCGACCTCGAGGACCAGCTCCCAGAGCAGGCTCGTGACGAAGGGGTAGATGGTGGAGAGCCAGAAGCCCAGGCCCGACGAGCGTGCTGCGGTGAACGACCACGCGCCCTGGTACGGGTGCCCGAACTGGTTGGTGAGGAAGTAGTCGGCGTCGAAGCTCCACGCCGAGAGCGGCAGGTTGACGCGAATGGACTCGAGCGAGATCTGCGCGAAGGGCTCGCGGCTCACCAGGTTGTTGAAGCTCGCCAGCCCGAAGTCGATGAGCACTGCCTCGATGGCCGGCACCAGCAGGCTGCGCGCCCTGGGCGGCTCTCGCGTCGGCGGCGGCGGAGTGACGTCGGCCAGCGCGAGCGCGAGGACGAGCGCCGTCACCATCGCACCGCTCCCCCGAGCGGTCCGAGGCTCAACGTGACGCCTCCGTCGTCCCGCCACGTCCACATGGGAATGGAGAGCAGGCCGACGAGCGCGCCCGAGATGGCCAGCATCACCCCGCCCACGACGAAGGCGCGGCCCGTGTTGAGCACCGCCGGGTCGGTCGGCATCGAGTCGCGAAGGACCGCGCCGATGGCCAGGAAGGCGAAGCCTGCGACGACGATGGAGCCGCCCACCACCGTCACCTTCCACGCGCGCTCGCGAATGAGCTGCCCCGGGGCGGGCTCCAGCGCCGCCGGGGCCGACGAGGCAGGGGTGGTGCACACCAGCAGCGTGAGCAGCAGGGGCATGACGCGCGAGTCTCGCGCCACGGGCGCTGAGAGGGAATATCTTCCGAGCCGTGCTGCTCCCGCTCGCCGCTTCGGTGACGCTGTCGCTCGCCGCGGCCGGTGGGCCCGGGCCGACGCCAGGCTTCCTGCTGGGGGACGAGCTGCGCTTCCGTCGCGCACCGCCGCTCGAGTTCACCGGTCGCTTCATCGTGCGTACGCTCGCCGATGTCGTGGCGATCCCCGCCTCGGTGCCACGATGGACGGCCGCCGACTGGGCGCTGTTCGCCGGCATCGTCGCCCCCACGGTCACCGCGATGGTGCCGATGGGCGGCCGCTCACCCGACGCGCGTCTGCAGGACGCCGTGCACGGGGGCTGGGGCGCCAACTGCCCGGTCGCGCCGCCAGGCTCGACCGTCTGCGCCACCGCGCGCGCGGCCCCGTTCCACCTGTGGGTTCCGGCGAGCAACGTCGCCATCGGCGTGACCGAGGTCGCGGTGCCGCTCGGCCTGCTCGTCGCAGGCGCCCTCTCTGGTCACGACGGGCTGCTCGAGTCATCGTCTCTCGCGCTCGAGGCGATGCTCGTCAGCCAGCTGTACCACGTGGTGCTGAAGCTCCTCACCGGCCGCGAGGGCGTGCTGAGCCGCTCGGGCGCGGGCGCGTTCTCGGGCCCCACGCGCCTGCACTTCCCCGACGGTTTCCCCTCGGGGCACGCGATGACGCTCTTCAGCCTCATCGGCGCGTTCGGAGCGTACGTGGACTCGCCGTGGCTCACCGCTGGACTGCTCGCGGTCGGCGCCACCCTGGCGACCTGGCTCGTGCTCGACGACTACCACTTCGCGTCCGAGGTCGTCTTCGGCGCGGCGACCGGGTTCCTCATCGGCCGCTTCGTCGTGCGCCACCGGGCACAACGGCACGAGGCGCCACCGCCGGTCGAGCTGCGGTCCGTTTCGCCGTTGCTGATGCCGAACGCGTCGGGCCTCAGCGTCGCCTTCGCGTTCTGATCAGCTCGCGTGGGGCAATGTGCTTCCGGCCAGTTGGGCGCTCACGCGACTTGCACCTCACCCCCGTCTCGTGGGTTGAACCTGCGCCATGAACCGTCTGCTCGTGTCGCTCGTCGCCGTCCTCACCCCCGCCCTGGCCTTCGCCCAGCTCAACTTCCCGGGGGGCAACGTGCCCGCCGGAACGACCTGGGGCGTTCCGGGGCTCAGCCAGACGGTGACGCTCAACGGCGACGTCACCATTCCCGCTGGAGTCACGCTCACCATCCTGCCGGGCACGACCATCACCGCGGCCGCGACGGACAACATCATGCGCGCCGGCGGCACCAACCTCGTCGACCTCTTCGTCGAGGGCTCCCTCGTCGTGCAGGAGATGGCGGGCCAGGAGTCGACCTTCACCGGGCCGACGTCGGGCGCGGCGAGCTGGGGCGGCTTCATCGTGAGCGCCGGGGCGACGGTGCAGGCGGGCTCGACGCGGTTTCAGCGCATGTCGCAGGGCCTGCGCGCGACCAGCGCCACGCTCACCTTGAACAACGTGACGTTCTCGACCTCGACGGCGTGTCTGTCGGTCGCAGGCACGGGGACGACGACGACGATCGCCGGCTCCACGTTCGCGGGCTGCGCGACGCCGGCGCTGACCGTGAGCGGCTCGACCGTGAACGTGTCGTCCTCCATCATCCGTGACACGACGAACACCACGGCGGCGGTGAACGTCTCGGCCGGCACCGTCACCATCGACCGCTCCACCCTCGCCTACAACGCCGGCATCGGCGTGCTGTCGAGCTGTGGCTCGACGGGCTCCATCTCCGTCACCAACTCCATC
>JAEUJQ010000050.1 GCA_016793095.1 Myxococcaceae bacterium | reverse complement strand
CAGCAGAGCCTCCCGCAGCAGAGCCTCCCGCAGCAGAGCCTCCCGCAGCAGAGCCTCCCGCAGCAGAGCCTCCCGCAGCAGAGCCTCCCGCTGCGGAGCCACCCGCTGCGGAGCCACCCGCTGCGGAGCCACCCGCTGCGGAGCCACCCGCGGCCGAGCCACCCGCGGCCGAGCCACCCGCTGCGGAGCCACCCGCTGCGGAGCCACCCGCTGCCGAACCACCCGCGGCGGAGCCACCCGCGGCGGAGCCACCCGCCGCACCACCATCGGGAGAAGAGGTCATCGGAGAGCAGGCCGGGAGCACCGCCATCACCGCCAGGAGCAGTCGCTTGGTCATGGCCCGCATATATCGCGAACTGCTTGCGCAGCGACCGTGTCTCAAGTGTCTTCCCGTCACACCCCGCCGTCCGAGGATCAAGCCATGCCCACGACGAACCGCACCGGCGCCACCGGCCGCGTCATCATGAACCCAGCGCCTCAGCGTCCGACCGACCTGAAGCTCGGCAAGTTCACCACCGACGCGCCTGGCCTCACCGTGAAGTCGAACCTCATCGCGCGCACGCCGAACAGCCCGGTGAACGTCACCATCTCACGCGCCGTGCGTCCCTTCTCCGAAGCGGGCTCCCTGAGCGTCACGCTCAACGGCAAGACGGTCAGCGTCCCTGTGAAGGGCACCGAGCGGCCTGAGGCCATCGCGAAGAAACTCGAGAAGGCGCTCGAGAAGGCGAACCCGAACGTCGAGGTCCGCATCAAGCCTGCCGGCTCCTGGGGCAGCCAGCCCGTCGGGTCGTCGAAGGCCGAGCTCATCATCGGCCTCAAGGAGCACTTCAAGCCCGGCGGCCCGCTCGGCCCCACCATCAACCCGGCCCCGCGCCCGCAGGTGACGGTGAACCCGGCGCCGCCGCCGCCCACGCGACCGAAGCCGACGCTGAACCCGGCGCCGCCTCCGCCGACGCGCCCCAAGCCGACCGTCAACCCGGCCCCGGTCCGCCCGCAGCCGACGGTGAACCCTGCGCCCCGCAACAACGTGCCCGAGTGAGATGAGTCGCGACGAGGGACCCCGGCTCGACCTGCGCGCCATCAACGGGGCGCTGGAGACGTTCGGCCGACGGTCCCTCGACGCGCTGCTGCCGCCCACGCTGCAGAGCGAGCGCTTCGCCCGCTGGCGCCCGCGGGGGAACGACGAGGCCCGCGCCATCGGGCTCGCCGCCTGGCAGCAGATGACGTTGAACGAGTACCGCTCGCAGGTGGGCTTCACGGACCTGCTGCACGCGATGACGAGGCTCGGCCTCTCGCGAGACTCCCTGCAGACGATGGAGCGCCTCACCCGCGACGAGGTGGTGCACGTCGAGCTCTGCCGCCGCATGGTGGTGGGCCTCGGCGGCTCCGACGTCATCCCCGGAGAGCCGAGCTGGGTGGGCCTCGACGCGTCCCTCGCAGATCCACTCGACCAGGTCATCGAGATGGCGACGACGTCGCTGTGCATCGGCGAGTCGTTGTCCTGCGCGCTGCTGGGCGCCGCAGCGAAGGCGGCGACGGACCCGGTGGCGAAGGCGGTCCTCACCCGCATGACGGCCGACGAGTCCATTCACGGTCAGGCGGGCTTCCACTACCTCGCGTCGATGCTACCCGTGCTGACGAAGCGCCGGCGCCGGTGGCTCGAGCGGCGCGCGTCGGAGGCGGCGGTGCAGGCCTGGGCCATCTGCCTCGAGCCCTACGACGACGTCACGCACCCGTTCGGCGCGCTGCCGTACTCGAAGCTCGAGCCCGTCATGCGCGGCACCTGGCGTCGCACCATCGCGCCAGGCTTCCAGCGGCTCGGCCTCTCCGTGCGCGAGCCCGCCTGACGCGCTCGCCGCCCACCATCGCGAGGCCTCGAGCCGTCAGTGCCCGGGCCCGCCTGACACGACCTCGGCCACGCGCCGGGCCATCGCTTCGGCGTCGGGCTCCGCGGTGAGGTCGAGCATCGTGTGCGGCCGCCCGGAGTGCCCCCACTGCTCGACCGGCATCTTCCAGAAGAGCGCCACCGTCCTGGCGCCCACGGCGACCGAGAGGTGCATCGGCCCGGTGTTGTTGCAGATGACGACGCGCGCGCCCGCCATCAGGGCGGCCAGCTCGTCGAGCGACGTCGGCGGGGCCACCACGCCGCTCCCGCCCGCGACGACGTCCCGCGCGAGCGCCTCCTCTCCCGGCCCCCAGGTGACGACGGGCGTGAGGCCCTGCGCGACCAGCGCCCTGGTGACGAGCGCGAAGACCGCTGGCGGCACGCGCCGCTCGTCGAGGCGTCCGCCGGGGTTCACCACCGCGAACGACGGGTGCGCGGCCAACAACGCCTCGACCGCCGGCGTCACCCGCGGCGTCCGGAACGCGAGGGAGCCCGCCGGCCCATCGACGAGCGGCGAGAGCAGGTGCAGCCGCTGCGCCACCTCGTTGCGGGTGTCCGCGCGCGGGGTCACCGCGACGTCCATCAACAGGCGCGAGGGCCCCACCGCGGGCCCCACCACGCAGCCATGCGCGCCGATGCGCCGCGCCGCGAGGGCGGGCGTACCCGAGTACTCGACCCAGCTCGCCGCGTTCACCACCACCGCGCCCGTGGCGAGCTGCTGGAGCGAGGCGAGCTCCTTCGAGCCCCGCCACAGCCAGCCCCGCTCGAAGACGTGCAGCCCGGCGAGGCCCGGCAGCCCATCGAGGACGCGCGCGCACTTCGGGTGCACGACGAGGTGCACCTCATGCGTCTTCGCCAGCGCCTGCACCAGCGGCGTGGTGAGCAGCGCCTCGCCCACGCGGTTGTCGACGCGCACCAGCACCACCCGCTTCGCCGCGCGCAGCAGCGCCTTCCGCCCGCTCCGCCATGGGCGCCACCACGCGAGCGCCAGCAACCACCCGACGACGTGCCGGAGGAAGACCTCGACGCGGTGGAGCATCACGTCACGCGAGGCGACTTCCCGAACCACCGCCACGGCCAGCCAGGCTCCACGTACGCGTCCGCGGGGATGTCGGCCTCGAGCTCGGCGTGGAGTTGCGGCAGCTCGCTCCAGTGCACGCCGGGCCGGGTGTGGTGCGCCGTGTGGTAGCCGAGGTTGCCGGTGAGCCAGTTGTAGAAGGGCTGCAGGATGTTGAAGGACGCCACCGAGTGCGAGGCGGTCGAGCGGCCGGCGTGGTGGGCGTACGTCGCCCACCCGGTGCCGAAGAGCGCGAAGCCCGGACCGAGCACGAAGATGAAGAGCCCCGGAATCGGGCGGTACACCACCGCCGCGATGATGATGGAGAGCGTCAGCAGCCCCATCCACGCGAAGGTGAAGCGCAGCTTCGGGTACTTCGCGCCCGTGGCCCAGGCGCGCGGGTAGGCCGTCAGCATCACGCTGAGCGCGTACTCGAACTCACCCATCTTCGAGCCGTCGGCCCGCTGCCAGCGGGACTCGTCGAGCGTCTGGTCGAGGTAGTGCAGGTGGTGGCCGACGGAGTGGTGCAGCACCCAGGCGTGGCTGAACGCGCCCGTCTGCAGGCCGTACATCAGCTCGAGCAGGCGGTTGAGCGGCTCGGAGTGGAACGTCGTGACGTGCTGGTGGTGATGGTTGAAGGCGCACATCGGCGCCTTGAGGAAGATGCCGACGCCGAAGATGAGCGTGAGCCACAGCGGGTGGTCCACGTACAGGTAGGCCAGCACGTCGAGGGCGAAGAGCCCGGTGAAGGCCACCACCCGCGGCTTGTCGGCTGCGTACTTGAAGACGGTCGTCGACCGCGCCGGAACCTCGACGCGCTCGGGTGCTGCGGTGAGTCCTTCGGATGACACGGTCACGCGGGCTTCTCCAGCTGCACGATGACTTCTCCAGTCAGACACGGCGCCTTCTGACCGAGCCATCGCGAGAACCTCCAGAACCACTCCCAGTCCTCGAGCGGCACCCACTGCCGCGCCGAGAACACCCGAAATCCCCAGATTCGTGTCACCGGTGCGTCACGGAAGAACGCACGGAGCGACCGCATCGAGAAGAAGTGGCAGTGCGCCCGCGGCTTGCGGCCAAAGAGGCGGTACCTGAGGCGCGCGAGGAAGGCGAGCCAGCCGAAGTGCATCGGCACGCCGATGAGCAGGTGGCCACCGGGCTTGAGCACGCGGAGCCAGTCGCGCCACGCGTCCGCCGCGTTCTCGAGGTGCTCGAGCACATGGCTGGCGATGACGATGTCGTAGGTGCCGTCGCCCATCGGGAGCGCCTGTCGCTCGAGGTCCACGCCGTCGACGATGGTGCCGTAGCCCGCCTTGCGGCACGCCTCGATGTAGCGGGGCACCACCTCGACTGCGGTCCAGTCGGCGGGGCCCGCGAGCGCGTCGCAGAACTTCTTCGCGTCACCGTTGCCCGGGCCGATGTCGAGCACCTGGAGCGGCGCGGGGCCGCGCTTCATCGCCGCCGACACGACCGGCACGAGCTCGTGGTAGCGCGCCTGGTACAGCTCGTACCGCCGGTAGGCCGGCACCACGCCGAAGGCGAGCTGGTCCTGAGAGGTCTTGATCATCCGGCAGCCCGCTGCCTGTAGCGCTCGCGTCGCCGCGGCACAACGGGCGAGAAGTGACCGCTGGTTACATGCGGGTGAAGGAGAAGGTGATGCTCACGAGGGCAGACGCGGGCCCACGAGAGATGGAGCCAGCCATCAGGTCGGCCGTCGTCACCGGGACGGTGGTCTTGCCGAGGATGAGGTCGTCGGCGCCGCCGAAGAACCCGTCGGCGTCGTAGACCGAGAACGCGAAGCCGGCCGACAGCAACTGAGCGGCAGTGAGGACGCAGGAGCCGGTGGTCCACGAGGGCGTGAGGGTGTTGGACGCCTCCGAGGAGGTGACGGTGATGCTCGAGGCCGTCGCCGGGCAGTAGAGGTTGACGTACGGGTCCGGTTCGCCGCCGAAGCCGTCCCAGTTGTCGCCGTTCGTCTTCCGCATCGTGACGCTCCCCATCGTCGGGCGCACGCGCCACATCGACTGGGGGTCGAGGCCACAGCTCTGGTTGGCGCACGCCTCGTTGGCCATGCACTGTGCGCAGGCGACCCCAGCAGTTCCACAGGCCAGCGGCTGCGTTCCTGGTTGGCAGGTGCCGTTGAGGCAGCACCCGTTCGGACACGAGGTCGGCGTGCAGCCCGCCGAGCCACCTGCCGCGGAGCCACCCGCCGCGGAGCCACCTGCCGCGGAGCCACCTGCTGTCGAGCCACCTGCTGTCGAGCCACCTGCCGCGGAGCCACCCGCCGCGGAGCCACCTGCCGCGGAGCCACCCGCCGCGGAGCCGCCTGCTGCCGAGCCGCCTGCTGCCGAGCCACCTGCTGCCGAGCCACCTGCCGCCGAGCCGCCCGCCGCCGAGCCACCCGCCGCGGAGCCACCCGCCACGGAGCCACCCGCCACGGAGCCACCCGCCACGGAGCCACCCGCCGCGGAGCCACCTGCCTTCCCGCCACCACCGCCACCGCCCGTCGTCAGGCTGGCGTTCCCGCACGCAGCGGCGAAGACGAGGGTCGCGAGGAGCGTCAGGGAGCGCATTCATGTCTCCCTACAACGCCGGAGGCCGGCAAGGGTAGTCACCGCCCGTCAACAGGCGTCACCGCTCGACGGTCGCCACCAACTTCGGGAAGGACGCGTACAGCGTCTCCACGTCGGGCAGCACGAAGAGGCGCTTCTGCATCTGGTCGATGCGGAACTCCTGCGCGCAGATGCGCTCGACGTCGAAGGGCACCACCTCGGGCTCCCCCGACAGCGCGTAGACGCACTCGCCGATGCTCGAGGCGATGCCCGCGCCGAAGATGCGGCGACCGGCCGGCGTCTCCACCAGCCCGAACTCGATGGTGAACCAGAAGTACCGCTCGAGGCGCCGCAGGCGCTCGGCGTCATCGAGGAAGCGACAGGCGAGCTCGCCGTAGCGTTGGCAGTAGTCGGCGTACGGCGCGTTCGTGAAGAAGGGGATGTGGCCGTAGAGGTCGTGAACGATGTCCGGCGCCGGCGTGTAGTTGAGGTCGCGCTGGTCGCGAACGAAGTTGCCGATGGGGAACTTGCGGTCCCGCAGCAGCGAGTAGAAGCCGCGCCCGTCCTCCAACCCCTTCACGTACACGCCCTGCCAGCCGGTGAGCGCCATCAGCTTCGCGTTCACCTCCTCGAGCGGGGGAATCGTCTCGCGGTCCATGCCCAGCACTGCGAGGCCCTTCGCGAACATCGGCACGAGCTGCTCCAGGCGCCGCGGCCGCTGCGTGCGCACCACCGCGCCCCAGGTCGCGTTCTCGTCGTCGGTGAAGGCCCGGGTCGTGGAGGTGAGGAACGGGGCTGCCGGCGCGGCCGGGGTGGACTGAAGCACGATGGACTCCCGGAAGAGGGTGGCTCGACGCTAGGGGAGCTGCCGGGCGTAACAAAGCGACGAAGATTGGCCATTCTTTGTCAGCTCGAGTGACAGTGGGGCGCGAGGGCTGCGCGCTCGAGCGGGCAGATTGAGACAGTGTCCGGTGGCGGCGGGGTGGTACAGGGCCCGCATGCTTCCGTTTGGACGACTCTCAGGCATCTTGCAGCCGCTCTTCTCGTTCCGCGCCGAGGGTGACTCGGGCGTCGGCGACTTCGCGGCGCTGGACCCCTTCTTCGCGTGGATGCAGCGGGCTCAGCAGCGCATGCTGATGGTGCTGCCGCTGCTGCCGACCACGCCGGGAGACCCGAGCCCGTACTCCACGCGCAGCGCCTTCGGCCTCAACCCGCTCTTCATCCACCTCGAGTGGCTGCCCGAGGGCGTGACGTGGACTGACGCCGAGCAGCAGCAGCTCGCCGTCGCCCGGGCGTCGCCGACCATCCGGTACGACCTGGTGTTCCCCTTGAAGACGGCCGCCCTCGAGCGCGCCTTCGCGGTGTTCGAGAAGTCCGGCGCGTCGGCGCGCCGCTCCAGCTTCGACCGGTTCTGCATGGAGCAGGACTTCTGGTTGACGAACTACGCCCTCTACTCGGCGGTGTCCGAGGCGTTCTCCGCGAAGCCCTGGTGGGAGTGGCCGAAGGGCCTCGCCACCCGCGACCCGCAGGCCCTCGAGGTCGCGCGCAAGGAGCACCAGAAGCGAATCCGCTTCCACCAGTACCTGCAGTGGGTGTGTGACGAGCAGTGGCAGCGGGTGCGTCAGCAGGCGAAGGCGCGCGGCGTTCTGCTGTGCGGCGACGAGCCCTTCATCATCGGCCAGGACAGCGCCGACTGCTGGGCCAACCAGAAGTACCTGCGCCGCGACGCGCGCCTCGGCGTGCCGCCCGACGACTTCTCGGCCGACGGCCAGGACTGGGGCCTGCCGTGGTTCGACTTCGAGGCGATGGAGCGCGACGGTGACGTGTGGATCAAGGCCCGCGCGAAGGCTGCGGCGGCGACCTACGACACCCGCCGCATCGACCACGCCATCGGCTACTTCCGCCAGTACATCCGCGACGCGCAGACCCCGAAGGGTCGCTTCGTTCCCGCGGACCAGCCGTCACAGGAGCACCGCGGGGAGCGCAACTTCCGCCTCCTGTCGGCCGGCACCAGCATCGTCGCCGAGGACCTGGGCGTCATCCCGCGCTTCGCCCGCGACACCCTCGCGAAGCTCGGGCTGCCCGGCTACCAGGTGATGCGGTGGAGCCGCGAGGACGGCATCTACCGCGACCCGCGCCACTACCCCGAGGTGTCCCTCGTCACCACGGGCACCCACGACACCGAGACGATGCGCGCGTGGTGGGAAGGGGCCCAGCCGTGGGAGCGGGAGACCGTGTGCCGCGTCTGGCCCGAGCTGTGGCGCTTCAACCCGCCGCCCGCGACGTTCGGCCCCGAGGTCCACGAGGCCCTGCTGCAGGCCGCCCTCAACGCCCAGAGCGCATGGTGCATTCTGCCGTGGAGCGACGTCTTCGCCGAGGCTGAGCGCGTCAACACGCCGGGCACCGTCGGGCCGCACAACTGGTCGTACCGCATGAAGCCCACCGTCGAGTCGCTGCTGACCCGCGATGACACCGTGCGCACCGCCGCCTGGCTCGCGAGGTTGACCCGCGAAGGCCGGCGGGCCTGAGGACCCTCAGCGACCGGCGCCGGACAGGTCGATGCTCAGGGCGTCGCTGGCGAACCGGCCCATGCGCTCGATGAGCTTCTCCATCGCAGGGCGGGGGCTGTAGCCGCCGAGGTTGGCCTGCTCTTCGATTTTGTTCGCGCAGCTCAAGTCGGCGCACACCATCACGCCCACGCGCTTGTTGCTGTTCAGCGTGGCGGTCAGCAGCCCGACGCTGGTGCCGACCGCGCTCGAGTGACACCAGCTGCACATCTGCGGAACGCTGCTGGAGCCGCCGTTCGTCTCGAAGGCGATGCCGGTGGGTGCTCCGCCCTTCGTGGCGAAGACGACGAAGACGCGCCCGCCGCCGGGGTGCGGCCACGCGACGTAGTCGTGCACCGTGAGCGGGAAGGTGAAGTCGGGCGAGACCTCGACGTGCGTCCGGTCCTTCGGACGAAACGCCTTGAGCAGGGCGGCCTCGGAGTCGAGCTTGAACATGACGCCGCTCATTCTGCCAGAGGCGGCGAGCCTGGTCCTCTGCCGGCCCCGCTTGCCTCGCACCAGAGGGACGGCTTCAGCGGCGCTTGACTCCCGGGGCGCTTGCCCCCAATTCCGCACCCGTGAGCACCAACTTCATCGAAGAGCTGCGCTGGCGCCGCATGCTGCACGACGCGATGCCCGGCACCGAGGAGCTGCTGTCGAAGTCGCCCGGCGTGAAGGGCTACATCGGCTTCGACCCGACGGCCGACTCGCTCGGCGTCGGCCACCTCGTGCAGGTGATGACGCTGCTGCACTTCCAGCGCGCGGGCCACCACCCCATCGCCCTCGTCGGCGGCGCCACCGGCCTCGTCGGCGACCCCTCGGGGAAGTCCAGCGAGCGCAACCTGCTCACCGAAGAGGTGCTCGAGCACAACCTCGCGGGCATCAAGGCGCAGCTCGAGCGGTTCCTCGACTTCGGCGGCGGCCGCGCGACCCTGGTGAACAACGCCGACTGGTTCCGCGGCATGACGTTCCTCGAGTTCATCCGCGACATCGGCAAGCACCTGACCGTCAACTACATGCTCGCGAAGGACTCGGTGAAGAAGCGCATCGAGGGCGACGGCGAGGGCATGAGCTTCACCGAGTTCAGCTACCAGCTCGTGCAGGGGCACGACTTCTTCCACCTGTGGAAGACGCAGGGCGTGCAGCTGCAGATGGGCGGCAGCGACCAGTGGGGCAACATCGTCACCGGCACCGAGCTCATCCGCCGGCGCGCGCAGGGCCAGGCGTGGGCGCTCACCACCAACCTCATCACCAAGGCCGACGGCACGAAGTTCGGGAAGACCGAGAGCGGCAACGTGTGGCTCGACCCGAAGCGCACGAGCCCCTACGAGTTCTACCAGTTCTGGCTCAACGCCTCCGACGCCGACGCCGCGAGCTGGGTGCGCATCTTCACGCTGCGCGGCAAGGACGAGCTCGACGCGCTCGAGGCGACGCACGCGAAGGACCCCTCGGCCCGTCACCTGCAGCGCACGCTCGCCGCCGACGTCACCGAGCGCGTTCACTCGCGGGCCGACGTGGACTTCGCCATCAAGGCCGCCGACGTGCTCTTCGGCAAGGCCACCGTCGAGACGCTGAAGAGCCTCTCGGAGCAGCAGATCGCCTCCATCTTCAAGGACGTGCCGCAGAAGGAGCTGTCGCGCGACGAGCTGGTGAAGGGCATTCCCTTCGTCGAGCTCGTCACCACGAAGACGGGCTTCGTCGAGTCGAAGGGCGCCGCGCGCAAGCTGATGGAGCAGAACGGGCTCGCGCTCAACAAGGAGAAGGTGACCGAGCCGACGAAGCTCGTCGACGCGTCGGCGCTGCTGTCAGACCGGTACCTGCTGCTGTCGCGCGGGAAGAAGGACAACTGCCTGGTGCGGGTCGGCTGACGGCTACTCGGGTCGGCCGCGGCTCACCGACGCGGGGCTCGGCGTGCTGAAGACGATGAAGAGCCCGATGGCGACGAAGAGCACCGACAGGGCGACGGCAAACCAGAACATCGGCGCGGCGCCGCGCGCGAGGGTGAGCGGCGCGGCGCGGCTGCGGGCGGCCTCGAGCTGAAGCGCGGCGCGCTCGTTGTCCTCGCCGCCCCAGTCCGTCGCCGGCGCGGCGCCTGCCTGCGTGAGGAAGACGACGCGCCACTCGGTGAAGCCCTTGCCCTTCCCGCGGCGCCGGTGCTGGGCCTCGACGCGCACCGGCTCCGAGCGGGTGACCTCGGTGTGGAACAGCACCCAGCGGGACACCTCGCAGCGCCACGGAGCCCCGCCGCACTCGAAGCGGGTGGGGCCCTCGAGCGTCGCGAGCCAGAAGAGGGGCAGGCCCCCGAAGAACAGCGCGGCGAAGAGGCCTGCGCCCAGCCTCATGGGCAGGTCGCTCCGAAGGGTGAATCCACCCGGGAGGGCTGCGCATCCATGCCACCCGGAGGATTCATGCGCACACTCGTCGTCATCGTCACCATCGTCGTCGCAGGTCTGGCGTGCGGTCCAGCGCCCCGGGTCGACCGCACCGGGCGGGCCGACACCGTGGCCGCCCTCACCGGAGACGCCGCCGCGGGCAAGGCCGTCTACGACGCCAACTGCGGAGGCTGCCACGGCGCCCAGGGCAAGGGCGGCGTCGGCAAGAGCCTGTTCCCCGAGTTCAACGGGCTCACCAACGGCGAGGTCGCCACCGTCGTGCTGAACGGCCAGGGACTCATGGGCGCCAAGGCCACCTTGAGCGACCAGCAGATCGCCGACCTCATCGCGCACGGCCGCGCGACGTTCCGCTGACCGCTGACCGCTGACCGCTGACCGCTGACGCGCCGGGCGCTGGCTCGCGGGCGTCGAGCACGAAGACCTCGAGCGCGTCGCCAGCGCAGCGAACGCCACAGCCGGTAGGGCGCCATCTCCCAGGGCGGAGCAGGCCCCTCTGCCGGGACCAGCTCGTGCCCGCGAATGGGCAGGGCCTCGAAGAAGGCCTGGCGCGCGGCCACCCGCTTCGCGTGTCACGGTGCCCGGTACGCCAGCGGAGTGGGCTGCTACGGCCTTCTGCGTCAGCCCTCCTCGTCCGGGTCGGGAATGGCCTCTTCCTCGGGCCGGGCGCGGGGCGCGTCGTCGGTGCGCGGGGCTTCGGGCCGTGAGATGCGCTCCTCGCGTGGGCGCTCGGCGGGCTCGTCGCCGCGTGGCTCGGGCGCGCCGTCCTTCGCGGTGACGTACCACTGGCGGCCCTGCTGAATGCGCGTGAGCAGCCCCTCCTTCTCCATCGCCTCCAGCATGCGGCTGAAGGACGAGAAGCCGAAGTCGCGCTCGTCGAAGTCCGGCGTCTTGCGCACGAGCGCCTCCTTGATGAATGACGGGTTCACCGGGCCGGTCGCGCGCGCGAGCAGCGAGGCGACGACGGTGCGCACCTGGCTGGGCACCTCGCCGCGCTTGCGGGCTGCCGGAGCGCCCGACTCGGTGCGTGGCCGCCGCGGCTCGTCGCGCTCCCGCTCCCGTTCCCGTGAGGCCGAGTCGAGGTAGACGAACTCGTCGCAGGCCTTCACGAACATCGGCGAGGTCGCCTGCTTCACCCCGAGCCCGATGACGTAGCGGTCGTTCTCGCGCAGCTTCGCGGCGAGCGGCACGAAGTCGCTGTCTCCCGAGGCGATGACGAAGGTGTTGATGTGCTCGCGCGCGTAGCAGAGCTCGAGGGCGTCGATGACCAGCCGCATGTCGGCGGCGTTCTTCCCCGCGCGCGTCGAGGGCGGCACGTCGACCAGCTCGACGCCGAGCTGGTGCAGGTGCGCCTTCGCTTCCTGGAAACGCGACCAGTCGCAGTACGCGCGGCGGAAGATGACCTTGCCCTGCTCGAGCAGCCGGTCGAGCGAGGGCTGCAGGTCGAAGTTGGCCGCCGTGAAGCCGGTGTTGGTGACGAGGTTCTCGAAGTCGATGAAGAGCGCGATGCGGCGCTCACTGGAAGAGGGGGCCATGGCGCCCGCATCGCACGTTCTCCTGCGGAGCGATACATGAGTGGCGGGTCAGCGCGTTCCCCAGCGCTCGTCCCTCACGGTGACGAGGGCCCACGGCAGAATCCACTGCAGCGCCACCACCGAGAACACCGCGTACAGCACGCCGTACACCCACCGGAAGCTGCGCTCGAACCGCAGGTAGTACGCCGCCGAGAAGATGGCGCCCAGGCCCAGCGCCACCACGCTGCGGCCGATGGTGGTGACGTTGGTGTCGAAGAGCCGCGGCAGCTCCATCAGCGCCACGGCGACGAGCACGAAGCGCAGGTTCGACACCAGGAACGTCACGATGGGCAGCAGCCGGTTCTTCTCGCGGTAGCGCGTGAACATGAAGCGCGCGAACGAGAAGCCCTCGACGATGTAGCTGCGGTCCCAGCGCAGGAACATGCGGGAGAGCTGGGAGTAGGTCGTCGGCACCAGCGTGTTCACCACCGCGGTGCGCTGGTACACGGTGTCGTAGCCCTGCCGCAGCACGATGTTGGTGAGCGCCTGGTCCTCGCCGTGGTTCACCGGCCGACCCAGGAAGCGCTGGTTCTCCCACTCGTCGAGGAAGGGCAGGATGATGGCGCGACGGAACGACGAGAGCGCCCCGGGACAACAGGCCACCGTGCGGTACACCGACTGGGCCGCGCGGCCGTAGTCGAAGGCCAGGGTGTACTGCACCTCGAGCATGCGGCTGATGGGGCTGTCGCGGTTGAGCACCGCTACCCGGCCAGCCACCGCGCCCACCTTCGCGTCGGCGAGGAACGGCGCCACCATCTCGTGCACGGTGCGGGGGTCGATCTCGCTGTCCGAGTCGATGGTGAGCACCACCTCGCCGCTCGCCGCGCGAATGCCCGCCACCAGCGCCGACCGCTTGCCCCGGTTGCCCGAGAAGCGCACGAGCTTCACCAGGTCGGGGAACTCGCGCCGCAGGTGCTGCATGTGGAAGAAGGTGTCGTCGCGTGAGCCGTCGTCGACGACGATGACCTCGAGCTTGTCCTTCGGGTACGCGCACGCCGACACCGAGCGGATGCTGCGGCCCACCATCGGCCCCTCGTTGTACGCCGGGATGATGACGGACACCCTCGGCCACTCGGCGCCTTCGGGCGCTCTGAAGGGCCGGTAGCGCAGCCACAGGACGCCGAGCAGCGCGGTGTAGATGGTCTGGATGAGGGCGATGGCGCCGATGGGGTGCCGGGCCATCGCGAGGAGCATCGACGTGGGGCCAGCCTCGCTCGACCAGCCGAGCCACGCCATCGAGATGACGGCTCCGACGAGGGGCGCCGCGCCCGCCAGCATGCCTCCAAGCTTCCGCCAGCGCAGGCTCATGGACTGGCGGGAGATCTACCTCACGGCGGCGGCTCCGTCAGCGTCGCCTGCCCGGCGGTGGTTCCGGCAACGCAGTCGGGAGCACGCTCGCGTCGGTGGCTTCCGGCAGCGCGGTCGGCTGCGGAGTCACGGCGGCGCTTCGGCATCGCCCGCCCGCCGGCTCCGTCAGCGGCGTCGCCTGCCTGGCGCTCCGCATCGCCTGCCCGGCGGTGGTTCCGGCAACGCAGTCGGGAGCACGCTCGCGTCGGTGGCTTCCGGCCGCGCGGTCGGCTGCTGAGTCACGCGGCGCTTCGGCATCGCCCGCCCGCCGGCTCCGTCAGCGGCGTCGCCTCCCTCAGCGTAGTCGCCTCTTCCTCACGGCAGCACCTGTCGGAGCGCCTGGACTCAGGCGCTCATCGCCTCGGGCTTTCGGGCGCTCGACAGAATGCGCCGCAGCACGCCGTCGGGCAGCGAGAAGGCCTCGGGTGACGTGAGGTCGCCGTGCGCCTCGAGCAGCTTCGACTCGGCCAGCAGCCGCACCATGACGCTGGCGGCCTCCTGCGCGCGGCGCTTCAGCTCACCCGGCGCGAGGTGGCTGGTGAGGCCGGTCGCGCCAAAGCGCTCCATCACCTGGGTCTCGACCAGCTTCTCGAGCGCCGGCGCCTTCACCCGGTCGGCGTTCGCGAGCGCGCGGAGCAGCACCCCGGCCGAGGTGTCGTCCTGCGCAATCTCACTCTCGACCCACACGCGCAGCGGCGAGCCGCCCTTCTCCTCACGCTTGATGGCCTCACGCGCGCCTTCCACCCCGATGCGCATCGCGCCCAGCGCGCCCTGCCGCGCCCGGTCGGCGTCGTAGAGCTCCAGCACCGAGGTGCCGAGGCGGCGCAGCAGCAGCGGGACGCCGTGCGAGGCGCGCACCAGCTCGGACAGCGCGTCGTCGTCGAAGCGAATGCCCAGGCGCGACCCCAGCCCGCGCATCATGGTGTGCGCCGCTTCGTCGTCGAGGGCCGGCACGCAGATGCTGGGGAAGGCGCCCATGAGGCTCTGCCCGCCCAGCGTCGAGAGCGGCGCCCACAGGAGCGGGTGGAGCGCGGCGCACCACACCACGCTGACCGAGCTGCCGGCGTGCGGCGACGAGGGCTCGGCGAGCGCGCTGCGCAGCCGGCCCGTCAGCGTCGCCAGCACGTCGAGCGCGCGGCCCAGCTTCTCGGGCGGCGCCGTCAACAACTGCTCCACCTCGTCCAACACGAGGAGGAACGGCGGCGGCGTGGTGCCGCTCGACTGGCCGCACGCCACGCTCAACGCCCGCAACCACGCAGCGAGCGCGGGGGCATCGAGGCCGCCGGGCGGCGGGGGCGGCACGACGGCGGCCGGGTAGCGGGCGGTGGCCGAGTCCGACAGGCGCGTCACCAGCGTGCGCAGGACCGCGTCCACCGCCACCGCCGGCGTCTCACCGTACGACACCTCGTGGTGGAAGCCGGCGAGGTCGACGTAGGCCGACGGGCCCGTCATGCGGCGGGCCACCTCGAGCGCCAGCGACGACTTGCCGAAGCGCCGCAGGCCCGTCACCACCGTCCAGTTGCCCTTGCGCGCCTCGGTGAGGAGGCCGGCGACGAGGCGCTCGCGGTTCCAGAACTGGCTCGAGCTGCGCACCGGGCCGCGCACCTCGAAGGGGTTGCCCCGCAGCGTGGTGGCCTCGACGAGGTCGAGCAGGTCCTCGTCCTTCGTCGCCCACGCCAGGCGCGACAGCGCCAGCGGCAGCACCGTCACCGCGCGCGTGCCGCCACGGGCCGCCCAGTCGAGCGTCGCGCGTACGGCGCCCAGGTCGGGCACCGCGGTGTCGGCGTGCAGCAGGAACACCAGCCGTACGTCCTCGCGCAGGGCCACGCTCGCGGCGTGGTTGACGTCCGCCTCGCGCACCGCCGTCAGCCCGGGCGCGAGGGTGACGGTGGCGCCCGAGCCCCACTGCTCCCACGCGTGCGTCTTCGGCAGCTCGAGCAGCAACGTGTCGTGGCGCGCGGGGAAGAGCAGCCGCCACGGGTCCGCCTCTCCCGGCAGCCCCAGCGCCGCGAGGCTCTCGCGGAGGGTGCGCATCGGCTCGGCGAACACCTTGCGGGCCCGGCGCAGGCGCACCAGCCACAGCGCCACCACCAGAGACACGCCGAGTCCGCCGGCGGCCGACGTGGTGACGCGGCGGTCGCGCGTCCAACCCGCCTCGAGCCGGCTGATGAGGTCGCAGTCGTAGCGCGCCCCGGCCGGCTGCTCGCGGCAGTCCTCCACGCGCGCCCTCGGCAGGCCGAGCGCCTGGCCAGCGGACTCCTGGTTGACGACGTGGGCGACCCAGCCGACGTAGGTCTCGGCCTCCTCGAAGCGCGCGAGCTCGGCCGGCCGCGTGTTGGAGGGGTCGAGGCGCCAGGGCGACGCGCTCGACGGCTCTCCCAGGTCCTTCGCGATGGCCTGGAGCGCGAGCAGGGACTGCTCGAAGCGCGGCGAGACGCCGTGTCTCTCGTCGCAGGCCTTGCGGAGCTCCCTCATGGGAGAGGTCAGCTCGTCCTTCGTCGTGACTTCATCGCCGGGAGACGAAGGCACCTCGACCCAGGCGCCGCTCCACATGAGGGAGGCCACCTTGTGGCACAGCTGCGCGTCGTCGCTGGCGTCGGCCGCGAGCGGCACCCGCGCCCAGGCGCTGACGGTGGTGAGGAAGTCGGGCCGGTCGATGGAGCACCCGTTCTTCACCTCGACCCGCTGCATGGCCCTCACCGCCCGTCCGCAGCGGTCGAGGGCGTCGCCTTCACGCACGGCCTGCGAGAACGCCTCCAGGGCCACGGGGGCGCGCACGTCGAGCTGCTTCGGGTTCGGCAGCCGCGCCGCCACCCAGGCGCGGTACGAGGGGTCGCCCTCGAGGTCCCCGAGGTAGCAGAGGTACAGCTTGCTGCTGGCGGCGCGGGTGAGCTCCGTGAGGGTGGCCTGCTTCTCCTTGCGGCCGCTCGAGGGGAAGTCCTGCAGCCACGCGCGGATGACGTCGGGGTTGAGCGCGTCACAGGGCGTCGCCCACATCTCCTCGACGCGGCGGCGCACGATGAGGGGACCGGTGTCGTCGAGCAGCTCGAGCAGCTGGCGGGCGCGGCCGCACTCGGCGGAGTCGCTGCGGTCCTCGCAGTTCGCCACCTCGAGGTACGAGAGAACCAGGCGCAACGCCGCCGTGAGCGGTGGGCCCGCGGGACCGACGGCGCCCTCGTGTTCGCCGTTGGCCTCGTCGATGAAGCCCGCCGGCAGCGGGCCGCGCGAGTCGAAGAAGCCATCGATGGCCACGGCGCCCTGCTTCTTGAGGCGGCTCCAGGTGTTCGGCGCGGTGAGGCGGAAGGCGGCGATGAGGAGCCGGCGGTTCCACAGCGGGGTGCCCTGGCGCAGCCCCAGCACGCGCGCGAGGCGACGCTCCGCCTCCGTCGCGCCGGCGAGCCGCGGCACCTGGTCTGACGTGCCGGTGGCGTAGTCGTCGAGGAGCGCCAGCGTCCTCGACACCGAGGACCACCCCGAGACGAGCTGCTGCAGCTGCTCCTGGGTGGACGGCGGCACGCACGCGCCGACGCTGCGGGCGGCGCCCTGGAGCAGGGCCGAGGCGAACACGGCGGCGTCGCGGCAGAGCTCGGTCTGCTCCTGCACGCAGGCCTCGAGCTTCCCCTCGCTGCCCTTCAGCCGGTCGCTGCTCTGCTCCAGCTCGGCCTCGCAGCGCTCCTTCGCGCCGACCGCCGAGCGCGCGCCGTCAGCGCAGACGGCCAGGGTGCGCTGCACCGTCTGCAGCTTCTGCTCGACCTCAGCGCACGAGGCGCCACCGTCAGGCGCCGCGCGCGCCGCAGCAGACACCAGGCAGAGGAGCCAGAGCCACTTCATCAGGTGGCGGCTTCCATGCCCGCCCTCTCCAGCGTTTGGAAGTGAGAAGCGTCAGGTTGAGCTGACGGCGTCGCCGTTGCAGAGCGCTCGGGGAGGTTGGGCCCGGGGTGGTTTCGGGCGCAGCTTTGGGTCTGCACCGGGTGTCGTCGCGCAACCCTTGCTGTGAGCCCGGGCGAGAGGTGTGCCAGCCGCCTTGACGGCGGTCAGGTGTCGGGGTGCGACGTTTCACCACGAACCGGCCTCCTCTTCCGCTTTGAAACGCGGGTTGACGCAGCCCAAGTGGTTGGCGGTCGGCACTTGATCTGCATGCGGGCTCGCGATGCGCCTGATGCCGCAGACCCTCCGCGCCCCGTGGGTGCCCTTCGTCATCGGGGCGCTGGCCTTCACGACGCTCGTGGGGGCGCTGACTGGAGCGCTCAACCTCTGGTCCCTGCACGTGCTGCAAGAGGGCGTGCCGGTGGCGCACCACCAGGCGCACGCGCTCGCGCAGGTGTTCGGCTTCATGTGGCTGCTGAAGGTGGGCATCTCGTTTCACCTGGCCCCGCGGCTCCTGGGCGGGCGTCCGCCGGGCCGCACCGTCGTCAGCGTCGTGGCGGTGACGGGCCTCGCCGGCGTGCTGTTGCTCGTGCTGGGACGCCTGGGAGGAATGCTCCCGGGCAGCGGGTGGCTCGGACTGCTCGGCGCGGTGCTGCTGCTGCTGTCGATGGTGACGTGGGCGCGCTTCTTCTGGTCGTTGTATCGGCGGCGGCAGGAGCTCGGCGACTGGCTGCCTGAGTTCGTCACCGCAGGTGCGACCTGGTGGGCGGTCTCGGCAGCGGCGCTCTTCGTCTGGCAGGTGGGGCAGACCCTGGGCGGGCCGCTGCTCGCGGTGCCGTTCGAGCTCGTCACCTGGAGCGGGCTGCTGGGGGGCGCGTCGAGCTGCATCTTCGGCATCACGCTGCGGGCGGGGGCGTGCGTCATGCAGGTGGAGCGCTCCCAGGCGAGCCGCCAGCGCGTGGGCTTCTTCGTCTGGCAGGCGGCGACCGCGCTGGTGCTGGTGAAGGCGCTGTGGCCCTTCGCCGCGTGGAGCGACGCGCTGTGGCTGGCGCCCGCGAGTGCGCTCCTGGTGATGGTGTGGGTCATCCGGCCCTTCGGGGGGCTGCGCCTCAACCTGACGTGGGACGAGCCGCTGGTGCGCTTCGCGATGGTGGCCTCCTGGGGCTTCGCGGTGGTGGCGGCGGTCCTCTTCGGCTGGCGTGCGCTCGCGGTGGTGGGCCTCACGCCCCCGCCGCTCCTCGCTGATGCGTCGCGCCACGCCTTCACGCTCGGCTTCGCCCAGCTCGGCGTCTTCGCCTTCGCCGGGCGCATGGTGCCGGGCTTCGAGGGCGTGCGGCTGCCGGCGCGGGGCCTCTTCGACGCGGGCGTGCTCGCGCTCACGGCGGCCACCGCGCTGCGGCTCGCGAGCCTCTTCGCGCCGCTCCGGCCCGCGCTGGTGGCGTCGGGTGTCTCGGGGCCGCTGGCGCTCGTCGGGGTGGCGCTCCTGAGCTGGTGTCTGTTCAAGGTGCTGCGCGGCGGCGCGGTGCTGCGCCGCGAGCTCGAGCAGAGCCGCGCGCGAATCCAGGTCCACGTGGTGAGGGCGTGATGGCGCGAGCGCACGTGGTGGGCCCCAGCGCCCTCGAGAACGACGCTGACGTCTCCCTGCTGCGCTGGCTGCAGGCTCGCCAGGGCGACGAGCGGCCGTGGCTCGTCTTCGAGCAGCACACCCTGCGCTTCTGTGACGTGGCGCCGCTCGCGCGAAGGTGGGCGCAGACGCTGGCGGAGGCAGGGGTGACGGCGGGAGACCGGGTCGCCATCTTCTTCCCCAACAGCCCCGACTTCGTGGGCGCCTTCTTCGGCAGCCAGTGGCTGGGCGCGACGGCCGTGCCGGTGCCCTGGCCGGCCACCTCGCTCGCGGCCGACCTGCCGGCGGGCGCGAAGCTGTTGCTCGAGACCTGCCGCGCGAAGGTGGTGTGTGGCCCTGAGCGCGTCGAGGGCCACGGCTGGGCGGTGCGCTCGAAGCCCGCCGACGAGCCATGGGCCGGCGCGCCGGTCGAAGGAGCTGCCGCCTTCATCCAGTTCTCCTCGGGCAGCACCGGCCGGCCGCGCGGGGCCGTCATCTCGCCGCGCGCCGCCGTGTTGTCAGCGCTCGCGATGGCCGAGGGCCTGGGCCTCACGCAGGACGACGTGGGCGTCTCGTGGCTGCCCTTCTTCCACGACATGGGCCTCGTGGGCGTGATGCTCTCGTCGCTCGCTGCCGGCTTTCCGGTGCACGTGCTGCAGCCGGGTGAGTTCCTGTTGAGGCCGTCGCGGTGGCTCGAGCTCTGCTCGAAGGTGCGCGCGACGATGACGGTGGCGCCGAACTTCGCGTACGAGCTGGTGCTGCGCCGCGTGCGCGCGCCGAAGGAGCTGGAGCTGTCGCGGCTGCGCTCGATGCTGAACGGCTCCGAGCCCGTGCACCGCGCCACCATCGAGCGCTTCGAGGCCGCGTTCGCGCCGTTCGGCCTCCGCAAGGGCGCCGTGCTGCCCGTGTACGGGCTGGCCGAGAACGTGCTGGGCGTCACCTTCCAGGCGCAGGGCGCGCCAGACGCCGACCTCCCGCTCGACGGGCGCCTGGTGCCCTCGGTGGGCGCTCCGCTGCGGGGGCTCGAGGTGGCGGTGCGGGACGAGGCGGGCGCGGTCGTCGACGAGGGGCGCGAGGGCGAGGTGACGGTGCGGGGGCCGACGCTCATGTCGGGCTACTTCGACGACGCCGAGTCCACGGCGAAGGCGCTGCGCGACGGGTGGCTGTACACCGGCGACCGCGGCGTGCTGCGCGGCGGGCGGCTGCACCTCACCGGCCGCGAGAAGGAGCTCATCATCAAGATGGGCCGCAAGTTCCACCCCGCCGACATCGAGCGCGTGGTGGCCGAGGTGGCCGACCCACCGCCCAACGGCGTGGTGGCCTTCTCGGTGGACGACGCCGCGACGAACCAGGAGGCGCTGGTGGTGGTGGTGGAGCAGCGCCGCGCCAGCGAGACGGGCCTCGTCGACAGAATCCGCGGGAAGGTGAGCGCCGAGCTGGGCGTGATGGTGGACCGCATCGAGTTGGTGGGCGCCGGCGCGCTGCCCCGGACGACGAGCGGCAAGCTGCGTCGCAAGGAGTGCACCGCGCGGTACGCGAAGCCGTCACTGCCCGCGCCCGTCGCCGGTCCAGCCGAGACGAGGAGCGCGCCATGACGGTGAGCTCGCAGCACGACTCCTCGGCGCGCGCCGCCTTCGCGGGCGCCACCACCGACACGCCTCCAGCGCTCGTGCTGGGCGCCGCCGGCTTCCTCGGCCTCAACCTCGTCGACGCGCTGGTGGCCGACGGGCAGCGCCCGCGCTGTGGCCGCCGCGCGCGCACCAACGTGCTCGCCCTTCGCCAGCGCAAGGTGCCGCTGGTGCAGACCGACCTCGACGTGCCCGAGACGCTCACCGCCGCGATGCACGGCGTCGAGGTCGTCTACCACCTGGCCGGCCACTACCCGCGCCACTCGCTCGACCTCGAGAAGGAGCGCGCCCTGGGCCTCGCGCGGCTCGAGACGGTGCTGAACGCCGCGGCCGACAGCGGCGTGCGCCGGCTCGTCTACGTCTCGTCCACCGCGACGGTGGCTCCGCGCACCGACGGCAGCGCTTCCACCGAGGTCGACCTCTTCGACACTCCGCCGCGCTGGGGCACCTACCACGACCTCAAGTGGCACCTCGAGCGCCGGGCCCTCGAGGAGCGCCGCTTCGAGGTCGTCGTCGCCTGCCCGGGCGCGTGCCTCGGCCCGTGGGACCTGCGCGTCGGCACCTCGGCGATGCTGGTGGGGCTCGCGCGCGGCCTCGACGTGCCGCACCCCGACGGCGTGGTGAGCTGGGTGGACGTGCGCGACGTGGCCTCGGGCCTGTTGGCGCTGGGCACCGTGCGCGCCCCGCCGTCGCGGGTCCTCTTCACCGCCGAGAGCCTGCGCCTGCAGCACCTGCTCGACGTGGCCGGGCGCTTCTACGGCGTCCCGGTGCCGCCGCCGATGAGCGACGCCGACGCCATCGCCTTCGCCGACGCCGAGGAGAGCCGCGCCGCGCAGGGCGGCAGCCGCGCCGCGCTCTCGAGAGAGCTGGTGGACCTCATCATCCACGGCCCGTACATCGACGCCGGGCGCTCGAAGGCGCTCCCCGGCGTCACCTACCGCCCGCTCGACGAGACGCTGCGCGACTTCGACGCGTGGGCCCGTCGCGTCCGCTTCATTCCCCCGAAGTCCCCGGAGCCTCCAACACCATGAACGCACCCGCCAACGTCGACGCCCGCGTCATCCACCTCATCTCGCAGCTCGTCCCCGTGAAGCCGCAGGACATCAAGCCGGAGCAGCGGCTGCGCGACGACCTCGGCATGGACTCGGTGTCGTCCATGGAGCTGCTGTCGATGCTGGCCGAGGACTTCGAGCTGGACGTGGGGGTGGAGGACGTCGCCGACGTGCACACCGTCGGGCAGACCATCGAGCTGGTGAAGGTCTTCCTGGCGAAGAAGGCCGCCTGACATGCGCGCCGACGTGGTGGACGAGCGCACCGAGGTCGTCGACGCGCTCCGCGAGCAGGTGCGGCGCTTCTGCGAGCGCGAGGTGAACGCCCGTGACATCGACGCGGCGGCGCGCATTCCGAAGGCGGTGCTCGAGGGGCTGGGGGCGCTGGGCGTCTTCGGCGTGACGCTGCCCGAGGCGTACGGCGGCGCAGGGCTGCGGCTGGAAGACGCCTGCCGCCTCGTCGACGAGCTCGCCCGTCACGACCGGTCGGTGGCGGTGTCGGTGGGCCTGCACCTGGGCCTCGGCACGCGCGGCCTCGTCCGCTACGGCACCGCGGCACAGCACGAGCGCTGGCTGCCGAAGCTCGCGAGCGGCGAGGCCATCGCGGCGTTCTCCACCACCGAGCCCGGCGCGGGGAGCGACCTGTCCAGTCTGCGCACCGTCGCGAAGGAAGACGGCGCCCACCTCGTCGTCGACGGCGAGAAGAGCTACGTCACCAACGGCGGCTTCGCAGGCCTCTTCACGGTGGCCGTGTCGACGCCCGGCCTCGGCGGCGCGCAGCGGGGGCAGAGCCTCGTGCTGGTGGAGCCGACGGACCCGGGCTTCTCGGTGCAGCGCGAGGAGCACAAGCTGGGCCTCAAGGGCTCGTCCACCACCGGTCTCGTGTTCGAGAACGCGCGCCTCCCCCGGGAGCGCCTCCTGGGAGAGCCTGGCCAGGGCCCGCGCATGCTGGCCCACATCCTCTCGTGGGGGCGCACGCTCATGTCGGCGGGCTGCTGCGGCGGCGCCGCGTACTGCCTCGACAAGACGGTGGCCCACGCGCAGCAGCGCACCCAGTTCGGTCGGCCGCTCGCCGCGCTCGACGTCGTGAAGGAGCGCCTCGCCCTCATGCACGCGCGCCACTTCGCGATGGAGGCGCTGGTGCTGGCCACCGCGCGCCAGCAGGACGACGAGGCGCTGGCCGTGCACTCGCTCGCCGCCAAGGTGTTCTGCTCGGAGGGCGCGGGGTGGGTGGCCGACGAGGCGGTGCAGCTGCACGGCGGGCTCGGCTTCATCGAAGAGACGGGCGTGGCCATGGTGCTGCGCGACGTGCGCGTCACCCGCATCTTCGAGGGCGCCAACGACGTGCTGCTCACGCACCTGGGCACGGCCGAGCTGACGAGACGCGCGTCTGAAGGCCGCCGCCACTCGGTGTCCGAGGTCGAGGCGGCGCTCGACGACTTCGCGCTCTCGCTCCACTCGACCCACAAGCTGCGGGTGTTCCGGCAGCCGCGCCTGCTGCACGCGCTCGGCGCCGCGACGGCGTGGGTGATGGCCTCGCGAGCCGCCACGCAGCGCGCCCACCTCACGCAGCACCCGACGCAGCTCGCCTTCGCGAAGCTCGTCGAGCAGCAGGCCCACGCCGCGGTCGCGCGGGCCTCGACCCCCCTCACGGACGACACGCTCGTCCATGCCGCGCTCGGCCTCGAGCGCACCGGAGCCCGCCCATGAAGGTGTTGTTCGTCTACCCCCGCTTCCAACGGCACGCGCAGGCCCACCCCGAGCTGCTCGAGTACGTGCCGATGAACGAGTACCTCGGCTCACCGTCGCTGGGCATCGCGGCGCTGGCGGCGATTCTGCCGAAGCACTGGGACCTCGAGTTCCGCGACGACCGCCTGCAGGACGCGGCCCGGCCCACCGACGCCGACCTGGTGGCCCTCTCGTTCTTCACCGCGGCGGCGACCCGGGGCCTCGAGCTGGCGGACTACTTCCGCGCGCAGGGCAAGCCGACGGTGGCGGGCGGCCTCTTCACCACCGCCATGCCGCACGTGGTGATGGAGCACACCGACGCCGTCGTCGTCGGCGAGGGCGAAGGCGCGTGGCTGCAGCTGCTCAAGGACTTCGAGGCCGGCGGGCTGCAGCGCCGCTACGAGCGCGTGCCGGTGGACCTCGCCGCCCTGCCGCCGCCGAAGGTGTCCGTCTACATCGACAACGAGGGCGCCAACTTCCACCCCGACGACTACCCGGTGCAGCTCTCGCGCGGGTGCCCGCTGGCGTGCCACTCCTGCATCCTGCCGGTGTCGATGACGAAGCAGCTGCGGGAGTTCACCCTCGCGCAGGTCGTCACCCAGCTCGAGCAGCTCGGCTCGAAGGGCAAGCGCGCCTGCCTCACCGAAGACACCTCGTGGCTGCCCGGCAAGGGCAACCGGCTGCTCGAGTCGCTCTTCGACCACCTCATCGCCGAGGGGAAGGAGGCCAGCGTCAGCTACGTGGGCATCTCGATGCCGATGATTCTGGCGACGCCGCTGGCGCTCTTGAAGAAGGCGCGCCGCGCGGGCGTGAAGATGTTCTACCTCGTCGGTGGGTTCGACCCGGTGACGATGAAGGCCTTCACCGGGAAGGACCAGCAGCAGCTCGACCGCGCGTACAAGGCCATCGCGAAGTGCCTCGAGGCCGACATCGACCCGTACACGTCGTTCCTCTACGGGCAGGACGACGACGACGTGGGCACGGTGGACCGCATGCTCGAGTTCGCGAAGAAGTCGGGCATTCGCAAGGCCGAGTTCGCCATCTTCACGCCGTACCCTGGCACGCCCTCGTTCAAGCGGCTCGAGGCCGAGGGCCGAATCCTCTCGCGCGAGTGGTACCGCTACAACGACGCCAACTGCGTGTACCAGCCGAAGCAGTTGACGCCCGACCAGGTGCTCCAGGGCTACCTGCGGCTGTGGCGCGAGTTCTACTCGGACAAGGCCTACTTCCGGGACCGCTGCCACGACGAGCGGACCATTCAGTTCTGAGCCGGCGCGGGGGCGCATGCGAGTCATCGTCATCGGAGGCGGCATCGCGGGGCTGTCGGTGGCGCTCGGGCTCGCGCGCCGCGGCGCCCGGGTGACGCTGCTCGAGCGGTCGCTCTCATGGTTCGCCGGCGCTTCGGGGGTGAACGCAGCCATCTACCGGCCGCTCGAAGACGCGGCCGTCATGACGGCCTTCGCGCGGCGCAACGCGGTGCTGCTCGATGAGTTGCTCGGCCACCGCACCTCGTGGCTCGACGCGCGCGGGCTGGTGTTCATCGGCGCGACGAAGACGGTGCGGCGCCTCGTCGCGGAAGCCGCGGACGCCGGGCTGCGCTCGCAGCACTGGAAGGGCGAGGTGCTCCTCGAGCGCCTGCCCGTCCTCGAGGGCGGCCGGTGGACAGAGGGGCTGTGGCTGGCGGCGGGAGGCGTCATCGACCTTCACCGGGTGGCGCGGGCGCTCGAGGCGGCCTGCCGGCGCGCGGACGTTGACCTCGTGCTGCGCGCCGAGGTGACGCAGGTGGCGCGCTCAGGCGAGCTCTGGCAGGTGACGGTGCGCGGGGCGCCGACGCAGGAAGCCGACGCGGTGGTGCTGGCCGCTGGGGCGCACTCGGCGAAGCTGGGCGTGCTGGCCGGCTCGGCGCTGCGCCTGCGAACCTTCAAACGAACGCTGGCGCTGCTCGAGCCCGAGGGCCCGAGGGTGGGGCACGTCGTGTGGGACGTCACCACCGAGACGTACTTCCGCCGCGAGTCCGGCGGCGTGCTGGCGTGTCCCTGTGATGACGACCCGAGCGGCCCAGACTCGACCTTCTCGGTGAGCCAGGACGCGCTGGCTTCGCTCGGCGACAAGCTCCAGCCGGTGGCGCCCGTCCTGGCAGACTCCCGTGTTCGCCGCGCGTGGGCGGGGCTGCGCACCTTCTCGGAGGACGGGTTGCCCGTGCTCGGGGCCGACCCTGACGTCGCGGGCCTCTTCTGGTGCACGGGCTTCGGCGGCGCAGGCATGACGACGGGCGTGGCGCTGGGAGACGTCGCTGCGAGGGCGGTGCTGGGCGACGCCGTGCCCCGGGAGCTCGCGGCGAGCCGATTTGGGGCCAGGTCGAGCCTCGCTCCCGCAGACGCCTCCAGTCGTGCCTGAGGGCGCCTCGCCCGTCGCCACGGCTCGGGCCTACCAGCCCGACGCCAGGAAGCGTCTGTCGTTGGGTCCCGCCGGCCTGCCCGTGGCGACCTCACGGTCGCTCAGGCCGAGCACCAGGTACTCTCCTCGGTCAGCGGAGAGCGCGAGGACCTCCGTCGACCCGGGCACCAGCTCGGTGGTCTCGTCTGCCCGGACCGTGAGCTTGAGGTGAGGCGGGTCGCGGCCTGTGAGGCCGACGAGGTAGCCCTGCCAGGCCCACTCCTGTCCAACACTCCTCACCTTCTCCACGGAGTCGACGACGAAGCGCGCCGCCACCGCATCACGCAGGCACCTCGTCGTCATCTCGTCGAACGCCCTGGCCGCGAGGAACGCGCCCAGCACGAGTATCCCCAGCGCGACAGCCGCCAGGAGCTGCTGCTCGGGAGACTCCGGAAGAATGCTGACGAACAGGCACACGGCGATGAAGGCGGACACGCTGCTCACGGACAGCAGCACTGTCTGTGAGAACTGGAGCCTGCCCTTCACCGCTCGCGGCGCCGTGGCGAGGTTCCGGGGAGGTGGTCTCGAACCCCAGCTGACGGCCTCCGGCTCGCTCATTCCTGCTCCTTCTCAGGCCATCGCCACTCCAGCAAGCGCTGCGGCCTCTCACTCACTGCTGTGCGTCCCGGCTCCTCCGTCGAGGTCGAGGAAGAGCCCGACGGCGACACCATTCAGGCGTCGTGGTCGAAGGAGGAGCCCACCTTGAGCGGGATGGGACGGTGGTATCCCCGCCCCGACGCTCACTCGCCGCGCGCGGTCTTCCGGCGACGGCGCGGGGCGGGCTGCACCTCGACGTGCGGCGGCGAGGCGATGGCCTCGAGGCGCGCGCGGTCGTTGACGGAGATGTGCCGGCCCACAGTGATGACGTTGTCCTTCGTGAGGGCCGCGAGGCACCGCGACATCGTCTCCGGGCGGATGCCCAGCATCGAGGCGACGTGCCGCTTCGAGAACGGGCCGCGCTGGCCGCTCTCGACGACCTCGCTGTGCTCGAGGATGAAGCGCGCCACCCGCGCCAGCGCCGTGCCCGAGCGGCCCTGCGTCTCTTCGCTGCGCCGGTCGAGCTCTTCGAGCAGCAGCGGCACCAGGGCCGACGTCAGCTCGGGGTACTGCGGTGGCGACCCATCAGCGCCCACCTGGAGCCGCAACGCCACCGGGTCGACCGTGCACAGCGACGCGTCCGTGACGACCTCCGCGCGCGCTCGCGCCGGCCTGCCCTGAATGGCCTCGACGCCCAACAAGGACTTCGGCCCTCGTACGCCGTTCCACCAGTGCCCGCCTTCGGCGTCGGTCGCGGTCAGCGCCACCGTGCCGCTCTGGACGAACGCCACCTCGGGTGGCACCTCGCCCTGCTCCCACAGCCGCTCGCCCGCGCTGACTTTGCGTGGGACGAAGACACACCGTCCTCCAGCGTGGAGGGGACAGGCCGCGCACGATTCGACCGGTTTCTCGAACATGATGCTGATCAGTTCACGTGTCGTGCCATTCGTCACGTCTTGCCCAGAACACGACTTGCGCTCCATCAAGGGTTCGCTGCTGGTTGCAGAACGAAACGTGCTGGTTGTGATGAAGAGCGCCAGGCGCGCGAGTTCACGTGGCGGCTCGTGGCACATCGGATGCTCGTGGCCCGGCCATGTTCGCGAACCTCGTACTGGTGGTGGGGCTGTCGAGCGCGACGACTCAGCTCGACGGAGGCCAGGGACCCGATGCCGATGGCGACAGCGGCGTCATCGCCGCGGAGGTGCCTGATGCTGGAGTCGTCGTCCCGACTGCGGCGCGGCCGGCAGAGGCGCTTCCTGCGCCTGGCTTCGACCTCTCCGCGACGCTCTGGGGCCCCGGCCGCAAGTCTTCGGGAGAGGTCTTCCGAAGCGCCGCGACGACGCTCGAGGCGGGTCCGCTGCGCTGGCGATGGAACGACTTCTCGCTCGGCCTGGGGCTCCAGTACTTCGCGAGGGCGGAGGCTCGCGACAACGCCGACTTCAACACGGCGAACCGGGACTTCGGGCTGCTGCTCGACCACCGGGCGCGAGTGACGGCGCGTGCGTCGGCGTTCGGTCGCGTGGGCGCGGTCGTCGAGCTTCAAGACGTGCGCGGGTGGGGCACGGAGCCGTCGACGACGGCCTTGCTGCCGGCAGCGGCGGTGCACCAGGGCTTCGTGGACGTGCGCGCCGGGCCCGTGGACGTGCGCGTCGGCCGTCAGGAGCTCTCCTACGGAGAAGACCGGCTCATCGGGAGCCTCGACTGGGCACAGACCGCGCGCGCGTTCGACGGGGTCTTCCTGCGGGTGACGCCGATGTCCGCGCTCACCGTGGACGCGTTCGGCATGCTGCTCAAGCCGCCCGCGTTCCTCACCGACAGCGGCGGCGCGCGGTTCCAGAACTCCGGCAGCTACTTCACCGGCGTCTACACCCGCTACCGCCGCGCGAAGTGGGGGCTCGACGTGTACGCGCTGGGGCTGCTCGACGACCCGTCCACCGCGACGACGGGGTTCCGGCCGGACCACAACCGCCTCACGCTGGGTGGGCGCGGCTTCGTGCCCGTTGGGCCTCTCTCCTTCATCGCCGAGGGGGCGCTGCAGCTCGGCGTCAGCTCGGCGAAGGAGCGCATTCTGGCTGGCGCGTTCGCGGGCCGCGCGACGTGGAGCCTCCCCGCGGGCCTCTACGTGACGGGCGACGTCTCCGCGGCGACGGGAGACGGCACGCCCGGCGACGGCACCGAGTCCACCTTCCATCAGCTCTTCCCGACCGCCCACATCCACCTCGGGTACATCGACTACGTCGGCTGGCAGAACGTCGTCGGTGTGCGGGGCACGGCCGGCTTCAAGCAGCCGTGGCTGCACGTGTGGCTCGACGTTCACCACCTGCGCGCGTGGGACCCGCGGGGCGCCTGGTACGCCGCGAATGGCAGCGTGCTGGTCGCCGCGGACCCGACCCGGACGGCGGGCGTCATGGGCAATGAGGTGGACTTGTCGGTGACGGTGCCGCTCGCCCCGTCCGTCGCGCTCGCCGGGGCGGTGAGCGTCTTCTTCCCCGGTGGAATGCAGGGCGCGAGCAGCAACCCGTCGAGCTGGGGTTTCGTCTACGTTCGCAGCCAACTGTGACCGGCGACATCAACCACGCGCTCTTCGAGGGGCTGTTTCGGCGGGCGCTCACGCCAGACGCCGCACTCGAGGGGGCGCTGAAGGCGTGTGGCTACGACCTCCGCCGGCCTGTGGACCGCTACTCCGGCCAGGTGTTCGCAGCGTGTCTCGAGGCGACGCGCGCGCACCTCCACCCGGACCAGCCGGCCGAAGAGGGCCTGCGGGCACTGGGGCGCGCCTTCGTCAGCGGCTTTCAGCAGACGATTCTCGGCAAGGTGGTGACGACGGCCCTGCCCATTCTCGGGCCAGCGCGTTTCCTCCCCCGCCTCCCCGCGCGGTTCCGCTCCATCCGCACGGACGCCTCGGTCGCGGTCGAGCTCACCGGCCCCGCGAGCGCGACCCTGATGTTCACCGACGCGCAGCCTCTGGGGCCCTTCTTCGCGGGCGTCATCGAAGCCGCCCTGCGCCTCGCGAAGGCCGAGCGGCCCGTCGTCGCGCTGCAGCCGGCGCCCGATGGCTACCGCCTCGATGTGAGCTGGTGAGGGCTGCCCACCCACGCCGGCGCTTGCTTCGCGTCAAACGTCACTGGTCTCCTCAGGGGCGTTCATGCGGTACGTCGTCGTCATCACGAGTCCGCTCCTCCTCTTCGCCGCGGTGCTGGGAGCCGGCTTCTGGTTGGCGTCACCGGACGACCTCCCCCGCCCTCCGCAGCCGGTGCGAGTGGAGGCTGTGCAGCAGCTCGCCGTCGAACTCCACGCGCTGAGCGCTCCCCCGCAGGGCCGCGCCAGCGAAGAAGGGCCGTCCCCGCCGACCGGCATCACGACCGAGGAGGCGCGTGAGCCCGGCGTTCCGCACGGCCTGGAGGCGCCGCTCCGGGCGGTGGCGAACGACGTGAACCTCTGCGTCCCGCACTGGCTGGAGCGCGACCGCGGGCCCATCGACGTCAGCATTCGCTTCACGCCGGGTCGCGCCGGCACCTTCGCCCCGGGCGTCACCGTGACGAGCTCCTGGGACGACCCGCTGGTCGAGGCGTGCATCGCCGAGGTCTTCGAGGAGGCGACGTTCTGGCCGCAGGCCGACGGCGTCTTCCGGCCGTCCGAGTTCACCTTCCACTTCCCCGACGACGCCCAGCGCGGGCTGCTGGGCATGCGCTTCGTTCGCTGAGGCGCCTTCAGAGGGTGGTGTCGAACGCCTTCGACGTCATCACCGCGCCGGCCGCCTTCACGGTGAAGGTCGTCTTCCACTCGCCGGGCATCGTGAAGTTCACCGTGCCCTCGTACCGGCCTGGCGCGACCAGCGTGGGGGCGACGTTGTTGGGTGAGCCGTGCCCATGCGCCGGCATCTCGGGCACCATCTCGAAGGACGCGTCGTCGAACGCGGGGAACGTCATCATGTCCTGCATGCGGTGCAGGGTGACGAGCACCTTGTTGAGGCCCACCTTCGCGCCCTCGGGGAACGAGACGCTCATCACGTAGCGCTTCATCATCGCCGCGTTGTTCGGGTCCGCGACCGTGAAGCTGTGCACGGACGAGCCGTCGCCCACGACGACGTCGAACGACAGCTTCTTCTCGACTCCGCCGCGCGTCACCTTCACGCCGAGCGTCCAGGTGCCCATGTCGGCGCTCGCCATCTGGAAGACGAGCTGGCCGCGGTAGACGCCGCCGCCCTGGTGCACCACCTCGCCCACCACGGGGCACGCGTGCGACTTCGTCGGCATCGTCATCACCGGCATCAACATCACGGCGGCGTCGGTCACCGGGGCGCCGTTGTCCGTGAGCTTCATCCACACGGTGGAGAGCCCCATCGAGAGCCGGGCGCTCGTCGAGAGCTCACCGCTCAACGTGTCCACCGTGGCCGTGCCGAGCACGGTGCGAGGCGCTGGAGTCGAGGGGGCGGGCCCACAGGCTGCGAGGACGAGGACGAGGAACAGCGACGACAGACGGTGCATGGCTTCTCCCTGAGTCAATGCGCTGCTTCACAGCGCCTGGGTTCGACGGACGACAGCGAACGGGTGATGGGGCAGCCCCACGTCGGGGTGCGCTTCGCGAAGGAGCCGCCGCCCAGCACGCCTTCGACTGCCTGCTCGAGCCACGCCTCACGACCCTCCACGCCCGGCTCACGCTCGTTGTCCAGCCAGCCGACGAAGCGCACGGCGCCGGAGCGGTCGAGCAGCGCGACGGTGGGGGTACTGCGCGCGCCGACCAGCTTCGCCACCTCGCCCCCGTCGTCACGCAACAGGGGCACCCGGACGCCGCGCTCCCTGGCCACCGAGAGCGCCTCTTCGAACGGCTCGCCCGCGTTGCTCGAGACGGCGAGCACCTGCACGTCCCGCGAGGCGTAGCGCTCGGCGAAGGCCTCGACGCGCGCCTGGTAGCGCCGGACACACGGGCAGCCGCTGCTCCAGAAGACGAGCACCGTGGCCTGCCGTGACGAGGTGAGCGCCGCGAGGGTGGTGGACTCCGCACCCACGGGAGCCCGCAGCACCACCGCGGAGCTCTCGGCCGTGCGCGTCGCGCCGCTCGTCCCCGCGCACCCGGCCAGGACGGCGGCTGAGAGGAGCAGCGCCCTGGACGTGGCCAGCGCCTCAGAAGTGGCCATAGCGACCTCCGATGAGGACGCCGAGGCGGGCGTCGCGGTTCTGCGCCAGCCCGCCGGGCCACACACTGGCGGCGACGCTGGTGACGAGGGTCCAGTGGGGGTGCACCCGCCACGACAGAGAGGCGAGCAGCGAAGGGAGCAGCGCGCTCGACGTCCCCACCACCTCGCCGTCGAGCCGCAGCGGCGCTTCCCACTCGAGCTGCGCCGACAGGGCGAGCACCAGCTTGTCGGGAACCAGCTCACGGCCGCTCGAGAGCGCCGCCTGCACGATGGGCCCGTACCACTGCGAGGCGCCCGTGTCGGCGCGACGGAACGGGGCGTAGACGGTGACGCCGGCGTCGAGCCGCACGTACCAGGGCAGCCACGTGTACTCGCTCTCCAACGCGAGCGAGGCGCCCCACGCGCCGCGGCCGGTGACGCCTGCGCCGAGGGGCAGAAACGCCTGCTCGGCCCGCCGGCCCGTCGGCGCCAGCACGCCCAGGGTGAAGCCAAGCGAGGGAAGCCGCTCGTACTCTCCGAGCGAGATGGCCTCGACGCGCACCGCCGCGCCAACGTCTCCCAGCCCACTGGCGAGCTGCGACAGACCGCCCGCGGCGCGGTCGTTCACCACCACCGGCACGCGGGCCTGCACCTGCACGCGCTCCGCGAGGCGCACGATGGCCCACGGCTCGACGCGCGTGAGGCCATCAGCGAACTCTCCCGGCTGGAACAGGCGCAGCGAGCGGTTCGCGTCGTACTGCCCCAGCACGCGGGTGTGGCCCACCTGCACGCCCAGCGCGAAGTCCTCCCAGGCCAGCAGGCGGCCGACCCCGAAGGCCGTCGCGGACACGCAACACGCTGCCGCGCGCGCCCGGGCCGGCGTCATCGCCAGCACCACCAGCACCACGAGGAGCCCGCGCACCGTCATGCCGCGGCACTGTGCACCCAGCGCGCCGTGCGAGCGCTGCGACACGATGTCGCAGGTGACGAACGCGCTTCTCAGGTCCTGAAGGGCCGATGGTGCAGCTTGTGCGCGAGAGGCCGGTTCGAGCGCCGCGGGGCTGCAGGCCCTGCAAGGGGTCGGGTCGATGCTGTTCCGGACTGAAACAGGGCGAAACGAAACGCCGCTCAGCGCTCCGGCCAGAGCGCGGCGATGGCCCACCACGCGACGGCGAGGAGGCCGCCGAGAGCCGCGGCCGCCAGGCTCCAGGGAGCGGCCTCGAACGCCTGCAGCACGAGCGCGCCCGAGTGGAGGGAGAGCGCGACGAGGAGCGGTGGGGTCGCGAGGCGGGTGACGATGGGCCACCTGCGGGGCGCGAGGCTGAGCAGCACCGGCCCCAGCACGAGGAAGTGAATGGCGCCGATGACGGCGGGGCGGGCGTTGGGCACCACCCCGGCGGCCATCGCGAGCAGGCCCAGGCCGACGAGGAGCCAGGAGAGGCGGATCGACCAGCCGAGCGACCGCTCCCTCGCGGCGGACGCGAGCCACAGGGCGTAGAGCGCGAGGCCGAGGCGCGCGACGGGCGACGGCCACACCCCCAGCGCCGCCGCGCCCGCGAGGCCGGCCACCGTCAGGAGTGGTGTGGGCCAGGCTCGCACGCCGAGCGACGCGAGCGCCGACGGGGTGACGACCACGAGCAGCAACGCGCCGAGGAAGGTGGCGACCAGCTGCTGTGCGAGCGCCGGGTCTCGCCTCAGCGTGAGCGCGATGAAGGGCACGCACGCCATCGCCGCGACGATGCCGGGCGGCACGAGCGCGAGCGGGTCATCGAAGCGCCTCACGGCGGCGCGGAGGCGGAAGGCGCTCGCGAGCCACGAGGCGCCGACGATGGTGCTGCCGACGATGGCCTCCGGTCCGTAGCCTGCGCGCAGGAAGCCAGCGAAGGCGAGCGTGGTGGCCAGCGCATAGGCGAGGGACTCGCGCGCGCCCGGAACAGGCGCTCCACGGGCGCGCCAGGCGAGGAACGCGAGCGGGAACAGCACGCCGTACGCGCCGAGGTGGGAGTGCGCGTGGCGCAGGTGGTGAAAGTCGAGCGGCAGCGTCAGGAGGCCCGCGAGGGACAGCCGCATCACGGCTCCGAGGGCGAGCGTGACGAGCACGGCCACCGTCGTCAGGACGTGCGCCGTGCTCACGGGCGCGGGCTCGAGAGCTCCAGCGGTTCGCGGGCGTGAACGATTGGGGCGCGGCTTCATGAGTCAGGTGTCGCGAGGACGCATAGCCCATCAGCGCGCTGAATCGTCGCTCCTCCTCTGGCGCCGGTTGAGAGGACCCTCCGCCGCGCTCCTGGTCCCCGTTCTGCGCCAGGCCCCGCCGACGCCATCACACCATGGCCAGCTCTCGCGGGACGTGTCGGCACTTGCTGGCGGCCGTCCGTTCCGCAGGCGTGCCGTCATCACCATGGCCAGCTCTCGCGGGAGGTGTCGGCACGGTGGCCGGGCCAGCAAGCGCCACCCCCTCACCGGCTCTCCCGGCAGCGCTCCCACGCCTCCTTCCTGTGGAAGCTTCACGCTCCGGTCCGTCGGGTTGCTCCAATAGGCATGCGCGTCTCGCTCGCGGTGAGCGACGTCACATCGCTGGCGAGCGGCGACCGGGCGCGGGCCTCCTCCGCGTGGGAGAAGGCGCGCGCGCCGCCGGTCGAGCCAGCGAGCGCGTCGTGTGCGGTGCTCAGCTGGGCTCAGCGGAGCCGGCGGAAGACGAGCACCTGCCGCTGGGAAGGCACGCCGATGAGCAGCAGCTCTCCGTCGTCGGTCAGCGCTGCACCGCGAGCGACCCCCTCATCGATGGGCAGCGCGCCGACCCTGGCCCAGGCGCCGCCGTCGAGCGCGAAGACTGCGGGGGCTCCGCCGCTCAGGGCCACCAGCGTTCGACCGCTGCCGTCGAGCGCAGCCTGGGCGGCCCCGCCGAGCGGCACGGACGCGCGTCGTGCGCCCACGGCCACCTCCACGCCGGTATCGCGAACGAGGGCCACCGAACGCCCATCGGCAGACAGGTCGATGGCCTTGACGTCGCTGTACACACTCCCCCTCCCTCCGTCCGAGTCGTACAGCCGCACCTCGCTCCCGAAGCGCGCCGCCACGACCCCGTCGTTCGAGAGCTGAAGCTCGTCGGCGCTCCCGGTGTCGATGGCGGTTCCCAGAGCGCTCAACGAGTCGCCGACTCGTTTGCGGCGCGTGCCGGCGCCGTCGAATGACGCGACCACGGTCTCTCCCGCGAGCGCCACGGCCCTGGCGGAGCTCGTCCAGAGGGGCGTGAAGCTCTCGAGCCCCGGCAGCCGATAGTGCGTCACCGTGCCGAGGAGCCCGCGCAGGGCCAGGCCGTTGCCGGTCGGCGACAGCCCCATCGGCGACGCGCTCGGACCGTCTGCTTCGAGCTCACCGAGCCGCGTCCACGCGCCGCCGTCAGGGACGAAGAGGCGCGTGGTGGGACGGCCCCTCGAGTCGGTGGCGTAGACGGCGGCCACCTCGCCCCGACCGGAGAGCTGCACCACCGCTGAGGCCGACGCCGCATCGAGGGGGAGGCTCGCCTCTCGGGTGTACCCCGGGCAGCCGCCCGCGGGCGGGCTGCTCTCGCAGCGGCAGCTCGTCGAGCACCGCTGGCTTCCCGGGCAGTTGTCGTCAGACGTGCACGCCGCGCCCTCGACCGGTGGGGCACACGCCACCAGCAGCGCGGCGGCGGAGGAGAGCAGCCTCACCACTCGACTCCGAGCGCGACCGCGGTGCTGGCGGCGAGCACGGCGGCGGCGACCCACCCGACGTTGGAGACCAGCGCCCCCGTCTCGATGGTGCCCTTGAGCCCCGTGTTCTGCTCGCGGCTTCGCACGGTGCCGTCGCGGAGCTGCGTCGACGCGTCTGCAGCGACGAGCCCGGCGACGAGGCCCGTGACGCTCGCGGCCACCGTCAGGCCCGCCCCGAGCCAGGTGAACCGGAGGCGACGCTCGACGCGCGGGACCGCCGGCTTCAGCTCGAGCCCCGGACTCCCGGGCGTGACGTGGGGCATGGGCGACGGTGCGAGCACGACGACCGGCGGAGGGGGTGGAGGCCGGGTGGTGGGCGCGTCGAGCGCTGGCGGCAGGACGAAGCCCTCGTCGAGGGCCGCCGGCGGCTTGGGGGTGAGGGTGACGGCGACCTCCTGCGATGCGCTGAGGGAGACCACCACCTCGAGCTGCGCGGTGACGAAGGTGGGGGCGAACACCTCGAGCGCGTGCGGCCCCGCCGTCAGCTCGAAGGTCGCGCCGTCGCCCGCCACCGCGCCAGCATCGACGCTCGCCTGGGCGTCGGGGGGCGTGATGAAGACCGTCAACGCCTGCACGCCACGCGCGGCGAGCCGCTTCTCGAGGGTGCGCACCGCGGCCTCGACCTGCTTCCTGTCCTTCGCCGTTGGCTCGAGCCGCAGGTACCGCCGGTACCAGCCGATCGCCGAGGCGTGTTTGCGCGCCTGCTCGGTGCAGCGGGCGAGGTTCCACGCCGTGGCGCCCAGCGGCAGCAGCGCATAGCTCTTCGCGAAGGACCGCTCTGCCTCGTCGAGGTCGCCGGCGCGGAACCGGGCGTCGCCCTCCGTGAAGAGCCGCTCTGCCTCGACGAGCACCGGTCCGGTGGGAACCTGCGCGAGGAGCGCGGCGACGAGGAGCAGCATCGCGTGCAGCCTATTTCAGGTGCCTCGCGCCCTGGCGACCTGATCGTTCACGGCCCCGACGGACTCCGGCAGGCGCTGGAGTCATGCGACAGTCGCTCCGATGAGGGCCCCGGCTGAACGCAGCGCAGTCGTCCTGCTCGTGATGGCGCTCGCCGTCACCGGGTGTCCTTCAGCGAGGCCGCGGAGCCCGGCCCGGTCCTCTCATGCGGTCGTCTTCGTCTCGGCGGCGCTGAGAGGCGCCATCGCGCCCTGCGGCTGCAGTGAGGCGATGCGGGGCGGGCTGGCGCGCACCGCGGGAGCGCTGGACAGCGCCCGCGCAGCCGGTGACGACGTCTTCTACTTCGACGCGGGTGACACCCTCTTCGGGGCGCGCGAGCTCACCGAAGACGCCGTGCCCCAGCAGGAGCGCAAGGCCCGGGCGCTGGCCGAGGGGCTTCGGGCGATGGGCCTCGTCGCGAGGGCGCCCGGCGAGCTCGATGACGTCCGGGGGGCCGGGTTCCGACAGAGCCTCGGCCTCCCTGAGCTCGCGCCCGGTCGCGAGCGCCTGCTCACCGTCGCCGCGCAGCGCTTCGCGGTCGTCTCGTGCGCGACGCTGCCTGTCTGTGAAGCGGCGGCCCAGCGCGCCCGCGCGGCCGGGAGCGTGTTCGTCCTGGCGTTCGCGGCGACCTCCATCGACGTCGCGCTTCGCGAGCTGCCGGCGTCGAGCGCCATCGACCTCGTCGTGGCGGCCAGCCCGAAGGAGGGCCCGTCGTCGGACACGAACCGGCTCGCTGGCGGCGCGACGAAGGTGGCCCAGGTGCAGGACCGGGGGCGCTCGCTGCTGCGCGTGGACCTCTGGTTCCCGGCGAGCGGTGACACGGCATGGCTCGACGGTGACGACGAGCGCGACCGCCTGCTCGCTGGCCTCGACGCGCGCATCGAGCTGCTCCGCGCCGAGGTGAACGCCCCGTGGCTGGCCGCTGAGCTGAAGGCCCTCAAGAAGGCCAAGCTGGAAGAGGTCGCCGCGCGGCGTGAGGCGGCGGCCTCGACCCGCACCGTCATCCCCGAGGGACGCAACGTGGCCATCGCCCGGTTTGTGCCGCTCGAGCCCCGGCTTCCCGAGGCGCCGGCGGTGCGGGCCATCGAGGCCGCCTATGACCGGGACGTCGGCCTCATCAACCTCGCCTGGGCCGAGGCGCACGGTGAGACGTGCGAGCCCGCGGACCTCGCGCGCGCAGGCTTCGTCGGCTCCGAGGCGTGCGTGGGCTGCCACCCTGACGCCGCGACGGTGTGGAAGGCCTCGAAGCACGTGAGGTCCTATGAGCGGCTCGTCGCGAAGGGAAAGCAGTACCACCTCGACTGCATCACCTGTCACGTCACCGGCTGGCGCCAGCCCGGAGGCGTGTGCCGCCTCGACGACGTCGAGGGCCGCGCGGAGGTCGGCTGCGAGTCCTGTCACGGCCCCGGTTGGCGACACACGCAACTGCCGGGGCGAGAGACCATCTCCCTGGGACGCGAGGCGAAGACGTGCACCACGTGCCACGACCCCGAGAACTCCCCGCACTTCGACTACGAGCCGTGGCTGCGCGCGGTGCTGGGTCCCGGCCATGGGCGACCGCTGCCCGACGGCGGCTCGGCCATCGCCGGACGCCCCTCGACTCGTGACGGCGGGTGACTCCCCGGGCTCGAGACACGGTCAAGGTGCATCGCCACCGACGCGACCGACGCTCACCCGTCGGTCCCTTCCTCTTCGAGCTCGCTCCTGCGCGACGCCGATGCGCACCACGTGCCGATCGTCCCTCGCCTCGCGCACCCGGACACGCCCGCCCGCGCGCGCCAGAGCCCCGACGCCGGAATCGCTCAAGGCGCGGTTGCCACGCGCTCCGTGGGCGCACCCACCTGCCAGCGCGCGACGAGCACGGCGACGGCGAAGAGCGGCAACGCCAACGCCGTGAGGACCCCGCCGGCACCCCTCACCGCTTCGACCGCGAGGTCGCCAACCACGCGCAGCAGGAGGCCGACGTGGAGCAGCGCCAGCGGCGCGTACAACACCGCGTGGAAGGGCACGGGGACGCGCGCGACCGCGGGGAGGATGATGGGCGCGTGGGCGAACACCATCGAAAGCACGTAGCCGACGAAGACGCCGTGCAGCAGGGCGTCGGCGCGGGGTCCGGCCGGCACACGGTCGACAGTCACCCACAGCACTCCGGTGACGGTGAGCCACAGCGCCGCGCCCAGCACGCCGACAGCGGTGAACTTCGGCAGGCCGTGCCCACGCACCGTCCGCCGCGCGAGGTCGAAGCGGAGCTGCCACAGCCCCACCAGCGTGAGCCCGACGCCGAACGGGCGCCCGGCGCTCAGCGGCTCCACCACCTCGACGCCGGCGGTCACCACGAGCACCAGCGCCACCGCGAGCAGCACCTTCGGCGCCCACGCGGGCGTCGGGATGAGCCTCGACAGCTCGAGGCGCTCGGCGGCGATGGTGAGGACGAAGAAGCCCAGCCAGGCCGGCGTGGCGGCGTAGACGGGTTGCCCCAGCGCCCAGCCCACAGTCCCCGCGAGCAGCACCGCAGAGCCGGCCAACATCAACCACGTGAAGGCCTCGCGCTGGCGCCGCACGATGACGCCGTTCACGACGACCAGCAGCGCGACCCCGCCGACGAGCACCCACGGCGCGAAAGGAAAGCCGGCGAGCAGGGCCGCGGCTCCCAGAAGGTTCAGCACCGGTGGCGCGAGCGCGGCAGGGTGCGCCAGCGCCACGGCCCGCTCGAGGCCGATGACGGCGCCGAAGACGCCCACGGCGAGCAGCGGCCCATGGTGTGGGGCCACGCTCGCGCCCATCGACCACACCCCGAGGCGCGCAAGCCCGCCGAGCACGGCCAGCACCGCGCCCGCACCAGCGAGGACGAGCAGGACGCGGCGCGCGAGGACGTTCACCATCCCAGCGCCAGGCGTCCTTCGGGGGAGATGCGCTCGGCGGTCCACGGCGGGTCCCACACGAGGTCCACGGTCGCCCGCCCGATGTCAGGCAACCCCCGCAGCGCCTCCTCTGACTGGTGTCGCAGGTGCTCCCCGAGCGGGCATGCCGCCGTCGTCATCGTCAGCTTCACCGTCACGTCGGCGCCCGAGACCGCCACGTCGTAGACGAGCCCGAGGTCGACGACGTTGAGCCCCACCTCGGGGTCGATGACGTTCCTGAGGGCGGCGAGCGCCTGGGCGCGAAGGTCGTCGCTCATGGCGGCTGCTCCTGGTGCCGGAAGCGCGCCTGCAGCACGTGGGTCTCGAGGTGAATGAGGGCGAGCACGTCGGTCTCGAGCCAGCGCAGCTCGTTGAAGAGGCTCCTGGTGCTGGCGCAGGCGCCGGCGGGCGTCACGTAGTCCGCCGCGAGGTCGCGCAGGGCCAACACCTGCTCGACGATGACGCGGTGGTCCCGGTCAGCGAGCTCGATGAGCTGGAGCGTTCGCGCGCGGTCGGACGAGGAGAGCAGCGCCGGGAACATCACCTGCGACTCGTCCTCGAGGTGCGGCAGCAACGCCGCCCCGAGCGCCTCGACGGCCTCCGCGAGCCGAGGGTGCTGCGCCTTCACCTGGTCGGCGAGGGCCTGGACGAGCGGCACGGTGCGGCGCAGCGGAAGGTGATGGAGCGAGGTGGCGCGGTGGACGAGCTCGCGCGTCGTCAGCGTCCGCAGGTCGAGCGCTTCGAGGTCCGGTTGGGCGCTGGCCTCCTCCAGCGCGCTCGTCACCAGCTCGAGGTCGAGCGCGCGCCGGCGGGCGGCCTCCTCGAGCGTCTGATGGCCGTCACAGCAGAAGTCGAGACGGTACCGCTGCAAGACCTGCGCGACCGATGGGTGGTCGAGCACCAGCGTCGCGAGGGGCACTGTCGGAGACACCATGCGCCGCGGAATGAAGCACGCCGCGTGCCACGGGTGACGGAGCGGCTCGCTCGCGAGTCAGCGCTCGGCCCGCCCTCCCGGTGGGTTGAGGTTCACCGCGCAGGACACCTCAGGGGCCTCGGGCGCGAGGGAGAGGTCGAGCGGCGCCGGCGCAACCCCGAGCGACGCGCACTCGGCAGCGACGAGGTCGAGGGTGGCTCTCAAGGCGGGCGCCCAGGCAGACTCCGGGTCGAGCCGCGCGTGGGCCTGGAGCGCGAGCGCCAGCCGGCCGAGGTGGTCGCGGAGGAAGCTCTTGCGGGTCGCCTCCACTACCTCGAGGCCCTCGGCGTCGCCCTGCTGCGTGAGGAGCGCCTGCCGCGCGAGCAGCGAGGTGTAGAACTCGAGCTCGACGCTCAGGTGGTCGTACAGCTCGTGGTCGCCCTCGTCGGCGTTCAGCTCGAGCGCGTACGCCTTGTAGAAGCCGGCGAGGTCGGCAAGGTCGTTGCCCTTCGACATGCCCGCCGAGCGCCCGTACTCGGTCTCGTGGAGCGGCACCCGACCAGCGCCGACCTCGAAGGCCGCGAGGAACGACGCCTGCAACTGCGCGAGCCCCGCGGTGCTGGCCGAGGCGTGCAGCAGCGGAGCGGCCCAGTCGGCGGGCTTCACCTCGAGCACCGTGGCGAGCCGCTGGTGGAACGTCGCGGCCGGGTAGCCCGACACCGCCGCGGCGAGCGCGAAGTCCAGCGCCCGGTCCTCGAGGGCCTCGACGCTCACGGGCCCTCCTTCACCAGCAGGTTGCTCCACGCCATGGTGAGGCACTTGCGGCTGCCCACCTCACCCTCGTCGCCCTGCCAGATGGCGAAGGCGGCGAAGCTCTTGCCGCCGGGCTTGAGCATGGAGCCGCCCTCGATGGCGAGCGGCCGTGAGATGACGAGCGTCCACGCGCCGTCCTTCCACACCCCGGTGCCCGAGCTCGTGTGGCCCTCCTGCACCTGCGAGGTGCTGAAGCCCTCGGCGATGATCTCATCCACCCCCGTCTTCGAGTACGCCTGCGGGTTGCCCTCGGCGCGGGCGGGCGAGAACTTCTCCTGGTCCTTCTCCGAGAGGCCCTTGTTCGCCTCCTCCGTGGGGAACTCCATCGGGTAGATGTCCACGGAGCCGTTCGGGTACAGGTCCTTCATCGTCGGCTTCCCCTTCTCGCGGTCGCGCTGGTACTGCGCGCGCCAGTGGAAGAGGTGCACCGGCAGGCCCTTCGCGCCCATCATCACCGGCGGAGGGAACTCGGGGTTGCCAGCGGGGAACTGAATGGCGGCGGCGTCGGAGAACTTCCCGAGCGGGCCGGCCTCGCTCTTGTCCTTGTCGCTCCAGCGCAGGCGGAAGGCGACGCGCTTGCCGTCGTGCACGGCCTGCACGGTGAGGTTGGCGGTGGTGGTGGTCGAGGGGCGTGGCACCACCATGGGCTGCCCGATGAGCGACACGTTCACCTCGGGAGCGCCGGCCCAGTAGGCGGCGGCGGGGTCGTCTTTCGAGAGGTCGGCCTTCACCGCGCGCACCTCGAGGTCCTGCGCGAGGGCGGCGGTGGCGACGAAGCACAGCGGGAGGAGGGCCAGGCGCATGGGGGCTCCGGAGGTCACGGCGTGTTGTTGCGAATGGTCTCGAGCTTCTCGTCGTACGCGGGCCGCTCGATGACGGGCTCGATGACGGGCACCTTCACCAACTCGGCGTCGCGGTCGTCGAAGCCGGTGGCCATGCCCTTGTCGACGGTGAACCTGTGCATGATGCGGTCGGTGGAGCCGATGAGCGTGAGCAGCCCCGCGGTGGTCGGGTCCTTCGCGAGGGTGCGGTAGCGCTCGATGGCGCCGTCGACGAGCGGCCCGAACATCTGCCGCAGGTACGCGCGGTCGGCGTGGATGGGAGGGATGTAATAGATGTTCGGCTCGAGGCCGAGCTGCGGGTAGTACGGCAGCGCGACGCCCTTCGTGTGCACGAGGTAGTCGATGGGGTTGTCTTTGCGCGCCTTCCAGGGCGGGCTGATGAAGCCCATCACGCGAATCTTGCCGATGCAGTTGACGACACACTGCGGCTGAATGCCCTGCTCGACGGCCGGGTAGCAGCCGACGCACTTCTCGGACACGCGGGTGTATGGGTTGTACATCGACTTCTTGTACGGGCAGGCCCGCACGCACTCGCCGTAGCCCTTGCAGCGGGACTGGTCGATGAGGACGATGCCGTCCTCCTCACGCTTGTAGATGGCCTTGCGCGGGCAGGCCGCCAGGCACGCAGGGTAGGTGCAGTGCGCGCAGGTGCGCGGCAGGTAGAAGAACCACTTGTCGTGCGGCAGCGAGCCGACGTGCCCGCCGCCGTTCTGGGCGCCCACGCAGTCGTCTTCCCCGTGGTTCGGGTACATCCAGTCTTCGTCGGCGGGGTTGAAGTGCACCGCGCGCTCTTCCGCCGGCGCCGCCTCGAAGATGGTCTTGCCCTGGTAGGCGCCGTTCTTCGCCCAGTCCTGCTGCCCGAGCTTCTCGAGCACGTTGACGTCCCAGCCCAGCGGGTAGCTGCCGAAGGGCTTCGTCTCGACGTTATTCCAGAACATGTACTCCTGGCCCTTGCCGCTGGTCCAGGTCGTCTTGCATGCGAGCGTACAGGTCTGACACGCGATGCACTTGTTCAGGTCGAAGACGATGGCCCACTGCCGCTTCGGCCGGGCCTCGTCGTAGGCGTACGCCATGTCGCGCTTCAGCTGCCAGTTCTTCACCGTGCTCATGTCATTCGCTCCGCTGCAGCCCCCACTTCGCCTCCGGCTCCGGGCCGCTCCGCTGGGGTGGTTGTTCAGCTCAGCTGGTCTTGACGAACTGTCCCGCGAGGTACGTCTTCATACCCTCGCGCTCGTACGTGGGCCGCAGACCCAGCGCGGCCGGCCGCCACAGGCCCTTGCCGTTGAGCCCGCCCTCCTCCACCTTCGTGAACTTCACGAACGCCTCGCGGGGCGCGCCGACCGGGCAGTGGATGTCGGGCGCGAAGCCCTTCATCAGCACCTGGCCGAACATGTCCTTGTGGACGAGCGTCTCGGTCATCAGCGTCGGCCGCAGCCACGCGCGGGTGGCCGATTGGTGGCTGCCAGTCCGGTACATGGCCTGGTAGTTGGTGATGGGGTTCTTCGCGAGCCCGTCTGGCCGCGTCTGTGAGCCTTTGACGGAGCCGAACGACGCGCCGTACATGTTGTGCCAGGTGCGGGTGACGCGGCGGGGCGTGCCGGGGTAGTAGCGCACGCGCAACAGCAGCCGGGCGACCTGGTACGCCTCGGTGCCCGCCTTCCAGTTACGGTACGGCCGGTCGCTCGGGTCGGCGTCGACGTAGACGTAGTCGCCGTCCTCGAGGCCAAGCTCCTTCGCGTCGAGCGGGTTGATGTCAACGTAGGCCTCGGTCACCGACGCCATGCGCTTGTCGCGCCGGTAGACGTCACCGAAGGGGCCGAAGAGCACGCCGGTGAAGTCCGTGTCCACCGGCGTGGTGTGCGCGCCGTGGCGGTACTTGGGCGTGTGGTAGATGTAGCGGTAGTCCTTGCTCGTCAGCGGGTGCTTCGAGGCGAGCAGCTCGTCGGTGCTCTTCAAGACGTTGCGCACCTGGCGCGTCTCGACCGACTGGTCGTCCCTCCCCAGGCCGTACGACTCGGGCGCCCTGGGGCGGATGGCCGGGTGCGGCCGCGCGAGGATGACGTTGGGCTCGTAGAACGTCGAGTCCACCGGCTCGCGGTAGACGACCAGGTTCTCCCCGGCGTCCAGGAAGTCCTGCTCGGGCCGGTAGAACTCGAGGCGCCCCGACTTCGTGTGCCACGGCTGCTCGCCCTTCGCCTGCTCGTACGACGAGATGCGCGGGTAGGTGCGGTTGTTCACCAGCGCGGGGATGCCCTGCATCGCCTTCTGCAGCAGCACCTCGACCCGGTAGCCCTTGAGCCCCGGCGTCTCGTCGATGATGCGCTGCAGGTACGCCTCGACGTTGTCGTCGTCGACGAACTTCCACATCTTCGCGAAGCGCTCGTCCTTGTAGAGCGCGCCCAGCGCCTTCGAGACCCCGGCGATGATCTCCATGTCGCTCTTCGTGTCGAAGACGCGCTTGATGGTGCTCTTCGGGTACATCTGCACGAAGGGGTTGGTGCACGACGCCGTCATGTCGGGGTGCTTGAACTCGGCCCACGAGTCGCACGCGAAGACGAGGTCGGCGTACTCGCACGAGCCCGTCCACCACCAGTCCGCGAAGGCGATGAACTCGATGCGCGGCAGCGTGTTGTTGACGACGTCGTAGTGCCACTTCACGTTGCCGATGACGCTGTTCGAGTTGTTCAGCCACATGGCCTTCGTCGGCGTGGGCAGGTGCCCCTTGCCGGTGAAGAGCGTGTTGCCGACGCGCAGCGGGCGGTCGCCGTAGTTGAAGTAGTGCAGCGATTCGTAATGCAGGTACTTGCGCAGCTTCGGCTTCGCGTTGGCGTCGGTCGTCGGGTTGAACGGGTCTTCGACGACGTACGAGGGCATGCCCCCGAAGATGGCGGCGCGGTAGTTGCCCGCGTAGCTGCCGACGTTGCCGCCCGGGAAGCCCAGGTTCCGCGTGAGCGCCGCGACGAGGAAGATGGCGCGGTCCTTCAGGTCGGCGTTGAAGAACTGGTTGGGCCCCATACCCACGGGGATGAGGGTCTTCTCGGGGTTCTTCGCGATGTCCTCGGCGAGCGAGATGATGGCCTTCGCGGGCGCGCCGGTGATGCGCTCGGTCTGCTCGGGCGTGAGGTTGGCGTCGAGGTACTCGGCCAGCAGGTCGAACTGCGTGCGCACCTCGACCGTCTCACCGCTCGTCAAGGTGAGGCTGCCCTTGTAGCGGAGGTCGGGCTTCACGCCCGCCTTCGTGAAGGTCTTGCCGAACTCGTCACGGGTGACGGGCGCGATGGCCTTCTTCGCCGCGTTCCACACGACGTGGCCCTTGAAGTCGGCGGCCATGCCCTCGGGGGCCACCTGCTTCTTCTGCTGCGTCACCGGCGGCGGCTTCACGCCCTTCGCGAGCAGGTCGAGGTGCTGGTGGGCTGGCGCGGCGTAGCCCTTGAGCACCTCCTCTGGGCGCAGCGGCTGGAGCGTGTCCATGCGCACAAGGAAGGGCAGGTCGGTGTTCGCCGCCACCCACGCCTCGTCGTACTTCTTCTTCGAGATGATGACCTGCGCGAGGCCGAGCGCGAAGGCCGGGTCGGTGCCGGGGCGGATGACGATGACCTCGTCGCACTTGCTGGCGGTGGCCGAGTACTCGACGGTGATGGCGACCGTCTTCGTGCCCTTGAGCCTGGCCTCGGTGAGCCAGTGCGAGTCGGGCATCTTCGTCGTAATCCAGTTCATGCCCCAGACGAGGCAGAGCTTCGAGTGGTCCACGGAGAAGAGGTCGAAGTCGTTCGTCTGCGCGCCCGTCACCATCGGGTGCCCTGGCGGCAGGTCGGTGTGCCACGAGTAGCTGTCCCAGCCGCGCGCGCCGTGCGCCTCGTCGGGCTTCACGTTGCGAATCGCCGCGTCGGCGAGCGCCATCATGTTGGCGAAGCGGTAGAGGCCGAAGATGCGCGTGGCGCCGAGGAAGGCCATGCCGCCGCGCAGCTTGATGGTCTCCATGCCCGAGTGCTCGCAGGCCTCGACCATCGCCGGGTCGTAGCCCTGCGCCTTCATGAAGCCCGCGCCCTTCTCGCCCGAGTACGTGCGCGCGATGTTGTCGAGCGCCTTCGCCGACAGCGCGTACGCCTCGTCCCACCCGATGCGCTGCCACGTGTCCTTGCCGCGCTGCATGAACTTCGGGTCCACCGCGCCGGTCTTCGGGTCGCGGGGGAAGCCGGCGTCGGCCCACTGCTTGAAGCCGGTGCGCACCATCGGCGACTTCACGCGGCGGTCGCCGTAGATGCGGCGCACGAGCGCGAGGCCCTTCTGGCAGATGCGCGGGTCCCACCGGGCCGAGGCGCGGTTGCCGAGCGAGTCCTCGGCCTTGCCGTAGCCGAAGGTGGGGCCGATGCGGGTGACGACACCGTTCTTCACGTAGCCGCGCAGCAGGCAGTTGTGGGTGTCGTTGGGCGCGCAGAGGAAGACGAACGACGAGTCGGCGTTGAAGATGTTGCGGTACACGCGCTCCCACGAGCGGTTCGGGTACGCGGCGAGCGGGTTGTCCACGCTGACGGGCTTGAGGAAGCGCAGCGGCGCGGCTTCGACGTTCGCGGCGCTCACGGCGCCGAGCCCGAGCAGGCCCTGCAGCACGGCGCGGCGCTTCATGCGGTTGTCTTCACTCATGGGACCTCCAGCACAGGTGGGGACTCAGGGCGTTCGAAGGGAGAGCGGGGCGAGACGTCGCGCACGCGCAGCGCAGGCCAGCGCGCGGCCACGGCGCGGGTGAGGAGCGCCGTCACGGCCTCGGTGCCGCCGCAGCCATCGACCTCGAGCTCGTAGGCGAGCACGCCTTCGGACACGCCGAGGAAGCGCACGCGGGTGCCCTTGAGGCCGTTGAGGAAGCGCGCGACCGCGTCGAGGCCCTCGCGCAGCTCGTCGGGGATGAAGCCGAAGCGCAGGAGGCTCTCGGGGTCGAGGTAGATGACGTCGACGCAGGCGCCGTCGCCGTGGCCGCCGCTGCGGTGGCGGGTGGCGCGGCCTTCACCCGAGACGCCCAGCACCAGCCCGTCGAGCGCTTCGCGCCAGGCGTCGCAGACCGCCTCGCAGCCGCCGTGACATGGCCCGCGCTCGAGCACGAACGCGGCCTCGCGAGGGTGCGCCTGCCACCGCCCGCGCAGACAGGGGCCGCCCAGCGCCTCGAGCGCCCGGCCGAGCTCGGCGAAGGGGACCGGGCCGTGGTGGCGGCGGAAGCCCTTGCCCAGCAGGAGGCTGTTGTCGAACATCACCCGCGCGGCCTCGAGCGCGTCCACCTCGAAGGCCCGCGCCGCGAGGGCGTCGTCCTCTTCCCCTTTGCGTTCTCCGGCGACCGACCGCAGCGCCGCCCGGCGGGCTCGCGCCCATCGCTCCCCGAGGTCTTCGAGCGCCCCCGCTGAGGTCATCGGGACGCTTCGCCGTGCAACCAGCGATCCAGAAGACGCCCCTCTGAGCGCCAGCGCGCGCCGCCAACCTTGTTCCTGGTTGAAACAGACTCTGTTCCACCGCGAATCAGAGCGCGGCGTGCAGCTCGCCCGCGGCGTGCAGCTCGCCCTCAGCTCACTTGATGAAGTCGCCGAAGGACGAGGGGAAGACGCCTTCGACAACCTCACCGAAGCCGAACACGCTGGCGAAGGCCAGGCACCGTTCGCGCTGCGCCGTCGGGTCGCACGCCTCGCTGAGCGCGCGCGCCCTGCTGAGCGGCATCACCGTGCGAGCCGGCGGTCTCAACGCGAGCGAGACGCGGGCCAGCGCGTGGGCCGGGTGGCGCTCCTCACCGCTGTGGCAGAGGCCGCAGGTGGTGCTCGCCGGCACGTAGTCGAGGTGCGCGTAGGCGTCGTCGCGGGTCACGGGTCTGGTGACAGGGAACTTGAGCTCGGCCTTCAGGGTGCGGCTCGACGTCACCAGCTCGCCGAGCTCGAGCAACGTGCTGCCGTCGCCGCTCGTCACCACGCTCGCGATGACGCCGCCCAGGAAGAGGAAGACGCGTGGGTCTTCTGGACCGCCGGCGGGTTGGGCGCTGAAGCGGCTGGTGGTGGTCACCACCGGCAGCGGGCGTGGCAGGCTGGCTGTGAAGCACGGCACCGTCATCGGCATCGGCAGCAGGTTGATGCGGGCGATGACGTCATCGACCGTCTGAGGAGCGGCGCCTCCGATGCGGCACGGCGCGAGCGCCTCGTCGAACCACTGGCCAGCGTCGGGCGTCACCGGGGGCGCGGGTGGGCCGCACGCCGAGGCGAGGGCGACGCTGAAGGTGACGACGGCGGACCGCACGAGGCTTTGAGCGTACCCGCCCCGCCGCCGCGCCGAGGAGGGGCCCGTTGACGCAGCCGCCGGTTCCCGGTTGATCAGCCCCCCACACCGAGGAGCCCGCCCATGTGCCGCAACATCCGCCGCCTCCATCACTTCGAGCCCCCCGCCACCGAGGAGGAGCTGCACGCCTCGGCCCTGCAGTTCGTCCGCAAGCTGACCGGCATGCAGAAGCCGTCGAAGCACAACGAGGCCGCGTTCGAGCGCGCGGTGAAGCAGGTGGTGAAGGTGACGAAGGACCTCTTCGACAAGCTCGAGGCGCACGGCCCGCCCCACACGCGCGAAGAAGAGCCGAGCGCGCGAAGGCCCGCGGCGAGAAGCGCGAGGCGCAGCTCCGGGCCCGGTACGGCGGCGCGAGGGCCTGAGCCGGCATCACTTCACCAGCTTCTTCACGGCGCGCGGGGTGCCGATGCCGCAGCCCTGCTTCGGCTTGCAGCCCTTCAGAATCCACAACGAGAGGACGCCGCTCGTCTCATCGGCCCGGGCCTTCTCGGCCATGGACAGCGGCGTGCGGCCGGAGGCCGTCTTCGCGTTCACGTCGGCGCCGGCCTCGAGCAGCAGCAGCGTGTAGTCGGCCTGCCGGTGGAAGGCGGCCATGTGGAGCGGCGTGAAGCCCTCCTCGTCAGCGGCGTTGACGTCGGCGCCCGCGGCGAGCAGCACCTCGACGGCGCTCGGGTCGGGGTTGATGGCGGCGAGGTGCAGCGGCGTGGAGCCACGCACGTTCTTCACGTTGAGCAGCAGGGGCTCCTTCTGCAGCAGCGCCTTCAGCGTCGCGCCGGAGCCCGTCTTGGCGACGTCGTGGATGAGCTGGTTTCCCTGCGTCACCTCGGCGGGCGGCATGTTCTGCGCGAGGACGGCGGCGGAGGAGGTGACGGCGACGGCGACGGCGACGAGGACTCGGTGCATCGGAGGCTCCTTCTCTTCAGGGGCACGACGGGTGGAACTCGCGGGTGACTGCGGCGGGGGCGACGCTCGTGGCCGCCACCATACGCGGGGTCGGGTCGGACAAGGTGAGCTCGGGCGACGCAAAGGGCGCGAGCCGCTCGAGGAAGTCGAGCAGCTCGAGCGCAGGGGCGTTGCGGAAGAAGGTGGCCTGAGGCGTCTCCTGCCAGATGCGGTCGGCGAAGGCGTACACGTCGTGCGGCGTGTCGCCGATGCCATCGCCGTCGCGGTCGAAGCCCTCGTAGTCGTCCCACGCGTTGTCACGCCACTCGTTCCCCCGGGCGCTCATCGGCGCGCTCACCGACACGTGCACCAGGTTGCGCTCGAAGCGGTTGTGGCGAATCACGTGGCCGCCGTTCTCTCCGTAGAAGTCCATGCCGGCGATGTTGTGCGCGAAGCGGTTGCGCTCGAAGGTGATGATGGCCTCGGGCGACGTCGGCGCGTTCGTCTTCGCGCCCACCGCGCAGTGGATGACGTCGTTGTCCTGCACGATGCACTGACCGCTCTCCTTGAAGGCCAGGCCCGCTCCTGCGTTGCCCCGCGAGTGCTGCACGACGTTGCGTCGCACCACCACGTCGTTCGAGTACAGCACGGCGACGCCCGTGAGGTTCCCGTCGAGGAAGTTGTCTTCGAGCGCGTTCCTCGGCGCGAACACGAGCTGCACGCCATAGCGCCCGTCGCGAATGCGGTTGTGCACCAGGCGGTTGTCGCGGGTGTTGGCCAGGGTGACGTCGCGCGCCGCCAGCACGTCGTTGCCCCACACGACATTGCCGCTGCCGTTCCAGACGCGCACCCCGTCGCCTCGCAGGCTGTGGTCCTCGCGCTTCGAGGTGATGGTGTTGCCGCAGATGGTGGCGCGGCTCGCGGCCTTGACGAAGACGCCGAAGAGCACGTCGTCGAGCGCGTTGTCTTCGATGCGGGCGTCGTCGGCCTCGACGAGAATGGCCGCGTCCATCGCGTCGTGGCTGCTGCCGCTGCCGGTGATGCGCAGGCTCTTCACCGTCACCGACGCGGCGCGCACGGTGATGACGGTCCCTCTCCCGTTCCCCGTCACCACCGCGGCGCCTCGTCCATCCACTGTCATCGGCCGCGAGAGCTCCACCGGCCCGGCCCAGACGCCCTCGGGCACCACCAGCGTCGAGCCCGCTGGCGCAGCGTCGACCAGGGGCTGCAACGGCCGGGCGCTCGACAGGGGCGCGAGCGCAGTGGGCGGGGCTCCACAGCCGAGGAGCAGCGCGCCGAAGAGGACGAGTCGCCTCCCGGCGGTCGAGTCGAACGCACCCGACGCTGTGATGCGAGCGGCAGCGACCCGCGGCATCGTGTGCTGCGGGAGAGCACGGGCACGCGACATCGTGTCCTGCGCACCCGGCGCCGTGATGCGAGCGGCAGCGACCCGCGGCATCGCGTCCTGGGCACCCGGCGCGACGGGAGTGAGCGGAGCGGTTCGCGGCATCGCGTCCTGCGCACCCGGCGCGACGGGCGTGAGGCGAGCGGTCCGCGGCATCGCGTCAAACCAGCACGCCGCGACCGGAGCGTCGCCCCGCCCCCGGTGCAGCGACGTTGCCGGCGCCCTCGGAGCGCTCACACCAGGTCGCCGCGCCGGAAGTTGAAGTACCCGATGGCTGCGCAGACCGTCCCGAGCACCACCGGGTACGCCATCGAGTAGGCGATGAAGTTGGCGCCGCCGAACCAGTCGTAGATGACGAACGCCGCCGGCCCGAAGACGACGAGCTGCGGGTCGAACAGCATCAGCGCGCCGGTGCGGAACACCTGCAGCGGGTTGATGAGGGCGATGGCCACCACCGACTCCGCCGGCATGCGCCCCTGGATGAGGACCCCGAGGAGGATGAGGTCGAGGAAGAGGAGGCAGGTGAGCCAGACGATGAAGGCCGAGCCCTGCGCCACGTCGGTGGAGCGCGCGAAGGTGGACAGCAACATGCCGAGCCCGAGGAAGCACCACGACATCGCCGCGAGCTGGCCCGTGTAGATGCCGAACATGCGCCACGGCACCTCGATCTCCTTGAAGGTGGCCCACAGCGCCGCGCCCAGCATCGCGAGGAACACCGGCAGGAAGACGGTGAGGAAGCGGCCCAGCAGCCGGCCCCAGTACCAGCTCGACAACGACACCGGCAGCGAGAGCAAATACTCGAACACGCCAGCTTCGCGGTCCCCGGCCACGCTGCGCACCGTGGTGAGCAGGATGAAGATGGGCATGATGGCCATCGCGAGCTGGATGTACGTCACCAGCAGGCGCGAGAGGCCCATGAAGCCCAGCACGCGCGACTCGGTGACGCCGAAGGCGAAGAAGGCCGCCACGATGCCGCCGAAGATGAGCGAGTAGACGAAGAACCACTTCGCGCGCACGGACTCCGCCACGTCGAGCCGCGCCGTCATCGCCAGGTGTCCCATCACGTCCTCCTCATCGCTTCGTCGCGAACGCCCGCACCGCGGCGCGCTGGGCCGCGAAGTCGTTGCCCTCGGCGCCCGGGTCCACCGCGCCGAAGTTGAAGCCCATCGGCGAGGTCCTGCCGCTCACGTACCGGGCCGTTCGGCCGTCGAGCCACTCGCCGTCCTGCTGCCGGGTGACCCAGATCCTCGTCGCCGGCTCGTCGGCCCAGGGCTGCTGGTCGAGCCACTTCATCATGCAGCCGAGGTCGTCGAACTTCGCCACCGCGTTCTTCGGCCCGCCCCGCACCTGCGCCGCGAAGTGCCGGTCCGAGATGACCATGCTGCACGCCTTGCAGACGTCGCGGTCCCACACCACCCGCGCGGGGCCGTCGCCATCCTGCGTGCAGGCGACGAGGCAGAGCAGCGCCGCCGCCGTGACGCGCCTCACCGCGGCGCCGGGCGCCTTCACGCTGGCGTCGGCGCCGACTCGTGGCACCCCGCGCACCCACGCCTGAGCGCCGCCGTGGGCAGCGCGCTCCTGCCCGGGTCGGCTCGCGCTCGTGCTCTCGTGCTGGCCCTGGCCGCGCACGTCTCGAGCCCCGGCACGCCGCGGCTGTTCATCCCGCGCAGAGGCAGCGCTCGTCATCGTGAGCGCGCCGGCTGGCCGGCTCGTCATGACACCACCCTCAGCGCGGGGCCTTCCTGCTCCTCCATGCCGACGCGCACCAGCAGACCGACGTACCGCGACAGCATGCCCATGAAGCGCAGCCGGTCGGCGCCGGCGACGAGGCCCGTCCACTCGAGCCCGCCGCCCACGTCCGTGAAGCCCCACTCGCGCAGCGCCTTCGCGATGGCCGGGTCGGCGCGGCGCAGCGCCACCTTGCACGCGAGCGACGTCGAGAGCGGCGCGTCGGCCACCCGGTCGTCCAGCACCACCTTGCCGCGGTCGAGCTCGATGACGCGGTTCACCAGCGCGGCCACCTCGTCGAGGCGATGGCTCGAGATGATCATCGTCGCCTTCGCCGCGCGCTCGGACAGCAGCGAGAAGAAGACGTGCCGCGCCTCGGGGTCGAGGTTCGCGGCCGGCTCGTCCATGATGAGCAGCTCGGCGTCGCGCCCCAACGCGATGGCGATGAGCAGCTTCTGCTTCTGGCCGCCCGACAGCTTGAAGAAGGGCTGGTGCGCGAAGGCCTTCACGTCGAGGCCCAGGCGCGTGGCGATGGCCTCGATGGCGGCCACCTTCGTCCCCGAGACGGCGGCCGAGAAGCGCAGCAGCTCCTTCACCGGCATCTTCAGCGGCGGCGGCAGCTGCGGCACGAAGCCCACCTTCTTGAGCACCTCGCTGCGGGCTGCGCGCGGGCTCTTGCCGGCGATCTCCACCGCCCCGCCGAAGGTGTACTCGCCGAGGATGCAGCGGATCATCGTCGTCTTGCCGGCGCCGTTGGAGCCGACCAGCGCGATGCGCTCGCCCTGCTCGACGCTCAGCTCGAGGGCGTCGAGGACCTTGAGCTTCTTGAACACCTTGGTGAGCGCTTTGAGGCGAATCATCAGGCGGTCCCTTCGGGCGGCTTCGGGTCTGGCACAGCGGGCGGCGGCTTCGTCGGGAACGGGTACTCAGGCAGCTTCCGGGTGACGCCGACGACCGAGAATGAGAGCGCCCCGCCAGGGCAGACATCGACGCAGGCGCCGCAGCGCGTGCAGTCGGGCCCGACGTCGAGGTGCTCGGAGGTCGCCCGACCCTTCGTGATGTGGTCGAGCACGTGCGGCACCAGGCACACCTTGCGGCACTCGCCCTCGTGCGCGCAGCGGGACAGGTCGTAGTGGACCTTCACCGGCGAGAACGTGCCGACGACGCCGTAGGTGAGCCCGATGGGGCAGAGGTACCGGCACCAGGCGCGCCGCGAGTACAGCACCTCGAAGGCGAGCAGCGCGACGACCCACAACAGCGCGAGCCCCGGCCCGTAGATGAGCGCGCGAGAGAGGATGCCGGTCGGCGAGATGGTCTCGTACACCGTGTAGCCCGTCGCGTACGCCAGCAGCGCGAAGGTCGCCCACACGACCGTGCGCAGGCCGCGGTGCAGCGGGTGGTCCTTCACCAGCTTCTTCTCGGCGAGGAAGAGGTGCAGCTTCTCCGCCCACTCGGACACGAAGTGGTACGGGCAGACCCACGAGCAGAAGCTGCGGCCCCCGAGCAGGAACCACATCACGCCCACCGTCGCGGTGCCGATGAGCAGGTTCACGATGAGGTGCTTGTGCGCGAGCATCAACCCGAGCGCGGCGTTCAGGTCGATCAGGTGGAAGCCGAGGGCCCGGCTGCCGGTGAGCGACCCCTCGACGAGCTGCACGTCCACCCAGTACGACAGCACGAAGAGCAGGTTGACCGTGAGCAGCACTGCCCAGCGGCGCTTCTTCCACGCCTGCTTCTTCCGCGCCGCGGCCTCGCGCTCGGCCAGGTCGAGGAAGTACTGCTTGGTGAGCTTCTTGGTGTCGTGGATGCGGCGGGCGCCGGCGGTGAACTCGTCGGGCGCGGGCTTCCTGGGTTCTCCACCGAACAAGATGCGGAGCTGGTCGAGCGTGCGATTCACGACGACCTCCATGGCGCGCGGGCGTCGATGACGATGGCGGCGGGCTCGGCCGGGCACATCATCTCGCACACGCCACACCCGATGCAGGCGTCGTGCACGACGGGCGTGGGCTTGCCGCCGACGTCCTCGATGCTGATGGCGCCCTGGAGGGGACACTCACGGACACAGAGGTCGCAGCGCTCGAGCTCGTAGGCATGCTCCTTCACGGGCTGCGGGGCCCAGCGGTCCACCTCGGTCCAGCGCTTCTTGCCCTTGAACGACTCGCCCCGCGCCGGCCCCTTCACGCCCTCGCCCTTCACCGACAGGCACGCCTCGGGGAGCGCGAGGCGCGCGACGCCCATGCGCTCGTTCAGGTTGAGCGTCGGCTCGGGCTCGTGCTGCTTCGCGAGCAGCACCGGCTTCGCGGTCAGCGTCATGCCCTCGCGCGTCGGGAGGAAGTCCGGCTTGTGGTACACGAGCGCGCCGGTGGGGCAGGCGAGGATGCACTGGGCCACGTCGCACGAGAAGTCGCAGGCCTGCTTGCGCGGCTCGAGGTAGGGCACGCCGACGCCGAACCCGTCGACGAGGTCCGCCGGCTTCAGCGCGCTCACCGGGCACACCTGCACGCACTGCCCGCACTTGATGCACGAGGCGAGGAAGTCCTTCTCCTCCAGCGCGCCGGGTGGCCGCAGGCGCTGCTCCTTGCGCAGCAGCACCGGCAGCAGGCCCGTCATCGACAGCCCGACGACGCCGCAGCCGACGGCCGCGGCCTGCAGCAGCTTGCGGCGCTGCTCCTGCTTCCGCGCGTCGCTCACCTCGGCCTTCGGAGCCGCGGGCGCCTTCACGTCGGAGCTCATGGAGCCTCCTTCGGCTTCACGAAGCGGGGGGCCTCGTCGCGCACGATGAGCTCGGGCGACGAGAAGGGCGCGAGCCGCTCGAGGAAGTCGATGGCCTCCATCAGCGGCGCGTTCTTGAAGAAGCGCGCGGTGGGCTCCTCCATCCACAGCCGGTCGGAGTAGGCGTACAGCTCGTACGGCGTGTCGCCCACCGCGTCGCCGTCGCGGTCGAAGCCCTGGTAGTCGTCCCAGTAGTTGTCGCGGAAGAGGTTGTGCAGGGTGGCCCCGGAGCTGTTGCGCGCCACCGGGTCGAGGTTGCCCTCGAAGACGTTGCCCTCGACGGTGGTGCCCTCCTTGTCCCCGAGGAACGACAGGCCGACGCCGTTGTAGGCGATGCGGTTGTCCTTGATGCTGATGGTGGAGTCGGGCTGGTACGGCGACAGGTCCGACCCGATGCCCACCGCGCAGTAGACGACCTGGTTCCCTTCGACGACGGAGTCGGACGCCTCCTTGAAGCCGATGCCCATGCCCGTCGCGCCCAGCGAGTGGGAGATGAGGTTGCGGCGAATCTCGACGCCGTCGGTGTACATCACGTAGATGCCGACGGAGTTCTCGAAGTACTGGTTGTCTTCGACGACGTTGTGCTGCGCGTACATGAAGTGCAGCGAGTAGCGGCCGCGGCGCCCGACGTTCTTCCTGATGTGGTTGCCGTTCGAGTACCAGACGACGACGTCGCGGGAGTCCTCCACCACGTTCTCTTCGACGACGTTCTTCATCGAGTACCACAGCCGAATGCCGTCGCCGCGCAGGCCCAGCGGCAGGTCGAGCGAGCGCACGTGGTTCTTCCGCACGACGTTCTCGTTCGACTGCTTGAGGTCGATGCCGAACAGGCAGTCCTCGAAGCGGTTGTCCTCGATGCGGTTCTGGTGGCCGCGCACGTTGAGGCAGGTGTCGTCGGAGTTGTGCGAGTCGCCAGAGCCCGTGAAGGTGAGCCCCCGCAGCGTCGCGCCGCTCGCCTCGAGGGTGAAGACGGTGCCCTTGCCGCCGCCGTCGATGATGGCCTTGCCCCCGCCGTCGATGAGCAGCCTCTTCGTCACCACCACCGGCCCGGAGTAGCGCCCCGGCTCGAGCACCAGCAGGCCGCCCTCCGGGGCGGCGTCGACGAGGTCCTGCAGCCAGGGGAGGCCCTTCACCGCGGGGGCGGTGGGCTTCGGCGTCGGCTCCCACGAGGCGCCCCAGTTGCCCTTGTCGGGCAGCGCCATGCCGTCGGCCGGAGCCTTCTCGTCGGCGTCGAGCTGCGCGAACGCGAGCCCCGCCACCAGCGCCGCGACGATGGCGAGCCGCCAGCCCATCTCGTCACTTGCCTCCCTCGGCGAGCTCGAGGCGGCGGCGCAGCACGGCGATGAGGCTCAGCACCGCGACGGCCAGCAGCACCGCGAACCCGGCCGTCGGGTACGAGTGCGTCGAGAACTGGGCCACCTTGCCGTCGCCGAACACCGTGGGCATGAAGGGCTTCACCGTGAAGGCCCCCCACGGGTGCAGGTTGTGGCCGAAGAAGTACAGCCAGGCCGCGTAGGCCCCCACGAAGAAGGCAGGGAGGAGCGCAGGCAGCGTGCCCAGCACGAGCTGAAACTTCTCCCACTTCGCCGCGGCGGCCGTCATCACCACCATCAGCACCACCATGACGACGAAGACGATGGTGATGACGTTGGTGAGCGACTCACCCCACTGGGCGATGCGCTCGGCCTCACGAAAGTACTTCCCGGCGTCTTCCATGTACGAGGCGACGTGCGCCTGGAGGCGACCGGCGCCCCAGAGCTCGTACGCCATCCACCCTGTGACGGCGGCGTAGCCCACGCCCAGCACCACGACGCGCGCCCTCCGCGCGCCCACGGCGAACCCGGCCAGCCCCACGCCCAACATGCCCAGCAGCCACGGCGACATGAAGCGCTCGACCGGCGCGCCGACCCCGATGGGGTGCATGCCCACGTAGTGGTTGATGGTGTTCATCTCGTGCATGCAGTCGAGCGAGGACTCGGGCTTCTTCTCGCCCGGCTTCTTCTCGAGGCCCTCTTCGCTGCGCCAGCCGATCTCCTCCTGCTGCGTCTCCTGGGCGATGCGGCTCGTCTTCGGCGGCGTCGTGCAGCCGTTCGACACGCCGGTGAAGCCGAACATGATGCGAATGCCATCGGGAAAGGCGTCGGGCGGGTAGTTCGGCGCCGTCAATGACACCCACCACATCGGCAGGAAGTACGACGTCACCATCAACCCCAGCGCCACCACCGCGAGCCCGCTCACGACGACCGACTGCTTGACCGCGGTTGACCTCACCGGAGCGTCGGGGACGGGGGCAGGAGCGGGCTTGGTGTCGAGTGCGGGGCTGGCGGCAGACATGAACGTTCCTTTCACCCGCGCGTCACCGCCGCGGGTGTGCATGGTGGTGGCCCGTGAGAGCCACGCAGCGCACGCGGAGTTACTTCTTCTTCTTCGACGGGTCCGGCATCTCGAGCCGCGACATGTAGTCGACGATGGCGTCGATCTCCTTGTCGCTGTACGTCTTGATGACCTTCACCATGTCGGGGTTGGCGTTGCGGCGCTTGCCGTCACGAATCTCGGTCGCCTGACGCAGCATGTACTTGTAGTGCTGGCCCGCGAGCACCGGGTAGAACTTCGCGCGTTCGCCCTCGCCGTTGGCCATGTGGCAGCTCTGGCAGTCGCGCACGTACAGCTTCTTGCCCGTCTCGAGGTCGGTGCCCGCTCCCTTGCCGTTGTCGTGGGGGATCTTCAGCGTCTCGATGTACGCCGAGACGTCGGCGAGCTCCTGCGGATCCGTCAGCGTCGCCGCGAACGGGTACATGATGGGGTTGTCGCGCAGGCCCGCGCGAATGTCGGCGATCTGCTTGATGAGCACCGTCGAGTGCTGGCCGGCGAGCTGAGGGAACGTGCCGTCTGGGCGACCTGCTCCGCTGGGCAGGTGGCACGCCGAGCAGACCTCGTAGGCCTCCTCTCCACGCTTCGCGTCGCCCTTGAGCTTGAGGGCTTCGATCTTCTCTCCCTCCTGGGCGTTCCACTTGTAGCCCTTCGCTTCGATGCCCTCCTTCTTCGGTGCGGGCGGGCCCGCGAACGCGGCGAGGCTGATGGCAGTGACGACGACGGCGATGAGACGGTTCATGGCTGGCTTCCTCGTTTGAGTGACTGAAATCAAGATTCGTGCCCCGCTCACTGGAGCGTCGAGAGGTAGATGGAGATGGTCTTGATTTCGGCGTCGTTCACGAGGCCCATCACGCCCTTCATGGCAGCGGCGTTGGCGTTGGCGCGCGCGCCCGACTTGATGTCGAGCATCTGCCGCTCCGCATACTCTGCGTTCTGTCCGGCGAGCTTCGGGTACGCCGGCATGATTGGCGTCTTCGCGTCCTTGCCGTGGCAGCTCCAGCAGGTCCGGTCCTGGAACAGCTTGGCGCCTTCAGCCACGACCGCAGGGTCGGGAGCCGCGACGGCGGCCTTCGCGTCCTTCTTTGCGTCCTTCTTCGGGGGATCCGCCGCGAGAGCCAGACCGGGAGCGATGAGCAGGGCGAGCAGAAACGTTTTCATTTTGAAACTCCTGTGAACGACGAGGTGGTGCGCGGCGCAGGGGTGAACCGCGGGTTGAGGACGCCTGTGCACTCCACATGCCTGCAAGTGCACAGGGCCGCGCATCGGTGGAACCACTCCCCCGACCGCGGCCCTGCTGTGACGCACCGGCGATGCTGGACTTCAGCGCGGCGCCTGCCTGCGCGCCGCGCTCCCCGATGGCGTTACTTGAGCTTCTTCGCGCCCTTCTGCTCGAGGTACGTCTTCGCGCGCAGACCGATGTCGGCGGCCTTCACCTGGTACTGCCACCACTGGCCAGCCCACAGCGTCGCGTTCTGCCAGTCTTCTTTCTTGGCGGCCTCTTCCATCTTCTTCTTCGGGTCCTCGGCGGCCTTGAGCTGGTCGGTGGCGTCTTCGACGAGCGCGACCGCGTCGGGGAAGTCCTTGAAGTTGGTCGAGGTGATCCACGCCACCACGCTGTCGATGACGGCCTGCGTGTCCACGCACGACTTGTACTGCTTGTCGTAGTCGGCCTTCGTGTACTCGGCCTTCGCAGCGGCCGCGGCGGTCGCCTTGTAGCCCTTCGGCTTCACCAGGAAGTAGCCCTGCATCTCGAGGTGCAGCGCCGAGCAGAACTCGGTGCAGTAGTACGGGAACACGCCCTCGCGGTCGGCCTTGAACTTCACCGAGACCGTCTTGCCGGGCTCGACCGAGGCGTGCACGTTCATCGCGCTGATGGTGAAGCCGTGCGTCTCGTCCTGCGCGCGCTCGAGGTTGGTGAGGTTGATGGTCACCTCGTCGCCCTTCTCGACCTCGATGATCTCCGGGGTGATGTGCGAGCGGATGAGGGTGCCGAAGACCTCGACCTTGCCCGGCGAGCGAACGATCTTCTCTTCGCCGGCACGGACCGCGCCCGGGTGCTTCTCGTCGGTGCGGCTGTTGGTGCCCACCTTGTACCGAACGCCCGGCTTCAGGGTGCTCGCGCTGATGGCCACCGCGTAGTGCGGCTCACCCAGCGGCAGCGGCATGTCGTAGAGCAGCTGCATCTTGTCGTTCGAGATGTCGATGAGCTGGTGGTTCTGCGGGTGCAGCGGGCCCACCGGGTTGAAGCGGTCGATGGCCAGCTTGTTCAGCGCGACCAGGTAGCGGCCCTTCGGCTTGGTGGAGTCGCCCTCCATCGTCATCAGGTGGCCGATGTTGTAGTGCACCGACAGCTTGTCGAGCACCTTGCCCTCGCAGTAGTCCCACTTGGCGACCTGCGAATCGACGTACATCGAGGTGTAGCCGATGCACGGCTTCGAGTCGTACTGCGTGTGCAGGGGCCCGAGGCCGAGCTCGACCTGCTTGTGGAGCGCGTCCTTCATCCCGATGATGGGAATGCCGTACGGGTCCTTGCCCTCGAACTTGTTCGCCTTGATGGCCTCCTGAATCTTGTCGAACGAGTAGACCATCGTGTGCGTGTCGAGCTTGCCTGAGACGATGATGTACTTGCCGTCGGGCGTGACGTCGCAGCCGTGCGGGCTCTTCGGCTCAGGCACGAGGAAGAGGATGCCTTCCTTCACCGCCACGTCGATGGGGATGACGTTGTGCCCGTTGATCTTCTTCGCCTTGCCCGCCTTCACCAGCTCGGCGGCCTTCTTCCAGTTGGTGATGTGCAGGAAGTCCGTGTCCTTCGCCGAGCAGCCGGCCTCGAACGGCGGGCGGCCGAGCTCGATGCCGCCGACGTAGCGCTCGGAGCAGAACGAGTTGGTGAAGCCCCAGCCGTCCGACGGACCCTTGCCCGAGTCCGACAGGTCCTGGCTGTACGGCGGCAGCTCGAACGAGAACGACTCGGCCGGGTTGATGCGGCCCTTCGTGCGGTCGAACTTCCAGTAGGTGAGGCCGCCGCGGTACTTCTCGTTGAACTGGTCGAGGGGCACGTAGCCGTTCTCGAGCGGCGCCGCGTACTGCGCGGCCTCGAGCACGTACTCGCTGTTCGGCGTCACGAACGCGCCGCCGTGCTCATTCTTGTACACGGGGTTGGTGACGATCTGCTTCGTCTCGAAGTCCTTGAGGTCGATGACCGCGATGCGCGGGTTCGCCTTGTCGTTGATGAAGAGGAACTGGCCGTCGTAGTCGCCGTTCGTCTCGGAGATGGCCGGGTGGTGCGTGTCGCCCCAGGTGATGTCCTTGCCGCCGATGGCGCCGTCCTTCAGGATCTTCTTCGACTCCTCATCGAAGCCGTAGCCCTGCCACGGCTCGGGCGTGAAGACCGCGAGGTACTTCAAGATGCGCATCGAGGGGATGCCGTAGACGATGACCTGTCCCGACTGCCCGCCTGAGGAGAAGGCGATGAAGTCGTCGCGCTTCCCCGTCGGCACGTACGTCTTCGCCGCTGCCAACAGGTCCTGCTGAGTGAGCCCGCGCCGCTTGAGCACGTCCTGGAGCGACTCGCCGGCCCACGCCGTCGCCGCGACGACCGCCAGCCCGACGGCCAGAAGCCGCTTCTTTCCAAACTGCATGGTGACCTCCCTTGGTCATGAAGGCCGCAAGCGTGCGGCGTTTCGTCGCAGCCCGTGTGCATGTGGCGTACCCGCGGCGGATCAGAGGCACGCGACCCACCGTCTCAGATTGGAACGCAAGGTCTGCGCGCCTGAATTGACGAGGCGCAAGGAAACGCGGGCTTTTCGGGAGAACGACTCATCCCTCCGCGAGGCCGTATTCCTTCATCTTCCGCCACAGCGTGGTGCGGCCGATGCCGAGCACCCGGGCGGCGTCGCTCGACTTGCCCCCGCACGCCCGGAGCACGTCGGTGATGTGGCGGCGCTCCACCTGCGCGAGCGACTCGAGCAAGGCGGGGCTCGACGACAGGGCAGGGGCACGAATCGGCGCGACCGACGGCATCCGCTCCGCGAGCTCCTCGGGCAGGTGCTCGAGGTCCACGTCCGACTGGCCCGACAGCACGGCGCCGTGCTTCATCGCGTTCGCGAGCTCACGCACGTTCCCCGGCCACTGGTAGGCGAGCAGCGCCTTCATCGCCAGGGGCGTGATGCGTCGGGTCGCGTGGTTCTCGAGCTCGAGGAAGATGTCGGCCAGCAGGGGAATGTCCTCACGGCGCTCCCGGAGCGGCGGCACGACGAGCGTGAACACCTTGAGCCGGAAGTAGAGGTCCTCGCGGAACCGGCCCTCCTGCACCGACGTCTGCAGGTGCTGGTGGGTCGCGCACAAGAGGCGCACGTCCACCTGAAACGGCTGGCTCTCACCGACGCGCCGAATCTCCCCGTCCTGCAGGGCGCGCAAGAGCTTCGCCTGCAGCGCCAGCGGCATCTCGGCAATCTCATCGAGGAACAGCGTGCCGCCGTCGGCCGTCTCGAACAGGCCCTTGCGCGCCGAGTTCGCGCCGGTGAAGGCCCCGCGCGCGTGACCGAACAGCTCTGACTCGAGCAGCTCCGAGGGGAGCGCCGCGCAGTTCACCGCCACGAACGGCTTCGCGCGCCGGGCGCTGTTGGCGTGAATGGCGCGGGCGATGACTTCTTTCCCCGAGCCGCTCTCGCCGCGCAGCACCACCGAGGCGTCGGTGTTCGCCACCGTCGCCATCCGCGGGAGCAACGCCTGCATCGGAGCGCTCTTCACCACCAGCCGCGAGCAGAAGCGGGCCCCGCCGATGGGCTTGTTCCCACGACACACCCGACACAGCTGCCCACCCGACTCGAACGGCGTCTCGCACGACATGGTTCCGTTCTGGCACGTTCCGGAACGGAACAGAACAGGAATCAGCGCCCGTCGAGGCCGGTCGCCTTGAGCAGGTGAGCGAGCTGGGCGCGCACCGACGGGCCCTTCCGGAAGGTCGCCACCTTGATGGGCGGGTGGGCGTCGATGTCGGCGAGCACCCGGTCATTCAGGCTGCTGACGAGCACCTCATCGCAGCGGGCCAGGAAGCCGCCGGGCTCCTCTTCGACGCGGTAGTGCTCGTCGAGCAGGTCTCTGAGGTTCTCGACCCACTCCCGCTCAGGCAGGGGCACGCAGAGGGCGACGATGCCCGCGTGGTCCTTTCGAAGACTCCTGCGGTCGTCCGGGGCCCGGCCGAGCGCGCGGACGATGGCCGGCATCACCACCCGCTCCTCGACGCTGACATGCCAGAGCAGCGCGTGGCGGAACTCGTCGAAGGCGTCGACATCGACGCCGCCGTCGGGCGTGAGCGCGCGACGCAGCGAGACGGCCAGCGCGCGGTGCTGCTCTCTCAAGAACCCGGCGACGGTCCGCCCCATGAGCGCGCTTTGTGCAGGGCGCGTGCCCACCGTCGGAGCCGCTCCGTCGTGTGGTGGTAAGAGGACGCTCGATGCACTCCGGCGCGCTCGACATCTCGCTGCCCTGGTTCCGCTGGGTGCGGCGGGCGGTCTGGGTCTGCCAGCTCGCGCTGCTGCTCTGGGCGTCCCGGGGCCTGGGCATTCACCTGCAGGTGACGTGGGTGCTGATGCTCGTCGGCGTGGGCTTCGCGTCCGACGGGCTCGCGTGGTGGTGGCAGCGCCGGGGCGTCTCGGAGAACCGGCTGCTCGCGCTCATGCTGCTCGACACCGCGCTCCACACGGGGGTGTTCGCGTTGAGCGGCGGGCCGTTCAACCCCTTCACGGCGCTCTACCTCGTCAACATCGTGCTGGGCGCGCTGGTGCTGTCTCGCCTGAGGCAGTGGCTGCAGCTCGGCGCGACGCTGCTCGCCTTCGCGTCGCTCTTCCTCGTGGACAAGGTGGCGCCGGCCGCGTGGCGACTGCCCAACCACCAGGAGCTGATGCGCCTGCACCTCACCGGCATGTGGCTCGCCTTCGTGGTGGCGGCGGGCTTCATCGTCTACTTCGTGCAGCGGGTGCTCGACTCTCTCCGGGCCCAGGAGGCGCAGCTGGCCGAGGCGCGTCGGCTGTCGGCCCAGCACGAGAAGCTCGCGGCCCTCACCACTCTCGCGGCCGGCGCGGCGCACGAGCTCGCCACGCCGCTGGGCACCATCGCGGTCGCCTCGAGCGAGATGTCGCGCGCGCTCGAGAAGCTCCCCGTGCCCGACGCCCTCAAGGACGACGCGCGCCTGGTGCGCGAGCAGGTCGAGCGCTGCCGGGCCATTCTGCAGAGCATGTCCACGCGCTCGGGCGAGCTCGCTGGCGAGGCCCTCACCACCTTCCCCCTCGACGCCTGGCTCGAGGAGGCCGTCTCGGGGCTCACGGCGAGGGCGCGCGTGGTGCTTCCGGCGCACCTCGCCCTGGACGTCACCGGCCCCCGCGTCGCGCTCGCGCAGGCGCTCCGGAACCTGGTGAAGAACGCGCTCGAGGCGTCCACCGGCCCCGTCGAGCTGAGCGCCGTCGCACAGGGCGCCACCGTCACGCTCTCGGTGAGAGACCACGGCCCCGGCATCGACGCGCAGGCGGTGAAGCGACTGGGAGAGCCGTTCTTCACCACCAAGCCCGTCGGGAAGGGCCTGGGGCTCGGCGTCTTCCTCGCGCGCACGCTGGCGCACCAGCTCGGCGGCTCGCTCACCTTCGAGTCGAAGCCCGGCGCTGGAACGGTGGCCAGCTTCACCATTCCCCAGGCGCAGGAGTCGTCATGACGCAACAGGAGCAGCAGCCCACCCTCTTCCTCGTGGACGACGACGAGGCCTTCCGCACGCGGCTCGGCCGGGCCCTGCAGGAGCGCGGCTTCGCGGTGACGACGTTCGCGTCGGTGGAGGAGACGCTCGCGCTGATGACCGAGGCCCCCGAGTACGCGGTGGTGGACCTGCGCATGGGCGGCGCGTCGGGGCTCGTGCTGCTCGAGGCGCTGCACGCGAAGGACCCGGGCACGCGCGCGGTGATGCTGACGGGGTACGGCTCGATTCCGACGGCGGTGCAGGCGACGAAGCTGGGCGCGGTCGCGTACCTCTCGAAGCCCACCGACGCCGACGCGGTGGTGCAGGCCTTGATGGGCGGAGCGATGCCCGCGGAGCCGGCCGAGACGCCGAGCCTCGCCCGCGCCGAGTGGGAGTACATTCAGCGGGTGCTGGCCGACGTGGACAACAACATCTCGGAGGCGGCGCGGCGGCTGGGACTGCACCGCAGGTCGCTCCAGCGGAAGCTGCAGAAGCACCCGCCGGCGAAGTGAGTCGCGGCCTCGAGGGCTCAAGACGGCCGGGCGACATCACCGCGTCACCGGCAGCCGTGGTGCGCAGGCCGTTGCACCCGACGCACCGTTCCGTCGCGCGGACCTCCGGAGCCGAGACCCGTGTCACCGCCCTGTCATCGAACGGGCCTCTCCTGTCATCGCTCCATCAGCGCCGTGCGCGACGTCAGTCCAGGAGCCACGGCGCCAGGTAAGGGCGGCGCCATGACAGCTCAGCCCAGCGTGGTGACGTTCGGCACGGCGGACGAGGCGACCCTGCGCGCGGCGATGCGCGACGCGCTCCCGCGGGACACCTTCCTTCCTGCGCCAGCGCGGTTCACCTGGTTCCTCGTCTTGCAGGCGGTGCTGTGGAGCTGCCTCGCCCTCATCGTGTTCGCCGGCCTGCCCTGGTGGGCGAACCTGCTGCTGGGCGCGGTGATGGGGCACACGCTGGGCGTCCAGGGCTTCCTCGCGCACGAGGCGCTGCACGGCGCGCTGGGTGGGCCGCGCTGGTTGTGGACGCTCGTCGGCTGGCTCGGCTTCGGGCCGTTCCTCGTGCCGCCTGCCTTCTGGGCGCGCTGGCACAACGTGGCGCACCACGGGCAGACGAACCACGGCGACCAGGACCCGGACAACTTCGGAACGCTCAAGCGCTACCAGAAGAACCCGGGCGCAGCGAAGTTCCTCAGGCTGGCGCCGGGCTCGGGCACCGTCGCGAGCTGGTTCTTCTTCACGTACTCCTTCGTCTTCCACGCCCAGGTGGTGCTGTGGCTGCAGACGAAGCGCCGCCGTGAGTTCGACGGCTTCGACCGCCGCGTCGCCATCCTCCAGTCGTTCGCCTGTGCGGTCGCCTGGGTGGCGCTCGGCATCGCCTCGGGCCCTGCGTTCGTCTTCACCGTCATCGTGCCGCTCGTCGTCGCGAACACGTTGGTGCAGTCGTACATCATGACGAACCACTTCCTGCGGCCCATGGCGGTGTCGAACAACCCGCTCGACAACTCGATGAGCGTGCTGAAGCCGCGCTGGCTCGACCCCCTGCACTTCCGCTTCAGCCACCACGTCGAGCACCACCTGTTCCCGACGATGCCGATGCACCGCGCCCCGCGCGTGAGGGCGTGGCTCCAGGCGAACGTGCCCAACCGCTTCGTCTGCCCGCCGCACTGGAAGGCCGTGAGGCTGCTCTACACGACGCCGCGCGTGTACGCCGACGCGGTGACGCTGGTGGACCTCGAGCGGCCCGAGCGGAAGATCGACGTGCGCACCTTGTGGCAGCCCGCTGCGCGGCCACCGTCCTCGTCGAGTACAGAGGGAGCCGAGTGGGTTAGTTGATGTTCTGCGACCCCTGTAGAGCGCAGTCGCACGGCTGTCCCAGCCCTGAGCACAGTGTCCACAAACTCAGCGAGCGCTCCGACAGTCTGAGACCAGAGACCCGGCGCGATCCTCCACACGCCACCTTGCCTTCAGCTTTCGAGGGCTGCCTCGAACTGTGCCTTGTGCTTGTTGAAGAATAATTCAATACCTGACTTAAGACCTCGTATTACCTCAGAATGCGTGACGGCTGGGTTGAGTGAAAATTGAGCCGCGACCACTCCAGCTTCATATGCGGTCTTGTGAGTGAAACAGTGTCGCGGATTTGCGGACTCGACGCCGAGAGTTGATGAAGCTGCCGCAGCGAGATCATCCATTGCTACCGGAGAAGCGAAATCCTGGGGACCGAGGATGAAAACCACCGCTGGACCAAGGTCCTTGAGGCAACCCAGAAAGAGATTCCAAAACGCTCGCGCTGTCCGTTCCCTTGGCCGATAAATACGCCCTTCCATGTACCAATAGTCGCGGACGGTCCGTCGCTGGCTCCGTCGGTCGAGCCGATATGGAACTGGCCCGGTGGCCGCGAGAAGCGCCGCATACAGTTCTTCAAGCAGGGTAACGGCCTGATCAGAGGAACGCTCACGAAAGCTCGCGAGAAGTTTCTGATCCTCGCTCTCAACCCCGGGAATGTCGTCACCATCCTCAAGCGCAGAGAGTACAAGCCGATTCTTCAGGTAGAGCGGAAGGCAATTGCCCAATTTCTGGTCGTTCACGAAGGTGCTCCGGGAAGTGAGTTCAAGACGTCGCTCATGTACTTGAGTTGCCCGATCCGCTCCAATCCCAAGCCACCGCTTGGGATCTTGAGAACATGTCTCAGAATTGTCGCAATATAGAGGGTCAGCATGCTGCGACCCGGCTCAGGAGCATCGCGTGATGCACGAGCGAGGGCGACCGCGAGTTGACGATAGCTGAGCGGAGTCCAGAGTCTCTTGTCCGCAACGTCGCCAGGGGGTCGACCATCGGGAGTGAGGAAGATGAGTCTCGCCTCGAAGTTGAGATGTCGCCTGAGCCGCGCACGTTCCCAAACGGCGCTCTCGTAGGCGCTGAGTTGATCGCCGTGTTCGCCCGCATCGACCTTGTTCTCAATGACGACGATCAGAGAGCGAGCTTCCTCGAAGAGCTCCATCCACACGTCGCAGCGCCGCGAATCGGGGCCACCAGATTCTGCGTGACCTACCCCTACGACTTCCTCGGCAGATACACGAATCCCACGAAGCCTCCGCTCGTTGTCTTCCCCTGGCCTTCCGAGTGCCTCAAACGTGTCCTCGCCCGGAATGGTCTGTCCGATGAGTGAGCACAGTTCGCGAAGAACGCGTGTTCCAAGACCATGTGGCTTCCGAGAGTCGAGAAAGTACGCAAGGTAGAGTGTGTGAGCGGTTTCCTGACGTTCCTTCTTCAGGGGTGACAAGAGGTCCAGTTCGGATTCCAGCGCGAAGAGGGCCCATGGAGCCTCCGCCTCCATTCGCTGTCGAGCCGACTCAATGGCCGAAGTAACAGCCGCAACGATTCGGGGGATGGCGCTCGATACTTGGCTGGCAATGAGCGCGTCCTCGCTCGCGAACAGCCGGTCGTCCGCTTTGAGCGCATCGCGAACCGCCCCGAAAAGCTTCGACTTGTCGATTGCCTCGGCGCGCGCCTCGGCCTCAGTTGGCTCTCGCGTCGGAGTGTCAGCGCCGACGGCCTCTCTAATCCGAGGCAGCAGCGCCTGAAGGCTCGGGTCCATGTCCCCTCCGGTGGTCACTATACATCCTTCACTGCCTGTTCACATGGGCTCACCTCCGCCGCACGATCTGTCGCGCCAAGTGCATCACTCCCCAACGTCAACGCTTTCCGCGCTGGGTTCCACCGTCGATGACGACCGGCCTGCGGGTCGGCCTGGTGGCCTTGTCCGCGAACGAGACGCGCAGCAGGTAGCCCGCCGGGCCTTCGGGCGACGACTCGGCCACGACGACGATGAAGCGGCCGGTGGACGGCGCCTCGAAGGTGAGGTCTGCGGACATGCCGAGGCCGCCCTCCGCGACGCGCGCCGCGAGCAGCTCCTCGTCGCCCTCTTCGTCCAGCACCGAGCAGAGCGCGTCGAAGACGCCGTCCACCCGGAGGTAGACGCGCTGCCCATGCTCGAGCGGCAGCACGTAGCGGTCCTCGTCGGTGGGGAAGTCGATGACGCCGTGCAGGTCCTCGCCGATGGTGACGACGCGCCCATCGTCCGGGTCGCGAAAGGGAATGAGCTCGCGGTCGCTCTCCACCTCGGCGGTCGAGGGCCCGTCGACCGTCGCCACCACCACATGAGGTCCGCTGACGTCGAACCGCCAGGTGTCGAGGTCGATGGGCTCGACGGGCGCGAGGTCGGAGTCGAACACGTCGAGCACGGCGTTCCGGCTCTCGAGGCGCACCTGCTCTCCGTCTTGCGCGGCGAAGTACCAGGCGACCCGGGCGTGGGCGGCGTCGAAGGTGACGGAGTGCCGCGTGCCCCCATCTGCCGGGCCCGTGCTGCGGGTGAAGGGTCCGGGCGGCGTCTTGATGGCGGGAAGGCGCGCGAGCACGTCAGTGGCTGACAACGCGAGGGCGAAGCGCTCGATGCCGATGAGGCCCGAGATGCCGATGACGTCGCCAGTGGACGAGACGAGCGCGCCGCCGGACTGCCCGCCGACGATGGTGGCGTCGCTCTGCAGGAAGGTGAGGTTCTGGAAGCGCGCCTCGCGCACGCGCGACAGCACGCCCCGGGTGATGGCGGGCTGGGGGAACTTCTCGACCTCACCGGGGTAGCCGATGAGGAACACCTCGCTGCCGATGGACAGGCTGTCGGGGGAGACGAGCGCGAGCGGCGTGCGGTTGAGCGGCTGCGGCAGCGGCCCGACGAGCGCGAGGTCCGAGTCGACGTCGATGGCGCGCACCGGCACATCGAGGAACTCGAGGTGAGGCGGGAAGGTCACCCGCACCTTGTCATGCGGCCACACCACGTGGGCGTTGGTGAGAACGAGGCCCTTCTCGAGCAGCACGCCGCTGCCGCCGGAGAGGCCGGTCGACAGGTGCGCGATGGACGGAGAGAGGCGCGCGTACACCTCGGCGGCGGTGAGGGGCCTGGGCCCCGGTCGACACCCGACGAACAGGAGGACGAGCGCCAGGCGGAGTCGCATTCCGCGTCCTTACCTCATGGCCGCGCGACTGGCCGCCGAGTCCTGTCCTCCGGTCGGGACGGCTCGTCACCTTTGCGCGTGGCACAAGCGCGACATCGGGTGTCGTCGTGGTGCCGAACGAGCGCCGCCCGTGGGCTGCCGCGCGGGGCCGCACCTGGTGAACAGCGTCATTTTTGCGCGTGGCACAAGCGCGACATCGGGTGTCGTCGTGGTGCCGAGCGAGCCGCCGCCCGCGCGGCACCTGGTGGGGAGCGTCACCTTTGCGCGTGGCACAAGCGCGACATCGGGTGTCGTCGTGGTGCCGAACGAGCCGCCGCCCGTGGGCTGCCGCGCGGGGCCGCACCTGGTGAACAGCGTCACCTTTGCGCGTGGCACAAGCGCGACATCGGGTGTCGCCGTGGTGCCCTGGCCGCTACTGGCAACAGGCCGGGTCGCACGAGGACACCGCGCCCGAGTAGGGGTTGTTGGGTCCCGAGCCCCAGTTTCCCTGGCTGACCCAGACGCAGTCGTCCCCGTCACGCACGCAGCCCTGGCACTCGGCGCTCCGCCCGCCGCCGCCGCCGCCGCGTTGCTGCGCCACACCCACCAGCATCGCCGCGCCGCCGCAGAGACAACACAGCGCGGCGACGCTCCCTCCGATGAGAAGCCCCCAGAACAGCGGCGTCCTCTTCGTTGGCGAGCTCGCCGGTCCCGGCGGCGGTTGTGGCGTCATGGGGTCGCGACGCTACGAAGGAACGCGCCCGCCCGACGTAGTCATCGCGTCGATGATGAAAGAAGCTCAGCCGCATGAGCCTGCTGACGCGCGAGGACCTGGTGGGCTCGCTGTTCTTCCCACAGCCGGTGCGCTCGCCGCCGCCCCGCGACGCGAGAGACCTCTTCGTCGACGTCGAGGGCGCGCGCCTGCACGTCCGAGTCCACGGCGAGCCGTGGCGGCCGCTGGTGCTCTTCTTCCACGGCAACGCCGAGACGGTGGCCGACTACGACGACGTGGCTGCGCGATTGACCGGCCGAGTCCAGCTCGCGGTGACGGACTACCGCGGCTATGGCGAGAGCACCGGCCGCCCGACGCTCCAACGCCTCTTCGACGACGCGGTGGCCGTGTTCGACGCGGTCCGGCCGCTCGCGCCGCTGGCTCCGGTGGTGATGGGTCGCTCACTGGGCAGCGCACCCGTCTGGCATCTCGTGCAGGAGCGCAGCGCCCACCTCGCAGGCGTCGTCATCGACAGCGGCTTCTCGGACCTCGATGCCTTCGCCCGCCGCCGGGGCCTCGCGCCCGCGCAGATGTTGGCGGACGAGCGTCGTGTCCTCGACCCGCTCCCGAAGGCTGCGCGCTGTCCGGTGCCCGTGCTGGTGCTGCACGGCGAGGACGACTCGCTCATTCCTCTCGAGGAGGCGGTCCGTGTTGCCGGAGCGTGCTCCGCGGCGTCGCGCACGCTGGTGGCGTTGCCGGGGCGCGGCCACAACGACGTGCTGCTCGACCCCGCCTGGTGGCACGCGGTCGAGCGCTTCCTCGACGAGCGGACTCACCCGCTGCTCGCCGCGACCTTGAAGGAGCGCCCGCTGACGTCTCCGTTCCGGGTGGTGGTGGACGTCGCCGGTCGCTCCAGCGTGCACGACACCGACACCCTCGACGCCGCGCGCGCGTATGCGGCCGATGTTCGCCTCGAAGGAGACGACCCGGCGCACACGTTGGCCCTCGTCTTCGACGCCCGCGGCGCGCGCCGAGATGGCTGAGGTGTCGTGCTTCCTCGAGTGGATGAAGAAGGTCCGCATGTCACATCTCGCGGCGCCGTCGGTCGTGCGGCTGAAAGAACCGCCCGCCGAGTTCCCTCGCGGTAGGGTGTCGCTGTGCCAAGGAACATCGTCTTCGTCGCCCCGTTTCCCGCCGAAGTCACCCAGCGCTTCGTGCGCGCCGTCGCGAAGCTGTCCGACGTGCGCCTCCTCGGTGTCGTCCACACGCCGCCCGCCGGTCCGGACGCCCGCGTCTACGACGACCTCGTGCGCATCGAGAGCCCGCTCGACACGAAGGCCCTCATCGAGGGCGTCGCCGAGCTGAAGCGCCGGCACGGGCAGCCGTTCCGCATCGTCGGCATCCTCGAGGCGGCGATGGTGCAGCTGGCCGAGCTGCGCGCGCACTTCGGCGTCGAAGGCACTCCGCCCGCGGTGGCCGAGCTCTTCCGGGACAAGTCACGCATGAAGGCCGCGCTCGCCCAGGCCGGCCTGCCCGTCGCGCGAAACGCCATCCTCCGCTCGCTCGCCGACGCGAAGCTGTTCGCCGACCGCGTGGGCTTCCCGATGGTGCTCAAGCCGGTCCAGGGTATGGGCGCGAAGTCCACCTTCCGTATCCGCAACATGGGGCAGTTGATGCAGACCGCGCGCAGCCTCGGCGTCGGCCACGGCTCCGAGGTGCTCGCCGAGGAGTTCCTCCGCGGGCGCGAGTTCTCCTTCGAGACGCTCACCGTCAATGGCGAGGTGAAGCTGCACTCCATCTCGCACTACCTGCCCACCTGCCTCGAGGCGGTCGAGAACCCGTGGATTCAGTGGACGTGCCTGTTGCCGCGCGACGTGTCGGGGCCCGAGTACGACGGCGCCCGCCGCATCGGCTGGGGCGCCATCAAGGCGCTGGGTCTCAAGGACGGCATGACCCACATGGAGTGGTTCCAGCGCCCCGACGGCAGCCTCGCCATCGGCGAAATCGCCCAACGGCCACCGGGCGCCAACATCAGCCTCATGACGGGCCTGGCGCACGACTTCGACCCGTACCGGGCCTGGGCGCGCGCGGTGGTGGACGGGGTCTTCGAGGCGAAGACCGACCGCAAGTACGCCGTCGGGTCCGCCTTCCTGCGTGGCATGGGGCGCGGCCGCGTCGCTCAGGTGACGGGCATTCGCGAGACCCACGAGGCAGTCGGCCGCTACATCGCCGAGGCGAAGCTGCCCACCATCGGCGCGGTGAAGAGCGACTCGTACGAAGGTGATGGCTACATCGTCGTGCGTGACCCGGACACCGAGGTGGTGAAGAGGGTCCTGAAGCGGATCATCGACACCGTGCGCGTGCAGTACGTCGACGTCGAGGCGTGAGGCGTTTCACCGGGCACCAGGACCAGCTGCGCGGCGAGCCTGCCGACGTCGAGGCGTGAGGCGGTTCACCACGACACCAGGACCAGCTCCTGAGGTGCGGCGAGATGCGGGAGCCCTGCCGCCGGGGCGTGAGCGCTTCACCCCGGCACGATGACGAAGTCGTTCGCGAGCCCGCCGACGTCGGGGCGTGAACGCTTCACCCCGGCACGAAGACGAACTCGTTCGCGAGACTGCCGACGTACCGGTAGTCGCGGATGAAGCGCACGCCGTCGTCGTTCGCTTCGAGGGTGAGGAAGTAGGCCGGCGCCGACGCGCCCGGCGGAAAGACGCCCAGCACCGGCCGCCCGTCGACGCGGCCGGGCCGAAGCGTGAAGTCGAGCTTCGCGTAGTTGCCGAAGTACTGACCCACCTCGGGGCCGCGACGGCGGGCCTTCGACACGAGGTCGAGCTCCACGTCCTTCGCCAGCAGCGCGCGCAGCCCGTCCCAGTCCCGCGCGTTGAAGCGCTCGGCGTAGCGCTCGAGCGTGGCCCGAAGTTCGGCCGAGAGCGGAGCGCCGGTCGCGTCGCCCGTCTTCGCCGCCGCCAGCGCCCGCCGCCCACGCACCAGCGCCGCCTTCACCGCTGGCACCGTCGTCGCCAGCGTCGCGGCGACGTCCTCGTTCGACAGGCTCAGCACGTCCTTCAAGATGACGCTGCTGCGCTGCAGCGGCGGAAGCTCGAGGAAGGCTGCCAGCGCCGCGCGCACCGTCGCCGGGTCAGGGCGGTCATCGGGCACGTCGGTGTCGAGCGTGTCCAGGGAGTCCGTCAGCGCGCGCTCCGAGCGCCGCAGGTGGTCGATGGCGGTGTTGTGGGCGATGCGCAACAGCCAGGGCTTCAGCGGCGGCGTCGAGACGCTCTGGCTCAACTGGTAGAAGGCCTTCGCCAGCGTCTCCTGCACGATGTCTTCGCCCTCGATGGTCGAGCCCATCATGCGGGCGCAGTAGCGGTGCAGCGACGGCCGGAACTCGTCCACCCACAGGAGGAACGCCTCTCGTCCTCCTGACAACTGCTCCAGCTTCAGCTCAGGCATGCGGTCAACCCCTCGATGAACCACGTTGCGACCATCGCGCATCGGCCCGGGCCGGTCATTCGGTCTCGCGCGGGCCCGGTCGCTGAGTTCTCTCTTGAGTCCGCTGGGTTACGGGCCTGAAAGAGAGAAATACCGAGCACCGCATCCTTTCGTGCAGGTCATCCGTCTCTGCGTCGAACCCGAAGGTGAGGAGCCCGCAATGCCCATCGTTCGTCAGACCCCCGACTTCCACACGCTCACGCCCGATGGCCGCGCGACCGAGCGCAAGGACCCCGGCTCCCTCGCGTACCAGGTCGCGGTCGAGGTGAACGCCCCGGCCGAGCGCGTGATGGCGACGCTGACCCGCGGCGGGTGGACGAAGTGGACGTCGACGCTGACGCGCTTCGAGGGCGAGGTGAAGCAGGGCGGCCGCGTCACGCTCGAGTCGACGCTCTCTCCCGGGCGCGCGTTTCGCCTGAAGGTGTCGCAGGTCGGGAACGACTCGATGGTGTTCGAAGACGGCATGCCGCTCGGGCTGTTCCGTGGCGTGCGCACCTACCGCGCGACGGCGGCCGGGGAAGGGCGCTGTGTGTTCGCGATGTGCGAGGTCTTCTCGGGTGTCATGCTCGGCATGATCGCGAAGAGCCTGCCCGACCAGCGCGCCTCGTTCGAGCAGTTCGCGAAGGACCTGAAGAAGGAAGTCGAGAACCCCCGCTGAATCACCCCAGGAGACGACATGGCTGCGAAGAAGAAGACCGCTGACGGAACCGCCGGGAGCCCGTGGACGCTGAAGACGCCGCCGGGCACGAGCGAGTTCATCGCGTTCCGAGACGAGACGGCAGAGCCGCCCGCCCTCGTGGTGCGCGTCGGCAAGACCGAGCTGCGCTACCACCTGCGGTGCCTCGACGACGCGGTGGCGATGCTGAAGAAGCACGGCGACTGGCTGCCGCTCGGCGGAGCGGACGAGCAGAAGCCCGCAGCGGACGGCACCTTCGAGGCCTGGGGCCGCTCACCGAAGAACCCGGTGAAGGGCTGGTACGGCCTCAAGAAGGGTCTCCGCGGCCGCTTCGGCGTCTACGTACCGCCCGTGCTCGAGGCGCTCGGCCTCGTGGAGCTCGAGCACCAGCCGAAGAACAACCGCCTTCGCGCGAAGTGAGTCATCGCCGCAGCCGCGGCCAGTCCGACGGGCGGCTCACCACCGAGCCGACACCATGACTCCGGGCTGGCTCGAGGGTGAGCGGCGTCTCACGCGCGACGAAGACGCCCCGCAGGGACACTTCGCCAGCGCCGCTCTTCACGTGGTCGAGGCGCCAGGTGCCGTCGTCGAGCAGCAGCCCGCGCGTCGCCGTCTTCAACGTGGCGAACGGCGTGAGCTCCTTCGGTGAAGCGAAGAGCTTCGTCCCCGCAGGCAACGTCGCGGCGCGCGCATTCACTACGCCGTCCGACGCGCCGGTGCCGACGCCCGAGAGGCCGAGCCCGCCGCCGGCGCCTGCGTGGCAGTCCACGTCGTCCTCGTGCACGAAGCCGTGGATGATGACGGCGGAGCCCTCGGCCCAGGCGCTCGCCCACCCTCCCTTCGAAGGGCCGCGGTGCACCGTCGCCGTGGACGAGGGCAGGTCCCAGCGGGGAGCGCTCCGCTCGGCCCTGGCGTGCAGCGCGCGGACGACGCAGCGCTCTGCAGGACCGGCCGCGGCTGGAACCGGGCGCTCCTCGTCTGGCACCGTCGCCATCGCGAGCGGCGTGAGCTGGTCCGGGAGGAAGCCGATGCGCAACCCGTCCGCCAGCCGACCGAGCAGGGGGACGCGCGCCTGCTCCTTGAGGACGGCCGTCCACGCGCCGGTGCCGCTGAGGGTGGTGGCGCGGGTCGCGAGGGCCTCGACCGCCGTACCGTCGCGGGAGAGGTCGAGGAGCGCCTCGAGCTGAATGGTCGCGCTCTCGTGGCGCGCGCTCAACACCGTCGGGCTGAGCCACCGCACTGCGGAGATGGGCACGTCGCGCATCGAGCCGACCGGCGTCCTCGTCATCGGCGCCAACAGACCGGCGGACACCACCTGGAGCTCGACAGGCGCCGAGGGCGTCGCGGCCAGCAACAGGGCGAGGAGCATGGTCTCCAGACTCCATCACGGCGCCGTCAGTTCCGCCTCCCCGGGCGTTGCGCTCGCCAGCCGCGCGGTCACTCGTGGCGGCCGCAGCCACGACCACTTCTCGATTGCATGACCCACGCTGTTGACCCTGATGACGGCGCTCGAATCTCCCCGGGTCGGCTTCGCATTCTGCGCGGAATGGCCACCCGAATCCGCCAGCAGATCCTCCAGGCGACCGCCGACCGACGCATCACCCAGCGCGAGGTCGACACGCTCCTCCAGACGGCCAGAGCGAACGGCGTGGTCTCAGCGGCCGAGAAGCGCGAGCTGAAGACGCTGCTCGCCACCCAGGCCTCCCTCTTCACTGCGGGCGCGAAGAAGAGCCTGGCCGCCTTCCTCGAGCCTGGCGCGCCGGTGGCTCCCGTCACGCCCGCGCCGGCCGGCGCCGCTCCAGTGCAGGTCGAGCTCCCGGCGAGCACGAACCCCTTCTACCCGAATCAAGCGAGCTGGTACGGCGTGCAGACTGGCCGCAAGAACGCCAACGGCGAGCCGGTCTACGGCTTCTTCAGCCGGGGCATGGCCATCAGCCCCCAGCACCTCGTCAAGCACGCCGGCCGCGACTACCCCATCGACAAGGCGATGTTCCGTCTCGGGGCCGATTCCGTGAGGCCCAACAACGCCGTCGCGGCGGTGGAGGCGGGCGTGGCGCGCTCAGCGGTGCCCGACTGGGCGAAGAACGGCTCGGTCTCGCTCCTGCACGCGCCCGACAACAAGCCCTTCCTCGACGCGATGATGAATCAACTGATGCCGCAGGTGCTGCAGCACATCAAGACCGACGCCACCTGGTACCCGGAGCTCGCCGGCGTCACCGCGGCCGACATCACCAACCTGAAGGTCGACTACGTCGCCAACTACGGCCAGTTCGAGAATGGCGCCGGAAACGGCCGCCGCATCGCCATCAGCTACGACGTGAAGACCAGGCGAGGCGTCAAGCGCATGGCGTCGGACATCAGCGACCCCTTCTACGTCGACCCGCTCGCCGGCGGGCGCTACGGCTTCATCGGCCCCAGCGGCGGCTTCGTCGGCCGCCAGCCCGTCGACCACGTCCGCTTCGTGTAGAGCTGCGCCCGCTCTCTCGCCGACGTTCGCGACTATGGTGCGGTCCCCGAAGCCGTGCCTGTCGTATGAGGAGTCCCACCCGGGAGCGCCCAGCCACCAATGCCGCCGCTGCCCCCACACCTCGCTGAGCGTGTGGAGCCCTCTGCTCCTCCCCCGCGAGCCGGCCGCTACGTCGTGTACTGGACCCGCGTCGCCGCGCGCGCGACCGAGAACCCGGCGCTCGACGTCGCGCTGCTGGCGGCGAAGGCGCTGGGCCTGCCCTGCTTCGTGTACCACGCGCTGTCCGAGCGCTACCGCTATGCGTCGGACCGGCTGCACACCTTCATCCTCGAGGGCGCGAGGGACCTGCAGCGCGACCTGAAGGCGCGGGGCGTCGGCTCCGTCTTCCACCTCGAGCGCGAAGGGCATCGACAGCCACACCTCCTCGAGCTCGCGAAGCAGGCCGCCCTCGTCGTCACCGACTTCATGCCGGTGCAGCCGATGCTCCGGTGGGACGAAGCGGTCTCTGCGGTCGCGCCGCTGTGGCGCGTGGACGCGTCGTGTGTCGCGCCGCTCTGGGCCTTCCCGAGGCCGCTCGAGCGCGCCTTCGAGTTCCGCAAGGCCGCCGAGCCGTTCTGGAAGACGCGCGTGACTGCCGCATGGAGCGACGTCGAGCCGGCCGGGCCACCCTTCACCCCTGACTTCGACTCGCTCGACCTCTCGACGGCCGACCTCGCCGCGCTCGTCGCCAGCTGCGACATCGACCACGGCGTCGGGCCTGTGCACGACACGAAGGGCGGCACAGACGCCGGCCTCGCCCGCTGGACGCGGTACCTCGAGACGACGCTGCAGCGCTACGCGCAGGACCGGAGCGACCCGCTGCGTGGCGCGAACAGCCGCCTCTCCGCGTACCTGCACTTCGGGCACCTCTCGCCCTTCCGCGTCGCGCGGGACTGCGCAGCGCACCGCACCGACTCGGCCGAGCAGTTCCTCGACGAGCTGCTCACCTGGAGAGAGCTGGCCTGGCACTTCTGCAGGCTGCACCCGGAGCACGAGACGGTGGACGCACTGCCCGCGTGGGCCCGCGAGACGCTGGCGAAGCACGAGCGTGACGGCCGCGAGTTCCTGCCGTCGTGGGAGCAACTGGCACGCGCGCAGACGGGCCACCCCTTGTGGGACGCCTGCCAGCGCTCGCTCCTCACGCACGGCGAGCTGCACAACGCCGCGCGGATGACCTGGGGGAAGGCGCTCATCCCCTGGACGCGCAACGCGAAGGAGGCGCTCTCCGTCCTCCTCGACCTGAACCACCGCTACGCGCTCGATGGGCGCGACCCTGCCTCGTACGGCGGCGTCCTCTGGTGCCTCGGCGCGCTCGACCGGCCCTTCTCGCCAGAGGTGAAGTGGTTCGGGGCGGTGCGGCCGAGGGACCTCGACGAGCAGGCCCGGCGCTTCGACGTCGCCGAGTACGAGCGCCGGGTGCACCGACCGGCGCGGGGCCAGCCGCTGGCCATCGCGGTGGTGGGCGCGGGGGTCGCTGGTGCGGCCTGCGCGCGCGCGCTGCTCGACGCGGGCCACACCGTCACCGTCTTCGACAAGGGGCGCGGGCCGGGAGGTCGGGTCTCCACGCGCAGGGAAGGCGACCTGTCCTTCGACCACGGCGCGCCCTGCTTCACCGTCAGCGACGAGCGCTTCGCACGCTACGCCCGCGCGTGGTGGCAGGAGCGCGTCGTCGCCGAGTGGAAGCCGCGCCTCGCCACCTTTGGCCCGACGAAGCAGCGCCTCGACCTCGACGCCGCGAAGGAGGGAAGGGCTCCGGTCCGCCTCGTCGCGACGCCGGGCATGAGCGCCCTGCTCGAGCGCATGCTGGAAGGGGTCGATGTGCGCTTCGAGCGTCAGGTGCACGGCCTGGTCCGCCGTGACGACCACGTCGGCCTCACTGGCGCGCAGGGTGAGCCGATGGGGGAATACGACGCCGTCGTCGTCGCGCTGCCCGCGCCGCAGGCGGCCGACCTGGTGGACCCGCTGTCGTTCGCGATGGCCTCCCGCGTTCGGGAAGCCCAGCTCGCGCCGACGTGGGCGGTGATGATGGCCTTCGCGCAGCCCCTCGCCCTCGACGTGGACGCGGCGCTGGTGAACGTCGGGCCGCTCTCCTGGCTCGCGAAGGACTCGTCGAAGCCCGGGCGTCGGGAAGGCGAGCGGTGGGTGGTGCACGCCTCGGCCGAGTGGAGCCGGACGCACCTCGAAGCCACCCCCGAAGCCGTCGCGCCCATGCTGGTCGAGGCCTTCTTCGCCACCACCGGCGCGCCGAAGTCCGAGCCGACGTTCATGAAGGCCCACCGCTGGCGGCACGCGTTGGTGGCGAGGGCGCTCGACGTGGACTGCGTGGTGCATGAGTCGGGGCGCGTCATCGCGTGCGGAGACTGGTGTCGGGGCCCGCGCCTCGAGGCCGCCTTCCTCTCGGGCACCGCGGCGGCTGGTCGCCTCAACGCGATTCCGCCGTCGCTCGTCGTCGAGCCCGTCGCCCCGCCTCACGCCAGGAACGCCTCACAGCTCCGGTTGGTATAAAGTTGCCGGCGGTAACTTTGATGTGACCAATGGCGACATGGCGTCGCTTTTCACGCGCAGCGCCCTGTGCGATGCGGGGACGGTGACGCTCCTTCTGTCGCTCGTGCTGCACGCTGGCGCTCAGTGGCTGGGGCCGCCTCCGCCAGGAGAGGTGCGTCGGGTCATCACCATCGCGCCCTCGCTCACCGAGACGGTCGCGGCCCTCGGCGCGCTGGAGCGGCTCGTGGGGGTCAGCCGCTTCGACGAGGCGCCCGAGGTGAAGGGGCTGCCGCGCGTCGGAGGCTTCGTCGACCCGTCCATCGAGACGGTGCTGACGCTGAAGCCCGACCTGGTGGTGGTGCAGAAGTCGCCTGGCAATCAGAGGCCCATCGAGAAGCTGGCGTCGCTCGGCGTGCCGGTGCTGGCGCTGCCGCTCACCACGGTGGCTGATGCGGCCGACGCCATGCGTGAGCTCGGGCGGGTGCTGAAGACGGAGCCACGCGCCCAGGCGCTCGTCGAGGAGCTCGCCGCCGCGCGCGCCGCCGAACGGAAACTCGCTCCGAAGACGCCAGCGCGCGTGCTCGTCGTCTACGGGTTCTCACCGCTCGTCGTCGCCGGGCCGGGCAGCTTCGTTGATGAGCTGCTCGCGGACTGTGGTGCGCAGAACGTGGTGAAGCGCGCGCCCACCGCGTACCCGGTCTGGTCGAAGGAGCAGCTGCTCGCCGCGCCGCCCGACATCGTGGTTGACGCCTCTGACGTGGGGGAGGGCCGCGACGCCGTCAAGGCGCTCGCCTCGAGGTCACGCTGGGTGACGCTCACCAACAAGGACCTGCTGCACCCGGGCCCGGCCCTCACCCGCGCGCTCGGACCGCTCTGCGCCTCGCTCCGCGGGCCCTGACCGATTCGCCCGCGACGCCTCGGCGTCCCTCGTAACCACGTGGGCAATCGAGGCATACTGGCGGTCGATGAACCCTGCACCTGCGCGACCGGCTCCTGACGGCATGGTGACCCGCCTTGCCCACCGCGTCGCGCCCTACGTCTTCGGGGTCGTCTTCTCCGTCGGCGTCGCGTGGCTCGTCCGCTCCTTGTCCGTGATGGGCGGCGCGTGTCGCGTGCTCTGCTACCCGCCGTTCACCATCGGCATGGGCGTCGTGGCAGGGGTGCTCGGCGCCTGGCTGTACCGCAGCAACTACCCCGTCCGGGAGCCGGGAGACGACGAGCCGGTCGCTGTGCCGCTCACCGGCCCGTCGCGGGTCAGCACCGGCCGGCCTCGTCTGCGTCGCCGCTTCTGAAGTGAAGATTCCGTCTGGCGTGGCAGTCTGCGCGACCGGTCCCACCCGGAGCCGCGCATGCTCGTCATCGCCATCACCGTCATCCTGAGCCAGGCCGGAGACCAGCCGCCGCCCCTCCCGGTGCGCAGCCAGCAGGCGCCCGCGGCGCAGCCCCCGACGCCGCCTCCGCCACCCTCCGCTCCGCCCACGCCGGCCACGAAGGATGGGCTGAGCCCACCGCCGTTGCCGCCGCCCCCGCCACCCCCGTCCGCTCGAGCCGCGGGCAGCGCGCCCAGCTTCGTCCGGGTGAAGTGCCCCTCGGACTGTTCGGTGCGCGTCGCCGGTGGCATCGGGCGTCGCGTCACCTCACAGTTGTGGGAGTTCTCCGACGTGCCGGCCGGGCAGACGCGCTTCGACATCGACGGGTTCGCGAGCATGCAGCTTGCCTCCGGCTACCTCGACCTCCCCGCCTCGAGCGACGTCGAGGTGCTCGTCTCGCGCGGGCGCCTCGCGCTCGGCACCGTCACGCCCCGCGCAGCGCAGCCGGCGAAGCCCGTCTCCGACGCCGTCGGCATCCTGCGCCTCTCCTGCCAGAAGCCCTGCACCGTCATGGTCGATGGACAGCGGCGGACCGGTGAGAACCAGATGGGGCAGCTCACCATCTCGAACGTCCCTCCCGGCACCCGCCAGGTGCTGGTAAGGTTCCTCGGCGGCAGCGCCTCGGCCAGCGTCGAGGTGCCGGCGAACACCGAGGTCTTCGTCTTCGCGCAGGAGTCGTCCCTGCGGGTGACGAACACCAGGCCGCTCCATTGAGCCACCGGTGCGGTGAGACCTCCGGAACTCACACCACGGCCGGTCGAAGGACACGCGCGGCCAGGTCCGGGCAGAGCAACTGACAGTGAGCGGTCCCGTGCTGGGCGCGAGCACCACAGCGGTGCTGCCACCCCGTCCCGTCCTGAGGGCACGCGCAGCACACTGACGGGCAGGCCTCCTCCCGTGTCGGGCGCGAGCGCCAGGGGCCGGTCGAAAGACATGCGTAACCGGCGAACTGTCTGCCACCGCTTCGACGATCGCCATTGTCCCGGGTCTGCTCGCCAGAAACGACCCGCGCCGAGCTGATCATCGACTCGCTGATCATCACGCTCGGCGACGTGGCGCAGGTCTTTCGCTCTTGTCGATGGAGGTCTGTTCGTCATCGGTGAGGAGTTGGCGCCGTTGGCGCGCGCCAATGCCCTCTCTCAGTTCGCGATGGAGCTGACAGAACGAGACGCCCAGCGCTCACGGAGCACCGCCTGTCAAACGGACGCGAGCGCATCAGCGCGCTCGGACACGAAGCGCTGCGCGACGCCCCGCTGCACCTCTCGCGAGCTGGACGAGAAGTACGCGAGCTCGCCATTCCGGTCGCGCTTGCCCCGCTCGGCGTAGACGGCGTTGATGATGTCGGTGTCGCTGAGCTGGGCCATGTCCCTCCCGGCGAGTGCGCGCGTGAAGACCGTGACGGCGCCAGCCGGACCGTGCTGCACGGCGGCGCTCCACAACACGTCGTTGAGCGCCACGCTGCGCTGCGAGAGGTCGAGCCCGGGCAGGCGTGACTGCAGTTGGCTGCGTGAGACCTCGTAGTAGCGCTCGCCGACGAACTGATGCTGCGCCGCGTGAAAGGCGTCGGGCGCTGCCTGCGCGAGCTGCCGCCACGCGTTCGAGAAGGCCGTGGTGCCCGGTGTCATGCCCGCGAGGTACCGGCCCAACTGCGGGTCCGTGCGCTGCAACCACGCCGAGAAGGCCCGCGCCGAGCCGGCGTTCGTCGAGAACTGGTACGCGCCATAGCTGACGCCGCCCGGGTCTCCGCGTCCTCCCGACACCGAGCCGGGGTCCCCGTTGGACTCGTACTTCGCCGACAGCGAGCCGAGCCCTGAGATGTCGGTGGGCCCTCCGGGCGGAGGCGGCGGCGGCCGTGGGCCGAAGGCGACCGGCGGCGCCCACATCGGCGGCGGAGAGAGCTGATCCGCGTCGAGCGCCTCGTCCTGCGTGAACGCGTCGGGGATGCGCAGCGTCTGGCCGGCAACGATGCGGTCGGGGTCGGCGATGTTGTTGGCTCGAGCGAGCTTCTCGACGGTGGTGTTGTACTGCTTCGCCAGCGCCCAGAGCGTGTCGCCTCGACGGATGCGGTGTTCCACGCAGCGAGTCTGCCTCGTCAGATGGGGGCCGCGTCCACCACTTCCTGCGTGTCGCAGCCCAGCCCACCCGAGGCCGGGCTCTCCACGGCGTCCCCGACGCAGCTCTTCGACCCGGAGCGCGAAGACCCGGGCTTCACTGTTCGTAGACGCGGCACGACGCTGGCGTGGCGCGTACGCAGCCTCGCTCGAGCTCCTGCAGGCGCGAAGGCACGTGCTCCAGAGTGGAACGCGCCGTCTCGAGGTCGGCCGCTCGTCGAGCGGGTGAAGTCAGCTCGGGCGGTCATGCGAGTGGCCGTGGTGAACCGGCCCGCAGCTCAGCGCGCGCACGCCGGCGCAGGAACACGGTCATCGTGAGCGCCAGCAGCAACTGTGGGCCAGCGGTGCAGCCGCAGGACACGGGCACGAACGTCACGTCGGAGATGACGACGCCCGCGTCCCGAACACCGCCGTCGTCGGTCCCTCCACCGCCGTCGATGCCTCCGTCGCCAATGACTCCGCCGTCCTCGATGCCACCGTCGTCGATGACTCCACCGTCGTCGATGCCTCCGTCGCTGATGACTCCACCGTCGCCAATGCCTCCGTCGCCGACGATGCCTCCGTCGACGAGCGTGCCTGCGTCCATTCCCGCGTCGGGCCCTGCATCCCGGCCGCCGTCCGGGCCCGCATCACCCGGGCCTCCATCATCGTCCCCTGCGTCGGCGCACCGCTGGCTGGAAAGGTCGCACAGCTCGAAGACCGCCACCGCGCCCGCGATCGGCTGGAAGTTGAGCGACGAGGATGGCGCACCGACCGCGAGCACCGGCCCACTCGAGCCCATTGCCCCGGCGAGGGATTGTCCGAACGACGTCAAGGCTTGTCCCCCGCCGACAGGGACCGGGAGCCGCTCGCACAGGTAGCGGCGCCGGCTCAAAGCGACTTCGACGTGGTTCGTCGCCGGGTTGCTCATCACCACGTCGCTGAGCTGGTCACCGTCCCAGTCGAAGGCCGTGACGACCGCGCCCAGGCCCGCGTCCGCCGCGCAGGTGATGGGCATCAGGACGGTGCCGGGGTTGGCAGGGTCGACGAGCGCCACTCGCGACAGCGCGGGCTGGCCGAGCACGAAAGCGTGACCGAACGAGAAGGTGCCGAACGAGACCGAGGTGGTGGCGCCTCCGTCCGTTCGTTCGAGGCCCTGGGAGTCCACATCGAACACCGCGAACCCGCGCTGCGACCCCACGCCGACGACGAAGCCGCCGTCAGTCACGCCAAACGCCACCCCGCGGCCGAGCTCTTCTCCCAGCGACAGCCCCGGCGCGTTGGTGAGCTCCCACACCCGGCGGGGCACGGACGTGAGGAGCCACACCTGCAGACCGCCCAGGCACCCGCCGCTCGCGCACCCGTGCCCCGGCGCCCCGGCTGCGACGAGGACTCCCTGGCCTGCCCGCCGCACCGCGAGCGTCGTGCCCGGCTGGGTGAGCGCGCCCATCCGACGACTCGGGGAGCCCCCGCTGAAGACCACCAGCTCCGACCGTGAGCGCGCGGCGTCTCGCGGCTCGTCAGCGTTGCACGCCGCGAGCGCGAGGCAGAGGGTGAGTGCGCACCGCATTCCCCTGCAGTGTGCCCCACCCGCCGCCGCGGCGCTCACTGCGCGTACAGCTTGATGCCCGTCGCCGCTGCGAACGACAGCCGGTACGCCTCATGCCAGTCCGGGTGCCGCACCACGACATGGCCGTCCGACAAGAGCGTGTGCTTCCAGTTGCGCCGCTGCATGCCCGGGCGGAACAACTTGTCCTCGACGCACCACGGCCCTGCCTCGCGCAGCCACTGCCCCAGCCCCTCGATGCGCGTGATGCGCCCCTGGCCCATGGCGCGCTTGAAGACGATGCCGACGTTGTACTTCCGCGGCACGTGCGCCTCGAACGTCTTGAACGTCGCCACCCGCGCCCACTCGCGGAAGAGGTCGATGTCGCTCGTGTAGTTCATCTGGTCCACGAGGTGCGCGCCGCCAGGTCGGCAGCCGATTTCGCCGAACACCGCCTCGCCCTTCGGCGTGAGGAACCACTCCATGTGGGTGAAGCCGTCGCCCATGCCGAGCGCCTTGAGCACGTTGCGGCCCAGCTCGACGCCGGGCTTCAGCCGCTGCTGGTACATGTCGCGCACGGTGATGATGACGGGGCTGATCCACTCGTTCGAGCGGGCCTCGAGCGGCTTGGGCAGGTACGCGGCGATGTTCTCGTAGGCCGGCTTGCCGTCGATGCAGACGGTGTCGAAGGTGAACTCCTCGCCGGTGACGTACTCCTCGCACGAGACCTCGGGCACGTGGCGGACGAGCTGCAGCGTCGACTCGAGCTCCTTCTGGCTGGCGACGCGGTAGGTGTCGGCGCTGCCGGCGCCGGCGATGGGCTTGATGATGGCGGGGAAGCCGATGTCTTCGACGGCCGCGCGGATTTCGCGCTCCGAGGTGCAGCGCTGCGACTTCGGCACGCGCAAGCCCGCCGCCTTCACCCGCTCCTTCATGAGCTGCTTGTCGCGGAAGCCGCGGACGGTGTCGGCGCTCATGCCCGGCATGCCCCAGCGCTCGCGGATGCGCGCGGCGAGAATGACGAGGGGCTCCCAGTTCGCGAGCACCCGGTCCACCGACACGCCGCGAAGCCACGTCGTCACCCGTTCGATGACGTCGTCTTCGTCCATGATGCGCGGCACCTGCAGGTAGTCGTGCAGGTACGGCTTGAGCTCCCTCGGGAGCCCTTCACGCGGCGTGTCGGCGACGCCGTAGACCTTCGCGCCGACCTCGGCGAGGCCGCGGGTGTATTGAATCATCTCGGGAGGGAAGGTCGGTGCAAGGAAGACGACGCGCATGGGCCGGACGGTACCAGACGCTCGCCCGCGGCCGCGCGCGAAGTAGGAGCGTCGAGCAGCACGAGTCCCGGTTCGCCGTGTGTTGAGCTCGGTGTTGTCGCGAGCCCCCAAGGCATGCGCGGCTCCGAACCCGAGCGCTCGAAGCTCCGCCATCATCGCCGCCGAAGCAGCCCCAGGCACCAGTCGCGTCAGCCGACCGCCGGTGCTGCGTGCTTCCTCTCAATGAGCCGGGACCCGCACCCTCAGCACCCGGTGGCGGGCCTGTCTGGCGTTGAGCGAGCGCATCGGACGGCCTCTTCACCAGCCCGCGTCGGCGCGGTCGCGGTCGGCGTGACTCCCCGTCAGCGGGACGAAGCGCACCGGCAGCAACTGCTCCCGTCTCACCGTGCCGTCCTTCTGCTTCGTCAGCACGTCGAGCGACAGCTCGGCCGACGTCTCTCCGACCGGGATGATGAGGCGTCCGCCCACGGCGAGCTGGTCGATGAGCGGCTGGGGCACCCGCGCCGCGCCGGCCGCGACGATGATGACGTCGAACGGCGCCGCCTCGGGCCAGCCGAGGTACCCATCGCCAGCCTTCACCGACGCGTTGGTGAAGCCCAGCTTCGCGAGCGACCTCTTCGCCCGCTCGGCCAACGGCGCGACGATGTCGATGCTGTAGACCTCGGGGCACAGCTTCGCGAGCAGCGCCGTCTGGTAGCCACAGCCCGTCCCCACCTCGAGCGCCCGGCACTTCGGCCCGGGCCGTGCCGCCTGGAGCGTGAACGCGATGAGCGAGGGCTGGCTCGTCGTCTGGCCGTAGCCGATGGACAGCGGCCGGTCCTCCCAGGCGAACGGGCGCATGTCGGGTTCGAGGAACGCCTCGCGTGGGACCGCCTCCACCGCGGCGAGGACCCGCTCGTCCGTGACGCCGATGCGCTCGAAGGCCGCACGCCACTGCCGGGGCGCCTGCACCGTCGCCTTCGCCGGTGGCCCCGCCTCGGCCGTCGTCGCGGCGGTGACCGGCATCAATCCCAGTGCGAGTCCAAGGCGGTTCATTCGCAGCCTCCTGCACCTTGAAGGTACAGCAGCGCAGCGCGCGCGCCCGTGCGAGAGGCTCAGCTCACGGCGCCAGCACATCCGCGATGTTGGCGATGCCCGACGAGCTGACGGGACAGGCTTGCACGCCGTCGTTGCGGGCCGGGCCGCGGCGCTCCACGAGGCCGCCGTCGGCGTAGTCCAGCACCACGAGCCGCCCCGCGTTCTGGTCGCCAACGAAGAGGGACGAGCCCTTCACGCCGAAGCGGCCAGGCAGGAAGAGCGGACAGACCCCCGCATCACCGCACGTCGGAGCTGCCGGCGCCCACGTCGCGACACGACGGTCGTTCGCGTCGAGCACCACCACGCCCGCGCGCTCGAGGCTCGTCAGCACGAAGTCCTGGCCGGTGTACGTCGCCTGACCGCCGCACGACACCGCCAGCCCGTCACCCAGCGGCGCGACCCACTGCGGGTTGAGGCACGCGTCGGCGCCGAGGTCGATGACGGACGCGGTCTTCGAGGCCGGGTCCACCTTCGCCAGCAGCCCGGGTCCGCCGGGGACACACAGCGGGTTGCAGTCGGCGTTGAAGTTGTTGAGGGCGACGTAGACGGCCCCGTGGTGCGCCGTGACGGCGAAGGGCCGGGGCACCGGCGTGCCGCCGTCGAAGGGCTTCAAGTCCAGCGATGAGAGCGACACCTCACCGACGGCGCGCGGGTTGGCCGGGTCTGCCACGCTCACCTCGATGACGCGCTGCCCGGCGTCCACCGTCGCCGCGCCATAGCCGCCGTACAGTGGCACCCAGAGCGAGCTGCCCACCTTCGCCGCCCCTTGCGGGAAGGTGTTGGGGCCGAAGACGAGCTCCTGCACGGTGGTGAGCGGAAGGCCCGCGTCACCGTCGGTCGCGCCGCGCCTCAGCACCTGCAGCGTGCCGCTCTGAGCGTTGACGACGTAGACCCACTCGCCATCGACGAGCACCTGGTTGGGCACCGCCCCGGTGGTGACGGAGCGCCCCGGCAGCTCGCGGTACGCCGCCTCGCTCGGCGGGAGGTCGGCCTGGTTCAGCTTGCGGTCGAAGCCGTCGGCAGCGAGCAACACCCCGCTCGAGGTGGCCAGCGCGGCCGGCGCCGTCCCCAGGTCTCCCAGCGGGGTGCGCTGGAGCGTCGCTGCCGAGAGGCCCGCCACCTGGCCCGACGAGAAGCACGCCACGACGAGGTCCGACGTGCAGCCGCCGGCGACGCAGCGCTGCCCGCCCTGACAGGCGCGCGCGCAGCCGCCGCAGTTCGAGGGGTCCGACGTGGTGTCCACGCAGGACGCGCCGCAGCGCGTGCTGACGCCGAGGGTGCACGAGGCCTTGCACTGGCCCAGCTCGCAGACCTGCCCGCTGGCGCACGCGCGGCCGCAGCCGCCACACGCGTTCGGGTCGCTCGCCGTCGCCACGCAGCGGCCGTCGCACAGCTCGGTGCCGGCCTGACAGACGCACACGCTCGCGGCGCACACCTGCCCGGCCGCGCACGCCTGGCCACAGCCGCCGCAGTTGCGCCGGTCCGAGGTGTAGTCGGCGCAGCCAGCGCCGCAGCGGTTGGTGCCCATGCGGCAGACGATGCCGGTGTCGGGACACGCCGAGCAGAACGCGACGGCGTACGCCGCCACCAGAGCCCTCATCGTCACTTGCTTCGAGAACATCAGTTCGCTCCCTGGTCTCTGCTGGTCGTCGCGACGGGCTCCCAGGCGAGCGCCACCGACAGGAACGCCGCGCGCGGAGGCAGCGGGTAGCCGTCGAGGTCCTGGGTCTGCACGTCGAGTACGTTCTTCACGTCGAAGGCCACCGTCACGCGTGGGTTCTTCCACGGCGTGGCGGCGATGCCCAGACTCACGAACGCCCGCGCCGGCAGCGAGACGCCTTCGGTGCGGTTGATGAACTGCTCGGATTGGAACAACACCTCGGCGCGCGCCTTCACGAAGTCGGGGCCCGCGACGAGGCGCCCCGTCACGCGGTGGCGCGGACGGTAGGGCAGGGCCTTGAGGTAGTAGCGGGGGTCGTCCTTCAGGTTCTGCGTGGAGAGGAACGTGTAGCTCGCCTGCGCCTCGAGCCACGCCGCCGGAGCCACCGCGCCTTCGACCTCGAGCCCTGCCGCCAGCGCCGCGGCGAAGTTGTACGGCTTCGCCAGCACCGGCGGGTAGTACTCGTAGGCGATGAGGTTCTCGTAGAGGCCCGAGAAGCCCGTCACCTGCACCGTCGCCTTCTCGTGCCTCCACGCCGCGCTCACGTCGGCGAGGAGCCCGCGCTCAGGCGCGAGGTCGGGGTTGGGCAGCAGGGTGCCCTGCATGACGTACAGCTCCTGGAAGCCTGGAGGCCGCGACGCCTGTCCGCCCGAGGCGCGCAGCTCGAAGCCCTTCGGGAGGAACACCGTCGCGCTCGCCTTGGGAGACAGGACGACGAAGCGCCCGGCCACGTCCACCCGCGCCGTGGCGTCCACCACCAGCCGGCCGTCGAAGAAGGACACCTCGTCGCCCACCATCGCGCTCGCGCGGCCCCATGCCGGGTTGCGTCCCGAGGGCTCGCGCAGCAGGTCGGCTCCCGCGCCCAGCAGGCCCGTGAAGCGATGCCGGCCGAGGGCTCGCTGGGAATACACGGCCTCGGCGCCGAAGGACGACTCGAGCTGGGCGTAGCCCGCCGCGCCGCCGAACGCGCTCCCGCGGAGCACCGTCGAGTCGAGCCGCCCCCAGCCCAGCACCTGCAGCTCGCCGCCGTTGGCGAAGGCGGAGGTGAGCCGCGCCGAGACCGTTCCCCGGCCCGTCGCCTGGCTCGCGTCGGCCGTCGGGTTCTGCACCGGGCCGGCGAGGCCGCGCGTCTCGTAGAGGCCCTCGCCCAGGACGTCGAGGCGGGAGCCGCCGCCGAGCTCGCGCCGCCAGCGAGCGAGCCCTCCGCCGCCCAGCGCCTGGTTGTTCCGCCGCACCGCCGGCGCCCATTCGTTGCCCGCGAGCGCAGGCTTGTCGTCCCAGCGGTAGGTGAAGTCGCCGTCGCTGCGCAGGCCGTGCACGAGCGCCAGGCCTTCGCCGCCCAGCAGTGACGTCGCGCCGCCCGCCGACGCCATCGTCGTCCAGAAGCTGCCCTGCGAGACGTCGGCGAAGACGCGCGCGCCACCAGGCGCCTTCGACACCAGGTTGACGACTCCCCCCATCGCGCCAGGGCCGTAGCGGCTGCCGGCGCCGCGCATCACCTCGACGCGCTCCAGCATCGCGAGCGGCACGCGTGAGAGGTCTACCGCGTTGCCCGGCCCGTTGAGCGGCACGCCGTCGAGCAGCACCAGCACGCCGTTGGGCGCCGCCCCGCGCAGCGAGAGCGTCTTCCGTTGGCCCGCGCCGCCCTGGTCGACGACGACGGCGCCGGGCGTGGCGGCCACGAGGTCGGTGGCGTCCTTCGCCTCGGCCGTGCGCGACTTCGTCTCGATGATGGTGGTGACGGCCGACGGGTCGCGCTGCGTTGGCGAGGACGCGGAGGGCGCAGCGGCGGGCGGGAGCGGCACCACCACTGGAGGCAGCGGAATGAGGCCGGCGTCGGTGGCGTCGGCGAGCGCGTGCGTCGCGCTCAAGCCCACCATGGCGAAGACGGCCAGCCGCATTCGACGCCCTCTGCTCTCTTCCGCGAAGAGAGAAGGCCACGCGGGGACCCGGAGGTCTCCGCACCGTCAGGCAGGTCTCCTGGCTCGCCGGGATGCCAACCGCCGTCTCCCGTCTTCCCCCGCGACTTCGCGGCGTGACGTGGGGTGGACTGCTCCCCGACCTCGAGACGACAGGTGCCCCATCATCGATGCGGGGCGTTCCCGGTCACAGTGGCGCGACCGCGCCGGATTCTCACCGGCTTCCCTTTCATGATGCCCGACGTGGGCACCTGACAGCGACGACGCTCGTATGGGGTCGGGTCGGGACCGTCAAGCGCTGGAGCCCGAAAGAGCGCGAGGCCCCGGCGTCGTTTCTGGCAGACTCCACGGCTCGTGTTGGTCGCAGGACTTCTTCGAGGGGGGAACACCGTGACGCTCGTACAGAAGGCGCTCATCGCCGTGACGCTGGCCGCAGCCATGGGCTGCAACTGTGGAGAGATGCCTGCAGGCCCGGATGGAGGCGGAGGAGGCTCGGCCGGTGGACGCGCAGGTGGCTCCGCGGGCGGGAGTGCAGGTGGCTCCGCGGGCGGCAGTGCTGGTGGCTCCGCGGGCGGCAGTGCAGGTGGCTCTGCAGGCGGCAGTGCTGCTGGTGGCTCCGCGGGCGGGAGTGCAGGTGGCTCCGCAGGCGGGAGTGCTGGTGGCTCCGCAGGCGGCAGCGCTGGTGGCTCCGCGGGCGGGAGCGCAGGTGGCTCCGCAGGCGGCAGCGCTGGTGGCTCCGCAGGCGGGAGTGCAGGTGGCTCCGCGGGCGGCAGCGCAGGTGGCTCCGCGGGCGGGAGCGCAGGTGGCTCCGCAGGCGGGAGCGCAGCTGGCTCCGCGGGCGGCAGCGCAGGTGGCTCCGCAGGCGGGAGCGCAGGTGGCTCCGCGGGCGGCAGCGCAGGTGGCTCCGCAGGCGGCAGCGCAGGTGGCTCCGCGGGCGGGAGCGCAGGTGGCTCCGCGGGCGGCAGCGCAGGCGGCTCCGCGGGCGGGAGCGCAGGTGGCTCCGCGGGCGGGAGCGCAGGTGGCTCCGCGGGTGTGCTGCCTCGGCTCTTCATCGCCATCACGGCGCCGACGCCGGCGGTGGTCTTCTACGACCGGGCGAACCTGCCTGACGCCGGCCTCATCCCCACTGGTGGGGTGGACCCGGGCACTGACGCGCCCGTCGCGTTGGCAGGTGATTCGGCGAACCTCTACGTCATCGCGAACGGCAGCTCCTCGACCGCGCGGACGCTGAAGCGTTTCGCTGGGCCCGCGAGCGTGACGGCGACCTCGACCCCGGCGGTCGCGATTCCAGGCAACGTGCTGCCTCTCTCTGGCATCACCGAGACCCGGCTCGACGCGCTCGGCAACCTCTGGTTCAACAACAACTCGCCGGGCCGCGTGAAGCTGCTCACGAGCGCGGCCGCGGCGACCGCGACCACCGGCGCGACGGCCGAGTTCACCCACCCCTTCGAGCAGATCTTCGGCTTCGCCTTCGACTCGACCAGCCGCCGGCTCTTCGGTGGCCAGGTGAGCGGCGCGGGTCTGCTCGTGTGGAACTCCGCCGACACCCGCACGGGTGACGCGGGCATGCACGACTTCGTCCTCGCGACGATGCCCAACGCCGGGCCGCTCGTCATCGGCGGAGACCGGCTCTTCAGCTCGTTCTTCACGTCCAGCATCGGCGTGTGGAACCAGGTGTCGATGCTGTCGGCGCCGCGGGCGGTGGACTTCTCGGTCACGGTGGACGGCGGAGCGGGGACGAGCCCGAGCATTCGCCACCACGGCGTCTTCCACGGGACGCTCGTCGTCACCGTGCAGATCAACTCCACGACCGGCGCCGTCTTCCTGTACGCGAACGCGGCGTCGCTGATGATGGGAGCGACGCCTGCCTCCATCGTGTCGGGGCCCACGCTCGGCGCGACCATGAGGCGGTCGATTCTGGGCGCGGACGGAACGCTCTATGTCCTCGACGGCAACAGCGTCTCGGTGTTCGCGCAGGCGCTGACGACGCCAACGTTCCTCATCGACCGTCCGACCCCCAACATCAGCACCATTCACCTGTTGGAGTGAGTGACGCCGCCATGCGCACCCTGATGCTCTTCGCCTGTCTCGTCGCTCCTATTTCGTCGGCCGCGGAGCCTCCCCGGGACTTCTGCGAGTACACGGTCGAAGGCGAGGCCACCAACCGCGGCTCCGGCGGGCCCAGCAACGTCATGTCGCTGCACTGGATGGGTCCGACCCAGGTCGGGCGCTCGATCGCCACGCCGCTCCTCATCAACTGCGGCGCTGGCGCTCAGCTCAACATCGACACCGTCGGCAGGTCGTCCGTCGACGACGTGAAGATGGCGCCCGGTCGCTATGCCATCGACACGAAGAAGCCGAAGAAGGGCGCCTTCGGTGTGCGGGGCAGCGGCTTCTTCTCGGCTGAGGGCGAGCTCGTCATCTCTGCGTGGGACACGGCGCACGTCGCCGGAACGTTCTCGTTCAAGACGAACACCGGCAAGCGCTACACGGGCGCGTTCGACCTGAGGTGTCCGTACGCCGGCAACGGCGTGTGCCGGTGACGTCAGTGCAGCTGCGCCCCCCGACACCGCTCCCGACTGCCTTCGACCGACCGACGGTGTTCCTCGCGGGCAGCATCGAGCTCGGCGAGGCCGAGGACTGGCAGGCGCGCGTCGCGGCGGTCCTGGCGCCGCTGGGCGTCGTCGTGTTGAACCCGCGCCGGGAAGCGTGGGACGCGAGCTGGGAGCAGCGCCTTCGCTTCGCGCCGTTTCGCGAGCAGGTGGAGTGGGAGCTCGACGCGCTCGCGCGGGCCGACCTGGTGCTGATGCACTTCGTCCCCACGACCCGCGCGCCGGTGACGTTGCTCGAGCTCGGGCTCCTGGCGTCGAGCGGGAAGCTCATCGTCTCGTGCCCCGATGGCTACTGGCGCAAGGGCAACGTCGAGGTCGTCTGCGCGCGCTTCGGCATTCCCCTGCTGCCTGACCTCGACGCCGCGCTGGCCCGGCTGCGCGTGAAGCTGGGGCCCTGCTGACGGACCGACCCGCTGTCGCGCGACCATCGGGCCATGCGAGGCTGGCGCAGATGGTTCGACGGCTGCTCACTGTGCTCGGCGTCGTCATCGCCTTCACGCTCGTCGTCTATGGCGTGGCCGCCGGGTACGCCCTCACGAAGGCGAACGCCGCGCTGCGCGAGGGGCAGGCGCAGGCGTCGGCAGCGCAGCGGGCCTGCTCTGCCCAGGTGATGGCCGACCACCAGCGCTGGCAGCACGACGCGCTCTTCGCGCGCCGCGACGGTGGTGACGCGTGGCCCCTGCTGAGAGAGCGGGTGGGCTGGAGCGACCGACCGGCACTGGCTGCGCTCCCAGCCTCGCTCACCGCCGGGCTCGCCGACGCCGGCGCCGACTGGCCGCGCGCAGCGCTCGACACCACCGGGGTGGACCTGTCGTTCTTCTCGACGCTGGGTGATGCCGGCTTCTGGGACCTCGAGGGGCCCGGCTCGCCGCTCCACGGCACCCCATACGGTGGCCCAGCGGACCCGGCGCTCTCGTTCCGTGACGTCCTGGTGCTGGCGAAGCTGCGGCTGCTTCGCGGGCTCGCGTCTGGGGAGGTTCGCCCTGCGCTCGACGAGGTGCACGAGCTGGCGAGGCTGTGCCTGACGACCGAGTCCCTCGTCGGGAGCATGGTGGCGGTGGGGCTCCTCGAGCTCGAGCGGAAGGCCGCCGCGGAGGCTGGCTCGCGCGGCCTCGACCTCGGCGGCTTCCCGGTGCCGTCGGAAGAAGACACCCGCTCGCTCAAGCGCGCGTTGTGGGCCGTGCCGCACGCGACCTCCCTCCTCGCGCCGGACGAACCCCTCGACCCCGCGTTCCCGCTGGTGGGCCGCTGCGCCGCCCTCGCAGAGCTCGCCGCGCCGCTCTTCATCCGCCCGTTCGCGGGCCCTGTGCTGCCGTCCCGATACGCCACCTTCACGACGATGCTGAAAGAGAGTGACTGCCGCCTGGGGCGGCTCCGGGCAGCCTGGGCGACGACGGGTGAGGGTGAGGTGCCGTTGAGCGGCGACGTCTACTGCAGGGTGACCGGCTCGAGCGGCGCCGCGCTCTGCGACACGCCAGACTTCATCATTCACCTTCCCTTCGTTCGGCCTGTCATCGGCGCCGTCCTCGCCTCGACCGCGACGTCCGACTGGCTCAAGCTGTACCGCGACGGCGGCGCGAACTGACGAGCCCACGACTCAAGGCGCGAGGACGTCGATGACGCGCTCGCCGAGCGCCTCCATTCCGGCGTCGGGTAGCTTGCGCTTCAGCGCCTTGCAGTCGAGGCGAACGCGCGTGCCTCCATCGGCGGGCGCCTGCGAGGCCGAGACGACGTTCAGCGTCACCAGCGCCACGCCGGCGTCGGCGTCCCGGAAGATGGCGTAGTCGGTCATCACGCACGACGGGTCGCGCCTGGGGAGCTCCCCCGTCAGCACCTGGTCGGCGAAGCGGAGCTCGAGCCGCCCTCCTTGATGCGCCACCGAGACGAAGGTGCCGGCGTCGGTGACGCGCGCCTCGTCGGGCCGCGTCAGGCCGACCGGTCCGCCGAACCCATCGCCGATGGCGGTGCCCAGCGCGATGCCGAGGGACTGTCCAATCGCGTTGCCGATGCACTCACCCGCGTTCGGCAGACAGCCCACCGCGAGCAGCACCGCGCCGACTGCGAGCCCGGTGCGAGTCAGGGAGCTGCGCCGCGCAAGGGAGTTCAAGAGGTCTCGTGCCATGGCTCCACCTCGTCAGTTGCAGGTGATGGCTGCGGTCTCGGCGGTGACGCGCACGGTCTGCGTCAACGTCGCGAAGGCCGGGTCCACGATGTCCACCGAGACGTCGCCGAGCCGCCCGGTGACGACGGTGGGCCGGAGGGTGAGGGTGTTCGGGCTGCCGCCTTCGAAGAAGAACGGCGTGTCGAGCTCCAGGTCCGGTCGGCTGCTCTTCGCGGTGAGCTGCAGCATGCCCAGCATCGGCGCCCCGGCGTCGTCCACCGGCACCACCGTCACCGCGGCCTCCTGGTTGGGCGCGAGCGTCAGGTCGGCGAGGTTCACCGCCGCGGCGCGAACGCAGCGCCGGCCGCCCGACTCGCCGCTCGTCACCACCTGCGCCTTCGCGTGGAGCCGGAGCCGCGCGCCCTTCTTCGCGACCACGCTGATGGCGTCGAGCTCGCGCGTGCCCTCCTTCGCCCGGAACCGGTAGGCCTTCTCTTCGTCGAGGCGCACCGCGTACTGCGCGAAGCCAAGCGGCAGCACCTGCGCCGCGCCGCCCGTCACCTCGAGCGAGAGCTCGGGGAACGACTGCTCGCCGAGCGGCGCGTGCTCGAGCTTGATGAGCACCGTGCGCCCCAGCACCAGCGGCGGCGTGAAGTCGTTCGTCTCGACGAAGTTCACCACCTGCGAGAACCGCACGAGGCCCTTGTCGCCGTTCGCGCCGTCCGCGCACCCCAGCAGCAGCGTGAGCGTCCCCAGCGCCAGCGTCACTCTCCACGTCATGTCGTGCTCCCTCGTCCGCAGCCCCTCGCCGGCGTGCGCCTCCGCCACTGGCAAGGCGCGCGCCAACGCAAGGCCCCCGGATGATCAAGAGCTCCGCCCGCGGAACCACCCCGCCCATGACACGCCTGCCATGACACGACGGGCGCGCAGCTCTCTTGTTGACGTTGCGAATCACTTGCAACTAAGAGGGCCTCATGCGCCGCTGGTCGAGGACCGTGCTGTCGAGTGTGTTCGTCTTGTTCATGCTGGCCTCGGGTCATCTCCTGATGGTGGCCATCAACGCGCTCGAGCTCCGGGTCGCCCGGCCGGGGCTGGAGGAGGGCCTCGAGGCGCGCTTCTTCTCCGATTCGCCGCTCGCCCACGAGCTCGAGTCGGCCATCGGGCGCACCCGCCGACCGGACCACCGCGCCGCGCTCGAGCACACCCTCTCGCGCGTGAAGGGCGGCGAGTCAGTGACGCTCCGGGCGATGCCGGTGACCCGGTTCCTGGTGATGGCGGCGCTCGGCCTCGTGGCCCTCGGGCTGGCGCTCGTCTGGCTCACCTCGCGGCTGCAGAGCGACGCGGCGCAGACCATCGTCGGCGTCTTCGCCGGGAACCTGCTCTGGACCGGCGGCGTCGAGTACGGCCTCACCATCGCCGCGCGAGGGCTGGGCGTCGGGAAGACGGTCGGCGTCGTCAACGGCCAGGTGATGGCGGTCTTCGGCGAGTACACGCTGCTCAAGCACTCGTGGGGCGCGCTCGCGCTGGTGATGGCGTACCTGCTGTTCCTCGAGTCGTCGCGCTGCCCGCTGTTCCTCTTCTTCCGCGAGCGGGCGCCGCTCATGCGAAACGGCCTCGTGAGCGGCCGCATCGACAACTATGGCCCCCGCACGGCCTTCCAGTACGCCACGACGGTGTGGGGCTTCTACCTGCTGCTGCTGTGGGCCTACGACGAGCGCCTCTTCGGCGTGCGAGGCGCCTTCACGACGTCGGTGCTCGCGCTGTCCATCGCAGGAGCGGTCTACACGTCGTGGAGGCTGCACCAGCACACCGGCTGGGGTCCGGCCATCCGCTACGCCATTGGCGCGATGGTGGTGGCGTGGACACCCCTCGAGGTGCTGGGCAAGTGGGGCGCCTTCAGGGAGCCCTGGCTGCTGCTCGAGCCCGCGACCGTCCTGCTCTTCTTCGGTGGCCTCGCGCTCGGCACGTGGGCGTTGTGGCGCGCCCAGCGCCGCCCCGCTCCTGCGTGACGGGAGGCGCCGCGTCGCTGGCTGACGCCTGTGGGGCCGGGCCTTCGAGCGTTCGTCTCCGTCCGCACGCGCAGTTCGTGCGGCTGCCGTGCGGGTCTGCCCTCGCAAGATCGCGCCAGTGCCTTCCCCGAAGGTGGGCACATGCGGTGCAACCTGACGCCCGATGCGCTGGCTCGTCGCCGTGGTTCTTCTCCAGGGGTGCTTCGGGACGCCGGTCGAGCAGGCGCCGGAGTGCCGGTCCTTCGCGGCCTGCATCCGCGCGCTCGACGCCGTCAGCGGCCAGACGACGAACCTGACCCGCTTCGACGAGCGTGGCTTCTGCTGGAACAACGACACGCTCGGCCAGGCGTGCCGAACAGCCTGCACCCGCGCGTTGACCCGGCTGAGAGAACGCACGCCCTCGCTGCCCGCGGAGTGTATGCCATGAGCCGCCGCCTTCTCCTCCTGCTGGTGCTCTGTGCGTTCCCGGGCCTCGCCCACGCGCCGGGCCGGCTCTTCGCCGACAAGCCCTTCGTCATCGCGCGCCCCGAGGTGAGCTACGCCCTCTTCGGGGAGTTCGTCACGGGGAGCGAGCACTTCGTCATGTCGCTCGAGCACGCCACCCGCTTCGCGACGCCCGTGGAGCTGCTGGTCCCCCACCAACAGGACCTGCGCGACCATCGCCCGGCGTGGGCGGTCGTCGCCGCAGGGCTCCCGGCGCCGTCCGCCGCCGAGCTGGCCGCCTTGCCAGCGCCGCTCCCTCCCGGCATGGGCGCCATCGTCGATCTCAACGACGTGACGCCCCGGCCGGCGCTGTTCGAGAGCGTGATGCGGCGCTTCTTCTGGACGAGCGAGCCCCTCGCGGTCGTCTTCCCTGAAGGGAAGAGCGAGCTGTGGGTCTGGTGCCCGGCGAAGACGCGCGGGAAGTTCGGCATCGGGTACGGCATCGAAGAGGGCGGCGGGTACATGGAGGCCTTCTCCGACTGGAGCTTCTATGCGTACTAGCGCGCTGGGGCTCGCCCTCGTCGCCTCCGTTGCCCTCGCCGAGGAGCCGTCCACCCGACTCGAGCTGCAGGTGCCCTTCGAGGTGACGCTCGTGGGGCTCACCTGGGGCGTGCGCCCTGAGCTGCTCATCCGCCCGGGAGAGGCCGGCACCGTGAGCCGCGTGCGGGTCGCCGTCGGTGTCTTCGCCGGGAAAGACCAGGTCTTCCTGCCGCTCTCCGTGGGCTATCGCGCAGTGTTCCGCCAGGGGCGCCTCGTGCAGCCAGCCGTGGGAGCGGGCCTCGAGCTTCAGCATCGGCTGGTGAGCGACCTCGCGGCGGTGCGCCAGTTCGGGGTCTACGTGGAGGGCGGCGTCGGCTTCAGCGTGACGCCCCGGCTCTCGTTCGGGCTCATGGTGTCTCTCGACCTGATGCTGGTCGGCGGGCCTGGCATCGGCCTGGGCCCGCGCCTCTTCGCTGGTTGGCGATTCTGATTCAGCCGTCTCAGAACCGGTCGTCGGCCGGCGCCTGAATCGCCGTCACCGGCGGGGTGATGTTCACCTGCGCCTGCGTCGAGGGCAGCGCCGGCAGAATCAGGGTGAAGCGGCTGCCGCGGCCCACCTCGCTCGCCACCCGCACCACGCCGCCGTGACCCTCGACGAAGCTCTTCACGATGGCGAGGCCGATGCCCGCGCCGCCGTACTCGCGCGTGGACGACGAGTCGACCTGGTAGAAGCTCTGGAAGATCTTGTCGAACTGGTCCGCCGGAATGCCGACTCCGGAGTCCTCGACGATGACGCGGAAGCCCTGCGTGTTGAGGTCTGGCTGGTGCGTCAGCTCCGAGAGCAGCACGCGCACGGTACCGCCCTTCGGGGTGAACTTCACCGCGTTCGTCAGCAGGTTCGTCACCACCTGCCGCAGGCGGTCCCGGTCCCCCGTCGATTGAAACGGGCGCGGCGGCAGCTTCGTCTCGAGCGTCACACCCTTCTTCTGGGCCTGGGGCTTGAGGCTCGACACTGACGAGTTCACCAGCTCGAACGGGTCCATCGGCTCGAAGGACAGACGCACCTTGCCGGCTTCGATCTGCGAGATGTCGAGGATGCTGCTGATCAGCTTCAGCAGCGTCTCCCCCTTGTCCATGATGGTGCGCACGTAGTCCACCTGCTCGCCGTTGAGCGGGCCGGCCAGCCCCTCGGCGAGCATCTCGGAGTACCCGATGATGCTGGTGAGCGGCGTGCGCAGCTCGTGGCTCACGGTCGCGAGGAAGGCGCTCTTGAGCCGGTCGAGGTCCTTCAGCTTCTGGTTCATCTCCTCGAGCTTCTTGTTCCGCTCCTCGAGGTCGCGGTTCTGCTCGAGGGTCGCCTCGATGTGCAGCTGCGTGGTGAGGAACATCTTCTGCCCGGCGAAGATCATCGTCTGCATCAGCCGGGCGAAGTGCAGCAGCACGCGCGCGATGGTCGTCTCTGGCGCGCGCCGCACCTTCTCGACGAAGCGGGTCGCGTTGGCCGTGTCGAACCCCTCCGAGATCTCCTTGAGCGACGGCGGTGGGAAGTCCTTCAGGTCTTCGGGCTGGAAGGGCCCGAACACGACCCGGCCCAGGGTGTCGCCCTCCCAGAGGATGGGCAGCAGGATGTAGCGCAGGCCGGTGAAGCACGGCACCGTCACCATGCCCTTCGCGCGCGCCTGGTCGTCGCTGTCGATGACCGGCAGCCGGGCGCCGTGGCTGAGCCCGAGCGGGCCGTCCTTCACGCGGCTCACCGTCGCCGTGCAGCGCCGACGCCCTTCGGGGAAGCTGAAGACGTAGCCGCAGAAGTCGCCGTTGCCGACCTTGATGTCGGCCAGCTTCGCGCCCTTGTCGTCGAACACCTTGATGCCGACCTTGTAGAGCTCGACGAAGCCCTTCACCACGTCGGTGAAGGACTCGCCGTCGAGCAGCTCACCCAGCGAGATGCGGCGCTGGAGGACCGACTCGCCCTGCCTCACAGGGGCTTCACCCTGGGCGGAAAGAGCCGCTCGAGCTCGGTGCCCGACGTGTCGATGTTCTGGAAGACCTGGGTGAGGAACTCCTTCTCGGTGAGCTGGATGTTCTTCGTCAGGCCCGCGCGCGCGTCGAGGCTCCGGAAGGCGGACTGCAGCACGGCGAAGAGCGTCTCGAGCACGCCGATGCCGCGGATCGCGATGGCGCCGACGACGGGCTCCTTCCCCTTCTTCCTCGCCTCTTCAATCTCGGCGTCGCTGCGGGTGTCCGGCAGGTCTCGCTTGTTGAACTGAATGACGATGGGCACCTGCGCCGGGTCGAGCCCGTTCTCCCGCATGTTCTCGTTCAGGTTCTTCCAGTAGCTGTTGTTCTCGGCCGAGGCGCTGCGCCGGCTGTCGGCGATGAAGGCCACCGCGTCGGCGCCCTGCAGCACGATGCGGCGCGTCGCGTTGTGAATCACCTGCCCGGGCACCGTGAAGAGCTTCACCTTCACCTTGAAGCCTGCCGCCGTGCTGAAGAACACCGGCAGCAGGTCGAAGAAGAGCGTGCGGTCGTCGTGAGTCTCGACCGTCAGCAGCCTCCCGCGCACGTCCGGCTGCGTGCGCTGGTGGATCATCTGCAGGTTGGTCGTCTTCCCCGACAACCCGGGGCCGTAGTAGACGATCTTGACCGTCAACTCGCGCTGGGCGTGGTTCAGTTGCACGTCTGGGAGTGTGCCGTCGAACAGCACCGCCGTCACTCAAATCAACCCGAAACCGATCTGCGTCTGGCTCCGTCGAAGCGCGCGTCGCGAAGCGAGGGTGGCGCTGTTGGAGGGAAAGGTACGACCGATCGTGCAGGTTCGAAATTTGATGATGTGCAGTCCGTTCAACGAGGTGGTTAGGATCAAGCCCGGGCCGAGCGGCAACCCCCGTGGTACGAAGGAGCGGTGATGACCAGCAAACAGGTGGAGACGAACGCGACGACGACGACACCGCCTCCAGTGCCCGACGCCAACGCCATCCTCGCCGACCTGAAGCAGGCGAAGTTCGCGGCGCCGAGCGACGAGGACATGCAGACCCTGGCGACGTTGCGCTCCACGTCCGACCCGTGGAAGTCGCGCGGCGAGACGACGACCGAGAGCCTCGAGGCGCTCACCAAGCTGCGGCCCTTCATCCACGTCGGCAAGGTGAACGGGGCGATGCTGGGCTACGTCACCATCGAGCGCGACGGGCCGGTGCCTGGCGCGGCCTACCTGCGGAACATCGTCGTCTCCACCGGCCTGCGCCACAAGGGCGTGGGCGGCGTGCTGCTCGACAAGGGCCTGTCGGTGGCCCGCGACATGAATCGGAAGACGCTGGCGCTGCGGGTGGACCCGGCGAACTCGACCGCCGTCAGCTTCTACCGGAAGAACGGCTTCACCACGGTGGCCACCGTCGTCTCGAAGAAGAGCGGCAAGCTGCGGCTGTTGATGAGCCGCGAGCTCTGAGGTCGGCTGTCACCCGACGGAGACTTCCGGTCAGCGGGCGGCTGCGACACACTGCCCGCGCGTGACGGCGCCTCGACGTCCAGGAACGAAGCGGCTGGTGTGCCCGTGCGGAGCCCCCGTCACGGTCGAGCTGCCCGCGCAGGCGCCGCCCACCGACACCGACCAGGACGGTCCGGCCCAGCCCACCGTGAAGCCCTGCGGCGCGTGCGGCCGGCTGCTAGTCGTCGATGACCCGAACGTCGGGCGCACGGTGCAGGGCAAGTGGAAGCTCGAGCGCCGGCTGGGGCAGGGCGGCATGGGCACCGTCTACCTCGCGGTCGAGACCGCCGTGGACCGGCAGGTGGCCCTCAAGTTCCTGCACCCGCAGCTCGCCGACCGTGAAGAGTACCGGTCGCGCTTCGAGCTCGAGGCGCGGGTGATGGGGCGCGTCGAGCACCCCAACCTCGTGGGCCTGCTGGGCGTCGAACGCGACGGCGCCGTGCCCTTTCTGGTGATGCGGTACGTGCCCGGCCAACCGCTCTCGCGCCTCATGAAGGAGCGCAAGGTCTTCACCCTGGACGAGACGCTGCCGCTGGTGGTGCAGATCGCGGCGGCGCTCTCGGCGCTCCACGCGAAGGGCTACGTGCACCGCGACCTGAAGCCCGGGAACGTCATGGTGTCCGAGGAGGGGCACGTGACGGTGCTCGACTTCGGCCTCACCCGCGACCAGGACACCAACCTCACTCGGCCAGGCGTCGCGCTGGGCAGCCCGCAGTACATGTCGCCGGAGCAGGTGATGACGGGCGCGCTCGACGGGCGAAGCGACCTCTACACGTTGGCGCTCCTCACCTCCGAGCTGCTGGTGGGGCGGCGCCCGTACAAGGACGAACAGACGAAGGTGAGCCTCACGCAGCACCTGCATGAGGCCCCCGAGCCGGCGCACGTGGGCAACCCGCGGGTGCCGGAGGCGGTGTCGAAGGTGCTGCTGAGGGCGATGGCCAAGAAACCACAGGAGCGCTTCGCCTCCGTCGAAGACTTCGTGCAGGAGCTGCTGGCCGCCGCGAAGGTGACGACGGTGCCGCTGCCGCGCCGGGAGACCGCCGAGGCGATGCTGGCGTCGCTGTCGCTGCCCAACCCGTCGCACCAGGCGGAGGTGGCCGAGGTCATCTCGCCCGAGACGGCCTCGCTCTCGACGCCGGTGCGGAAGGTGAAGGGCGCTCGAGCGCCACCTGACGCGAGGCCCGCCGCCGACCTCAAGACCGAGCAGGTCACCGCCTGGCCGGACAAGACGGTGCCGATGCCGGCCTGGAGCGACGACGAGCCAGCCGAGGCCGAGGGCGCGCGCACCGACCGGCGACCAGCCGTGCATCGCACTGACGAGGTGCAGGTGCCGGGCAGCTCCACCTCGGCGCCCCTCATCCTCGGGGTCGCGGCGCTGCTCCTCGTCATCCTCGCGGCGTCGTGGGTGTTGCTCTCGTGAGCCCTCGCGAGGCCCCGGCGGTCGCGGCGCCCGACGCGAAGCGCGAAGAGAGGACGCGCGCCCCGCCCTCCTCACAGAGGACCGTCAGGAGCTTCACGCAGAGCAGCTCGGCGGCGGCTTCATCACCGACGAGGTCCACCCGGACGGCGATTCCATCGACGACCAGGTCGTCGCCTTCGATGCGCCGCCGCATCGTCAACGCGAGCCCGGTGCCGTCGAAGTCGAGGAGCACCAGCGGAACAGCCTCGGACCAGCCGGCACCACGCGCCTGCACCTCGAGCTGCGGGGCGAGCAGGCGCGCGAGCTGCGCCACGCGCTCCCACGAGAGCGCGGGCGGCACCTGGAGTCGGAACACGGCGACCTGCTGAACGGCCGGCAGCTCGTCTCCCACGCCCTTCATCCGAGGGAGGAGAAGTGCGCCGAGAAGAGGGCGTCGCACTCGGCGGCCAGCCGCGCGTCGAGCGTGGTGATGCGGTTCCCTGCGTCGTGGGTGACGAAGCGCAGCGTCACCTTCCTCCAGCGGATGTCGATGTCAGGGTGGTGGTCAGCCGCTTCGGACAGCTTCGCCACGCGGTCGACGAAGCCGACGCCTTCGAGGAACGCTGGCGCCTCGTAGGTGCGCGCGAGCATGCCGCCGTCCACCTTCCAGGCGGGGTGCTTCGCGAGGAACGCGTCGAGCTCGGCCTGCGACAACACGGTGCGCTCTGTCATGGGTGCATCTCGCCTCGATTCTGTCCTCCGCGTCCAGCGTCGCGCGCACGGCAGTGCAGGTGGGCACGCAGCCGCGAGGTTCCTCGGAGCGTCTCGACTCCTGCTGAACGGCGATGCTGGTCAGCTGCGCAGCGCGGCGCTCCCCCAGTCGATCCGGGAGCTGTCTCGACTCCTCCCGCACCTCGGCGATGCAGCCTCCTTCTGAACGGCGGTGCTTGCTCCCGTGGCCGCAGAGCGCTCGCGCTTGTCGAGGGGCCGCGCCCTCGCGGTGCCGATGAAGCCCGGTCGTGGGCAGCTGGCGCGCGGGGCGCTTCCCGAACGCTGAGCCGGGCCTTCGGCTCCTCGCGTTGAACGGCGATGCACCACAACCCTGCGCTGCTGAACCGCGAGCGCTCCAGCGGCAATGAAGGGTTCGGCGCGGCTGACCCGCGCGCGTCGTTGCGGCCAGGGCGAAGCCCTGCGCACGAAGGAGCGCTCCGCAGCGCCTGATGCGCGCAGCCCTGCGCCGGGAGCCGAGGCGCCGCCGTGGCCGGTCGAGCGCGCTGGCGTCCAGAGGTCCCGCGGAGCATGAAGCCGTCGTGGGCGGCGCTCTTCGCGTGGCGGGGAGACGCGTCGCAGGTGATGAACTTCATGCCGTTGCCCGCTGATGAGTTGGCGTTCAGGTGACCGTCGTCGGCTCGTCCATCACCACGCTCAGAGGATCTGCCGGCCCCGCTTCACCCACGACTTCTGCGCCTCGAGACCGGCCGGCAGCTCGAGCAGCTGGAGCCGCGGAGCGACCTTCACGAGCGCGTCGACGGCCTTCACCGTCGTCGTGGCCCACTTCAGGTGCAGCACCTCGAGCGCAGGGAGTCCCCCGGCCGCCAGCGTGCGCGCGACCGCCTCGTCGAGCGTCGAGCCGTGGAGCGCGAGACGCTTCAGCCTCTGGACGAAGGGCGCCCCCGCGACGGCCGCGAGCCCCTTCGAGGAGACGAAGCCGAGGTCGAGCGTCGCCAGCGCCGTGAGGCTCCCGAGCCCTGGGTAGTCAGAGGGCACCTTCTCCGCGCGGCTGAGCTGCAGGCTCCTGAGCGACGTCTTCGCCCACGGCGATGCGAAGAGCGCGGCGAGCTCGCGGTCGCTGGCCTGCACGTGCAACAGCTTCAAGGACTCGAGCTGAGTGAGCGCCTTCGTCTTCGCGAGGCGCTTCAGGTCCGGCCCGCGCAGCCCCACGCTCACGAGGCTCAGCAGACGAAGGTCCTTCGCGGCCTCGACCACCGACACCACGTCCGACCCACCCCCACGTGCGACCAACTCGAGGCGGCGAAGCCCGGGCGTCCGTTGCACGGCAGAGGCGACCGCACCGGCGACCTCGAACGGCTCCGCGAGTCCGATGATCAACGCCGAGAGGCGCGCGGCAGCAGGTGAGGCGAGGACCTCGACGAGCGCGCCCGCCGCCCCCTTCTCGACGTGGAGGTCGAGGTGCAGCACCGGCAGGTCGTGCGAGGCGAGCACCTCGAGCGCGTGGCGGAGGTCCTTCGCATTGTCCATCGTGAGGCCGAGCTGCCGGCTCAGGCCCCAGACGCCCTCGCTCTCGAAGGCGACGAAGCGCGTGGAGGGGACGAGGAGGCGGCCAAGCGGTCCGAGCGCCTTCTTGAGCGTCCCCGCCAGCGCCGTGGGGACGATGAGCACGCCGTCCACGGGCGGCTTCTTCGCCCACGCCGGCAGCGCCGGCCTTCCATTCTCTCGCCTGGTTGCCATCTCGCCGAAGGTACCCGAGCCGCGCCCGGCAGCGAGCGTCGTGAACGAGAGATGGCCGTTCACCGGCGCTGGTGCTGCCGAAGGACCTCCATCGGCACCTCGACGACCCGGTGACGGTGCGCGCGCTGCGCGAGCTGGGCCTAATCCTCAAGACGCAGTTCGCCGTTGCCATCGGGGCGCTTCGCGTCGGCGGCCATTCCGTCCACCTCGCAGAGGTGACCCGGGTTCAGTCGCCGCCGACGAGCTGCTGGAGCTCGTCCTTCGAGCCGGTCGGCAGCGCGAGCGCCTGCGCGTAGTGCAGCAGCAGCGCCCGGTTGTCGCCCACCGACAGGTTCTGCAGCTCGAGCGCGCCGATGCGGTCCTCTGGCGTGAAGGCGCCGACCGTCTTCTCCATCGACAGCTTCTCGGGGGCGTAGGCCGACTGGGCTGCCTGGGTGGACAGAATCGTGTAGTCGTCGCCGCGCCGCAGCTCGAGCTTCACCTCGCCGGTGACGGCGGTGGCGACCCAGCGCGAGAGCGACTCCTTCAGCAGCATCGCCTCGGGGTCGAACCACTTGCCCTCGTAGAGCAGCCTGCCGAGGCGGCGCCCGAGCGACAGGTAGAGGTCCGTCGTGTTCTCGTTGTGCACCGCCGAGAGGATGCGCTCGTACGTCAGGTGCAGCAGCGCCATGCCGGGGGCCTCGTAGATGCCGCGGCTCTTGGCGTCGATGACGCGGTTCTCGATCTGATCCGACATGCCGAGCCCGTGCCGCCCGCCGATGGCGTTCGCCTCGAGGAACAGCTTCACCAGGTCGGGCTGCCGCTTCCCGTTGAGGGCCACCGGCACGCCGGCCTCCCACGTCACGGTGATGGTCTCGGTCTCGATGCGGGTGTCAGCCTTCCAGTGCGCCACGCCCATGATGGGCGAGACGACGTGCATCGAGGTGTCCAGGTGCTCGAGGGACTTCGCCTCGTGCGTCGCGCCGAGCATGTTCGAGTCGGTCGAGTACGCCTTCTCGGTGCTCATCGAGTGCGGCAGCCCGATGGACTCGAGGAACTGCGACATCTCGGTGCGGCCGCCCAGCTCGGTGACGAACTGCTGGTCGAGCCACGGCTTGTAGATGCGCAGGTCGGGGTCGACGAGGATGCCGTAGCGGTAGAAGCGCTGAATGTCGTTGCCGCGGTGCGTGCTGCCGTCGCCAAAGACGTGCACGCCGTCGTGCTTCATCGCGCGCACGATGGCCGTGGCGGTGACGGCGCGACCCAGCGGCGTGGTGTTGAAGTACTTCCGGCCGCCGACCGAGAGATGGAACGCTCCGCACTGAACGGCGAGCAGCCCCTCGTGCGCGAGCGACGCCCGGCAGTCGATGAGGCGCGCGGCCTTTGCCCCGTGCTTCGTCGCGATGGGCGGAATGTCGGCGGCGTTCTTCTCGTCGGGCTGCGCGAGGTCGGCGGTGTACGCGTAGACGTCGAGGCCCTTCTTCGTCATCCACGCGACGGCGGCGCGGGTGTCGAGGCCGCCCGAGAAGGCGAGGCCGATGCGGGTCCCTGCAGATGGAAGCTGACGGTAGATGCGGCTCATGGTGGCCGGGCACTAGCGGCGTTCCAGCGCGCGCTGCAAGCGGTTTGTCGGACGCGGCGGTGCCTGCCCGGCCGGCTGACAGTCGTTTCGCCGCCGCCTCGCGAACGCGCTAGCCTTCTCCACCTGCATGGCCAGCGGCTCACCAGTCGGGGACGACGCCACGTCGGTGCGCGACCCCCTCATCGGGACGAAGCTCGGCGACTACCAGGTCGTCGGCGCCCTCGGAGAGGGCGGCATGGGCATGGTGTACGAGGGCCTGCACACCGTCATCAACAAGCGCGTCGCCATCAAGGTCATCAAGCCCGAGTTCGCGGCTGATCAGGTGCTGTCGCGGCGGGTGCTCGCCGAGGCCCAGGCCGTCAACGCCGTCCGTCACCGCGGCATCGTGGACATCCACGCCCACGGCATGACGCCAGACGGGCGCCCCTACCTGGTGATGGAGAAGCTGCACGGCGAGACGGTGCACGACCTGCTCGACCGCAAGAGGCGCCTCTCGCTCGCCGAGGCCGTGCAGATCGTCTTCGACGCGACGGGCCCGCTCTTCGCGGCCCACAAGGCCGGCATCGTTCATCGCGACCTCAAGCCGTCGAACCTCTTCCTGTGCGTGGACGACGACGGAGAGCGCTTTCTCAAGCTGCTCGACTTCGGGCTGGCGAAGCGGTCGGCGCCCGGCGTCACCTCGTCCACCATGACGTCCGCGTCGCTCATCGTCGGCACGCCCGACTACATGGCGCCCGAGCAGGCGCGCGCCCAGCCGACCGACAACCGCACCGACATCTACTCGCTGGGAGTGATGGCCTGGGAGCTCATCAGCGGCCGCCTGCCGTACAGCGCGCCGTCCTCCGTTGACCTCGTCATGCAGCACCTCACGGCGCCCATCCCGCGGTTGGCCGACCTGTACCCCGAGGTGCCCGAGAAGCTGTCGCAGGTCGTCGAGCAGATGATGGCGAAGGAGCCCGCGAAGCGTCCTCAGACGCTCGAGCCGGTGCGGGCGACGCTCAAGGAGCTGCTGGCGAAGGGGCTGTCCTCCTCGCCACCGCGGGCCGCGCTCGCCGCGCCAGCGCTCGCGACGCCTGCGTTCCTCAAGCCCATCCCATCGAACGGACCCGAGACGCCGCCCGGCGACGCGGCCGAGGCGCCGCTCGAGGTGCCGAAGGCCGACCGCACCGTCATCACCGAGGTCCCCACGGACGACGGCACCGCAGACACCGCGACGTCGCTCCGGACCGTCGGCGACAAGCCCCGCCCGACCGTGCGCCGCAAGCTGCACGACGAGAAGCGAGCGCCCAGCGTCGAGCAGGCCGACGAGGCACGGGGCACCGACATCAAGCCCGCCTTGGCGGTCGTGAGCGTCGAGGACTCGTCGCCCGACGCCAGCAGACCCTCGGAGGAGTCTGTTCGGCGAGCGCGCACCTCACGCACCCCACTCCTCGTCGGCGCGGCGCTCGTCGTCGTCATCCTCATCGCGCTGGGGGTCGTGTTCTCCGGCGGCTCGGCCCCGGTCGCGGTCGTCCCCGCCGAGGTCGTGAAAGAGCCGCCCCCGCCCGAGCCTGGACCCGCGCCCCTCGCGCCCCTCGAGGTTGTCCCCGCTCCGACGCCGGTCGTGCCCGCCACCGCGAAGAAGCCCGACGACACGAAGAAGCCCGACGACACGAAGAAGCCTGACGACACGAAGAAGCCTGACAACGCGAAGAGGCCGGACGAAGGCCAACGCGTCGATGTCAGGAAGCCCGTCGAGCGACCGAAGGCGCCGAAGAAGGCCCCATCGACCGAGGAGCTCGCCAGGCGCCTCAACGAGCTCGACGCCGCGGCGCAGAAGCTCGAGACCGCCACGCCGCGGCTGCTGCTCGGCAGGTACCGCAAGCGGCTCTCGGAGGCGCTGACGGATGAGCAGCGTCAGCAGCTCGCGGACGACCTCGCCGAGTTCAAACGAACGCAGCTGAAGTGAACCGGCAGTCCGTGGCAAGCTGTTGCCATGCTCCTTCAGACGGCGCTGGCGGTGGCCATTGCGGCTGAGCCCACTGCGCTCTTCGTCCAGGCCCGGACCGGCGTCGGCGGTGAGGAGCTCAAGCGGGCGCTCACCACCCTCGACACCGAGCTCATCCGCGCTGGAGACGTGTGGACGATTGACGAGACCGCCAGGCGCCTCAAGGCTGCCGGGGTGCCCGACGCGACCACCTGTGGCGGGAAGCTCCAGTGCCTGCTGGACGCCGGCAAGCGGGTTCAGGCGAAGTGGGTGGTGACCATCTCGGCCTCGAAGGTGGGCCGCGACCGGGCCTGGGCGCTCGCCGCCTTCGTCGTCGAGTCCGGGGCGCAGCTCGCGCGTGAGGAGTGGCTCGACGAGACCAACGCCGACGTCACCGGCCCCGTCACCGCCTTCGCCAACCGGCTGGCGCCGTTGATCAAGCCGAAGGACGCGCCGGTCGTCGCGGTGCTCGAGCCGCCGCCTCCACCTCCAATCGAGAAGCCGGTGCTCGTCGAAGCGGCGGTGGAGCCGGCGTCGAGGCCGCTACCGAAGGTGCTGCTGGTGGCCGCGGCAGTGGCAGGCGCTGCGGCAGTGGGCCTGGCCATCGCCAGCGGCGTCAACACCGGCACGCTCAACCAGGTGGCCCAGACGACCCCAGAGGGGCTCCGGCTCTCGCCCCACAGCACGTCCCAGGCCCAGGCGCTCGCGGGCACCTCGAACGCGCTGACGGGCGCGGCCATCGCGAGCGGCGTGGTCGCGGCGGGCCTCGGGGTCGGCGCCATGCTCACCTGGTGAGCGCGCCAGCCGCTCAGCTCTCCGCGGCGAAGCGCTTGTCCATCTCGCTCTTGACGTAGCGCTCGATCTCCTCGGCCGTCGAGAGCTGCATCGCCTTGCCGAGCAGCTCCTTCGCTTCGTTCAGCGACACGCTGCGGATGATGCGCTTCACGGTCGGAATCTGCCCGCTCGTCATCGAGAACTCGTCGAGGCCCAGCGCGAGCAGCACGAGGGTGAGCGCCGAGTCGCCCGCCATCTCGCCGCACATCGCGACCGGAATGCCTGCGCGTTTCCCGGCGTCGACGATGTGCTGCACCATGCGGATGATGGACAGGTGCAGCGGGCGGTAGAGGTAGGCGACGTCGCGGTTCTGGCGGTCGATGGCCAGCGAGTACTGGATGAGGTCGTTGGTGCCGATGCTGAAGAACTCGGCTTCCTGCGCGAGGCGGTCGGCGATCCACGCGGCGCTGGGGGTCTCGACCATGATGCCGACGGGCACGCGGCGGCCGATCGGCACTCCCTGACGCGAGAGCTCCGACCGGCACAGCTCCAGCTCGCTGCGCGCCTCCCGCAGCTCGGAGATGCCGGACACCATGGGGAACATGATCTTCAAGTTCCCGTGCACGCTCGCGCGCAAGAGCGCCCGCAGCTGGGCCCGGAACACCTCGCGGTGCTGCAGGCAATACCGAATCGCGCGCAGCCCGAGCGCGGGGTTGATCTCCTTCTCGCGCTTCACGTTCGTCGGCACCTTGTCGGCGCCGAGGTCGAGCGTGCGGATGGTGACGGGTCGCTCGCCCATCGCCTCGAGCACGGCCTTGTACGCCTGGTAGTGCTCCTCTTCGGTCGGCGGGGCCGGGCGGTCGAGGAAGAGGAACTCGGTGCGGTACAGGCCGATGCCCTCGGCGCCATGGGCGAGCAGCGACGGAATCTCGTCGGCGAACTCGATGTTGCCGTTGAGGCGCACCCGGACGCCGTCGATGGTGACCGAGGTGAGCTCGGCCGTCTTGAGCGCGAGCGCCTCGGTCGCGAGCTGCCGGCGCATCGTCTCGCGGAACAGCGAGAGCTGCTCCTCAGACGGGTTGACCAGCACGAGCCCGCGCCGGCCGTCCACCGCGATGGTGTCGCCAGAGCGGATGCCCTCCGAGGCCTTGCCGAGGCCGAGCACGGCCGGCACGTCACGCGCGCGCGCGACGATGGCCGTGTGGCTGGTGTGGCCGCCGAGGTCGGTGACGAAGGCGCCCACGCGGTTCGTCTTCACCAGCATCGCGGCGTCGGCGGGGCTGATGTCGTGGGCGACGACGATGGCGCCCACCGGCACCTCGAGCTCCTGATCCACCACCTCGCCCATCAGGTTGCGGACGAGCCGATCCGCGACGAACTCGATGTCGCTCTTGCGCTCGCGGAAGTACTCGTCATCGAGGTTGTCGAACTGGTGCCGCAGCCGCCGGCACACCCGCCGCACCGCCCACTCGGCGTTGATGGTCTCTTCCTTGATGAGCCGGGTGACCTCCACGAGGAACATGGGGTCGTGCAGCATCATGCGGTGCGCTTCGAGGATGAGGGCGTGCTCGTTCTCGGCGCCCGTCGAGAGCTTCACCTTCAGCTCCTCGAGCTGCTTGTCCGAGAGGGTGATGGCCGTCTTGAAGCGCATCACCTCGGCTTCGGAGTCGGCCGGCTTCAGCTTCACCTTCGGCGTGCGCACCTTGCGCGCGTCGATGACGAACGCATGGCCGACCGCGACCCCCGGGCTCGCGCCGATGCCCTGGAATGACACCGTCACGCTCATGCCAGCCGTCGCCTCACGAGGGTCGCGTGGCGTCGTCGAGGAGGTGCGTCGTCGACCGGGACCTGCGCGTGTTCGGCCACGAGCCGACCGTACTCCGGTGAAGGCGGCGCTCCAAACACGCTGCAGGCCGACCGCGACCCGCGCCCAGCAGCGCGCTCTTGTGACGGAGCAGCACCTCACCCGCGCGTAGGGTAGGCTCGGCGTCGTCGATGAAAGTCATCTGCCCCAGCTGCGAGCGTCTCATCGAGGTGACGACGGTGAGGGTGGTGGGCGACAGCGCGTTCTTCGGGTGCGCGAAGTGCGGCGTCGAGTCCGCCCTGCCCGTCACCACCGAGGCGCTGCCCAGCTTCCCCGAGACGCCGAAGGCGGCGCCGCCGCTCCCCCTGTCGTCGCGCAAGACGCCAGGCCCGCGCGCCCTGGTGCTCGCGTCGTCGTCCGAGGCCAGCAACGTGGTGATGCTCCGCGCGCCCACGGCCGCAGCGGTGGACTCGGCCCGCGCCTTCGCCGACGCCGACCCGTTCGCCGTGCCCGAGGGCTTCTGTCCGAAGTGCATCTCGCGGCGCGACGGCCAGGCGTTGGCGAGCGCCTCTCGGGCGGGGGCCAGCCCGTCGAGGCAGGGCGAGCGCGCGCAGGACGCGGCGTGCCCCATCTGCGGCCTGGTGTTCGCGAACGTCGACGTCGGCCAGCTCAGCCCGCCCGCAGACCTCGCGGCGATGTGGAAGGAGCTGCTGCGCGAGTGGGGCGATGAAGGGCGGCACGCGGCGGTTCGCCGGCTCGCGATGGAGCGCAACCAGCTGCCTGACATGGCCCGCCTCTACCGGCTGCGGCTGGCCGCGATGCCCGAAGACCCCATCGCCCAGCGTGGGCGCGACGAGGTGCTCGCCGCCGCATCGGCCGTGGTGTTGTTGCCGAGGGGCCCGCGAGAGCCGGCGAAGAGCCCCCTCGTCGTGAAGGTGCTCGTCGGCGGCCTCGCGCTCACCGTCATCGTCGTCGCCGTCACGATGATGGTGCGCATGTTGTCGTAGGGGCTGCCGTGAAGAAGACGCGGGAGCTCCACCAGGCGACCATCGACGGGGTGCTCGGCCCCTCGGGCGCGCTCTCGGGCGTGTTCGCCGGCTACGAGCACCGCCCCGGCCAGCTGCAGGTGGCCCATGCGGTCGCGACCGCGCTCGAGCAGGGCGCGCCGCTGCTCGCCGAGGCGGGCACCGGCATCGGCAAGACCCTCGGCTACCTCGTACCGGCGGTGCTCTCGGGCAAGCGCGTCGTCGTCTCGACGGCCACGCGCACCCTGCAGGACCAGGTCTTCTCGAAGGACATTCCCCTGCTGCGGGACGTGGTGGGGCTGCCCTTCGAGGCGGTGCTCCTCAAGGGGCGCGTCAACTACCTCTGCGCGGCGCGCTTCGAGGCGTTCGACCAGGCGCCGACGTTCGCGAGACCCGAAGACGCGGTGCACTGGCCCTCGTTCCGGGAGTGGGCGCTGACGACGCAGACGGGCGACCGGGGCGAGACGAGCGTGCCCGAGGCCTGGAGCGGGTGGCCGATGGTGTCCACCACCAGCGAGGCCTGCCTGGGCGGGAAGTGCCGGTTCTACGAGTCGTGCTTCGTGACCCGGGGGCGGCGAGCGGCCGCCGAGGCCGACGTCATCGTCGTCAACCACGCGCTCTTCTTCTCGGACCTCGCGCTGCGGTCGCGGGGAGGCGAGGAGAAGCTGGGCATCTTGCCGCCGTACGACGCGGTGGTGTTCGACGAGGCGCACGCGCTCGAAGACGTCGCCACCGAGCACTTCGGCGTCTCGGTGTCGTCGGGCCGGCTGACGAGCCTCGCGCAGGACCTCGTGGGCGTGCTGCCGCCCTCTGACGCCCGCGCGAGCCACCTCGCGGCGTTGTCCGTCACGCTGCGCAGCCGGGGCGAGGCGCTCTTCCGTGAGCTGTCCCACGGGGTGCCCGTGCAGCCGCTCGAGGCCAGCCTGCGCTCGCTCGACTTCACCCTGACGCCCGACCTCGCCGAGGCGCTGCGCCCCCAGGCGGCCGCGGTGCTCGAGACGCTGGCCGGCATCGCCGCCCTCACCGGTGACGACGACCCCGACCTCGGAGCGCTCCACCGCCGGGCCGTGGAGACCGCCGCCGCCCTCGAGCACGTCGTGCAGGCAGACGACGCCCATCAGGTGTACTGGGCCGAGACGCGCGGTCGGTCGCTCGCCCTGCGCGCGGCGCCCATCGACGTCGGCGAGAGCCTGGCCCGCTTCCTCTACGAGCACGTGGGCGCCGTCGTCTTCACCTCGGCGACGTTGACCTCCGCGACGGGCCGGCAGCAGCGCTCGTTCGAGTTCGCGGCGCGGCGCTTCGGCCTCGACGCGAAGGCCACCGCGACGGTGTCGGTGGACTCGCCCTTCGACTTCCCGGCGCAGGCGGCCTTCTACGTGCCTGAGCACCTGCCCGAGCCGAACTCGCCCGACTTCACGTTGCAGTTCTCGCGCGAGGTGCTGCGACTGGTGCGCCTCACGCAGGGGCGGGCGTTCGTGTTGTGCACCAGCCTGCGGCACCTCGAGGACGTGCACGCGTTGGTGGGGCCGCACATCACGGTGCCGGTGCTGAAGCAGGGGGACGCTCCGCGGGCGCTCCTCCTCGAGCAGTTCAAGGAGCGCCCGTCGGTGCTCTTCGCCTCGCACAGCTTCTGGGAAGGCGTGGACGTGCCCGGCGAGGCGCTGTCGTTGGTGGTGATGGACCGGGTGCCGTTCGCGCCGCCGGGAGAGCCGCTGCAGGCCGCGCGGATCGAGGCGCTGCGCAAGGAAGGGCATCGCCCCTTCGACGACTACCAGGTGCCCCAGGCGGCCCTCGCGCTCCGACAGGGCTTCGGTCGGTTGATCCGCACGCGCACGGACCGCGGCGTGGTGGTGCTGGGTGATACCCGGGTGCTGAGCAAACGCTACGGCAGGCAGCTCCTCTCCAGCTTGCCGCCGGCGCGCCGCTTCACCCGGCTCGACGACGTCAAGCGCTGGTGGGCTGCGAGGTGAGTCTCTGACCCGCGACGCTCAGCGCGGCTCACCGAACTTGCCGTCGATGAGGGCGCCGATCTCACGCTGGCAGTCCTCGGCCCCGTCGCCCCGGCACGACACCTTCACCACCATGCCCTGCGCGGCGGCCAGCATGAGCACGCCCATGATGGACTTCCCATTCACGGACTGGCCCTCACACTCGACGTCCACTTCGCAGGGGTACTTGTTCGCCGCCTTCACGAGCTGCGCGGCCGCGCGCGCGTGCAGGCCCAGGGCGTTGGGAATGGTGTAGCTGACCTCGGACAGGGTGCTCACGGGGGCTCGCAGTGTACGCAGGCCCGCCGCCGCTTTCGACTTTCCTCGCTCGTTTCGGCAGGCTCCCGCGAATGAGAGCGCTCCCCGTGTTCGCGGTCCTGCTGGGATGCAGTCCTCCACCATCAGGCGCCGATGGCGGAACGGCAGGCGGACGGGCGGGCGGCGGCGCAGGCGGTGGGAGCGCCGCCTTCAGCGTCCTCGAGCTCGACGCGAACGCGCGGGGCCTGTACCCCCTGGCGATGGCGGTGGACTCCAGCGCCGCCCGCGTCGTCGTCGCCTACTTCACGCCCCGAAACAGCCAGACGGTGGCGGGCGTCGAGGACCTGAACCTGAACGTCGTCGAGTGGCGAGACGGCGTCGCGCAGGCCCCGCAGACGATTCGCTTCGTGCAGCGTACGCCCGGCCTCGCCCTCGCGCTGCACCCGACGACCAGGGAGCCGACCGTCGGCTTCCTCGGAGGGCCTGACCGGCTGCTGCCCAACGCGCCATCGGTGTTCTGGTTTCAGCACGACGCGTCGCTCGCGACCCGGAGCGGCTCGACCTGGACCGAGACGGCGGCGCGCACGATGGGAGACGTCTGCGCGCCACCAGGGTCTCCGATGGGAGCCTCCATCGTCGGGCTGTGGCCGGCCCTGCGCTTCGAGGCGAGCGGTCGGCTCGTCTATGTCTGGCGTGACCTCCACTTCGCGCAGAACACCACCGACTACACCGGCAGCGACCTCGAGTCCGTGGAAGGCCCGCTGGGCGCGCTGACACCCCGCTGCGTCTTTGCCGGCTTCGACACCAAGCCGGGCCGGGGGGCGCGGCTGATGATGGCCGCAGGTCCGGGTGACGAGACCGTGCTCGTCTACGACCAGAACGTGAAGACGGGCGACGGCGTCGGCGAAGACGCGGTGCTGCAGCGTCGCACGGCCACCGGCTGGTCCGCGCCCGTCACGGTGCTCTCGACGCCCGACACCATGACGGGGCCGCAGGTCGCCTGGGACAGCGACGAGGGCTACGCGGTGGCCGTCGTGCGCGGCAGCATTCTCAGCTACCGCCGCTCGCCCGACGCGGTCACGTGGGACGCGGAGGAGACCGTCGTCGCGCAGGGCTCCGGCGGCTGGTACCCGTCGCTCGCCATCGACCCCACGACGCACGAGCCGTCGCTGGCGTTCTACGACTGCAGCCGCAGCTCGAACGTCGCGGTGACCAACTGCTCATCAGACCAGGACGCCTTGCGTGTGGCCAGGAAGAGCGGAGGCCGGTGGCAGTCGCCCGTGACGGTGGACGAGGAGGGCGGCTGGGCCCCGAAGCTGGGCGTGCTGCCCAGCGGCAAGCGCGTCATCGCGTACCGTGTGCCTTTGACCGCTGACGCGTCAGCGCGGGCCGGCGTGTTGAAGCTCGCTGTCGAGCGATGATCGACTCACAGAGCTGGTGAGCCTCTCCCGGTGCTCGGTGCTGCCTCGATGACGATGAGCTCTCGCGGTGACGCGCTCGGTCGCGCGCGGCCGTGGACGTGACGCTCGAGACGGCAGCCGGCGTCAGCGCTGCACGGTGCCGACGACGCCCCGCTCGGGGGCCATGTTCCCGAGCTCGCGGTAGCGGAGGGTGTTCGACTGCACGCAGTACTCGAACGTGCGCGTCCCGTTGGAGAGCAGGCCTCCGTCGGTGGTGTACGACCCGGCGCCGGTATCGGTGTCGTTGTTGTTCAACGCGCACGAGCAGCCACCACCGGCTGAGTTCGAGCAGGTGGCGGTGAGGAACGCCGCCGCCAGCGCCTGTTCAATCAGCGCACAGCTCCCGAGGTTCTGACGGCAGAGCTGCGGAAAGTCGATGGTGCCACCGAGCGTCCACGTCACGTTGCGGTTGATGGCGCCAGCGCCCGCGGAGCCGGTGAAGCCCAGCGTGCCGCGTACGGTGCCAGCGATGTTGCTGAACGTCGCCGTCGGGCACGCCGCGGTCACCGCGTCGAAGATGACGTTCCCGTCAGCGCAGTAGCCCGTGTAGCACCAGGTGCCGACGACGTTGCCACCGCAGGCGCCAGGAGCCGGCAGCGCGTTCGAGCAGCCGCCGTCGAAGGTGATGTTCCGGACCTGCGGCGTGCATGTCGCGGAGCCACCACCCGCAGAGCCGCCAGCCGCGGAGCCACCAGCCGCGGAGCCACCAGCCGCGGAGCCACCAGCCGCCGAACCACCGGCCGCCGAGCCACCGGCCGCGGAGCCACCAGCCGCGGAGCCACCCGCTGCGGAGCCACCACCCGCCGAGCCACCCGCTGCGGAGCCACCCGCTGCGGAGCCACCCGCTGCGGAGCCACCAGCCGCGGAGCCACCAGCCGCCGAACCACCAGCCGCCGAACCACCAGCCGCCGAGCCACCAGCCGCCGAACCACCAGCCGCCGAACCACCGGCCGCCGCACCACCAGCCGCGGAGCCACCAGCCGCCGAACCACCCGCCGCCGAACCACCAGCCGCCGAACCACCAGCCGCCGAACCACCAGCCGCCGAACCACCAGCCGCCGAACCACCAGCCGCAGAGCCACCAGCTGCAGAGCCACCGGCCGAGCCTCCGCCAGCGCCTGCGTCAGTGGCCGTAGGCTGCGGCCCACACGAGAAGAAGACGACGGCGTACGCCAGAGCCAGAGCTCGCGACTTGTGCATGAAGGACTCTCCCAGCCATTCTCCGTAGCACAACCGCGCTGCTGGAGACGCGACTCGAGAGCGGTCCGGGGTAGGGTCCCGCCGCCAGGGAGGGGCCTCGTGATCGTCCGCCGGATTCTCAAGCCGTCCGTCGTCATCCGGGTTCAGGGTCCCAGGGTGTCCATCGCGCTCGCGTGGTCGCTGCTCGTGGTGGCGCTCTACGAGCTGGTGCCCGCGCCCTGGCTCGCCGTGCCGAACACCGCGGTCGGCCCGATGGCGACCGCGCTCGCCATCTTCCTCGCGTTCCACAACAACGGCTCCTACGACCGCTGGTGGGAAGCGCGGAAGCAGTGGGGCCAGCTCGTCAACTCGAGCCGCTCGTTCGCGCGACAGGTGCTGACGTTCCTCGACACGACCCCCGAGGTGCGCACCGAGCTGCTCCATCGGCACATCGCCTTCGTGAACGCGCTCCGCCTGCACCTGCGCAAGCAGCCCGACCTGCTCGGCGAGCTCGAGCCCTTCCTGCAGCGCGGTGAGCTCGAAGCGGTGCGCAAGACGAGCAACGTGCCGCTGGCGCTGTTGCAGGTGCAGGCCGAGCGGCTGAAGGCGCTCCGGGAGCAGGGCCGGGTGACGGACTTCCGCGCGGTGCAGCTCGATCAGACCCTGAGCGACTTCGCCAACGTGCAGGGCGCCTGCGAGCGCATCAAGAACACGCCGCTGCCGCGGCAGTACGAGTTCTACACGCGGCTCTTCATGTACTTCTTCGTCCTCATCCTCCCGGCGACGATGCTCGAGTCGCTCGGGTGGCGGACGCCGTTCTTCACCGTGCCGACGAGCTTCCTGTTCTTCGCGCTCGAGGGGGTCGCGTCGGTCAACGAGGACCCGTTCGAGAACCGCGTTCAAGACACCCCGATGACGGCGCTGTGCCGCACCATCGAGATCAACCTGCGCGAGCTGAACGGCGAGGCGAACCTGCCGGCGCCGTTGCAGCCCGTCGACGGCTACCTCTTCTGAAAAGGAGCGCAGATGACCCCCGAAGCCACCCTCGCCGAGCGCCTGGTGCGCGTGAACTTCGTCGAGCGCCGTGTGCGAAACGCCGCGGGAGTTCCCACCGTGCCTCCCGAGTACGCCGCTGACGTCGGCAAACGCGTCGCCATCATCGACGTGCGCGAGGACGCGGAGCTCACCGGCCCGCTCGGGCACATCCCCGGCGCGGTGCGGGTGCCGATGGCAGAGCTCGCGCGCATTCCGTCGGTGTTGGGGGTCGAGCAGGTGACGGTCGTCGTGTCCAACTACACGGAGCGGGCTGGCCGCGCGGCGCTCTACCTCGAGGCGCTCGGCATGCAGTACGTCGCCGCGATGGAGGGCGGCATGCACCAGTGGAAGGCGATGGGGCTGTCCACCTCGCGGCTCACGCTCTTCCGGGGCCGGAAGCTCGAGAGGGTGCCACCGCCGCCGCCACCTCCGCCCGATGGGTTCCTGACGAAGGAGCTCATCGACGCGCACGTGGGGCGGCGCGGCAACGTGAAGTGGATGACGCTCGCGGCGTTCCTCACGCGCGGCCGGCGCAGCTGCGTGGACGGCCGCGACGACTCGGGGGTCATCGGGACGCCCGGTGGAGACATGGGCGAGCTGTGCCTCGCGCTCGCGGCCTGGGAGACCGCGACCGGTGCCACGCTCGAGCAGGCGCACATCGACGCGCTGGTGCAGGAGTGGGTCGACACCTTCGGCCGCCTCTACCTGCACAGCGACACGGGCACCATCAACACGCTCATCCCGAAGCTGCGCGCCGACCCGCGGCTGACGAAGGCGCTCGAGCCGCTCTCCCAGCCGATGCACTGGCGCAACTTCATGCGCGGTCCGCCGCGCGAGGTGCAGGAAGCCGTGCTCGAGTGGTACCTCAAGCCCGAGGCGATGGGCTGCGGGCACCTCAGGCTGATGACGCTCTACCCCGAGCGGTACGGCGTGCGTCCGGGGCTGGTGCAGCAGGTGATGCACGGCTTCTGGACGACGCGGTGGAAGGGCGCTCCCGAGCCGGAGTACGTGGTCCTCGGCGGAGGCCACGCCGAAGGCGCCGTCGTCAACGTCACCCTCGACGAGTCGTTGTGGACCTTCAGCAAGGTGCCGTTGCTGTCGCCGAACGTCGATGGGCTGCAGATGTTCGTCAACCACCCGCAGGTGGCGCAGCAGCTGCGCGCGCACGTGGCCGAGTTCCTGCTGCGCGTCGAGGGGCTGTTGCCGGTGGTGCCGCGAGACCGGGGCGCGCTCATCGAGACGGTGGGGCGGCTCGGGCAGCAGCACCTCACCGCGACGCTCAGCGTGCTCGCGGCCGGTCTGCCGGTCTTCGAGGTGTGCTTCCACGAGGGCGAGGAGTTCACCGTGACAGAGGTTCAGGCTGCTGACCCGACGAAGCGGAAGGCGCACTGAGGGCAGCGTCATGGCTCGGTCATCGGCCATGCGCGAGACGGGAAGCTCACGCGCTCTGTGAAGTTGAAGCGGCGTGCGAGCCCTCTGGATTCTCGGCGCGGTGACGCTCACCCTGACGACGGCTGTGCTCGTCACGGGCTCCAGTGAGCCTTCGCCGCGCGGGCTGCCGTCTCGAGCGCTCGGGACCGCGGGTGGTCAGCTCGTGGTGCCGGCCTCGACGCTCCAGCAGAAGGCGCACGTGGTGCTCGTCACGCTCGATGGCGCGCGCTGGCAGGACGTGCTCGCCCAGCCGGGCGCGCTCTCCTCATCGCCCGCGATGCCGAAGCTGCTCGAGCTGGTCGCGCGAAACGGCGTCGCGCTGCGCGCCACGACCTCGTCGAAGGTGCCGCTGAGCCTCCCGGGCTACCAGGCGCTCGCCGCTGGCCGCATGACGTCGTGTGAGGACAACGACTGCGCCCGCCTCGAGGGTGAGACGGTCGCGGAAGGCCTCGCCCGTGGCCTCGGGCTGCCGATGGAGCAGGTCGCGGTGTTCGCTTCCTGGGCCCGGCTCTCGTTTGCGGCCGCAGGGGCTGAGGGAGCCGTCACGCTCGACGCCCCGCCGAGAGGCCTCCCTGGGCCGGGCGGTCCGCCGTGGGAGGACGCCCGGTGGGACGTGGAGACGACGGCGCGAGCGCTCAGCCACCTCACCACCCACCGGCCCCGCTTCCTGCAGCTCGCGCTGCTCGACACCGACGAGTGGGCGCACCAGCGTGACGCACAGCGCACGGTGCAGGCGCTCAGGGCGGCCGACGACGCTATCGCCGCGCTGCTCGAAGTCGTTCGCACCTGGCCTGAGGACGAGCGCCGCCTCACCACGCTGCTCGTCACCACTGACCACGGACGTGGACCCGGGTCGCTCTGGCACGCCCATGGCGCCTTTGACGCGAGCCGGAACATCTTCCTGCTGGCCGCGGGTGACCTCGTGCGCGGAGGGGACGAGCTGGCCACGCAGGCCGACGTGCGGCCGACCATCGAGCGCCTCTTCGGCCTCTGCCCCCGTGGCTCCGGGGGACGGGCGGTGACGGCCATCGTCGGCGACCTGCCCTGCGGCGTTGCCGGAGCAGCGACACCGTGAGACGAAGCCGGAAGTGAGGGCGGAGTCGACGAGGCCAGTGTCCCCTCGTCACCTGCGGCCGAGGAGCGCAGGCCGAACGAAGTCATTTCAACCAGAGAGTGATGCTCACCTTCTCCGCCCTGCCCGCAAACGGCCCGCTGTACTGGCGGGCGGCGGTTTCTCAGAAGCCCCGGCTCGTCCCTCCCGGTGCGACGGTGCCGCGGCTCGAGGCCACCTGGACCCGCGTCCACGTCGATGCCGAGCGCCTGCGGGCCTATCGCGCGCTCTGCGGGTTTCGCGACGAAGGTGGCCTGCCCGTCACCTTCCCTCACGTGATGGTGAGCGCCCTGCACCTCGCCATGCTGGTGGCGCCCCCGTTCCCCGTGCGCCTGCTGGGCCTCGTGCACCTGAAGAACCGCATCGAGGCGCTGGGCCCCTTGCCCGAGTCAGGCGGAGGCTCGATGCACGCCTGGCTCGAGGGCCACCAGGACAGCGAGCGCATGCAGACGTTCGAGCTGCACACCGAGTGGCGCGACGGCGGGGCGGTGCGCTGGCGTGAGACGAGCACCTTCCTCGCGAAGAAGCCCGTCGGCCGGCGGGACGGCGTGAAGCCGGCGCCCCCGAGCCGGCCAGCGCCCACCTCGACCGCGACCTTCGAGGTGCCTGCCGGGCTCGGCCGCCGCTACAGCGCGCTCGGCGGAGACATCAACCCGATTCACCTCTTCGACGTCACCGCGAGGCTGTTCGGCTTTCCGCGCGCCATCATCCACGGCATGTGGACGCTCGCGCGCTGCGTGGCGGAGCTCCAACCGCCACCCCGCTGCGCCCTCGACGTGCAGTTCAAGCAGCCCGTCTTCATCCCTTGCTCGGTGCGCCTCGAGCGCGTCACCGTCGCAGGGGGAGAGGACTTCACCGTCGTCGACGCGCGCGGTGAGCGCACGCACCTCAGCGGCACGCTGCGCTGAGCGACTCAGCGCTCGCGGATGAAGAAGACGGCGTCGTCGCTCTCGAGGCGGATGACGCGCGGCGCGTGCGGACCCACCATCACGAACACGCACAACGCGCTGCCGTCCTCCATCGCGAAGCCGCGCGCGGGCCCTGGCCACGAAGGCCGCACGACCTCGAGCCAGACGTCGGGGAAGAGGCGGACGGTGCGCGTGCCGTAGGTGCGCCGCTGCACCCGCTGGCTCGCGTCCATCGCTTCGCTCAACTGCCTGGGCGTGCACTCCACGCGCCGCTGGCTGTCGACGACCTTGTGCTCGTAGCTCGCCGAGAAGCGCTCCTCGCGCAGCGGCGCTGGAGCCGCCGCCGGCCGCTCGTCAGGCTCGCGGCGCAGGGTGTCGCAGGCGATGCGGTCGAGCTCGTCGGGCGCGAAGAACGGGAAGACCGGCTTGCCATCGACCTCGATGACGATGAGCTCGCTGCCGTGCAGCCCCAGGAGGCTCACCTTGCCGCCCGGCTGCGGCGCGACCGTGCCGAACCCGCCGCGGGTGAGCTCGACCAGGCGCACGGGCTCGACCACCGCGCGAGGGGAGCGCTTGATGAACACGTCTTGCGTCAGCACCCGCAGCACCGTGCGGCGCGCGAACTCGAGCACGTTGGGCGTCGCGCCCGCGAACGCCGACACCTCAGGCGCTTCACTGGGGTGCTTCTCGAAGGCGATGCGCCAGGCCTCGCCGTTCTCACCCACCATGTGCAGGCGCATGACGCCGGGTGGTTCGGTCGCCTCGGGCGCCGGCTTCTCGCCGCCCAGTCGCCGGAAGAGGATGCCCAGGGGCCCCTTCTCGAGCACCGACCGCGCGGCCTCCTGGTCTTCACCCGAGCTCGTCGCGTAGCGGCCGATCATCCGCCACACGCCGCCGCTCGACTGCTCCTGCTCGAGGAACGCCTGCCAGGTCGCGAGCTGGTCCGGCGCGAACTCGCACGAGAAGCCGGCCGAGCCGCCTGCCCCCAGCCGCATGGCGCACGCGGTCCCGTTCACCAGCGTCCCGTCCGGCAGGTGCAGCACGAAGCCGAAGCTCGTCCCGACCTCGGGCAGCTCTGCCGCCGGCGCGCTGAAGCCGGCCAGCGACACGTCGTCGGTGGTGGTCTCGAGCTCGCCCGTCGCCAGCTGCAGCCTGAGCCGCAGGTTGAGGGGAAATCTCGGGAACCTCCGGCCGCTGATCACACGCTCACCTCAGCTCCGCACGAGCTTCCGGTACTTGATGCGCTTCGGCATGAGCGCATCGGCGCCCAGGCGCTTCTTCTTGTCCTCTTCGTAGTCCTGGAAGTTGCCCTCGAACCAGACCACCTTCGAGTCGCCTTCGAACGCGAGGATGTGGGTCGCGACGCGGTCGAGGAACCAGCGGTCGTGGCTGATGATGACCGCGCAGCCGGCGAACGACTCGAGCCCTTCTTCGAGGCTGCGCATGGTCTCGACGTCGAGGTCGTTGGTCGGCTCGTCGAGCAGAATCAGGTTGCCGCCGTCCTTCAGCAGCTTCGCGAGGTGCACGCGGTTGCGCTCGCCGCCCGAGAGGTCCTTCACGCGCTTCTGCTGATCAGCGCCCTTGAACGCGAACCACGACAGGTACGCGCGCGACGCGACGATGCGCCCGCCGAGGTCGAGCTGGTCGAGCCCGTTCGAGACCTCCTCGAACACCGACTTGTCGCCCGCCAGCGCCTCGCGCGACTGATCCACGTACGCGAGCTTCACCGTGTCGCCGACGATGAGCTCGCCCGCGTCGGGCTTCTCCTGGCCCAGGATCATGCGGAAGAGCGTCGTCTTGCCGGCGCCGTTGGGGCCGATGATGCCGACGATGCCGTTGGGGGGCAGCTTGAAGTTCAGGTCGTCGAACAGCAGCTTGTCGCCGAACGCCTTGCGCACGCCCCTGGCCTCGACGACCTTGCCGCCGAGCTTCGGGCCGGGAGGGATGAAGATCTCCCCCGTCGACTGCTTGTTCTTCTCGCGCTCGTACTCCTCGCGCATCACGTCGTAGCGCTCGAGGCGGGCCTTCGACTTCGCCTGGCGGGCCTTCTGGCTCGACGACACCCACTGCAGCTCGCGCTCGAGGAACTTCTGGCGCGCCGTCGACGACTTCTCTTCCTGCTCGAGGCGCTTCTTCTTCTGGTCGAGCCAGCTCGAGTAGTTGCCCTTCCACGGCACGCCCTCGCCGCGGTCGAGCTCGAGGATCCACTGGCAGACCTCGTCGAGGAAGTAGCGGTCGTGCGTGATGCACACGATGGTGCCGGTGTAGTCGCGCAGGTGCAGCTGCAGCCACTGCACGGACTCGGCGTCGAGGTGGTTGGTGGGCTCGTCGAGCAGCAGCAGGTCGGGCTTCTCGAGCAGGATGCGGCAGAGCGCGACGCGGCGCTTCTCACCGCCCGACAGCTTCGTCACGTCGGCGTCGCCCGGCGGCAGGCGCAGCGCGTCCATGGCGATCTCGAGCTTGCGGTCGAGCTCCCAGCCGCCCGCCGCGTCGATGGCGTCCTGCAGCTTCGCCTGCTCGGCCAGCAGGGTGTCGTAGTCGGCGTCGGGCTCGCCCAGCTTGTTCGACACCTCGTCGAAGCGCTTGAGCAGGTCCTTCACCGGCTTCACGCCCAGCTCGACGTTGCCCTTCACGTCGAGGGTCGCGTCGAGCACCGGCTCCTGGGGCAGGAAGCCCACCTTCGCCTTCGGGTCGGGCCGCGCGGTGCCCATGAACTCGGAGTCCTGCCCGGCCATGATGCGCAAGAGCGTCGACTTGCCCGCGCCGTTGGGGCCGATGACGCCGATCTTCGCGCCGGGGAAGAAGGACAGCCAGATGCCCTTGAGGATCTCCTTGCCGCCCTTGACCTTCCGGAGGTCCTGCATCGTGAAGATGAAGTTCTCAGCCATGCGCGGCACGTAGTCCGGGCCCCCGGCCGTGGCAACGACAGGGCTGCGTGGGAGCCGGGCGCCGGCGCTGCTCCCATGCCGCTGGACGACTGCTGGGTCGTGTCAAGCGCCGGGCTGAGAAATGTCAAGGCACGCGGTGAGCGGCTCGCGCAGGGTGCCGCCTCTTTCCTCTCACCCCGGAATCCATCTCCATGACGACGCTCGACCACCGTCAACTCTACCGCCTGCCGTGGAACAACTCGGACAACGTGCTCTCGTGGCTGGAGCCCACCAACAAGTGCAACCTCGCCTGCGAGGGCTGCTACCGGGAGAACGACGGCACCCACAAGACGCTCGCAGAGGTGCAGGCCGACCTCGACGTCTTCAGCAAGTGGCGCACCTACGACAGCGTCTCCATCGCCGGGGGCGATCCGCTGCTGCACCCCGACATCCTCGAGATTGTGCGCATGGTGGTGAAGGACGGCCACAAGCCCATCCTCAACACCAACGGCGTCGCGCTGACGCGGGGCCTGCTCGAGGACCTCAAGAAGGCGGGGCTCGTGGGCCTCACCTTCCACGTCGACTCGCACCAGGGCCGCGCCGGCAAGTGGCGCAAGAAGAGCGAGCTCGAGCTGAACGAGCTGCGCCTCGAGTACGCGCAGCTCGTCGCCAGCGTCGGTGGGCTGTCGTGCGCCTTCAACGCCACCATCTACGAAGACACGCTGCAGTTCGTGCCCGACCTCGTGCAGTTCGCGGCCGACCACATCGACATCATCAACTCGGTCATCTTCATCATGTACCGGGCCGCCATCACCGAGGGTGACTTCGAGTTCTTCCGCGGCGGCAAGAAGGTCGAGGCGACCCCGCTCGTGTACGCCGTCGACGAGGCGAAGCAGCGCACCGACATCAACGCGCCCGAGATGGTGAAGCTCATCCAGTCGCGCTTCCCCGAGTTCTCGCCCTCGGCCTACCTCGGCGGCACCGAGAAGCCCGACAGCTTCAAGTGGCTCTTCACCGGCCGCTTCGGCTACCCGGCCAACGGGAAGCCCAGCAAGGTGATGGGCTATGTGGGCCCGAAGTTCATGGAGCTCATCCAGAACGCCCACCACTTCGCGAAGGGCACCTACGTCGCCTACCTGCCGCAGTGGACGCTCGAGGCCGGCCGCTCGGCCATGGCCATGGGCCTCATCGAGCCGGGCGTGCGCGGCATCGCGAAGAACTGGCTCAAGCACCTCGCGCGGCGCCCGCTCGACGCCCGCAAGAAGCTGCACTTCCAGTCGGTGATGATGATTCAGCCCATCGACCTGCTGGCCGACGGCCGGCAGAACATGTGCGACGGCTGCCCCGACGTCACCGCGCACGACGGGAAGATCGTCTGGAGCTGCCGCCTCGAGGAGTACCGCACGTACGGCGGCCTCGTGACCAGCATGCCCAAGCACAAGTGCGCCCCGAACGCCGCGTGCGCCACCGCCGACTGCCCCTCGAAGGTGCCCATGCCCGCGCCGATGTCGGCGGCGTCGACCTCGCCGAAGCAGGTCAGCTGATCAGCGCGCGCCGCGGCCCACCTCGGCGAGGCCCGCCTCGTCGAGCACCTCGAGCCGGTCACTGCCGATGAGGCCCTCTTCCGCGAGCTGCCGGAGGCTGCGCGACAACGTCTCGGGCCTGATGCCGAGCAACGCGGCCACGTGGCTCTTCGAGAAGGCGGCCTTGCGCCCGGGCTTCACCAGCTTCGAGTACGCGACGAGGAAGCGGGCGACCCGCGTGCGCGAGAGGCCGGCGCGCAGGTCGGCGTCGCGCAGGGCGGTGGCGTGCTCCTCGAGCACCAGGCCGAGGAAGGCGCTCGAGAGGGTCTTCTGGGTGTCGAGCCCCGTCTCGCGCGAAAGCCGGCTGGTGTTGAGCGTGCAGACGGTCGCGTCGTCGAGGGCGGTGACGGTGAAGGGCGAGGGCTTGCCCGAGAGCCCCTCGAGGCCGATGACCGACCGGGGGCCGCGCACGCTGGTGAGCACCTCGTCGCCCGCAGCGTCGGTGGCCGCCAGCCCGAGCACGCCCTCCTTCACGAAGAGCACCTCGCGGCTCACCTCGCCCTGGTGCGCGACCATGGTGCCGGCCGCCACCTTCTTCGGGCGAAAGAGACACGGCCCGTTCTTGCCGAGCTCACAGCGGTCGCAGGACTCGACGGGCTTGCCGAGCATGGTGGTCGTTTATCACGGGCAGCCCCGCGCGCGGGCGCCGGTTGCCGGGGAGACTCGCGATGACGCGTAAGCGGTTGAAGCTCATCACGCTGCCGTGGGAGCTCGAGGTGCCGACGCTGGGCCTCGCGTCGCTCGCAGCGGTGACTCCGCGGCAGTTCGACGTGGCCATCATCGACCTGCTGCGCGAGCGGCTGCACCTCGACGAGCCGACCGACCTCGTGGGCATCTCGGCGTCGACCCCGCGCATCAACGCAGCCTACGCGCTGGCCGACCTCTACCGGCGCCGCGGCGTCACCGTCGTCATCGGAGGGCACCACGCCACCTCGATGCCCGACGAGGCGCTCGAGCACGCCGACGCGGTGGTGGTGGGCGAAGGGGAGACCTCGTGGCGGCGGCTGTGTGAGGACTTCCTGGTCTCGCCGTCGAAGGTGCACGGTCTGTACAGGGACCCGGCGCCCGACCTCTCGACGCTGCCGCAGCCGCGCGTCGACCTGATGCACCTCGAGCGCTACGGCAGCTGGTACTACCCCCTCATCGCGAGCCGCGGCTGCCCCGAGGCGTGCAGCTTCTGCTTCGCCAAGCGCATGACGCTCGGCTACCGCACCTACCCCATCTCGCACGTGCTCGAGCAGGTGCGTCGGCGGCCGGCGTGGGTGAAGGGCTGCTACTTCGTCGACGACAACCTCACCGCTGACGTGGACTACGCGCGCGAGCTGTTCCGGGCGCTCGAGAAGTTCGGGCTCACCTTCGGCATGCAATCGCGGCACGAGTTCTCGCGCTCGGGAGAGGACCTCGACCGCGCCCGGCGGGCCGGCTGCATCCTCGTCTCGTGCGGCTATGAGTCGGTCAACCAGCACACGCTCGACGGCACGGGCAAGCGCGCGGCCGCCGAGGTGTACCGCGAGACGGCAGCGGCGCAGTACGCGGCGGGCCTCATCCCCTCGGGGAACTGGATGTTCGGCTTCGACTGGGACGAGCCCGACATCTTCGCGCGCACCCTCGACTTCCTCGACTCCACCCGCATGCTGCACTGCAGCTTCACCACCGAGATTCCCTTCCCCGGCACGCAGGCCTGGAAGAGCTACCGCGCCGACGGTCGCCTGATGACGGAGGACTACGACGAGTACGTCGGGAAGGACCACGTGCTGGTGCGCCCGGCGAAGATGACGCCCGCGCAGCTGCGCGACGGCATTCGCTGGCTCGCGACCAGCTACTACTCGGTGGGGCGCTCGGCCAGGCGCGCGGCGCTGGCGGTGAAGAACCCGAAGCTCGCGCCCATCGGCAGAGCCCGCCTCCCCGCGCTCTACGGCCTGCAGGCGTACCAGATGTGGCAGTGGCGCTACCGCATGGTGCCGTCGCTGCAGTGGCTGTACTCGCGGCTCCTGAGCGTGAACAAGCACCTCTACGTGCGCGACGCGCTGAGGCGCACCAACTTCTGGAAGAGCGAGCACCAGCGGGCGGGCGGGCCGACCGACGGCGCCGTGTCCCTCTCGGGTCCCTTCGTCTCGACGCAGGGCCACAAGCCGAGCCCGAAGCGGCCGCTCGCGCCGTCACACGCCGAGGTGCGCAACCCGTCGCGGTGACGAGGCGTCGAGAGGCGGATGGCGTCCTGAAGGCGCTGGGCCTTCTTCGCCGACCTCGGCTCGACGCTCAGCGGTGACCCGGCGCAGGCTCCATCGCCAGCCACCCGAGCAGGGCCTCGTTGACCGCCGCGGGCTGCTGCCACAGCGCCAGGTGGCTCGAGTGGGGGATCAGCAGCAGCCTGGACTTCGGGATGAGCTTCACCATCTCCTCGAGGTGCGCCTGGCGGATGAGCTCGTCGTGCGCGCCGTCGGCCACGACCGTGGCGGCGGTGAGGCCACTGAGCTGGTCCGGCGCGTAGTCCGGCTGGCTCTTCCACATCGGGCGCAGCGCCGCGAGGAGCGCCTCGTAGCCCTTCGGTGTCGGCGACAGCTTCGCGTAGTCGGCGGCGCACCGCGCGAAGTAGGCCGTCAGCGCGGGGCTGCTCCCGCGCTTCCCACCGCTCACCGTGAAGTTCGTCCCGAGGACGAACAGCCGTTTGACCCGCTCTGGGTGACGGATGGCGAGGTCGAGGGCGATGACGCCGCCGTCGCTCCAGCCGGCTGCCGAGAAGGTGTCCACCTTCAGCTCGTCGAGCACCGCGAGCGCGTCGTCCGCCATCTGCGCGTAGGTGAAGGGCCTGGTGTCGCGGGTGCTGCGCCCGTGGCCGCGCGCGTCGATGACGATGACGCGGAACTTCGCCATCAGCGCCGGCACCTGGTTCGACCAATGGTCCGAGTGCCCTGCGCCGCCGTGGAACAGCACCACCGGCTCGCCTTCACCCCAGCTCGCCCAGTACAGCGTGACACCGTTGGCCTTCACCAGGCCTGAAGCGGTCACCGCCGTCATGGGTGGTGGCATCGGCGTGGTCCGCCACGCGGGCTCTCCACCGCCATCAGGCGCGGCCCAGGCCCCCAGCGCGACCAGCGTCAGTACGGAGCTCCTTCTTCCCAAGCGGGTGCAGCGTAGCCCAATCGCTCCCACGGGCGGGCCGGACCAGGCAGTGCCTTCAGGTCTTCACGGCGCCACGCCAGTCACCGGATGGCCTGCGAGATGAGCACGACGACCTTCTCGTCCGCAGTGGGCCTCTGGTCGCACTTCGGAAACTCGTCGTGCTTGCTGGCCGGGTACACCGACAGGCGCAGGTCCTTGCCGTCCGTGAACGTGCGCTCGCCCCGCTCGCCGGTACCGGCCTTCTGGCCCGTGGCCTTCTCGTAGTGGGCGACCACGGCCTTGACGTCGTCCTTCGTCGCCCAGGATGTCCAGCGGAGGTGCATGGCGTTGGCGGTGACGTGCTCGGAGCAGAGGTTGCGCGCGCCGGGGTACGGCTCGAAGCCGGTCTTTCGTTCGACGGGAGGCGTGGCCATGGCGAAGCCCGAGGTGAGGAGCAGGACCGTGCAGTGCGCGAGCCGCATGTGGGCAGCCTGAGGGCGCGCCGTCAGCGAGTCAACGTGTGGCTGGACATGGCACGGGCCGGCCGGGATGCTGCCCGAGATGATCTCCGAGCACGACGTCACGGTAGATGGAGTCCGGCTCCACTACGCGGTCGCCGGAGACGGGCCGCCCATCGTGCTGGTGCCTGGCCAGTCCTTCCCGTGGATGAGCTACCAGAAGGTGATGCCCGCCCTCGCGGTGAAGCACCGCGTCTACGCGATGGACGTGCGCGGTCACGGGAAGAGCGAGCACACGCCCGGGCAGTACACGTTCTCCCGCTGCGGGAAGGACCTCGTCGCGTTCCTGCGGGAGGTCGTCCGCGCGCCGGCGCTGCTGTCGGGTAACTCGTCGGGCGGGCTCATCTGTCTGTGGGCGGCCGCGAACGCGCCAGCGCTGGTGCGCGGCGTGCTGCTCGAAGACCCGCCGCTCTTCTCCACCGAGTGGCCGCGCATGCGCGACGACACCTGGGTGCACGACTTCTTCACGCACGTCGTCGCCACGCTGCCCGACCTCGCGGGCTTCTTCTCGACGCTGAAGCTGCCGACCCGCCCCGGCAAGGCGCTCATGAACTTCCCCCGGCCGCTGGCATGGGTGCTGGGTGGCGCCATTCGCCGACACCAACGCGCCAGGCCCGGCCAGCCCGTCGACCTCTGGTGGCTGCCCATGCACGTCCGCCTCTTCGTGCGGGGCCTGTCCGAGTACGACATCGGCTTCACGCAGGCCTGCGTGGACGGCTCCATCTCGGACATGGACCAGGGCGACGCGCTGGCGAGGGCGCGCTGCCCGATGGTGCTGCTGCAGGCCTCCTCCTTCCGCGACCCCGAGCTGGGCCTCGTCGGCGCGATGGATGATGACGACCTCGCGCGCGCGAAGGCGCTCAAGCCTGACCTCGTCGTCGAGTCGTGGCCGAAGCCGCACGTGGTGCACCTCGCGGCCCCGAAGCAGTGGCTCGCGCTCATCGCGCGCGTCGAACAGCTCGCGGGCCCGCCTCCCCGGCTCGAAGGCGACGGCTCCCACGTCGTGGTTGGATGAACCGATGCTCGCGCTCGCCCTCGCCCTCGTCACGCTCGGACACCCTGGCGGCACCGTCGGAGAGGCCGGCGACCTCGAGCTGCCGCGGTACCCACTGCAGCGGGTGCCAGAGCCCGAGCGCTTCGTCCGCAGGGCCGGAGCGCATGACTTCTGGTCCGATGGCGCGGTGGCGCGCTTCACCGGAGCGCTGGTCGGCGGGGCCATCGGTGCGGCACTGCCCGTGCTGGTGATGGCGACGCAGTCATGCGTGGGCTTCTGCTCCCCGGCTCCCTCCCTCGTCCTCGGGCTGCTGGCGTCCATCACGTCCATCGCGGGGGCGACCGCCGGGTGGGCCTTGCTGGGCGGAGAGCTGAGCCCGGGCGCTGCGGTCGGCGGCGCCATCGGGGGCCTCGCGCTCGGTACTTTGCTGCTGTTCGTCTCGTTGGCGCTCGCTCCGCCCTCGGACCCGCTCCGGCCGGCGTGGCCCGTCGTCCTCGCGGCCTCGGCTGTGGCAGTGGGCGTCACGGTGCTGGCGCTCGAGGCCCGACACGAAGCGCTCGAGGAGGCTCCTTTCCTCTCGGTCCGCACCGGGCGCTTCGTCGCGACGACGCTCAGCATGCTCGGCACCCTCAGTGTCGGCGCGCTGCTCTCCATCGGTCTCGGCGCGCTCACGTACTCCTCGGCGCTCGCGCTCGGCCTCGGCGTCGTCACGGCCTCCCTCGCGCCGCTGGTGCCGCTCGCCGTGCACCGGGGCCTCGGTGGCCGCGGCACCGCCGGCTGGGCCTGGCTCGGCTGGCTCGCCTCCCTCGCCATCGCGGGGGCGGCAGGCGCTGGCGCCGTCGCCGGGGCGTTCGCAGGCGCGTTCGGCCCGTTTCGCGACCCACGCGCCGACGCCACCGTGCTCTTCGCTGGAGCTGCCGGCGTCTTCGCGACCGTCTTCGGGGTCCCGCTCTTCCTCGAGGTGTCGCACGGCGCTGCGCTGCTGGAGCGCTCCGAGGAGGCGGGGCGGCCGCGGCTCTCCCTCGCCCCCGTGCCCGGCGGCGCGATGGGAGCCCTCGCGCTCACGTTCTGAGCCGGCCGGCGCTACGGCTCGACGCAGGCGCCCTTCGTCGGGAACCACCGCTCCGCCGTCGCCTCGGGCATGCCCGCAGAGGTTCCGCCCGCGAACAGCACCGAGCCGTCTTTGAGCAGCGTGGCGGTGTGGGCCTTCCGCGACGTCTTCAGCTGACCGGCGAGGCACCAGCGCTGCGCGTCGTGTTCCCAGCGCTGCACCCGCGCCGTGTCCACCGCCGTCGGGGGTTCGCCGCCAGCGACCAGCACGTCACCCGCCGGCAGCAGCGTGGCAGTGTGGCCAGCGATGGGCACCGACAGGTGGCTCTTCGACTGGCGCCACCCCTCGCCTCCCGGCTCCCACCACTCGACGTAGTTGGTGGACATCGTCGTCGTCTGGCCCCCGAAGACGATGACGCGGTCTCCGTCACTCACGACGGCTGTCCGCTGGCGTGGCTCCGTCATCTCGGGGACCGGGTGCCAGACGCCGCCTGTGACGTCGTACCGCTCGACGGTCGCCACTGCGACGCCGGGCCTCGGCACGGGTGTTCCCGCGTCACCAGGCACCTGGTTCGAGCGCCCGCCCAGCACCACCACGCTGCCGTCCTTGAGCGCGACCGATTCGTGCAGCCAGCGGCCCTGCGCGAGCGGCCGGCGTGAGGAGAAGGCGTTCGTCTTCGGGTCGAAGCGCTCGGCGGAGTCCAGGTGCACGTGGACGGGCCGGGCGCCGCCGATGACGAGCACGCTGCCATCAGCCAGGCGCGTCGCGGAGTGGCCGTTGCGGGCCTCGGAGAGGGAGCCCACCACCGTCCACGAGCGCTTCTTCGGGTCGAACACCTCGGCCGACGCCAGGGCTTCGAAGCGGCTCGCGCCGTCCGCCGCGGGAGCCGTGCCGCCGACCACCAGCACCCGTCCGTCGAGCAGGGCGGTGGCGGTGTGGCCCGCGCGCGCCGTCGTCATGGGTGGCCCGGGGCTCCACGTGTTGGACGACGGCTCGTAGAGCTCGGTGCTGGCCAGCGTCTCGGTGGCCGACTGGCCGCGGCCTCCGGCGACCAGCACCCGACCGTCGGGCAGCACCGTCGCGGTGTGGTGGGACCGGGCCGTTCCCAGCGTGCCGGCAGCGCCGACGCGACCCTGCGCCACCACCACCGAGAGGAGCAGCGCGAGTGACATTCGGAAGCACACAGATAGCAGGCCAGCGCTTTCCGGGCGATGTGCCCGACAGAGCCCGTGCTACCGTTCCCTCGTCCGTGCGACTGTTCGTCACTCTCGCGCTGCTCTTCGGGGGCAGCGCCGCTGCACAGCAGACGAGTGCCCTCCACCCCGATGAGTGGGTGCACACCCGCGCCTTCGCGACCATCGGCGCCAATGGCCGGAACACGACGCAGCGCTTCGACAGCGACGTGGCGCAGGTGGCGGGCGCTGGACGGCCGGCGTTCTTCTCTCTGCACCTCTCGGCAGCCCACTTCCCCCGCCAGTTCCTCGGCTTCGGCCTCGAGCTGCGATCGGACCTGGTCGGGGTGACCCGCTCCGACGCCACCGACCGGCGGGTGTTTCCACAGCAGACGGTCCGGGCGGCGCCGACCGTGGCGTTGCGGTGGAACCCCAGCGCCGTCGTCGGCCTCGAGGCACACCTGGGCTGGAGCGCTGGCCGCGTCGCGTTGATCCGCCCGACGGCCGACGGCCTCGCGAACCCGATCTTCGCCGCGACCACCGGGCCCGTGGTGGGCGCCACCGTCACGCTGGACCCGATGAGGCGCCTGTCGCTGCTCCTGTCGGCCCGCGCCGAGTACAGCCTCATCGAGCTCACCGGCTTCACCGTGAATGGCTTCGTCCAGGTGCGCTACGGCCTGCTCGAGCTGGGCCCGTTCGACCTCGGCGTCGCGCTCTCCGCTGAGGTGCAGTACGGCTCGCACCGCGGGCCGATCCTCACCCAGGGCACCGAGACCCTCTGGCGCGCTGGCCTGGGGCCATCGCTCGTGGGCCGCCGCAGCCCCCCGGTGGACGCAGGGAAGCCCGCAGGCGCGCCCTCGGTGGTGGGCCGCGTCACCAGCGCTGACGGAACGGCCGTCGTGGGGGCCTCGGTGACGAGCCAGGGTCACTCGACGACGACGGACGACGCCGGGGCCTTTGCGCTCGAGGGCCTGGCGCCGGGGCCAGCGACGGTCGCCGCCGCGGCGGGAGGCTTCAAGGAAGCAAGGAAGGACGTGGTGGTGACGCCCGGTGTCCCCGTCGAGGTGGCGCTCGTCCTCACCCGCCCCACCGGGCCCGGTCGCATCACCGGCACCGTGCGCGCTGGTCCCGACAAGCCCCTCGCGGGCGCGAAGGTGACGCCGGCAGGGAAGGAGTCCGTCAGCACCTCGGCGACCGGCGCCTTCACCATCGAGAGCGCGGGACCGGGCCCGGTGAAGGTGAAGGTGACGCTCGACGGCTACGCGCCTGCCGACGAGGTGGTGCAGGTCGCGCCCGAGGCCACCGCGACCCTGGACGTCACGCTCGAGCCGGTCGCCCAGCGCGCCAGGGCGAAGGTCCGCGGCATCATCTCGAGCGCGTCCGGACCGGTCGCGAAGGCCACCGTGCGCATCGTCGAGCTCAAGCTCAAACAGGCCGTGAAGGCCGATGGCCGCTTCGAGCTCGACGTCGCCGGCGGGAAGTACACCCTCGTCATCGAGGCGCCGAAGCACGTGACGCAGACACGCGCCGTCGAGGTGGCCGACGGAGACCAGGCCATCTTCCAGATCGAGCTCGAGAAGACGCGATGAGCCGGTTCTGGTGGGCGGCGGTGCTGGCGGCGTCGCTCGCGGGGTGCCCCGAAGGCGGTCCGCCCCCAGAGGCGCCGAAGCCAGACCTGACGCCGCTCGCCGCGGTGCCCGCCGCCCCCGTCGCGACCCTCATCACCATCGAGGGCGCGGTGGACCTCGAGCGCGACGGAGGGGTGACGAGAGCTGGCGCGGGGCCGGTCTTCGAGGGCGACGTGGTGACGACGGGGCCGGCGAGCCGGGCGGTGCTGCGCGACAGCCAGAAGCGCGAGCTCGAGCTGGGAGAAGAGACCCGCTTCCGCGTCGGCCCGAAGCTCACCAACGTCGAGCTGTCGGAGGGAGAGTTCAGCTTCTCTGACGAGGGCGGGGCAGGCTGGGGGCGCGTGCGCACGCCCTTCGGCGACGTCGTGCCCGGCCAGGCGGGGCGGCTGCGCGTCATCGACGGCGGGTTGTCGGCCGAGGTGACGCTCGGCGAGTTCACCTTCTTCGAGCCTGACGCCGGCGCGCAGAGCGTCGCGGCGGGTCAGAAGGTCGAGGTGCTCGGAGGCGAGTTCCGCTTCGTCGAGGCGCCGCCGAAGCCGCCTGTGGACGCGCCGGCTTCCGTCGCGCTGGTGGTGGAGCGCGGGCGCCCGCAGCTCAAGCGGCCCGGCGAGAAGCGCTACTCGCCGGCGCAGCCGCAGGAAGCCCTGGCCGCCGGCACCGCCTTTCAGGTTCCCGCCGGCTCCTCCGCGCACCTCGAAGGCCCGCACGTCCGGGTCAGCCTGGGAGCGGGCACGAGCGGCGTCTCCGAGGGGAGCCGCACCGCCGGGGCACAGCCGGTGGTGGCGCTCACGAAGGTCATCGGCCCGCTCACGCTGCAGTTCGACGGCAAAGGCGCTGGCGGCGTCGAGCTCGACGAGGTGACGGTGGCCGGCGGCAACGAAGCGACCGTGGTCGTCACCAGGCAGGGCAAGAAGCGGCGGCTCGAGGCACGCTCGGGCGAGGTCGCGCTGACCGTGAAGGGGAAGGCCACCACCGTGAAGGCCGGTGAGGCCGTGTTGGTGGAAGGCGACGTGGTGACGCCGGCGCCGGCGGTGAAGCCGGGCCTGGTGGTGACCGCTGGCTCGCGCGTGCGGGTCCACGCAGAGGTGAAGGACCTGGGCATCGTCTTTCCCGACGAGGTGAACCGCCTGCAGCTCGCGCGTGACCCCGAGTTCGCCACTCCCCTCATCGCGGGGCCCGTCGGCAAGCAGGTGGTGGTGCCCGTGCAGGGCCGGACACCGCTCTACTACCGCCTCTTCGACGGACAGGGGCAGGCCGGCAGGCAGGGTCGCATCGACTTCCCCGCGGACCTCTCCTCGGCCAGGGACACCGCCACCCGCTCGGACACGGTGGCCGAGACCGGCAAGAAGGCCACCGTCGTCTACCAGTCGAAGGTGCCGGCCCTCACCTTCGTCTTCACGCCGCAGCCCGACGTGAAGGCGTGGCGCTTCCGGCTCTCTCGCGCGGCGGAGATCGACAAGGCCCCGCTCGTCGATCGCCGGGTGCAGGAGCCCAGGCTCGTGCTCGAGTCAGGCGCGCTGGAGGAAGGCGAGTACCTCTGGTCCGCCTCGGCGCTCGACGCGAACGGGGTCGAGAAGGCGGGCGCCCGCTACAACAAGCTGGCCGTGCAGTACGACAACGCGCGCACCTCCCTGCTCATCGACCACCCCGCCAACGGGGAGCGCGCGACCGCCGAGACGAAGGCCTCGGGCGTGGCGCCGCGGCAGTCACAGCTCTTCATCAACGGGAAGCTGGTGCGCCCCGATGACGCGGGCCGCTTCTCCGTGAAGGTCGGCGCGGTGGACACGGTGCTCTTCCGGGTCGTCACCGGCGAGACCGAGGCCTACTGGTTGCGGCGCCTCAAGCGCTGACGCTGAAACCTTCGCTCCCCGGCGCTTCGGGCTACAGTCACCGCGCGACATGTCTGGTGACGGACGCATCACGCTCGAGGAGCGCCTCCGCGAAGGGCCGCTGCCGCCAGACGAGGCCGTGCGCGTCGTCTGGGCGCTCTGTGACCGCTTCGAGAAGGGCAAGCAGGAGACGCTGGGCGACGTCGCGCCGAACCGGGTGACGCTGTTCGGACGGCAGGTCGAAGCGGTGGTGCCCGACGCGTTGCCGGTGCTGGGGTTCTCGGCGCCCGAGCGCACGGGGAGCGCGCCGACGCCGCGTTCTGACGTGTTCGCCATGGGAGCGCTGCTGGCCCGCGCGATTCTGGGCCGCCAGTTCGACGGGGGCCCGCTGCCTGCCTCCGCTGCGCACCTGCAGGCCGTCGTCGAGCGCTGCCTGCAGCCAGACCCTGCGAAGCGCTTCGCCAACCTCTCGGAGCTCAAGCGGGCCCTCGTGCGCCTCGACAAGACGCTCATGTCGGGCCCGAAGCTGGTCGCCGAGCAGGCCTTCACGCGTACGTCGCTGGGCCCGTGGACGCTCGAGGCGGTGCTGGGCCAGGGCTCGATGGGCACCGTCTACCGCGCGAAGCACCAGGCGCTGGGGCGGCTCGCGGCCATCAAGGTCCTGCGCCCCGAGCAGTACCAGAACCCCGAGCTCGTGCAGCGCTTCTTCCAGGAAGCGCGCACCGTGAATCAGATCAACCACGAGCACATCGTGGAGATCAGCGACTTCGTGCAGGAGCCCGGGCCCAGGGGGCCGTCGGTCGTCTACTGCGTGATGGAGTTCCTGCACGGCCGCACGCTCGGCGACCTGATGGAGGCGGGGCCGGTGCCGCTGGCGCGAGGCCTGGGCGCGGTGGAGCAGGTCGCCGACGCGCTGGCGGCGGCCCACCGCGTGGGCGTCGTCCACCGCGACGTGAAGCCCGACAACATCATGCTCATCGAGCGTGGTGGGAACCGCGACTACGTGAAGGTGCTCGACTTCGGCGTCGCGAAGCTCACCGACACCGATGGCAAGGCGATGGTGTCGACGACCGAGGGCGCCATCATCGGCACGCCCATCTGCATGTCGCCTGAGCAGGCGCAGGGCGAAGAGGTCGATGCGCGCAGCGACGTGTGGGCGGTGGGCGTCATCCTCTACCGGTTGTTGACGGGACACTTCCCGTTCGACGCGCCCACGTTCGTGAACATCGCCGTGCAGATCATCACGAAGCCCTACGCCCCGCTGCCATCGCGCACGCCGGCGGGCGAAGCCATTCCAGAGCGGCTGGCCAGGCTGGTGGAGAGCTGCCTGCAGAAGCGCCGCGACCTGCGCCCACCGACGATGGACGTGGTGCGCGACGAGCTGCGCGCGGTGCTCAAGGGAGATGAGCCGAAGCGGTCGTCGAAGGCGCCTCTGCTCGCCGCCGGAGTGGTGGCGGTCGCGCTCGTCGGTGGAGGCATCTGGCGGGTGACGAAGGTGCCGGACGAGCAGCCTCCGGTGGTGCTGCCGACGCCCGACGTGCCGGCGCTCCCGCCCCTCGCGCTCGTGGAGGTGGACGCTGGTGTGCTGCCTGAGGACGCTGGCCTGCTCGTCGAGGACGAGCCGGCTGACGCGGGGGCTGTCGTCGTCGATGCGCCGGTGGTTGATGCGGGCGCGGGGACGTCTGTGCGAGTGACTCCGAAGGTGAAGCCGGTCACCCTCACGCCCGAGATGGTGAACAAGGTCTTCACCAGGGCCCGTCCAGCCATCACCGCGTGCCTCGAGAAGGGGGCCGCGACCATCCCCCCCAGCGGGCAGGTCTCCATCGGGCTCACCATTCCACCCGACGGAGTGCCGCGCGGGGTGAAGGTGACGCTGCCGGCGTCCTCTCCCGCCGTGGAGGCCTGCGTGACGAAGAAGGTGATGCAGCTGCGCTTCCCGGTGAACACCGGCCCCGCCCGCGAGGGGGCGTACCCCTTCAAGTACAACCTGAAGTGACGCGGACCGTCGCCGTCGGGTGTCCAATCGGCTGAACAACGCGGATACCGGGCGCGGCCGGTGAGGTACGCAGCTCGCGCCGGTCAGCTCTTCGGCTTCTGGGGCAGAGGCGGGCGCGGCATGGTGCTGGGCCCTTCGACCCGCGGGCCGGCGGAGACGGGCTTCGTGTCTGGCGCCTTCTGGTGCTCGGGCGGCAGCAACGCCGAGCGGGCAGGGCCGGGCGTCTTGGTCTCGTGCGCGACGCTCGGCTGGGGGGTGGCCGCAGCGACTGGGGCGGCCAGGGGCGCCGAGGGAGGCTCTGCCAACGTGCCACCACGCTCATCACCCATCGCCTCACTGTCATCTTCGGAGATGACGATGACGCGGTCCTCTTCGGCGAAGATGACGGCCTCGCCCTGCGGCGGGTTGATGAGGGGCGTGCCGCCCAGCTTCAGGTACCCGAGCGCGACCTCGCCCCGCATGCGCGCGACCTTCTGCACCGTGAGCCACGGCGTGGTGTAGCCGAGCAGCGCGTAGCAGGCCGCGCGCTTGAGGTAGATCTCGTTGCCGTCCGAGTCGAACAGGTCGGCGAACACGGCGTTGAGCTCTCGGCGCTCGGACACCTGCGCGAGCAGCATCGACGTCATCTCGGCCGACACCACGAAGTCTGCGCCGTAGTCCTGCTCGAGCAGGTCCTTCGTTCGCGGGTCGAGGATCTCGGAGATGATGCGGGGCTTCTTGTCCTTGAAGGCGCGGAACAGGTCGCGCAGCAGCAGCACCGTGATGACGGTTCGTGCGTCGGCCTCGTCGGTGGCGCGCGTGGTGTCGGCCACCACCATCGCCACCATGAAGTCTGGAGACACGACGCGGCGCAGCGACTCGGGGGAGGTCGGGTCGCCCTCGACGAACTTGAGCTTCAGGTTCTTGAGGCCGCCCACCTGCTCCTTGATGAAGGTGGTGAAGCCGTCCTTGTCCTGACCGGGCATCAGCCACCCCTCGGAGCCCGGCAGCACGTAGTTGTCGAACTCGCGCAGCATGTCTCCGAGCCGGGGGCTCATGCCGCAGATGAGCAGCCGCTCGGGCTTGCGCGTCGTCGGCTGCGCGCCGGCGAAGCCCTCAGGCACCGTGGGCTGGTGTTGTGCGGTGAGCGAGAAGCTGTCGTCGTCTTCGGCGATGACGAGCAGCTCATCGCCGTCCTGCAGCAGGAAGTCCTCGGGCGGGTTCAACGTGCACACGGGCGCCTTGCCCTGCTCGGCGCGGCGCACTCCGCACACCACCGCGTCCTTCGTCGCCCACTGCGCCTCGCGGTACTCCTTGCCCGCCAGCGGTCCGGCGGGCGTGAAGTAGAACTCGCTGCCCTCGTAGGTGAGCAGGTCGCGGTACACCGCGGCGAGCCCGTTCTGCCGCGCCGTCTGCACCATCATGCGCGAGAGCGTCTCGGCCATCGCGACCACCTCGACGCCGCCCGCGCCGAGCTGCTCCACCACCGTGCGACGGGACGAGTCGAGCAGCTCGACGACGGCGTGGTTCTTCGTGAGCGCCCCGGGGATGCGGCGCAGCGCGAGCAGCGTCTTGATGGCCGCCATGTCCTGCGCGTCATCGGCGCCCTCAGCCTCTTCGTCCGCGAGGACGATGATGCTCTTCGCCCGGCCCGCGCCCACCTTGCGCAGGTCGTGCACCGAGAAGCAGCTGCCCTGACGCACCACCACGCGGGTCGGGCCCATGTCGCCCATGCGCTCCTTCACCGCCGTCTCGACCTCTTCCTTGTCGGTCTCGGAGAGGATGACGATGCTCGCGCTCGACAGGTTCGAGTTCGCTTCGCGCAGCTCGCGCAGAATGGCGAAGACCTTCTCGTTGTACCCGAGGATGAGCGTGTGCTGCTCGTCGATGACGGGGCTGCGGCCCTTGCGTAGATCCTCGATCTTGTCGCCGATGGTGCTCGACACGAGGCCGATGAGCAGCGCCACCACGCCGACGCCCGAGAGCGTGGCGAGCGTCGCGATGAAGCGCACCAGCGTGCCCTTGTCGTCGCCCATGGTGCCGGCGTCGGCGACGCGCGTCATCGCCCACCACATCGCCTCGAGCAGGTCGAAGGTCTCGCCAGCCTCTTCGGGCGGCGGCATCACCAGCTTCGCCAGCACGGCACAGGCCAGCACGAGGATGAAGGACAGCCCGAAGAGCCCGACGAAGCGGGCCATCGGGCTCCACGAGAGGAAGCGGTCGACCTGGTACCGGACTTTGTCCCCGAGAGACGGCGTATCGTCAGCCATGGCGGCGGCACCGTAGCACCGCCTCACCGGCGCGCCTCAGTCATCGGGCACCTTCGCGCTGGCTCGGCGACAGCCGGTCGGCGGCGTGGACCAGCCACGGAGGAGCTGGCGGCCCAGTGAGTTCGACGGGCCGGCGAGACCCCCGACGACCACCTCTGAATCGCGCCCGCGTTCGTTCGTCCTTGCGCACATGCCATCGCCCGAGGGTCGAGCAGGAATGCGAGCGCTCCTGAAGGTCGTCGCGTTGTCTTCCTTCACGGCCGTCACCGCCGCTGCCCAGGCGCCCGTCTGCAACACCGAGCGCGCGTCGTTGTTGTTCGACCTGGGGCCGGGCCAGAAGCCGCGGCTGCTCAAGTGCGACGGCCAGCAGTGGTCGCCGTACGAGCTGAGCGACGCCGTCGTCGACGCGGGCGTGCCGGGGGTGGTGCAGAAGTCACCCGAAGAGCTCGCACAGTGCAAAGCCTCGTGCGCCACGCAGAACACGTACTGTCTCAAGACGCAGTGTGGGCCCATCGCGGGAGCGCCGTGCAAACAGCGTTGCGCGAAGACGCTCGCCATCTGCACGACGGGTTGTACGCCGAAGGCTCCCGAGCCGGTTCGGGTAGTCGCGCCTTCGCCAGCGGCCGCTCCGATGAACGCGCCGCCGCTTCCCGAACGGGCCACCCCGGCTCCACCACCTGCGCCACCCCCGCCCGGGCCGTCGCCTCTCGAGACGTTCGGAAAAGCGCTCGACGTGGTCGACCGCGGCCTCGACGTCGTCAGTGGCACGAATCAGCCAGCTCCCGCTGCCTCACCGTCCTCGGGCGTGAGTGCGTCGGCGACGTGCTGCGTGAATGGCGCGGGCTACACCTGCCCATCACCGGCTGCCGCCGACCGCTGCAGCGGCGCGTTCATGCGGTGTCTGATGGGCGGAAAGAGCGGGTCGACGTGCATGAAGGAAGCGCCGCCTGACCCGTCTGGCTGTCGCCGCGACCCGGCCGTGAGCTGCAAGTGACGTGAGACGCGGACAGCTTCCTTCGGCGAGGCGTCAGTTCTTCGACCTCACCCTCGCCCGCTTCGTTCGCTGCTTGCGCTCTTGCGTGCCGAGCGCTTCTGAAGCGGCTGCGCCACCTCGACCTCTCCAGGGGCGTGCTCACCGACGCTGACTCCTCGAGCACGCCGACGCCTTTCGGCACTTCGAGGTGCTCGACCTCTCCCAGAACCAGCTCGGGCCCAGGAAGGTCGGCGGCTCGCTCCGCGCTGCGCGAAGGTGATCGAGGTACGAGCTCGACGAAGAAGGACAGGTCGATCGGCATGCCGCCGCAGGCGAGTGCGCGTCACCTCGGCCATGAGCCCATCGACGCCGGCGCGTGCGGGTCGAGGGCTGGCCTGTCAACGCGCGTCGAAGTTCAGCGTGTGGACGGACTGCGTGACCGCTGGGTAGACGGCGTCTGGGAAGACCAGCTCGGCGAGCAGTTGGAGCTGATAGAGGCCCATCCGATCTGCCGCGAATGAGGGCACCTCGCCGAACGGGTACGCGTACGCGAACGCCCGCGAAGCCGAGGCAGTGCCCGAGGCCAGGAGCGGCTGGGCGAAGCTGCCGGCCGGCCGTTGAGTCACCACCCACTGATACCGGATCGCCACGCCGTTGCGGTTGGCGAACAACGGGAGCCGAAACCGCTCTCCGACCAGCAACTGCACCGACCCGCCGGAGTGCACGCGGAACGGCCCCTGCGGGTCGAGGCAGTCAGCTCTGTTGCTCGGGTCGATGACGAGACAGAAGACCGCGTCACAGGCGTCACCGACGCCGTCGGAATCAGCGTCGGTCTGCGCGCGATTGGCGACGCGCGCACAGTTGTCGACCGGGTCCCGGACTCCGTCGGCGTCGGCGTCGGCGTCGCACACGTCTCCGAGCCCGTCGAGGTCCGTGTCGGTGAGGTTCGTGTTCTGAGTCCCAGGGCAGTTGTCGGCGTGGTCGGGGACCCCGTCGAGGTCGCCGTCGAGGCTGCAGGTCTGGCCCGGCTGGGCCACGTTGTTCGCCGAGGGGAACCGCGGACAGAGGTCGAGCGCGTTCGAGAAGCCATCGCCATCGAGGTCGTCGTCACAGCGGTCGCCCAACACGTCGCCATCGAGGTTCGGCTGGACGCCACCCACCGTCGGGTTCGGGAGCGCCGCGCAGTTGTCCAGCGCGTTCAGCACGCCGTCGCCGTCGAGATCGCTGTCGCAGACGTCTCCGATGGCGTCACCGTCCTGGTCGAGCTGGCCGACGTTCGAGTTGGCCGCGCAGTTGTCGCAGCTGTCCCCCACGCCATCGCCGTCGCCGTCGAGCTGGTCTCGGTTCGAGACGAAGCGGCAGTTGTCGGCGGAGTCGGGCCGGCCGTCAGCGTCAGCGTCATCCTCGTACGAGAGGGTGCCGAGCTCACCCACGTAGCTCGCCCACGAGGCGAGGTTGCCCGAGCGCGAGACGCTGGGCCGGCTGCAGCTCTGACTCGACGTGCACTCGGGGTTCGCCGAGGCCTGGGTGAGGTAGAGAGAAACGAGCATCGTCATCATGGCTTCACCGCCCTGGCGCTGACCGGAATGGAGATGGAGGGGAGATTGGGCGCCGAGGTCGTCACCACCAGGGCGCCGGTGAAGCTCGCCGTCGTGCCGCTCCAGCCTCCGTCTGCGGGCCCGAAGCGGACACGCACGTAGCCCATGCCCCGGGCTGGCACCGACCCTCCATCGGGCGCCGAGTCGATGACGAAGAGCGGCGAGCCGGTGAAGCTGGTGGCGAAGGTGAAGGGGAGCGCACCGCTGTTGCGAACCAGGAGCGTCTCGGTGACGCGCGTGCCCACCGCGACGCCTTCTCCAAACTGCTCACCGAACTCGAGCATCGTCCGGTCCACCTGAGCGAAGGCCGTCATCACGCCCCCGTCGCCCGCCGTCCCTCCGCCCGCGGAGCCGCCCGCGCTCGCACCGCCTCCGGTGAGCCCGCCAGCCGTCCCTCCACCGGCCGCGCCGCCAGCACTCGCACCACCGCCGGCCGTTCCTCCACCGCCGCCGCCCGATCCGCCACCAGTGACCGTCCCGCCTGCCGTGCCTCCGCCCGTGGGGACACCGCCAGCCGCCGCGCCGCCGGACGTCGCGCCGGGTCCGCCTCCGTCACCAGACCCGATGTCGATGGGAATGCCGCAGGCCGCAGCGAGGACGCTGAGCAACAGAAGGGTGCACAACGTCGGAAAGACGGTTGGTTTCATCGTGGCTCCTGAGAGAGGTCAGTGATGCGCGCAGGACTGCTGCAGGCGTGGCGTGGACAACACGTGAGGCGCTTCGCGCTCGAGGAGGCGCCAGACATCGTCAGCTTCGTCGGTGCGGCCACGTGCGCAGGCGACGAGGACGCGCAGGGTGAGCGCCTCGACGCGGAGGAGGCCCCGTGGAAACCGGTCTTCGTATGCGGCGAGCACCGCCGCCGCGCCGGTCTCGTCCTCGGCTTCATGCAGCGCCATGGCCTTGCGCAGCTGGGCGAGTTCTTCGTCGAGCGCCGTTGTCGCCGCCGAGGCTGACGGGTGGCGGGTGCCTGGCGAGGTGGCGACCTCTGCTGGCCGGTCGCCAACAGGCTTCGTCGCCGGCTCTCTCGACGACGGCATGATGGGCGGCGTCTCCTCGGCGGCGGCGCGGATTGGGGCCAGGCTCGGCCGTGCTTCTGCTTCGATGACCCGCATCGGGCGCTGCGCCGCTCGAGGGCCCTGCTCGGCGACGGGCTCAGCCACCGCCGGCTCGACGAGGGCGAGAGGCACCACTGGCTCGGCGAGGGCGAGAGGCACCATTGGCTCGGCGACGGGCGCAGGCACCACTGGCTCGGCCGCCTGAGCAGTCGCTCCCTGTCCCGCAACGCTCGGAGGTTCGGCCGCGACCACCGGCGCCAACCTCATCACTCCATAGGTGAGGCCTGAGCCCACCGCGGCTGCGGTCACGCCGAGCACCACCTTGACGCCGACGCCCGCGAACCACCCACCGGCCGCGCTCGCGCTCGACGCCGCCACGGTCGCGCCTGCCACGCCCGCGAGGACCGCCTGCTTGAGGTGCTCGCGACGCCGAGGGTCGAGGCTGGGCTGGTGCGCCCGCGCCTCCTCCAGGTACTGCGTCGCGCGATCGCGTTGCGACGTCATGCGCCACCTCCAGTCAGCTGCTCGACGAAGCGCTCGAAGTGTCCTCTCGCGAGCCGCACCCGGGAGTAGACGGTGTTGACGGGAACGGCGAGCGCCTCGGCGATCTCCGGGGCCGATTGCTGCTCGAGCTCGGCGAGCACGAAGACCTCGAGCAGGACCGGGCTCAGGGTGGTGAGGAACTGGTTCACCGCCCGCACACCCTCGCTCACCATCGCTGAACGCTCGGGTTGGCCGTCTCTGGTCTCGAGCGTGTTGGAGAGCGGGTCCAGAGCTTCACCTGGCTTGCGCGCGGCCCGACGGCGGTAGTCGTGCGCCACCTTGACGGCGATGCCAGCGACCCAGCTCGACGGGCGCACGCCAGGGCGCAGCGACCCGAGCCGACGATGGGCGACGAGGAAGACGTCTTGAAGGGCATCATCGAGGTCGGCCTCGCCAACCCCCATGCGGCTCAACACCCGGAAGGCGAAGTCGACGGTGGACTCGTAGAGCGCGTCGAAATCGACGACCGCTGCGTCCACTGGCATCGAGCCGAGAGCCTCAGTGAGCTGCACGCGCGGTGAATGGCCGGGCCGGCTGGAATCCGTCACCAGACACCGCCGATTCCGAGCGCGAGGTCGCCGCTGAGGAGATTGCCTCGCAGAACCTCGCGTGATCCCTCGAGCGACACGACGGGGAACGAGCTGAAGCGGGCCCAGCCCGTCAGCGACGCCTCCAACCAGGAAGTGAGCTCGACGGTCGTTCGCAGGCCCGGGCCACCGTGGGGAACGAGCACGACGGCCTGCCGGGAGACGGCGAGCTGCGCACCCGCGACCGAGAGCGCCGTGAACCCGCCGCGCCCGCACGGCGCCACCCGCACGCGCCCCACTGGGACCGCCCAGCAGACGCCGGCGCTGAGGTCGGCGAGTGGGTGGACGATGGCTTCCCCACCCGCCGTGCCCTCGATGGGGTAGCGCTGGGGAAGCCCGGTCTGGAGCTCTGCCATCACCACGACGTGCTCTCCCCGAGCGCTGAAGGCCGCGCCGAAACGCACGAGCGGCTGCGGGAGCCAGCCGAGGACGATGCTGGCGCTCGCGCCGAGCTGGAAGGTGAGCGGTGCAGCCGTGGGCGCGACGAGCGCAGGAGCCGGGTCAGGGACCGAGGGCGCGGCAGGAGCCACCGTCGTCGGCTCGAGCGCGAGCTTGATGATCAGCACCGCGGCGTCCACCGCCTCCTCACAGCGCGTGGTGCTCAGGCGCCGCTCGGTGTTGGCCACCTCGACGACGAGCTGCCACCCGGTCGCGTGTTCGACGATGGTTGCCGAGGCGCGTCCGGAGAGGGGACCGATGCGCGCGCGAGCGACGTTGACGTCGGCACAGCCGGTCGGCACGCTCCACTCGAGCTCGAGCGACGCCGGAGCGGTGAACATGACGGCCGTGAGGAAGACGACGCCCACGGTGCGGCACGTACCAGAAGGGAAAGGCCAGCCTCAATCTGGAGCGCCGGCTGCGGTCCACCAGCCCGCGCTTCCAGGGCGGCAGGAACGCGTGTCGCCGCTGCGCTCGAAGGGCCGACGGGCTTCTCCGCCGCGGTCTGGGACGCGCGGCAGTCCGTGCTCGCGTGCCGCGCTTCGGCTTTGATGGCCGCATGTCCACCCCCGAGTTGATCATCCGCGGCCGGCGCGTGCTGCTGCCGACCGGCGTGGGCCCCGCGGCGCTGCACGTCGCCAACGGCCGCATCACCGCGGTGACCGCGTTCGACGCCGCTGCCCCCGCGAGCGCGACGCGCATCGACGCGAACGACCTGCTGGTGACGCCGGGCCTCGTGGACTCCCACGTACACATCAACGAGCCCGGGCGCACCGAGTGGGAAGGCTTCCGCACCGCGACGGAGGCTGCGGCCGCCGGCGGCATCACCACCGTGGTGGACATGCCCCTCAACTCGATTCCACCCACCACCAGCGCCGACGCGGCCGAGCGCAAGCTCGAGGCGCTCGCCGACCAACTGCACGTGAACGTCGCCTTCTGGGGTGGGGTCGTGCCGGGGAACACGAAGGACCTGCCCGGCCTCCAGCGGTTCGGCGTTCCAGGGTGCAAGTGCTTCACCTGTCACTCCGGCGTCGATGAGTTCCCCATGTCGACGCGCGCCGACCTCGACGCGGCCATGCCGGTGCTGCGCGACCTCGACCGGGTGCTGCTGGTGCACGCCGAGGCGCCAGGGCCGCTCGAGCGCGCTGAGCTCGACGTGCGGGGCCTCGACCCGCGCCGCTACGAGACGTACCTGCGGTCCCGCCCGCGGGCTGCCGAAGACGAGGCCGTGGCGATGATCATCGAGCTGGTCCGCCAGCACCGCTGTCGCGCGCACATCGTGCATCTCTCGAGCGCGTCGGCGATTCCGCTGCTCGCCGCGGCGCAGGCAGAAGGGCTGCCCATCACCGCGGAGACCTGCCTGCACTACCTCGCCTTCACGGCAGAGGAGATCGGCGATGGGGCCACCCACTTCAAGTGCGCGCCGCCGATTCGTGAGGCGTCGAACCGCGAGCTGCTCTGGAAGGGCCTCGAGCAGGGCGTCATCGGCATGGTGGTGTCCGACCACTCGCCGTGCACGCCGGCGCTCAAGAAGCCCGAGACAGGCGACTTCCTCGGCGCGTGGGGCGGCATCGCGGGCCTGCAGCTCGGGCTGTCGGTGCTGTGGACGCTCGCGACCGCTCGAGGCCTCCCGCTCGAGCAGATGGTCCGGTGGAACACGCAGACGCCCGCCGCGCTCGCGGGGCTGGCGTCTCGCAAGGGGCAGCTCGCGCCGGGCTTCGACGCGGACCTCGTCGTGTGGGACGACACCGCGACCTTCGAGGTGAAGGCCGCCGAGGTGCGGCACCGCCACAAGCTGACGCCCTATGCCGGGCGGACGCTTCGCGGGGTCGTCCACCAGACGTTCGTGGGCGGGCGCCTGGCCTGGTCGAGGCATGACGGCCTGCGCGCACCTGGAGGCCGCTTCGAGGCAATCGGCCGCTGAGCTCCCGGCAGCCTTGCCGTCGCTGCCGTTGTGCTGGAGGATTCGAGTCTCCAAGGGGGCGGGCGACCGGTGACGGACAGCCAGAAGAGCGCGAGCGTCGAAGCACGGGAGCGGTTGATTCGCCGCGTGAACTCCCTGCCGGTGTTGCCCCACGTCGTCACCCGCGTGATGGCGCTCGACTCGAACGCCACCACCTTCTTCGACGAGCTGGTGGCGCTGCTCGAGACCGAGCCGAACTACGCCGTGCGGGTGGTCGCCGCCGCCAACTCGGTGGTGACCCGCGGCGTGTCGCCCATCACCAGGCTGAAGGACGCGGTGGTGCGCCTCGGCGCGAAGGAATCGGTGAGCCTCATCCTCACCATGTCGGTGGTGCACCTCTTCACACCAGGCACCGACGCCGAGCGGGGCCTGTGGATGCACGCCTTCGAGGTCGCCGCCCTGAGCAGGGTGCTGTCCGCCCACGCCGAGCGCCAGCTCGACCCCGAGAACGCCTACCTGTGCGGGCTGCTCCACGACGTCGGCCGCTTCATCATGTTCCAGGTCGTCCCCGAGGTCATCGAGGAGGCCGACGAGGCGCTGGTGACCGACTTCGACGAGCTGCTCGCCCGGGAGCGTGCCCTCTGCGGCCTCGACCACGCGGACGTGGGTGCGCAGGCCTGTGCCCGCTGGGGGCTGCCGGCGCCGTTCACCACCTTCGTGCAGCAACACCACGCGAAGGACATCGAGGCACGCCTCGGGGGAAGCGCAGGGCTCGTTGGCAGGCTGGTGCAGGCCGCTGACCTCGCCGTGTTCTCGTCCCGCGCGCCAGCTTCGATGCCAGCCCGGTTCTCGTCGTTCGCTCCGGAAGCGCGCGACGAGGCGCTCCACCCGGTGTTGCCGCCGTGGTACCCGCGGCGCCCGGGCCTGGGCGCGCACGTGTGGGCGGCGCTCAGCCACGCCCAGGCGCTCTTCACCGACCTCGGGCTCGCTCGCTGAGGCGGATTCGGTTGACTCGTCCCCCCGGGGTCGCGAGACACGCGCTCATGCGCGCTGCCCCGGTTCGCCCGAAGACGTTCGCTCGCCTGGCTGGCCTCGCGGTGGGCGCCGCCGTGATGCCCTCTCTCGCCTCCGAAGGCGGAGGCCACTCGGACCCGGCCGCGCCCGTCGTGCTGGCGATGGCCATCATCCTCGTGCTGGCGAAGGTGGGTGGCGACCTCGCACAGCGCCTCGGTCAGCCCGCCGTCCTCGGCGAGCTCATCGTCGGCGTCATCCTCGGCAACCTGTCGCTCGCCTTCGAGGCCCTCGGGGGCGGGCCGCTGCGCTACTTCAGCGCGCTGTCGACGGACGTGCACCTCGACATGCTGGCGCGCATCGGCGTCATCATCCTGCTCTTCGAGGTCGGCCTCGAGTCCACCGTGGGCCAGATGATGAAGGTCGGCCTGTCGGCGCTGCTGGTGGCGACGCTGGGCGTCGTGACGCCCTTCGGGCTCGGCTGGCTGGTGTCGTCGTGGTTGCTGCCGTCGGGCAGCGTGTACGTGCACATCTTCATCGGCGCGACACTGACGGCCACCAGTGTCGGCATCACCGCCCGTGTCTTGAAGGACCTCGAGAAGAGCCAGCTGCCCGAGGCGCGCATCGTGCTGGGCGCTGCCGTCATCGACGACGTGATGGGCCTCGTCATCCTCGCCGTGGTGACGGGCGTCATCGGCGCGGCGAACGCCGGCACCACGCTCGCCGTCAGCGACATCGCGCTGACGCTGCTCAAGGCCATCGCGTTCCTCGTCGGCTCGCTCCTCATCGGCCGCTGGCTGTCGCCGCGCATGTTCACCGTGGCCTCACAGCTCAAGGCGCGCATGGTGCTGCTCGCCTTTGGGCTGGGCTTCTGTTTCCTGCTCGCCTGGCTGTCAGACCTCATCGGCCTCGCGCCCATCGTCGGCGCCTTCGCGGCCGGCCTCATCCTCGAGGACGTGCACTACCAGGACCTCAAGGACAAGGAGCAGCACACCCTCGAGGAGCTGATCCACCCCATCTCGTACTTCCTCGTGCCCGTCTTCTTCGTGCTGATGGGCATGCGCACCGACGTGCGGGCCTTCGCGGCGCCGGGCGTGCTGGGCCTCGCGGGCGCGCTCGTGGTGGTGGCCATTCTCGGCAAGCTGGTGGCGGGGCTCGGGGCGCTGGGCAAGGGCCTCGACCGCCTGAGCATCGGCATCGGCATGGTGCCGCGCGGCGAGGTCGGCCTCATCTTCGCGAGCATCGGCGCCAGCCTGTCGGTGCAGGGCCAGAAGGTGGTGGACCCGAACGTCTTCTCGGCGGTCGTGGTGATGGTCATCGTCACCACCATGGTGACGCCGCCGGTGCTGAAGTGGAGCCTCGAGCGGGGCGCGCGGAGGAAGCCCGTCGGGCCTACGGCGTGAGCGTGTACGTCGGCGTCTGCGCGGTGAGCCCGGGGAACTGCCCTGCGCGCACGGTCACCTGCGGAGGCATCGCCTGGTTCGTCTTGTAGAGCTTCCCGCCGGTGCCCACGGCCTGGAAGAAGACGTCGAAGGTGCCCTGCGGCAGGTACGGAAAGACGGTGGCCTGGCCCGTCATGGCGTCGGTGCACGGCACCTCGGCGCCGGCGTTCGGGTACAGCAGCGTGGGCTGGCCGACGGTGGTGCGCAGGTTGAGGTAGATGGACGTCACGCCCGCTTGTGCGCACGTCTGCACCACGCCATCGCGGAACTCCCAGCGCACGGGCAACGAGCCGACGTCCCAGTCGAGGGCTGCGGTGAAGGGCGTGGGGCCCGCCACCATCACCTGCTCACGCTTGCGGAAGTAGACGAAGCCGTTCGAGTCGGCGGCGGCGACATCGAGCGTCACGGCGCCCGACACGTTGGTGAAGCGCACGCCGGCACCCGAGCCCTCACCAGTCGAGCAGCTCACCTCGCGCGCAGTCCCACCGTTCACTGCCACGGACACCGTCGAGATGCCCGCCTGTGTGCACGTCGGCGAGTTGGAGGTGGCCAGCGGCGGGAAGGTCCACTTCACCACCAGCTCTCCAGGCCCTGCCGAGACGCGCTCGAGGCGGACCTGGGCCGAGACGTCCTGGTCGATGACGCGCACCTGGGTGGTGCCTCGGAAGCGCAGGGTGTTGGTCGCGTCGCGTCCCTCCAGGGTGGCGGTGTAGGTGCCTGCGGCGATGCCCTGCACCACCACGCCGTCAGTGCCCGAGGTGTTGCAGCGGAACGTCTGGTTCCTCACCGGGGTGTTCGCGAGGTTCACCACCACGTTCGAGACGGCCGCCTGCGCGCAGGTCTGCCCGGCGAAGTTCCACAGCAGGATGACGGAGAAGGTCGGCCCGGCCACGCCACCACCTGAGGCGCCGCCCGCCGTGCCACCGCCGCTGGCTCCGCCCGCCAGCCCGCCACCCGCGCCTGTCCCGGCGCCGAGACACACGCCTGCCGAACACGTCGCGCCCATGCACGCCTGACACGCGCCGCCGCGAGCCCCGCAGGCGTCGGCGGTGTTTCCGTCGAGGCACATGCCCGTCGTGTCGCAGCAGCCATTGCAGTTGTTCGGTGTGCAGTGGTTGCGAATGACGCAGGCCGAGCCGAAGAGCGAGGCGAAGAGGACGAGGAGCTGAAGCCGCATGGGACCTCCGGTTCTTTCACGACGACGCAACGACCGCACAGACGGCCACATAACCAGCGCTATTCATTCGGTGTAGTGCGGCCGCCCACAGGGAGGAGGCATCCTCCTGCTGACCGATGGTCGTGATCAGCGCCACCGCCGATACTTCCTCACGAACCGAACGCACCGCATCCAGCGGCGCCTGACCGAGGAGCACCACATGAAGAAGCTGAACAAGAAGCAGATGATGAAGAAAGCCCGCGGTCAGGGCATGACCGAGTACATCATCATCGTCGCGCTCATCGCCATCGCCGCTATCGGCGTCATCACCCTCTTCGGCGACAACATTCGCAAACTGTTCGGCGCCTCGGCCGACGCGCTCGCCGGTGAAGAGTCGGTGACCCCGGCCACCAAGACGTTCAAGGCCGCTGGCGTCGACACCAAGAAGACGCTGTCGACGTTCGGCGAGAAGAACAACTCGAACTACTGAGCCTCACGCTCGGCTTCGAGCACCGATGCCGTCCCGGGTGACTGGGGCGGCATCTTCATTTCGTGCGCTCACTGCAGCCGCAGGTGCTGCGCGCGACTCCAGAGTCGCAGGACCAACCGCTCGGACAGCTCGGCGGCCCCGGCCATCAGGCGCTCGCGCCAACTGTTGGCCGGGTGGAAGTGCACCCAGAACACGTTCGCGGTCTTCGCGCGGGCGGTCAGGTAGTCGTCGCTCGTCGTCAGCACGTCCACCAGGCCGAGCTCCTTCGCGCGCGTGCCGAGCCAGTACTCGCCCGTCGAGACCCTGTCGACCTCGAGCGCGCCGCGGTGCTGCTTCACGAACGCCTTGAAGAGCGCGTGCGTCTCTTCGAGCTGTTCCTGCAGCTTCGCTTTTCCCTTCTCGGTCACTTCGCCGAAGAGGCTCACGGTGCGTTTGAACTCGCCCGCCGTCATCTCTTCCACGTCCACGTCGTGCCGCTTGAGGAAGCGGTGCACGTTGGGCACCTGCGCCACCACGCCGATGGAGCCGATGACGCTGAAGGGCGCCGCCGCGACCGTGTCGGCGACGCACGCCATCATGTAACCACCGCTCGCCGCGACGCGGTCGATGCACACCGTCACCTTGACCTTCTTGTCCTTGAGGCGCCCGAGCTGTGCCGCCGCCAGGCCGTAGTGCGGCACGGCGCCGCCGCCGCTCTCGAGGCGCACCACCACCTCGTCGTCCGGCTTGGCCACGCTGGTGATGGCCGTCACCTCTTCGCGCAGGCTCGCCGTCGCCGTCGCCAGCACGTCGCCGTCGAAGTCCACCACGTAGACGCTCGGCTTCGTCGTCGACAGCGTCTGGGCGGCCTTCGCGAGCTCCTTCTGCTGCTTGCGCAGCGCCTTGTACGCCGCGCGCCCCTTCGCCATGCCGGCCTGCAGGCCGTCGCGCAGGTTGTCGAAGCGTTCGTTGAGGTGCTTCACCTCGAGCCACCCGCTCTTCGTCGTGAAGCCGCCCCGCGCCCGGCGGATGAGCGCCACCACCACCGCCGTCGATGCCGCCACGGTGAGGAAGACGACGAAGCTGCGCGCGGTGAAGCCAAGCAGGTCGTTGAGCAGGTCCATGGTGCAGGGCTATCGCGCCCACTGTCGCTACGCCACCAGCGAGAGGGCCGGGTGAACGAGCAGCTCCTCGTCCGAGCAGGGCCGACTGGGCGCCGGTCTGAACGACGCTGAGCTGAACGACGCCGGGCTGAACGACGCCGAGCTGAACGACGCCGCGCAGAACGACACCGGGCTGAACGACGCCGCGCTGATCGACGCCGCGCAGAACGACACCGCGCTGAACGACGCCGCGCTGAACGACGCCGCGCAGAACGACGCCGCGCAGAACGACGCCGCGCAGAACGACGCCGCGCTGAACGACGCCGCGCAGAACGACGCCGCGCCAACGACGCCGCGCAGGATGACGCCGCGCTGAACGACGCCGCGCTGAACGACGCCGCGCTGAACGACGCCGCGCCCGCCGGGATCAGTCCCGTGCAAGAGTCGCGCGCATGCCTGCTCCCCAGACGAAGGAAGGCGTCATCGACGTGCTGCGCATCAACGGCAGTGCGTCAGGTCCGACGCCAGACGTGCTCATCGAGATTCCCCACGGCGCCACGCGCACCACCGACTTCACCAGCGTCGAGGCAGCGCTCACGAGCCGGCTGCCGGAGGGCCTGGTGGACTTCTTCCACGTCAACACCGACTCCGGCGCGCCAGAGCTCGCGGTCGCCCTCGCGCAGCGCTTCGTGTCGCTGGAGCCGACGAAGTCAGTCGCGATTCTGCGCTGCCGCATTCCCCGCACCTTCATCGACTGCAACCGCCGCATCGACGCGAAGCCCGAGGAGTTCAAGGCCGGCAAGGTGACGCCCGGGCTCATGCCCTGGGTGACGAGCGACGCCGACCGCGAGCTGCTGCTCTCGCGCTACCGGGCGTACGTGCAGGCGGTGGACGACGCGGTGGCCGAGGTGATGCCGAAGGGAGGCGCGATGCTGCTCCTGCACACGTACGCGCCCCGCACCGTCGGCGTCGAGGTCGACCTCGACATCGTGAAGTCCCTGCGCGCCGCCTACACCCCCGAGAAGGAGCCCACCTGGCCCATGCGCCCCGAGGTCGACGTCATTCACAAGACCCTCGAAGGGCAGCCGCTGGCGCCGACGAAGGTGGTGGAGCGGTTGAAGGGCGCGCTCGCGGCGGTGAAGGTGCCGCTCGCCGACGGCGAGAGCTACCCGATGCACCCGTCCACCCTCGCGCATGGCCACGTGCTGCGCTGGCCCGGGCGGGTGCTGTGCGTCGAGGTGCGGCGCGACCTCCTCGCCGACCCGTGGGACCCGTTCGCCCAGCAGCGCATCAGCGACGAGAAGTGCGCGACCCTCGCCGGCCCCTTCGCCGAGGCGCTGCGGGCCTGGTTTCCGGGGTGACGCCATGACCGCACCCCACCGCTTCTCCGCCGAGGCGTGCCGGCGTGACGTGCTCCAGCGTCCCGGCGCTCCGACGACTCGGGCTGGAGCTGGGACGTCATCACTGCTCAGCCCAGCACCTGCGACAGCCACGTCCGCACCAGGGGCAGCCAGCGCTCCATCGTCAGCCCGGCCCCGACGCCGAGCCCGACACCCAGTGAGAGCCCGAGCGCCCAGCGCGGTCCGCGCACCGAGGCCAGCTCGGCCGGAGACAGCTGCGAGAGCTCCGACAGGTCCGTCTGGCTCAGCCGCGCGAGCGCCTCGCTGTCGGTCACCTTCCGCCGCTCACGCAGGAAGCTCACCAGGAGCGCGGCCGGCGGTTTGTCCAGGCCGCCGACGAGCGGCTCGAGGGCGTGCCGCAGGGCCGTCGCGTCGGGGAACCGGCCGTCGGGTTTCACCGAGAGCAGCCGCTCCACCACCTCGCGCAGCGGCTTCGGCGTCTTCGGCGCGGCGCTCTTGAGCGGCTCACGCTTGCCGGTCGTCACCTTCGCGAAGACCTCACCCGGGTTGGCGCCGGTGAAGGGCCGTTTGCCGGCGAGGGCTTCGTAGAGCACCACGCCCAGCGAGTAGAGGTCGCTGCGCACGTCCACGCTCGCGCCCGTCACCTGCTCCGGCGACATGTACGCGGGCGTGCCCACGGCGAGGCCCGTCTTCGTGAGCCGGTCGAGCTCCTCGTTCTGCGCGATGCCGAAGTCCATCAGCTTCGTCTCGCCCTGCTTCGACAGCATCACGTTCCCCGGCTTGAGGTCGCGGTGCACCACCTTCTGGAAGTGCGCGTGCTCGAGCGCCTGGGCGAGCTGCAGCGCCACCACGGTGACGACGTGCGGCGGCAGCGGCGCCTCCTTCACGAGCTCGGACAACGTCGGGCCGTCCACCAGCTCCATCACCATGTACCAGCCGTCGTTCTTCTCGATGAGGTCGTAGAGCGTGACGATGTGCTGGTGATGGAAGCCGGCGAGCGCCATCGCCTCGCGCCTGAAGCGGGAGAGCTTCTCGACGTCCTTCGCGGCGTCCGCCGAGAGCTCCTTGATGGCCACCTCGCGCTGGAGCGTCTCATGCACACCCCTGTACACCTGCGCCATGCCGCCCTTGCCCAGGGGCCCGAGCAGCCGGCAGTCGCCCACCTTGCGAATCGCCATCGCAGCCTCCCCTCGTGCTGCGCACCGTAGCGCACGTGCGCGCCGCGGCCGAAGTGGGCGGCGGTGTGTGTCGCTCCGTCACCGGGCGGTCAGCGGAGTGCTTTCACGGTGACCGCCGCCTCTGGTTTCTCCTACGCTCGCGCGCCGAATGGCAGTGGAGCGCCTCATCTTCGGCAACGCCGTCGAGTCCCTGCTCAAGGCGACGCGAGGCCGTGTCAGCGCCGCCACCGTCGAGAAGCTCGCGAAGCTCGGCTTCAGCTACGACAAGAAGCTCGAGCCCGCGTACCCGGCGGACAAGTGGGCCGAGGCCGTGCGCGCCCTGTCGAGCGAGCTGTACCCGGGCGAGCCGCCTGACGTGCAGCACAACAAGCTGGGACGCCTGTCAGTGATGCAGTTCGCCGACACCGTCATGGGTAAGGCCATGTTCACCGCCGCCAAGGTGTTCGGCGCCCGGCGGTCGCTCATGCGAATGACTCACAACCTTCGCACCGGCTCCAACTTCATCGAGACGCGCTTCACTGAAGTCGACGCTCACACGCACGAGCTGTGGATCAGCGACGTCTCTGGAGTGCCCGGCTTCTACGCCGGCATGGTGGAAGCAGGCGCCGAGGTGCTGCCCGGCTGGGTGAACGAGATGCGCATCAAGCAGCGTGACGGAGCGGGCTGCCTGTACGAGCTCAAGTCAACGCAGTCGAAGAAGTGACGACGCAGCAGGGGGAATCCAGCACATGACGACGACGGTGGACCTCTCCGAGGTGCAGTTCACGCTCGACCGCGCGCTGCGCGTCTTGTGGAAGAGCCAGCGCCCAGACGGCTCGTGGGACTGCCCGGGGCAGGTCGGCGCGTGGGTGACGGCGCAGGTGGTGACGGTGCTGCGCTACCTGAAGGTGCTCGACGACGCGGACACGCAGGCCGCGGCGAAGTGGCTGTCGGGCCAGCAGCGCAGCGACGGGTCCTTCGCCATCCACGCGTACTCGACGAAGGGCGACCTCGGCACCACGGCGGCGGGCTGGGCGGCGCTCCATCTGTGCGGGGCTCACGAGGCGGCCGGGAAGGCGAAGCGGTGGGTCGAAGCGCGCGGCGGCCTGCCCGCGGTGCTCGACCGCGTCAACGAAGGCGACCTCTCGGCCCTCTTCCTCGGCATGGCTGGCCTCATCGAGGCGCGCCGGCTGCCGTGCCCCTCGTCGGCTGCGCTGCTGGTGCCGCCCGTCAGGAAGGTGCTCGAGACGCGCTTCCACTCGGGCGTCTTCATGATGGCCTTCGAGTTCGAGCTGCTGGTGAAGAAGCTGCGCGGCGACTTCGGGCCCGACGGCCGCCGCAAGTCCCTCTTCGACCGGCTGAAGTGCCGTGGGGCCATCGAGGTGCTGCGCGAGTTCCAGAACGAGAACGGCAGCTGGAACGACTCGGCCGTCATCAGCGTGCTGGCGCTGCCGTGCCTCGACGCCATCGGGACCCCCGAAGCGCGCGCCATGCTGGACCGCGCCGTGGCCTGGGTGAACTCGCAGAAGGTGAAGGACGAGCGGGGGCTGCGTTTCGACGGCTTCGGCACCGAGGTCTGGTCCACCGCGTTCAACACGCGCGCGCTGCTGGCCGCCGGCGTCCCGCCGAACGACGCCGAGGTCTCGAAGGCGCTGGAGTGGATGGCGAAGGCCCAGCTCACCCGGCCGATGCCGAAGGTGGACAACCGCAAACCCGACGCGGTGCTGACCGGCGGCTGGGCCTTCCAGCGCACCAACCACACCATGCCCGACGCCGACGACGCGGGCGTGGTGTTGACGTCCTTCGGCATGGCGCTCGGCGCGAAGGACGGAGCGCTCCCCGCGTCGGCGCGCTCGGCGGTGCAGGCGTCCACGGAGAAGGGGCTGCAGTGGGTGTACTCGATGCAGAACCCGGACGGCGGCTGGTCGGCCTTCGTGTGGGGGCTGCCGGGCAAGGCGCCCGGGCCCATCATGGAGAAGAACCCGCGCGTAGACATGACGAACGTCTTCGACATGCTCGAGACCGTCATCGACGTGCCGCCTCCGATGGGCGACCCGTCCACCGAGGACCTCACGAGCCGTGTGCTGCACGGCCTTGGTAGCCTGGGGCTCACCGAGTCGCACCCCGCGGTGGCGAAGGGCGTGCGGTTCCTGCGCACGCAGCAGGCGAACAACGGCGCCTGGTGGGGCCGGTGGGTGGTGAACTACCTGTCTGCTTCGTCCTTCGTGTTGATGGGGCTCGCCGCGGTGAAGGTGGACCTCTCGCAGGACTGGGTGCAGCGCGGCATCAAGTTCCTCCTCAAGCACCAGAACGCGGACGGCGGCTGGGGCGAAGGGCCCGAGTCGTACGTGTCGATGGCGATGGCGGGGAAGGGGCCGTCGATGGCGCCGCTCACCGGGCTCGTGCTGCAGGCCCTCATCGACGTCGGCCTCGGCGACAGCGACGCGGTGGCGAAGGGCCTCCACTTCCTGCTGACGCGGCAGGCGCCCGACGGCACGTGGGCGAACGGCGAGTACCTGCACACCAACGTGCCGCCCGACACCTTCTACGTGTACCCCGAGGCGGCGCGCTTCTACCCGACCGAGGCGCTCGGCAAGTACCTCGCGTGGAAGAAGCACCCGACGACGGTGGTGGCGCCGCGCACGCAGTACAGCGACGCCCAGCTCGACGCCGCGCGCCTGCGAATGGACCCGAAGGCTGACCAGGTCATCGCCGACATCTTCGCGAAGCACTCCGTCGATGAAGTGAACAAGCTGATGTTCAACATCTTCAGGACGGACGAGCCGGTGCCGCCGGGGTTGCCGGACCTCGCGAGGGCGTACTTCGACGACACCACGCTGCCGACCTGGGCAGAGCCAGCGAAGCTCGAAGCGGCGGGCCGGCTCTTCACGCGCGCCGGCTGGCAGATGGCGACGTGCCTCTTCTGCTCCTCGTTGCCGCAGGCCTACGCGGCCGCGAAGGGCGCGCACGTCATCACCCAGACGCAGGGCATGACGAAGCACACGAAGCAGCGCATCTTCGAGACGGCCCAGTTCCTCTTCGACTCGGTGAGCGAGGGCGCGTTCGGGCCGAACGGCCGCGGCGTCCGCACGGTGCAGAAGGTGCGGCTGATGCATGCGACGGTGCGGCACTACCTGCGCACGCGCGCCGACCCGACGTGGGACACGCCGTTCCTCGGTGAGCCCATCAACCAGGAAGACCTGGCCGGCACGTTGATGACGTTCTCCGTCGTCGTGCTCGACGGCCTCGAGCGGCTTGGCGTGCAGATGACGCCCGACGAGCATGAGGCGTGGTTCCACGCGTGGCGCGTCGTCGGCCACTTCCTCGGGGTCGAGGAGGCGCTCAACCCCACCACGCTGGATGACGGGCACGAGCTGATGGAGGCCATTCGGGACCGCCAGTGGCGCGCCTCGAAGGACGGCGCCGAGCTGACGAAGCCGCTCGTCGAGTTGATGCAGGACTACTTCCCGGGGAAGGCGCTCGACGGCATGCCGGTGGCGATGATTCGACTGCTCTCGGGCGACCACTGCGCCGACCTGCTGGGCCTGCCGAGGGCCGATTGGACGAAGCACGTCGTCGACGTGTTGGCCGAGCTCGACACCTGGTTCACGGCGGGTGACCCGGACGAGGTGGTGCGCCGCATGTTCGACAGCATCTCGTTCGCGGTGATGAAGATGGTGGTGACGGTGGAGCGAGAGGGCAAGCAGGCGCGCTTCCGCATTCCGCCGTCCCTCAAGAAGACCATCGACCCGAAGCTGTAGCGGCTGACGAGCGCGGGCGCCGCGCGCACCGAACCGCGGTGCTTTGTCGCAGTCCGTCTTCGTTCGGCCTGCGCTATGTCGATGGCATGCGCCCACTGCCCCTGCTGCTCGTGCTGCTGTCCCTCTCCTCGTTCGCCGGGGACCCGAAGCCGAAGGACAAACCGAGGACGGCCTCCCCCGCGCCGGTGACTCCCCAGGCGCCCAACGCCGTGCAGAAGGAGATGCAGGCGCTGCACGGCCTCGTCGTCACCACGCTGGTGGCCATCGAGAACGGCGACACCACGTCGATTCCCGCGGCCATTCACCAGGTGCACGAGGCGAAGGGCGAGACCGAGAAGGCCATCACCTCTGGCGGGTGGAAGCCGCCGCGCGCCGACGCCACCGTGGCCGACTTCGTGAAGACGGACGAGGCCTTTCACGGCGAGCTGGTGAAGCTGCTCCAGGCGTCGAAGAAGAACGACGTGACGGCGACGACGAAGCAACTGGGCGCGGTGCTCGAGGGCTGCACCTCGTGCCACGTGCGGTTCCGGTTCGCGAAGGGGCCCTGACGTGTACGTGACGCTGGGCGGCGCGCCGAAGCGTGAAGACTTCGTCGGGCTGCTCCTCGAGTGCCATGAGCGCATTCGTGCGTTCTCGCGCCTGGCGGTCGAGGTGGGCGCGCGGGTCGATCTGCAGGCGCCAGAGGTCGTCGAGGCCTGCAGGCGCTGTGAGCGGTACTTCACGGAGGCGCTCCCCAGGCACGTCGAGGACGAAGAGGAGACGCTGCTGCCGGGGTTGCGCGGGCGCTCCGTTGAGGTGGACGAGGCGCTGACCGTCATGCACGCGCAGCACGAGGCGCACCGACCGCTCCTCATCGATCTGCTCGCGGCGCTGGGTGACGTCCGGCTCGTGCCGGGGGACCTCGCGCTGCGCCCCCGACTCGCGACGGTCGCGGAACGCGTTCGTCAGGACTTCGAGGCCCACCTCTCGCTCGAGGAGCGCGTGCTGTTTCCTGCCGTCACCGCCACCTGGAGCGCTGAACAGTCGGCGCGCGCCGTGGAGGCCTTGCGTGCGCGCCGGCGGCCGGCAGTCGACGCGAGCTGACGGTGTTGACGCTCGAGCTCGTCACGGTGCTCGGGCAGTCGCCTGCGGCCGCAGCCTCGGCAGGGGCATCACCCTCGTCGCGCTCGCCTCGCCCATCGCCGGTTTCGTCGTTGGCTGAGCAGTGGCGACGCCGAAGCCGCAGGTGCGCGGGTGCCGCCGCGCGAGCGTGCCCGCGTCACGGTGGGCGCCTTTCCGAGAGCCCGGAGTGACGCTCTGAGACAGCACGAAACCAGCCTCGACGTCGTGAGGTGGCTCTGGTCTGCTGAGCGCCTTGATGCGCTTCAGCCACCTCTGCGCGGGCCTCCTCGTCGCGTCGTCCTGCGCCAGTACACCCGAGGGCGTGCTGTTCCAATGCGAGCCTGACGGCGGATGTCCTGACGGGCTGCGCTGTGTGCCGATCGCCCAGGGCTCGTGGTGCGCGCCGGCCGACGGCGGGAGTGGATCGGCTGGTGGTCAAGCGGGCGGAACGCCTGGAGGCGGAGCGGGCGGCGGAATGGGCGGTGGCGGAACGTCAGGCGGCGGAATGGGCGGTGGCGGAACGTCAGGCGGCGGAACGTCGGGCGGCGGAACGTCGGGCGGCGGAACAGGCGGCGGAGTGTCGGGCGGCGGAACGTCGGGCGGCGGAACAGGCGGCGGAACGTCGGGCGGCGGAACAGGCGGCGGAGTGTCGGGCGGCGGAACGACGGGCGGCGGAACGTCAGGCGGCGGAACGTCAGGCGGCGGAACAGGCGGCGGAACAGGCGGCGGAACGTCGGGCGGCGGAACAGGCGGCGGAGTGTCGGGCGGCGGAGTGTCGGGCGGCGGAATGTCGGGCGGCGGAACGTCAGGCGGCGGAACGTCAGGCGGCGGAACGTCAGGCGGCGGAACGTCAGGCGGCGGAACGTCGGGCGGCGGAACGTCAGGCGGCGGAGCGTCAGGCGGCGGAACGTCAGGCGGCGGGTCGTCAGGCGGCGGAACGTCAGGCGGCGGAACATCAGGCGGGACAGCAGGCGGGACAGCAGGCGGGACAGCAGGCGGTTCGAGCTTCCCGGATGGCGGGCAGTTGTTCCCGAATACCCCGTTCGTGGCCATCGCGACGTTCCGCAACCCGAACAACGTCGCGCACAGCGCGCTGGCAACCGTTCGCCAACCCCTCGACGGAGGCTCCAGCATCGTCGAGGCCTGGAATGAAGCGCTGGCCCGCGTGGGGACGTCTCGCACCATCGGGTGGCAGACGCTCGAGGTGGAGCAGCTCGCCAGCAACCGCGCTGGCCGGCTGGTCGTCGGCGGGCGAACTGCTCCCGGCACCGGACAGGCCTTTGCGGTGCTCGAGGTGGATCCGCTCAACGGCTTTTCCGACGCCTCGCCGGGCCTGCTCACGGTGGAGGAGGTCACGGGGGGCACGCGACTTGCCCGGGTTCGACTGACTCCCAGCATCCCCCAGCCCATCGTGCTCACCGAGAGCCCGCCCACTCACAGTGCGCGCGTGTTCCGCATGGCTGGAAACGAGCCCGCGGGTCTCACGCTCAACTCGACGGGCAGCAACCCCACCTTCCGCGGACGCGACCTCATCGAACTGCCCGGCAACGTGCTGGCCGTCGCCACCCGCTGCGGAGGCGCCGGCTCGTTCTGCAACTCGGGAATGCTGCAGGGAATGACGACAACGGTCGTCGGCTGGTGGACGAACATTCCGTTCAGTCCCATGGCCAGCGGGCTGGGCATGCCCAACCAGCTCATCCCCTTCAACCAGGTCGGCAGCAACGGCCCGTTGCGCTTCGGCACCGACAACCAGGCGCTCTACGTCGCTGGTGAGGACGCGAATGGCCTCCTCGTCGTCGAGCGGTGGCAGTTGATGCCGTCCATTCGCCTCGACAGCCGCAGCTCGACCGCCCCGATGACGCCCATCGACGTCGTGCCCTCCCCGACGGGCAGCGGCGTGCTGGTGCTCGCGCGCACGCGCGTTCAGAACAGCTTCGGCGGCGTGACGCTCAACGCCTCGACCGGCTCGCAGGCGAACGTGGTGCTCATCCACGTCACTCCGACCACCACGCGCGCCGTCACCTGGGACCTGCCCGGAGACCAGGACCCCGTCGGGTTCGACACGGCCTTCGTGGCCGGCGGCGTGCGGGCGAATGACCCCGTCATCATCATCGGCAACCAGGGCCCCGACGGCTTCATCTGGCGCGTGCCCCAGCCTTGACGCGCCGGGAACTCAGGCGCCGCCGGGCGGTGACTCGAAGCGCGGCTTGAGCACGTGGTTCTCGAGGTGCACGTGCGTGAAGACGTCGCGCTCGAGCGCCTCGAGCTCACCGAAGAGCGCGGTGTAGCTGCGGCAGGCCCACTCGGGCAGCGTGAAGTCCTCGGCCGCTTCACGAATGCGACGCAGCAGCTCGGCCACCGCGAGGTGCTCGCTGTGCATCGCTGCCAGGAGCGCGGCCCGCCTCTCGGCCTGGGCGTCGGGCGCGAGCAGCTCGGCGAACAACTGCTGCTCCTCGTCGTCGAGGTGCGTGAGCAGCGTCGCCGTCAGCTCGCCCACCGCCGCGTCGAGGCTCCTCAGCTTCGGGTTGTGGTCGCCGTGCACGCGCGCCACCTTCGCGGCGAGCGGCCGGACGAAGGGCAGCACCCGGCGGAGGAAGGCGTGGTGAGTGTCGATGAGGTGGTTGATGAGGTCCCGCGTCGAGGCCTCTCTCCAGCTCGCCGGTGCTGGCCCCCGCCTCGCGACGATGGCCGCGTCGAGCTCGCTGAGCAGGCTGTCGACGGGCACCCCACGCTCCTTCGCGGCGACCTCGAGCGGCAGCTCTCCGCGGCAACAGAAGTCGATGCGGTGGCGCTGAAAGACCTGCGCACACTCGGAGTGGTCGAGGACGATGCTGGCAACGGACTGGCTGGGGTTCACAGACATGGCCCGGTGCTCAGCACTCGCCGTGCCAGCGAGCTTCCCCCGCGCGCGCGGGAGTCCCGTGTTTCAGATGAGAACACCGCGAAACACGAGGGCTGACCGTGAGTGGTTCAGCGTCCGGGAGTGGCGACGGAGTGCAGCCATCGCACGCGGCTGTCCCAAGGCGTTGTTCGCCGCGCGCACCCGCCAGGATCACCAGGGTCAGCCGCCGAACGGGTGGATGCCGGCGCAGCGGCCACCGGCGCCGGGGCACGCGGCGTTCACCACCGGCGTGGCGTTCGCGTCGTTCGCCGAGGGGCCGCCCGCCGTCAGACGTCTCGCGTACTCACGGGCGTGCTCTGCTGCTCGAGCACCCGGGTGGCCGCGTCGACGAACTCGTTCTCGGTCAGCATCGCGACGATGTGGCCCTCGACGACGACCGGCAGCGCGCCCACCTTGTGTCGCTTCATCAACGCGATGGCGGTGGCCGTCGAGGTGTCGGGCGTCACGGTGATGAGCTCGGTCTTCATGATGGACGAGACGGCGGCGCCACGCTCCGCTGCGCCACGGGCGACGTCGGTGAGGTGCCGCATCACGCCGCGCGACGAGACCAGGCCGACGAGGCGCCCCTTCTCGTCCTCCACTGGCACGTAGCGCACCCGCTCCCAGGCCATCAGCTCGCTCACCAGCTCGACCGGGTCATCCGGGCTGACGCTGTAGATGTCAGTCACCATCAGCTGCGACACCTTCTGGAAGTCGCTGCTGGCCGCGTCCTTCTCGCTGAGGTTGGCGAGCTCCCAGTCCGCGACCACCGAGTCCGCCTTCTGCCGCGCCACCATGCCCGCAACCAGCGCCGTCGCCCGCGCGCCCGGCGTGCCGCGCCCCCGCATGCTCGCGAGCGAGTTGAGCTGCCAGGCCGCCCCCGTCTGCAGGCTGCGCGTGCGGCGCTCGACGATGCCCAGGTAGCGGTTGATGTCCTTGCCGTTCACCTTCGCGCGCTCGAGGCCTGCGCGCGCCAGCGGGATGAGGCGGTCGAGCACGAAGGGCTGCGCCAGCACCTCTTCGCCGTCGAGCCAGCGGAAGCGCGCCCGCAGCCCGTCGCGCGCCGCGGCGTACAGGTTCGCCCGCGCGTCGTCGAAGTCGAGCCGCTCGGCGACGTCGTCGATGGTGGCGCCCAGCTCGTTCATCAGCCCGAGCCAGAAGGCGCCGTTGGCCACCTCGTCGCTGATGGTGGGCCCCGACGGCAGGCACCGCAGCTCGATGCGCAGGTGCGGCTTGCCGTTCTCCGACATGCCGTAGCAGGGCCGGTTCCACCGGTACACGGTGCCCGAGTGCAGCCGCAGCGCCTTCATCGACGGCACCAGGCCCTGCTCGAGCGCCTCGAGGCCGTCAGCGCCCTCCTTCGGGACGCCCACCAGCGGCCGGAAACGCGACACGTTCTCCTTGAAGAGGTCCACCACGCTGCCCTTGAGCCAGTTGCGGCCGAAGGACACGCGCCCGATGGAGTCGCGCAGGTGCAGGCCCGGCGTGCGGATGTCGCAGCTCTGCTCGAAGACGGCGATGCGCGTCTCGCTCCACAGGCGGCGGCCGAAGAGGAGCGGCGAGTTCGTGCCCACCGCCAGCACCGGCGCGGTGAGCAGCTGCGCCAGGTTGTACATCTGCGCGAAGCGCTCGGGCTCGGCGAGCTGCAGGTGCACCTGGAAGCTGGCGCAGGTGGCCTCGACCATCACCGTGTCGTGCTTCACCACCAGCTCGTCGATGCCGCGAATCGAGAAGTCGAAGTGTTCGCCACGCGCGCGCTGCATCGCGCGGTTGAGCGCCTGGTACCGCGCCTTCGGCACCATGTTGTCGAGGCCGAGGTCGGTCTTCTGAATGGTGGGCAGAATGCCGGCCAGCACCGGGTGCACGCCCAGCGTCCCGGCGGCTTCCCGTACGCGGCCGTAGAGCTGGTGCAGCTCGGCCTCGAGGCGCGCCAGCCCGTCACCCGAGAAGGCCTGCGAGCCCGCGTTCATCTCGAGGTTGAAGGCGCCGAGCTCGGTCGTGTAGTGGCTCGGGTCGCTCAGCTTCTCGAGCAGCGGCATCGCCGCGCCCGTCGGCTGGAACGCCGTGTCCACGAGGAACATCTCCTGCTCGGCGCCGATGCGCGACACGCCCCGCTCGAACGCGCCGCCCTTCACCATGCGCTCGAGGGCCCGCAGCTCGGACAACAGCTGCTGCATGTAGTCGCGGCGCAGCTCACCGGTGAGCTCTCCGTCGACTTCCTTGTGGCGCTGCGTCGTCTCCAGCTCGGCCATGGAAACCCTCCAGACAGGCGCTTCAGCTCGTCGAAGTGGACGGCTTCGTCCACTCGTCGAGGTACTTCGGCAGCATCGCACGCCACGTCACCCAGTCGTGGTCCCACTTCGGGCCCCACGACTCGAGGTAGTTGGGCACGCCCTTCGCGCCCAGCACGTTGGCGAGCCCCCAGCTCTCCTTGAGCGACTCCCACTTGCCCTCGCCGGTGACGATGTGGATGTAGCGGCTCTTGAGCAGCTCGAGGTGCCGGCCGTGCAGGTGCGGCACGAAGTACAGCGGCGACGCCCGGCGGAAGTCGTCGGTGGGGTGGTCGGCCTCGATGAAGCGCATGAGGTTGAAGGTGCCGCTCATCGGCAGCGCCTTCGTGAAGACGTCGGGGTAGCGGCACACCAGCGCCGCCGCGTGGAAGGCTCCGATGGAGGCCCCCGTCGTCCAGATGCCGATGTCGGCCGACTTGCAGTCGAGGCGAATCGCCGGCACCACCTCTTCGCGAATGTACTGGTGGAACTGGTCCTGCATCTTCATGCGGTAGGCGGGGCTGCCCACGCGGTTGAACCACACGCGCCCGCCGACGCTGTCGCAGGAGTACACCTTGATGCGCCCCGAGGTGAGGAGCGGGTCGAGCACCTTCATCATCTGGAAGCGCTCAATCTCCTCGGCGTCGCCGCCGGCGGTGGGTAGTACGAGCACCGGCTGGCCGTAGGTGCCCCAGCGGGCGAGCGTGGCCTCCTGGCCGAGGCGCTGCGAGTACCAGCGGGACTTCAGGAACACGGTGAACGTCTCCTCGCCTGTCGGGTCATGGGCAGCCGGCAGCGCGCCACGCCTGAATGCGCTTCCAGAACAGCTCGGTGAACTGCTCGACCTCGTGGGCGGGGAAGAGCGCGGCCACCTTCTGCCGCACGGCCTCCTTCGCCTCGCTCGTCGCGAAGAACTCGGAGGCCTCGGCGTCGAGGTGCTTCAAGTGCGTCGCGCAGAACTCGTCGAACTTCGCCGTCTCGAAGCGCTCGTCGGCGAGGCGCGCGTAGCGGTCGAGCTTCTCGGCGTAGGGCAGGTCGAGCGCGGCCACCTGGTAGAAGGGCTCCCAGTCGAGCGTCTTGCGCATCGGCCGCTTCGTCGCGGCGCAGAACACCGTCCATCGGAGGTACGACTTCACCATCCACGGGAAGTGGAAGTGCAGCGACGTCACCTGTGAGTCGGGGCAGGGGTTCGCGAAGTCGATGGGGTGCCAGGTGCCGTTCCGGCGCAGCGCCTCGCACGAGTTGAAGTCCCAGCCGAAGAAGGCGTTGATGGTGAGCGTCACCTTGCGCAGGTGCTCGGCCTCGGCCTTCGGCAGGAAGTCCACCTTCTGGGTGTAGCGGTCGTGCAGCGGCGCGTCGGGCGCGTACGACACGTGACGCGTCTGGGGCCCGAAGCCGATGGTGCGCACGAAGGCGTCGTAGCCCTCGACGGAGGCCTGCGCGTGCATCACCGACTTCCCGCTCTCGTCGTAGGCAGCCCACGCCTCCTTCGCCGTCTTCACCCGGGTGACGTTGCGCCAGCCCCCACCGTCGTAGGGCTTCAGGAAGAAGGGCCAGCCGAGGCGCTCGCCGATCTTCCCGAGGTCGAACAGCCGCGCGTACCGCTTGAGCGTCACGCGCGCGTCCACCTGGTCTTCCGAGTACTGCTTGGCGGGCAGCATCCACGTCTCGGGGATCGGCATGCCCAGCTTCGTCATCGCCGCGTAGGTCGTGTGCTTCTCGTTCGACTGCACGCTCCACGGGTTGTTGAAGACGTACAGCCCGTCCATCACGATGCCCTTCTTGATCCACTCGCGCTGGCTGTGCATCCAGTGGGTCAAGCGGTCGACGACGACGTCGTAGCCGACGGGCTCCTTGAGGTTGAACGGCTGAATCGCGACGCGCTCGACCTCGAAGCGCAGCGTGTCGCCCTGGTGGGGCACGCGCAGGTTGAGGCGCTTCATGAGGTGCTCGAAGCAGAGCGGCCAGCAGATGTCGGCGCCCAGCGACAGACCGATACGTCGGGTCAACTCAGCCACGTGCAGCTCCTCACTCGTAGACGAACATCAAGGGACCGGGGAACAGCCAGGACAACCCCTCGCGCAGCCGGTCGCGCCAGTTCTGCCAGTTGTGCCCGTCGCGGGCCTCGACGAAGCGCACCTGCATGCCGGTGGCGTCGAGCAGCGGCACCAGCGAGCGGTTCTCGTAGATGAGGGACTCGTACACGCCGCACGAGACGAAGATGCGCTGGCTCATCGCGCTGGGCTTCTCGCGCCACCCGTTGACGAACTCGACGATGCGGTCGAACAGCGGGCCCCGGCGGTTGCGGCGGCCGATGTCGGTGAAGGCGAAGCTGCCGGACTGGAGCAGCAGCCGGCCCCACACGTTGGGGAACCGGCACGCGGTGGAGAACGAGGCGACCGCGCCGAAGCTCGCGCCCAGCAGGCAGCGCGCGCGGGCCTCGTCCACCAGCGGGAACTTGGCGTTCATGTACGGCAGCAGGTCGTTGGTGATGTACGAGGCGTGGTTCTCGTCGGCCGCGTACTCGCGCAGGCGGTCGGGCGAGTCGGTGAAGGCCACGACCAGCTCGGGGATCTCCAGCCGGTGGATGAGGTTGTCGAGCACCGTCTTCATGCCCGTGTAGTTGAGGTAGTCGCTGCCGTCGTGCACCACCAGCAGCGGGTAGCGCCGCGTTCGGCGGAAGCGCGCCGGCAGGTACACCTGCACCACCCGGTGGCCGTACACCTTCGAGGCCACGCGCACGCGCTCGACGACGCCCGGGCGGGCCGTGGAGTCCGATTGGGTCCACTCGGGGCTGACGTAGCCGGCGCTCTGCAGCACCGAGTTCGCGCCGAACGGGTCCCGCGCGCGGTTCGGGTTGAGCGGGTCTTCAATCCACTCGCCCTTGCCGTTGCGCAGAATCTCGTACTTGTACTCGACGCGCGAGTTGCCGGGGATCTCGAGCGTGAGGTGCCAGATGTCGGTGTTGGGCGCGCGCGCGAGCGTGGTGGACGACTCGAGCCCGTAGACCCAGTGGCGCACGTTGACGCCCTCGGCCTCGCCCATCCACACGAAGGTGACGTGCGCGTCCTCCACCAGCGGGAAGGTGTGCGCGGTGAGGAACGCCTTCACCTTCGAGGCGTCGCCCCACGCGGCGATCAACTGGTCGATGGCGCGGGGGTGCGTCATGACGGCAGCGTGTCTCCGGCGTGCGTGAGGTGAATGGCGCCGTTCGAGCGCACGACGCGGCCGTCTTTCACGATGACGGACGAGCGGGCGGGCAGGGCGACGCACTTCGACGGCGCGAAGCGGCGGGCCATGAGGTGCACGTGCGGCAGGTCGTCGAGCTTGAGCCGCGTCTCGGGCTCGGGGAACACCACCACGTTGGGCACGAGGCCGAGGCCCGCGTCGAGCACCTCGCTGGCGCCACGCCCCTGCGGCGGGTTGTCGTGGAACAGCACGACCCGCTGGCTGACGGCCATCGCGCCGGCCGACCACGCGAAGATGGTGCGCTGACCGAGCAGCGACTCGAGGCCGAACAGCAGGAGCCGGTTCACCAGCACCGCCACGTGCCCGCCGGCGATGGCGATGGCCCCGCAGTCCGAGAGCTCTTCGATGAGCTCTCCCCGGTGCCGCGCGATGGACTCGCGCATCAGCGGCTGCCACTTCTCGTTGAACTCCGCCCGCACGCGCGCGCACTGGTACAGGTGCCACGCGTCGAGGTCGCGAATGGCGTCGATGCACGCCTGCTCGACCTCTTCGCGAATGGACTCGGGCTGCTTCGACGCGCGCACTTCCTGCTCGGCCTCGAGCGCGTGGTCGAGCCGGAGCCTGTAGACGTCCTGCAGCGAGCGGAGGATGGCCTGGCGCTCCTTGTGCGCGCGGGCGAACTCGCGGTCTTCGCGGAAGAGCTGCTCGCCGCGGCGGTACAGCATGAGGTTCACGGTGCGGTCGTCGAGGTGCTTCGTCAGCTCGTCGTCTTCGTCTTCGCGCTCCTGCCAGCCGGCGGTGACGACGGCGATGCGCCCCTTCACCCCCGACTCGCTGACGGCGGCGGCGAGGGTCGGCTCGAAGCGCTGAGCGCCGAGTAGAACGGCGGTGGGGCCTGTCGTCGGATCAGACATGCGCGAAGTCAGCTCGAGTGTACGTGAACACAGCGGCGGGGGGGGCGAGGAACGTCACGAGGTCACTTCGAGAACGCTCCGCACATACTTATCGAAGCTGCGGGAGCGCTGCCGCAATTCGTCGATAGCGATCCGTCGTGAGAGGTCGCGTTGGTGCGCCGTCGGCAGATAGCCCGGCACGAGTCGCTGCAGAGCCTTCTTCGCGTCACGAATCCTCTCAGGCTGTCTCACGCCAGCCGCTCCAAGTTCTGCGGGGCTGAATGAGAGAAGCAGCCACGTCTCGAACTCGCGGACTGCCATGACTGCCCGGCCTGCCCAGTTCCGGAAGAACTGGAGGCCAGACCGCCCAAACGACGCCGGGCAGTCGTCATCGGCGTCGACGAGAACGACGAGCGCTGAGGCCTTCTGCCCTTGCGCGACGGCAAGGGCCTTCTGGAAGCCATCGTCGCGTGCGGGTCGAAGTGGGGCTGGCACTCGCTCGTCGACCAGGAGCCCACGCGGAATGCGGATCGCGTCGCGGGGGACTCGCCAGCCAACACGCCCGCACTGAGCGAGAATGCGCGCCGTCAGTGCTGGAAGGGCCGTTGTTTCACCCTTCCCTTCGCCAGCCAGTGAGAGCAACTTCATGCCGGGTCCGCCAACGCCGGCAGGTCGCCCTCGATTCGGAGCGGCTCCGTGCGCACCAACTCGGCAAGTCTGAAGAGGCCTTCGCGGACCAGTGCACGCTGCTCACTGGCCAGGGGACCGACCCTGGTAACGCCGGATTGGTAGTCGCAGACGAGAATCGTCTCATCCTGCGCTGCGTCCAGGAGTTCAGGGCTGTGGCTTGTCACCAGGACGGACCCACGACTCGACGCCTCCTTGAGGACATCGAAGATGAGGCGCGCCGCTCCTGCGTGAACGTTCGCCTCTGGCTCCTCGATGATCAGGAGTTCGCGCTTGAGCATCTGTTTTGCCGCGACGATGACGCCAAGCGCTCGCAGGGCACCCTCTGAGATTTCGCTGGCCGAGAAGTCAGCGACACCTTCACCCTGACGTTGGGTGAAGTTGAGCAGGAGATGTCGTCCAGCCTCGACTGTTCCGATCTTCATCAAGCCCGGGATCACGCGCTGCATCGGCTTGAGCACCGAGTCGAGTTCAGCCGGGTTGCTCTCAAGCCGACGAATCGCGGTCGCGATGTTGATGCCGGACTCGTGAAGACGCCCGGTCTCGCTCACGAGTTGCGGTTGTCGCATCGCGTCTGGGCTCAGTCGATAGCGTCGCACGCTCGTCGGGCCGCTTCGCAGCGCGGCAGGCAGTGGAAGTACCTGTCGCGCCAGGAACATCGCGCTGACCGTTTCGCCAAGCCGATCTATTCCAATCTTGGAGCCTTCTATCGAGACGTCATGACCATGACGGCTCAGTTTCCAGCCGTCGGCCCCAGGCGCCTTGTACTCGACGCGCTCTTTCTTGAACTTCCACGCCCCGTCCTGAAGGCTCTGAATGGTGAGGACGTGGTCGAGATAGCGGTGCTCCAGGTCATTCTCGGTTTCCGCGATTCGGAGCTCAAGGTGGACGTCGAACGGCTTACTCCTGCTCCAACGCCTGACACTCGAGATACCCCCGCGGCTCGAGACCGCCGTCGTCGCGTCCGTCGCGACGTCGCGTGCGAAGACGAAGGCATCCGCAACGTTCGACTTGCCGCTTCCATTCGAACCGACCACGAGCCCAAACGGCCCGAGTACGACCGTTGCCTCCTCGATGCTGCGGTAGTTGCGGATGGTCAGTCGGCGGTACATGGGCCGTAGCGTAGTCGATGGCTATCGCGCGATGACCTTCACGGTCTGGCCGATGAGGTTCAGCATGCCGCGCAGGGTGTCGTAGTCGGGGTGCTTGAGGCGCATCCACGCGTTGGCCATGAAGCCCGCCTCGACGGGCTGGGTGGGGGTGCCGGGCGGCGGCAGGTGCTCGTCCATGAACCACTTGCCGAAGCGGTGGTGCACCTCGTCGACGCCCGTGTAGCCCGCGATGTGGCCGTCCTGGGTGGGGCGCAGCGCGATGACGCCGGCGGAGTACTGGCGCGACAGCTTCTGGAGCGGCCGGCCGTGCACCACCGCCATCGCCCACTCCTTGTAGATGTCGAAGTCGTTCCCGGCGGCGTAGAGGTCCCACGCGCGCACGCCCGGTGGGCGGCAGCCGATCTCCGAGAACTTGAGGCCCTTCGGCCCGACGAACCACTCCATGTGCGTGGCCGTCGTCTCGAGGCCGAGCGCGGTGATGACCTTCTGGCCCATCGCGCGGACCTCGGCGTACCAGGGCGCCGCGTCGATGCGGTTGGTGGTGACGAACTGCGGGCTGATCCACCGCGTGCGCATCGCCTCGAGCACGTTCGGGTAGTAGTGCGTCGCGAAGTCGTGCACCACGCGGCCGCCGATGGAGAGGGTGTCGTAGAAGCCCTCGTGGCCCTCGATGAACTCCTCGACGGCGACGCTGCGACCCTGGGGCACCCCGAAGCGGCCCAGCGCGCGGTCGAGCTCGGGGCCGTTGTCCACGCGCTCGGTGCCTGACGCGCCGGCGGCGTCGCGCGGCTTCACGATGAGGGGAAAGCCGACGCGGGCGGCGAACTGTTTGATCTCCTCGGGGTTGCTCGACCCGATGGACTGCGCGCACGGCACGCCGGCCTGGCGCAGCGCCTCCTTCATGGCGGGCTTGTCGCGGCAGAGGAAGGTCGAGCGCACGCTGGTGCCGGGAATGCCGCACTTCTCGCGCACTTTCGCGGCGGCGAGCACGTGCGCCTCGACGACGGCCTCGAGGCGATCGACCTTCACCTTCGACTGCACGAAGCGCACGGCGCGCTCGAGCTGGCCTTCGTCGGTGACGTTGCCGATCTGCTCGTAGTGGGTGAGCCAGTGGCGCAGCCCGTCGTCGAGGGCCTCCTTCGGGCGCTCGCCGATGCCGGTGACTCGCGCGCCCACGGCGTGCAGGGCGCGGGCGAACTCACGTTGATTCGAGGGGAAGCAGGGCTCGACGAGAATCACGTCGATGGGCATGGGGCGCAGCGTAGTGCACCGGCCTGCGCCCGCGAGCGGTTTTCCGAGGGCCTGCGACGGGCTGCTACAGCGCCGACCAGTCGTTCTCCTGCTCGAGCAGCGGGTCGAGCGCGGCGAGGATGGCGAAGCGGGCGCGCTCCTGTTCGCGGTGGGCGAGCTCGATGGCGCACCAGGCCCTGCGCGCTTCCCCGTAGGCCAGGCGGGCGGTCTCGGCCAGGTCCTCCACCGCAGCGCCGCCGCGCCCGTCGAAGGACACCTTGTCCTGGCGGGTGTCGAAGACGATGCCATCGAGCGCCGAGGCCAGCACCGCAGCGACCGTCTGGGCTGCCATGGTGGGCGGGGAGAGGCTGAGCACGACCTGCACCTCGAAGCCCACCCCGTGGTCGGTGCCGTGGATCAGCTCATGCACTTCGAGGCCCTCGACGGAGCCGAGCTTCAACGAGAAGGGGGCCCCCGTCTGGCCGAGCGGGCGGCGTGCCCCGAACACGAGCAGTTCATGGCTCATGCCCCCTGGATGCAGTGAGGCTGAAAACCGTGCAGCGGTGAGCGCTGGACGTCAGTAGCGAGAGTGGCCTGCGAGGATCTCCCTCACCCGGGGAATGCGCTTGTCGTCGGGCGGGGCCACCTGCAGGAACCGCTGGTAGAGGAGGCGCGCCCTCTCGTTGTCGAAGGGGTTCTGCTCTTCACCGCCCTTCTGGGCGTGGACGGACGCGAGGCCGACGATGCAGTCCGAGTTGTTCGGCTCGAGGTCGAGGCATCGCTTCAGCAACTGGATCGCCGTCCCGTAGCGCTTCTCCTTCTTCGCCTCTTTGCTCTCCTCGAGCAGCCGGCTCGCCTCCGTCTCGGCTCGCGCATTCGTCGAGGTCGGCCTGGTGGCGTTCGCGGTGACGATGGCCTGCACCGCGGCCTGTCGCGCCAGGTTGTCCTCGCCCCAGCGCTTGCGCAGCAGCTTCGTCTCCTCGGCGCTCGCGAGCAGAGCGCCTGCCTTGTCCACGTCGCCCCGAGCCAGGGCTTGCTCCGCGTCGCTGAGCATCCGGGCGTAGAGCCGCTCACGCGGGAGTTGAGCAAGGAGCCTGGTCGCCTGCGGGCAAGGCACGTCGTTCACCTTGCACGCTCGCAAGAGGGCCTCGGCGGCGTTCAAGTCACCCCGCTCGATGGCGGCGTCCGCATCGGCCAGCAGGCGCTCGGCCTGGGTGAGCGGCGTGGGGGCGAGCCTGGGGGCGAGCTCGGCAGAGGTCGGAGGCGCCGCGCGCGCAGCGGGAGCTTCCGCGGCCGGGGCTGGCGTCGCCGGGCGGGTCGCAGCGGGCAGGACGATGGGCTGCGGCGGCGTTGGCCCTCGTGGAGGCTCAGGACCGGTGTCGAGCAGCGCGAAGGTGGTGAGCAGCAGCGCCATGCCGCCAGCGCCGACCGCGACCATCGCGAGCGGCGACCACCTTCGAGCCGTCGGAACGGTCGCGGCTGGCGCCCGCACCACCTTGCGCGTCCCGCGTTCAGGCGCCGCCTCGGGACGCGCGGTGGGCTCGAGGTCGAGGGCCTTCCTCGCGAGCTGCGAGAGCTGGGCGTTCGACCGTCGAGGGTCCCGCGCCGTCTCGGTCAGGCTCGCGAGCGCCGCGCGTTGACCCGGGAACAGGGACGCCATGAGCGACGCGAGCTCCTCTTCGTCCGCCGGCTGCGGCACCACGTCGGCGAGCGCACGGGCCAGCTCGCGCGCGGTCTGAAACCGGTGCTTCGGCTCTGGCGAGAGCGCCTTGAGGCAGACCTCGTCGAGGGCCGCAGGCACCGCCGGGTTCGACTGGCTCGGCGGCCTGGGCAGCTGGAACCGCGCCAGCGGCGCGCCCCCATCGAAGAGCGGCTCACCGGTGAGGGCCTCGTGCAGCATCACCCCCACGGCGAAGACGTCGGTCGCGGGCGTTGGTGGCTCCGCGACGAGCTGCTCGGGCGCCATGTAGTTGGGCGTGCCCTTGACGACGCCCGTCTGCGTGCGGGTCTTCCGGCCAGCCGCGTGGGCGATGCCGAAGTCGATGACCTTCACGAAGCCGTCGAAGGTGAGCATCACGTTCTTCGGCGCCACGTCGCGATGGATGACGGGCCTCGGCGTTCCCGTCACGTCCGTGTGCGTATGCGCGGCGTGCAGGCCCAGGCACACGTCGCGGATGATGCGCGCCACCACGGGCAGCTCCAGCCGGCGCTCCTGCCTCGACGACGCGCGCAGCACCGCGCCGAAGTCCTTCCCCGAGATGAACTCCATCGCGAGGTAGAGCTCTCCGGTTGGCTCCTGGCCGAGGTCGAACACCTGCCCCAGGTTGGGGTGGTTGAGCTCGGCCGAGAGCCGCGCCTCGTCGAGGAACATCTGCACGAAGCGCTCGTCGCTCCTGACGTCAGGCAGGATGCGCTTGAGCGCCACGAGCTTCTGAAAGCCGCCCGGACCGTCGAGCCGCGCGAGGAAGAGCTCGGCCATGCCTCCGATGGAGAGGCGGGTGACGACCTCGTAGCGCCCGACCTTCTCGCCCTGGAAGAAGTCATCACCCATCGGCCGTGCGCAGTCTGTCACGGACCGTCGGCGGCTGCCCGCTCGACAAGGCGCCGTCCGTCCATCAGCATCGGCCCCTCGACCAGGGGGCCCCGTGCGCCGAGCCGTCTCGTTTCTTCTGATCCTCGCAGGCTGTGCGCCCTCGCGAACGCCGGCGCCCTTCTTCGAGGCGCCCCTCGGCGCCCGCGTCGCGAAGGACCTCTGGTTCGTCGAGCTCGACGAGCGGCCCGAGGCGATGGGCGGCCGGCGCGCGCACGTGTCGGAACAGCACCGCCGCCTGCTCGCCGCGCTCGAGCGCGACGAGGTCGAGCACGAGGTCCGCCAGGAGTACTCGCGGCTCTTCAACGGCTTCTCGATCCACGCCGCCGCCGACGAGCTGGAGCGGCTGCGCAAGGCGCCGGGGGTCAAGGCCGTCTACCCGGTGCTCACCGTCGAGGCCGGAGAGCCCCCCGAGCCCGAGCCCTCCAACCCCTTCGGCGGCCTCACCCAGCCCGAGCTCTTCACCGCCCTGGCGCAGACGGGCGCCGACGTCGCGCAGAACACGCTCGGGCTGACGGGCGCCGGCATTCGCGTCGCCATCGTCGACACGGGCACCGACTTCACCAACCCCGACCTCGGGGGCTGCTTCGGCCCCACCTGCCGCGTGTCCTTCGGGTGGGACTTCGTCGGCGATGCCTTCGACGGCGCCAACCCGCTCACGCAGCCGCAGCCAGACCCGACGCCGGATGACTGCCGCGGCCATGGCACCCACGTCTCCGGCATCATCATGGCCAACGGGCGCGTGAAGGGCGTTGCGCCGGGCGTGCAGTTCGGCTCGTACCGGGTGTTCGGCTGCGGAGGCTCCACGACGAACGACCTGCTCATCGCGGGCATCGAGCGCGCGGTGGCCGACGGCGCGCGCGTCATCAACATCTCGCTCGGCAACCCGTTCAGCTGGCCACAGTACCCGACGGCCATGGCGGCGACGGCGGCGCGGTCGCTGGGCGTCATCGTCACCAGCTCGCAGGGCAACAACGGCACCGGAGGGCTGTACGGCACCAGCGCCCCTGGCGCGGGCGACGACGTGCTGTCGGCCGGGTCGGTGGAGAACACCGCGAGCGCGCAGGCCGCGTTCACCCTCAGCCCCGACAACGCCCGCGTCGGCTACGAGCCGTCCGACACCGCCCCCCCGGCGCCGCTCACCGGCACGTTCCCCATCGCCGCGATGCCGCCGGCCAACGCGCTGGGCTGCAACGCGCTCACCGCGGGCTCGCTGACGGGCCAGGTCGCGCTCATTCCCCGGGGCACGTGCAGCTACACCATCAAGGCGCAGAACGCGCAGGCGGCCGGCGCCGTCGCGGTCGTCGTCTCCAACAACACGACGGGCCTCCTCCAGATGCAGGTGACGGGCGTCACGGTGCCGACGGTGATGGTGAGCCAGGCCGACGGCGCCACCATCACCACGCGCCTGGGCATGGGCCCGGTCTCGCTGACGTGGGGCTCCTCCCTCATCACCCCGCGCTCGGGCGGCGGGCAGATGTCGAGCGCCAGCTCCTGGGGCCCGACGGCGGAGCTGGGCCTCAAGCCTGACGTCGTCACCCCGGGGGGAGGCATCTTCTCTACCTGGCGCACCAACGCGGGCTCCTGGGCCACCATCTCGGGCACGTCGATGGCGGCGGCGCACCTCGCGGGCCTCTCGGCGCTGCTCCTGCAGGCCCAGCCGACGCTGACGCCGGCAGAGCTGGGCGACGTGCTGCGCAACACCGCGACGCCAGTGACGGCGCCCTCGAGCATGAACCTCGAGGCCACCATTCGACAGGGCGCGGGCCTGGTGCGCATCACCGAGGCGGCGCAGAACGTCGTGCGTGTCGCGCCCTCGAAGCTCTCCCTCGGAGAGAGCCAGGGCGTCAGCAGCTTCACCCGCACGCTGACGCTGACGAACCGGGGGGCTGCGCCGCTCGTCTTCACGCCGTCCCACGCGCCGGCGCTGAGCGTCATCGGAGACGCGTACTCGCCCACCTCGACGGCCGCCGGTCAGGCCACCGTCACCTTCTCGTCGCCCACCGTCACCGCGCCCGCCGGCGGTCCCGCCACCGTCAGCGTCACCATCACGCCAAACGCGATGTTGCCGGCGCGCTCATTCTACGGCGGCTTCCTCGTCTTCACGTCCGGCGCGACGGTGCTGCGCGTGCCCTACGCGGGCTTCTCGGGCGACTACCAGACGACGACCGTCATCAACTGGCCCGACGCCGGGCCCTACCTCTCGCGTGGGCCGGGGCCGTCCTTCACGCCGCTGCCCGACGGAGGTGTCTTCACGCTCGCCGGCTCCGACACGCCCACCGTCGTCGTGCACCTCGACCACTTCTCGCGCACCTTCGACCTCGAGGCGGTGGACGCGGTGACGGGCAAGCCGTGGGGCTCGTTCTTCTCGATGGCGTACGTGGGCAAGGACTACACGGCGACGGCGTGGCAGCGCGTGCAGTGGGACGGCTTCACCACCTTCGACAAGTCACGGCGCCTGCTGCCGAACGGCGCGTACCGCATCAAGATGACGGTGTTGAAGCCGCTCGGTGACGCGGGCACCCCTGCTGACGTCGAGACCTGGCTCTCTCCCCCCGTCACCCTCAACCACCCATGAGCCAGCCGATGCGAGCCCTCTCTCTGCTCCTCCTGGTGTTGGCGACGGCGTGTCCGCCGAAGCCGCCCGCCAACTCGTGTGGTGACGGCACCGTCGGCGACGCCGAGGCGTGCGATGACGGCAACACGCTGGACGGTGACGGCTGCTCGGCGGCCTGCGTCGTGGAGCTGACGGGCCCGCGCTGTGGCAACGGCACGCGAGAGGGCGCCGAGGCGTGCGACGACGGGAACACCACCGACGGCGACGGCTGCTCGGCGGCGTGCGCCGTGGAGATGACGGGCCCGCGCTGCGGCAACGGCACGCGAGAGGGGACCGAGGCGTGTGACGACGGCAACACGACCGCGGGCGACGGGTGCTCGGCGACGTGCGCCGTGGAGAGCGGGTTTCAGTGCGCAGGCGCCCCGTCCATGTGCACGACGACGTGCGGCGACGGACAGCCTGCAGGGCGCGAGGGCTGCGACGACGGCAACACGCGGTCCGGCGACGGCTGCACGGCCACCTGCGCGGTCGAGCCCGGCTTCTCCTGCGGTGGCGCCCCGAGCGTCTGCACGCCGGGGTGCGGCGACGGCCAGGTGAACGCCCCCGAGGCGTGCGACGACCAGAACCTCGCGCCCAACGATGGCTGCTCGGCCTCGTGCACCGTGGAGCCGGGCTACACCTGCACCGGCGCGCCCAGCACCTGCACGGCGACCTGCGGAGACGGCCGCGTCGCGACGAGCGAAGGGTGCGACGACGGCAACACGATGTCGGGCGACGGGTGCTCCTCGATGTGTCGCGCGGAGCCGGGCTTCACCTGCAGCGGCATGCCCAGCATTTGCGCGGCGGGCTGCGGGGACGGCGTGGTGGCCGGGCTCGAGCGCTGCGACGACGGCAACATGACGAGCGGTGATGGCTGCACGGCCTGCCAGGTGGACCCGGGCTTCACCTGCACCGGCATGCCCAGCACCTGCGCGACGACGTGCGGTGACGGCCGCATCGGAGGCCTGGAGCAGTGTGATGACTCGGGCACGATGGCGGGAGACGGCTGCGATGGCAGCTGTCGGGTCGAGGCGGGCTACGTCTGCACGGGCGTGCCCAGCCTCTGCGCCCCGCGGTGCGGCGACGGCGTGCGCCTCAGCCCCGAGGAGTGTGACGACATGAACCTCGTGGCGACGGACGGCTGCGACGCCACCTGTCGCGTCGTTCGGGGCTACACGTGCACGGGTACGCCGAGCGCGTGCGTGACGACGTGCGGCGACGGCATCACCGCCGGCGCCGAGGCGTGCGACGACATGAACATGGTGCGCTTCGACGGCTGCAGCCCGACCTGTCGGGTGGACCTCTTCGACGAGTCCGAGCCCAACGGCACGCTGGCGCAGGCCGACGGGCCGTTCCCCCTCGACGTCGCCCTGCGCGCCTCCATCGGCCCCCTCGCCGACGACCTCGACCTCTTCACCTTCACCGTGAGCCAGACGAGCGACCTCACGCTCGAGACGTTCGACGAGACGGGCCCGGGCCGGTGCCAGAACCTCGACACCGTCGTCACGCTCTACGGCCCCGGCGGGACGGTGACGCTGGGCGCAGACGACGACAGCGGGCTCGAGCGCTGCTCGAAGCTGTCGTCGAAGACGAGCGCCGCGCTGCGCCGCCTGCCGCCCGGTGACTACGTCGTCGAGGTGCGCGCCTGGAACGCGTACCGGCGCATCCCCGAGTACCGGCTCGTGGTGACGACGGACGCGGTGTGTGGCGACCGGCGGGTCGAGGGCGCCGAGGAGTGTGACGCCGCCACGGGCTGCACGTCGGCCTGCACGCGCGTGGTGACGTGTGGTGACGGCTTCGTCGATGGCGCGGAGCGCTGCGACGACGGCAACACCCAGTCGGGCGACGGCTGCGACCAGACGTGCGCCTTCGAGCCGCGCGCCGAGGTGGAGCCGAACACCACGGCCATGCAGGCGAGCGGGCCGTTCGCGGTCGACGCGCTCCTCTCGGGCGCCATCACGCCGGTGGGCGACCGCGACACCTTCGCCATCACGCTCGCGCGGCGGGCGGACCTGCGCATCGAGACGTTCGACGCCACCGGCCCCGGCTCGTGTCAGGGCATCGACACCGTCTTGACGCTGTTCGCCGCCGACGGCACCACCGTCATCGCCTCGCGCGACCAGGGAGGCCTCGGCAACTGCGCGGCGCTCGACCCGGCGCGGGCGTCGGACGGGGCGGTGCGACAGCTCGCGCCCGGCACCTACTACCTGCGGGTGAACGACTTCCTCGATGACGGCACCATCGCCGGCTACCGCGTGCGCGTGACGCAGCAGTCGCGCTGCGGGAACCAGGTGGCCGAGGGGTTCGAGGCCTGCGACGGCGCGGTGGGCTGCACCGCCTCGTGCACGCGCGTGCCGAGGTGTGGCGACGGCTTCACCGACGGGAGCGAGACCTGCGACGACGGCAACACCGCGCCGGGCGACGGGTGCTCCGCGACGTGCGCCTCCGAGAGCGTGATGGAGACGGAGCCGAACAACACCGCCGCCACCGCCGGCACTGCCCGCCCGCCCTTCGTGCAGCTCCAGGGCAGCATCGCGACGCCCACCGACGTGGACTTCTTCGCGCTGACGATTCCGGCCGTGGCGGACCTGCGCGTCGAGACGTTCGACCTCGCCGGGCCCGCGTCGTGCGTCGGCATCGACACCACGCTGACGCTCTACGCGCCCAACGGCACCACCGTGCTGCTGACGAAGACGGGCGACGGGCCGGGCCTGTGCGCGGCCATCGACCCGAAGGTGGACGTGGCGGCGAGGCAGCTCGCGCCGGGGACCTACTTCGTGCGGGTCGAAGACGCGGGGCAGAACACCGCCATTCCGGCGTATGTGCTGCGCGCGTCGCTCGGCTCCCGCTGCGGCAACCTGGTGGCCGACGGCTTCGAGCAGTGCGACGGCACGATGGGGTGCAGCGCGACGTGCCGCTTCACCGCGAGCTGCGGCAACGGCTTCATCGAGGGCGCCGAGCGCTGCGACGACGGCAACACGATGTCCGGCGACGGCTGCAGCATGACGTGCGCCATCGAGCGCCTCGAGCAGGAGCCCAACGACACCACCGCGAGCGTGATGACGGCGACGCCGCTGCCGGTGACTGGCTGGGCGCGCGGGGCCATCACCGCGGGCGACGTGGACACCTGGCGCGTCGTGCTGGCGGCTCCGCAGGTGGTGCAGCTCGAGACGTACGACGCGGCCGCGTCGGGCTGCGGCATTCAGACGACGCTGTCGCTGCTCGACGCCATGGGCATGCCGCTCCTCTCTGACGACAACTCGGGCGTCAACGGCTGCTCCGCGCTCACCGCGCTGCTGCCGGCCGGGACGTACTTCGTCACGGTGCGCGGGCGCACGCCCACCACCACCTTCGCCGAGTACCTGCTCGTCGCGCGCGGCGCCACCGACGCCGGCGCGGAGCTGGAGCCGAACGAGCTGCGCTCGATGGCCACGCCGCTCATGGGGACGAACCTCGTGGTCCTGGGCACGCACCAGCAGAACCTCGACGCCGACGTCTTCGCGCTCACCGTGCCGCAGGGCCGCTCGCTGCGTGTCGAGCTCATCGAGGGAGCGGCCGAGACGTGCGAGTCCACCGGCATCGACAGCTTCGTGACGCTCAGCACCGCGAGCGGGCTCGAGCTGGGCTGGGACGACGACTCGGGCCGCGGGCTCTGCTCGCTCATCGACGGCACCGGGCAGGCGCCCGACAACCCGTGGGCCGCGCTGCTGCCGGCGGGCCAGTACTTCCTCACCGTCGAGGCGGCCCCCTTCGCGCAGTTGGCTGGCGACCAGCGCGGGCAGTTCGACTACCGGCTCGTCATCTCGGTGCGCTGAGGGGCCGGGGCGCTCGACACGGCGGAGCCACGGCCAGAAAGGACGAAGTCCGACGCCCTCGCACGCTGAAAACCATGCACTGGGAGGCAGGGTTCAGCGTGTAGGCTGCGGCGCGCAATGAACATCCTGTTCGCTTCGTCCGAGGTCTCTCCGTTCGCGAAGTCAGGAGGCCTCGGCGACGTCGGCTCGGCGCTCCCTCGGGCGCTCGCCGCGGCTGGCCACGACGTGCGCGTCATCATGCCGATGTACTCCCGCGTGAAGGCCCAGGGCCGCACCTTCACCGAGGTGGTGCCTGAGATCTGGCTCGACCTCGGCGGCACGCGGGTGAAGGTCTCGCTCTACGAGGGCATGCTGCCGGGCACGAAGGTGCCGGTGTACTTCGTGCGCTGTCCGCCGCTCTACGACCGGCCCTCGCTCTACGGCGACGGCCCCGACGAGCACCTGCGCTTCGCGGTGCTGAACTGGGCGGCGCTCAAGGCCTGCCAGTTCCTCCGGTTCGCGCCCGACATCATCCACTGCAACGACTGGCAGACCTCGCTCATCCCCTTGCTGCTGCGCGCGCGCTTCGCGTGGGACCGCCTGTTCGCGCGCACGCGCACGGTGCTCACCATTCACAACCTGGGGCACCAGGGCACCTTCGGCTCGGGCGTGATGCGGGAGACGGGGCTGCAGGACAGCTGGTACCTGTTCCACCAGGACGAGCTGAACGCAGGGCGCCTCGGCTTCCTGATGACGGGGTTGCTCTACGCCAACGCCATCACCACGGTGAGCCCCACCTACGCGCGAGAGATCCAGACGCGGGAGCAGGGCGTGGGGCTCGACCACATCCTGCGGCAGCGCGCTGACGTGCTGACGGGCATCTTGAACGGCATCGACGAGGACGAGTGGAACCCGGCGGCGGACCCGCACGTGCCCGCCGCGTTCTCGGCGGAGTCCCTCGAGGGGAAGCAGACCTGCAAGCGCGCGCTGCTCGACGCGGCACGGTTGCCGTACAAGCGCGAGGTGCCGGTGTTCTCGCTGGTGGCGCGGCTCGTCTGGCAGAAGGGCATCGACCTGGTCGAGAGCACCTTGCCGAACCTCTTGCGGCACCATCGCTTCCAGCTCGTCGTGCTGGGCAAGGGCGAGCACAAGTACGAGGAGTTCTTCCGGCTGCTCCAGCGCGCCTTCCCGCAGAAGGTGGCGTACGAGGCGGCGTTCTCGGAGCGCCGCGCGCACCTCGTCGAGGCGGGCAGCGACGTCTTCCTCATGCCGTCGCGCTACGAGCCGTGCGGCCTCAACCAGATGTACAGCTTGCGCTACGGCACGATTCCGCTCGTGCACAAGACGGGCGGGCTCGCCGACACCGTCTGGCAGTACGACACGCAGACGGGCCGCGGCACGGGCTTCGTCTTCAACAACTTCGACGAGGCCGGGCTCTCGTGGGCCGTGCGGCGCGCGCTCGAGGTCTGGGGCTCGGGGCAGGCGGAGTACCGCACGCGCTGGGAGAAGCTGATGCGCGCGGGCATGCAGCTGCCGCTCGGGTGGAAGCACCGGGTCGGCCGCTACGTCGAGGTCTACGAGAGGGCGCGCAGGTCGTGAGAGCGGCCGTCCTCCTCGCGGCGCTCGCGGGCTCCGCGTGTCTGCACCGCATGCCCGAGGTGCCACAGACGCTCACTGGAGAGGACCGCGCCACGGCCGAGAGCCTGCGCACCACCGTGCACACCATCATCGACGCGCGCTTCAACCCCTCACGGCTGCGCGCCGCCGAGGCCCGCGCCACCGAGCTGGCCCTCACCCCCACGCGCGAGTGGATTGACTGGTGGAGCTTCCAGCACAACGTCGTCATCGAGCTGCCGGGGAAGACCGACCGGCTCGTCTACCTCGTCGCGCACGGCGACAAGACCGACGCGAACCCGCTCAAGGTGGTGAGCCTGCTCGTCAACGGACTCATCGACGAGGTGACGGGCCTCACGTACCTGGGCGAGGGCGCGCTCGACAACGCGACCGGCGTGGCGGTGGTGCTGCAGGTGGCGCACGTGCTGCGCTCGCTGCCGAGAGGGCCCACCGTGCGCGTGTTGATTCCGGGCGCCGAGGAGTCGGGGCTGCGCGGCAGTCGCGCGCACGCGGCGCGGCTGTCGAACGACGAGTGGGCGCGCCTCGACGCCGTCATCAACGTCGATAGCGTCGGGAAGGCTGGCGAGAAGACGTGCCTCGTCTCGAACCACAGCGACCCGGGGCTCGGCCTGTTGGCCCACCAGGTGGCGAGGGCGCGTGGCGTCGAGCTGGGTCGCGAGCAGATGCCCGGGCTCGCCGGAGGCGACCACGAGCCCTTCATGGAGACGAGCTTCTTCCACGACTTCGGGCGCAGCCTCATGTTCAACGCCATCGGCGGGCTGCTGCCGCAGCGCTCGTGGTTCACCGGTTTCCACAAGGCGAAGGTGGTGAGCTTCTGGTCGTGTCATCTGCTCGACGCGGGTGACGGCGTCGCGGCGCTGGTGGCGCTCCCCGTCGGCGCGCTGCACGGCCCGCGTGACAACGCGTCGGTGGTGGATCCACAGCGGCTGTTCGAGGCGTACACCATCGTCGAGGGGCTCACGCGCGCGCTGGTGGTGCCGCCCGAGCCGGTGCCGCCGCCTCCGCCGACGGTGCCCGAGCCCCCGCCCGCCGAGTCGCCGCTCTGAGCCTGAGGAGGGACCCACGGTGGAGGACTCAGCCCGTTGCCAGGTGCACTCCGAGCGCGTGGCGACCGGCACCTGCGGCCGCTGTGGACGGTTCGGCTGCGAGGCGTGCATGGCCGTGGCGCCGTGCCTCGAGTGCCGGGTGCGCGCTCAGGGTGAGGCCGCGTCGCTGCACCCAGCGGTCCCGTGGGTCGTCGTCGCTTGCCTCCTGACGAACGCCGCCGCCGAGGCGCTCGCGCTGCCGTTCGATGCGGGTGAGGTCCTCGGCTCCAGCACGCTGCTGGTCGGAGCGGCGGTCCTTGGCGTGCTGCTGGTCGGCGTGTGGTTGCTGGGCATCGTCGTGTTCCTCGTCTGGTTCGTCTGGGCGCTCCAGCGGGGCGTCGGTCAGGGCGCGCCGCCGCGTTCGCTCCTCGCCGCGGTCCTCTGGTGGTTCGTGCCGGGGCCGAACCTCGTCATTCCCTGGCTCCAGCTGCGCGCGGTCTTCAGGGGCGGGCGGCGCGAGCTCATCGACGCGTGGTGGGTGCTCTTCGCGTGCACGCTGCTCACGCGCGCGGTGAACCTGGGGTTGGGCGACGCGGTCTTCCCACTGGCGCCCAGCGTGGTGCTCGAGTGTCTCGCGTGTGTGGTGGCGGCGGTCGCGGTGGTGCGCGGCACCCGCTTCCTGAACGAGCACGAGCCCACCCGGCTCCTCGCCGCGAGAACGTAGTGTCTGTCAGCCCGTGTCGCAGCGCGTGCGCGCGTAGCAGGTGCCGCGGCGCTCTGACGCCGGAGCCGCCGAGGTCGGTCGCCGAGCTGGCGTCGCCCTCGCCGCCGGGGTTGCGCTGCGGGAGGGCAGGTGCGGCTCGAGTGGAGAGCGCACCGCGTGACTGCGAGACGTGCACCGCCCGGAGTACCGGCGCGTCAGCTCGACGCAGGCCATGCCCGACGCCTCGGTGCAGCGATAGGCGAGCTGAGGCTCTCCACGAGCACCGTTGCGGAAGGCGTTCGACGCGGCTTCGAGCGCACGGGGCGCTGATCAGCCGGGGATCGGATCGATCGCGAGGCCTGAACCCGAGCCCGTCCCGTCCGAGAAGCGGTCGTCGCGCAGTCCGTTCGCGCCGTCATTGTTCGGGCAGCCGCGTCGACGGGTCGCCACGCGGTTGGTAGGGCGCCCGCATGCGTCGGTCCGTCACGCTCGTCGTCACGCTCCTGCTTGCCTGCACGCCGCCGCCCGCGCCGCCGCCGCCGGTCGTCCTGGTGGTCGCGGCCGACGGCACGTTCTCGGTGGAGCGCTTCGGCCTGCGGCTCGAGCAGGTGCGCGGCTCCGTCACGGTGAACGGCACCGACGTGGCGCTCGGTGAAGGCGCCACCATCACCACCTCCGACGTGATGACGGAGCAGGGCCCGGCCCAGGAGACGCGCGTCGAGCAGACGTCCGGCGTCGTGCGGCTCGTCCTCACGCTGCGGCGCACCGCCACGCTCCTCACCGCGCAGCTCACGGCCTCCTGCGCCACCTCGTGCGCTGGCCAGCGGGTCGAGGGATTCACGCTGCAGGGCCGGCTCGGCGACGTCACTGGCCCGCCGTCGTGGGTGCTCTCGAACAGCTTCAGCAGCTGGGCGCCCACCTACGTCGCGACGCTGCAGCGCTCGAGTCCGCCCGACGCGAAGGCCGAGACGACCGGCAACAACGAAGACTTCCTCACCACCGACGCGCGGGTGAGCTGGTGGCTCGGCGCGCTCGCCTTCGACGGCGCGGCGCTCGTGCCCGGTGCGCTCACGGCCCAGACGTGGAAGACGCGCGTCATCACCTTCCGCCATGAGGGCGTCGTGCAGGTGCGCGTGCGCAGCGGCGGCAACGGCGACTCGAAGCCGCTGACTGGAGAGGTCCGCTCCGAGACGTATGCCTTCGCGCTCGAGCCCGGGTCGTCCCTCGCGCTGCGCTCGTGGGCGCAGGCCGTCGGGCGCGTCACGCCGCCTCCGGCGCCGCCCTTCGTGCCGGTGGGCTGGAACAGCTGGAACACCCTCTTCGAGAACATCACCGAGCAGAACACGCTCGCGAACGCTGACCAGCTCGCCGCGCTCGGCTTCGGCGCGAACAACGTGCAGCTCGACGATGGCTGGGAGCGCCAGTGGGGCGAGTGGACCGCCAACCCGAAGTTCCCCGCGGGCATGGAGGGCACTGCGTCGTCGCTGCGGGCGCGGCAGCTCACCGCGGGCGTGTGGATGGCGCCGTTCTACCTCGACGCCACCTCGCCCACCGCGATGGCGCACGCTGACTGGTTCGTTCGCGACGCGCAGGACCGGCCGGTGAGCTGGCGCGACTTCTTCAGCGGCCACACGTACCTCGTGCTCGACGTCACCCACCCCGACGCCCGCGTGTGGATGGGCGAGCAGGTGCGGCGGCTCGTCTCGCAGGGCTATCGCTACTTCAAGTTCGACTTCCTCTACGCCGGTGCGTTCGAGGGGAAGCGACGCGACGACGTCACCTCCATCGAGGCGCTGCAGCGCGGGCTCGAGGTGTTGTCGGCCGAGGCGCGGGCGGGCAACGCGTACGTCGTCGCCTGTGGCGCGCCGATGCTCCCGAGCGTCGGGCATGCCCACGCCTTCCGCACCGGTGGAGACATCGCCGGTCGGGGCGCGACCTACTCCTTCGAGTGGGTGAAGAACGTCGCGCGCAACGTCGGCGAGCGCTGGTTCGTGAGCCCGCTGTTCGCGAACGACCCCGACACCGTGCTCATCCGCGGGTTGCCCGACGGCGTGAAGCGCCAGCAGGTGACGATGGCGCTGCTCGCAGGCCGGCTGTTCGCGCTCGGCGACGACCTGCCGTCGCTGTCAGCCGGGGAGCGCGCCTTCCTCGAGCGAGCCGTGAAGCTGCCGATGATGGCGACGCTCGCGAAGCCCGGAGACGGCTTCGTCGTCATCGACGCCCCCGAGAAGCCGAGGATGACGTCGCTCTCGCAGGCCGAGGCGCTGCTCGAGCCAGACAGTTACCACGCGCCTGCCGTGTGGGTCGCGAGCGGGACGTCGGAGGGCACGCTCGTGGGGCTCTTCAACTGGACGACGAGCGAGCGCACCTTCACCCTCTCGCCGGCGCAGCTCGGCCTCGCTCGCGTGGGCGCCGCGGAGTCTCTGTGGACCGGCGAGAAGCTGTCACCCACCGCGGCGGGGCTGACCGTCACCGTGCCGCCGCGCGACGCCGCCTACCTCCGCGTCGGCTCCCGATGAGGGTGGCTCGATGACGACGCTCCGGGTGCTGACGTGGAACGTGCTCCACCGGGTGCACGGGGTGAACTGGGCCGAGGCCTGCCTGCGGGCCTTCCCCGACGAGCGCGTGAGGAGTGAGCGCATCGCCGCGCGCGTCGCCAGGTGGCTGGCGGGCGGCATCGACGCGGTCTGCCTGCAGGAGGTGAGCGGAGACCAGCTCGCCGTGCTGCGTGGGCTCGTCGGCGGGTCGGTCTTCGTTCAGCGCGCCCCACGGACCCCGCGGTTCCGCGCCGAGGGGCAGACGCCGCTCGTCGACGCGTCCGAGCTGCTCGTCACCATCGCGGCGCGGTCCGACGCGAAGCTGCTCGAAGGCCGCGCGTACGAGAACGATCAGGGGAAGGGCCTGCTGGCAGTCGAAGCCGCCCCGGGTTGCCTCGTGCTCAACACGCACGTCACCCACGGCGCGCCCGGACTCGCCCAGCTCTCGCAGCTCAGGGCGCTGGCGAGCGGCGCGCCGAGCGCCGTCGTGCTGGGAGACTTCAACGCGCCGCTCGACGTCGTGACGCGCGCGTTGGGTGAGGGCTTCGTGGTCGCCGACGTGTCCGGGCAGGGCCCGACGCGAGTCGCGAGCCCCGACAACCCGGCCGGGAAGGTCATCGATCATGTCGTGGTCTGGCGCGGGAACGCGTCGGAGGCGCACGTCCTCCAGGGCGAAGGGCTGTCGGACCATCACCCCGTCTCGGCGACGATTGACCTCGACGCTTGAGCTGGCGCGCGGCGGAAGGGAAGTTGACCCGCCGCTCCGCCGGTATTCGATGCGGCCTCCCCGCCTTCCCGGGAGCACGCATGAACCGGCTCTGTTCTTCGCTCATTCTCCTCGCCTCCACTGCGGCCCTGGCGCAGTTCGCGCCGTTCCCGGGTGACAAGCCGCCGGCTCCACCGCCTCCAGCCCCAGCGCCGCCTGGCCCCGCTCCGGTGACGACGCCCGACGCACGTGCCCCGGCGCCCGTCGCGACGACGCCCAGCTCGAACTTCGGTGTCGTGCTGAGCCTGCAGAACATCTTCCAGAACCCGGGCCTGCTCTCGGGCTTCAACGGCGGCGTCGGCGTGCAGTTCGCGCTGAGCGAGCGCCTCTCGCTGCGCCCCACCCTCTCGCTCAACCGCACCACCAACGTGCCGGCGGTCGTCGAGACCACCACCACGCTGCCCGGTGGGATGACGACCACGACCCGCTCCTTCATGCGGCCGGTGGGGCCCACCTCGACGTTCGGCCTCACGCTCGGCGGCGACCTGCTCTACCGCCTGCTCGAGTCAGCCCTCGCGCCCTACCTCGGCGGTGGCGTGTGGCTGAACTACTCGTCGCAGGCCCGCGTCTTCCGCGACGACACGCAGATGGACCAGATCACCGCGGTGAACGACCTGACCTCGACGTTCGGGCTCGGGCTGCGGGGCGTGCTCGGCGTGGGCTGGCGTGTGCACCCGAACGTGGCGCTGTTCGCCGAGTACTCGCTCAACCTCACCATCGTCACGACGCAGTCGGCGAACACCAGCACCGAGGTGACCCAGATGGGCATGACGAGCACCATCAACAGCGCGAGCAACACGACTGAGGTGTTCGAGTTCAACACCGCGCTGAGCCAGGGCGCCGCGCTGGGGCTCGCCCTGTTCTTCTGAGCGAGCCGCTGGTCCTCACCCGTCCTGGTCCGGCGGCTCGCCGTCGTCCTCCGCCGGCGCTCCCTCGAGCAGCCACGAGAGCGTCTCGGCGCGCAGCTGCGACAGCGTGAGCAGGAGCGCGAGCGCGTCGTCCTCGAGCGCGACGAGCTCGTCGTGGGTGAAACGAAACGCGGTGAACGGCCCTCCGTCGGCGAAGAGGTGCTCGAGGAGGAGCTTCGTCCAGAAGCGCAGCACCTCGACGGCCGCGCCCCGGTCGCCGTGCTCGGCCGTCACGGCGTCGCGGTCAAAGCCCTCGTGCGCCGCCGCCCCGAAGACATCCTCGAGCTGCTGGTCGTCGATGGAGACGTCCGGGTCCGTCGCGATGCCGCGCGCGAACGCCTCGATGCGCGCGGCCTCTTCGAGCGTCGAGAAGAGCGAGCGCGCTGCGTCCACCTCGGCGAGGTCGAGCAGGCTGGCGGAGCCGACGAAGGGCGAGAGGTCGCCAGCGCGTGGGAGCGCCGCCAGCAGGTCCGTCACGTCGGCGCGGGTGATGAGGCCGGGGAGCTCGGTGCGCCCGAGCGCCCAGCCCAGCATCGAGAGCTCTTCGGCGCCCCAGGCGACCGCGTCGGCGTCTTCGTCGGTCCATTCGCCAGGCGGAGCCCCGAAGAGGGCGAACGCCGTCGGGCCGAAGCTCGCGTGCAGGCCGTTCTCGTCCACCCACGACTCGAGCTGCTCGATGTCGCGGAGCGGCGCCCTGGCTTGCTCGAGGTCGAGCCGGCGCAGCAGCGCAGCGGCCGCGAGGGCCCGGCGCACGACGGCCTCGGCGTCCGGTGCGTCACCGGCGTCGAAGTCCTCGACAGGCGCCTCGTCTTCGCCAGCAGCCGTCGTCTCGGCCACCCGTGAGGGTTCGTCGGAGGGCAGCGGTTGGCCGCCGGTGACCGTCGTCTCGTCGTCATCGCCGAAGGGCTTGCGGCTCATGAGCGGCGAATTCACCACCTCGCTCCCGGCCCGGCCACGCGAAAGCGGCCGTCGCGCTCACGTCTCATCGAGTTGCAGCGCGGCTGGTGCTTCTCGCGTAATCTCCGCGAGGGAGGATGACATGGCTCGTCTGGTGCTCGTGGTGGTGGCGGTGTTGCTGAGCGGCTGCAAAGCGAAGACGTCAGTCGCCCAGCCGTCGCTCGAGGCCTTCGTCAACTACGTCGCGCAGAAGCGCACCGGCGAAGCGGAGAAGCTCCTCGCCGAGGGGACGAGCATGTCAGGGGCGAACCCGGGCACGGAGCTGAAAGAGGGGATCGCCGAGCACCCCGTCGTTGCCATTGGTGACTTCGACTGGTCCAGGTTCAAGCTCGAGGGCGAGGAGGTGCAGCCTGATGGGCGCCGGGTGCTTCGGCTCCTCTCCGACATCTGCCTCAAGGCTGAGGACTCGTCGGGTGGCTGTACCCGGCCAAATCAGTACCGGGTGACCGCGCGCATGGTGAACGCCGGGGGCGCCTGGCTCGTCGAGTCGGCGTTCTACGAAGCCGTGAGCCTCGTTCGCTGACGAGGCGGGCTCAGGCGCTCCACTGCACGTCGAAGAAGGCGCCAGCGGCGTCGTGGCTGCGGAGCATCACCTGCACGCCCTTCGCTCCCGCGGTCTCCATCATCCGGGTGACGAGCCCCACGTACCAGTACGGGTAGGCGACCTCGTTGCACCACAGCTCCGAGTGCCCCGGCGCGAGGTGCGTCACCTTCGTCTCGGAGTAGTTGTTGGCCGTGCGGAACTGCTTCGCCAGCCGCTCGAGCGTGCGCCTCGGCCCGATGAGTCTGATGGCGGCGAGCAGGGCCCGGCCGACGATGGTCTCGGCGTAGCTGTCGATGTACCGGCGCCCGAGCGCGACGAAGGCCTGTTCCGTGGAGAGCGTGGGGTTGAGCCGTCTCGCCCCCACCGCCAGCGCGCTGCGCATCACGTCCACGGAGTAGACGGGCAGCAACGGCTTCGTGGGGTCGATGCCGAGCGCCTGGAGCTCCTTCGTCAGCGCCACGTCGAGGACAGGCCGAACCGCCTTGAGCAGCGCCTCGATGCTGTGGCCGTAGGCGTGCTTCTCCATCGCTCACCTGAAGACGGCGCAGGCCGAGACCCGCTGGGCCCCCTCGGGAGGTCGGGCCGACCACGCCGCGCATCCCGCCTCGTCCGGGAAGCAGCCGAAGAAGCGCTCGAGCTTCCCTGAAGAGGGCTCGACGCTCTCGAAGGTGGCGCAGAAGACCTGCGTCGCGAGCACGCAGCGGCCCCACTTCGCGTAGTCGAAGGTGTCAACCTGGTAGAGGCGCTGGGCCTGGGCGCGGTCCTTTTCGCAGGCCTCCTGCGTGCGGTTGCAGCCCGACCAGGCCGCCTGCGACGCCGCGTAGCAGGACCAACCGTCGCCCGCAGGAATGACGGCCCCGTTCGGCGCGGCCTGCCGCGTGGTGGCACAACCGAGGATGAGGAAGACGACGAGCGGTCTCACGAGCCCCCTCGCTCACCATCCACTCCTCTGACCCCACAGGCAACTGCGAAGTCGAGTTCCGCTGCGCGCGAGCCGTGCTCTTCTGCCAGGGTGCGTCGCGGAGTTCGACCCGGAGGCAGCCCATGCTCGTGTTGCTCGTCACTTCGCTCGCGGCGGCTCCGTCAGTCGCCATTGGCACCGGGACCCGGGCGACGACGCTCGAGGTCGCGGCGGTCGGGAAGCAGCCCGACGCGCCGGTGTCCACCCAGCTCGTCATGCTCGTCGATGTCATCTCGCCGAAGTGGCCGCAGCGGGGCTCAGCCGAAGCGACGCAGTTCTGCCGCGACCTCACCCTCGGAGAGCAGGTGACCCTGGAGGCCCGCAAGCCCGACGAGGTGCTCTCGCGGTTGGGCGAGGCCGACGAGGTCTCGAGCTGGGCGCGGGTGAAGGTCGGCAAGGCGTGGTTGCACGAGGCGTTGCTCGAGGCGGGCTGGGCGTGGGTGGCGCCGGCGAAGCGTACGGACGCCGCGCTGATGAAGCTCGAGAAGGAGGCGCGCGAGGCGAGACGTGGGCTGTGGGCTGACGAGGCGCCGGTGGAGCCCTGGACCTGGCGCGAGCAGCTGCTCTTGCGCGACCAGGAGACCGGGGTGTTTCACGAGGGCTGGAGCTGCCCCCACGTGCAGGCGACCCGGTGCCGGGCCTGTGGCGGAGGTCGCTTCGGGAGCGCCGCCGAGGCGGTGGACGCAGGCTTCGCGCCGCACGCCTGTCTCACACCCGAGCTGTTGCGCTTCGCCGAGGCGCAGGGGCCCCTGCAGCCTGCCCAGGCCCTTCGCCGCGACGAGGGCGCGCCACGACTCCCGCAGAGCGCGCGTCGCGCGTGCAGCGGCGACGCCGATTGCGCGCTCGCACCGCCGGTGCCGTGTACCTGCCCCGGGTGCGGGGCGGTGTGGCGTACGCCGGTGCGGAAGGACGTGGGCCAGCGCATGCAGTCGAACTTCGCGCGCGTGACCTGTGGCAGCGTGGGGTGCCCTGCGTGTGCGACGCGTGAAGCGGGTACGAAGGCCGTCTGTCGTGACGCGCAGTGCGTCGTCGTGCCGTGAGCGAGGTGATGCGTTCACGCCGGTCGGGGCGAGGGCTGCCTGTGGAGCGAGAGCGTCACGGCACGGCACGCGCGTCGAGTTCTCCCATCCTCGCGGACGCAGCTCGAGATGGCCGGGGCGCGCATCGCCTACGGGGCACGCGGGCCCTTTCATCAGCGAATGGGGCGTGCGGCACGTCGGCGACAGCGGGTGTCGTCGTTGTGCCACGCGCGATTCACTCACGACGGGAGTTCTGTCGTCGTCGTGCGACCCGCGGTGCAGGTGCGACGGGAGCTGTCGTCTTTGTGCTGGCTCCCGAGCACATCATCGGCGCTCGCGCTCGCGTTCGTCCGGCCCGGGGCGGGCCTGTCGGGCGCGCTGAACGTAGCCGCCTCGGGGACACACCCGCTCGGTGCCGAGGTCGAGCCGCAGGTGCTGGCCGGCGCGCTGACACTTTCGAGGACGGAGCTCTGTCGCCGAATCGACCGCCAGGCCGGCGCTACTTGATGATGGTGACGAGCTCGGTCGCGGTGACGAGGAGCCGCCCATCGACGCCCCACAGCTCGCGGGTCTCGAGCGAGTAGCCCTCCCGCAGCACGTGCGAGGCGCCCCGGTGAAGGAGCGGCGCTTCGGGGTCGAGGCCCTCCATCGTGGCGTGGAGCTCGGCGTTCAGCGTCAGCGTCGCCGCCGGCCGCAGCTCGGCGAAGCGGGTGATGCACGCGAGCCACCAGGTGTCCGTCATGCACGCGAGCCACGCCGCGTCCCGCACGCGGCAGGTGACGCGCGGGCGGATGTAGCCGACGGACGGCTCCGCCGAGCCGGTGAAGGGCACTGCGCCCACCGTGCGGAACTCGAAGTGCTGGGTGAACTCGGGCGCGAAGCCGGCCATCTCGAGGGCGGGCACTGCTCCCCACGGCGGCGCGACGGGCGGCACGAGGCTCTGCCACGACTCGTTGACGGGCCGCGACGCGCCGAAGACGCCCACCACGTGCGTCATCACCTCGCCGCCCTGCTCGAGGTCGGCGGTGAGCGTCGACACCGAGCCGCTCGCCCGCAGCAGCCGGACCCGGATGGTGGTGGGCCCGGGCTTCGGCGCGCCGATGAGCTGCGCCGAGATGGAGCGCAGCGTCCGCCGTGGGTCCGTCACCCGGCGCTGCATCGAGCGCACGCAGGCCCCGACCACGAGCCCGCCGAAGGTGGCCCTGCCCTGGCCGTAGCCCTCGGGCACCGTGAGCTCGTCCGTCGCGTCGTCCACCCGCGCCGCCGTGAGCACCTCATCCAGGCTGGTCATGGCGCCTCTCTACGTCACCGCTCACGCGAGTCGATCTCCGTCGCATCGCGACCCGCATGAAACGACAGCGCGCGACGGCATCGGGTCGTGGGCGGCGCCTCGGTCGCGCCCCACGAACGCGCGCTATCTGCGCCCGGTGCGAATCGTCCTCCTGGTGAGCCTCGTCTTCGTGGTGCTGGCCTGCGGTGCCCAGTCCTCCCTCGCCGACGGAGGCTCCGGAACCGCCGGCGGCCGGGCGGGCGCTGCTGGCGGCGCGGGCGGTGGAGCGGGCGGAGGCGGTCCGGCGCCATGCACTTGCGGCAGGGGGCGCGGCTGCGTCGAGCTGGTCGTCACGCGCGCGCCGGACGCGGGGATGCAGCCGTGGGTGGTGTGGCCGGCCGAGGCCGACGGCGTGGGGAACCTCATCGGCAGTCTGCTGGTGCCGTCCACGAGCCCGACGGTCGTCGCCGCGCGAGCCGTGGTGAGCGGCGCCGACTTCAAGCCGGTCGACGCCCGCTATGTCATCGACCTCGGCTGCCTCGACGCCGGCACCTACCAGGGCCAGGCATTCCTCGACGACGACCTGAACACGCTCCCCACGCAGACCGGCAGCGCGAGCTACCGGGATTCGTGCGCGCGTGGCGGGGCGCCTCCTCCTGCCGTGGTCCAGGCCAGCACCCGCGTCTCGATTCCGTCGTGCTCACCACCACCTGCGACTGACGGCGCCTCGGAGGCAGGTGGATTGGATCTCTCCGCGCCCGTCGGCTAAGGGACGGGGTCTCTCGTCGTCTCGGGGACCGACATGCCGACCTCCATCCGCCGCCTGGCCACCAACGCCGCCGCTGACCGCGTCATCACGAAGGAGGAGGCCCAGACGCTCGTCTCGAAGGCCACCTCTGACGGCAAGGTGACGTCGTACGAGAAGGCGCAGCTGCGCGAGGCGCTCACGAAGTACAAGGACCTGTTCAGCGCCGACGCGAAGAAGGCGGTCGAAGAGGTGCTGGCGCCGCGCCCGCCGCCTCCGCCGGGCCAGGTGATTCCGCTCGACCCGACGCCCTCGCAGCGCCCCGTCTTCCTCGCCGCCGACGGCTCGTTCACCGTCAACACGAACGGCGCTCCGCCCCGCACCGCGCTCGAGAAGGGCGACGCGCTCTTCCGCGCCGGAGAGCTGGTGGACAACGCCCGCGACAACGTCTTCGCCGGCCTGCCGAAGGACACGCGCGGCAAGGTGTTCGACAACCTGAAGGCGACCCTCGACTCGCCGCCCGCGGGCCTCGACGCGAAGCAGGCCCTGCAGCTGCGCGCGTCGGCCGGCGCCGTCCTCCTCCACCTCATGGAGGGCACGAAGGAGCCCGAGCTGCTCGCGCCCATGCTCAAGCAGTACGAGGGCCTCGTGAAGGGCGAGAAGGACAAGCGCCTGCAGGAGAACCTCGTCTTCCACCTCTCGAACTCGCCTGTCGCGAAGTCCGGTGAGGCGAAGGCCGTCGCCGACGCGCTGCTGCCGGCCCTCACGCCGCTGAAGCCGCCCTACGAGAAGTGGTTCGCCAACGGCAACACCACCGTGAAGATGGACTGGCAGGTGGGCGACGAGTTCCTCTCCGGCTTCCAGCGCATGCTGTCGAACAAGGGCTGGAAGGAGACCAGCGCCGGCTCGGGCGTGTACACGAAGACCTTCAACGAGCCCGGCGTCGGCGAGACGAAGTTCGAGATCCGCACGCGGCTGGGCGGCGGCTCGCGGCTGCTCGACAAGATCAACGACCCCGGCGTGCACATCATCGGGTACGACGGCCACTCGAACTGGGGCAAGAACCAGGTCAGCTCGCTCAAGGGCGCGCCCTCGCTGCCCGACGGCGGCGACGGCAAGCTGTACTTCTCGAACCTCTGCGTCGGGAAGTCGCAGATCGACGCCTTCAAGGAGAAGTACCCCAACCTGCAGGTCTCGACGACCTACGGCAGCTCGTCCGTCGACACCGACATCGACGGCATGGCGAAGCTGATGTCGAAGCGCGCCGGGTGGGACCAGATCACCCCGTTCCTCGACCGCAGCGACGGCCACTGGGACCGGAACAACTTCGTCACGCCGGTCAGCACGATGGTGCGCGAGAAGGTGCTCGACCGCGACAACGACGGCCAGGCCGACTACCTCGACAAGCACTTCAACGTGTCCACGTTCAACGTCGCGGCCGACACGCAGCGCGAGTTCCGCCCCGTGAAGCAGGACCGGCCCGCCGAGCTGCTCGACGGCACCAAGATCCTCATCTCGGCGCAGGTCATCAACACCGTGAGCGAGTTCTCGGGCATCTTGAAGAGCGTGAACGAGCACTCCCGCGTCGTGCCGAACGGCTGGTTCGAGCCGAAGGCCGGCGAGGCCGAGGTCGTGAAGTTCGAGAAGGTGAAGGGCGCCGACGGCAACCCCGAGTACCGCATGCAGGTGAACGCGCGGTACTCGCACATGAGCGAAGAGGGCCTGCGCGCCACCGCCGCCTACGAGTTCAACCGCTGGCTGCAGTCGTCGGGCGAGCAGCGCATGGACCCGGTGGACCGGAAGATCGCTTCGGTCATCAGCTTCGCCCAGTCGCTCGACATCGACGACAGCTGGCGCGACGACGAGGTCTTCGAGAACTTCCTCTCGCGGTACAACCTGCCGAAGTTCTCGCGCCAGGACATCCAGACGCTCCTCGACGCCGAGCACCACGACTACGCTGGCAGCCAGGCGATGGTGGACAGCCTCAAGGCGAAGCTGTCGCCGGCGGTGCTGGCGGAGCTGAAGAAGGCCGAGGTCGGCGAGCCCGTTCGCTACCTCTGAGCCCTGCTCAGTCGATGTGCCGGTTCGACGACCGGCGCTCGTGGACCGCGCCGGCCGTCCATCGAAGAAACCGCTGCCCTTCTTTGGCTTCGTCAAAGCCGTCTCGAGGAAGATCAAGGTCTTGTTGTGTGTGCGATGAAAAAGCACACGCGCGCACAACTACGCCGGCTGATCCAGCGATAAACAGGCACTTCCGACACGCAGCCCAAGGACCGCTCCCATGCCCATGCGCATCGCCGACACCCGCATCCGCAACTTCGTCGACACCCAGAAGACGTCGCCTTCGCCGAAGATCTCCGACGCCAACGTCATCGACCTGCTGGCGGCGGTGGGGGACGGCAGCCGCACGTCGTTCGACAAGGTGAAGAGCGAGCTGACGAAGCCGGGCATCACCCGCGGCCAGCAGTTCGAGTTGGCGAAGGCGGGCCTGTCGAAGTCCGAGAAGAGCGACATCGGGCAGCTGCTCGACAAGTCGGGCCTGGCGATGGACCCGGGCGCGAAGAACTTCCTCGAGGCGTTGGTTGGCCGCGCCCCGCTGCAGGAGTCCTTCGGGCCCCTCACCATCACCGGCGACCAGAAGAACGGCATCGCGGGCATCGCGAAGCCCGGTGAGGTCATCGAGGCCATCAACCTCTCCACCGCGCCGGCTGGCCGCCTGCACCTCGTGGACACGCAGGTCATCGGCACCGCGGACGCGAGCGGCAAGTTCCTCGGCACGCTGCCCGATGTGCGCGAGGGCGACATGATTCGCCTGCGCACCCGCGCGGCCGACGGCAGCACCAGCGACTGGCTCACCATTCAGGCGAAGGGCATCGAGACGTCCGACACGCGCAACGCCATCGTCAACCTCGAGCGCATGGACCTCGTCGCCGGGCAGAGCGGCGTCGCGGTGACACACAACACCGGCCGCCCCATCACCGAGCCCGGCGCGCAGATCCGCTTCGTCAACGCGCGCACCGGTGAGAAGGTGGACGTCACCGCCAACGAGAAGGGCTCCATCCCCGCGGGGCTCACGCTGCCCGGCAAGGCCGGCGACGAGTTCAAGGTCTCGGTGTCCGACGGGAAGAACAACCTCAACCACGCGAGCGTCACCGGCACGCTCAAGGTGCCGGGCGGCACCACGGGCATCACCGGCGTCGACCTGCCGGACCCGAAGATGCACAAGGACGAGTCGAACGCCGACGGCACGCCGAAGTTCAAGACCGAGCGCTTCGTCGGTCCGCTCTTCATCGACGAGCCGACGCCCGGCGACGTGCGTCAGGGCGCCATCGGCAACTGCTACTTCCCGGCGGCGATGGCGGCGGTCGCGCACACCTCGCCCCAGGCGCTCAAGGACATGGTGAAGCAGAACCAGGACGGCACGTACACGGTCCGCTTCTACGAGAACGGCAACAAGAGCCGGCCCGTCGAGGTGAAGGTGGACGGCGACCTCTACGTGCGCTCCTTCGGCGGCCCCATCTACGGCTCCTCCCTCGGCGGCACGAACACGAAGGACAAGATGGAGCTGTGGTTCCCCATCATCGAGAAGGCCTACGCCCAGTGGAAGGGCAGCTACGACGCCATCGGCAACGGCGGCAGCGCAGGCCGGGTGATGAGCGAGGTGCTCGGCCGAAGCCAGAGCTACGAGTGGGTGAGCGCGGGCAGTGAGGACCGGCTCTTCAACCGCATCAAGAGCGATATCGCGAAGGGCATCCCCGTCGCGGCGGGCACGCACGGGTCCGACCAGGCGTCGCGGTACACGAACACCGGCGTCTACGCGAACCACGCGTACTCCATCCTCGGCGTCGAGGAGAAGAACGGCGAGAAGTTCGTCAAGCTGCGCAACCCGTGGGGCCAGTCGGAGTACGGCAACGACGGGAAGAACGACGGCTTCTTCTCGCTGCCGATGAAGAAGTTCACCGAGCTGTACTCGAGCATGTACGTCCTCAACTGAGAGGGTCGAGCCATGGCGCTGCCTCCTGAACCCATCGAAGAGGTCCTCCCCGAGGCGGACGGCGCCGTGCTGGCCGTGGTGTCACGCATCGTCGAGCAGGCGCCGCAGCAGCAGTACGAGCGCACCCTCGAGACGAGCGCGCCCCAGAAGGCCGCCCGGCAGGTCGTCGAGCTCAAGGTGACGAAGGTGCTCTTCGGCGAGGTGAAGAGCGGCGCGGTGGTGAAGGCCGTGAAGCCCGAGGGCGCCTATGCGCTGCGCGAGGGCAACCAGGGCCCGTTCGTGCTGGGGAAGAACGAAGGCGCGGTCGAGATTCTGGGCCGCTACGGGCCCGACACCTGGTCCGAGGCGGCGGTGAAGCAGGCCGCGGCGGCGCTCGGCAAGCGCTGAGCGAGCGCGTCACGCGTCAGCTGGGCAAGCTGGGCGCCGACACCCTCTCGTTGCTGGTGCGGCTCGGGCGCCGGTCGGTGAGTTGGTGCGGAGCGACGAAGCGCTTCCAGCCGACCGACACCTTCAGGTCCCCGAGCTCGAGCGCGGGCGGCATCGAGGACACGTCGGCGCGCGCGCCGACGCACGCCGTCCGCCAGACGCCGTAGTCGCGCATGGCGCGCTGGGGAGCCTCGCCGAAACCAGAGCTTGTACTGGGAGACCCCTGCGAGGGGCGCGCGGCTCCACCTGCACCACGGGCAGGTTCGAGATGACGTGCAAGGCGTCGGGCTGGGGCGAGGGCGTCCACGTGACGGAGATGGGCGGCAGCGTCGCGTCGGCCTGCGGCGGGTGGGTGCCGCGGCGCAGCTCATCGGCGTCGGTCACTCCGTGTCCGTCTGCGGGCTGAGCGTGCCGAGCGAGGCCGTACTTGACCTCGAGCCCGTCGGCATCTGGAGCGATCTTCAAACAAGATCAAACCCGAGGAAAGCCGCTGCCTCTCCGCCGCGGGCGGCTCGCGTCGAGACCAGCGGGCGCGCTACCCTCCGAGATGTGCGGACCGGCCCCCTGGTCGTGGCGTTCTTCCTCGTGGCGGGCGCTGCCTGCCGGGTGCCGCCCCCGAAGAACGTCGAGCCGCGCAAGCTCGCGCTGGGCGCCGAGGTGACGTGGCAGGTGTCGAACGACTGCGGCGCGCGGGTGCTGTGCGTGAAGGAAGGCGCCAGCTCGGTGGACGCGGTGACGGCCGACGCGAGCGACGTCATCGACGTGCGGCAGGTCTCGGGCACGACGTTCACCGTGCGCGGCGCGAAGGTGGGCGTGAGCCGCGTCGTCGTGCAGCTCCGTGACGCGACGGGCGCGCAGCGCACGGCCACGGCCTGGCTCGAGGTGAAGGAGCTGACCCGCTCGACGGTGAGCGTGCGCTGCGAGCAGGGGCCGGCGGTGCGGCGCGTCTTCGCGGTGGCGCCGGGGGCGGGCTTCGACTTCACGGCGCAGGGCTTCGGTGGTGACGACGAGCTCGACACGGGTGCGCTGCCGCTCTTCGAGGCGCCGGGCTTCACCGTGCAGCCGACGGCTTCCGGGGGGCGGGCGACGGCGCCGATGGAGCCGGGCTCGTGGCCGTGGACGCTCGTGGGCGGCGCCACCCTCGACGTGCGCGTGTACGACGCGGCGACGGCCACCGTCAGCCTGCGGGTCGAGCCTCAGCGCAGCGAGCCCCGCCCGCTGCTCCTCGTCGAGCTGTCCGCCGGAGAGGACCCGGTGTGCATCGCCGGCGCGCCGTTCCCCGCGACGCTGTCGGTGACGAGCGGCGCCTGCTTCCCCGTCGTGTCGGGCGTGACGCTGCGGGGCACGGTGCCGCTCGAGGTGGGCCGCGTGCGCTCGGCGGTCGAGCTCGAGGGCGACGGGCAGCCGTGCACGGTGTCGGTCCGGTTGCCCGACGGGCGGGTGACGTCGGTGACGGCGAGCCCGCCGCGGGTGGGCGTGGGCGCCGTCCCCAGGCCGGGTGGGGCGGTGCTCGACCCGACGGGCGTCGAGGTGAATCTGGTGCAGCCGGGGACGGGCGTCGTGTGCACCGACGGGCTGAGCGACGGCCGCTGCAGCCACATCTACGACGGCGACTGCTACGTCGACTCCGACTGGGTCATCGAGCACGGCGCCGTGGCGGTGCCCGACGCGGGGACGCGGCTCGGGAACCGCGACGTGGTGGGCGTGGGGCTGCGCACCTCCATCAGGCTGCGCGTCGTCATCGCAGTGCCGCTGCTGCCGGACATCGTGGTGGGGCCGCCGAAGAACCTCACCTTCCGCACCAACCACCTCTTCGTGCTGCCCGGGCGCGCGGCGGTGCAGAACCACCGCTGTCCCGCGGCTGGCACCGACAAGTGGCACTCGCTCAGCGTCACGCCTGAGGCGTCGGGCAGCCACCACTTCGAGTTCCGCGCCGAGAACCTGAACGACGTGGGCACCCTGTCTTTCGATGCGTACGACGTGACGCGGGTGACGTGGCGCCTGCAGGACGCCGACCGGCGCCTCTCGACGGCCAGCACCACCGAGGTGTTCGTGGGCTCCACGGTGACGCCGACGGCGGGCTACGAGAGCGCTGGCGGGCGCGTGCTGCGTGGCGAGGGGCCGCTCCGCTTCTCGGCGGACTCGGCCGACGGCGGCTCGAAGCTGACGGGCCCGGCCGTCTTCACGGGAGACGTCCCTCACGTGGTGAACATCTCGTCGCCGCTGGCGGGCCCAGCGGCCACCGTCCTCGTGCGTGACGCGACGGCCATCACCGGGGTCGGCAACTTTGACGCGCAGTCGGTGAAGGTGGGCGGCGTCGAGTGCGCCGGGCCCTTCGTGCCGCTCGGGGTGATGGGGCGGCCGGTGCTGGGCAGGGTGCCGGTCGCGCCGGTGCTCGAGGTGCAGGGTGAGGGCCTCCGCCTCGCCGCGATGACGCGCGAGGGCGCCGTGTGCTTCGCGGGCGCGACCCCGGGGACAGCGACGCTGACGGTGACGTGGGGCGCGGCGTCCGTCACCCGCACGTGGCAGGTCGTGCCGTGACGCCCGACGTCAGCGGCGCCACTCCGTCTCTATCGCCTCGATGCAGGCGCCGACCGATGGGGCGAGGGTTGCCTCCCGGCCCGCGACCCCGGCTGACTACTTCCCCTTGAAGACGGCCTCGCGCCGCTCGACGAAGCTCATCATGCCCTCGACGGCGTCTTCGCTCTGCATCACGCGGCCGAGCAGTTCCTTCAGGTGGGCGTTGGCGGCCTCGGGCCCCTTCGCCTCGAAGACGCGCGCGTTGGCGAGGGTGCCCTGCACGCCGATGGGCGCCTGCTTCGCGATGAGGTGCGCGAGCGAGCGCGCGCGGTCGACGTGCTTTCCGAACTCCACCACCTCCTGCACGAGGCCGATGCGCAGGGCCTCGTCGGCGCCGAACTCCTCGGCGGTGAGGAGGAAGCGCATGGCGTTGCCCCAGCCCAGCCGCGCGGGCGCCCGCAGCGTCGCGCCGCCGAACGGCAGAATGCCGCGGCCCACCTCGAGCTGACGGAAGCGCACTGTGTTCGTCGCCACCACGACGTCGCTCGCCAGCGCGAGCTCGATGCTGAGCGTGTAGGCGATGCCGCTCACCGCCATCACCACCGGCTTCGGCACCTGCGGCGCCCAGATGCCGAACGGGTCGTACTTCGTTCCACCGGCGATGGCGGCGGGTCCCTGCTCGGCGACGGCCGGGCCCACCTCGGCGAGGTCGAGGCCGGCCGAGAAGTGCTCGCCGTGGCCGAAGAGTACGCCGCAGCGCAGGTCCGGGTCGTCGCCGAGCTGCTCATACGCCTTCCCCAGGGCTGCGATGGTGGCGAGGTTCACGGCGTTGCGCTTCTCTGGGCGGTTCAAGCCGATGAGGAGAACGGCGCCATCGCGCTCGATGGTGACGGGAGAGCTCATGCCCGGGGACATACCGCAGCGGAACGTCAAGCTGCTCCTCGAAGCGACTTCTGCTTGTCTCTCGCTCGACGCTCTTTCGGAGGACGCATGAAGCTTCGCCTCGCCATCGCAGCGTTCGTGGTGACCGCCGGTTGCTCCCCGGTCTCGACGGCACCCGATGGAGGCCCTTCCGCTGGAGGCGCGGCAGGTGGCTCAGCGGGAGGCGTGGCAGGTGGCTCAGCGGGAGGAGCGTCTGCTGGAGGCGTGGCAGGAGGCTCAGCGGGAGGAGCGTCTGCTGGAGGCGTGGCGGGTGGCTCAGCGGGAGGAACGTCTGGCGGTTCGGGCAACCGCGCGACGCTGACTGGCGCGCGGGCGTTCACGGTCGCGTACAACACCTCGGCGGCGAGCTTCACCGACGCGGGCCAGCCCTTCTTCCTGGTGATGACGCTGGTCGATCGTGGCTCGGGCACTGCGTGTGCGCCTGTCATCGCGCCGCCCGTCATCGGTGTGCAGTTGACGCTGCAGACGCTCGATGGTGGCGCGCTCGCGCTCGGGACTCACGCCATCAGCGGGCCCAACTACGGCAAGTGGGAGGCGCTCATCCCCAACGCGCAGGACACCGCGTACTTCTCAGGTGGGACCGCCACCATCACCCGCGCGGACACACGCTCCGTGGGTGCTTTCACCACGACGCTGTTGCACGCCGACGGCGGCACCTCGACGCTGAGCGGGACCTGGGACGCGGAGTTGTGCCGCCTCTGAGAGGTGCACCGAGGAGCTGGAGGAACGATGGCTGAGACCTGGAGAGCGCCCGCTGAGCAGTTGCTGACGCGGTTGGGGACGGTGCGGCAGTTCTCGACGCGGGACTTCGGCCGCGAGCAGCACCGCGAGGGGCTGTCGGTGGTCATCGGGGGCGGCGGACCGATGGTGAAGGACGATGCGCGCGCCGCGCTCGACGCGGTCCGCAAGAAGCTGCCGGTCGGCTGCGTCGCCTGGCTGGGGACGACACGGTGGCTCGGCGCCGAGAAGTTCGATGGAAAGGTCGAGCTCGCCATCGCGCAGGGCGTGGACCAGTTCGACATTCTCCGCCACGCCGCGAGCGACGCGGTCAACTTCGGCCTCGGGACCGAGGACCTGGTGAAGAAGCTCGCCGCGTGGGACCGGGCCTGCCGCCTCGACATCATTCACGCGGAGACGGACACCATCGAGTTCGACCTGAAGGGCAAGCTCGCCGACCCCGCTGCGTTCGCGCAGGAGGTGTACGCGTTCTGCCCCGACGTCGTCGACCAGGGTGTCGGCTCGGAGGAGGCGCTCGCGGAGGTCATCGTCGAGACGGGCCGCGTCTACCTCTGGTGGGACTGAGCGTCGCGCGCCGGCATGGTGGCGAAGAGGAGGTTGTCCGGGGTGACGCCGGCATCGAGGAGCGCCTCCATCACGCAGCGGACGACCTTGAACTGCACCTTCTTCTCGGAGGTCAGCCGCGCCACGGAACCCTGCGGCAGCTCGCCGCCGTCGAGGGACGCGCTGACGAACGAGCGGCACTGCTCCGGGTCGAGCGCGGTGGGAAGGAGCTCGACCTTCGGCCCGCCCTTCGGCCGCATCGACTCGATGGTGACGGACTGCCAGTCGCCCCGCAGCTCGAACACGAGCTTCGTGCGCGCCTCGTGCTCCTCGTCGCGTGCGCGACTGGCGGCCTTCGCTTCGTCGTACAGCCGTGACGCAGCCTTGAACCACGCCACCTCGGCGCTCTTCGCCGCCCGGCCGTAGTCCACCTCGAACACGGCCGAGTAGAACTCGAACTCGACGCGGAAGCCCGCCGCCGGTGTCCCCTGCTCGCCGAGGCACGCGCGGACTGGGGCGCTCATTCGCGGGCAGTACTCGGGAGCGCAGGCCCGGGCGTGCTCTGAAGGGTGCGGGAGCCCGCCGTCGAGGTCGAGCAGGTAGCGGCGGCACGGCTCGGCCTTGAAGAGAGGGGCACACGCCTTGAAATGCTCGATGGGCGTCATCGAGGCTGCGTCGTTGCAGGCGCGGACCTCGGGCGGCGTACAGCTCGCGAGCGCGACGGCCACGAAGAGCGCGCCGACCTTCTCTCGTAGTGACCCGAGCCGCATCGCCTCGCTCGTACCACCGACGGTTCCTTCGCGCCGCTCACCATGGCTCGCAGGCGCCTGCCGTCTTCCGAACCTGCGTGCACTCCGCACCCGAGCACAACTCTGGCCACCTCCTACGTGGTCCCCGTTGTTCTCGGGTCGCACGTGCCCGCACCCCGAGAACAACTCCGGCCACCCGCGTGGTCCACCTTGTTCTCGTGTCGGAGTCGGTCGCGTTCCCGCACCCCGAGCACAACTCCGGCCACCACCCGCGTGGTCCACCTTGTTCTCGTGTCGGAGTCGGTCGCGTTCCCGCACCCCGAGCACAACTCTGGCCACCACCCGCGTGGTCCCCGTTGTTCTCGGGTCGCACGTGCCCGCACCCCGAGCGCAACTCCGGCCACCACCCGCGTTCACCTTGTTCTCGCGTCCCACGTACCCCGAGCACTCCGCGGATCGGTCCGCCCGTTCCGACGCTCGGAGTCGGCCCCGGTGCCGCGTCGAGAGCCGGGGAACATCCCGCTGACACGGAATCGCTCGTCGTCGCGTGACATGCCGGCACCTCGGCCATAGAGCGCCCCCATGACGAAGACCCCGATGCGGCACGGCGGCGACCACGTCGCCGAGGTGTTGTCGAAGTGGAACATCAGCGCCGTCTTCACGCTCTGCGGCGGCCACATCTCGCCCATCCTCGTCGGCTGTGAGGACCGGAACATCAAGGTCGTGGATTGCCGCGACGAGCGCAACGCGGTGTTCGCCGCCGACGCCTACGCGCGCATGACGGGCCTGCCGGGCGTCGCCGCGGTGACGGCGGGCCCTGGCGTCACGAACGCGATGACGGCCCTGAAGAACGCGCAGCTCGCGCAGTCTCCGGTGGTGCTCCTCGGCGGCGCGACGGCCACGGTGCTGCGCGGCCGCGGCGCCCTGCAGGACATCGACCAGATGGCCCTCATCCACTCCGCGGTGAAGTGGGCGGCCCGCTGCACGACGGTGAAGCAGCTCGGCCCCACCATGGAGCGCGCCCTCAAGGAGGCCCGCGGCGGCGTGCCCGGCCCCGTCTTCGTCGAGGTGCCCGTCGACGTGCTGTACCCCGAGGCGATGGTGCGCGACTGGTTCATCAAGGAGACCGGCGTCGAGAACCCGAAGACGTTCGGCCAGCGCGTGCTCAAGCTGTACCTGCAGGGTCACCTGTTGCGGCAGTTCCACGCGCCGCACGTCGACGTGAAGGGCCTGGTGCCCGAGCCGCCCGAGTTCCACAACGCCGAGAAGCAGCTCGACAAGGCCGTCGCGCTGCTCTCGAAGGCGAAGCGCCCCGTGCTCGTCGTCGGCAGCCAGACGATGGTGAACGTGCGTGACCCGGGCCCGCTCGCCCGCGCGGTCGAGTCGCTCGGCATTCCGGTGTGGCTCGGCGGCACCGCCCGCGGCCTGCTCGGGCGCGCCGGCCCCACCCAGTTCCGCCACGCGCGCGGGAAGGCGCTCAAGGACGCCGACGTCGCGGTGGTGTGCGGCTTCCCGTTCGACTTCCGCATGAAGTACGGCCTCGGCTTCGGGAAGAAGACGAAGGTCATCGCCGCCAACCTCTCGGCCGAGGAGCTGGTGAAGAACCGCCGCGCCGACATCGGCCTGCGCATGCACGCGGGCGACTTCCTGCAGGCGCTGGCCTCGCGCGTGCGCCCGAGCGCCTCGTGGCAGCCCTTCCTCGAGGCCTGCCGTGAGCGGGAAGATGCGCGCGACGCGGAGATCCGCGCGAAGGCGAAGCCCACCGCCGACGGCCAGCTCATCGACCCGATCCACTTCTTCCAGCGGCTCGAGGAGTTCATCGACGACGACTCCGTTCTCGTGGTGGACGGCGGCGACTTCGTGGCGACGGCGGCCTACATCCTGCGGCCCCGCAAGCCGCTGTCGTGGCTCGACCCGGGCGTGTTCGGAACGCTCGGTGTGGGCGGCGGCTTCGCGGTCGGCGCGGCCACGGTCCGGCCGAACGCTGAGGTGTGGATCATCTACGGCGACGGCTCGTCGGCCTACTCGCTGGCCGAGTTCGACAGCTACGCGCGGCACGGCTACGCGCCCATCGCCGTCATCGGCACCGACGCGTCGTGGCAGCAGATCGCCCGCGACCAGGTGACGTTCCTCGGCTCGGCGGTCGCGACGACGCTGCGCTTCACCTCGTACGAGAAGGTGGCCGAGGGCTACGGCGGCAAGGGCCTGCTGCTCACCGACGCGTCGAAGATCGACGAGACCATCGCCGAGGCGAAGAAGCTCGCAGCCACCGGCGTGCCCGTCTGCATCAACGTGCACATCGCGAAGACGGACTTCCGCGAGGGCAGCATCAGCGTCTGACAGCGACAGCGGCATTCTCGCGTTGGGCGTCGGCTCGTGGTTCGCGGGCGACCTGCAGGCGCCTCGAGACGGCAGCCCCTCGCCGCGCGTCGGGCTCTGCGCTGCGGGACAAGGTGCTCCGAGGCCGCGGTCCACCAGGCGAAGGGGCAGCTGGAGCTGTACCGCCACGCCTCGATCGCCGAGGGGCCGTCGCTCGCGTCCACGACCTCGGAGCCGAAGACCTCGAGCAGGGCCGCGATGCTGGTCCGAACGCTCGGGTCCGTCTCGAGAGCGGGCTGTCGCGTCGGCCGTCGGGCTCAGCTGAGGGGAGCAGGTGGGTGTGCCGCCGTCCTCAGCGCGGCAGCAGGCAGGGCCGCGATGCTGGCGGGCTGTCGCGTCGGCCGTCGGGCTCAGCGCTGCGAGAAGCAGGTGGGTGTGCCGCCGTCCTCAGCGCGGCAGCAGGCAGGGCCGCGATGCTGGTCCGAACGCTTGGGTCCGTCTCGAGAGCGGGCTGTCGCGTCGGTCGTCGGGCTCAGCTGAGGGGAGCAGGTGTGTGTGCCGCCGTCCTCAGCGCGGCAGCAGGCGGGGCGACGGCGGCAGCAGCGGCATTCCCGCGTCGGGCGTCGGGCTCGGCGCCGCGGGAGTCACCGTCGCGGACGACTGCCGGAGCTGGAGCGGCGCGGCGCTCGCTTCGGGTACGCAGCGGTCTCCCGTCGGCTGCTGCTCGCACACCTCACCGAACCGGCACTCACCTCGACACGGCAGCGGCTCGCACAGGCCCGACTGTGGGTTGCAGACGTTGCCTGGCGTGCACGGCACGTAGCACTCGCCGTTCGAGCGCCGGGCGCCCGCGACGGCGGCTCCCACGGCGGTGTTCAGCACGGCGTTCGCGCCGGCGGCCGAGCAGCCGATTCCCAGTCCCGCCGCGAGCCAGAGCACCCGTCGCATGAGCGCGCTCTACAACGGATCCACCCGGAAGGTGACGGTGCCGGTGACGCTCGCGGTGCCGCCCGGGCTCTGACCGCCGCCCGCGATGAACTGAAACGTCGTGCCCTCGGACCAGCAGTTCTCCCCGGGCTCGACCATCGTCTCGGTCACCAGGTTCATGCGCGTCATCCGCGTGCGGGTCTCACCAGCGGTGAGGTCGCAGTACGTGGTGGCGCCCGAAGCGACCGTGAGGCCGGCCAGCCCGTGCCCGGTGAACTGTGGCGTCGCGTCGCAGGCGTAGGTCACTCGCACTCGCGTCGCGCCCGGGGCCGTCACGCACAGGGTGAGGTCGCGCACCTCGGCCAACGCCGAGAACGCCGGCGTGCCGGGGCTGGTGCCCGACACGTCACCGGTGAGCGTGAGCTGGTGTGCATCTCTCGTGAGGACGAGCTTCGCGTGACCGGTGGCGCCGCCACTCGACTTCGACGCCTCCCAGGTGACGCTCGCCGGCAGCGGGCTCTGGCTCGACGCGCCGCCCGGGTCGATGACCTGGTCGGTGCCGATGGTGACGCTCGCGCCGTAGCGCACGACGCCCGTCAGGCTCAGCAGCCAGGTGCCCGCCGAGCCCCCAGCCGTGCCGCCCCCGCTCCCTGAGCTCCCACCGCCCATTCCCCCGTCCCGGTCGCTCGCTCCACTGCAGCCCACCAACACCAACACCAGAGTCAGCGCTCGTGCGTCCATGACGCGAAGCTAAGGCAGCGGCGACGACCTGCCGGCGAGCCCCTGTCGCCACCGCGAGCGCCGGTGATGGCACCGACAAGCCAGCAACCTTGATTCACGTCACTGGGTCACGAACACGCCGCCGACGCACATCTCGTCTTCCGTGCGCGCACCCCAGTTCCGGTCCCTCGGCGCCACGCGGACGCCGTTCACCAGCGGCTGGTTCTCGGCCGTGTTGTCGAAGGTGCACTGCACCGAGACCTGATCACCCGGGTTGATGGTGATGGGCGTCTTCAGCGTGTACGCGAGCTGCCAGTGGAAGTCCCACTGCGGGATGTCCACGGCGCAGGTGGTGGAGCCGTCGGCGCGCAGGATCTCGAGCTTCGTCGCCTGCCCGAGCTGATGCAGGTGCATCGTCGTCGCGTAGAGCTTGAGCGGCCGGCCGTCGACGAAGTCCTCGCTGATGATGGACGCGAGGGGCGTCGGGTCGATGTCGAAGCGGTGGCTGACGTCCTTCTTCCCCGCGGGGATTCGCATCTGCCGGTTGAGCCACTTCGGGTCGCTCAGCGCCTGCACGCCCGCGATGCGCCGTACCCGTGCCTCGAGCCGCAGGTCGAGCGTCGATTGATCAGGCCCGACCTCGCCGCCGGCCGCGTTGTAGTGCATCTGGATGTACACCTTCGCGCCAGGCGGGACGCGCAGGCCGGTGCCTTCCGGGAAGTCGACGCCGCGCATGCCGGGAACCCAGGTGCCGATCCACGAGCCCTCACGGCCGAAGGGAATGTCGTAGCACTCCCACCCGGGCGCCGGGTCCGCGTCGTCGCGGCGCTGCCACTCGGGCACGAACGCCGGGTTGAGGAAGAAGAGATCGGCGTGGTGTACCAGCGCCTTCTGGCCGGGGCGCAGCTCGTAGCCGGTGATGTAGCGCGTCTCGGTGAAGGGCCAGTCGATGAGGAAGCAGCGGTACTCGTCGGGTGACTTCGTCGGCGTGAAGGGCTGCTTCATCGGCAGCGAGAGGTCGACGCGAGTGAGGCGGTCAGGCGCTCCCGGGAGGGGTGCGAAGTCTGCTGCGCGGCCCTCGAGCTTGCCGTCGGCGAGCCACCGCTCGATGACCTCGCGCTGCTCGGCGAGCAGGGCCTGCGTCGGAGCGTACTCGGCGCAGTCCCGGCGGGCAGGGAAGGGCGGCATGCGGCCCGCGCGAATCGCGCTCAGCGAAGCGGCCTCGTAGGTGTTCCACTCGGCGAGGGTCTTCAGCGTGAACGGCGCCACGCCTCCCGCCTCGTGACAGGTGCTGCACTTGCGCTCGACGATGGGCGCCACGTCTCTGTGCCACGTCGTCTTGCCGGCGGTCGGGTCAGGCGCACACGCCACCAGCAGGAGGAGCAGCGGGGTTGCTCGCGTCATGTGGAGGGGTGCTAGCGGAGGCCCACCGGGAAAAGCAAGACCGAGCGGTCACGAAACCGGGGCGCGTGACATGCGTCGCAGCACGGGCTCGTGCGTCTCAGTGGACGCGCCGCGGTAAGAACGGCCATGCGTCTCTTCTCTGCCAGCGCCTGTCCCTACGCCCACCGCACCCGAGCACTCCTCACGTTGCTCGGCGCGCCCTTCGAGCTCCGGGAGATCGACCTCTCGAACAAGCCGGCCGACTTCCTCGCGCTCTCGCCGACCGGCGCCGTGCCGCTCCTCGAGGACGACGGCTTCGTCCTCTACGAGTCGGCGGTCATCAACGAGTACCTCGCCGAGCGGCTCGCGTGGCGCGACGCGTACGCCTCCGACCTCCGGCAGCGCGCGCTCGAGCGGCTGGCGATGAAGCGCTTCGACGACCTGCTGCTGCCGCTGGCGTTTGCGAGCTTCAGCACCCCGGCCTCCATCGAGAGCAAGCCGCTGTGGCGCAGAGAGGTCGAGTTCCTCTCGAAGGCGGTGACGGGGAGCCAGCCGTCGAGCCTGCTCGGGCTCCACCTGGCGACGCACTGGGTGCGGATGTCGCGCGCGTTCCCCGGGAACGTGGTGGTGGCCGCGCTCCGCGACGCGCTCGGTGGCTTCCTCGACGCGGCGGCGGCGCTTCCGTGCGTGGTGGCGACGAGCCCCGACCTCGAGGCGGCAGTGTCCGCCATGCGGGCGCGGTTCGGGCCGAAGCCTCAGGCCTGACGCTGGGCCGCCTGCCTCGCTCGCTCAACACCTCCGCGAAGCTCGTCCCGGCCCGCCTCGACACGATTGCTGCACCGCACGGCCTCGTTCAGGGTCAGGCTCAGGAGACCCGTGCTGCCGAGAGACGAGGCGATGGAGCGCGCGCTGCTGGACGACCGCGACGACGGTCGCCGGTGGGCTGTGTATGCCGATTGGCTCGACGCCCGCGGCAGCCCGTTCGGCGCGCTGGCTTCGTTGATGCTGGAGCGGGAGGCGCACCCGGGCCCGCGGCTCGACGCGGAGATCGACGCGAGGCTGCGAGCGGTCGAAGAGCTGCTCCCGCCTGCCCTGCGCACGTTGCCCGCGCGAGGCGCCGGCGAGCTCACGACCGTCTTCCGGCGGGGACTCCCGTACGCCGCCGGCGCGATGGACGACGCCGACTTCGAGGCGCTCGCGCACGACCCGCTGTTCCAGTTCCTCGACCGCGCGGAGCTGAGGCCGAGGTCCCTCGACACGCTCGTCGGCTGGTTCGAGTCCGCGCCGTCGCTGCCCTGGCGACACTTGACGCTGGTGCTCGCCGACGAGGCGGACCTCACGCTCGCGCCGGTCCTCGCCCGCCTGCCGCGCCTGCGCTCTCTCCGCCTCGAGACTGGAGAGCCGTGTGCGTCGCTCGACCTCGGTCGCCCCAAGGCGCTCGTCGACGTCACGCTCGTGCCCGGCTCGGTGCCGTCCGTCGAAGCCGCGCTGGCCTTGCCGGCGCTCACGCGACTCGCGGCGAAGCTCGACCGCGGCGTCGCCTGGGACCCCCCTGGCGCTGACGAGCTCGAGCCCATCGCCGCCACCTGCGGCTCGCGCCTTCAGCGGCTCGAGTCAGTGGTGCTGGAAGGGGTGCCTGGCGTCGCTGCGTCCCAGCTCGTCACGCGAGGCCGCGTGGTGCGCGCGCTGGCAGTCGACGCCGCCGCAGAGGCTCCGTTCACGACCTGGCCTGGAGACCGGGAGACGGCCTTCGTCCTCATCCGGGGCGAGCTGCGTGACGAGCACCAGCAGCACCTCATCACCTTCGCGCGCCACGCCGGCGTGCAGCGCCTGGTCGCGCACCTCGTCGTCCTGCCGACGTCGGCGGCTCCGGTGAGCGTGTTGCGCCTGTCTGGCGTGGGGGAAGCGCCGCTGGTGCCCCGCGTCGCCGCCGAGCAGCTCGCCCGACAGTTCGCCGACCTCGACGCCGTGGGCTTCATGTCCTCGTCCTCGAACAACGCCGTCGACGCGAGGCGCTTCGGTGCCCACGTCGGGGTGCTCGAGCCGGTGCGTGGTCGCCGCCGTGTCGCCACGAAGTTCCTCGACGGCACCTGGGACCGGAGGGAACCGGTGCTCCGACAGGTGCTCTCCTCGCTCGTCGGCGTGGACCCCGGGCCCGGGGTCCTCGAGCGGCTGCTGGACGAGCTCGACCTCGCGTCGCCGCACGTGTGGCTCGGACCGCCGCTCGGCCGCGACGAGACGCTCCCGGTCTTCACCGAGCTCGCCGCGCTGGCCGAGGCCGCCGAAGACGAGGACGACGACGGCCGCACGGACGCCCTGGAGGAGCCCGGCGAAGACGACGACTCGTACGTCGAAGAAGCCTGGGCAGCCGAGGAGCTCGAGGAGCCACAGCAGTTCGGCAGTGAGCCGGACCCGAACGTCGTCTTCTCCTGGCCCGCGCCCGACCCGCCGCCCGACGTGCGCGTGCTGCCCGGCGCCCACCTCGAGGACGACCCGCCCGAAGACGACCTCGACCCGCCGGGCTTCGACGCGGCCGACGCGACGCCCGAGGAGGTGTGGACGCAGGGGCCGCTCGAGCTGCCGGAGCACCACGACGCCACCGTGGGAGACCCCATCAGCGCGGAGGACGAGTCTGCGCCCCTCGAGGGCTCGCACTTCGCGCTCGAGGCCTGCGCGTGTTGTCACCAGCCCGCGCCGCTTCGGGCCTGCGCCGACTGTCACGCCGACGTGTGCGCCGCGTGCTGGGAGCAGCCCGCCGCCTTCGAAGCCGAGGCGGTGACGCTCTGCCGCGAGTGCGCCCACCGGGTGACCGCCGTCCGCCACGTCGCGCCCCGCGGGTCCCGGTGAGGGGCCCCTGTCGATGAAGCCCTCGGGCGCTCGTGAAGAGCCGACCTGAGGGCAGCACCCGCCCCGTCCTCGCTGCGCGACTTCACGCAGCCGGGGCAGTAGAGGTGGCGCATGATCTCCACGCCCGTCGACCTCCGTGGGCCGCGTGCGCTCGTGCCGATGCTGAACGTCCTGCGCTTCTTCGGTGACCCGGTCGGGCAGATGCTGCGGCTGCACCGTGACTTCGGCGCCATCGCTGCCGTGGCCGACCGCCGGGCCACGCTCATCTGTGCGTTCGGCGCCGAGCTCAACCAGCAGGTCATCACCCAGCCGGCCCTCTACCAGCACAGCAGCGAGATTCCGGTGAAGGCGCCGCCGGGCTCGAGCCTCGCGCGCTTCAACCAGGTGTTGCCGTTCAGCAACGGCGAGGCCCACCGCCGCCGCCGCCGGCTGATGATGCCGGCGTTCCAGAAGACGGCCATCGACGCCTACGTGCCCGACCTCGTGACGGTGGCCGACGCGATGCTGAAGCGCTGGCCCACGCTGCAGGTCGTCGACGTCGCCGGCCTGGTGCGCGAGCTGACCGCTGCCTTCGCCGTGCGCACGCTGTTCGGCCTCGACGCGCTCGACGAGAAAGAGGAGCTCGCCCACGTCGAGGCGAAGCTGCTCGAGAGCCTGTCGAACCCGCTCTCCATCGCGCTGCCGTTCGCGGTGCCAGGCCTGCCGTTCCACACGGCCCTCACGCTGAGCGCGAAGGTGGAGCGACGGCTGCGCGAGGTCATCGCGACGCGACGCGCGCAGGGCGGGACCGGCAGGGACGTGCTGTCGATGCTCCTCGCTGCGAAGGACGAAGACGGCTCCTCGCTGAGTGATGACGAGCTGGTCGGGGAGTGCAACGGCCTCTTCGTCGCCGGCTACGACACGAGCGCCCAGACCCTCGCGTGGACGCTCTTCCTCCTCACCCAGCACCCGGGCGTGCTCGCCGCGCTGCTCGACGAGCTCGCGCCGTTGAAGGGCGCTCCTCCTGGGCCGACGGACTTCGCGAGGCTGCCGCTGCTCGACGCGGTGCTGAAGGAGAGCATGCGCCTGCTCCCGGCCGCGCCGATGCTCTTCATGCGGGTCGCCTCGACGGACGCGCCGCTCGGCAGGCACACGGTGCCGACGGGCACGACGGTCGTCCTGAGCCCGCTGGTGACGCACCGCGACCCGGACCGCTTCCCCGAGCCCGCGAAGTTCAAGCCCGAGCGCTGGCAGTCGGCGCAGCCCGGCGCGTACGAGTACCTGCCCTTCGGCGTGGGCGCGCGCATGTGCCTGGGCGCACCGCTCGCCAACGTGGTGCTGCGGGTGTTGCTGCCGATGGTGCTGCAGCGCTTCCGCCTCGAGCTTCAGCCCGGCGCCGACGTGAGCCGGACGATGCACGGCATCGCGCTCGCGCCCAGGCACGGCCTGCCCATGGTGTTGAAGCCCCGTGACGACTCGCCGCCGCCGCCGCGGGTGCCCGTGCGCGGCGACGTGCAGCAGCTCGTCGACCTGCCCGCGTGAAGCCCGGCGCTACTTCTTCGTCATCGCGCGCTTCTGCAGCACCGACTTCAGGTTTCTCTCGTACACCTCGTGGCTGGGGGCGAGCTCCACGGCCTTCTGCAGCAGTTGCTCCGCGCGGCGCAGGTCGGCCCGCTCCCGCATCAGGATGATGGCGAGGCGGTTGTAGAGGGACGGCGCGTCGGGGCTCTTCGCGATGGAGTTCTCGAGGTAGCGGATGGCTTCATCGAGGCGGCCGCTCTGCTCCATTCGAATGGCTACCTGCAGCGAGCCGGCGGCCAGCCGGTCGGCGACGCTCTCCTCGGGGACGTCAGCCTTCTGAGCAGCAGGCTGTTCGGTGGCGGTGTCCCGGCGCTTCACCTGCTTGAGGGCGTCGAGCACCCGCTGGTTCCCGCGGCCCCTCGCGATGATGCGCGGGTCGGAGGCGGGGGGCGGCGCGTCGGCCAGGGCTGGCGACCCGAGCGCCTCGGCCGGCATCGCAGGCTCCTGCGGCGCCGCCGGTGGTGGCTGGGGAGCGGGTCTCGGTGGCAGGGGACCCGACTTTGGCGCGGCAGGAGCGCTGGGCCCCGCGGCAGGGGTCGCCGGTGCCGCGGCTGGCGCACCTGGTCCGGCCCCATCGAGCTTGAGCGGAGGCGCTGGCCGGCTCCCTGTCGAGCGCCCGCCGGGCGGGAGTGTTCGCCGCGGCCTCGACAGAGGTGGCGCGGGTGCGAGGGCGACGTCGGGGAGCTCCGGGGGCGTCGAGGCTGGCGGCTTCGGCTCCGGGGGCGTCGAGGCTGGCGGCTTCGGCTCCGGGGGCGTCGAGGCTGGCGCCTTCGGCTCCGGGGGCGTGGAGGCGACGGGCTTCGGCTCCGGGGGCGTCGAGGCGGGCTTCGGCTCCGGGGGCGTGGAGGCGACCGGCTTCGGCTCTGGCGGCGTCGAGGCGGGCTTCGGCTCCGGGGGCGTGGAGGCGACGGGCTTCGGCTCTGGCGGTGTCGGCGCTGGCGTCGAGCGCGCGTGTCCACGCTCAGCAGGAGCCGATGCTTGAGCCCTCGTCCCGGGCGGTGAGCGCCGCGACTTTGGCGCTGGAGGCGTCGGGCGTGCGGTCTCTGGCGGCGTCGAACCCGGTGATGGTCGTCCCGAACGTGGCGACTTCGGCTCTGGTGGCGTCGAGTCTGGAACGGCAACCAGGTGCGGCGTGGACTCGGAGACGATGACCGAGGGCAGCTCATCGACGACGACCGTGGACGGAGGTTCTGGTGGCTGCCGGACTGGTGCGACCGGGGGCACCGGCGGCGGAGCGTGCGCCGCGTCCCAGTTGCTCGCGAACACCTCGTTTCGAGCCCGCGCTCCAGGCGGCGGTGGCGGGCGGACGGGGTCGGGCGGCGGCGTCGCGGGCGGGTGCAGCGGGCGTGGCGGGCTGGGGGGCGCTGGCGGCGTCGGCGACGGACGGGCCATGGTTGCCGGCTCGGCCGGTGGTGGAGGCGTCGGCGCTGGGGGAGGGGTTCGCGAAGGTGCAGGCCGCGGAGGCGGTGTCGCTGCAGGCGGCGGGGCCGACGCGTCGCCAGGCGCGGGGGGCGTCGGAGGCGGCATCGGCCGGCGCCTCCGGGTGACCGGGGGCGGCAGCGGGGCCTCGGGCGGTGGCGTGGGCGCAGGCGACGGAATCGGCGCGAGCTTCTCGGTGGGGGGCGGCCGGCGCTCGAGGTCCTCTGGTCGAAGTGGCTCGAGCCGCACGGTGGGCGGCGGCCGGCGCTCGAGGTCCTCTGGCCGAAGTGGCTCGAGCCGCACGGTGGGCGCGGCCCGGCGCGACTCTGCTGCGAGCGCCTCGGCCGTCTGGCGTGGCAGCGTCTCGGTCGCCGGCTCGGCCAGCTCCGCAGGCGCGTCGTCGTCGGCCGTGTCCGACGACGGGGCCGGCTCGTCCGCAAAGTCGACGATCATCTTGTCGTTGAGCGCCTGCAGCACCACCCCCAGCTCGAGGCGCCCGACGCCGGCCCGCTGGGAGATGGTGTCGAGGTCGCTCTCGCCGTCGATGAACGAGACGACGAAGGCCTCCATCTCGCTGAGCGACGCCGCGCGCCTCGTCAGCGACGCCACCACCATCGGCACGCCCGTGGGTTGCGCGAGGGCGAACACACGCGTGGGCCCATCACCGCCAATCGGCGCTGGCTGCGGCGCGACCGGTTGAGACGGTCGCTCGCTGGGCATGCCCGGCTGCGGCAGCTCGAGCATCCGGCGCACCACGCTGAAGTCGCTCCCCGAGGGGCGGTCGGGAATCCGGCTCGGGTCGAGGATGAGCTCGCAGTTCGCGCAGATGAGGTCGTCTGGCGACACCGTCGCGCCACACGACGGGCATGTGTCCTTCACACGCATGAACCGTCAGAGCCGACCACACCCGGCAGCCTGCGTCATCGGTCAACTCGCCGCAGCGGCCCGCCACCACAATGCCACCAGCGCCGACGAGGTGTGGCGTCTGATGGTGCACGGGTTACACACTGCCCACTCATGCACGTCACCCTCGACCAGGCTCGCGCGCTCGATGCGTTCGCCCGCACAGGCACGTTCCAGGCGGCCGCGAAGGAGCTCCACAAGGTGCACACGGCTGTCCTCTACGCGCTCAAGCAGCTCGAGGCGCAGACGGGGCTCGCGCTGTTCGACCGGTCGGGGTACCGAACGAAGCTGACGGCCAGCGGCGAGCAGGTGTTGGCGAAGGCCCGCCGCATGCTCGAGGCGGAGCGCGAGCTGGTGGCGACCTGCGCCGAGCTGAAGAGCGGCTGGGAGCCCGTGCTGAAGGTTGTCGTCGACGCGATCTACCCCATCAGCCCGATGCTCGAGGCGGTACGGCAGGTGAAGGCTCAGGGAGCGCCGACCCAGGTGATGATCAGCGTCGATTCCCTCGGCGCGGTCGAGGCGCGCTTCGAGGCCGAACAGGCGACCGTGATGGTGTCGGTGCTGCCGCCCAGCCTGCCCGAGCTCGAGATCCGCGCGCTGCCACGGCTCAAGGCGCGGCTGGTCGCGCACAAGTCCCACACGCTCGCCCGGCGCGAGAAGGTGACCACGGCCGACCTCGCGGGCCAGCTCCTGCTGAACGTCCGGGGGAGCGACCCGCGCCTGCAGCTGGCCACCCGGTCGCTCGACCAGCAGTCCACGGTGGCGTTGCCTGACTTCCACTCGAAGAAGGCGGCCATTCTCACCGGGCTCGGCTTCGGGTGGTTGCCGGACTGGGTGATGGCAGAGGAGCTGGCGAAGGGCACGCTGGTGCCCCTGGCGCTGAAGGAGGGGGCGAGTCATTCGTTCACGCCCTTCCTGGCGACCCGGGGCACGATGGGCCCGGCGGCCCGGCTCCTCGCGCAGCTGGTGTCGGACTACGGCGCGGTGCAGCTGCGCTGAGGTGTGAGAGCGCGCCGCTCGGCCGCGACGAGGCTGTGGACCTCTCGCGAAGACAATGACAAACGCGCCGCCATGACCGACGCGACCGCCGACACGCTCGTTGCCCGCCTGCTCAGTGACAAGTCGAAGCGCCCCCGCATCCTCGCGGACTGTGTGCGGCTCATCGACGACGAGGTCGCGAGCAAGGGTGGCCTGTCGGGCCTCGCCATCAAGGCGGCGTACAAGGTCGTCTGCGCGGTGAAGCCGGGCATCATCCTCGAGTCCATGGACGCGCTGCTCGACGACTTCGTGTCGCGCCTCGAGCCGTTCTACGCCGACCATCGCAAGGCTGCTGCCAGCCCGTCGCAGTTCGGCGATTCGATCAGCCGTCGGGCGCCTGAGGTCGCGGACGCGCTGCTGGGCATCACCGATGACCGCGCGAAGAAGGCGAAGAACGCGACCTTGAAGAGCGCGTACGAGAAGCTCCGGCCGCAGGCGAAGAAGCACGTCGAGGAGGCGATTCCCCGCGTCGGGCGAACGCTCTCGCCGCACCTGGGAAGCTGAGCCCGGCTGCAGCCCATCGGAATCGGCGGTCTCCCATTGACCCCGTGTGGAAGGCTCGCCACGATTCGCGCCTTCGGGCCAGGGTCCGTCCAAGGGGAGACACGCATGAGGCTGAGTCGAGTGGTTGCTGCCGTGGCAGCGGTGGGAGTTCTTGCATGTGGTCCGGGGCCCTCGAGGCCTGACGCCGGCAGCACGGGTGGCGGCGCGGCTGGTGGATTCGGCACTGGCGGCGGCTTCGCGACGGGCGGTGGCTCGACGGCAGGCGGCTCCACGGCAGGTGGCTCCACGGCAGGCGGCTCCACGGCAGGCGGCTCCACGGCAGGTGGCTCCACGGCAGGCGGCTCGGCCGGTGGCGCAGTCGCGGGTGGCTCGGCCGGTGGCGCAGTCGCGGGTGGCTCGGCCGGTGGCGCAGTCGCGGGTGGCTCGGCCGGTGGGGCAGTCGCGGGTGGCTCGGCCGGTGGCGCAGTCGCGGGCGGCTCCGCCGGTGGTGAGGCAGGTGGCTCGGCCGGTGGCGCAGTCGCGGGCGGCTCCGCCGGTGGTGAGGCGGGTGGCTCGGCCGGTGGCGCAGTCGCGGGTGGCTCGGCCGGTGGCGCAGTCGCGGGCGGCTCGGCCGGTGGCGCAGTCGCGGGCGGCTCCGCTGGTGGAATGGCGGGCGGCTCCGCGGGCGGCATGGGGAACCCGGGCGAGACGTGCGCGACGGCCATTCCCATCGGCCCGGGCCTCCTGACCGGCCAGGACCTCACGGCCTACATCGATGACTACCAGTGGTTCGGCCAGCCGAACTGCACGCCCTTCGGGACCGTCGGCAGGGACCGCGTCTACCAGGTCACCATCCCAGCCAATCAGCGCCTCCGCGCAACGGTCATTCCCTCGCCCGGATGGGACCCGAGCGTGCAGATCACCGACGTCTGTGTCGCTGGGCCCAACCCCATGGGCCAGATGTGCATCGCGGGCGTCAACGCACAGCCGGTTGGCGCTCCTGAGGTGCTGGTCTATCTCAACGCGTCGGCCACGCCGCGCACCGTGTCGCTCGTCGTGGACACCGCGGACCCGAACCCCGTCAGCTTCGACCTCAACATCGAGTTCCTGACCGTCCCGATGGGTGACGACTGCTCGAGTGCGATCGCGCTCTCCGGGTCGGCCACGGGTCAGGACCTCGCCAGCTTCCTGGGCGACTACAACAACGGAGCCGGGTGTGCTCCGGCCTCGGGTCCCGACCGCGTCTACTCCGTCAGCATCCCTGCCGGGAATCGCCTGACGGCGACGGTCACGTCTGCGCTCCCCGACGGTGGAGTCGGGTTCACGCCCGCGCTCAACCTCATCACCACCATGACCTGCACCCCGACCTCGGCCTGTGTCGCGGCCTCGCAGGCTGCCGGGCCAGGGGTGGCCACGCTGCTCTACGACAACGTCGGGACGACGCCTCAGTCCGCCTTCCTGGTCGTGGACACCAACAACCCCGTCGTGCAGGGAACGTTCGACATCACTGCGAGCTTCGCGCCGACGATGCTTCCGCAGGGCGACGTGTGCGCGAACACCGCGATGCCCATCATCACCAGCACGATGCTCACGGCGCAGCCCTTCATGGGGTACCTCAACCACTACGGCATCGCCGTCGAAGGCACGACCTGCAGCTTCGATGACGGTCCAGACAGGGTCTACGCCGTCACGGTGCCAGCGGGCTTCCGGCTCCGCGCCCTCGGCAACGCGTCGTTCCCCTACAACCTCGACCTCGTGGCGGGGCCCGCGTCGAACTGCCAGGCCAACCCCGTCACCTGCCTCGACCGTCGCAGCTCCTTCATGGGTGGTGCGCTGACCTCGAGCTGGGACAACGGCACGGGAATGGCGCAGACGATCTTCGTCATCGTCGATCGGCAGACCCCCACGCCGATGACCGACACCTTCGACCTCGGCATCGACCTGCAGCTCATCCCGCCGCCGCCCTACGTGAAGACGACCGTCATGGCCGCGTGCCAGACGCTCACCATGGCCGCGACGGCGCTGCCGGCCGCCCTGGGCGATGACGTGTTCGCCTCGTGGGCTCCGCTGCCGTTCTCGTTCTCGTTCTTCGGCGCGTCAGTGGCGACCTTCTCGGTCGCATCGAACGGCTACGTCGGCTTCAGCAACCTGACGACGGGCAACATCGGCCCCATCGGCTCGGGGTCCTACACGAACGTGAACATTCCTGGCGCCAGCGCGCCCAACGGCATCGCCGCGCCGTTCTGGGACGACCTCATCGCCGTGACGGGAGTGTCTCAGGTACGCCACGAGACGTTCGGCATGCCGGGCAGCCAGCGTTGGGTGCTGGAGTTCACCGACTTCGCCCCGTTCCCGAGCTCCAGCCCTGAACGGCTCACCTTCCAGGTGCACGTGCTCGAGGGGACCAACGTCATCGAGTACCACTACTGCGCGATGAACCCGAACACCGGGAGCGCCACCCGCGTCACCGGAGACAGCGCGACGGTCGGCCTCGAGGACTCCACCGGCACCATCGGCGTGGAGCACTCCTTCAACACCGCCATGTCGGTCGGCACGGGCGTCGGTCTGCGCTTCACGCCGTGAGGTGACTGCGACGCGGGTGCGCAGGTTCCTCGCGCGCTCGTCAGGGTGTCCCAGGGGCCGACGCACTCGAGTCCGTGCGTCGGCTCTTCGACTCCTCGGCAGGCCGATGGCGCGCGTACACTGTCGAGCGTGACGCCGGCTCCACCCTGGCTCGGGCCGTTCGAGCGCGCGATGGCGCAGGACCGGCCACAGCTGCGCGCCCACGCCGCCACTGTCTCGGGCGACGGCGTGCCGTGGCTCCACACCGTCACCTTCCGCGGGGTGCTGGGTGACGGCACGCCGTGGTTCTGCGCCGACACCCGCGCTCGCACCGCCGAGCACCTCGACGTCGGGCTGCCGCACCTCGCGCTCCTCGTCCCCTTCGACGCCACCGGCCAGCAGTTCCGCCTCACCGGCCGCGGGCGCGTGCACGCCGTCTTCGCCGACCCTCCGTGGAGCACCGTGCGCGCGTCAGCCTGGGCCACCATGCCCGAGGCGGAGCGCGCGGCCTTCGTCATGCCCGCGCCCGGCCACCCGCTCGTCGAGGTCGAGCCGCGGGTCTCGCCCGAGGAGCCGCCCCCCACGTTCGCCGTCGTCTCGCTCCACGTCACCGAGGTTGACTGGTTCGTCGATGGGCCGCCGGCCCGCCGCGCCTCCTTCCGACTGGTGGGCGCCACCTGGCTCACCCAGTGGCTCAACCCCTGACGGCATGCTGCTCGCCACGCGCTGACGATGCTGCGAGAAGGGCGGCATGTCGTCGGCCGACCTCCCGGGCTCCCTGAGGAGCGCGTCAGCTCCCACGCCGTCGCTCCCTGAAGACGACGGGCGCCTCGCCCGCCTCGCCGCGCGCTTCACCGCGTGGGCCGAGCGGTGGATTCCCGACGCCTTCGTCTTCGCCCTCGTGGCGACGGTGCTCGTCGTGGTGGCCGCCTTCTTCGCGCTGACGGGGAAGAAGAGCGCGGGCGACGCGGCCCTCGAGGTGGTGCAACTGTGGGGCGGCGGCTTCTGGGAGTTGTTGCCGTTCACGCTGCAGATGGCCCTCGTCATCATCACCGGCTACGTGCTGGCGACGACGCGCCCGGTGTACCGCCTCATCGCGGCGCTGGCCTCGGTGCCGAAGACGCCGCGCGCGGCCGTGGCGTGGGTGACGTTCTTCGCGATGGCCTCCTCGTGGCTCAACTGGGGCTTCTCGCTCATCTTCTCGGCGATGCTGGCGCGCGAGGTGGCCCGCCGCATGGAGCGGGTGGACTACCGCGCCCTCTGCGCGAGCGCGTTCCTCGGTCTCGGCAGCATCTGGGCGCAGGGCCTGTCGGGCTCGGCGGCGCTGCAGATGGCGACGCCCTCCGCGCTCCAGCCGGCGATTCGCGCCATCGTCGCGGGCAACGGACAGGTGGCCGACGGCCTCATCCCGCTGACGCACACCATCTTCCTCTGGCAGAGCCTCGTGTCGGTGGTGGTGGAGGTCGTCGTCATCACCACCCTCATGTTCTTCGCGGCCCCGTCGGCGGCGAAGGCGAAGAGCGCGAAGGACCTCGGCGTCGACCTCGGCGCCTCGCCGCTCGACGTGGAGCCGCCGGCCTCGCGAAACACTCCCGGGGAGTGGCTCGAGCACCGGCCGTACCTGAGCGTCGCCTTCGTGGCGCTCGCCGGCGCGTTCCTCGTCTCCACCTTCGCGAAGGCGGCCGAGCCCCTCACGGCGCTCAACCTCAACACGCTGAACCTGCTCTTCCTCACCGCCGGCGTGGCGCTGCACGGGACGCCCGCTCGCCTCATGCGCGCGGTGAGGGAGGCCACGCCGGGCGTGTGGGGCGTGCTGCTGCAGTTCCCCCTCTACGCCGGCATCGCCGCGCTCATCGTCAAGACACAGCTCAACGAGCACATCGCGGCGTGGTTCGTCAGCATCTCGACGCCGCAGTCCTTCCCCGCCGTCATCGCCGTGTACTCGGCGGTGCTGGGCATCTTCGTGCCGAGCGGCGGCTCGAAGTGGGTCATCGAGGCGCCATACGTCATGCAGGCCGCGCACGACCTCAAGGTGCACCTCGGGTGGATGGTGGCCGTCTACGACCTCGGGGAGGCGCTCGCGAACCTGCTGCAGCCGTTCTGGATGCTACCCGTGCTGGGCCTCTTCGGCCTCAAGGCCCGCGACGTGATGGGCTACACGTTCCTCGTCTTCCTCGTGCTGGCGCCGCTGGTGCTCGTGCTGGTGACGGTGCTGGGCGCGACCCTGCGCTACCCGCTGTGACGCGCGAGCGCTCGTCCACGTCCTCGTCAGTCGCAGTAGCCGAAGTTCCCGCTGCTCCACGCGCGGCACGTCATCGACGAAGGGCACGTCCCGGGGCCCGAGCAGGTGACGAAGCAGAACCGCTCGCCGCTGCGTGAGGCGTTGCACGACATCGTGGCCGACCCTGCCGAGGCTGGCTGCACGCAGTCGGCCGAGGTCGCGCAGGTCTGAAAGCACCGCGCCGGCCGGGAGTCGAAGCCGACGCAGTCCGCGCTCGCCGCGCACTGACTCGCGGCGGTGCAGGCTCCGTAGATGGCAACGTCAGGACAGCTCAGCCCGTCGATCTCGGCGCACGAACCGCCCGAGGTGGCGAAGCACCCCGCCACCGCGTCGCACCGGCGCTTGCCGCAGCGCTCTCCCGCGCCACAGGAGTTCGCGCCAGAGCACGCGGCACACAGCGTCGAGCTCGCGCCGCCCCCGGCGCCTGCCGCGCCGCCAGCCCTGCCACCATCACTGCCACAGCTGCCATCGCCGGGCTCGAAGCTCCAACCCGTGATGTCAGGTGCGCCGGTCACCTTCCCGGAGGACACCTTCCACGTGCCGACCGCCGGCCGGCTCGAGTTGCGCAGGCACTTCGTCGTGGTGCCGTTGCTCGTGCACCACGTGCGACCGCTCTCGTGGAGGAAGAACCGGTCCTTCTCGAGCGTGACGGATTCGTCGGTCGAGATGGCGCCGTCATCGGTCGAGCGTGACCAGGTGCCGACGAGGCGACACTCAGCGGACGACAGGCTCGCCGGCTTCTTCGAGCAGCTCGTGACGACGTCGTCCCGGAAGAGCGTGACCCCCTTGAAGGTGAGTACCCGGCAGCCCTCGCCGACGTCCGACAGGGCGACGCTCGCCCCGGAGGCGGCGCCTCCCGTGAAGGTGATGGACGTGCTGCCGACGCTCCAGGAGCCCGCGGCCGAGCTCCAGGAAGTGCCGGTCTTCACCCGGTAGGTGCCGTCGGCCTTGAACTCGACGCCTGCGCCTTCGCTGGAGATGGCGACGTTGTTCTCGACGCGGAGGCCGCGCTCGTAGGTGCCGACGAGCGCCACTTTCCACGCGCTGCTGCCAGCCCCCGCCGCTGACGTCGCAGAGCCACCACCAGCGCCCGGGTTCGACTCGGCCCCGCCGCCACAGGACGCTGCCGGGAGCAACGCGAGGAGGAGAAGGAGAGTGCCTCTGAGCATGTGCGCTCCCCCAGTCAGCGAGACGTGTCGAGGTTGAGCGCCGGGTCCACCGGCGCGCCGTCGAGCGTGCGCAGGAAGGCGACGAGGTCGGCCTTCTCGGCTGGGGTGAGGTTGAGCACCTGGATCAGCGGGTCCTTCACGCCGGCGTCGAGCGCGCCGCCGCCGACGTCATAGAAGTCCACCACCGCCTCGAGCGTCGCGAGCTGCCCCGAGTGCATGTACGGCGCGCTGTTCGACAGCCCGCGCAGCGTCGGCGTGCGGAACTGCGCCGTCATCGCCGGAGTCTGCGCGAGCCCGCTGAGCTTGCCGACGCCCGCGTCGTCACTGAAGGCGCCTGCGCTGTTGAAGGGGCTCGAGAGCAGGCCCGGCACGTCGGCGAAGCGGCCGTTGTCCGTCGCCGGCACCCGCGGGCCGGTCTGGGGAACGCCCAGCGCGTGGAACTGGTTGTCCGAGAAGAAGGGTCCCGCGTGGCAGGTCGCGCAGCGGCCCTTCTCGAGGAACACCCGGAAACCTCGTTGTGCGCTCACGCTGATGGCGGCCGCGTCGCCTGCGACGAAGCGGTCGAAGGGTGCGTTCCGGCTCACCAGCTTGCGCATGTAGGCGCCAATGGCCTTGCCGTAGTTGGCGTAGATGCGGTTGATGACGGTGCGGTCGCTCGCCGTCATCGCCTCCCACACGCCCGCGTCGGCGCCGGCGGCGGCTGGTTTGCCGGTGAGCGGGAAGCGCGCGGCGTCCGGTGCAGCGGGGTCGAGCGCCGGGTCGAGCGGCGTGGGGAAGATGGCGTCGTAGTCAGCGCGGTACTTGTTCCACAGCAGGTGCGCGACGGCGAGCCGGGTGCCGTTCATCGTCACCGGGTTCTCGGCCACCGCGAGGGGCAGCGACCACTGGGTGTCGAAGCGACCGCCCCAGTTCGTCCACGTGTAGAAGCTCGCGTTCACCACCGGCAGCGCGTTGCGCGTGCCGAAGCCCGTGCCCAGGGACACGTTGTTGGGCCGCGAGCGGTTGTCGTCGCCGGAGGGCGAGGAGTGGCAGGAGAAGCACGACACCTTCCCGCGCTCACCGACGGCGCCCAGGCCACCGTTCATGCCGTCGTCGCCGACCGAGAGCGGCCCGCTGTACGACTTGTCGAAGTACAGCCGCTGCCCGAGCACCGCCGCCGCTGCGTTGTCGGCATACGCGTTCGTCGGGTCGGCGGGGACGGCCGGCAGCGGAGAGAACGCTCGCGCCATCACCAGCTCGGCAGGCGTGAGCTCGCCGCTGCCCGCGTCGGCAGAGCCGCCCCCCACGCTCCACGCTCCCGCCCGCGGAGCCACCGCCAGCTCCGCCTGCCGGGCTGCCTCCTGCGCTGCCACCGCCCGCCACGCCGCCACCGGCTCCACCATCGGGCTGCGAGGGCGCCCCACACGCTGCGAGCGCGACAACCACCACTGCGAGACCTCTCGAGAACACACGTCCCCCTGCGCGCTCATCGGGCGCGTCGTCAGCGGGCAGAGTGAAGTGGCGTGCTCGCGATGGCCCGTTCAGCGTCGAGCGGACCACGCGTCAGGCACGCCATGTGCCACGTCGACGGCCAACAGGTCGGCCAGTGAGATGTCGATGAGTTGCGCAGCCTGGCTGCGGTGACACACCGCAGGTGTGTCGACACACCTGTGTCAGTCCACCGCCCCGGCACCCCGAAGCTCCCTCCGCAAAGAGACGCGCGGTTGCCCGGCGTCGAGGGGCGCTCGGGCGGCACGCAGGAGCGGCGACGCTCATCGTCGCCGGCAGCGCCGTCGAGGGCGACGACGTTCGACGCGGCGAAGGACGAGACAACCGAGGCGCTTCATGGCCACACGCCTGCGAACGAGAGCGCGGCGCCACCCGGCAGCGGTGTCACGGTCACCGTCGCAGGCGCGTCGGGCGCGAGGGCGAAGAAGAGCACCACTGACGTGGCCAGCGCCGCGCCACCGATGGCGAGGAAGGTGTAGCCCATCGCCTCCGAGGTCTTCCCCGAGTCGCGCAGCTTCACCAGCGTCGCGAGCGACTCCGATGGCCCCGTTCCCTGGAGCTGCTTCAGCGTCGCGTCCGCCTGCAGGTTGAGGGCGATGCCCGCCGCCAGCGACGCGAGGCCGACCCCGCCGACGACAGCCGACACCCACCGGCGGTCGGGCGCCCCCTGCACCGGCGCAGCGCGCTTCAGGTCCCGGCGGCTCCACTTCAGGGCGAGCTGGTTCTGCAGGTCGATGGCGGCGCCTTCGAGGACCGTGAGGAGCTCCGAAGCGTCCTTCGCGCGCCCGCTGAAGAGCGCCAGCACCTGCGCGTGCTGCGAGGCGCGCACCTCGAACTGCACGACGTAGCCGCCGTCGAGGCGACCGACGTCCCCCAGCACCACGCCGTCAGCCCCCAACGCGCCGATGAGCCCGGTGAGGCAGGTCGACCCGGTGCAACCCATGAGCTGCCTCTGCCGCTCGAGGCCGATGAGCGTCACGACGTCGCGGCTCGTCAACACCTCGAGGCCGCCGCGCGAGAGCTCGTTGGCGACCACGTTCTCGTAGAGCTGCGCCTCGTTGGGCGCCAGCACTCCAGAGAATCCTGGCAGCGCCAGCTTCGGCGCCGCCACGAGCGCCAGCGCGAGTACGAGTGCGCTCATCGATTCCTCCCGGAAACCACATACGCCCGCATCCGCCCACGCCCGCCACAAATCGCGCGTCTCTCAGGTGGCCGCCAGGGCTGTCAGCGGGTCTGATACGCCAAGAGGGCTCCATGAGCGGAGTGAGTCGCGCAACTGCAGTGAAGGTCGCGCTGGTGTGCCTGGCGCTGGCCGGCTGCGACTGCGCGGGGGTGATGGTGGGAGGCCACGACGCGGGCGCGCCTGACGCCGCCGAGGTCGATGGGGGAGTGTCTCCACACGGTGACGCAGGCTTCTTCGACGGGGGACTGAACGTCGATGCTGGCGTCCCTGATGCTGGCCCTGATGACGGCGGCGTCCTCGACGCGGGCGCGGGCGCTGACGCCGGCTTCGACGCGGGCCTCTCGGACGGCGGCCTCGGCGATGACGGTGGCAGCCCCCTCGACGCTGGGGAGGTGGATGGGGGCCTCGAAGACGGAGGCGTCGTCACGCTCACCTGCACGAGCTGCCACGGCAGCCTGGCGAACGCGGCCCCTCCGCGAGACACCCAGGGAGGCACAGCGCGCGCGTCTCGCACGGTCGGCGCGCACCAGGAGCACCTCGCCGTCAAGAGCTGGCACCGCAACGTTCAGTGCACCGACTGCCATCGCGTGCCCGCCACCATCGAGGAACCGGGACATCTCGACGCGCCGCCGGCAGAGCTCACCTTCGGCGCGGTGCCGAATGCAGGCAACGTCACCTCGCAGTTCAACGGCAACACGTGCAACACGTACTGCCACGGCGTCACCTTGACCGGCGGCACGCTGCTCGACCCCGACTGGGCCACCGGGCCCACCATCACCTGCGGGCGCTGCCACGGGAACCCGCCGCCGCCGCCGCACCCGAGCGCGACGCCGTACCTCTGCAACACCTGCCACATCGACATCTTCTTCACCCAGGGCGACCGCCACATCGATGGCCAGCTCGACCTCACCGTCGACTGCAAGACGTGCCACGGCGACACCACCTCACCCGCTCCGCCCCGCGACACCACCGGCAACACCTCGACGAGCGCGCGCGGCGTCGGGGCGCACCGCTCGCACCTCGGCCCGTCTGCCTGGCACGCCGAGGTCACCTGCGACGATTGCCACACCGTTCCGACCCGCGCCGATGACCCGGGACACCTGGGCCTGCTCCCAGCCGAGGTGAACTTCGGCGCCTCGGCGCAGGCGCGCGGAGCCCAGCCGACGTGGGACGGGGCCCGCTGCTCCACCTACTGCCACGGGCAGACGCTCGACGCTGGCGCGGGCACCAACACGACGCCCATGTGGAACGTCGTGAACGGCTCGCAGGCGGCGTGCGGCACCTGCCATGGACGCCCGCCAGGCGGCACGCACCCGAACAACCCGCAGTGCAGCACCTGCCACGGCGCCGTCATCGCGCCCGACGGCGGCTTCCTCGACCCGTCGCTCCACATCAACGGCCTCGTCGAGGCCCAGGTCGCCTGCGGCAGTTGCCACGGGCTGCCCCCCGCCACCGGCACGCACCTCGTCCACACGGGCCTGCTCGGCTCCCGCCTCTACGGCAACCTCTCCACCGCTGCGTCGACGGGCAGCACGACGGGCTACGCGTTCGGCTGCGGCCAGTGTCACCCGATGGACCCGGCGCGGCACCTGAACGGCGGTCGGGCCGAGGTCGAGCTCTACTCGCCGACCGCGCCGCCCGGCTCCCTCAAGGCGCGCTCACCGCTTGCCGCCTACACGCCCGGCCCGAGCGTCTTCAGCGACGACGCGGGCCTGCCGTACACGCTCGGCACCTGCACGACGTACTGTCACTCGGGCGCCGCCATCACCACGCCCAACCCGGTGCCGCGCCCGGGGCTCGACTTCACGTTCGCGGGCTACCCCGTCAGCTACCCCGCCTACGCCGTCGACGTCGCGCGCACGCTGCGGCCCGTCGTCTGGGGCAGCGCCGGGACTGGCTGCGGCGCTTGCCACGACTACCCGGTGCGCACCGCCGAGCCCACCACCCACGCCGGTGTCGGGCAGAGCCACTCGTTCCTCGGCCCCACCGGGCTCGAGAGCGGGCATGCCTTCAACCACAACGACGCGCCGCTCTCGTGCCGCGTCTGCCATCGCGACACGGTGACCGCGGCGAACAGCACCACCCGCGTCGCGGGCCTCTCGGCCTACGGCCCTGTGCCCATCACGGGCTACTTCGCGCACGTCAACGGGCTGCCCGATGTCGCCTTCGACACGGCGAACCCCGTCACCTCTGCCGGGCGCAGCTTCACCCTGGCCGGGGCCACCTACTCACAGTCGCAGCACACGTGCTCGAGCGTCGCGTGCCACAAGTCGCAGTCGGCCGTGCCCAACGGCCATCCCTTCCGCCCCGACCAGGTGAACGTCGAATGCAACGTCTGCCATCAATACTGACGGCGATGGTGGCCCTCACGACGCCTGCTGCGCTGGCCGGCGGCGGCGACCGCGTGTACCACCTCACTGCGCACGGGAACTCCACGACCGGTGTCGCGCGGCTCACCTCGGCGCCGGTGGGGCACTGTCAGCAGTGCCACCCGACGCGCCAGACGCCGGTACCGCCGAGCCCGGTGCTGTTCACCCCCAACGACAACGCGCTGTGCTTCACCTGTCACCAGGCGGCGGGCCGGTACCAGGTGTACGCAGGGCAGACGGCGTACGCAGGCGCGAGCCACCAGACGTCGATGGCCATGCGCTGGCCGGGCCCCTCACCAGCCGCGAGGCCTGCTCAGGACTCGGGCAAGTGCGTCAACTGCCACACGCCGCACGGCGCGCGGGACGGCCTGGGGCTGGTGCCCAACCTCGAGTTCTTCCGCGAGGAGGCCCTCTGCCTCGCCTGCCACGACGGCTCCGGACCCGCCGCGACGAACATCGCGGCCGAGTTGACGAAGGCCCGCGCGCACCCGGTCGCGACCGTGGCGGGCGTTCACAGCACCGCCGAGGGCGTCACCCCGGCTTCCTTCGGCACGGGCGCCCGCCACGCCGAGTGCAGCGACTGCCACAACCCGCACGCCGCGCGCGGGGCGTCGGTGCTCTCGGGGACGAGCCGGGTGCAGGTGACGAACGGCGCCGCCGGCACGGCGCCCGCTTTTCTCGCCGTACCGGCGTCGAACACCGGCCCGGTGCGCGAGTACGAGCTGTGCTTCAAATGCCACTCATCGTGGACGACGAGGCCCGCGGGCCAGACGGACCTCGCCCTGGTGCTGAACCCGGCGAACGAGTCGTTCCACCCGGTCGAGGGCCCCGGGCGCAACACGACCACGACGATGTCGAACAGCCTCGACGGCGGCACCGGCCTGCCGCGGCTGTCGACGAGCAGCGTCATCACCTGCGCCGACTGTCACAACACCGAAGCCCTGCCGCGCACCGTCTCGGTGGCCTCGGCGTACACGGGCGCGGCCCCGACCGGCCCCCACGGCTCGAACGCGTCGGCGGCAAACACGGCCTCCTCCGGCGCCCTGTTGCGCGCCCCGTACCGGGCGACGCTCAAACCGCGCGCGACCGCCAACGACTTCCAGAACGAGGAGTACGCGCTCTGCTTCATCTGCCACGCGTCAGGGCCGTTCCGCACGACGAGCGAGAACGCGCGCACCGACACCTCGTTCCGCCTCCACGGCATGCACCTCAACCGGCTCTTCGACAAGGGCAACGGCGCGGGAGACATCAACACCCCGGGCGCGGGCCGGGGCAACGCCATCTGCCGCGAGTGCCACTTCAACAGCCACGGCACACGCGCGGCGCCGTTCTCGCAGAACCGCACGTACGCGAAGGGCGTGGCCTTCTCGCCAAACGTCCAGGGCCAGGGCGGCACGGGGCAGCCCACGTGGACGCCGGGCTCGTGCTCGCTGCGCTGCCACGGCGCAGACCACAACCCCGAGACGTACTGACGGTCAGCCGTTGCGGTGTGCACACCTCGCGCGAACGAGCCCCGAAGCTGGATGAGCCCGCGGAAGCGAGCTGGACTGATCCGTGGCAGGCCCCGCAGGCGCGGTCACGTCCCACGACGTCCTGACCGGCGCGGCCGGTGCGCCGATGATCCGTGGCAGCACCGGGCCAACCCGGAGTGCTGACGCTCGTTGCGCCCTGGCGCGGACACGCCCGGGACGTTGTGAGCGTGACTCGGCGCAGCCCGGGTCTCGCCGATGCCTCGAGACGTGCTGACCGGGGGAGAACCCCGAGCGCTGGACCCCAGCGGACGGCGCAAGGACTCTGCACGCTCGCTGGGCTCGGCCTCTTCGAGAGGGCGCGCGCTGCCACGTCGCAGATGACAACGTCGAGACGCCCTGTTGCGCGCGCGCGTCGCGGGGCGTGCGTCTGCGTGCCACAGTGCCGGCGCGATGAGCGACGAGGCAGTGTGGGTGATGTTCGGGTTGGCGGCGGTGACGTTCCTCGGCGTGTCCTTCGTCGTCGCGCCGTACGGGCGCCACGCGCGCGAGGGCTTCGGACCGACGATGCCGGCGCGGTGGGGCTGGGTGCTGATGGAGAGCCCTGCCGTCTTCGCGCTCCTCTTCTTCTTCTTTACTGGCCCTGCGCCCATGCAGCCGGCCGCGCTCGCGCTGCTGGGCGTGTGGCTGCTCCACTACCTGCACCGCACCTTCGTGTTCCCGTTCCGCATGCGCGCCGACGGCAAGACGATGCCCGTCTTCATCGCGGCGCTGGCCATCGGCTTCAACCTCTTCAACGCGTACCTCAACGGCCGCTGGCTCTCGGCCGAGGGACGGTACCCGGCGTCGTGGCTGATGGATGCACGCTTCCTCGGGGGCACCGCCCTCTTCCTCGCGGGCTTCGGCCTCAACCTGTGGGCCGATGGAGTGCTGCGGCGCCTGCGTGCGCCCGGCGAGACCGGCTACCGCGTGCCGAGCGGTGGGCTGTACGAGTACGTGTCGTGTCCCAACTACCTCGGGGAGCTGCTCGAGTGGGCCGGCTTCGCGCTCGCAGCGTGGTCGCTCGCGGGCCTCGCCTTCTTCGCGTACACGGTCGCCAACCTCGCGCCTCGCGCCCGGGCGCACCACCGCTGGTACCACGAGAAGTTCCCCGACTACCCGCGCTCGAGGAAGGCGCTCGTTCCCTTCCTCTGGTGAGGCCTCAGGCCGGCGCGACCGCCAGCCGCGCGCTCATGGGCACAGGGCGCTCTCGCTCGATCGAGTGGTCCAGCACTGCGCGCAGCCGGGTGTAGTTGACTGGCGAGGAGACCCACTCCTTCGCGCCACACGCGCAGGCGCGATCGCCCTGGACCTCCCACGGCGCGACCGCGATGACCGGCAGCTCGGGGTGGGCCATCGACACCTGGGTGATGAAGCCGAAGCAGCTGTCGTCGTCTGCGCGGGTCAGCATCGCGTCGAAGGCGAACCGGCCCAGCGCCGTCCTCGCCGCTTCGAAGGTGGGCGCCCAGACCAGGTGAAACCGGTCGCGCAGCCTGCGGTCGGCGATGGCGAACGCGGCGACGTCAGACTCGACCATGAGAACGTCAGGCTTCATTGGCACTCCTCGGGGGATGCCAGAAGCCCCAGCAATGAAAGGGCCAGCGTTGATCACAGGAAGACAGCTCCTGGTCAGCCGCAAGGGTTGCCAATCACTCACCTTCACCTGCACCCATTTCGCCCCAGGACCTTGACCCCCGACACGGCACGTTGCCTTCATCGGCCGAGGTGTCAAAACCGTGACGCTCCAGAGGTGCGAGGATGTTCAGTGTGAGCGAAACGCCGCAGGTGGAGAAGGTGGCGCGGTGGATCGGCGAGGCGCGCCGGGTGGTGTACCTGTGCGGGGCCGGGCTGTCGGTGCCCAGCGGCATTCGCGCGTACCGGACGGGACCGGAGGCGGTGTGGGGCGAGTACGTGCTCGAGTGGGGCACGCGCGCGAAGTTCCTGGCTGACCCGGCTGCCTGGTGGAAGACGTTCTGGCTGGGGGCGCACGCGGAGGTGCTGCGGCGCGACATCGTCCCGAACGACGGCCATCGCGCGCTCGTGCGCCTGGTCGAGCGGGCGGCGGACGACCTGGTCATCACCCAGAACATCGACGGGCTCCACCGCGTGGCTGGCCACCCGGAGTCGAAGCTCATCGAGATTCACGGCCGGCACGACCGGTTCATCTGCGCGTCGGACGGGGACTGCCCGGGCATCGCCGCGCCGGTAGGTCAGGTGGACCTCTCGGGGCTCGACGCGGGGCGAGCGCCGGTCTGCGCGCACTGCGGCGGTCCGATGCGGCCGCTCGTGCTGCTGTTCGACGAGTACTACGACGGTCACGAGCAGTACCAGGCGCACCGGGCCCGGCGGGCGTTGGACGACGCCGAGGTGCTCGTCTTCGTCGGCACGTCCTTCTCGGTGGGCATCACGAGCTCCGCCATCCGCTCCGCGCAGGTCTCGGGCGCCGAGGTCGTCAACGTGAACCTCGAGCCCGCGCCACGCATGGGCGTGCCGGTGCTCGAGCTGAACCAGGGCGCCGAGGTGGTCCTGCCGAAGCTCGCCGCGCTCGTCCGCGCCTGAGCCCGTTCAAGCCTGATGGCCCTAGACTGCGACGCCCATGCGCGTCCTTCTCGTCCTGGTACTCCTCGCAGCTCCGGCCTCCGCGGCGACCATTCGGGTCGGCCCGGGTCGGGCGCTCACCCAGCTCTCGGCAGTGACCCAGAACACCGTCAACCCGGGCGATGTCATCGAGGTGGACGGGAACGCGACCTACCAGCCGGTGAGGTGGACGCGCTCGGGCACGGCGGCGATGCCGATCCGCATCGTCGGACTTCGGGTGAACGGTCAGCGGCCGCGGCTCATGGGTGGCACCAACACGCTCGAGGTCGAGGCGGACCACGTGGTGGTCGAGGGCTTCGAGCTCACCGGCGGCAGCTTTCGCTGCTTCTACCATCACGGCGACGACCTGACGCTGCGCGACAGCGTGGTGCACGACTGCGCGGCGCACGGCGTGCTGGGGGCTGATCAGGGCTCCGGCAGCCTCCTGATGGAGTTCGTCGAGGTGTACCGCTGCGGCAACGGCACCTCGCAGCACCAGGTGTACTTGGCCACCGACGAGGTCGCGCACCCCGGCAGCGTGTTCCGCATGCGGTACTGCTACCTGCACGACGCGCTCGGTGGGAACAACGTGAAGTCGCGCGCCGAGCGCAACGAGCTCCACTACAACTGGATTGAAGGCGCGATGTACCACGAGCTCGAGCTCATCGGCCCCGACCCGAACGGCGCCGCGGCCGGCTGGACCATCGACACCGCGCGGGAGGACTCCGAGGTCGTCGGCAACGTGCTGCGGAAGACGGCCACCACCTTCGTCGCGCGCATCGGCGGGGACGCGACGGGCTGGTCGAAGGGTCGCTACCGCTTCGTCAACAACACCATCATCGTGCAGCCGGGCGGGAGCGCGGTGTTCCGGCTCTTCGATGAGCTCGAGAGCGTCGAGATGCACAACAACGTCATCGCGGTCGCCGGCGCGGGCACTGCGAACGTCATGCGCGCGGTGGCCGGCGAGATGTCCTGGGTCGGCGGCACGCGCCGGGTGAGCGGCTCGAACAACTGGGTGCAGATGGGCGCGTCCAACGTGCCGATGGAGTGGACCAACACGCGCACCGGATCCGACCCCGGCTTCACCATGCCTGCAGGCTTCGACTACCGGCCGCTGATGGGCAGCCCGCTCGTGAACCAGGGCACCACCGCGTTCCCCTCGCCCGGGGTGACGTTCCCCAGTCCGCTCGCAGCGCCAGGAGGACATCCACCGCTGCGGCAGCTGATGCCCGGCTCCGCTGAAGTCCGGCCCGTGGTTGGAGTGCTCGACATCGGCGCGTACGAGTTCGGCATGGCGATGGGCGGTGGCGCCGGCGGTGGGAGCGCCGGTGGAAGCGCGGCCGGTGGAAGCGCGGCTGGTGGAAGCGCGGCTGGTGGAAGCGCCGGTGGAAGCGCGGCTGGTGGAAGCGCCGGTGGAAGCGCGGCTGGTGGAAGCGGCGGTGGAAGCGCAGCCGGTGGAAGCGCCGGTGGAAGCGCAGCCGGTGGAAGCGCGGCCGGTGGGAGCACCGCCGGTGGGAGCGCAGCTGGTGGAAGAGCAGCCGGTGGAAGCGCAGCCGGTGGAGGCGCAGCCGGTGGGAGCGCAGCCGGTGGGAGCGCAGCCGGTGGGAGCGCCGCTGGTGGGAGCGCCGCCGGTGGAAGCGCCGCCGGTGGAAGCGCCGCCGGTGGAAACGCGGGCGGGACAACGGGTCCGGCAGGGTGCGGGTGCTCGGCGGGACCGATGCCACTGGTCGGGCTCGCGCTTCTGGTGCTGCGTCAGCGATTCACCCGGCGTCGCGGCGCGTCGCTCGCCCACCCCGCCGGGAGCGCCTCATCGACCGCTCACCTGCCCAGGGTGTAGCGACGCTCGAACCCGGTCTCCACGTCCATCAAGGCGACCTCCACCAGGCCCAACGCCGTCACCGTGTACGTCTCGCGCACGAGGGGCCCCGGGCGACCCAGCCGCTCGACGGGCACCTGCCGCAGGTCGATGTCGGTGTTCCTGAGGCGCTGGTCGAAGGGGAACATCAGCTCTCCGACGGCCCGGAGCCGGAAGTGGGGCAGGCCGCGGGCGTCGAGCTCGTTGGTCTCCACGAAGCGATAGCGGCCGACGTTGTGCGCGGCCCGGTACTCCCGCTGGATGAGGGGACGCCTCGCGCCCTGGAGCGGCACCGCCTCGTCGCGCTCGAAGATCGTGTCGAACGAGACGTCATGCCCGCCGTCCCGCTCCCGGAAGACACCGAACACGCGTGAGAGCCGGTCGGTGAGCTCGAAGCCCGCCGTCTCGTCGCCAGCGATGGCCAGGCCGATGGCGACCGCCGCGGAGGGGTAGGGCGAACGGTGCACACGTCGTCCGTACGCTTCCTTGAGGCGACGGCTCACGACCGGCAACGCCGACGCGCCGCCCACCACATAGACGCCTGCGAGCTGGGACTCGTCTGCGCCCGCGCGGTCGAGCACCGGCTGCATCGCGGCGAGCGTCTTCTCCACCAGTGGCAGGCAGGCGTCGAAGTAGTCGGCGGCCGAGACGGTGACGTCGTCGAGCCCGAGCTCTTCGAGCTCGAGCGGGACGCGGCGGCTGTTCGGGTTGAGCCGCTCCTTGGCGTCGCGAGCGCGCTCCAGCAGCCCCGCGCGTTGCCGCGGTGAGAGCCGCGCCGGCTGCAGCTTCAACTGCTCGAGCGCGAGCCGCACCAGCACCGCGTCGAAGTCGTCTCCGCCGAGCTGCGCGTCACCGCCGGTCGCGACCACGTCGTGGTGCAGGCCGTGCATCTTCACCAGGGACGCGTCGAAGGTGCCGCCGCCGAGGTCGTAGACGAGCACGTGCTCCCGCTGTGAGGTGAGCGTGCGGCGGAACCGGTGGGAGTACTCGAAGCCCGCCGCGGACGGCTCGTTGAGCAGCGCCACCAGGTCGAAGCCCGCGCGTCGAAAGGCGTCGATGGTGAGGAAGCGCTGCGGGCCGAGCGCGTGGGCCGGCGTGGCGACGACGGCTTCGAGCGTGCCCGAGAAGGTGTCGGGTCGCGGTGAGGACGCGACGAGGGCGCGCCGGAGCGCGAGCAGGAAGCCGGTCACCAGCTCGCCCACCTCGTACTCGCGAGCCCCGACGACGACGCGCTGGTCCGGGGTGAGGGTGGGCTCCGAGAGCAGCCGCTTGAACGAGCGGACGACGGTCCACGCGGGGTCTGCTGCGAGCGCCAGCGCCTCGAAGCCGTAGCGCAGCTCGCCGTCGCGCGCGGCGATGACTGAGGGAAACCACTCACAGACGGTGCCCGCGGTGTCGTGGAAGCCGACGACCGGGTAGTTGCCCCGGTCGCTCGAGGCCACCACCGTGCGGGTCGTACCGAAGTCGATGCCGAGTCGGGTGCTCACGGCCGAAGTGTATCGCCTCGAGCCGGAATGCGCCGCAGCCGGCCGCGCCCTCCTCAGGTAGCATCTGGGTCGTGGCCACCCGCGGAGTCGCTGTCGTGCTTGGAGCTCTGATCGGCGTGGGGCTCGTCTTCGGCGAGGTGTACGAAGGGAGCCTGGCCTCCGAGAAGCAGAACCGACTCGACCGACGGCTGGCCGAGCTCGAGCAACTCGTGATCGAGGCCGAACAGGTCGAGCGGCAACTGCAGGCGCTGAACGACGCGTACACCTGTCTGTGCATTTCGCCCGACGCGGCGGAGGTGCTCGATCGGCTCGCCACCCTCGCTCGCGATGCAGACCTCACGGTCTCGAAGACGAGCATGCGGGCCGGGCCGAGGGGCGAGTTCATCGGAAGACCCGTCAGGCACTCGACGCTCGGCATCTCAGGCAACGGTGATTGGCGGCGCTTCACCGACTTCATGCAGTCGCTCCAGGAGTACGCGCCCCACGAGCACGCGCTGATGGTCGCGCACGTCCATCTCTCGGACTCCGGAGACGGGAGCCTCGCGTACGAACTCGAGGTCGATGACGCGCGCGTCAGTTGGGCCGAGTAGCCTCACCAGCCAGCGCGCCAGCGCGAGGCGCTCATCGCTTCGACGTCACGACCCGGACTGCGCCTGTCGTCCGGTTCACTTCGATGCGGGTCCGCGGCGAGTCGTCAGCGCGTCGGCGTGACGACCAGGGTCTGCCGTCCGTGCACGGTCCAGAAGAGCCGCTGGCCTTCGACGCGCGTCTCGCCGGCCGCGTCGACGCGTGCGCCGTGTGGATAGTGGAGCGAAGGGAGGAAGACCTCGGAGGTGCCCGCTTCGCCCAGCTCGAGCTCGAAGCGCCGCGTGCGCAGCTCGAAGCCGTACCGCACCAGCGTGCCGGCGATGGCGCGTGGATAGGGGCGCACCACCGCGCTCACGTCACGGCCTTCACGCGAGAAGATGGAGAAGTCTTCGCCGTTCCAGCCGTCGCCGCGCGCGCGGGTGTGGTCGGCCGTGTAGTTCCAGAGGGTCGCCGACACCCGGGCGTCCTCCACGGCCGTGAGCGTGCGGTCCATCGCCTCGGGCGGGAGGACCCCGGGCACGCCGAGCTCTCCGACGAGCAGCGGGAGGCCACGGGCGTGCGCGTCCTGCGCGAGCCGGCCGAGCTGCGCCGCGAAGCTCTTGCGAATGCGGCTACGGCCGAACACCGGGCGCTGCGTGAACGCGTCCGCGGCCAGCCAGGCGCGGTAGTCGACGAAGAAGAGCGCGAAGCCGTCGTACCAGTGCGGCGCCCAGATGCCGGGTGCGCTCCATGAGGGGCCTGCCTTGAACGGCTCGGTCTCGAGCATCAGCGGGACGTCACCGAGGCGGCGGGCGCCCTCCTCGAGGAAGGGCTTGTAGAACCGCTCGGCGAAGTCGCCGTCGAAGTGCCGCGGGCGCAGCAGGCGCGGCGTCTCGTCGTCGGCCCACACGCCGTGCTCGAGCCACACGCAGCGCTCGCGCCACGCCTTCTTGTGGGCCCCGTTGAGCCGCTCACGGCGCACCACGCGTGGCCCCAACCAGCCGCGCTCGAAGACCGGCACCTCGAGCGAGCGGCCCATGCCCAGCGCCATGCCCTCGAGCGGAGACGGCATCGCGCCGACCTCCACCGGCGCGCCAGGCTTCGTGAGGTCCTTCCAGCCGATGAAGCCCGGCGAGGGCTCGTTCAAGAGGTCCACCGCGAAGACGTACGGCTTCACCCGGCGCAGCACCTGCTCGACCGCGCCGAAGAAGTGGTCCTGGAGGAATCGCTGCAGCTTCGTCTTCGGCGCGAAGGTGTCGCCGCCGAAGAAGAGCGTGAACATCGTGGCGGACGCGAGCTTCCCCGCGTTGGTCGGCCAGATCATGCGCGGCAGCGGCCCCCGGTGCTCACCCTCGAGGAACGCGGCGCCCACCTCGTGCAGGTGCTCGACCACGAAGCCGGCTGCCTCGAGCGTCCACCTCGGGGCGCCGTCACCGCCCGAGAAGCGGCTCCACACGTCCTGGTGGAAGTCGACGAAGACGTCGAAGCCGCGCTCGTGCGCGCGCCGGGCGAGCGCCTCGAAGAAGTCGAGGTACTCGAGGTCGTACTGCCGTGGACCGGCGTGCTCGACGGCCTCCCAGGTCGTCAGCAGCCGCAGCGTGGTGAGGCCCCACGCCTCGAGCCGCGAGAGGTGCTCCTCGGCCTCGTCGAGGGGGAAGGGGCGGCCGACGAAGCTCTCTCCACGAAGGGGCACCTTCGAGCTGCCGCCCAGGTTCACGCCGCGGAGCAGCCGCGTGCGGCCCTGCTCGTCCACGAAGCGCGCTCCGTCGATGCGGACCATCGTGGGCGAGGAAACCGCCGTTGGCGCCGGCGCGCCACGAGAACCGGCAGCCGCGCTCCCAAAAAGAGACGGGGCGGCGGAGTCGAGCGCTCCACCGCCCCGCATGTCAGCGCAGCGCCTCAGTCGTCAGGGAACGAGCACGCCGTTGATGACGTGGATGACTCCGTTCGAGGTGAACAGGTTCGGCTGCACGACCTGAATGGACGTGTTGCTCAACGTCGCGGTCGAGCCCATCGGGTTCGGCGCTACGCGCACCGTGCCGGTCAACGGTCCGACGCGCAGGGTCCGGTTCATCAGCGCGGTCGAGAGGTCCACCGGCGACGCGAGCCCCAGCACGGTGGAGGCGTAGATGGGCGACTGCACCGCCGAGCCGACCGAGGTGCCCGCGTGGAAGAGCAGCAGGTCTGCGAGCGCCTGGCCCGTGGGAGGGGACGTCACCATGCCGACCGCTGCGTTGTTCGGCGCGAAGAGCGTGAAGTTCGTCGTGCCGTCGAGGGCCCCGCCGACCGCAGGCGCGCCGCCGACGAGCGAGGCGAGCCCAGTCAGGCTCGGCTCAGTGGTGACGACGTCAGCGATGCTCGGCAGGAGCACGTCGCCGACGACGTGGATGACCCCGTTCTTCGCGAAGATGTTCGCGGTCGTCACGGCCTTGCCGTCCACGGTGACGTTCGCGCCGGTCCTCAGCGCCGAGACCCTGCCACCCAGTGTGTCGACAGCGGTCGCCGTCGTCGGCACCTGCGAGGCGAGGATCTGCGCCGGCACGACGTGGTACTTCAGCACCGGCGTCACCTGAGGAACGGAGAAGCTCGTGAGGGCGTTGATGCCGGTCGTCCCGCCATCGTCGTTGCCGCGAAGCGCGGTCACGAGCGCTCCGAACGCGGCGTTGGTGGGTGCGAAGACGGTGTACCCACCACCATCAGGCCGCGTGCCGTCGAGCGCCGCGATGAGGCCGCTCGGGTTGGTCCCACCGTCGGGCAACGAGTCGGCGAGGGAGAGCGCCGCCGTCAGGTTCGAGAAGTTCGCGGTGCTGACCGCGCCGCTCGCGATGTCTGCGATTGAGGGGAGGAGGACCTGCGGGATGGCGTGGATGACCCCGTTCGCCGTGCGGATGTCAGCGATGGCCACCTGCACGCCGTCCACCGTCACCGTCGAGCCTGAGCGCGTGACCTGCACCTTGCCGCCGAGCGTGGTCACCGGGCCAGAGGCCGGCACCTGGGCCGCGAGGACCGCTCCCGACAGCACGTGGTACGCCAGCACCGGGCGGAGCTGCGCAGGCGTGAAGCTGCCAAGGCCGTTGATGCCCGTCGTGCCACCGTCATCCGCGCCGCGCAGGGCGCCCACGAGCCCCTCGAAGCCGGCGTTGGTCGGCGCAAACAGCGTCAGCTTCGGATTCAGGGCGTTGTCGTCGAGCTGCGCGACCAGCGCCGGGTCGTTCGAGGCAACCACCGCGGTCGCGAGGTTCGTGAAGCGCTCATCGGTCGTGGCGACATCGAGCATCGACGGGAGGATGACTTCGGAGATGCCGTGGATGATGCCGTTGCTTGCGGCCACGTCTGCCGCGACCACCGTTGACGCGCCGTCGAGGCGAATCATGCCGTTCATCGTCGAGAGCTGAATCTTCCCGCCCAGCGCGTCCACCTTCATGTTGGCGCTCGCGGCTGCCGTTGCGGCGGCCGCGTTCACCTCGGTCGCGAGCACGTGGTACTTCAGCACCACCGTCAGTTGATCGACGCTGAGGTCGTTCACGCCCGTCACGCCGAGGGCCGCGAACAGCCGGGCGAACGCGGCGTTATCAGGGGCGAAGACCGTCTTCCGCGGCGAAGGCGCCTGGAGCGCCGAGACGAGGCCGGCGCGCTGCACCGCCGCGACCAGCGTCGAGAAGTTCGTGTTCGCGGCCGCGACCGCGACGATGTCTCCGGGAGCCATTCCGCCGCCCATACCGCCCGCTGCAGAGCCGCCCGCCGCCGAGCCGCCCGCCGCCGAGCCACCCGCTACAGAGCCGCCCGCCGCCGAGCCGCCCGCCGCCGAGCCACCCGCCGCCGAGCCACCCGCCGCCGAGCCGCCCGCCGCCGAGCCACCCGCAGACCCGCCCGCCGCCGAGCCGCCGTCGGGCGTTGACGTCATTGGACCGCAGCCTGACAACGCCATCGCTGCCGCGCAGACACACACCACTCCAGAGACGCTCAGTGCGCCGTTTCTCATCGTGTCGCTCCCTGTGACCGCCGTTGGAAAACGAGACCCTGAAGTTGTTCAGGGTTTGTTCATGGTCGGCTGATCTAATCGCGATCGATCGGACCGCACGGAAATCGTCGCGCGCCCTCGCGTGCGACGCGCAGAATTCGCCGAGACAGTCGGATCGGGTCCTTCCGTTTCCGGGGAGTTCCGCCGGGCACACGCGATGCTGCCGCGTTCAAGGGCAAGGAGGTCAGTCATGAAGACCCTTCCCGCTCTGTTGGCATCGCTGGTTCTCTGTGGCTGTGGCGGGGTGGACGAGTCGCTCCCCGCCGAGGCCGCGACGACTGAGGCCCCGCCCCTGGAGAACTCGACCCCGCCCATGCCGCCTGAGATGTCGTCGCCGAAGCCGATTCCGGCGAGCGTCTCCAGGTGGGAGGCCGTCTGGACGAAGGACGGCCTCAGGTTCCAGATGGTGCGGAACCCCGTCGAGGAGCGCTTCTTCTACCCGGTGGACCTGAAGGGCCCGCCCGGACTCCCGCTGCCGCCCTGCCCCACGTGCCGCTGAGCCTCGTGGTGAGGCAGCCCGCCGGGTCGGAAGACGTTCGCGCCTTCCGGGTCACAACCTGAGACGCTCGCACCTCCATGCTGGCAACAGCCCTGCTCCTGTTGAGCACCGCGACGACTGTCTCTCCCTGCATCGATGAGGTGACGGTGCGCGACGCCCCGACCGTCACGGCGAAGCGCCTCGGCGCGCTGTCGCGTGGTGTCGAGGTCGAGCTGCTCCGCACGTCGGACGCGCGCGACACCTTGACCCTCACCATCGACCGCAACGTGCCGGCCCCGTTCCGGGTGAAGCTCGAGGACTGGTGGCTCGAGGTGGCGCTGCCTGCCGACGCTGGCGCCGCCCGCGGTTGGGTCTTCGGGGGCGTGATGTGTCGGCAGGCCTTCCCACCGAAGGAACGCTGGCTCACCGTTCTCGGCTGGTCGGCTGACGGAACGAAGGTGGCTTTCATCGAGAAGGCGACGGACTCGTTCGCTTGTGGGTGGGGCCGGCCGGCGACGCTCCGGGTCATCGACGTCGTGACGGGCGCGCAGCTCGACTCGCTCTCCGACGGTTGCCCGGCGGCCGATCTCTTCCTCTCGCGCCGCGCCGAGCTCGAGGCTGTGCTCTCCAGACACGAGGTGCGGCCGGAGTGGACGAGCACGACGGCCACTGAGCCCTTGAAGGCCGAGCTCGCGCGCTGCCGACGCGGCGCGTGTGTGGCCCGGCTCAGAGACCCGCGCGGGGTGCTTCGCGCCGAAGCTCCGCTCGAGCCCCCCGACGCCGACGTGCCCGGTGCGCGCGCCGAGGTGGTGCTGCTCGCGAGCCGGTCGGGCGCCAGGGTCGCCTTCGTGCGTGTGCAGTGGAACGAAGAGACCCACCGCTTCTTCGCCATTCGCTTGAGTGACACTCGCGGCGCTTCTTCTTCGCGGATGAGCGATGGCCCTGTGTCACCGGGCGTGAGCAACCTGAAGAGCCCCGACGACCTGCCAGGCGTGCGTTTCACCTCCACGGACCCGATGTGCGGCACGCTGGCCGCGACCACGAAGGATGAGGCCGCCGCGAAGGCCCTGGCGACGCTCGAAGGTGAGCTCCGCCGTCGCATGAAGCGCTTCTTCGGCAGCGAGGGCGTCTGTCTCCTGGGCAAGTCGCGGGAGGGGACGGCGCTGGTGCTCGACCTCGTTGGTGACGCCTGTGTCGGCAACGAGTGCCCGGCCGGTCCGTGCAAGACGAAGCTCGAGTTCACCATCGGCCCGGACTTCACGGTGCGCCAGGAGCGCAAGCTCCGCTACGAGGGCTGGTCCTGCAGTCCATGATGCCGACAGCCGGTGCTGAGGCGCGGTCGTCCGCGCCGGAGCTCTGCGACGAGTCCGCCGTCCATGACGGCCACGGTCGCTCAGCAGGGAGCTCGAAAGGACGCGGACGACCGGCCTCGCCCGCGTGCAGTCAGGCTCGAGCTCAGCCGCAGCCGCCGGCCGTCTGGGCGCCGCCCTTGCAGGTCAACGACAGCGAGCCGCCGGACGTCCCGACGAGGCAGGTGCCGGCGCAGGTGATGGCGCAGGTGCCGCTCGTGCAGGTGACCTGCGACCCCGCACCGACCGTCGCCGTGCACGACTTCCCACCACACGTCACCTGGCAGTTCGCTCCGCAGGTGCCGCTGCAGCTCGAGTCCGCGGCGCAGTCGAACTGACAGCTCGCGGTGGACGAGTCGCAGGCCGTGAAGGAGCACGTCTGGCCCTGGGCGCACGCGCACGACGTGCCGACGCAGGTGGGCCCGCATGCCGAGAGCAGCGCCGCCGCCGCCACCAGCAGGACGAGCAGCGCGCGGCTCACTTCGACACCGCGACTTCCACCGGCAGGTCGCCCGAGAGGTTCAGCTCCTCGGCGTACGTGTAGGCGCCGCCGGACGTCTTGAGGCTGCCCTCGAGCTTCACCGACACGGAGCCCGCGCCGAGGCCCGACGCCGCGACGCGCTGCTTGACGTCCGCCTCGAGGAAGTCGTCGAAGGCGCCCGACAGCGTCACCCGGCCCTTGAACGTCTGCTCGACGGTGGCGCCGCTCGCGCTGCCCTCGATGCGCTGCGAGACGTCGAAGGCGCCGTTGTAGACCGCGACGCCTGCTTCGCTCCTCGCCAGCCCGCAGTTCGCGTAGGTGAGGGTGAAGGTCTGCGCGACGACCCCACCGCCCGCGTTGCCGTTCACGCTGAGCGCGAACTTGTCGAGCGACGCCGAGCCGCCGTGCGGGCACGAGTACGAGACCGAGCCGGTGATGTCGAGGCCGCCGCTCGCCTTGTTGACGCCGGCCTTCGTCGGCGCCGAGGCCGCCTGCAGCGCCTGGGCCGCGCCCGTCTTCCCGCCGCCCAGCTTCACCGGCGCCCCGCAGCCCGTCAGCAGGCCCAGCGTCGCGACCGCGCTCATCGTCAGCATCAGCTTCTTCATGGTGTGTCCTCCAGAGTGTTGGGTGAGTGCTTCCGCCAACACACAGGGCAAACGGGTTGCCAGCCCTGAAGGCCAACGATGGCAATGGATTACGAAGGCGCGTGCAGGCGTTCGAGCGTGTGATGGAGTGGAGTCGATCGCGTCGCTGTCCTGTGCACCGGACAGAGAGAGGGACCTCGAGATGATGACGTCGCTGGTGCTGGTGCTGCTGGCCGCCGCGCCGAAGGAGGGCAGCTACACCTTCGAAGGTGGCAGCGGGTCCCTCGTGCTCGGCAAGGGGAGGTTCACCATCGAGGTCGTCGGCGCCAACGCGCACCTCTGCCAGCTCTCGGGAGAGTGGAAGGGAGAGAGGGGCGTCGTCAACGACGACGGCGAGCGCTGCGAGGTGACGTTCGCGGCCGCCGGCGACCAGGTGAAGGTGTCGGGCGAAGGCGAGGCGTGCCGCTCGTACTGTGGCGCGCGGGCGTACTTCGACGGCACGTACCTGCTGCCGCCGAAGGGCTGCTCGGGTCCCGAGGTGAAGAAGACGCGCGCCGACTTCAAGAAGCTGTACGACGCGAAGCGGTTCGCCGACGCGGTGGCGACGCTGACGCCCCTGGTGCAGCGGTGCGAGGCCGTCATCGACCGCTTCGACCGCGCGTGGATTCGCAACGACCTGGCCATCGCGCAGCACCACGCCGGCGACGACAAGTCCTGCCTCGCTACCCTCGAAGGCCTCGCCGATTACCGCGACGCGCCGCCCAACGAGCCGGTGGGCTTCGAGCCCTCGTACGAAGAGCTGCACACGCGGCTCGCGAAGGCCACGCGCACCAACGCGACCCGCTGTGGCTTCACGTGGCCAGCGCCAGCGAAGAAGGACGCCCGCTGAGCCGGTCGCATTCGCGCCGTCTCGGGTGTCACAACGACGGAGTTCAGCACCAGGCACTGGCGCCCGTGGCACAGGTGAGCTCGAGGGAGTCGAGGCCCCGTGGGTTCGTCACGCCACACGAGCCGAGAGGCTGCGACTCGAGCCGAGCGACGCCTCGTCACTTCCGCTTCAGGCCGTGCTTCTGGATGAGCGTGTAGAGGTGGCTGCGCGCCATCTTCGCCTCGCGCGCCACCGCAGCGACGTTCCACCGGTGCTTCTCGAGCAGCGCCTTGAGCGCATCGGCCTCGAACGCGCCCGAGACCCGCTCACGAGCGGCCTTGAGGTCTGTGCCGGCTGACACGGCGGGACCCGCGGCCGGCGCCTCCCAGCTCCCGAGGGTGAGGTTCCGCTCCACCGCGTGCCTCAGCTCGCGCGCGTTGCCCGGCCACGGGTGCGCCTCGAGCGCGGCCACCGTCGAGGCCGACAGCGTCACCTGCTCACCCGCGAAGCGCCGCGCGAGGGGCGCGATGTCTTCCCGTCGCTGGTTCAGCGCGGGGACGTCCAGCACCACCGCGGCGAGCCGATAGAAGAGGTCCTCGCGCAGCTGCCGCTGCTCCACGGCGCGCTCGAGCCCCTGCTGGGTGGTGGACACGACGCGCACGTCCACCTGCTTCGTCTTCGTGTCGCCGATGCGCCGCAGCGTGTGCTCCTCAAGGAAGCGCAGGAGCTTCGGCTGCAGCTCCATGGGCATCTGGTCCACGTTGTCGAGCAGCACCGTGCCGCCGTGCGCGACCTCGAGCACGCCGGCCTTCGCCTGCACCGCGCCGGTGAAGGCGCCCTTCACGTGGCCGAACAGCTCGCTCTCGAGCAGGTCGCCGCGCGCGCCGGCGCAGTCGAACACCACGAAGGGCCCGGCGGCGCGTGGCGAGGCGGCGTGGAGCGCGCGCGCGGCCGCTTCTTTGCCTGCGCCCGTCGGTCCCCGCAGCACCACCGCGACGTCACTCTTCGCGGTTCGCTCGAGCCGCCACACGAGCTGTCGCATCGCGAAGCTGCGCGCCACCAGCCCGTGCCAGTCCTCCGTGGCGTCGGCCGCCGCGCCGTCCGAGGGGCGCCGGAGCTGGACCAGCGTCTTGCCCAGCGTGACGCTCGCGCCAATGGGCACGACGACGGACTCGACCTGCGCGCCGAGGAAGCGCACGCCGTTCTTGCTGCCGAGGTCGCGCACGCGCACGGCGCCGGGCAGCAGCTCGAAGGACGCATGGCGCCCCGACACGGTGCGGTCGTCGAGCGTCAGGTCGCAGCGCGAGCTCGAGCCCACCAGCGCCATGCCCTGCTCGAGGCGGAACGTGCGCGCCCCGGCCTCCAGCACCACCGGCTCGAGCGGCAGCGCGTCGGCAGAGAGGCTCTGCGTCGGGCCGGTGAAGTTCGTTCGGCTCATCGCAGGTCCACCTTCGCCGAGACCCGCTGGCCCGGGTACACCGTCACCACCCGCCGCACCGACTTGCCCGTCTCGGGGTTCCTGAAGACGAGCGTGTGCAGGCCAGGCGGGACCGACACGTTGGCCAGGGGCGTCTCGCCCACGCGGCGGCCGTCCACCGTCACCTCGGCCCACGGCGTCGCGTCGAGCACCAGCGCGCCCGGGCTCCGGTCTTCAGTCGCGCCGGCGTCCGCGACGGCCAGCGCCAGCGGGGGCGGGGGCGTCGAGGCGTCCACTGCCGGGAGGGGCTCCAGCGGCGGAAGCACGTTCACCTCGGGCGTGGTGTCGGTGACGGGCGCAGGCCGCCGTTCCTCCCGCAGCAGCAGGAACCCGCCGGCGCCGAGGGCGAACGCCAGGAGGACGAGCGCGATGGGACCCCGGCGGCTCTTCGGCAAGGGAGGGAGCGAGCTGGCCGACAGCGAGGTCGCGGGGGGCGGCGCGAGCCGGGAAGGCTCGGCTGGTGGAGGCGCCTTGCGCTGCACCGAGGGACGGTCGGGCTGCGTCTCGGGCAGCCCCCGGCCGGCGCGCTCCGTCTTCGCCTCGAGGTCGAACAGCGCCGCTGCGCAGACGCGTCGAATGAGCACGCCGAGCTGCTCGGGCGCCTCGGGCGTCGGCACGGGCATCGCGTTGCGGAAGTCACGCGCGCTGGCGAAGCGCTCGTCCACCGACGGCCGCATCGCCTGCTCGATGGCCTCGCAGAAGTCCCTGGGCAGGTCGGGCCGCAGCACGCGCAGCGGCACCAGCGGCAGCCGCATCGGGTCCAGCGTGACGCCGGTGTTGGAGTCGAAGGGCTTGGTGAGCGCCGCGAGGTGGAACAGCGTCGCTCCGGCCGCGAACACGTCAGCGCGGGCGTCGATGGGCTGGCCGAGAATCTGCTCAGGCGGCAGGTAACCCAGCTTGCCCAGCACCACGCCCGGCTTCGACAGCCGGTCTCCCTCGGCCACGCGCGCGATGCCGAAGTCCGTCAGCTTCACCGCGCCATCGACGGACACGAGCACGTTGTGCGGCGTCACGTCGCGGTGCACGAAGGAGAGCGGCCGGCCGTCGGGCGCGCGCGCCTCGTGCGCGACGTGCAACCCCTCGCACAGCCCGCGGCCGACGAAGGCCAGCAGGTCTGTCGAGAGCTTCTCCTCGACGCCCTGCAGCCCGGCGATGAGCTTCGAGAGCGAGACGCCCCGCACGAGCTCCATCACGATGAAGTAGCGGTCGTGCTCGAAGCCGACGTCGTACACCTGCACGACGTTCGCGTGCGTCATCTGCGCGCCGATGCGGGCCTCCTGGAGGAACATCTTCACCAGGCGCTCGTCGTCGATGAGGTGCGGCAGCAGCAGCTTCACCGCGACCGGTCGCTGAAACCGGCCGATGCCGGTCTGCAGGCCAACCCACACCTCGCCCATGCCGCCAGCGGCGACCCGCTCGAGCAGTTGGTAGCGACCGAAGGTGAGGCCGTCGGACATCGCTCCGACGGTCTACACCGGGCAGGGAGGGAACGGGCTGCGCAGTTGCGGCCGGACGTCGTCTGGCTCAACGGCCTCGAGCCGGTCCCCGCTGCCGAGCCATACCTGTGGAGCCACCACCTGCGGAGTCACATCTCTCCGGAACGCCGCTGCCCGGCGGTCAGCTCGCGGGAGCCGGGGACGGAGACGCCGCGGGTGTCGCTGGGGCCGGTGCGGGCTCGGTCGCGGGCGCAGGCGCAGGAGGCGAGACGGGCGCAGGCGCCGCCTTCGGGGTCTCGCTCCCGCCGAACTGGAAGTTGCCGCGCACACCCAGCGACAGAATCCACCCGCCCACCACGTACTGCCCGTTGCCGATGATGCCGCCCATGAGCCCTTCGGTCGTCTGCCCCTGGCGCTGCTGGGAGTTGGTGACGTTGAGGGTCTGCGTCGGCGTCCACACGAAGCCGGCGATGACGTCGATGGGGCCGAGATGCCCGGTGACGCCGCCCGTGAGGAAGACGCGGCTGGGGTGGGGGAAGTCGAGGGCGATGTACTCGAGCGGCTGGGCGCCGGACTCGTACCAGAAGCCCGCCGACACCGTCGTCCACTTCCAGGGGCGGAAGCTGCCGCCCACGCGGCCCGAGAACGTGGGCACCCAGTTCTTCGGCACCTTGAAGGGCGCGATGGGCTGCGGGTCGGCGGTGCCCAGCTTCAGCGTCACGTCCATCGGCGTCAGGCGCAGCGCGTCGAGCGAGTTCCACCCCTGGTAGACGAAGTCGGCGTTCACGCCCCACTTCGGCGACGGCGAGAAGCGCGCGCCGACGCGGACCTCGAGCGGCATGGTGAAGGTGAGCTCGCCGGTCTCGCCCGTCACCTGCGCGTTCAACAGGCGCGCGGCCTCTCCGAGCTCGAACGTCAGCTTGCCCCGCGCCCGAATGGGAATGGGCGGGCGCACCGAGGCGCCGAACGAGAGCGAGTCGATGGGCCGCACCATCACCCCGAGGATTCCGGTGAAGCCCAGCACGCCCGGCAGGTCCGCCGAGATGAAGGAGTCGAACGCCGGGTCCTCTTCCGTCGAGCGCATCGGGTCCGTCAGCCCGCTGTAGGCCGACTGGCTGAAGAGGAAGTGGGAGGCCACCAGCTGCAGCGACACGCCCGCCTGCACCTTCGGGTGAATGTCGTACGCCAGCGACAGCGTCGGGAACGCGATGAGGATGTCCTGCTTCACCAGCATGTAGCGGTTCGGCGAGAAGCGCCGCGGGCTGCGCACGTAGCGCGGGTTCGACGGCGTCGAGCTGGCGTCGAGGGTGTAGTCGGGCTTCGTGTACTCGTTGATGCCGACGGCCGGAGGCGCGAACGCTCCTGCCGCGACGGTGAAGCCGCGGCCGAACAGCTCGAAGCCGTACGAGGCGCCGAACATCGGCGAGAGGAACAGGCCGCCAGCGCCGAAGTTGCTGCCCGTGCGCGTCACCTTCTCCATCAGGTTCGACGGCATCGCGGTGTTCCAGCCCGGGTCCTGGCGCCAGAACGTCACCTCGTTGTTCATGATGTTGCCGTCCACGAGGAAGGACAGGCCGCGGAGCTGCGTGAGCCCGGCCGGGTTCGTCTGCATCGCCGAGATGTCGTCAGCCTGCGCGGTGAAGGCGCCGCCCTGCAGCATCGCCTTCGCGCCGTTGTCGCCGAAGTAGAAGCCCGACGCGCGGGACGTGGATGCCGTGAGGATGAGCAGGCACGGCAAGAGCAGACGCTTCATGAGGCTCCCCGGGAAGTGACGAGGGGCGCGGCATATGCGGAGGCCCCGCACGTGTCGACAGGTGGCCGAAGAACCATCTCTGGCGTGACGGGTCGCGCAACGCACTCCGGCGCGCGCGTCATCGCGACCGGAGGCCCTTCGGCCTGTCGAGCTGCGGAACCATCGCTGGCGTGACGGTGGGGCAACCGGCGCGGGCGTCATCGAGCTCGAGCGGAGGCTGCGCGCGTGTCGACCGGCCGAAGGACCTTTCTGGCAAGACGGGCCAGGCAACGCCCTCTGGCGCGCGCGTCATCGCGACCGGAACCATCGCTGGCGTGACGGGTGGGGCAACCGGCGCGGGCTCGCGCGTCAAGGAGCCGCCGGTTCGGAGCGGGCACCAGCGGTCAGTTGAAGTTGGTGACCGACACGTCGCCCGTCTTGCGGTCGATGATGGCCCACAAGCCGTGGTCGCCCTGCCCGCTGGTCGACACGCTGAAGATCCACGCGTCCTTCGGCTTCTCGCCGGAGGGAATGTCGTCGGTCGGCTTGATCAGCTCGATGGAGCCCGCCTTCAGCAGCGCGCGCACCTCGGCGTCGATCTTCTTCTTGTCGGTGAGGCCCATGCCGTCCGGTCCTCCGAACTCGGAGACGAACGCGGGCAGGCCGGAGTCGGTGTCCGTGGCGACCGCCTTGAGCGCGAGCTCGAGCGCCTTCTCGTAGCCCACGGCGTGCTTGCCGAACGCGCGCTCGTGCTCGGCGATGCGCGACTTCGGCGTGCGGTCGCGCGAGACGTACTGGTCGCCCGTGAGCGTGGACTCCTGCGCCCCCACCCAGTTCACGTAGTTGTCGCGCAGCGTCTTCGGCAGCGCCTTCGCCTCGGTGGTGCTGAGGTAGCCGTCGCCGTTCTTGTCCGAGGCCTTCGCCCAGGCCTCCATCATCACGACGAACTCCTTCGCGACGTCGGCGGCCTTGACCGAGCCGTTCGGCAGCTTGAACTGCGAGGCGTCGAAGTTGTCCTGGAGGTCCTTCGCGAGCTTCTTCGCCTCGGTCTTCGTGAGCACCTTGTTCTTGTCGAGGTCCGCCTTCTTCAGCTGGTCGTTGACGTACTTCTTCGACGCGACGACGAGCTCAGAGATGTTCACCCTGGTCAGCTTCGGCATGGGTCCTCCCGCGAGATGCGCGGCACTGTAGAGACCGAGCGCCCGAATGGAAACACCGCCGTCACACACACCGCCGTCACACACCGCCGTCATCACGTTGTGTCATCACGTTGCTGCACGCCGTCGAGAACTACCGGATGATGGAGCCCATGCGGCCGGCGCTGCTCACCCTGCTCGCGCTCTCGTGCTCCCAGCGCGTGACGGCACCCTCGCCGGCCATCGACGCGGGGGTCGAGCTGCTCGACGCCTCGGTGCCCGACTCGGGCGTCGCGCTCTTCGTCGGCCTGCGGCGCGACCAGCCGTCCACGACCGACGGAGGTGCGCGCCGTTACCATGTCTACGCACCGCCCCGCGAGCCGGGCGAGCTGCGCCCGCTGGTGCTCGTGCTCCACGGCAACGGCGGCAACGCCGACCAGCTGCTCGGCCTCGAGAACAACGCCGCGCCCACGAAGCGGTGGCTCGACATCGGGCAGCGGGAGCGCGTCTTCGTCGTCTTCCCCTTCGGCGTCGCGCCCGACGGCGGCGAGCCCGGGTGGAACGACTGCCGCGGCGACAACGGCACCAACCCCACCACCGACGACGTGGCCTTCCTCGTCGGCCTCGTCAACCACGTCGGCGCGCAGGGAGTCGACCGCGCGCGCGTCTTCGCGAACGGCGCCTCGAACGGCGGCATGATGTCGCTGCGCCTCGCCATCGAGCGGCCCGACGTCTTCCGCGCGGTCGCGCCCGTCATCGCCGCCATGCCGGCCGCCTCCGAGTGCCCCGCGCCGACCCGCCCCGTCTCGGTGCTCTTCATCAACGGCACGCGAGACCCGCTGGTGCCCTTCGACGGCGGCGCGGTCGTCGGCCCCAACGCCGGCCGCGGCACCGTGCTGTCCACCCGCGCGTCGATGGACCTCTGGCGCGCCGTCAACAACGTCACCGCGCCCGAAGTGGAGACGGCTCGCCCCGATACCTTTCCTGGCGACCGCTCCACCGTCGTCGAGGTGACGAGCCGGGCGAGCTGGCCCACCGTCGCTCTGCTGCGCGTCGAGGAGGGTGGCCACACCGAGCCCTCGCCGACCGAGCGCTACGCGCCGCTCTACCTGTTGGCGGTCGGCCGGCAGAACGGCGACGTCGAGATGGCCGAGGAGGCGTGGCGCTTCTTCGCGTCGCAAGCGCCCTGACCAGCTCAGGTGAGGGGTTGGTGGCCGGCGCGCTGCCGCCGCCGGCTCGTGAGACGAGGCTGGAGTCGGCGGGCCGCTGTGGCAGGGTCCACTCCATCGTCAGTCGCGCGGCGCGTGGCCGTCAGGAAGGTGACACCACCATGGCGAAGAAGAAGGCACGCACCGACGGCCCCGACGGCTGGCTGGCGCTGGTGGAGCGCGACCTCACGGCGCTCGCGAAGGACGGCAAGCTGCCCACCGGCCACGGCCTCGACCAGGCCGCGAACGACCTCGCGACGCTGCTCACCCGCGGCGACAAGTCTCCGCTGCTCGCCGGCGAGGGCGGCGTCGGCAAGTCGGCCATCGTGCAGGAGCTCGCGCGGCGCATCGTGCAGGGCACCGCGCCCGAGAGCCTCAAGGGCTGCCGGGTGCTCGAGGTGCCCTCGGCCGGTGTCTTCGCCCGCACCAACACGCCCAAGGCCGCCGCCGAGCTGCTCGAGGACTTCCTCGACAAGGTGGCCGCGCAGCCCACCATCGTCTTCCTGCGCGACGTCGGCCTCGTGCAGGGCAGCTCGCTGGTGCCGGTGCTCATCCGCTCGCTGCGCGCCGGCCGCCTCAAGTTCATCTTCGAGTCCGACCTGCGCCGCGCCCACGAGCTGTTGCGCAGCGACGAGACGCTGAGCGAGCGCCTGCACCTGGTGGTAGTGAACGAGCCGACGCACGAGCGCGCTCGGTGGATTCTGGGGCGCGTCGCCGAGGAGCTCGAGCTCGAAGCCGGCGTGCCCATCGACCCGTCGGCCTGCGACGTCGCCCTGCGCCTGTCGGTGAAGTTCCTCCTCGCGCAGCGCCTGCCCCGCAAGGCCATCGAGCTCTTGAAGGAGACCGTCACCGAGGCCGCCGGCGCCGCGAGGGAGCGCGTCACCGGCGAAGACGTGCTCGCCCGCTTCTGCAGCTCCACCCGCCTGCCCCGCTTCATGGCCGACGACCAGGTGCCGCTCGACCTCGACGAGGTGGGTCGCTTCTTCGGCACGCGCCTGCTGGGGCAGACCGACGCGCTCCAGGCGGTGCTGCGCAGCGTCGCCCTGCTGAAGGCCGGCCTCAACGACCCGCGCCGGCCGCTCGGCGTCTTCCTCTTCGCGGGCCCCACCGGCGTCGGCAAGACGCACCTCGCGAAGCTGCTCGCCGAGTACCTCTTCGGCAGCCACGAGCGCCTCGTGCGGCTCAACATGGCCGACTACCCGGACCACGGCGACGAGAACGTGCTGTTCGGCAACCCCTGGGCCCAGACGCTCGACTCGAAGCGCGGCGAGCTGACCCGGCTGCTCGACGGCCGCGTCTTCACCGTGCTCTTGCTCGACGAGTTCGAGAAGGCGCACGCCAAGTGCCACGACCGCTTCCTGCAGCTCTTCGACGAGGGCCAGTTCATCAACGCCGCGGGCGAGACCGTGCCGTGCAACAACGCGCTCATCGTCTGCACCTCGAACGTCGGGGCCGAGGTGTACCGCGAGGGGCCCATCGGCTTCGCGTCGTCCCGCAGCGACGAGGAGCTGCTCGACGAGATCGACCGCCGCATCGCCGCCGCCTTCCGCCCCGAGTTCTTGAACCGCTTCGACGCCATCTGCCACTTCCGCCCGCTGGGGAAGGTGGAGATCCGCCGCATCGCGCAGCGCGAGGTGGGGCGCGTGCTCGAGCGCGAGGGCATTCGCGCGCGGCAGCTCGACGTCGAGGTGGCTCCCGAGGTGGTGGAGCTGCTGGTGGAGCGCGGGTACTCCCCCATCCACGGCGCGCGCTACCTGCAGCGCGAGATCGAGAAGTCCCTCACCGCGGCGCTGGCGGTGGAGATCGCCCGCCAGTCGCTGCCCCCCACGACGCCGGTGAAGGTGGTGAGCCACAAGGGGCGCGTGCACGCCATCGCCGAGCCGAAGGTGACGCGCGAGCGGGAAGCGACCGCCCAGGCGACGCTGCCCGGCACCGGCGCCGCGCTCGCGAAGAAGCGCCTCGACCAGAAGGCCCTCACGCAGGAAGCCGAGGCGCTGGTTGGGCGCGCGGCTGGCGTCGCGTCGGCGGCGAAGCGCCCGCACCTCGAGAACCGGCGCCGCGAGCTGCTTGGCCTCTCGCAGGCGCCCGGCTTCTGGGACGACGGAGAGCGCGCCGCGGCGGTGTTGCGCACCTACCGCGCCATCGACGCGCAGCTCGCCGAGCTCGACCGCTTGAGGGAGCAGTGCCAGGTCGCGCGGCGGCGGGCGCGGGACGCGAAGGGCGAGATGCAGCTGGCGGCCGCGGTGCGCGCCGTCGAGGAGGCGGGTCGCGAGGTGCAGCTCGCCGAGGCGCGCGTGGCGTCGGGCTCGGCCGGGAACGTCGATGACGCGTGGGTCGAGCTCGCCGCGGCCGTCGAGGGCGAGGCTGGAGAGGGCTGGGTGCGTGAGCTGGTCGCGATGTACGTCGGCTGGGCGCAACGCCGCAGCTACGAGGTGAAGGTGCTGGCCGAAGGTGACGAGCCGCGGCGAGCGGTGCTGCACCTTCACGGGCCGGGTGTGTTCGGCTTCCTCTCGGGCGAGCGTGGCCTGCACCGGCGCATCGACGATGACGCGCGCGTGGCGGCCTACGTGCGGCTCTACACGCCGTCCCAGGCTCCCGCGGAGGTCGCGGACTCCATGACCCTCGTCGCGCGGGAGGTGAAACGTCGCGCCGGTCGGTACGTGGAGAAGGTGGCGACGGAGTCGACGGTGCGGGACGAGCGCACGGGACGGGAGGTGGCGCTCGCGGGCGCCTGCGCGGTGGAGGAGCTCAAGGCCCTCACCCTCGCGGTGCTCGACGGGCAGGCCGAAGGCGGCGCGGAGGTGCGGCGCTACTTCGTCGGCCGCGGCGCGCGGGTCGAGGACCCTCGCACCGGCGAGGCGACGCCGCGCATGAAGGACGTGCTGCGCGGCGAGATCGACCTCTTCATCGCGGCCTGGCTGACGCGGCCCCCGAGCGACGGCCCCTGACGCCCGTGGCGCGTCGGGTCGAGTCGAGCGGCCAGGTTGTTCACTTCATCGCGGCCCGGCTGACGCGGCCCCCGAGCCACGGCCATGAAGCGACGCGTCGGGTCGAGTCGAGCGGCCAGGTTGTTCAGTTCATCGTGGCAGGCTGACGTGGCCCCTGAAGCCGGTGGCGCGTCGGGTCGAGTCGAGCGGCCAGGTTGTTCAGTTCATCGTGGCAGGCTGACGCGGCCCCCGAGCGACGGCCCCTGAAGCCGGTGGCGCGTCGGGTCGAGTCGAACGGCCAGGTTGCTCTCATCATCGCGGCGTCGAGCGCTCACGGCGTCAGCGTCGCGTTGACGGAGAAGCCTGACGGGCTGGTGGTTCCACCGCGCACCACGAGCACCCAGGCGCCAGCCGGGAGCGCCGTCTGCGTCAGCACGAGAGGCGCTGACGAGAAGCCCGTCGAGCGACACACCCGCTCGGCGCCTGCGCACCCGGGGAAGAGGGCCATCGAGAAGGGCTCCGAGGTGTTCTGCCGCGTCAGCGTTGCGGTGAACGTCTGGGGGGCGGCGGTGGTGAAGGTGAAGAAGGTGTCGGGCGCGCGGCTCGAGTCGCAGCTCAGCGTGGCGTCTGCCCCGAAGCTGTAGGAGTCGCCGCTGGTGGTCCCTCCCATGGTGAGCGGGACGGCGTTGGCGCAGACGTCGCCCGCGGCGAAGTCATCGACCCGCACGTCGAGCGTGAACGTCCCCGAGGGAACGGCGAGGCCGGACTTGACGATGAGCGAGGTGGTGCCTGCGGGCAGGGTCGCTGCCAGCCGGCCGGTCCCGTCAAAGGACGAGCGCTCACACGCGAGCTGAGACGACGACGAGGCGCAGGTCGAGCGCAGCGACAGCGTCGGCTGGCTGGTCGGCACGCTCGGCGTCGCCAGCACGTGAAGGCGCCGCGGCTGGTTGGTGGTGATGGAATACACGGCGTCGGAGCCGCTCGAGTTCCAGCAGTCGGTGAGGTCCTCGAAGAAGTCGGCGAACGTGCCTGACACCAGGGCGCGCCCGAAGGTGCCGCTCGACAGCGCGATGGGGGCCGCAGTGCTGCACGACTCTCCAGGTGGGTTGGGCAGTGAGGTGCGCACCGTGAGGTCGAACGCGCCGGCCTGGAGGGCGTCGTAGCCGTCCACCACGACGTACCAGGTGCCCGCGGGCAACGGACGAGCGGTCGTCCAGGTGTCGGTCGAGAAGGTCGGCGTCCAGCCGCAGGCGCGGTCAGCGTCCGTCGTCGCGCAGCCGGGCTTGAGCGCGACGGTCGGCCGGAAGCCCGGCGTCAGCGCGCGCGTGAAGAGCCGGACGTTCATCGGCGTGGCGAGCGTGAGGGCATACACGACGTCGGGAGCGTCGCGGGTACCCGCGGAGCTGCCGCAGCTCGGCGTGACGTCGTGGAAGGCAGGCCTCGTGTCGCCGCGAACCGTCACCTCGCCCGGCGCCGACGTCGGCAGGGCGAGCGCGGTGGCGGTCGCGCAGGTGTCACCCGTGGGCCGGCCGCCGAGCGACACGTCGAGCGAGTACGCCTCGGCGGTCGAGAACCCCGCGCGATCGACCGTGAGGAAGTGCGTGCCTGCCGGAAGCGCTGCCACCCGCACGCTGCTCGAGGTGGGCGTCGACGCGCCACACGCGACCGGCTGCACCGCAGGGTCGCAGGTGGTGCTGCGCAGCGACAGCACCGGAGCTCCGCCGTCCGCCGGGCTCGGAGCCGCCTGCGCCACGAAGGCGAGCGGCTGGCTGGTGGTGAACTGGTACACGCGGTCCGGGTAGAAGGTCGAGCAGCTGGTCGAGCGGAACTCGTCGAACGCGCCGGCCAGCGTGCCCGCGATGGACTGAGTGCCTCCCGTGGGAGGAATCGAGAGCGCGATGGGGTTGGCGCAGGTGTCTCCCGGCGTCGGCGGGCTCACGGTCACGTCGAAGGCGTACGCCTGCTCGGTGAAGTCGTCGGCGTCGAAGACGAGCACCGAGGTCCCCGCGGGGACGCTGCCCGCGGCCAGGGAGCCGCCGAACTGGCAGGTGATGGACGAGCAGGTGGCGCCCAGGCCCACGCGCGGCGAGCCCGAGCCCCCGACCGGCGTGACGCGCACGTCCATCGGCTGGCTCAGCGAGAGCGCGTAGAAGACGTCACCCGAGCGGCCGCAGCCCTCGGCCGAGCTGATGAAGCTCCTCGAGTCCACGTTGACGCGCTGCGTGCCGCCCGTCGGCGGGAAGGTGAGCGCCAGGGGCTGCGCGCACGAGTCACCGGCGATGGGCGGCGCGACCGAGACGTTGAGGGTGAACGGCCCGGGCCCGCCCGAGGAATGATCGACCGAGATGAACGAGACGCCGGCGTCGAGCGTGGCCTTGAAGGTGACTGGCTGTCCGACCGCGCCGCGCGCGCAGGTCAGCGTGTCCGTCGAGCACGTCGAGGGGTCGAGCCGGGTGAGCGTGCCGGCGCCGGTCCCGGTGGGCGTCATGGTGATCCGCGCGTCGAGCGGTCGCCCCAGCGAGAGCGAGTACACGAGGTCCGGGAAGGCGGGGCTGATCTGGCTGCACGCGGTGTAGTCATCGTTCGCGCCGACGGTCGAGCCCGTGAGGGTGGCCGAGCCGCCATCGAGGCCGTCGGAGAGCATGATGGGGATGGCCGAGCGGCAGGTCTCGCCGGGCGGTGAGGGCCGGCTGGAGAAGTCGATGCGGTAGTCGGTGCCCGCGAGCGCCGGGCCCTTCACCCACACGAACCAGGTGCCCGCCGTGATGCCCGAGACCTCGAGCGTCTTCGTGGCCGAGGCGCCCGTGCCGCACCGCTCCCACGACGGGACGATCTGGTTGCACGTCGGCACCACGATGAAGGCGGGTGCGTTCGTCGAGCCGATGGCCGTGGTGGTGATGGTGAGGTTCGACACCGGGTCCGGCAGCGTCACCGCGTAGACGCGGTCGGGCAGGTCGTAGCCCGCGCAGGCGTTGTTGAAGTTCTCCTGCGTGCTGCCACGCGTGGTGGCGGTGTGCGTCTGCAGGCCGCCGCCGGCCGGGAGCGTGATGGGAACGGGGTTGCCGCAGAACTCTCCGGGTGGAGGCTCGCTCGCCGTGATGGTCAGCGTGGCCTGGCTGCCCGCCGTTCCCTGCACGCGGATGACGTGGGTGCCCGCCGTGAGGAGCTCGGCGAACCCCGGCGCGGTGCCCGAGGCGCAGGGTGACGCCTGGCCCGCGGCGCAGCCCGCCGCCGACGTCAGGCCCACCTCGACGGCTCCGCTGGTCGAGGTGCGCGTCGCCGAGACCGTGACGATGAGCGGTCTGCCGATGGTGACCGCGTAGAAGCGATCTGGCGCGTTGCTGATGGCGTTGCAGCCACCAGACGCGAAGCCGTTCGGAATGTCGTCGGTCGCGGCCGCGAGATCGACTGGAACGGTGACGGTGCCACCGTCGGCGCCGGCGGAGAGGGCGAGGGGCAGGGGGCGCGCGCAGGTCTCTCCGATGGGCTTCGGCGGCGTCAGGCTCGCGCGGAGCGTCTGGGTCGAGGTCTCGGTGCGGTACGAGTCGGCGATGAGGAAGTAGTCGCCTGGAGCGAGGTCCGCGACGTTGATGGCCGAGCCGCACGCCAGATCCGGCCCGTTGCACGCCGAGCGCAGCGCCACCGCCGAGACCGCGCCCGAGAAGGACGCCTGCAGGTCGGCCAGGCTGTTGACGCGGAACTGGTAGACGGTGTCGGGGCCGCTCGAGACGCCGGACAGGCAGGTCTGCAGGGTGTCGGGTCGCCCCGCCGTGGTGACGAAGGCGGTCGCCGCGCCCATCGCGTTGAACGTCAGGGGCAGCGGAGAGAGGCAGGCAGATGGTGCGCCCCCGTCGGTCGCGACCGAGGTGAGCACGCTCAAGGTGTACGGGCCCGCCGTGCCGTTCGAGCTCTCGACCTGGACCAGGTGTGCTCCCGCGCCGAGGGTCTGGCTGACCTGTTCGATGACGCCAGGCCCCGGGCCGCCGCAGTTGACCGACGAGCCGCAGGCGCCGTTGAGGGTGAGGCTCGGGTCGAACTGAGACGAGAGCGGCTCGAGCCGCACCGTCACCGGGCCGGCGGTCGGCAGCGTGAAGCGGTAGACCGCGTCACGGCTGTTCGGAGCGCAGCTCACTCCATCGGGCCCGAAGTCGAGCAGCGTTCCAGTGACCGAGGCGACGCCGTTGGTGAAGGTGAGGTCCTGCGGGTTGCTGCACGAGTCTCCCGGCTGAACCGGCGTCCGTCGCACCGTGAGCGTCAGCGGACCCGAGCCCGGCGCCGCCTCCATCCAGACGAAGGCGCGACCCGCGGCGAGCCGTCGCGAGAGGCTGCCCGAGCCAGAGCAGGTCACCTCGCTCGAGCCGCTGCTGCAGGTGGTGCGGAGCGAGACGGTGGGTGGCGGGCCGACGCTGCCGGTGACATCGACGGTGACGAACGTGTTGGCGCTCGCGACGTCGAAGGCCACCACCGCGTCGATGCCATTCGAACCGCAGCTCGCCGTCGTGTGATCCGCGAACCCGGCCGGATCGACGGTCACCTGGGCCACGTTCTGGGCATTGAAGGTGAGGGTGGAGGCCGTGGTGCAGTCGTCGCCACCCGGGAGCGCGACGGTGCACACGCCAGCCATGCACGTGCTGCCCATGCACGTCTGACAGACGGCTCCGTTCGCTCCGCACGCCGCGTTGGTGGTGCCCGTCACGCACGAGCCCGCTTCGCAGCAGCCCGCGCACGACAGGCAGCCCGTGCTCCCACCGCCGGTCGAGCCACCCGCGCTCCCGCCTCCAGCGGCGCCCCCCGCCTCGCCGCCCGCGTCGCCGCCAGCCGCGGCTCCGCCTGCCACGCCGCCTCCTGTGCTCGCGCCGCCCGCAGTCCCTCCCCCGGACGCGTTCACGCACTCGCCCGCTGCGCACACGCCGGCCGGTCCACAGTCGAAGCAGCTGAAGCCGCCCCGACCGCACGTCGAACTCGTCGTGCCCGGCTGGCACTCGTTCCCGGAGCAACAGCCCGTGCAGGTCGCGCTGCTACACGGAGTCAGCGGAGGCGGCTGCGAGCACCCGAAGACCAGCGAGAGGAGGACAGCGAGGTGCAGGACGGGCCGTGTCATGGAGACTCCAGAGGACGCACTCGTAGACCGCCCCGGTGAGCGCGAACAAGCAGGCGAGGACGCCGGGCATGGAACGGTGAGTCGCAGGAACGATGAAACCAGGGACATTTCCGGTTTGACTCAGCCTTCCCCGGTCCAGTGCTCCCCCACGGCTTGTCAATCCGGGTGCGGTGGGTCGATCATCCACTCCAGCATGAACCGCCTCGTCCCCGTGGTTGGCCTCCTCGCGCTGGTGATGCTCAGCGCGCCCGGCTGCAACTGCGGCCGCTACGACGTGGAGTTCGACAGGTTGTGCGACGCCCTGTGCGAGCTCGCTGATGGCGGCGTGAGTCGGGGTGGCGGCGCGGCCGGCGGTTCGGCAGGCGGATCGACGACAGGTGGCGGCGGCGGAGCGGCGGGCGGGTTGGCGACGGCCGGCGGTGTGGCGACGGCGGGGGGCGTGGCGACGGCAGGCGGTGTGGCGACGGCGGGCGGTGTGGCGACGGCCGGTGGCGGGGCGAACGCTGGCGGCGTGGCGATGGCAGGTGGCGCGGTGATGGCGGGCGGAGCGCCGACGGCAGGTGGCGGGGCGAACGCTGGCGGGATTCCCGGCGGCGGGCCCGGCGGCGGGACAACAGGCGGGGTGCCTGGCGGCGGGTCTGCAGCCGGAGCGGCGGGCGGCGGGACTGCGGGCGGCGGGACTGCGGCGGGCGGCGGGACTGCAGCCGGAGCGGCGGGCGGCGGGACTGGGGCGGGCGGCGGGACTGCGGCCGGAGCAGCGGGCGGCGGGACTGCGGCGGGCGGCGGGACTGCAGCCGGAGCGGCGGGCGGCGGGACTGCGGCCGGAGCGGCGGGCGGCGGGACTGCGGCGGGCGGTGGGACTGCAGCCGGAGCGGCGGGCGGCGGCACTGCGGCGGGCGGCGGATCTGGTGGCGGCTCTTCTGGTCAGCTCGACGCCAGCGTCCCGCTCTGCGGGGAACCCAGCGACACCTGCACCGCCCCCTCGGACTGTTGCTCAGCGGTCTGTCTCGCCCAGTTCTGCGGCGCGAGGATGTGCGTCCTGCCCAAAAAATCTGAACTGCACGCAAAGCGTCTGCTGCCCGTTGGACGGTGGGACGACGGCCTTCTGTTGTGCGTTTCAGGAGATTTAGCCCGCAGCCACGCTCGCCTCAGCGCCCCAGCAGCGAGTCGTCTCCACCGCCGTGGTCCGCTACTCTCTGGCTACATGAACAAGACGCGCATCGCGCTCGGGTGCCTGGGCTTCGTGCTGGGAGGCGGTGGAGGACTCCTCGTCGGCGCTGGCGCCTCGTATGCCATCGCCGCGCTCCTCACCCCGTCACCAGAGACCCAGGCCTACCTGGTGGTCCTCATCGTTCCGGCCATCGCCTTCGTGGGAGCCGTCACCGTCGGCGCGACGCTCGCCTGGTTCGCCACCCGCACGGGCCCGCTGCTCGCCATCGCCGCCCCGGGCTGGCTCGTCCTGCTCGCCACGCTGACCCTCGCCATCACCTGGTCGAAGGTGGCGCGGCCCGCGAAGGTGAGCGTTCACAACGACACCGCGACGCCGTTCGAGGCAGTCTCCCTGGGCAGCGACTTTCGGCGGAACACCCGAATCGGCGCCCTCGCGCCGGGAGAGACGAGCGCGCCGGTCGGCGTGGACCTCGACCGACCCGAGACCTTCAACGGGCTCGAGGGCCGCGCTGCTGACGACTACGTGCGCCACCACCTGTCCGCCGAAGAGACGAGCGGGCTCGCTGATGGTGACTACCGCTGGGTGGTGAGTGGAGCTCCCGGCGCGTTGATGTACCGCTTCGAACCAGCGCCGTGACGGCCCTCGCTCCGGCCGTCATCACCGCGCTGACGCTGCTCGTCTTCGCGCCACCGCTCACCTCCGCCTTCCACACGCCGAAGCAGCTGGTGCTCGCCGCCGGCCTCGCCGCGCTGTCGCCGCTCGTGGCCTCGCGGTGGAGACAGGTGCCGCTCCTGCCGCTCGTGTTCATCGCCGCCGTCAGCGCGAGCGCGAGCTGGAACGACGCGTGGGGTGCGCCCACGACGCCGACGCTGGTCCTCGGCGCGCTGACGGTGGCAGCGTGGCACGTCGTCGGGGTCGCGGAGCGGACGTGGTGGATGGTGGGCGCGGCGCTCCTCGTCGTCTGCGCGGTCGTCGTCCTGCAGGCCGGCGGCGTGGCGACGTTCGGAGCGACCGGCCGCATGGCGCGCTCCGCGACCCTGGGGAACCCGGACTTCGTGGCGTCGGTGGCGGCGCCGCTCGCCGTGCTGTGGCTCGGGCGGGCGCGGACGACGTCGTGGAAGGTCCGCCTCGCAGCCGGCGCGCTGGTGGTGCTGGCGCTCGCCTTCACGCAGTCCCTCGCGACCGTCGCCTCGCTCGCGGCGGGGGCGTCGTTCCTCCTCGCGCACCCTTCGACCCGTGGCGTGCGGCGATGGCTCGTCGTGGGCGCGGTGGTCGTCGGCGTCGTGCTGGCCGTCGGGCTCGCGCGGCGTGACGTCAGCACCAGCCTGCGCGGGCGGTGGTACCTCACCAGCGTCATCGCGCCGCACCTCCTCGACTCGCCGCTCGTCGGGCTCGGGCCCGGCGCCGTCGAGCTCCACTGGCCGCGCTGGGAGCTGGAGTGGTGGACCCGTCGATGCGGAGAGGACGCCGACTGCGTCGCGCGTCAGCCCGAGCTCGAGTTCACCGGCCTCGAGGCCCATGCGCACGACGACTGGCTCGAGCTGTGGCTGGAGGCCGGCCCGCTCGCGGTCCTCGCGCTGCTCACCTTCCTCGCGACGCGGCTGCGGGAGTCGTGGCGCTCCGCCTCGCCCTTCGCCGGAGCGGCCCTCGTCGTGCTCACCACCCGCGCCCTCGTGGACTTCCCGCTGCACCGGCCGGCTGACTGGGCGGTGCTCGCGCTGACGTGCGCGCTCGCGCGGCGGGGCTCAGGTGCGCCCCGCGCTTCGTGACGCGCGGAGGAGCTGGCCTGTCAGGTCGCGTGACGACTGGCGCCGCTGCGCATGAACCTGCGCAGCCTGCCTGGATGGAAATGCCGGGGTAGCGCGCGCGTTGATCCGCTCGGTACGCTGCGCACCTCCATGACGCGAATGACCCGACGCTCGATGCTGTCCGCGATGTCCGCCGCTGTGCTCGCGCCGTCAGCGGTCCGCGCCGAGCGGCGCCAGGAGCTCCGCGAGTCCTTCGACGTCACGCGCGTCGAGTTCTTCCTCGAGAGCCTCGACCCTGCGCACGACGGCGTCACCATCGCGCAGCTGTCAGACCTGCACATCGGCTCGGGCGTGCCCGACGGCCGCATCATCGCGGCGGTCAACGCCCTCAACGCCGAGAAGCCCGACCTCGCGGTGTTGACGGGCGACTTCGTCACCACCCGGTGGGACCCGTACGAGCGTGTGCCCCAGTTGCTCGAGCGCATCGAGCCGCAAGCCTGGGCCGTGCTGGGCAACCACGACCACTGGAGCGACGCGAAGGCGGTCGCGCTGGGCCTGAGAAAGGCCGACATCGGCGTGCTGCGGAACCAGCACACGAAGGTGAACGTGCGCGGCGTCGACCTGTCCATCATCGGCATCGACGACAGCACCACGAAGAACGACGACGTGGCCGAGGCCTTCAAGGGCACGCGCCCCAACACCTCGCGGCTCGTCCTGACGCACACCCCGAGCTGCGCAGGGAAGCTGCCGGCGTGGGAAGACGTGCTGTGCCTGTCGGGCCACACCCACGGCGGGCAATGGAACGTGCCGAAGCTGACGCAGGGCGTGTACCGCGCGGGTGGGCAGCCCTGGTTCCGCGGCCACTACCGCGTGCGCGGCAACCAGCTCTACGTCAACCGCGGCATCGGCTTCGGCCGCGGCACGCGGCTGCCGCGCATCAACTCCGAGCCCGAGCTCACCATCATCACGCTGCGCGCTGCACGAGAGCAGCCGGCCAGGTGAGCGGTCCCCGGCTCCGTTTCCTTCACTGACGCTCGAGGGCATCGGGTCAGGGCCTGCCGGTGGCGTCTGCGGCGTCACCTCGGCGATGCTCGAGCCGCGATGGACCTGCTGCCCAACCCCGTCGGCCTGGTGGTGCTCGCCGCGCTCTTCATCGCGCTCGAGCGTCGCTTCCCGTACCGGCCCTGGCGCGCGCTGCGGCCCGGCTGGAGGACCGACGCGCTGCACCTCGTGGTGACGCACACGCTCGAGCAGCTCTCCACCCTCGCCCTCGTCGTGCTCGTCTGGTTCCCAGTGCAGGCGGTGAAGTCGGAGCGGCTCTCGGCGTGGGTCGCGTCGCAGCCGCGTCTGCTGGTCGCCGTGGCCGCGCTCGTCCTCGCCGACCTGCTCGGCTACTGGTGGCACCGCCTCGAGCACGTGGTGCCGTTCCTCTGGCGCTTCCACGCGATTCACCACTCCAGCGAGCGCCTCGACTGGCTCGCGGGGCTGCGTCGGCACCCGGTGGCCGCGAGCGCGGGCAAGGTCGTCACCTTCGTCGTGCTGACGCTGCTGGGCGTCCCGAAGGACATCCTCGGCGGCGGCGTCGTCCTCCTGGGACTGTGGGCGGTGCTGCTGCACGCGAACGTGCGGTTCCGCTTCGCGCCGCTGCGCCGGGTGCTGGCGACGCCGGACTTCCACCACTGGCACCACGCGCGCGTCGACATCGGGCCGGGCTGGAACTTCGCCGGCCTCTTCCCAGTGTGGGACCGGCTCTTCGGCACGTACCTCGTGCCCGAGGGCCGCCCGTTGCTCTACGGCACCGACACAGACGTCCCCGAGGGGTACCTCGCGCAGCTGAAGGCGCCCTTCCTCGGCGAGCAGCCAGCCCCGCTCGTCGAGCCCGGAGCGGTGAGGTGACGTGCGCGACGTGTGGCGAGCTGCCCGATGACGTCTGGGCCAACACCGGGCGCGACCAGCACCTGCCTGACGCCTCGCGCAAGCTGAAGTCGCCGTGGCCCCACGCCTCGGGAGTCGACGTGCGGCTGTGCCCCGGGTGTGGCGCCTGGTTCGTCTGGCGCGACCACCCGCAGTACTACGGCTCCGGCAACCTCGACGAGGAGCAGCTCACCCGCCTCGCCCCGCGCGCCTGGCGCACGCTCGAGCGGTTGCTGCACGGCGACCTCGAGCCGGACGCGGCCGGGGTGATGCGCGAGGCCTTCACGCACCTGCCCGCCGACCTGCTGCGCGAGGTGGCGCGCAACATGGGGGACGAGGCGCGGCTGCGCGTGGCGCCGAGCTTCGTCGAACGGTTGTTCCTCGGTGGCCAGGCCGAGGAAGACGCCGCCGCGGTGCTCTTCGACACCCGCTGGCGGCCGGGCATGGACGAGCGGCTGGTGGAGCTGCTCGAGGCCGCCCCGTCGCCGCTGCCGTCGAAGCGCGTCGAGTACCTGCTCGAGCAGTGCCGCGCTGGGCTCGCGAAGAAGCGGGGCAGCTGATGAGCTGTGGCTCGACTCCTGGAAAGTGAGCGTTCCGATGGACACCGTCGTCACCGTGCGGCTCGTCGGGCTCTCGACCGTGCTGCTGAGCGCCGTCAGCGTCGGTGCGGAGCCGGCCGCTCCGCTCACGCTCGCCACCGACCGCTCGTCGTACGTCCAGCGCGACGTCGTGAAGCTCGTCGTGACGAACACCTCGTCGGCGCCCGTCGACGTCGTCGAACGGCCCGAGCTCGACGGCAGCTTCGCCACCATCGAGCTGCGAACGGCCGGCGGCCAGTGGCGCGCCATCGACCTCATCGCCGTCGCGAACGTGTTCACCCGGCGCCCGCTGAAGCCCGGTGAGCGCGTGGAGTACCGCTGGCGCACGCTCGGCTACAACCGCTTCGACACGCTCGCGCAGCCGGGGCTGTACCGGATTCGGCTCGGCGCCGCGGGCCCGAGCAACGCGTTCGAAGTCGTGGCAGCTCCGTCGAAGAAGCCGGAGTGAGCTTCGCGCTCCGGGGAAGGACGCTCCGTCTGGACACCTCGTCGAGGTCGTGGCGGTTGGTCGAAGAGGGTGGGGTGCCGACGGGCGGCGCGCAGCCTCCTCGCCGGGAGTCCGGCCTCAGGGCACCGCGAAGGTGACGCGCCCGTCGATGTGCAGGTCTGGCCGCACGAAGCCGCCGTCGGGCGCCGCGTTGCGGTGACAGGTGGCACAGTCGGTCTGCTGCGGGTGCGGCGCCGGAGGAGGCATGCCGTGGCAGGACGTGCACTGGCGCTGGGAGCCGTCCACCAGCGTCCACCGGGGCGCCGTGTGCTGCCCGCCGCCCGGCGCGCCGAGCAGGTTCGAGACGTCGTGGCACGCGGCGCCGCTGCACGTCGCGTTCGCCGCCGAGTACGTCGGGTTGGCCTGGTTGCTCCGCGCCACGCCCTGGAAGCGCACCTCGGTGGCGCCGTTGAGGTGCCCCGGCGCGACCGTCATCGCCGGCACCACGTGGCACTCGTCACAGGCCACCGGCCGCGCCGTGCCGCCGTCGCGCAGGTGCGCCTGGTGGGCGCCCACACCCTGGCGCGTGGTGTCCATCGAGCCTGAGAGGTCCTGGGGCGGGGCCGCGTTGGCGGCGCTGCCATGACAGGCGTTGCAGGCCGCCGGCAGCACCGCGTCCTTCGTGCCGTTGCCGTGCGTGGCCCGCGCCACCTGGTTGTTCTCGTACGGGTGGCAGAGGCCGCAGCTGGGCGACTGCGGGTGCGGGGTGGGAGGCGGCGCGGCGTGACACGACGAGCAGGTGAGCCCCGCGTCGGCCGTGTTCCACACTGGCGAGCGCACGCCGTGGCAGGCCACCGCGCAGGTGCGCGTCACGGTGTCGTAGCCCGCGTCGGCCACCACCTCGGCGGGGCCTCCGTTCGGGTGAGACGGGGTGACGCTCGTCGCCGGCACCACGTGGCACGCCTCGCAGGCCACCGGCCGGCTCCAGCTGCCGCCCGAGAGGTGGGCCTGGTGCGCGCCGACGCCCACGTTGGTGACGTCGGTGCCGCCGTCGAGGGAGCGGGGCGGAGCGCCGCCGTCGGTGGCGCCGTGGCAGGCGACGCACGAGGCCTCGTTCTTCTGCACCACGCCGTCGACGTGCTTCGCGGGCGCGAGGAAGCCCTGCGGGCCCACCACCTCTTCGTGGCAGGCGTGGCACGCCGTGTACTGCGGGTGCGGGCGCGGCGGCGGCAGGCCATGACACGAGCCGCACGCCTCGTCCGACGTGCGCGGTCGCGTCCACCGGTTCGACACCGCGCCGTGGCAGCCGGAGTTGCTGCACTGCCGCGTAGCCGGGTCGTACGCCGGAGAAACGCCGCCGTCCTTCGTGGCGAGGGGGCCGAAGACGAGCTGCGTGGTGCCGTCGTTGTGGCCGCGCGCCTCGGTGTCCTCGGGCACCACGTGGCACTCGCGGCAGGAGACGGCCGCGTGCGTCTTCGAGGCGACGAGGTGCTGGGCGTGCGCCCCGACGCCGGGGAACGATGCGGCGGTGTTCCCGAAGGTGTCGGTGGGGGGCGCGGCCCTCGTCACCGCGTCCGCCTCGCGGGTGGAGTCCCCATGGCAGCGCGTGCACTGGTTGTCGGGGCGCGCGGTGTTGTCCCTCGGCACGAAGCAGGCCGAGGCGACGAGGAAGCTCAGGGTCCACAGGCGCCGACTCACAGCGAGCCTCCGTGACAGGCCGAGCACTCGGCGTTGGAGCGGGGCGCGGTGCTGCGCCAGCCCGCCGGGTGCGGAGTCCCTCCCGTGCCGCCCACGCGGTGGCAGCGCACGCAGTTGCTGGCCGGGCCCTGGTCGTGACAGGCCGCGCACGAGGCGATGTCACGGCGAGCCGCCTTGCCGTGGGTGTTGCGCGCGGCCCCGAGGCCGCTGGACCAGAGCGCCGGGTGGGGCCCCTCTGCGCCAGCGCGCGAGGCCGAGACGCCGCGGGCCACGTGGCAGGCGTCACACTCGGTCTTCACGTGGCAGGTGACGCAGGTGCCCGGCTGCGACTCCGCCTCGAGCGCATGGCGGGTGAGGAAGTCGAAGCGGTGCACCAGCTCGCGCTCGATGGCCTCGGGGTTGCGCATGGCCGGCGACGAGGGGCGCGTGGTGTCGTGACAGCTGTCGCAGCTCGTCTGCGCGTGGCACGTCTCGCACGCCGCCGGTCGCTGGCGCGCCTCGAGGCCGTGGCGCTTCACCCAGGCGCCGTCGTGGCGGAAGACCGAGGCTGGCACGAGCTGCCGCAGGTCGGCGTCCTTGTGGCAGTTGGTGCAGATGCCGTTGTCGAACTGCGTGCGGTGCTCGTGGCACGTGAGGCAGGTGTCCATCGGCGGGAAGAGCGGGTCGCCGCCCTCGGTGCCGACGGCGCCCGAGTGGCACCCGACGCACTGGCCCTTGATGGTGGGCTTGTCGAGGTGCGGGTCGTGCTCGAAGACGATGGCCTTGCCGGCAGGCTGCGGCGCGATGGAGGGGCGCAGCGAGCGGGCGTACACGTCGTCGAGCTCGGCGCTCTGGTGGCACGTCGAGCCGCCGCAGTTGTCCTTCCGCGGCCGGTGCCAGGCCCCGGCCCTGGTGCCGTCGCCGAGGTGGCAGCTGGCGCACGAGAGGCACTCGGCCTGGCCGGGCCCTCCGCACTCGAGCTCGGCGAGGTGCTGCCGGTGTGGGAAGCGCGTCAGGAGCCCACGGGGACAGGCTGCCGCGAGCAGCGTCAGGGCGACGACGAGGCCCAGCAACGAGAGGCGACGCGTCACGGGCGGCCTCCGGTGGTGCTGGGCTCGAGCTCGACGACGACACGCGCGAGCCCCTGCAGCTCGAACGCCGCGAAGGGCGTCTGCATCACGGTGGTGGAGAGCAGCGTTCGAAGCCACGGGCGCACGGCCCACTCGGCGCTCACGATGCCGGTGAGGGAGTGGCGGGTGCCGACGATGGGGATGTCATACAGGTAGAGCGCGCCGTCGACGGTCGCGGCGACGGTCGGGGTCGCGCGCCAGCGGCCGCTCGTGCGCACCTGGGTGTAGCCCTGCGTGCCCATCAGCACGCGCGCCACCTCTGCTTGAACCAGCCACCGGCTGTCGAGGTCGGGGACCCACTTCACCCGCGCGAGCCCGCGGCCACCAGGGCGGTCGCCGTCGTAGAGCTGGCCAGCGGCGCGCCCGGTGACGGACAGGCGCCAGGGGAGCTGCACGCTGAGCTCGGTGCCGAGCTCGTGCCACGACGCGCCTCCGAAGGCCGCGAGGACGGACGTCTGCGGGAGCAGGAGCGAAGGGCTCTGGTAGAGGTAGTCGACGGAGGCGGTGGCGACGCGCCAGCCCGTCAGGTCGGCCCACAGCCGTGCCTCCGAGAAGCCGAGCGACTTCACGTCGAACGACGCCCGCGCGCCGAGGCCCAGCCAGTCGACGGGCTGGGAGGTGACGTCGGCGGACAGGACGCGGAACGCGACGCCCACCGCGTCGTGCTGCTCGTGGAAGGCGAGGGAGCCACGCACCACCGAGCCCGCTCGCGCGCCGACCCGCACCCCGAGGAGGAACTGGCCGAGCCGGTTCTGCGCCTCGCGCAGCCGCGGGTCTTCGAGGGCGTCGCCGATGGAGCCGAGCACCCAGGCGCCGCGCGGCAGGCTCCAGCGCGGCAGGGCGACGAAGCCCCCGTAGGCATCGACGTCGAGGAAGCCGAACGTCGCGCCGCCCGAGACGCCGTCGAAGCGCACGTAGCGCGCCGAGCCGGGCCACGTCACCTGCCGGCCCAGCTTCACGCGCCAGGGCCCGCTGCGGTACTGGGCCCAGGCGGTGGTGAGGTCGCCGTCGCCCACCAGCCCGTCGCGCGGGCCCAGACGTCCCCAGAGGGCCACCTCGCCGCTCACCGAGTCGTCGTTGCCCAGGAAGTCGATTCCACCGAAGCGCAGGAAGCCCGTCGCGGTGATGGGCAGCGCCAGGTCGATGGGCGCCACCATGCCGGGAACGCCGGGCAACATCGCCTGCTGAAAGGCCTGCACCTGCAGCGTGGCGCGTGCGTCGAACCAGGTCGGCTGGTTGGGCGCCTTCCATGCCTTCGCCGCGGGCGCGCGGGCCTCGGGCGCATCAGCGAGAGCCTGCGAGGCCATCAGAAAGGCTGCCGCCGCGCCGACGGACGCCGTGCTCCACCACCCTCGCTGCTCCCTGCGCTGCCGACGCATCACAATGGCCCTCAAGCCCGACTTTGCCCCGCACACAAGAAAGGTTCGCAGTGAATCGACATGAAGTTTGCTTGCGGCTTCGAGAAAAGTGGGTGAGGCCAGTGTGTCGGCGCCCCGTGATCAATCCGTCAGTGTCCTGTCAGGCCGGTGGATCCGATGGTACAGGTAGCGGGCGTCGGTGTACCCAGGAGACCTTCGATGAACGACCTCACCTTCATGACGCGGGCGTGCGCGCTGGCCGCCGTCGTCTTCGTCAGCGCGTGCCAGGGCCCCGCAGGCCCGGCCGGTCCTCAGGGGCCGGCTGGTGAGTCCGGCTCCATGGGCACCCAGGGCCAGCCCGGTTCGATGGGCGCCCAGGGGCCGGCGGGTCAGAACGGCCAGCCGGGTCAGAATGGAATGCAGGGGCCGCAGGGGCCAGCCGGCGACGCGGGCCAGAACGGCCGCGACCTGCGCTTCAGCGGTCCAGGCCTCGTGGTGACGGTGCTGGGCGCTGCCATCGCCGACGGCGGCGTGTCGGTGGACGTGCAGCTCGCTGACGAGGCCGGGCGGCGGCTCGACCGCGCAGGGCTGCTGACGGAGGGCGCGGTGAGCGTCTCCTTCGTCCTGGGCTACCTCGAGGAGCGCGCCAGCGACGGGCTGCCGCTGCAGTACGTCAGCTACACGCGCCGCACCGTCGCCTTCGACGGCGGCAGCTTTCTGCAGAACGCGAGCGACCAGAACGGCGCCTGGGTCGAGGTGGACGCGGCGCAGGGCCTCTACCGCTACCTCTTCGCGACGCCCGTGGTGGTGGGCGCGAACGCGGCGAAGACGCACTCCGTCGGGCTGTACGCCACCCGCACGGTGCAGGGCGTGCGGCACGTCGACAACACGGTGTTCCACTTCCGGCCCGACGGCCAGGCGGTGACGAAGAAGCGCGAGCTGGTGACGGACCAGCAGTGCAACGCCTGTCACACCCGGCTCGAGGCGCACGGGGGCGCGCGGCGCGACGTCGCGCTCTGCATCCTGTGCCACACGAACTCGGCTGACATCGACCCCGACACCGGCACCTCGTACGACTTCAAGAAGATGGTGCACTCGATTCACATGGGCTTCCGGCTGCCCAGCGTGGACGCGGGGGTGCCGTACCGCTTCATCGGCTTCAACAACCAGCTGCACGACTACTCGAGCGTCGCATACCCGGGGAACCTGGCGACCTGCGAGGGGTGCCACGCAGCCACCGACGACCGGTGGAAGACGAACCCCACCACCGACAACTGCGCCGGCTGCCACGACCGCACCTGGCTCACCAGCGCCACGCCGCCGCCGGGGTGGACGCTGCACGCCGTGGGGCCGCGCAACGACAACCAGTGCGGCATCTGTCACCCGGCCACCATGGGCATCGCCCCCATCGAGGAGCGGCACCGGAGCCCCGGCCGGGACCCGTCGCGCATCGACGTGAGGGCGAACATCATCTCGGTGCCCGCGACGCCGCCCGGCGCGCGGCCCACCGTCACCTTCGGCGTCAACGTCAACGGGCAGCCCCGCGACGTGCTGGCGGCGCGCCTGAGCCGCCTGCGCTTCGTCTTCGCCGGGCCCAACACCGACATCGCGCGCTACGTGTCCGAGACGGCCGAGACCGCCGCCGACTGCGCGGTCCTCACCGACGGCGGCGCGTGCCTCGAGCGCCTCGACGCGGGCGTCTTCCGCTACCGCGCGCTCACGGCGCTGCTGCCCACCGACACCGGCAGCTTCACCGTCGGCATGGAGGTGTGCGCCACCACCGACGCCGGCGTGCGCTGGTGCGCCGTCAACCCGGTCGCGCCCTTCGCCGTCACCGACGCCGTCGCGAAGGGGCGCCGCTCGACCGTCACCCTCGCCCAGTGCGACGCCTGCCACCAGGGCCTCGCCGAGCACGGCGGCACCCGCACCAACACCGAGCACTGCGTGGTGTGCCACGGCGGCAACCTGGTGGAGAACGTCGTGACGCCGCTCGACGGTGGCGCCGTCACCGCCCCGGCCGCCAACCTGAAGGACCTCGTGCACCGGGTGCACGCCAACGCGCGCTACCCGTCGCCGCTCAACGCCTGCGGGAAGTGCCACACGGCGACCGGCGTCTCGCTGCCGCTGCCGGCGGGCCTGCTGCCGTCGCGCAGTGAGGTGCGCACCTGCGTGTCGCCGCTGCCCGATGGCGGCCCGAGCGGCCCGGCCGACGGTGGCCAGTCGTGCCTCGCCGGCGCTACCGCCGTCACGCCGGTCTTCGAGCAGCCCACCTCGGCGGCCTGCACCGGCTGCCACCAGAGCGCGGCCGCCTCGGCTCACGCGTCGCTCAACACCACGTCCACCGGCGTCGAGGCCTGCGCCGTGTGCCACGCCGCTGGAAGGAGTGCTGGAGTCGACACCGCGCACGCGGTATCGCCCTGACCGCCATGGGGAGCGCCTTCACGCCATTCGGAGCCCTGACGCTGGTGACGGCCGCCATCGCCGCCACCATCCTGCTGCACCACCTGCTCTTCCGGCCGAAGCTGACGCCCGGGGTGCGCATGCGGCTGCTGCTGGGGCTGGCCGTGTTCCCCTTCGTCGCGGCGGTGGCCAGCACGGGCTCGGGCATGGTGCGCACGACGGAGCCGACGTTCTGCGGCTCGTGCCACGTCATGGAGACGCACCTGCAGGACCTGCAGGACCCGAAGAGCACCAGCCTCGCCTCGCGGCACTCGCGCAGCCACATCATCGGGCCGACGGCCTGCTACACCTGCCACGCCGACTACGGAATGCTCGGGTACCCGCTCACCAAGCTGACGGGCATGATGCACGTGTACCACTACTACCTCGGCGGCTTCCGCAGCTGGTCCCTCGAGAAGTTCCACGCGGAGATCCGCACCGCGAAGCCCTACCCCAACCAGAACTGCCAGCAGTGCCACTCGGGCACGCTCGCGTCCTTCCTCAACGTGAAGGAGCACGTCTCGCTCGCCGACGAGCTCGCGCAGAACAAGGTGTCGTGCGCCTCGGCGGGCTGCCACGGCGTGGCGCACCCGTTCAGCAAGACGAAGGAGGAGCTGAGCCGATGATGACGCGCCTCCTTCGACTGCTCGCCCGCTGGCCCACCGAGCGCATGTTGCGCATCGCCTGCGTGCTGGGGCTGTTCGCCCTCGCGCTGATGGTGACGGGCGTGCTGCTCGGCACGCCGCTCCCCGTGGTGGGCGCGATGTCGGTCGCGCAGGGTTTCGGGGTGCTGGCCTGTCTGCTCTTCGGGTTGTCCATCGCCGCCGACGTCGCCTCCCGCCGCCCGTGACTCCGCGTGTCCTCCTCACCGTCGTGATGGTCGCGCTCGCCGCCGGCTGCGGTGAGCTGCAGGAGCTCATCCCTCCTCCGCAGGACGGCGGCCTCTTCACCGTCGGCGACCACTACCCGCGCGCCAAGGCCGCGCCGGGGCACCAGCAGCACCTCAGCCTCAAGGGCGAGAAGCAGGTGCTCTGCCGCGACTGTCACGCCATCGACGACGCGGGCTTTCGCGCCCCGCCCGGCGACCTCTGCCTCGAGTGCCACAAGGACCAGGGCAAGCAGCACCACCCGCTCGACGCCGGCATCGACCTGACCTGCCTCACCTGCCACCCCTTCATGGCGAAGCAGCTGCCCCAGCGCTTCGAGAAGTGGATGTGCTTCGACTGCCACCAGAAGCCCCAGGGCGACGGCGACGCAGGCGTGCCCGCCATCACCGTGCACCGCTCCGAGTGCCAGCAGTGCCACCGGCCGCACGAGGCGCCCTTCACCCAGTCCGCCGACTGCACCACCTGCCACGAGGTGAAGCTGAGCCACGGCGCGAAGGGCGACACGCTCGCCGACAAGTGCATGAACTGCCACGAGCACCACACGGCGGCCGCGCCCGCGAGCGGCATGTGCGTGACGTGCCACACCACCGACAAGGTGCCCGCGAAGGCGCGCGTCGAGCCGAAGGCCCTGTTCGAGAAGGGCCACGTCGGCTGCGGCAGCTGCCACGTCGCGCACACCTTCGACAAGGACGTGGTGAAGCCGTGCGTGCGCTGCCACGACACCATGAAGGTGATGGGCGCGAGCGAGCACGACTCCTGCCGCGAGTGCCACCGGCCGCACCTGGCCCGCGCCGCCCCGAAGGACTGCAAGGCCTGCCACAAGGACGAGGTGGTGAAGCACCCGAAGTCGAAGGACGGCAAGCTGTGCCTCGGGTGCCACTACATGCACGACGAGAAGCAGCCCGCCGGGAAGGTGGCCCGCGGCTGCCTCGAGTGCCACGACGAAGCGCCCTTCACGAACGCGGTGGTGCACGGCGAGCGCGTGCAGTGCGACGACTGTCACGAGCCCCACGACGCGAAGCCAACGTCGTTGCGCGAGTGCAAGAGCTGCCACGACACCCGGTACGTCGAGGTGGCGCGGCTGAAGCCCCAGAAGGACCCGAAGGGCCACCGCGAGTGCAAGAGCTGCCACGACCAGCTGCCGCACGGGCTGGCGAGCCAGAAGCCCTGCCTGTCGTGCCACGAGAAGTCGAAGCCCCCGCAGGCCGGCCACACGGAGTGCAAGAAGTGCCACGAGAGCCACTCGGGCGTGGCCTTCAAGGCGTGCACCGACTGCCACGCGGTGAAGAAGCTGCTCGGCCTCCACGCCGAGGAGAAGCACCAGGAGTGCGAGAAGTGCCACGCGCCGCACGTGCCCGAGCCCGGCTTCGGCCCCGCCAACTGCCGCTCGTGCCACAAGCTGTTGCCGCAGGCCGACCACACCCCGCCGCCGCAGCGGTGCACCGGCTGTCACCTCTTCATCGACGCCAGGCAGGTCCGCGACGCCGGCCGTTGACGAGCCGGGAACCGTGCCGAAGGCTGGCGCGTTCGAGCGGGGCATGAAGGCGCTCCCGCTCCTCGTTGGCTGCGTCACGGTGGTGGCGCTCTCGTGCGGCCCACCCTCCCTCGGGCTGACGTGCCGCACGTCGTTCGACTGCGGAGCGGGCCTCGACTGCCTGCCTGGCAGCCTGGGTGGCCTCGGAGGGAGCCGCCCGTCGATGTGCACCCGGACGTGCGCGGCGGACGCCGACTGCGCGCAGTGGGCCTCGGGCAGGCTCGAGGCGCGGTGCCCGGGCGGCCTTCAGGGGAGCGGACGGGTCTGCATGGCGTACGACCCACGGCCGGCGTCAGGCCTCGCGCAGCTGCTGGTCGCGCCAGGGCTGGGCGGCGCGCCCGGCTTCATCCCGGTCCCAGATCCGGCTTCGCCTCGCCTCGCCGCGCCGGGCCTGCGACCTGGTACGGCGCCCCGGTGAGGCGCTTCGCCGCCATCTTCGCGCGCCACGTCACGTACGCCTTGTTGAAGGCGACGATCTCGGTCTTCTCGAAGTAGGGGTTCTTCGAGCCCGAGAGGAAGGCGAGCGCCAGCACCTGCTCGGCGACGCTCACCGGACACCCGTGGAGCCGCACGAAGGGCTGCCGCGCCGCCAGGGCCAGCTTGCCGCCCACCTGCGCCATCTTCGCGTAGATGTCGTCGGCCGTCGCGGTGCGTGGGTCCTTCGTCTCGCGGGGCTGGTAGGTGCTCTCGATGGCCACGGGCGCGTCGCCCAGCCTGCCCCGCCACTGGGCACAGTCGCCGATGAAGACGACCTTCTCGCCCTCCTTCGCGTCGATGGGGCCCTGGTAGTTGCCGAAGACGACGTGCAGGCGGGGGCTCTTCGCGTCGAAGGACTCGTCGAAGAGGCGCAGGATCTCGACGGCCTCCTCGATGGCGCCCGGGCACCCGCCCCAGCAGTAGTCGGTGCGCTCGGGCTCCGGCGGCGGGCCGGCGTACGCGGTGATCTTCGTGCCCTCGAAGTACTTCTCGACGCGCACCAGGCCCACCTGGAAGCCCTTCGCGCGGGCCTTCGCCTCGTCGAGCGTCACGTCGCCTTCGAGGCGGATGGCAGAGAGGTCGATGGGCCCGAAGCCGCGCCGTGACGGCAGCTCGATGTGGGGGACGGTCTTCGGGTCCACGCCGATGACGGCGCAGCACACTGCGTCGATGGCCGGCTGGTTGTTGCCCAGCACCAGCAGCCCGAGGTCGCGCGGAATGGGCGTCAGCATGCGGCCCTCGCCGGCGATGACGGCGTCGATGACGACGAGCTGGGGCTGCAGCACGTACTGCAGGTCGGCGACCTTCTCGTCGAGCCGGTGGTCGTGGTCGATGAGCCGGTGCCGGTCGTCCTGAATGCCGATGTAGTTCTTCATCGAGAACGTCACCGTCGTCCACGGGTGCGACTTGAACTTGGGCAGGTTGACGAAGAAGTCGGCGCGGGCGACCGGCTCAGGCACGTAGAGGGAGTCGCGCAGCCGGCCTGCATGGGTGAGGGGCACCTCGACCTGCAGCTCCTCCTCGAAGAAGGAGCGCTTGACGCCGGTGCGCTCCACCACGGCGTCCACGCCCGAGTGCGCGAAGACGTAGCGGGTGGGAATGGTGATGCCGCAGCGCTCGCCGACGGTGAGGTCCACCATGCCCTTGTCGCGGTCCTTGAGCGCCAGCAGCACGCCCTCCACCACCTCGGGCCGCGTGTGCGCGTGCTTGAAGAGGTTGCCCGCGCTGACGAGGTTCGGCTTCACCAGCGTGCGGCCGCGGGGCTCGAGGCCGAACGTGTCGAGGGCCTCGCGCACCATCGCGCGGATGCGCTGCACGTCGTAGGTGGGGCAGTGACGAAGGATGACGGTGGGCGAGGAGGTCGGGCGCACGGCTCGCACCGTAGACCCACCGTCCCGCGGCCGGAAGCCACCCTCCCGCCAGGGTCAACTTCCGTTGGTGTTCGAGGTCGGGCTGGCGGAAGACGTCGCCATGCCTGTGGGCCAATGCGTGGGGGACGCTGACGGCGTTCTACGCAGCGGCGCCGGTTCGCATGCAGACGGACTCCATCTGGACGATTCCCACCGCGCTCTCGCTCGCGCGCGAGGGGGACGCGGACCTGTCGGAGTATGGAGCCGCCACCCGGTGGAGGCTCGACACTCGCGCGTCGGGCATCTACTCGACGTTCCCCATCGGTCCTTCGGTGCTGGCGGCGCCGGTGCTCTGGCTCACTGATCGCGTGGCCTCGGCCCTGGCCGGGCTCCCCGGTGCTGCCGGGGCGCCTTTCGAGCGTTGGCTCGAGGTGCTGCTCGCGAGCGCGTGGCGCTCGGCCTCATCTTCTTCTTCGAGAGTTGCCTCGCCTTCGTCGACCGCCGCACCAGCCTGCTGGTGACCGCGGCGCTGGCCCTGGGGCGCCCCGCGCTGTCCACGTGGACCCGCGCCCTCTGGACACATGGGCCAGCCTTCACTGCCGTCGCCGCTTCGGTGCTCGCGCTCGCCCTGGCCGGGCTCTGCACGAACCTCCCTGGTGCGTTCCGATGGAAGACGCTCGATTGGAGCGGTACGCCAACGGATGTCGACCTCACTCCCGCGCGCTGCTGGGATTGGACAGATCCGCAGTTCCTCCGCTGAGGGTCCTCGGCAGCGGCAACCCTCACTCGCCGGTCAGCGCCTGGTGGAGCGCGGCGGCGAGGTCTTCGCGCGCGACGGGCTTGTACAGCAGCGCCCGCACGCCGAGCGCCGAGATGTTCCCGTCGAGCGGCACGCTCGAGTAGCCCGTGCAGAGGACGACGCGCTGTCCGGGGAACTCCCGCGCGAGCGAGCGGGCCAGCTCGGGGCCCGTCATCTCGGGCATCGTGATGTCGGAGAGCACGATGTCGTAGGCCGCGGGCTTCGCGCGGACGAGCGCCAGGGCAGCAGCGCCGCTCTCTGCTTCGGTGACCTGGTAGCCGAGCGACTCGGTGAGCCTGGCGATGGCGCGGCGAACGAGCTTCTCGTCGTCCACCACCAGCACGTGCCCCTGGGCCTGCGGCCGGTCAGGCACGGGCGTCGGGCGCAGCACCGGCTCGTCGGACACCGGCAGGTACACGTCGAACGCAGCGCCGTGGCCCTTCTGGCTCTCGACGCGAATGACGCCCCCGAGGCTGGTGACGATGCCGTGCACGACGGCGAGCCCCAGGCCGTGTCCGCCAGCCGCGGCCTTCGTGGTGACGTAGGGCTCGAAGAGGTGGGCGCGCGTCCCGGCGTCGATGCCCGGGCCGTCATCACGCACCTGAAGCTTGAGCCACCTCGCGCCGGTCGCCCCCGCGTCGCGGAGCGTGGCCGGTTCGAGGCGCACCTCGATGCGCCCCCGCCCAGCCACCGCGTCGGCCGCGTTGGACAGCAGGTTCAAGACGATCTGGTGCAGGTGAACCGGGTCGGCCACCACCGAGCCACTGATGGGTTGCAGCACGACGTCGACGTGCGTGCTCGCGGGAATGCCGGCGCGCGCGAGCGTGAGGGCCTCACCGATGACCTGCACCGGGTCGAGCGCGATGGCGTTGCCCCGGTCGCGCCGCCCGAAGGTGAGGATCTGGCTGACGAGGTTGCGCGCGCGCTGGGTCGCGTCACGGATGACGGAGAGGTTGTGGTGGAGCGACGTGTCCGCCGGCACCGTCAGCAGTGACAGCTCGGCGTTGGCGAGGATGGCCGCGAGGATGTTGTTGAAGTCGTGGGCGACGCCGCCCGCGAGCCGCCCGATGGCCTCGAGGCGCTCGCGATGCCGCACCTGCGCCTCGGCGGCCTTCTCCGCGGTGACGTCTCGCACCACCACGAGGGTGATGGTGTCGGAGCCGTCGCGGTACGACGAGACCTTCACGCCCATCATGAAGGACGAGCCGTCGCGGCGGCGCGCGAGGGCGTCATAGGACTCCTCGACCGGCTCTCCCTGCGCCCGCCGTCGCACGTTGTCGCGAATGCGCTCGTGCTCCGACGGGTCGATGAGGTCGAGAATGGGGACCCCGACCAGCTCCTGCGGGTCGTCGAAGCCGAACAGCCGTGCGTAGGCGAGGTTGACCTCGACGTGCACGCCCAGGCGCGAGATGCCCAGCGCGGCCGTCGAGGCGTCGAAGAAGGCCCGGGCGCGAAGCTCGGCGGCGCGCTGAAGCCGCTCGGGCTCGAGGGAGCGGGCGACGACCAACGTGAGGCCCTCGCCGAGTGGCACCCGCTGCAGCTCGGCGTCGAGCGTGGAGCCGTCGGCGCGCTGAAACGTCTGCCGGTACGTCTGGCCTTCGCCCCGGGCGGCGCGCTCGAGGCCGGCCGTCACCTCGGCGCGGTTCTCAGGCTGAACGAAGTCGAGCACTGAACGCCCGATGAGCGCCGTCGGGCACGGGTAGCCGGCCAGGTGCGCCGCCGCGGCGTTCGCCCACACCACACGCCCCTCGCGGTGCGCCAGCAAGGCGACTGACGCCAGCTCGGCGAGCCGCTGAAACGCCTCGGGGTTCAGCGCTCCAGACGCTGAGACTTCGTTGCCCATGTGTACCTCTTGACCGCGGTGAGGGCGTCGCGGTCACACCACAGCAACGAGAACCTCACAAGACCGCTTGCAGCCGCCGCCGGAACTGCTGGGTGAGGGGACTCCCACCGCCGAGCCGGTCGAAGACGGCCAGCATCGCCTTGCGGGCGTCCTCCCGCCTCGCCTTGCGCGCCGTCACGACCTCGAGGAACTGCTCGAGGGCGTGCAGGTCGTCCCCTCGCGACGCGAAGACGCAGGCCAGCGCGAACCGGGCCTCGACGTCCATCGCGTCCCGCTCGAGCCGGGTCTTCAACGAGGCCTCGTCGCCGAGCGCGCTGGCCGCCTCGGCGAGCCGGGCCTGTTGTCGCAGCGCCTCGGCGCGGTCGTGCAGCGCGTGGTGCATCGGCACCCGCTCGAGCAGCGGCCCGGCGGCCTGCGGCTTCCCGCTCGCGAGGTGCAGCGCGGCGAGCTTGAGCGCCGCGGCGAGCCCCACCTCCGCGTCGTCGAGGAGCGGCGTGAGCAGCTCGACGGACGAGGCGCGCTCGAGCGCCTGCTGTCGCTCGGACGGCGCGATGCCGGCGAGCCACTTGCGCACGAAGCCCGCGTCGCGCGCGCCGGTGAACTCCGCGACGACCTTGCCCTGCCGGAAGGCCTTCACCGCGGGGATTCCCTGCACCTGGTAGGCGGCGGCGAGGTCCTGCGCCTGGTCGACGTCCACCTTCGCGAGCAGCACGCGGCCGTTGAGCGCCTCGACCTCACGCTCGAGCGTCGGCCCCAGCATGCGGCAGGGCGCGCACCACCCGGCCCAGAAGTCCACCACCACGGGCACGTCGTGGCTCTTCGCCAGCACGGCCGTCTCGAAGTCCTTCGCTGCGATGTCATGAACAGGCGCCATGCGCCTTGGAGTGCCCTCAGCGCCTGTGAGATTCAAGCGTCCCTCCCTCGCGAATCATGCGACGCTGCCAATGATGACGGATGCGCCGCGCTCGACGAACGCTGCCGGAGCCGACGCGCCACCAGGTCTGGGCGTGGTCGCGACTGACGGAGGGCCCGTGCTGTTGGGGCCGCGGCGGGCGCTGTGCTCGTGGGAGGGGGCCCGTGCGGACGCCGCACCGCAGGGCGACTACCACGAGGCCTGCGCGTTTCCGGGGGCCACCGGGACGCTCGAGCGCGAGGGAGCGCTCATCACGGTGTTGCCCGCGCAGGTGGTCGAGGTGCTCGATCCAGGCGACGGGACGCTGTGGTTGACCCTCGAAGGGATGATTGAGGAGCTCTGGGCCTCGCGCACATCCATCGTGTTCAAGCCGCTCGGACGAACGATCGACGCGGACGAGCTGGTGCTGCTGGACGCGGCGTATCCGCTCTCCCGTGCGGTCGATGAGGCCGACCGGTTCTTCGCGCTCCCGCCGCGGGCCGCGCGCTACGAGATCGATCACGGGAGTGAGAAGGAGCACGGCGGCTACTTCCTCGTCCTGAGGCTCCGACCGGCGCCTTGAACCCGGCCGCTCGACGGTCGGCGACGTCGTGTCAACCGGCGCGTTGATTCGCTCGACCAGGTGGATGAGCCGAATCACGCCTTCATGAGACTGCGTGAATTCGTAGAGCTGCGTCGGCGTCGGCGCCGTCGCTCAGCGCGACCACACCGCCCACGAGAAGCCGGCTGTCAGGCCGAGCAGCACCTGCAGGTTGGTCGCCTGCGTCGGCAGCCAGGTGCCGCCGACCGTGACGGTGATGACGCCCTGATCCGCCGGTCCAACGCGCAGGCGAACGCCGGTCTCGACGCCGAGCCCCAGGTGGTTGTCGGTGGCGCCGTTGAAGCCCCTCGTCCATGGCGGCTGGAAATGCATCAGGCGCACCCGCGCGCCGACGAAGACGAACCGGTCGAGCGGCCGCCACGCCGCGCCGACGGAGTACGACTGGAGGAAGCCCGACGGCTCCCAGTGCGCGTCCACGTCGAACCTCGGCCGGCCATCGACGTGGAAGGTACCGGTGGCGCCCACGCCGACCAACAGGGGGATTCCAAGGTGGCCGCCGACCCGGAGCCTGAAGGCGGGCTGACTCGTGAGTGACGGCGGCCCCGATGGCGGAGCGGCCGACGCTCGAGGGGCCTGTGCCAGCAGCATCGCCAGCAGCAGCGCGCTCACTGCGTCACCGCCCACTCGAAGAACTTGAGCGTTCGCTCGACCGCGACGTTCCGGAGCTCGTCGCGCTCGGCGTAGTTCTCGTGCTTCGCGTCGTCGAGGCGGGAGAGCTGGCAGCGCGGCGCGGCGGCGCAGTACCGCTGCTGACCGCCGGGCTTCACGATGGTGTCCTTCCCTGCCTGGAGGATGAGCGTGGGCGTCGAGGAGAAGCGGCCCGCCTGCTCCGCGTTCGACGAGCCCGTCAGCGACTCGCACAGCCAGCGCCACGTGAGGCCGCCCATGCGCAGCTCGGGAGAGTCGTCGAAGAGCTGCCGCTTCCACCAGAAGCGCGGCTCGCTCGAGGTGACGGTGGACTTCGAGAAGTCGGCCTCTTCGCGGAAGTCTCCCGAGCCGATGGCGTAGGCCGAGCCGTCGCTCGCACCACAGGCTGCAGCGCCGAGCGTACCCGCGATGGGCGCGGGGAAGGCCCCGGTGTTGATCTCCAGCATCGGCGAGCTCGCCACCACCGCCGCGAAGTCGTCAGGGTACGCATCGACGGTGAGCAGGCCGACCGCCCCGCCCATGGAGTGCGCGACGAGGAGCACCTTCACGTTCGTCTCGGCCTTCACCACGGTGGTGACGAAGGTGTGCAGGTCGGTGACGTAGTCGTCGAAGCTGCCCACGTAGCCCTTCTGTGGGTTGGGCAGCATGCGCCCCGAGGCGCCCTGGCCGCGGTGGTCCATCGCGTAGGTGGAGAAGCCCGCGCGGTTCAGGTCGTCGAGCAGCTCGGCGTACTTGCGAATCGGCTCCGTGCGCCCCGTCACCAGCACGACGGCGGCCTTCGGCGAGGGCACCCGGTGGATGAGGTACGCGATGTCGACGCCATCGACGCCCTTGAAGGCGCCGCGCTGGCCCGCGTCGTGGGCGGCCTTGAGCGGGCCGGCCCAGCGCGCCTCGAGCGTCGCCTCGGCGCTGAACGTCCTGGGGCCGGGCAGGGCGTCGAAGTCGAGCGGCGTCAGGCGCGGGGCGGTGCTGGGAGCGCGACAGGCTCCGAGGGCAAGGAAGAGCAGGAGGAGTTCTCGTCGCACGGACGCGGTTTCACACGTCCACCGCAGGCAGGACAAGCGCCCCTCGACGTGCTCGGCTCGTCGCATGCGCGCTCGCTTCCACCCCTTCGTCATCGTCACCATCCTCCTCGGCGTCGGTTGCGCGTCTCAGCAGGCCGCCGTGCGTCCGAGCTCCCCGCCGCGCATTCAGCCGCTCGACACGGTGCTCGCGAACGCCGAACAGGCGACGTGTGTCGCAGGGCTCCACGCGATTCCGGCGACCGTCATCGACACCGGGGTCTTCAAGGACGTGCCCTACCAGTCGTTCAGCAACGGCACGGTCGAGGTGAACGCCTACGGCGACCCCGGCGATCTCGTCGGGCTCGAGGCGGGCACGCGGTCTGAGGACCCGGCGCTCCAGCAGTGTCTCGTGCAGTTCATCGCCGCCCACACGCTGGACCCGAACGACCGGCAGCGGGTGCTGCGCATGACGGCGGCCCCCGCGATGGACCAGCAGCCGGGCCTCACGGTCGAGGTGACGCCCCGCACCGCCGCTGACGCCTACGACGCCTGGTGGATCTCGCTCGAGCGGCCCGAGGCCATCGCGGCCTCGAGAGCCCCACCCGAGCAGCTCGCCGAGGTGACGCAGCCTCAGGAGCAGTGGGCCCCGCCGCCGCCCACGTACTACCGCCGGCCGCCCCGCGCCTACGTGCGGTACCCGACGTACCGGCCGGCGCCGCCGATGCGCCGCGTCTTCGTGCCGACGTACACCCGTCGCTCCGGCATCTACCTGCGCATCCGCTGAGCGACATCGAAGCTCCCGGTCGAACGCGCCGACAGTGGAGCGGACTGCCTACCGCGGCTGAATCGCAGCTCCCGGCCGAACGCCGGCGGCGAGGAGCGCACACCGCTGCTGAATCGCAGCCTCCGGTCGAACGTGCCGGAACTGGAGCGGACTGCTGTCGAGCTCCGCTTGCGAGCGCATTGAGCCGCAGGCAGGGGCGTCGCACCGCACTTCGAGTCCTGCAGAATGTTGGTGGGACCAACGAATTGCAGGACTCGCGACGACGCAGGCCGTTCATCCCGGCGCGGGGACCCGCACGACGAGCGGATCAGCCGGACGACACCTGCGACGTCAGCTGCTGCCACGCCTCGGCGCGGTCGAAGTACACGTGCGCAGCCTCTCCCAGTCCGCTCTCTCTCAGGATGCGTCGCGACTGCAGCTCGCCCACGGCCGTCTTGCGGACGACGCGCGCCGCCGCGACGAGGCCGTGTTGAGCGGCCCAGCGATTCATCTCGGTAATCGAGTCGGTGAGGTGCGGCGGGATGACGTCGAGGTTCGTCTGGTCCACCAGGCAGCGCCAGCCAGCGCCGAGCTTCTGCACCGCGGACTTCAAGTCGGCTTCATACGCCTCGAGCGCTTCCTTCGACGGCCTGCGCGGGTACCGCACCTCGACGATGCGCTCGCGCTCGTGAACCTGGACCTCGAAGACTCCTTCGGACGACATCATCGACTCCCGGCCCCCACACTGGACGAAGAAAGCATAACCAGCCCGTGCCGTCTCGCGCCGACCAGACTGTCACGCGGAGGTGACCCTCCCCCGGGTCGAAGCGCACCGGCTGGCCCCGCTCAGCGAAGGACGTACCCGGCTTCGCTGTGTTGCGGGCGTCGTCCCGGGTGATGGTGCTCGGCGTCGTCGTGGGCGAGGGCGCTCGCGGCCCGGCTGCGAAGCACCACGAAGCCCCCGATCACCACCGCCAGCGGCGTCAGCATGGCCAGCAGCTGCCCGGGCCCTGAGAGCAGGGGGACGAGGTACAGCCCGAAGTCGAAGACGCCGTGCAACCCGATGGCGACGGCGAGACCGCCAGCCAGCCCGGGCCCGGTGCCGTCGAAGCGCCGGCGCGCTGCCAGGTCTCCGAGGAAGCCTGCGGCGATGGCGTGACAAGGCACCGAGAAGAGCGCCCGCAGCACGTAGGTCCCCAGGAACGAGAACGTCGAGTCGGTGCTCCAGAGCGCCGCGACGTTCTCGACCAGCGCGAAGCCAAGGCCAGCTCGCGTCGCGTAGACGATGCCGTCGAGGCGCTCGTCGAAGGCCGGGTGTCGCCACACCGCGAGCCAGAGGATGAGGGCCTTGGCGCCCTCTTCCAGCAGCGCCGCCGACAGGAAGGCGTCGAACGCAGCCTTCGGCAGCGGCTCGAGCACGATGGAGGACGCGAGCAGGCGTTGGAGCGCGTACACCGGCACCACCGAGAGCCCGCCGAGGACCGCCACCTTGCGCACCTGCCAGTGCGGCTCGGGCCGCTTCGCGTCAGCGAGGTCCACGAGGGTCATGAGCGCGAGCGCCGGCAGCGCGCCGGTGAGCGCCATCCACACAGGCATGGCTTCGAAGGTAGTCGGTTACCGCGCTGCCTGCTCGACCTCCCGGAGAACGCGTCGCCGAGCAGGGGGGCTGAAGGGTCCGAGCAGTCCCGATGCGCGCCGTCCATGCAGACAATCGCTGACGGCGTCGCGGGTTGATCGCAGACTGTCCCCATGAGCGACCTCGCCAGGCGAAACCTCATCGCGCAGTGGGCCTTCGACACGCGGCCGGTGCTGGGCCGCTTCCACCTGTGGCTCGAGGACGTCGAGGTGGAGCGCGCGCAGGAAGAGCCCGTCTCGGCGCACAGCTTCACCCCCCGCTCGACGGCGAGGTGTCTGGCGGTGACGGCGGCGGCGACGGCCCTGGGCGCGCGGCTGTTCGGCAAGTTCGGCGAGGGCGTGGGCGTGGACAAGCACGCCTTCAACCAGGTGAAGAAGGCGGCCGACGCCATCACCGCGTACGTGATGAGCGAGGGCCTCTGGTACCTCACGCGCGAGCTGCCCGAGAACCACGCGCTCATGGTGAGCCTGGGCGAAGGCCTGATGCCGAAGGCCGGAGAGACGCCCGAGATGGGGTCGAACCCGCTGCTCGGCTTCGGGCGCGTCTATGCGCGGCCGCAGGTGGCGCGGCAGGTCGACGGCATCGTGCGCCGGCTGCTCAACGAGAAGGGCTTCGCGTGGCCGCAGTTCCGCGAGGAGCTCAAGCGCCAGGGCCTCACCGTCTGGGGCGCCGCGGTGGACACGCTCGAGAACACCTCGCGCTTCGCCGAGGGGAAGAACACCGGCCCGATGGCCGTGCTCCACCTCTTCGACGCGCCTCTGCGGGTGACGAGGCCCTACGAGGCATACATGGCGTGCCTCACGCTGCCGCGTCGCATCGTCGACGCGGCCGCGAACCAGGCGGTGCTGCTCGACTTCTGCACGCCGAGGAAGCGGGTCGTCGACGTCATCGAGGCGACGTTCCCCGGCATCCCGCGCAAGAACATTCACGTGTGGACCCTGCAGGGGAAGAGCCGCGCCGGCCGGCTCGGTGGGTTGTGGGCCGAGTGGAAGGCGCTGGGCGCGCACCTGGTCGAGGAGGGGTGGGTCGCTCCGACGGGCCTGCCTGTCTTCACCGACTCGGGCACCTACGCGCCGACGTGCCTGGTGAAGTGCTGGAGGGACGCCGACGGCGACCACGTCTTCCTCTGCGACGGCTACGCGGCGACCGCCGAGGCGCTCCAGGCCGCCAGCCTGGCGCAGGTCTTCGACGTCGAGGTCTCGATGGCGCCGCTGTCGCCGAAGTTCGAGCTGCCGCTGGCCGATGAGTACCGGCTCATGCGGCTCGACCCGCACAAGCCCGACTTCAAGGACAAGCTGTCGGGCCTCTACGGGCGCCCGGTCGAAGACGGGCTGGCGAAGACGTACGCGCACGCCATCGACGAGGCGGTCGATTCGAACATCCCGCTCAAGCCGCGGGTGCTGTACGCCGACGACTTCTTCGACGCGCGCGATTGGCGGGTGCTCTCGTGCACCGGGTACATGTGCGACGACCCGTACACGGGCATGAAGGGGCTCGAGCGCCTGTCGGACAACCGCTTCCGCGTCACCGCGCGCCTCGCCACGCGCAACGCCAAGTCAGACATTCACTTCACCTTCCGGCTGCTCGAGACGTTCGACGAGACGCGGTTGTGCTTCAGCCCGCTGCTGACCCGCTTCATCAGCGGGGTGGACTACAGCCAGCGCCCCGTGAAGGTGAGCGACTCGGGCCGCATTCGCAACGAGCTGCAGACGATGTTGTCTCAGGCCCTCGAGTACGACGGAGACCGCATCATCGTGCACTTCGACCGCGTCGAGGACGACGTGATGCCGAAGGCGCACCAGGCGCGCATTCGGGACGCGCTCGTGTGGTACCGCAAGAACCACCCGGTCTGGTTCAACTGGCTCGACGTGGCGTGAGGCGGAAGCTCACTTCGGGAGGAAGGTGGACTCGAAGTCGAAGTTCACCAGCGTGACGCAGTCACCACCCGGTACAGGCTTCCGCTGCGCGACGTTCCACTCGACGAGCGTCGTGCTCCTCACGCGAGCGATGAGGCGTCCCCGCGGTGCCGTCGGGGTGGTCAGGGCGTCGAAGTCGACAGCGCCCCGAACTGCCCTGAAGACCCGTTCGCAGAGATAGTCATCGTCACCAGAGCGACGGCAGGACTCAGCGTAGTGAAGATCGACGAGCCTGGTCGTCGGAGACGACTCGAACCGGGAGGCCAGCTGGCCCTCGTTGTTGCCGCGAACGGTGAAGCCAACCAGACCAGCGCCGAAGTCTCCGATGATGGTGGCGTACGAGACGACCTCGTTGCTGGCCGCGCTCGAGTAGTTCATCCCTTCGGCCGCCGAGACGGTCTTGAACGCGACGACACGACACGTTCGCGGAGCCGGAGCAGTCGGAGTGACGGCGAGCTGGCGCGCCCACTCGAGCTGGCGACGACGCAGGGTCTCCTGCCGCTCGAACGCTTCGTTGCGCTCCTGCTGCTGCCGCGCGTGGTTCTCGTCGCGCCGCTCATCTTCGTCCCGCTCCTGTCGGCGGCGATGAGTCTCATACTCCCGCTGTTCATCCAGGCGGGCCCGCTCGACACGCTGGCGTTCGAGGGTGTCCCGTTCCAGCCGCTGCCGCTCCTGCTGTCGGTAGAGCTCCTGCTGCTGCTGCTGCCGGTAGAGCTCCTGCTGCTGCTGTTGCTGCCGGTAGAGCTCCTGCTGCTGCTGTTGCTGTCGGTAGAGCTCCTGTTGCTGCTGCTGCCGGTAGAGCTCCTGCTGCTGCTGCTGCCGGTAGAGCTCCTGCTGTTGCTGCTGTCGGTAATAGTCGTCGTCTGCACGGGCAACGTGGGCGACCAGCACTGCGAGCAGCGGAATCGTTCGTGGGAGGTGCATGGGCTCGTCCGATGCAAGGACCGGCCACGCTCAACCACCGATGATGACTGGAACCGCCCTCGGGGAGTCCACGAACGTGGCTGGTTCACCGTGGAAGGACGGTCGTCACGGTGACGCCCCAGCCGTCGGGGTACAGCCCGCGGATCATCCGGGCCGACCACTCCGAGCCGGCGCCCGCGAGCCCGTCTCGGATGAGGGTCTCGAGCTGCGGCTTCACCCGCTTCGTCCAGGCGGCGTCCTTGTCGGCCTCGGTGCCGGTGATGACGGCGATGAACTCGGCGTCGAGCAGCCAGACGTTCGCGTACAGGCGAACGCCCTTCGCGTTCAGCTCGGGCGCGAGCGCCTTCACGTAGTCGGGGTCGCCGTGGATCCAGCGGATCGGCAGGGTCGTCGAGGCGAGCAGGGTGCGGGCCTCGGCGGCGGACTGGACGCGGGGCATCAGCTCCATGGTGGGCAGCTCGGCGTGGACCCGCTGCAGGGTCGGCAGGTTCGCGTCGAAGAAGAGCATGCGCTCGGCGGCGCCGGGCTTCGCCTTCACGTCGGCGATGAAGTGCGCGAGGTCGCCGGACTTGTAGTCGATGAAGAAGGTGAGGCCGGTGTCGGCCGTCGCGTCGAGCAGCTCGTCGAGCGTCGCGCCCTGGCAGCGCCGGAGGTCCACCTCGGCGCCCTGGCAGCGCGGGTCCTTGAAGCGCAGGCTCTGGAACTCGGCGAGCGTGAGGTCCTCGACCTTCGCCGACCTCGTGGCGCCGTAGCGGGCCTCGAAGTCGGTGACGCGCAGCACGTCGCTGTCGTGGTGCAGCACCACCTTGCCGTCCTTCGTGACGCGAATGTCCACCTCGACCATCGGCGCGCCGGCCTTCGCGCAGGCGAGGTACGAGGCCAGCGAGTTCTCGGGCTCGGTGTCGTCGCCGCACACGCCGCGGTGGGCCGCGAACAGGAGGAAGGCGCAGCTCGCGTCGTGCAGGCACTGGGTGGGCGTGACGCGAGTGGTGGTGACCTTCGGCGAGGGTGGGGCGCAGGCGGCCAGCAACAACAAGGAGAGCAGGATCCGTCGCATCACGGCGCCGCGTAGCCCGAACGTCGCGCTCCGCGCCAGTCGCGGTCGAGCGCCGTCAGGGCCCGGTCACCAGGTCCGAGATGTGAAGGAGAACGGCCGGGCTCGAGGCCTCCGAGTACACGATGGTCGTGGTGCCGCCCACCTCGCGTCGAACGATGACATCGGTGAAGGGCAGCGTGGCGTCTCGCGCCTGTTGAAGGAGCCGGCCACTCTCATCGAGCTTCCCATCGAACGCGCCCATGACCTGGGCTGGCAGCGCAGAGAAGGGCCCCACCATCGTGGCGGTGCCGTTCGTCTGCACCTCCCACAGCGTTGGTGTGGCCGGCCCGATGACGACGAGAAACGCCGAAGGTGGGTGCCAGCGAACGGTGATGACGTCCTGCGAGTATCTGACGGGCCAGGTCAGGGAGTGGGTGAGGCCCGAGTTCGTGTGAATGACCCGGCTGGTCGTGAGAAGGACACGACCAGGCCCAACCGCGAGCACGTTTTCGGTGATACCGCCGAAGATGACGGTGCCGGTCTCGTCACGCAGGGGGTTCAGATCGGTTGAGCACTGGTGAAGAACGGTGCTGTCGGGCGCGACCAGGAATCGCGCGATCGTGCTGCAGCCCGGAGTGGCAACGACGCGGTCATTCGTGAGCACGTTCAGAGGGTACATCGAGACCGAGGCCGGGCCGTCGTCGTGGAATTCACGCAGGAGCCCCTCGAAGGAGTTGAGGTAGAGGAGCCGCCGGTCGCTGGGCCGGATGATGCCTGTTCGACCGTCGAACGAGCAGGCGAAGCCGGCGGAGAACACGTTGGGCGTCGACCAGTGTGCCAGGACCCGGAAACCGCAAGCCCCCTCCGCGAGGGTCCCTGCGATGAAGACCTCGTTCGGGTCGAGCCCGCCGTCGGTTGCTGGAACCGACGCATCGACGCCTCCTGCATCACGCCCGGCGTCTGGGGCTCCGGCGCCGTGGCCTGCATCCGACGCGAGACCGGCGTCTGCTGGCCGGCCCGCATCGACCCCGCCGTCAGCACGTCCTGCGTCGTTCGGCCCACCATCGATGCCGGCATCGGCACGCCCCGCGTCTGACGAGGTGCCAGCGTCTCCAGCACCGCCTGCATCGCCGGCACCCGCATCAACGAGTGTCCCAGCGTCGCCCTCGAACATGCCCGCGTCGTCCGGCAGTGCGAACACGACTGCCAGCGCAGGCCCGCTCCTGGTGGTGCCGCGGGTCGCCGTCACCTCGACCACATAGTGTCCGACGAGGTCTGGCTGGACGACGACCTGCTGGCCGCTGTCCTTGAGCATCAGTTGTGCACTGCTGCCTGAGGGCCGAGCACGCAGGAGCCAAACAAGACGAGCAGCGTCGGCCGTCGAGGTGCGCGCGCGGAGAACCACTCGTTCGCCAACCATCACCGTCGAGGTCGATGGAACGACCCACAGCTCCAACGGCTCTTCGTCGAGCTCGGTGCGCCCACAGGCGAGTGCGAGCAGGACGGACATCGAGATCAGGCGCCTGGTCACCAGTGCGAGGTAGTCGAGGCCGGGCTCGAAGTCACTGCTCGCACCATGGCGTGGCGTCGAGGGCGCGAGTCGGTACATTGGCCCGCATGCGACGCGCGCTCCTGCTGGCCCTCCTCGCCGGCTGTTCCTCTCCCGGCACGCAGCTCTCCACCGACGTGCAGCCCGTCACCGTCGCCGCGCCGGCCGGCCCCACCTGCCTCGAGCGCTGCACCCTCGCCCGCGCGAGCTGCGGCCCGCTCGTCGCCAACTGCGGAGCCTGTGACGGCGGCGCGGCGGAGACGGTGCGCTCCTGCCTCGCCGGCGCCACCGCCGACTGCCTCGAGTCCGGGGCGTGCGTGCGCGCGGCTCCGTCGAGGCCGTTCTCCATGGGCCCCTACGGCACCGGCGTGAAGGACCTCGCCGGCCCGGTCGGCCTCGAGACGCCCGAGGGCCGCTGGCGCCTCGAGGCGCAGTGGAGCGGCGACGACAGCACGCTCTTCCTCCTGCGCACCTCGGGCAACGGCGCGCTCTTCAACGTCCAGCTCAAGTCCCTGCTCGACGCGTCCCCGCGCAACGTGCAGTACGTCTTCGGCTGGCTCTCCGACGAGGCGGGCTTCACCCAGCTGCGCACGCGCTGGACGCAGGAGCTCTCCAACCTGCCCACCGCCGACCGCGACCACTGGCTGCCCCGCGTGCACTTCGTGATGACGCGCATGGACGCGACGGAGGGCTGGGTGGGCCAGATGATGACGGCCCGCCTCGCGAACCCGCCCATGTACCTGGGCAACGGGCAGACGGCCTTCGCCATCGACCGGTTCCAGCGCATCCGCGAGGTGGGCATGCTCGGGCGCCTCGGCAGCGGCGGCGTCATCCCCGACCTGCGCCTCCTCGCGAAGGAGGCCGAGGCCTTCAACTTCGAGTTCGCCCGGGAGCAGCGCCTCGCGTCACGGCAGGCGCGCGTCGTCACCGTCGCCACCACGCAGACGGCCCACGACACCATCGAGGCCGACGTCATGCTGCCCACCGCCGCCGAGCTCGACGCCTTCGACACCCTCGAGGTCGACCTCGCCATGGACTGCCCCCAGCACCTCAACGCGACGTGCGGCGCGTGGGACTACCTCTCGCACCTGTTCCTCTGCTCGCCCTCGACCGGCGTCGACGGGGGCGCGGCCTGGCGCTGCGACCGCGAGGTGGCCCGGTGGATTACGACGTACTGGCGCGAGGGCCGCTGGGTGACGGACATCTCGTACCAGCTGCCCCTCTTGAAGCCCGGCGGCCTCCAGCACCTCAAGTGGACCGCCAGCGGCCAGTTCGACCCCCGGCGCACCGACTACATCACCACCCTCTCGCTGCGCTTCTCCACGCAGGGCCGCGCCCAGAAGCCCGTCGCCGCCTTCCCTCTGTGGACCGGCGGGCCCCTCAACCAGGGCTACGACAGCCTGCACCCGGACCGCACCGTCGACGTGCCCGCCGATGCCGCGCGGGTCGAGCTGGTGACGCTCCTCACCGGCCATGGCGGCGTCATGCCCACCAACTGCGCCGAGTTCTGCAACCACGAGCACCTCTTCGGCATCAACGGCGCCGTCACCCGCCAGAGCTTCCCCGAGGCCCAGAGCCCGTCCGCCTGCGCTGATCGCGTCTCCGAGGGCGTGGTGCCCAACCAGCACGGCACCTGGTACTTCGGCCGCGGCGGCTGGTGCCCGGGCCTCGACGTCGCCCCGAAAGCCTTCGACGTCACCGCGGCGATCCGCCGAGGCATGCCCAACACGCTCACCTACCAGGCCCGCTTCGGAGGCGCGCCCATCACCTCCAACCTCGGCAACGTCGTGCTGAGCAGCTGGTTGGTCGTCTGGAAGTGACCGTCGTTCCGATGGACGGCCCGAAATCGACTGAGCCAGAAGTTGCCCAGAAGGGACTGCAGGAGCTGCGCATCTTCGTGCTCACGGCTCGGTGACGTGTCGGTGAACCGCATGAAATACCTGCGTCATTTGTGCGTCATGCGCCTGTCGTTTGCGTTCTTCAGCGAGGCGGTGGGGCCTCCGAGAGGGTTCCTCGTCTTGACCCCTCCCCGGACGGCTCCTTAGAGAGCGCGTGAGCAACGCACCCCCGGAGGAAGCTCATGGCCCAGTGGAACGCCCCCAGTCTGATCGCCGCCATCGATGAGTCGAAGGGAATGACGGAGAAGGGCTTCACCTTCCTCGACCGCGACCAGAAGGAGCTGTTCCTGTCGTGGGACGACCTGCGCACCGAGTCGATGAAGCGCGCGGCCCACCTCCGCAAGTACGGCCTCAAGAAGGGCGACAGCGTGGCCATGGTGCTGCCCGATGGTGAGGACTTCGTGCCCACCTTCCTCGGCGCGGTGTGGGCGGGCCTGGTGCCGGTGCCGCTGTACCCGCCGCTCTCGCTCGGGAAGCTCGACAGCTACAAGGACACGATGGTGTCGGTGCTGAACAAGGCCGAGCCCACCCACCTCATCACCCTGTCGAAGATGCAGCAGGTCCTCTGGGCCGGCCTCACGCACGTGAAGTCGCTCAAGGGCGTCATCACCGCCGAGGAGCTGAAGGCCCCCGCGCCCGAGGGCGTCTCCCAGGACCCCGCGCAGGTCACCGACGACGACCTCGCCTTCCTCCAGTTCACCTCGGGCTCGACCTCGACGCCGAAGGGCGTGGCCGTCACCCACGGCAACCTGCGCGCGAACGCCCACGCCATCATGGTGGACGGGCTCAAGACCGACTCCGACGTGGACCACGGCGTCTCGTGGCTGCCGCTGTACCACGACATGGGTCTCATCGGCTTCGTCATCGCCCCCATGTTCCACAAGGTGCAGGTCACCTTCATCCCCACGCTCGCCTTCGTGCGCCAGGCGACGCTGTGGCTCGAGACCATTCACCGCGTGCGCGGCACCATCACCTTCGCCCCCAACTTCGCCTACGCCCTCGCCACCAAGCGCACCAAGCCTGAGCAGCTCGCGAAGTGGGACCTCTCGTGCGTGAAGGCCTTCGGCTGCGGCGCCGAGCCCATCAACTCGAACACGATGCGCGCCTTCGTCGACACCATGAGCAAGGCGAAGCTGAACCCGCACGCGCTGCTGCCCTGCTACGGCATGGCCGAGGCAACGCTCGCCATCAGCTTCATCGGCCTCGACGAGACGCTCTCCACCGACGTCATCGACACCGACGCCTACCAGAAGCACCGCGCCGCCGAGCCCGTGCACGTCTCGAAGCTCACCGAGGGCAAGGCCCAGGAGTTCGTCAACTGCGGCAAGACGTTCCCCGGCCACGAGGTGGGCATCTTCGACGACGAGGGCCGGCGCCTCTCGGACCGGCGCATCGGTGAGATCCAGGTGCGCGGGCCGTCCATCGCGAAGGGCTACTTCCGCGACGCCGAGGCCACCGAGCGCACCTTCGGCGGCGGGTGGCTGAAGACCGGCGACCTCGGCTACCTCGCCAACGGCAACGTCTACATCGTGGGTCGCAAGAAGGACATCATCATCATCAACGGGCGCAACTACGACCCGCAGCGGCTCGAGTGGCTCACCGACGACGTCGCCGGCGTGCGCAAGGGCTCGTCCGTTGCCTTCTCGCGCCCCGGCCCCGCCAGCGAAGAGCTCATCATCGTGCTCGAGGCCCGCACCGCGAGCGAGACCGAGACCGAGGCCCTCAAGGAGGCCGTGAAGCAACGCATCGTCGAGCAGATGCAGCTGTCGCCGACGGACGTCGTGGTGTGCCCCCTCGGCTCCCTGCCCAAGACCTCGAGCGGCAAGCTGCAGCGCTCGAAGACGCGCCAGCAGTTCCTCGACGGCACCGTGGGCAAGGAGGGCAACCGCACGCTCGGCTCCAACGCCGAGAAGGTGGTGCTCGCCCGGCACGTCGCGATGTCACTCATCGGCCGCTCGCGCCACCGCGCGCGCCGCGTCGTCGAGCACGCCCTCGAGGTGCGCAGCATGTCGGACGCGCTGAGCAAGCTCCGCCTCGCCGGTGACTACGTCTCGACCCGGCTCACCCGCCTCTTCTGATTCACCCCAACCCCCCAACCCGGAACACGCACACCATGGCTACCGTCCACATCCCCTCCCTCTTCCAGCAGGCGGCCCTCGAGGTCAGCGGCAAGAAGCTCGACAACCTGTCGGGCGCGACCGTCATCTCGAAGCTCGGCCTCGACTCGGTCGCGGTGATGGAGCTCGTCGCGCACTTCGAGGAGAAGCTGAACATCCGCATGCCCGACGAGGACCTCGCGAAGGTGCAGACCGTCGCCGACCTCGGCACGCTCGTGAAGCGGCTCATGCCGCCCGGCTCCGAAGTGACGTGGTGAGGCGCTGAGTCTGGCCCGGGCGTCTCGTCGGCGCCCGGTTCGTCCTTCCCCTTCCGGAGGTCCACGTGAAGCACGCCGAGGCACAGGGCAGCATCGCGGTCGTGGGCATGGCGTGCCGCTTTCCGCACGCGAACGACCTGCCGGCGCTGTGGAAGGTCGTGTCGACGGGTGAGGTGACGTTCGAGCCCATCGACGAGTCGCGGTGGAAGCACTCGGCCTTCGTCGACACGAAGGACGTGCGCGCGCCCGACAAGACGTACGTGCTCAAGGGCGCCTTCGTGGACGGCGTCGACGAGTTCGCGGCGCTCCACTACGGCATGGCGCCGCGCCGCGTGCAGGTGATGGACCCGCAGCAGCGCCTCGCCATCGAGGCCACCCGCCAGGCCCTGCAGGACGCGGGCTACGACACGAAGCCGTACGACAAGCTGCACACCGGCGTCTTCCTCGGCGCCTCGGTGAGCGAGTACCGCGACCTGATGACGGCCCGGCACCGCGCGCTGCAGATGGTGAACGGCGAGTACGGCGACGCGCTCTCACAGGGCGAGCAGGAGGCCGTGCGCGCCTCGGTGGCCGACGTGGTGCCCGCGCGCGCGTTCTCCATCGCCGGCGGCCTCTTGAACATGATCGCCTGCTCGGTCTCGCAGACGTTCGACCTGAGCGGCCCGGCGATGCAGATCGACGCCGCGTGCTCGTCGGCCCTCGTCGCGATTCACGAGGCCGTGGTGAACCTGCGCGCGGGCGTGGTGAACATGGCCGTCGCCGGCGGCGTCTACCTGAACCTCGGCCCCGACAACCTCATCGGCTTCTCGCGCATCGGCGCCATCTCGCCCTCGGGGGCGTGCCGGCCCTTCGACGCGAAGGCCGACGGCTTCGTGATGGGCGAGGGCGTGGGCGTCGTCATCTTGAAGCGCCTCGAGGACGCGCAGCGCGACGGCGACCGCATCTACGCCGTCATCCGCGGCTCGGGCTGCAACAACGACGGCCGCGGCGAGGGCCCGATGACGCCCCGGCCCGAGGGCCAGAAGGACGCGATGCGCCGCGCCCACGCGGGCCTCGACTTCGGCGTCGACGGCATCAGCTACGTCGAGACGCACGGCACCGCCACCACCGTCGGCGACGTCGTCGAGGTGGGCGCGCTCAGGCAGTTCTTCGCCGAGCGCCTCGGCAAGCCCGTCGACGAGCCGTACTGCTGGCTCGGCAGCATCAAGGCGAACGTCGGCCACACGATGTCGGCGGCCGGCGTCGCGGGCTTCATCAAGACGTGCCTGATGATGCACCACGGCGTCATCCCGCCGCAGCCCGCCGTCGAGGAGCTGAACCCGAAGCTCGACCTGCCCTCGTCGCCCTTCAAGCTGGCCCAGAAGCCCACCCCGTGGACGACGAAGAACGGGGGCCCGCGCCGCGCGGCCGTCTCGAGCTTCGGCTTCGGCGGCACCAACGCCCACGTGGTCATCGAGGAGCCGCCCCGGAGGCGCGCCGCCACCTCGACCGTCGCGGCCCCGGCCCAGGCGCCGCAGCTGGTGCTGGTGTCGGCCGCCACGCCCGCGCTGCTCGCCCAGTACGCGCGCGACCTCGCGGCCCACGTCACCACGCACCAGCTCGACGTCGCGGCCGTCGCCGCCGCCCTCGCCAACCGGCAGGCCTTCGACGCGCGCGCGGCCTTCCTCGCCACCTCGCGCGAGCAGCTCGTCACCGCCCTCGAGGGCCTCGCCGCCGCGCTCACCGCGCACGCGCCGCTGCCCGCGGGCGTCACGTATGCCGAGGCGCCGCAGCCGGCCGAGGCCCGCAAGGTGGCCTTCCTCTTCCCCGGCCAGGGCGCCCAGAAGGTGGGCCTGCTCGAAGACGTGGTGAAGCGCTTCCCCTTCCTCTCGCAGCGCCTCGCCGAGCTCGACGCGGCGGCGAAGGACGCGGCGGGGTGCTCCATCGTCGACGCGCTCTACCCGAAGGACCGCGCGAACGTGGCCGCCGCCCAGGCGCACCTCACGCGCACCGAGGTCTGCCAGCCGGCCATGGCGGCGCTGGGCCTCGCGCTCGCGGAGTTCCTCGGCACGCTCGGCGTCACCGCCGACGTCGCCCTCGGCCACTCGCTGGGTGAGTTCGCCGCCGCCGCCTCGGCCGGCATGTTGACGGCCGAAGACGCCGTGCGCCTCGTGGCGCGGCGCGGCCAGCTGATGAACGAGCTGAGGCTGCCCGACCCCGGCGCGATGCTCGCGGTGATGGCCGAGGCGAAGGCCGTCGAGCCGTTCCTGGCGAAGCTCAGCGCGGTGCAGCTCGCGAACCACAACCACCCGACGCAGGTGGTGCTCTCGGGCACGACGGCGGGCATCGAGGCGGCACAGCGGGCCCTCACCGACGCGGGCCTCAAGTGCACGCGCCTCGACGTGTCGCACGCGTTCCACTCGGCGCTGATGGCCGGCATCGACGTGGGCATGCAGAAGCTCATCGCCGAGCTGCCCGTGCACCCGCCGCAGCGCGCGGTGGTGTCGTGCATCTCGGGCCGCACCTACGACTCGGTGGGCGACGCGAAGGCCATCTGGGTGAAGCACGCGACCGCGCCGGTGCGCTTCGTCGACGCGCTCGAGTCGTGCGTCACCCTCGGCGCGTCCACCTTCGTGCAGGTGGGCGCCGGCAACGCGCTGACGGCGTTCGCCCGCGGCGTCGCGAAGTCGGGCGCCTTCTTCACGCTCGGCGCCACCGACGGCGACAGCGTGGGCAGCTTCCTGCAGACGCTCGCCTCGCTCTGGGTGAAGGGCACGCCGCTCACCGCCGCGCCGCTCTTCGACCGCACCTCGATGGCGCTCCTGCCGCCCACGCCGCTCGAGACGCAGAAGTACTGGGCCATCGAGCGCGTGCAGCGCGCGCCCCGTCAGCCCCTCGTCGCGCCGACGCAGCAGGTGCCGTCGGGCGCCTCCGTCTCCCTCACGCCTTCGCCTGTCCTCGCTTCACGTGGAGTCCCCATGGACAACCTCATCGCCCTCTTCCAGCAGCAGATGCAGCTGCTCCAGAGCCAGGCCGAGATTCTGAAGGCCCAGTCGAACGCCATCGCGTCGCTCGCCGGCGGCCAGGCCCCGCAGCTCACGCAGGCGCTCGCGCAGGTGACGCAGCTGACGGCCCAGGCCTCGGGCGCGGTCGGCGCCACCGTGATGCAGCAGCCCGTCGTGATGCCGGCCATCGCGCCGGTGAGCGTGCCCACCCCGCACGTCAACGGCAGCAACGGCAACGGACACTCCCACGGCAACGGCCACTCGCACGCGCTCCCGCAGGCCGCGAAGCCGGTGAACTTCTCGAACCTCGTCGCCGGCAAGGACGAGAAGAAGGACGCCACGCCCGCCCCCGCGCCCGCCGCCGACGTGAAGCCGCAGGTGCAGGCGAAGGTGCTCGAGGCCGTCGCGCGCATCTCGGCGTTCCCCCTCGGCAGCCTCAAGCACGAGCAGACGCTGGTGGGTGAGCTGGGCTTCGACTCCCTCATGCTGGTGGAGCTCGACCAGTCCATCGGCAAGGCGTTCCCCACGCTGGGCGGGCTGCCGCGCGAGCTGTTCGGCCGCTCCACCACCGTCGCGAGCATCATCGACTACGTCGCCGACACCCTGACGAAGGGTGTCTCGAAGGCGGCGGAGGACACGAGCGCCGCGCTGCCCGTCGAGCGCCGCCTGCCCACCGTCACGCCTGCGCCGCTCACCACGCTGACCGAGTCGGTGGTGCGCTTCGACAAGCCGGTGCTGGTGACGAAGGACGGCAAGGGCCTGGCTGAGGTGCTGGCGAAGAAGCTCTCGGAGCGCGGCGTCGCCGTCACCCTCGGCGGCCTCGACAGCGTCGGGGACTTCGGCGGCGTCATTCACCTCGCCGACCTCGGCGCTTCGGGCGACTACAAGACGCCGGTGCGGAACCTGCTGCAGCTCGCCCAGCGCCTCACCGGCGAGAAGGCGCAGCTCTTCGTCACCGTCACCGGCCTCGGCGGCGGCTTCGGGCTGTCGGGCCTCGCGAAGGAGCAGCTCGGCCAGGCCGGCGCCCTCGGCTTCACCCAGGCCCTCGCGCAGGAGTGGACGGACGCGCTCGTGAAGGCGGTGGACGTCGACGCCGCGCTGCCGGTGAACGAGCTCGCGCAGGCGCTGGTGGACGAGCTGTTCTCGGGCGACCGCTCGACCGAGGTGGGCTTCACGAAGCAGGGCCGCGTCGCGGTGTCGCTGCTGCCCATGGCCGCGCCGGCGAAGGCCGCGAACCTGGGCGCCTCGAGCGTCATCCTCGTCACCGGCGGCGCGAAGGGCGTCGGCCTCAAGCTGGCGAAGGGGCTCGCGAAGCAGACCGGCGCCACCCTCGCGCTCACCGGCCGCTCCGCGCCCTCCGAGGAGGTGGCGAAGGCGTGCTCGCAGGTGAAGGCGGCGGGCGCGAAGGCGTGCACCTACCACCCGATGGACGTGCGTGACGCGGCGAGCGTGAAGGCCGCGGTCGACGCGGTGCGCTCGGCGCACGGTCGCGTCGATGGCGTCGTGCACGCGGCGGGCGTGCTGGCCGACGCGCTGGTGGAGAAGAAGACGCTCGCGGGCGTCGACGGCGTGCTCGAGACGAAGGTGGGCGGCGCGCTCGCGCTGCTCGAGGCGACGAAGGGCGACTCCCTCGTCCTGTTCGCCGGCGTCGGCTCCTGGGCCGGCCGCTTCGGCAACGCCGCGCAGACCGACTACTCGGCCGCCAACCGCATGCTGGCCCGCGTGGCCCGCGCCGGCACCCGCTGCGTCACCATCGACTCCCCGCCGTGGGAGGACTCGGAGATGGCGCGGAAGATTCCGGGCTTCAAGAAGGCCGAGCTCAAGGCGAGCGGCGTCACCTTCCTCGCCGACGACGAGGGCGTCGCCGCGTTCCTCGTCGAGCTGCTCGGCGGCTCGGGCGAGGTGCTGCTGGGCCGCAACCTGCCGGAGCGCACGCTCACCCACGCCACGTCCTTCCCCGTGTCGCGCCTCAACCACGTCTACCTGAACGACCACACCATGGCCGGCCAGCGCGTGGTGCCGCTCGCGGCCGCGCTCGACCACGTCACCGCCGCGGCGCTCGACGTCGCGAAGAAAGACACACCGGCGTTCGCGCCCTTCACCGTCTCGGACTTCACGCTCGAGCGCGCCATCCTCGTGCCGGACACCACGTGGCTCGACGTGGCCGTCACCGAGGAGCTGCGCGGCGGCAAGGCCGGGCCCCTGCGCGTGACGCTGTCGCAGGCCAACGCGCGCTCGTACTCGGGCACGGTGACGCTGGGCGCCTCGGGTGACGCGCCGGCCATCAAGGCCCTCGCCGTTTCGGGCCCGCTGCCCATGTCGCTCGAGGACTTCTACCAGGGCTTCACCTTCCACGGCCCGCGGCTGCAGGGCATCACGCGCATCGACGCGCTCGCCGAAGACGGCGTGGTGGGCTGGGTGAAGGGCTGCACGCCCGCCGACTGGGTGAAGGAGCCGCTGCGCAAGACGTGGGCGGTGGACCCGCTCATCATCGACGCCTCGTTCCAGCTCGCCGGCTACTGGGCGTGGACGAAGCACCAGCGCGCCGGCTTCCCCATCGGCGTCGGCCGCTTCGTGCAGCTCGCGCCGTTCGGCCTCGGCCCCATCAAGTGCACCGTCACCTTCGAGGCGTCGAGCGACGACGTCTTCTCGGGCACGCTCGTGTGGCAGGACGCGCAGGGCGCGGTGCTCGCGTACATGACGGGCGCGAGGGCCGAGTTCAAGAAGCGCGACCCCCGTTTCCTGGGCTCCGCTGCAGGCCCCGCTTCGCCTCCGGCGACGGGGTCGCTCCGCCCGGTTCCCTCGGCGCCGCGCGCAGTGCCGACGCCGGCGACCCCTGCTCCAGACCCGGTCGCGCCCGCGGCCACCACCGACGACGGCGCCGACGAGGCCAGCGCGCCCACGGTGACGCTCGACGAGTCCGCCTGGAACCCGGCGAAGTTCCCCGAGTACGAGGCGCTGCAGGAGCGCCTGCAGATGGCCGAGGCGTTCGGCCTGCGCAACCCGTACTTCTCGGTGCACGAGGCCATCTGCGGTGACACCACCGTCGTCGGCGGCAAGGAGATGATCAACTTCTCCTCGTACAACTACGTCGGCAACTCGGGCGACCCGGTCGTCACGAAGGCCGCGCAAGACGCCATCGCGAAGTACGGCACCTCGGTGTCGGCCAGCCGCGTCGCCTCGGGCGAGAAGCCGCTCACGCGCGAGCTCGAGAAGGCGCTGGCCGACTTCTTCGGCACCGAAGATTGCATCGCGCTCGTCTCAGGCCACGCCACCAACGTCACCGTCATCGGCCACATCGTTGGCGCGGGCGACCTCATCCTCCACGACGCGCTCGCGCACGACTCCATCATCCAGGGCGCGAAGCTGTCGGGCGCCAAGCGCCGCCCGTTCCCGCACAACGACTTCGCTGCGCTCGACCGCATGCTGACCAACCTGCGGCCGCACTATCGCCGGGTGCTCGTCTGCATCGAGGGCACCTACTCGATGGACGGCGACATTCCCGACCTGCCCGCCTTCATCGAGGTGAAGAAGAAGCACAAGGCGATGATGCTGGTGGACGAGGCGCACTCGGCCGGCGTCATCGGCAAGACCGGCCGCGGCATCGGCGAGTACTACGACGTCAACCGCGCCGACGTGGACATGTGGATGGGCACGCTCTCGAAGTCGTTCGCGTCGTGCGGCGGCTACATCGCGGGCAGCCACGCGCTCGTCGAGTACCTCAAGTACACGACGCCCGGCTTCGTCTACTCGGTGGGCCTCTCGCCGCCGAACTGCGCCGCCGCGCTCGCTTCGACGAAGCAGATGCTCGCCCACCCCGAGCGCGTGCAGAAGCTGCAACAGAACGCGAAGTACTTCATCGAGCTGCTCAAGGCGCGCGGCATCAACACCGGCATGTCGAAGGACTCGGCGGTGGTGCCGGCCATCATCGGCAACTCGGTGCTGTGCCTGCAGCTGTCCGACGCGCTGAAGAACCGCGGCATCAACGTGCAGCCCATCCTCTACCCCGCGGTGGAGGAGGACATGGCCCGCCTGCGCTTCTTCATCTCGTCGCTGCACAAGCCCGAGCAGCTGCTCAAGACCGCCGACGTCCTCAAAGAAGAGCTCGACCGGCTCACCCGCGAGCTGAACGGCGACGCCGTCGCCTGACCCACCTTTCACACCAACCAGAAGTCACACCCCCGAAGAGAGAGCGACATGACCTCGACGAAGGCAGAAGTGGAAATCGGCTACGACATCTCGAACGAGTTCTTCCGGCTCTGGCTGGACGAGCGCATGCACTACACGTCGGCGGTCTTCGACGAGCAGCACACGACGCTCGAGCAGGCGCAGCGCAACAAGAGCCGCTGGCTGGCCGACTTCGCCGAGGTGACGCCCGAGTCGCTGGTGCTCGACATCGGCTGCGGCTGGGGCGCCAACCTCGAGTACCTGGCCCTCGAGCGCAAGGTGAAGAACGCGCACGGCATCACGCTGTCCACGGCGCAGTTCGAGGAGATCAACGCGCGCAAGCTGCCCGGCGTGCAGGTCTGGTGCGTGGACTACCGCGACTACGCGCCCGCCCAGAAGTACGACGCGCTCATCAGCATCGAGATGATCGACCACCTCGTCTCGCCCGCGCAGCAGAAGGAGGGGCTCGCGGTGCAGATCTACCGCGAGTACTTCAACAAGGCGGCCACCTGGGTGAAGCCGGGCGCCTGCTTCGGCTTCCAGGCGATCCTGCGCGACCGCGTGCCGCGCACCCGGAAGGACCTCGAGGACCTGAAGTTCACCGCCGACATCATCTTCCCCGGCGGCCTCAACCCGCGCATGGAGGAGCTCGTCGAGGCCTGCGGCCAGTCGTGGGAGATCGTGCAGCTCAACACCCGCCGCCAGGACTACGGCAAGACGACCGCCGAGTGGCTGCGCCGCTTCCGCGCGAACAAGGACAAGATCATGGCGTCGGGCTGGGGCACGAAGGTGATGGCCAACGGCGAGACGGTGTGGACGAACTACGACCGCTACCTGTCGACCTGCGTCAAGGCGTTCGCGAACCACTGGTCGAGCGACGTGCAGATGAAGCTGCGCAAGAAGGACTAACGCAGCCGCTCGGTTGATGCCGTGCGCGCGAGGTGCGGAACTCCCGAGCGGGGGCCGCACCTCGTGGCGTCTCGTGCGCCCAGCGGAACGGTCCTGGCCGGGAAGCCCATTCGTGAGGACGGTGAGGTAGGCTCGGGGTGTGAAGAACCCGTTCACCAGCTACCCGGACTACCTCGCGCAGGAGCGCGCCAGCGCGCACAAGCACGAGTACCTGCGGGGCGACGTCTGGGCGATGGCCGGCGGAACCCCGGAGCCTGGCCGGCTCGCGATGAGCATGGGGGCGGTGCTTCGCGCTGCCCTGAAGGGGAAGCCCTGCGTCGTCTACAGCTCCGATGTCCGGGTGCGCATCGAGGCCACCGACCGGAGCACCTACCCCGACGCGTCGGTCGTCTGTGGACCCGAGCAGCACGCCTCGGACGACGCCGAGGCCATCACGAACCCGGTCGTGCTCATCGAGGTGCTCTCGCCGAACACCGAGCGCAGCGACCGCGGCGAGAAGTTCGCGCACTACCAGCGCCTGTCGTCGCTGCAGGAGTACGTGCTCGTCTCGCAGGAGGCGCCCCGCGTCGAGGTCTTCCGCCGTCAGGGAGAGAGCTGGCTGCTCACGATTCACGAGCGCGGCGCCAGCGTCACGTTGCCCTCCATCGGCGCCACCTTCACGGTTGATGAGGTGTACTTCGACCCGAGGACCGCCAGCCCATCACCAACCTGAGCAAGAGGCAGCGCGAGGCATGCCTTCATGCTGAAACGTGCAGGCGTCCGGCTGACGAGTAGCATCACCCCGTCGTGAGCAGCCCCTCCCCCAGCCTGCTGACCGGCGCGCCGCCCGAGCTCCGAGCGGCCTTCGACGCGCGCATGGCCGAACAACGAGCCGCCCTGGCGGTGCCGGTGGCCGGCCTGCGGGCCTTCGCCGTGCTCGTCTGGTTCCTGCTCGGCGTGACGCGGGTGTGGATCGTCTCGGTCGAGACGGTCGGCATGTACCTCGCGGTGGCGGTGGTGGCGCTGGTCGTGTTGGGAGTGCTGCCCGCGGCCCGCCCGCGCGCGCATTGGACCGTCGCGCTCTTCGACGTGCCGATGATCTTCCTCGCGCAGTACATGGCGCTGCCGGAAGAAGTGACGCCGGGCATCGCCGCAGGCCTCACCGAGTCCATCTTCCTCACCGCGCTGCTGCTCGCGATGCTGACGTTCGACCGTCGGGTGCTGCTGGCCTCGGCCGCGCTGTCCCTCACCGCCGAGACCGTGCTCGTCGTCACCGCCGACCAGGAGGTCTGGCACGCGCTGCCCACCGTCGTGCTGCTCACGGTCACCTCGACCGCCGCGGGCTGGTTCGGCATCGCGCTCGTGCAGCGCATGGTGCACCAGCTCACCCTCGACCAGACGCGCAAGCAGAAGCTCGCCCGCTACTTCTCGCCCCAGGTGGTGGAGCGCGTCGAGGCCCTCGAGACGGCGCGCCCCGAGCACCGCGAGGTGAGCATCCTCTTCAGTGACGTGCGCGGCTTCACGGCGCTCTCGGAGCAGCACGAGGGCGAGGTCGTCGTCCGCTGGCTGAACGAGTACCTCACCGACATGGTGGCCGTCGTCTTCAAGCACGGCGGCACGCTCGACAAGTTCATGGGCGATGGAATCCTCGCGTACTTCGGCGCGCCCCTGGCCCAGCCCGACCACGCCGAGCGCGCGGTGGCGTGCGGCCTCGAGATGCTCCAGGCCCTCGCGGCGTTGAATCAGCGGCGCGTGGCGCGCGGCGAGCCTGAGCTCAGAATCGGCATCGGCATTCACACCGGCCGCGCGGTCGTCGGCGACGTCGGCAGCGAGCAGCGCAAGGAGTTCACCGTCATCGGTGACGCCGTCAACACGGCCTCGCGCATCGAGGGGCTGACGAAGCAGGTGGGCGCGTCGCTGCTCATCAGCGCCGACACGAAGGCGCGGCTGGCGCAGAACAGCGGCTGGAAGGCCGCTGAGCCGTTGCCGGTGAAGGGCAAAGCCGAGCCCGTCAGCACGTTCCAGCCCGCGCCTTGAGCCGCTGACGTGTGGACGCTTCTCAACCACCGGCGCGCTCGAGGAGGGCCACCTGCGCGTCGTGACGGGCGACGGCGGCCGCATCGAAGACGAGCCCGAGCGCTCCCATCAGCACGACGGCGAGCCCGGCGCCGCGCCACCGCGCCGGCCGTATCGCCAGCCCGAGCCCCAGCACCACCAGCGCCACGTCGAAGCCTTCGAGCACCTGGTGGGTCAGCCGCGCGTCCCGCTCGCGCTCGAGGCGGGCAGCCAGCAGGTGTGGCGCCTCCCGCAGCTCATCCGGCAACCTCTGCCGGTCGCGCGTCGCGCGAACGAAGTCGATGCCTCCACCGAGCGCGAAGATGGCGCCGAGGATCGCGAGGGGCGCCGCGACGCGTCTGGTGAGAGGCTGGTGCCAGACGAGCCACAGCGCCAGCGCGACCAGCATCGCCAACACGCCGGTGCCGGTCATCGCCAGCGCCCAGACGCGCTCGACGTTGGCCCCGATGACGAGCTGCTCCAGGAGGTCGAGCTGCGCGGTGGCGGTCTCCACGGGGACGAGCTTCGCATGAACGCTGGTTGAGGCTATGGCGGCGCCATGCTCGCCCTCGCCGTGTCCCTCGCGCTCGCCGCGTCAGACGGTGGTGTCTCGAACCAGCCCGCCGACTTCATCGACGACGCGCGGCTCGTCTTCCAGGTCGTCACCTGCCAGGCACAGCCGGTCCCCGCGCCGCTCGACGCCAGGACCGTGGAGGCCTACTGCAAGCGCATGACGCCGAAGTTCGAGCGCTTCCGCTCCCACTGGGGCGTCACCGCGAAGGACTTCGTCGCTGCGCAGCGCCCGGCGGGCCTGCCTGCCGAGCTCGTGTACCCGTTTGGCGGCGGCGACCTGATGATGGCCCTCACTGCGTTCCCCGACGCCACGACGCTCACCACCATGTCGCTCGAGCTGGCGGGCGACCCGCGCCGCCTCAAGACGCTCTCGGACAAGAAGGCCCTCGAGCAGTCGCTCCAGGCGCTCGACGAAGCCGCCACCACCACGCTGCTGTCCAACGACTCGAAGAGCGTGAACCTGTCGAAGCTGCAGCGCGGCGAGCTGCCCGGTCAGCTGTCGATGCACCTGATGGGGCTCGCGCTGCACGACCAGGAGCCCGTCTCGGTGCGCTTCTTCCGCGTCGAGGCCGATGGCTCGCTCCACTACTTCTCCCTCGACGAGATCGCCGAGCTCGAGGGGACGAAGGCGTCGAAGCTCAAGGCGACGTGGAAGGCCCCCGACTTCTCCCCCGCCTTCGCGAACGTCGAGGTGCAGTTCGTCCCGAAGGGCCAGCCAGCGGCTCCCCGCCGCGTCCATCGGCACATCGGCGCCAACCTGTCTGACGAAGGGCTCGCGAAGCAGCCAGGGTTGCTCGAGCACCTCGGCCAGAAGGGTCGCGTGTCAGCGATGACGAAGGCCGCGAGCTATCTGCTCTGGCAACCAACCTTCGGCGTGATGCGTGATTGGCTGGTGTCACACGCCGTGTTCATGATTTCGGACTCGACGGGCGTGCCGCCGCGGTACTGGAAGAAGGCCGGCTGCGGCGTCGAGACCTTCGGCAGCTTCCAGAGGTCGTTCCTCGGCACGTGGGAGGGCTTTCAGCAGGAGCTCCGCGACGAGTTCGTGAAGGCGAAGAAGCTGCCCATGCGCTTCGGCTACCCGGACGGCAGCCCCGAGAAGCGCAGCCACTGCATGGTGGTGAAGTGCCCGTCAGCGGTCCCCTCCACGACGCCGTAGGTTCACCGCGCGACGAGGGTGAGCAAGGCGACCTCGGGCGCGACGCCGAAGCGCACCGGCAGAACGCTGGTGCCGACGCCCGTGGTGACGAAGAGCAGCCGGCCGTCTTCGACCACCGCGCCGCGTGCGTACCGCTGGCCGAACTTCGACGGGACGATGGGCGCGCCGAGCAGCGGGAGACGCACCTGGCCCCCGTGCGTGTGGCCGGCGAAGACGACGGAGAAGCGCGCGGGCATGTCTGGAAAGACGTCGGGGTTGTGGGTGAAGGCGAGCACCGGCGCGTCATCGGTGACGAAGGAGAGCGCCCGCTCGGCGTCTGTCTTTCGGGTCCACACGTCCGCGAGGCCAGCGAGCCAGATTCGCCCACGCCCTGTCTCGATGGGCACTGCCTCGTTCTCGAGGACGCGGAGGCCGGCTTCTTCGAGCGCGCGTGTCGTCGCCTCTCCATCGACCCACCAGTCGTGGTTCCCGAGCGTGGCGTAGACCCCGAGCGGCGCGCCCCAGCCCTTCAGCGGCTCGACGGCCTGCGCTGGCGCCACCGCACGCGCCCCCGGCTCGTGGCCGACCAGCACGTCACCCGCGAGCAGGACGAGGTCCGGTCGCCAGGCGTCGATTCGCGCCCTCACCTCGCGCACCTTCGCCGCGTCGATGAACGGCGCGCCTACGTGAAGGTCCGACAGCAGCGCGACCCTGAGCCCATTCAACGCGGGCGGCCACCCCGGCACGGGCAAGGCCTCTTCCCTCGCGACCAGGCGCGCTGGCTCGACGAAGAACCCCCAGCCCGCCAGCACGAGGCCGACGACGAAGAGGACGAGCGCGCCGCGAACGAGCTGGCGCTTCACCGGACCACCGAAGACTCCCATCGCCACGGACCCTGGCAGGCCTTATGAGAAACACCATGTCTTCGAAGCTCGCCATTCTGGTGCACGGCGGCGCCGGTCCACATCGGGCCGATGACGACGCGGAGGCGGCGAAGCGCGGCTGTCTCCTCGCCGCCCGGGCAGGGCACTCGGTGCTGTCGCGCGGCGGCAGCGCCCTCGACGCCGTCGAAGCCGCGACGCGTGTGCTGGAAGACGACCCCGTCTTCAACGCCGGCATCGGCTCCGCGCTCACCCGCGACGGCCGGGCCGAGCTCGACGCCTCGGTGATGGACGGGGCGACGTTGTCGGCGGGCAGCGTCGCCTGTGTCTCCTGCTTCCAGAACCCCATCACCCTCGCGCGCCTGGTGATGGAGCGCACGGCTCACGTGATGCTCGTCGGCGCGGGCGCCGAGGCCTTCGGGCGGGAGCAGGGGCTGCGTGTCATCGCCAACGACGTGCTGGTGACGGAGAAGGCGCGGCTCGACCTCGCGCGGCACCACCGCTCGAACGGCACCGTGGGCGCGGTGGCGGTCGACGCCCTCGGGCACGTCGCGGCCGCGACCTCGACGGGCGGCACGACGGGCAAGCTCCCCGGCCGCGTCGGTGACTCGCCCCTCATCGGCTGTGGCACCTATGCGGACGACAGCAGCGCCGCGGTGTCGTGTACCGGCCTGGGCGAGGCCATCATTCGTGTCACGCTGGCGCGCCACGCGGCCGACCTCGTCGGCGGCGGGCTCGACGGCTTCGAAGCGGCGCGACAGGCCGTGCGCGCGCTCGAGCGGGCCCGCGGCGAGGCGGGGCTCATCCTCGTCACGCCCAGGGGGCAGGTCGCCTGGGCGTTCTCCACCGAACGCATGGCCCGCGCGTGGGTCGACTCGAGGGGCGAGGGCAGTGGGTTCGGCGCCGACGGTGTTTAAAGAAACACGCTCGCGCTGTTTTTCCATGACAACCGCTCGCCATCGAATAGAGAGCTTTGCAGCGGTTTCCACCTTTTCGAGGAGAGACAATGTCGTCAGTCGATCAGCTTCTTCGCAGCATGGTGCAGGCTGAAGTCGAGCGCGCGATGGCCCCGCTGGCCGCTGCGCTGCAAGAGCAGGGTGACGTGCTCGCCCGCTTCGCCGCCGCCTTCGGAGCGCCGCTCCGCCGGGGGCCAGGCCGTCCGCGGAAGCTGTCGCTCGCGGCTCCCCCGGCCAGGCGTGGCGCTGTCAAGGTGAAGGCCGCTCGCGGCGACCAGCGGCTGTGCGCCATCATCGGCTGCAAGCGCCCGGCCCGCGCGAAGGGGTACTGCGCGGCGCACTACCAGAAGTACCGCATGCTGAACCAGACCGGTCGGCTGCCTGCAGACTGGGTCGAGGACGCGAAGCCGCAGAGCGTGAAGAACATGCCGCTGCCGCGTGGCCGCGCGGGCGCCAAGGCGTTGGCCGAGGCGCGCAAGAAGCGCGGTTGACGGGCTGCGTCGGCGCTCGCCGTCGTGTTGACCGGCGCGCAGTGCTACGGGCGGTCGTCCCACCATCGGGGCGACCGCCTTCGTCGTCTTGAGGAGCCCGCATGAACAACTCACGCGAACTCGAGAAGTCCATTCACGTCGACCTCGCCCGCCAGGAGACGTACGGCGGCTACCTGCAGCTCGACCGCATTCTCACGGCGCAGGCGCCGCGCTCGCCGGTGCACGACGAGATGCTCTTCATCGTGCAACACCAGACGAGCGAGCTGTGGATGAAGCTGATGCTTCACGAGCTCGACGCCGCCCTCGAGTTCGTCAAGCGCGACGAGCTGAAGGCGACGTTCAAGATCTTCTCTCGCGTCGCGCACATTCAGCGCATGTTGTTCGAGCAGTGGGCCGTGCTCGAGACGATGACGCCGAGCGAGTACCTGCAGTTCCGCGACGCCCTCGGCCGCAGCTCGGGCTTCCAGTCATTCCAGTACCGCGCGCTCGAGTTCATGCTGGGCAACAAGGACGCGAACCTGCTGCTGCCGCATCGGCAGGACGAAGCGGTGCACGCCTTCCTCGCGAAGCGACTCGCCCAGCCGAGCCTCTACGACGAGTTCCTGCGCTACCTCTCGCGCCACGGCTTCGCGGTGCCGAAGGACCGGCTCGAGCGCGACTTCACCCAGCCCTACCGCCGCAGCGAGGACGTGGTGCGGCTGTTCCGCGACGTCTACGAGCGCCCGGAGCAGCACTGGGACGCCTACGAGATGGCCGAGAAGCTCATCGACGTCGAGGAGCGCTTCCAGCTCTGGCGCTTCCGTCACATGAAGACGGTGCACCGCATCATCGGACACAAGCAGGGCACGGGGGGCTCGTCGGGGGTCACCTTCCTCCAGCGGGCGCTCGAGCTCACGTTCTTCCCCGAGCTGTGGGACGTGCGCACCGAGCTGCGGTCGCCCGCGCACCGTTCGCCCTGAGCCAGGCGCGTTGACCGCGGCGAGCCTCACCTGGCTCCAGCCCGGGTGTGCGCTCGCTCCCGGGCCGCGATCGGCTACGCTGCACCCATGCCTCGTGATTCGACCTTCGTCGGCGCCGGCGGCTCGGATGACGACGAGCGTCCGCGCCCGTCCTCTCCCGGCCCCCGCCCTTCCGTCACCCAGGGAATCCCGGCGCGCCGGGGGACCGGGGTTGGCTCGCAGGGGTGGTCTGGAGGTGGTCAGCAGGGCACGCCCCGGCCGCCCGGCAGCTCCGGCAGCAGCCCCGGGGCGCCGCGAGGCGGTGGGCAGAGCGCGTCGCAGCCTCTCCGTCGGGGCGCGGGGGGGCAGACCCGCTTCTTCCCGCCTCAGCCCCGCTCGATGCTCGAGACCGGCTTGTCCACCACGATGGTGGAAGAGCTCGTGCTCAAGGCGCTGTTCTTCGCTGGCGAGATGCGCGGCTCGGACATCGCCAACCGCATCAAGCTGCCGCAGGTCATCATCGACGAGGTCATCGAGAGCCTCCGGAAGTCGAAGTACATCGACCTGAAGGGCGGCGCGGGCATGGGTGTCGGCAAGGCCGGCATGATCTTCACGCTCACCACCTTCGCGACCGACCTCATCCGGCAGATCCTCGACCGCAACCGCTACAACGGCCCCGCGCCGGTGCGGCTCGAAGACTGGTTCGAGGCGGTCAACGTGCAGACCGTGCGGGGCATGCGCGTCAACCGCGCGAGGATGGAGCAGAGCTTCGGCAACCTCGTCGTGAAGGACTACGTGTTCGACGGCCTGGGGCCCGCCATCAACTCCGGCAAGGCCGTCTTCTTCTACGGCCCGCCCGGCAACGGAAAGACCGCGCTCTGCCAGGCCCTCGTCGAGTGTTACGACGGCGACATCTGGGTGCCGCACGCGCTGCTCATCGACGACTTCATCATCCGCGTCTACGACTCGACCCTGCACAAGCCGGTGACCGAGGACCCGAACGCCCCCGCCGCGGACGCGCGCTGGGTGCGCTGCCGCCGTCCGCTCGTCGTCGTCGGCGGTGAGCTCACCCTCGAGACGCTCGACCTCATCTACTCGCCCGACGTGAAGTTCTACGAGGCGCCGTTCCAGCTCAAGGCGACGAACGGCATGCTGCTCATCGACGACTTCGGCCGGCAGAAGGTGTCACCCATCGACCTGCTCAACCGGTGGATCGTGCCGCTCGAGAGCGAGATCGACTTCCTCACCCTGCACACCGGCAAGAAGCTGCAGGTGCCCTTCAACGTCTTCGTCGCGTTCTCCACCAACCTCGACCCGGCCGACCTCGTCGACGACGCGTTCCTGCGGCGCGTTCGCTACAAGCTCGAGGTGAAGCCGCCCGACCAGGAGCAGTTCCACCACATCTGGGAAGGCGTCTGTCAGAAGCGCAACATCCAGTACGACGCCGAGATGATCGACTGGCTCATCGAGGCACACTACCGGCCGCACAACCGCCCCTTCGCGGCGTGCCAGCCGCGCGACCTCATCGACCAGGTCATCGACATCGCCAACTACAAGGGAGAGATCCCCCACCTCTCTGGCGAGCTCCTCGAGGCCGCGGTCAACAACTACTTCGTGAAGTTCAAGAAGAAGGGCTGACGGGCGATCTGTTCGGCTCGCGCTTGCGCTAGCAGGCTGTTGAGAAATGCCCCGCGGCGATCGCGCCCCGCCTCGGGACGTGATCTTGTCCGCGCATGCGCGGCAAGCCGCAGACGCAGACCTCGATGCTCAGCCTCCGGACGCCAGAAGAGCGGGTCCCGAAGGACCACCCACTGCGCGCGGTGAAGGCGCTGGCCGACGAGGCGTTGCGCGAGCTGTCGCCGGTGTTCGACGGGATGTACAGCAAGCGCGGGCGCCACAGCATTCCGCCCGAGCGCCTGCTGAAGGCGACGCTCTTGATGGCGCTGCACAGTGTGCGGAGTGAGCGGCTCTTCTGCGAGCAGCTCGACTACAACCTGCTGTACCGCTGGTTCCTCGACATGGACCTCGAGGAGCGCTCGTTCGACCACAGCACGTTCAGCTTCAATCGCGAGCGGCTCATGAAGCACGAGGTGGCGGAGCAGTTCTTCGCGGCGGTGGTGTCGCAGGCGAAAGAGCGCGGCCTGACGTCGTCGGAGCACTTCAGTGCCGACGGGACGCTCATCGACGCCTGGGCCTCGCTGAAGTCGTTCCGGCCGAAGGACGAGAAGCCAGAGGACAGAGAGCCACCCGACGACCCCGGTAATCCGACAGTCGACTTCCACGGCGAGAAGCGCAGCAACGAGACGCACGAGTCCACGACGGACCCGGAAGCGAAGCTGATGCGCAAGTCGAACGGCCAGACGGCGAAGCTGAGCTACTCGCTCAACGGGCTCATCGAGAACGAGAACGGAATCCTCGTCGAGTTGCAGCTCGAGCAGGCGACAGGCACCGCCGAACGGGACAGCGCCATCGGGATGCTCTTCAGGCTGGGAGGGATGAAGCGCATCACGGTGGGCGCGGACAAGGGCTACGACACGAAGGACTTCGTCGCGAACTGCCGTCAACTCAACGTGACGCCGCACGTGGCGCAGAACATCGGCAAGCGCAGGAGGTCCGCCGTCGACGCCCGCACCACGTCGCCGCCCGGCTACGCAGTGAGCCAGCGGAAGCGGAAGCTCATCGAGGAAGTGTGGGGCTGGATGAAGGCGGTCGGCGGGATGCGGAAGTCGCGGTTCATCGGGAAGGCGCGCACAGCAATGGCCGCCTTCTTCGTCGCGGCGGCGTACAACCTGCTTCGCATCGCCAAGCTGCAAGCCGCCTGAAGAAGTCAGGCGGCGAGCGGCGAACCGGAGGACTGAACAGCCATGCTGTCCGTCAGACCTCACTTCTCAACACCCTGCTAGACAGAAGGCACGCCATGGCGAGCGCCCCGGACAGCGCGAAGCTCCACGAGCTGCTCAAGAGCGCAGCGCGCGAGCTCAAGTCCACCCAGCAGGAGCTCGCCGACGAGCGGGACCTGCACGAGCAGGCCCGGAAGGCCCTCGACGCCGAGCGCGCGAAGAACCGGGAGCTGCAGCAGCAGGTGCTCGATGCGCAGCAGGCCCTGCGCAAGGCCGAGCAGAAGGCCGAGATGGACGCAGCCACCGCGGCCATTCCCCGCGCCGCTCTCATGGCGGGCGATCGCACTGGCCGCATCGCCATCGACTTCGAGGGGCTCGACCCGCTGGCCACGCTGCCGCCCGTGCAGCGCCACGCCGAGGACAGCACCAACGTCTCGAGGCTCGACCCCGAGGTGCTCGAGAAGCGCGTCAAGGCGCTCGACCAGTCGCTCGCCGACGCCGAAGCCGAGGCGAAGCAGCACAAGCAGCGGGTGGCGGCCCTGGAGGCCGAGCTCGAGGCGCTCAAAGAGGTCGCCCGACCAGGGACGGCCCAGGTGCCCGCGCTCGATCCAGCGGCTCAGCGCGAGGCAGACGAGCAGCGGGCGAGGGCCGAGGTGGCCGAGGAGCGCGTGGCAGCGCTCGAGGCTGAGCTGGCCGAGGCGAAGCGCGCGGCCTTCACGCTCGAGGAGCAGCTGTTGGCCGAGCAGGAAAACGGGCGGGGCGTGCTGGGGAAGTTCGCGGCGGTCGAGGCCGAGCTCGCCGTGGTGCGCGAGACGGCCGGGCGCGCCGCCGAGCTCGAGGGGCAGCTCGCGGGCGCGAAGGCGCGCGTCTGGGAGCTCGAGCAGCTCAAGCAGGACGCCGACACGCAGCTCGCGCAACACCAGGCCCAGGGCGAGGCGGCGCAGGCGCGGCTCGCCGAGCTCGGGGCGCGCGTCAACCAGCTCGAGCACGACCTCGCAGGCATCCGCGCGCGGCGGGACGAGCTGAACGTCGAGCTCGCGCGCGCCGAGAGCGACCGCAAGAAGCTGCACGCGCGGGTCGCCGAGCTCGAGGCGGCGGTGCAGGCCGTGCGCGACGAGGAGGCGAAGGCCCGAGGGCAGCTGCAGCTCGGACACCAGAAGGCCCTCGACGAGGCCGAGGCCCGGCGCGCGGAGGCCGACGGGCAGTTCCAGAAGGAGAAAGAGAAGCACCAGATGACCGCGCAGCGGCTGCTCGAGGCCCGCCACCGCACACGCGAGCTCGAGGCGCAGCTCACCGACACGCAGGCGCAGCTGGCGAACGCGACGGCCGCACACCAGGGCGCGACCGCGTCGCTCCAGGCCGCCGTGGCGCAGCTCGAGAAGGATCTCGCCCACACCAGCACCGAGCTGGCGCACACCAACCGTCAGTACGAGCAGCTGCACCGCGAGATGATCGTGCTGCTCGACCAGCGCGACGAGGCGCGGCGACAGCTCGACGCGCTGCGCTGACGACCTCAGGGCTGCGCTGGCGACCGGGTCGCGGCGAGGCGGTCGAGCACGTCCTCCAGGTGGCGGTACACCTGCACCTCGTGGTGGAAGACGTCCTGGATGCGGCCGTCGAGGCCGATGACGAAGGTCGCGCGCCGGTCCACCCGCAGCACCGGCCACAGCACGCCGTACTTCTCCGAGATGGCCCGCGACTCGTCGCCGATGAGCCGGAACTGCAGGCCCTCCTCGACCGCGAAGCGGCAGTTCCGCTCGGCGCGGTCCACCGAGATGCCGATGAGCTCGGCGTTCAGCTGGCTGATGCGCTCGTAGTTGTCGCGGAAGTTGCGCACCTCGAGCGTGCACGCCGGTGAGAACGCCTTCGGGAAGAAGAAGAGCACCACCCGGCGCTGGCCGCGGTAGCTGGCGAGGTGCACGGGTTCGCCGCGGCAGTCCACCGCCTCGAAGTCTGGAGCGAGGTCTCCGACGGTGAGCATCGCGTGGGGTTGAGCACGACTCCGGGACGTCTTCCAGTCCCCAGCGCCTCCCGGTCAGGACCTCACCGGCCGGCGACGAGGGCGCTCGTCGCGCGCGGGCGGCCTCGAGACCTTCGCCCAGGTCCGCGTGGCCGTTGCTGACGGCCTGCTGGGCGGCCTCGGTCTCGAGGCACCTCGTCGCGATCAGCACCGAGCGGGCGTTTGAGCGCCTTCACCGCGAGCGCACGCGCGTCACCGTGGCCTCCTCGACGCCGCGGGGCCGCTCCACCTCGACGGTCGACCCTTCCTTCGCGTCGAGCAGCGCCCGCGCCAGAGGCGACTCGATGGACAGCTTGCCGTGCTTCACGTCGGCCTCGTCGGGGCCCACGAGCCGCACCGTCTGCTCGCGCCCGTCGGCCCAGGCGAGCGTGACGACGCTGCCGAAGCGCACCACGCCGTCGTCCTGCTCCGGGGGCTGCACCACCCGGACGCTCTCGAGCGTGGCGTCGATCATCGCCAGCCGCGTCTCCAGCTGCCGCTTCGCCTGCTCCCGCTCGTGCTCCACCGTCATCGCGCGCAGCGCGGCCCGGCCCGTCGACTCGAGCGCCTCCAGCTCGTCCACCAGGGCGCGGTGACCCTCGGGCGTGATGGGCCGCTCCTGGCCACGCGCCACGCGCTTCGGCGGCCGGCCGGCGACCGACGTGTCTTCGGTCTCCTCGCTGGTGAAGGCCTTCGACATCGACGGGGGCATAGCCGTTGACGTCGCCCGCCGCACCGTCCACAAGCCCGGCATGACGACCAACTGGGACGCCGTCACCGCGCACGTCGAGCACCGCGTGACGTTCTCCGAGACCGACGGCCTCGGCTACGTGCACCACGGCAACGTCGCGCCGTGGTTCGAGCGCGGTCGCGAGGCCTTCTTCAGGCGCTTCAACGAGCCGGCCATCGAGCTGGTGAAGAAGGGCCACTGGCTGGCGATGCGACAGCTCAACGTGCGCTTCGACAGCTTCATCGGCTACGAAGACCAGCTCTCGATTCGCGTCGCGCTCACCCGCCTCGGCCGGGTCTTCCTCGACTTCCACTACCGCGTCGACAACCTCACCACCGGCAGGCTCGCCATTCGTGGCCACACCAACCTCGTGGCGGTGGACCCGAAGCCCGGCGAGCCGCCGACGCTGGGCCGCATTCGTTTTCCGCGCGCGCCCTTCGAGTCGCTGCTGGTGGACCCAGACGCCTTCTACGGAGCGCCGCAGGGCGCCTGGAAGCCGCCGCGCTGGGAATCCGAGGTCGCCTGACGGCGCGGGGTCGTCATCTCGCGCACTTCGCGGCTGATCCACCCGGCATGGCGGGTGCTCTGTGGGGCGCTGTCATGCAACGGCTCCTCGGAAATCTGATGCTGGCGTGCGCGGTCGCGGCGTGTGGTGGGGTTGACGAGCGCCTGCCGGCCGCGGGCACCAGCAATGGGCCGACGCTGCTGGCGGCGGCCTGCGCGGGGGACGAGTCGTGCCCCGGCGGGATGATCTGCGAGGGCTGCAACGGGGCGCACGACGCGACCTGCATTCCCGGCTGCCGCACCGACGCGCAGTGCCCGAAGCAGCACGTCTGTCGCGGTCCCGTCGTGTGCTTCACCTGCCCCTGTGCGCCGGGGTGGTGCGAGCTCGACCCCTGCCGCGACGTGGACGGCGACGGCTACGCGTTCACCGGGGACCGCTCCATCAGCTGCCCGGGGAAGCAGCTCGGAGACTGCAACGACGGCAGCCGCGCCCAGCACCCGGGCGCGCGCGAGCTGTGCGCGAACGGCATCGACGACGACTGCGACGGGAACACCGACCGGAACGACCCGTCATGTCAGCGGTGCACCGACGAGTCTCAGGTGTGTAACGACGCGAGCGATTGCGCCGGCGGGAACCAGGTGGGCGCGGTGAAGTGCGAGGCCGGGTGCTGTCTTTCCTGCCCCGCGGTGTTGAACCCGGCGTGCGGCTCGGAGCAGATCTCGGTGGGCGGTGGGCTCGACCCGGTGACCGCGTGCCGCGTGGAGCGGAAGTGCATCGACTGGCGCGTGTGCGCGAACACGAGCTGGGACCAGGTGTGCGGGGTGGACTTCGCGACCTACCGCAACCCCTGCCAGGCACAGCAGGCGGGCGTGGCGATTCTGCACCGCGGCAGTTGCCGGTGGAACGAGGGCAAGCCGTGCTCCTTCTCTCCCGAGGGCACCGTCGGCTCGTGCGAGAGCGGCCAGTACTGCCGGCTCGACGCGACCGCCGGCAAGCGGTGCACGTTGCAGGGCGCCTGCCTGGTGGATGCCGATTGTCCGACCGGGGTCTTCTCGACGCCGCAGTGTGGCGACGCGGGGGTCGCCTGGTCCTGTGTCCAGAACGCGTGCGCCGCGCGCTGCCTGTGAGCTGATCAGCGCTCGGCTGTCGGCAGGGGCGCGTCCGGACGGCCTGGTGCAGGCAGCGCCGCGACGTTGCCTGCGGGGACAGCTCTTCGCCTGACCGGTGGAGCTCACGCCGTTCGCCACCTTGAAGCGGGCGACGCAACGGGGCGCTGCCTCGAGACCTGATCAGCTCCCGAGCGCCTTGCGAATGCTGCGCAAGATGTCGAACCGCGTGATGGCGCCGACGAGCTTGCCCTTCTCGACGACGGGGAAGCGGCGGTAGTTGGCGCCCAGGAAGAGCCCGGCGACGAAGTAGATGTTCATGTCGGGCGTCACCGAGTCGGTGCGCGTCGTCATGAAGTCGCGCACGAAGCCCTTCGGCACGTCACCATTCACGCCGCTCGAGAGCAGCCGCAGACAGTCCTTCTCGGTCAACATGCCGATGAGCCGGCCTTCGCCGTCCACCACGGGCGCGCCGGTGACGTGCTTCTCGAGCAGGAAGTCCACCGCGTCGAGGATCGGCAGGTCCGGCGACACCGTGTGCACCTGGGTGTCCATGAAGTCGCGGACGACTGGCATCGGCATGAGAGCCTCCTGATGATGAAGCCTAGCGCAAGGAGCCTCGGCTGACGTGCCCCGCGGTCGCGCCTGCCGACTCGTCGCAGGTGGTAGGGTGAAGGCGTGCGGACGGGACTTCTCATCGTGGCGGCGGTGGCGTGGTCATGCAGCAGCCAGAGCCCTCCACCCGCAGGCCCGGTCCCTCCCGAGGGCATCGACCTCGCGAACGTCATGCGGCGGGTGCACTTCGCCTGGAGACAGACGAACGGAGTCTGGGAAGCCGACGACCTGACGTGGGCTGCTTCCCTCTCGCCGTCGGGGCTGGGCGTGACCTCGGCTGACGGCCTGGCGCGCGGCACGTTCAGGCTCGGCGCTGCGAGCGTCACCCGTGATGGCCACGCCCTGACGACCTCGTGGAACGCGAGGCAGCTCCCGACCGGCGCCCTCGCAGTCGAGCGTGGCGCGGTCGTCGAGGAGTACGAGAACTCGAGCAAGGGCATCGAGCAGCGGTGGCGGTTCGACGCGCCGCCGCTCGGCGCCGGGTCCATCGAGGTGCGGGTTCCCGTCGAAGGACGCCTGCTGGCTGCCACCGAGACGGGCCTGCACTTCGCCGCCGGGCCGTTGAGCGTTCGATACGGTCACGGCACCTGGCTCGACCGCGAAGGCCGCGCGACACCCGTGCCAGCCCGGTTCGAGAGCGCAGCCATCGTCCTGACCGTGCCCGAGGCGGTCCTCGAACGGACCAGCTGGCCTGCGGTGCTCGATCCGGTCGTCTCGATGATGAGCATGCCCATCGACACCCCGCTCCCGACGCCCGCCGTGGGCGTGCAGAGCGACCCCGCGGTGGCCCAGGGAGGTGGAACGCTGCTGGTCGTCTGGCAGGACAACGGGCTGGCGTCGGCTGAGATCGTCGCGACCCGCGTCTCGGCGCTCGGTCTGGTGCTCGACCCCTTCGGCCTTCAGCTCACGAGAGATCTTGCGGCCCAAGCGACGCCCGCGGTCAGTTGGACGGGCTCGTCGTGGCTGGTGGTCTGGAGGGACTCGCGAAACCTCAGCACCGATGTCTTCGGTCTGCGCGTCGCTCCGTCCGGCGCGTTGCTCGACGCCGTGGGAGGCGTCGGCGTGGCGACGTCGGCGGACGCCGAGTCGAGCCCGGCGGTGTCTTGTGATGGGGCCGGTCGCTGCCTCGTCGTCTGGCAGCAGGGGTTGGTGGCCGCTGACATCATGGGTCGCTTCGTGCCTGCAGGAGGATGGATCCTGGGGCCCACGTTCCCCATCGCCAACTCCATGTTGGCAGAGGTGTCTCCTGCGGTGACCTGGAATGGCGAGGCGTTCCTGGTCGCGTTCGAAGAACAGAGCTCCATGAACGGGGTCGCCGCGCGAGTGGTTCAGCACGACGCCGGGGTTGGCTCTGCGACCCGGGTGCCAACCCCCGGAGGGCAACGAAGACCCGCCGCGGCGAGTGATGGCGTCGGGACGACGTTGATGGTCTGGGAGGACGACCTGAGTGACTTCAACATCTCCGCCGTGAGGCTCAACCGACAGGGCATGGCGCAGGGCGGCGTCCTGGTGCTGACGGACGCGCCTGGAATGCAGGTGCGCCCTTCAGTGGCGGGGAGTGCGTCAGGGTTTCAAGTCGTGTGGCAGGACGTGCCGAGCTCCGACGTCAGGGGTGGGCGGGTCTCTGCTGCCGGGGCGGTGCTGGATCCCGCGACAGTCGGTATCTCGACGGCGGCTGGGCAGCAGACGACTCCCGCGGTGACGGCGGCTCCCGGCGGCTACTTCGTCGTCTGGGCCGACACGCGAAATGGGCTGACATCGGACATCTACGGGGCGCGCCTGCAGCCTGACGCGGGCGTCATCGAAGATGCTGGCATCCTCATCAGCCAGGGCGTCGTGCCTGAGCGAAACCCGGCGATGGTCTTCACTGGCACGCACTACCTCGTCGTCTGGGAAGACTGGCGTTTGGGGGTGACCGATTCGGACATCAGAGGCGCCCGCGTCTCGACCACCGGCCAGATGCTGGATCCTGCCGGGTTCCTCGTCAGCGACTCGTCAGGGCCGCAGGTCAATCCGCGGCTCGCAGCCGATCCTTCCACGGGGACGTCGCTCGTCGTCTGGGAGGACACTGGCTCGGGGATGGGCGCTGAGGTCTTCGGTGCGCGGGTCACCAGCGCTGGCACGGTCCTGGACCAGAACGGCATCTCCGTCGCGATGACCGCCGCGATCGAGGAACGACCAGTCGTCGCGTGGAACGGCACTGCCTTCGTCGTCGTGTGGCAGCAAGACGTCCCCAGCAAGCTGTACGCACGCCGAATCAGCAGCGCTGGCAGCCCCATCGACGGCCAGCCAGTCTCCATTGCCTCGAGTCCCGGCGCTCAGCACGCGGCGTCGTTGGCTGGCAACGGGACCCTGCTCGTGAGCTGGCAGGACTCCCGCCTCGGCGGCTGGGATGTGCACGGAGCGCTGCTCTTCGATGGCGGGCTGACGCCGACTCCTGACTTCGTCATCAGCGCGGCGCCTGGCGTTCAGGAGCGACCGGTCGCGACGCTCGCCGGGTCCCAGTTCGTCGTCGCCTGGCGCGACACCCGAAATGGACCGGGCGTCTTCGCTGCGCGGGTGTCAACCGATGGCGGGGTGCTCGACCCCGGCGGCATTGAGGTCGCGCGGACCGTTGGACCTCAGCACGGGCCTGCGGTCGCCTTCGATGGGCTGCACACGCACGTCGTCTGGGCCGACGACTCGACGGCCATGAACTTCTCGGTGCGCGCACATCGGCTGGCTTCCGATGGCGGGCTCGTCGGAGCGCCCTTCCTGATTGACGACACAGTCGATGCGACGTCGCCCGCGGTCTCGTGTCAGGCGAGAGAGTGCCTCGTGATCTGGAGCTCGTTCACGGCGTCGGCGAACGCGCCGCGGATCATCGGACGGAAGGTCGTCAACAACGAGGCGCCAGTTGCGCAGGCGTTGGTGATGACAGGGCAGCAGAACCTGACGATCACGTTCCCGCTCCCGGCAGCTGATGCCGATGGCGATCCACTGACCTTCTCGTTGCTCAACTGCCCAGCGGGCATGGTGCTCAACGGCAACGTCGTCACCTGGACACCCACCGTCCCTGGAACCACGACGTGCGCCTTCACGGTCAGCGACTCGGTCCTGGGGGATTCCGGAAGCATCACCATCACGGTGCTCCCCGGAGCAACGGGTGGCGGGGCGGCGGGTGGCGGAACTGCAGGCGGGGCGGCGGGTGGCGGAACTGCAGGCGGGACGGGTGGCGGAACAGCAGGTGGCGGAACAGCGGGCGGCGGGAGCGCGGGAGGCGCAACTGCAGGTGGCGCGGGAGGCGGAACAGCAGGCGGGACGGCTGGCGGAACAGCAGGCGGAACAGCAGGCGGAACAGCAGGCGGGGCGGGTGGCGGAACAGCAGGCGGGACGGGTGGCGGAACAGCAGGCGGGACGGGCGGAACAGCGGGCGGCGGAACCGCGGGAGGCGGCGCAACTGCAGGTGGTGCGGGAGGCGGCGCAGCAGGTGGCGGATCCGCGGGTGGCGGGACAGCCACCGTCTTCGTCCCCGCCCCGTGCGGGTGTTCAGGCGTGCCCGCAGCTCCACTCCTCGGCCTGCTCGCGCTCGTGCGAAGGCGCCGCACGGCCGTCAGCCGGGCTTGAGGTCGTCGCCGCTCCTGCGCGTGGCGCTCCACATTGTCCCGGGCCGTGCTAGGCGCCTCGCGCGATGGCCCAGACGCTCAGCATCCTGATCCCGGTGTTCAACGAAGAGCGCTACGTGCGCAAGCTGCTCGAGCGCGTCGCCTCGGTGCAATTCATCGGCGGCGTGAAGACCCAGCTCGTCGTCGTGAACGACTGCTCGAAGGACAACACCGACGCCGAGGTGCGCGCCTTCATTCGCGACAACCCGAAGGTCGACGTCGTCTACCAGCAGCACGCGAAGAACCAGGGCAAGGGCGCCGCGCTCCACACCGCGCTCGGCGCCTTCACCGGTGACTTCGCGGTCGTTCAAGACGCTGACCTCGAGTACGACCCGACCGAGATCAACGTGCTGCTCAAGCCGGTGCTCGATGGGCACGCCGACGTCGTCTACGGCTCGCGCTTCATGGGCGCGCACCCCCACCGCGTCCTCTACTTCTGGCACACCGTGGGCAACCGCGTGCTCACCACCATGTCGAACGCGTTCACCAACCTGAACCTCACCGACATGGAGACCTGCTACAAGCTGTGGCGCCGCGACGTCATCAAGCAGGTCGCGCCGACGCTGCAGGAGAAGCGCTTCGGCTTCGAACCCGAGGTCACGGCGAAGGTGGCGAAGCTGCCCGGCGTGCGCATCTACGAGGTCGGCATCAGCTACTTCGGGCGCTCCTACGAGGAAGGGAAGAAGATCAACTGGAAGGACGGCGTCTCGGCCGTGCGCTGCATCGTGAAGTACGGGCTGGGGCGATGAGCGAAGGCGGCGCGGGTCACGACCCCGTCGGCGAGGCCGCCCTCGAGACCATCTCGGAGCTCGGCCGCTTCAACCGGTGGATGTACGAGACCATCAAGCCGCACTGCACCGGCCGCATGCTCGAGGTGGGCAGCGGCATCGGCAACCTCTCGCGCTGCTTCCTGGACGACGGCTGCGACCTCGTGCTGAGCGACCTGCGCGCGCCCTACGTGCGGCGGCTGCAGGAGGACTTCCCTGGCCGTGCGGTCGTCAGCATCGACCTCGTGCACCCGCGGTTCGGCGAGGCGTACCCGCAGCAGCTCGCAGCCTTCGACACGGTCTTCGCGTTGAACGTCGTCGAGCACATCGCCGATGACGTGCGGGCGCTCGAGAACTGCCGACGGCTGGTGCGCCCCGGCGGCGCCGTCGTCATCCTCGTGCCGGCGTACGAGTGGCTGCACAACCGCCTCGACGTGCACCTGGGGCACTACCGCCGCTACACGCGTCGAACGCTCGTCGAGGCGCTCGAGCGCGCCGGCCTCGAGGTGACGCACACGCAGTACTTCAACGCGGTCGCGACCGCCGGCTGGGCGCTGACGGGTGGGCTGCTCGCACGCGAGGAGATTCCTCACGTCGAGGCCTCGCTCTTCGACCGGCTGGTCCCGGTCTGGAGGCTGCTGGACAGAGCCGTCGGCGAGCGCTTCGGGCTGTCGGTCATCGCGGTGGGCCGGGCGCGCTGACGCTGTCGGAGCGCGTCGGGCTGTGGTGACGTGGGCGCGTTCTCTCGCCGTCCCTCGAGTGCTCGCATGTTCCGTTTGGGTGCCCTGGTCGTCGTGTTGCTCGCCGTCGGCTGTTCCACGGGCGGCGAGGCCCCGCCCTCGTCCGCGTCCTCGGCCGCGTCGGCGCTTGGCGCCATCACCCGGCTCGGCGGCGTCGTCTCGAGCGGCCTGCTCAGCGCGAACCAGCCGTCCCCCTTTCAGCGCCTGCCCAACGGCACGTGGGTGTGGTGCGTCGAAGATGGGCCGCACGGCCTCGAGCCGTGGCGCACGGACGGCACGGTCGGCGGCACGTCGCTGCTGCGCGACCTCGCGCCCGGGCCCCTCGTCGGCTGCCGGACGCTGGCGGTGACGAACGGCAGGGTGCTCATCGGCGGCTTCGCGACGGCCGGCACGGGCGTCTGGTCGTCTGACGGCACCAGCGCCGGCACCGTCGAGGTGCGGCTCAACGGACAGCGGCTCCGGGGCGACCTCGTGACGCCCACGCTGCCGACGCGCGCGCTGGTGGTGAGCTCGTCGGGTCCCGTGGTGTCCACCGATGGCTTCACGGCGACCGCCCTGTCCGTCGACCAGCCCATCGGCCGGTACGTCGCGCTGAACGGCGCCCTCTATTTCGCGGCGCGGCCGGCGGCGAGCACCACGCTCAACCTCTGGCGCACCGACGGCACGCAGGGCGGCACGGTGAACCTGCACGTCTTCGGCACCGGGAGCCTGCCCACCATCGAGCAGCACCTCGTCGCGACCACGACGCACGTCTTCTTCACCGCCAGCCAATCGACGACGGTGTACCTGTACTCGAGCAACGGCATGGTGGGCGGGCTGTCGCCGGCGCTCATCACCCTCGACCTCGTGCCCGGCACCGGCTTCATCACCGTCGGCAACCGGGTGTACTGGCTGCAGCGAAACCCCGCCTCCGGCGGACCGCTGCTCTACACGTCCGACGGCACGACGGTGACGCAGTTGATGGAGCTGACGCTGGCGACGGGCCAGTCGTTCTCGGCGGTCGAGCGGAGCGGGCAGCTCGTCTTCAACGGCGATGGGCTGTGGGTGACGAACGGCACCGTGGCGGGTACCTCGCGCGTCGCGATGCTCCCGGGCGTGCAGGGGCTGATGCGCGCCGGCGCCGACGCGCTCTTCCGAGCAGGCTCTGGGCTCAACGTCGAGTACTACCTGTCAGACGCGACGGGCCCGGGGACCCGCACGGCGCGCAGCCTCAACGCCTCGGCGCCCAGCTCGGGCATCCTGCGGGGCAGCTCCACCACGTCCGTCTTCATCGAGTCGAGCAGCACGCTGTGGCGCTTCTCGCCCTCTGTGGTGGCCCCGCTCTTCAGCAACCCTGGCACGCTGCTCGGCACCGACGACTCCAGCTTCTTCTTCTCGACGGGCACCCTGGCGCTCCGTCTCGTCGTCGATGGGGGCAGCACGGAGCTCTCGCCGGGCGGACGGTACGCGGCGGGGCGGAACCACGCGCGCGCGGCGCCGTTCGGCGACGGCGTCATCTTCAACGCCCGCCTGTCGGACGGAGGGTTCGCACTCTTCACGAGTGACGGGACGCCGGGCGGCACCGTGCTCGTGCCGGGCTCTCAGGGTGTTCAGGTGGAGTCGCCGCTCGTCGAGAGCGGGGGCTCGGCCTGGGCCGTCACGCGGACCGGCGCCGCGACGACCCGCGCCCTGCATCGCACCGACGGCACCCGGCTCGACGTGATGGTGGCGGGGCTTCCGTCGCGAAGCCTCGGCGTGCCGTGGACCCTCAAGCCCTTCCGGGAGGGCGTGCTGCTCGAGGCCGTCGGCGATGGCGGGGTCGATGCGCTCTTCGTACGGCCCGACGCTGGCGCCGAGGCGCTCCTGCGGCTGGCGACGTCGACCAGCACCATCGGCCGCGCCCTCTTCGTCGCCGAGGGCTGCGCCGGCTCGTTCTTCGCGACGAGCACCGGCGCGCTCTACCGCAGCGACGGCACGGCCGCCGGCACCCAGGGCTTCGGCAGCATCGGCGTCGGGCCCAGCCGCATGCAGGCCTTCTTCGCGCACGACGGTGAGCTGACCGCATGGAACAGCTCGTGCGGCCCCACCTCGACGCTCACCAGGCTGACGCCGTTCGGGCGGGTTGCGGTGGAGGACGGCGGCCTGCGCTGCCCCGCGAGCGCCGTGCCCTGGACGCAGAGCCTCTCGCTGGACGGGCGGCAGCACCTCGTGGCCACGCTGTCTCCGATGGGCGTCGTCGCTCTCGTCTCCTTCGACGGAGGCGCTGGGCCATCGCGCGCCGCCACCCGGACCTTGAGCTTCTCGAACCCGCCGATGGACCTGGTCCCCTGGGGCCAGCGCGTGGTGGTGCGGCGCTTCGACGACACGCTGCTGGTGACGCGGTCGGCTGGAGGCGACGAGGTCTTCTCTGGAGTCCCATGGACCTCGCCGCTCGGTGAGGACGAAGCCAGCCTGACGCGTGGCAACACCGACTGGCCCAGCACGCTGCTTGGGCTCTCGGAAGGTCTCATCATCCCCATCGGCGCCGGCGAGCAGGGCGCCGAGCTGGGCCTCGTCACGCCCGACGGTGGAGCGTCGGTCGTCGCTGACCTGTGGCCGGGACCATGGTCCAGCAATCCGGAGGACTTCTTCGTTCGGAATGGGCGGTTGTTCTTCACGGCGCAGATCAGCCCGACTGAGCGCTCGGTGTTCGCGATGGACGGAGTCGCCGTGCCGTCCTCGGGCGCGACGTGGAATGGAATGTGCGCGCCTGTCATGGGCGGCGGAGCAGGTGGTGGCTCGGCAGCGGGCGGGTCGGCAGGTGGTGGCTCGGCAGGTGGCGGCTCCGCAGCGGGCGGCTCGGCGGGTGGTGGCTCGGCAGGTGGTGGCTCCGCAGCGGGCGGCTCAGCAGGTGGTGGCTCGGCAGGTGGCGGCTCGGCAGGCGGTGGCTCGCCAGGTGGTGGCTCAGCAGGCGGCGGCTCAGCAGGTGGTGGCTCAGCAGGAGGCGGTTCAGCAGGAGGCGGCTCAGCAGGTGGCGGCTCAGCAGGCGGCGGTTCAGCAGGCGGCGGCTCAGCAGGTGGCGGCTCGGCAGGTGGCGGCTCAGCAGGCGGCGGAGCAGCAGGCGGCTCAGCAGCGGGCGGCTCAGCAGCAGGCGGCTCAGCAGCAGGCGGCTCAGCAGCAGGCGGCTCAGCAGCGGGAGGCTCCGCAGGTGGGTCTGGCGGCGAGAAGCCACCACCAGGCTGTGGGTGTACGACCGGTAGCGACCCTGTGAGCGCGGTGGCGTTCTTGTTGAGCCTCCTTTTCGTCCGGCGGCGGATTCGTCAGACTCCCCACTGAGGCCGGCCGACGGGAGCTGCATTGATCACCACACTCCTCGTGGTCCTCGCGCAGGTGCCGCCCATGCTGCCGCCCGCAGCCGCACCGCCCCTCGACCTCACGCGCTCGAGCACCTTGCCCGTTCCTTTCATCGGCACTCCCGGCGTCTCCTCGAGCGGCACCGAGTGGGTCATCGCCTGGAAGGACCAACGCCCCACCGCCATCAACGGCCCGGCGACGCTCTTCGTCACGACCTTCGACGGTACGAACGTGAGTCGCCCCCGGGGCCGACCGATCGGAGGCCCGCCCGCGACCCTGCAGCCAGAGCCGCTCTCGGTGGTGTCGACCGCTTCGAACACCTTCATCGGCCACGTCATCCCCTCTCCGGACGGAGGCACGGCGCTCGTCGTTCGCATGAGCGGTGACGGTGGGGTCTTCGGTTCGTGGTCGACCCTGTTCACGAGCGTTGGTCGCTCACGCTTCGCGGACATGGCGGTGCTCGGGGCGAGCGCCAGCAGCCTGGTCGCCGCCTGGTACTCGGACGAGTCCGTCTTCCTGGAGCGTTGGCCGCCCGCCGCGACTGCGGTGGACGCCGGGCCCACCACCCTCACCATCGACGCGGGCCCGGACATCGTCTCGCTCAGCATCGGCGAGGTTGATGGGGGCTTTCTCGTTGGGTGGGTGAACAGCCAGGCCCTCCCCGTCGTCACGCTCGTGGGCGGGCTCCCGTTGAGTGTGATCCGACAGCAGCTCGTCACAGGCGCGATAGGCGCGACGGGGGTCCAGATCCTGGACTCTCCAGTGGTCCATCGCTTCGCCGTCCGCAGCTCCAGTTCGTGGACGAGCTACTCCTTCCTGGGAAACACGCCTCTCCGCACGCAGACCCCCGCGCCTTTCACGTTTGCCGGAATCGCGGCGACCCGGACGGCTCAGCTGGCCACGTGGGAACAGCAGGGCGACCGGCTCTGCGACGCAGCCCTCCTTACGCCGGCTGGCACAGCCGGTCAGGCTGCGTCGTTGGTGACCGGGCACCGGACCCTCACCTTCACGGGCAGCGAGCAGCAGGGGCTCGTCCTGTCCACATCGCTGGATGGCGGCGGCGTCTTCGCTCAACAGGTGAACGTCAGCGGCGCATCGATCCCGGTTGTCTCGCCAGAACCTGCGCGAGAGCTGTTGCAGGCTCCAGCGACGCAGCGCTTCCCTGCAGCCGTGTGGTCCGACGCGGATCGCGCGTTCGTGGTCGCGTGGGACGAGGCTCAACCGGGGGGCACCTTCCGACTGATGACCAGCCTCCTTGACCTCGATGGAGGCCTCACCGCACCCTCGCCAGTGGCCAATGCGCAGCCGCTGCCCGTGGGATCTCAGCCGCTCCTGCTCCGCAGCCCTGATGGAGGCGCGCTCGCCGTGCAGCGGGGGTCGCCTGGCTCGCGAGTCGTCTCGGCACTCTCGCGGTCGGGTCAGGGGTTCACGCTGGGCCCAGTCCTCGCCATTCAGGGCGCCTGGTCGGGCGCGGTGCTCGGCGACCGGGTCGTCCTGCAATGGGGGCGCTCGACCACTGGGACCCAGGCCCGCGCCAACGTCGAGACCCAACCCAGGTTCAACGTCGCCGGCTTGATGCCGTCGTGCGCGGCGCAGGTGGGCGACTGGTTCTGGTTGCCCATCGCGACGGACGGAGGGCTCCTCTACCAGCAGGTTCACGACGGCGACGCGGGCACGATGGCGTGGCTGGAGCCCACCGATGGACTCGAGTCCAACGTCTGCGCCGCTGCCGGCGCCGATGGAGGCCTGACGCTCGCGTTCCGCAGTGAGACCGGCATCGACGGAAGGGTCATCGCCGGCATGACGAGCCAGCTCCTCTTCTCGTCGCGTGAGCGCGCGGTCGAAGGCCCGCTGGTCGTGCATACCCGCACCGGCATTCTCTTCGCGTGGATTGACGCCACACGCGTCGTGCGCGGAGCCTTCGTTGCGGGAGCGTCGCCCTCGTCCTTCGACCTCGGCGCTGGTGATGTCGCGAACCTCTCGATCGCGGGCTCTCCCGTCGGCGTGGGCGTGGTCTTGTGGGACGTGTTCGACCCGGACGATGGCGCGCGTCGGGTCCAGCTCCGCCTCATCGACACTGCGCTCCAACCGAACCCGCGGCTCGACGGTGGCATCGACGCGTCCGTCATCAATCCCGAACCACTTCAAGACGCGGGCCTGCCCGATGCGGGACCTTCGTTCGACGGCGGCCTCGACGCGGCCGTCATCATTCCCGAACCGCTTCAAGACGCGGGGTTGCCCGATGCAGGCCCGTTCGATGCCGGACCTTCGTTCGACGGTGCTCCCACCGACCCGGTCGTCTTCGTGCCGGTGTGTGGCTGCGGCTCGGTGGGCCTGATGCCCTCGTTGGTCCTCGCGGCGCTCGCCCTCGTGACGCGCCTCCGCCGCCGGGGAAGGGAAGGGCGGCAGGCGCTGTTCCCATGAAGCTCGTGGCCTGTTCAATGGGAACATCTGGCGCACTTCGATGAGGAACCCGAACGCCCCCGGTTCCATGAGACAGTCGCGCCTCGTGCGTCTCGTCCGCAGCTCCCTGGTCCTCGCCACCGTCCTTGCCGCCGTCGCCGCTGCCCAGGACGCCGGCCCTCGCGAGGGCATCGTGCCCGCGCCCGTCGCTGCGTCACCAGTCCCGCCCCTGGACGCCGGCGCGCCCGCTGCTCAGAAGCTGAACCCGTTTCCGCTGCAGCGGGCGGTGGACGACGCGCGGGTCGAGCGGGTGCTCGCCAACCTCGACACCCGTGGGCGCGCGGCGCAGGTGCTGCTCGCGTACCCGCAGCTCGACAAGGCGGGCCCCGTGCACGTCGGCGGGGTCCTCTTCCTCGGCACCATGCTGCGCAACACCACGAAGGCGAAGGAGCGCATCGACCAGTCCCGCGCGCGCGCCCCGATTCCGCCCTTCTTCTCGGTGGACATGGAGGGCGGGCGCTCGAACCGCCTGGCCAGCGTGAAGGCGCTCAAGGACCTGCCCTCGGCGCGCGACATGGCCGCGCTGTCGGATGACGAGGTGAAGGACTGGGGCCTCAAGGTGGGCCGCACGATGAAGTGGCTGGGCCTCAACCTCAACCTCGCGCCGGTGCTCGACGTCGCGCCGTCGGGGCACATGGAGCGCAACCAACGCTCGTACTCCGGTGACGCGGCGGTCGTGCTCGGCAAGGCGCGCGCCTACTCGAGCGGCCTGCTCGCGGCTGGCGTGGTGCCCATCGGCAAGCACTTCCCCGGCTACGGTGACATCGACGGAGACTCGGACCACCACCTCGTCACCTGCGACTGGCCGAAGGCGCGCGTGCTGGCCGAGGCGAAGGTGTTCGCCGACGCTGCGCCGGTGCTCGGCGGCGTCATGCTGGCCAACGTGGCGTACGCGGCCTTCGACGGGAAGCCCGCCATCCTCTCTCCGTCGCTGGTGGCCCTCGTCCACGAGCATGACTGGCTCGCCGTCACCGACGACATCGCCATTCAGGTGCTCGCCGACAGCCTCGAAGGCACGACCGAAGACGTCCTGAAGCAGGCCTTCCTCGCGGGGAACGACCTCATCCTCACCACCGCGCCGCCGGACTGGGACAGAGGCATCGACCCCATCGGCGTGCTCGAGCGCCTCGCGCAGGAGAGCCCGAAGGCCAGGCAGCGCCTCGAGGAGTCCACGCGCCGGGTTCTCCGCCTCAAGGACCGCATGGGCCTGCTCGACGGACTCTGAGCGCCGCCACGCGTGAGCCGGCCGACGAACAGAGGGCTGGCGTCAGGGAGCGCCTCGAGCAGCACCTCCTCCTCGTCGCTGGAGCGTCGGGTCGCGCGGTCAGCATTGCCTCGCCAGCGCGTAACGGCCACGCTGAGCCGCCGTGCGCAACGTCATCTTCGCCGCGCCGTTCCCCAGCTACGACGTGCTGCGCTTCGTCCGCGCGGTCTCCCGCCTCGGTGACGTGCGCCTGCTCGGCGTGTTCGGCCGGCTGAACGACGAGGTGCGCGCTACCTGCGATGACGCGGCCCTCGTCGATGACGCCACCGACGTCGAGGACCTCTGCGAGGCCGTCCGCCTCCTCACGAAGAAGCACGGCCGGGCCCACCGCGTCGTCGGCATCAACGAGGTGTTGATGGTGCAGCTCGCTCAGGTGCGCGAGCGCTTCGACGTGCCGGGGACGCCCGTGAAGACCGCGGTGCTCTTCCGGGAGAAGGCCGCGATGAAGGACGCGCTGCGCGCCGCGGGCCTGCCGGTCGCTCGCCACGCCCTCGTGCGCTCGGGGAGGGAGGCCGAGGCGTTCGCCGACTCGTGTGGCCTGCCCCTCGTCGTCAAGCCGCCAGCAGGCGTCGGCGCGAAGTCCACCTTCCGGGCGCGCACCGGCGACGAGCTGCGCGAGGTGCTCGAGCGCATGCCCCCTGCCCACGACCGGCCGGTGCTGCTGGAGGAGCTCCTCGTGGGCACCGAGCACAGCTTCGAGACGCTCACGGTCGGCGGCGTGCCGCGCGCCTTCTCGTTCTCGGACTACCTGCCGGGCTGCCTCGAGGTGCTCGAGCACCCGTGGATGCAGTGGGTCTGTCGCCTGCCGCGGGAGGTCGACCGGCCAGCCTACGAGCGCGCGAAGCGGGCCGGCATCGCCGCCATCCGCGCCCTGGGCCTCGATGACGGCGTGACGCACATGGAGTGGTTCGCCAGGCCCGACGGCTCCATCGCCATCGGCGAGATTGCGCAGCGCCCGCCGGGGCCGCAGCTCTGCCAGATGACGGGCGTGGTGAACGACGTGGACATCTACCGGGCCTGGGCGCGCGCCGTCATCGACGGAGCCCTGGACGCGCCGTGGAACCGTCGCTTCGCGGCGGCCACCGCCTGGCTCCGCGGGGTCGGCCGCGGGCGCGTCTCGGGAGTCAGCGGCCTGCGTGAGGCCCACGCCCTCCTCGGGGCGCACCTCGTCGAGGCGCGCCTGCCCACCATCGGCGCCCGGAAGAACGACGGCTACGAGGGCGACGGGTATGTGGTGTTGCGGCACGAGCGCACCGAGACCGTCACCGCCCTCATCCGCGCGGCCATCGAGACCCTCCGCGTGCACTACGACGGCGAGGGGTGAGCCGCCGCGAGCGCGCGCGCGAAGAAGGGCGAGTGCTTCGCGAGCTCGCGCATCGAGGCGAGCACGTCACGCTGGGCCTCGGGAGACAGCTTCGCGTACGGCTGCACGTGCTCGTCCGGGACGTAGCGGAAGGTGAAGTTGATCCGCCGGGTGTCGAAGTCGGCGACGTTCACCGCGAAGTGGAACCCGCCCTTCGTGTCGACGCGCTGCACGCGGTGGAAGGTGCGGCGCTTCCACTGGTCGCCGCCGAAGAGCTGCAGGCTGCCGTCGTCCAGCCACTGCTGCTCCACCACGCCATCGCGTTCTCCGGGCCGCGTCGAGGTCACGAACTGGAACAGCGCCCGCTCGCCGAGGGAGAGCGACGCCACGGGCCCGGGCTCGAAGTCCTTGTGTTCGCCGACCCGCGCGACGTCTACCCAGCGGTCGCCTTCCCGCCGGGCGCCGTAGAAGTTCACCAGGCACGTGTTGAGGCGCCAGCCTCGCGGCACCTCGTCGTCGCGGAACATGCCGCGGGTGCGCTGCTCCATCTCATCGACCAGCGGCCGCAGCGCGCGCGGAAACGGCTCTGCCTCGACGCACCGGTCGAGCACGTGAGGCGGCCGGTAGTAGTCGAGGCACGCGAACTGCCAGTTGCCCAGCCAGTAGACAGGCCTCAGGAGCGACCGCTGAGTCTCTCCCGGAGGCAGCGGACGAAACTCGGAGAAGCGGTTCTCCCAGAGAGGGTGAATCGTCGCGAGCCAGCGCAGCACCTCGCCCCTCGCCGCCTCCGACAGGAAGCCGGCGTCGTAGTGCAGACCGGGCGTCCGACGACGGGCGGTGGTCCTGAGTGGCCAGCGGGTGCGCACGCGACGGGCGTACCACGGCTCGGCGCCGTCGAGCTGCGGCGTCCAGCGTCCTGACCCGTTCGCGCTCCTGCCGATGCGGCGGTGCTTCCACGGACGTGTCACGCCAGCCCATCTCGTGGAGCAAGAGGGTGACTGTGCCCGGTCGCACCGAGCTGAGGGACGGCAAGGCGCCCTCCTGCCCCTCGACGGTCCTGCACGATGGGCACGCGACGAGCGTCACGTGGTCGATCTCGCGCGGAGACAGGCCCGACTCGACCAGCACCGACGCCGTCGAGACCCTGCTCGGGGGGCGTCGCGCCTCTCAGCGTGCGCCGGAGAACTCGACGCTCACCATGAAGCAGTGGCCCGAGGCGCCGCTGGGGAACGGCGCTGCGCGGCTCAGCACGCACCGCTCCACCGCCTCGTCGAGCAACACCAGGCCGGACGAGGTGACGGCCACCCGCTCGGCCGCGCCAGCGGAGCCGACGCAGAAGGAGACTGGCACCCGCCCCTCTTGTCGGAAGCGCTTCGCCTGCGCCGGGTAGCACGCGCTCGCCGCGCCTCTCAGCTTCGCGTGGACCTCGAGCGCGAGCCCCTCGTCCGCGACTCCTGCGGTCCCCGCCCCGGCACCTGCTGTCCCCTGGCCAACGCGGCCCGAGCCAGCGCGTCCGTCAGTCGCTGGAGCCGGGTTTGCCTCGACACCGTGCGTCGCCTCCGTTGCGCCGCTGGCGCCAGGTCGCGCGCGCGCCACCGTGCTCGTCTCCGCACCGGGCGCGGCTCCACCGCTCGCCACCTCTGCCGGGCGCATGGCTTCATCGCGGCTCCGGGCCGTCGCTTGGTTCGCCGCCTCCGGAGCGCCCATCGCTTCATCGAGCGGGGCAGTCGCGCCGCTCGTCGGCTTCGGAGCTCCCATCGCTTCGTCGCTGGCACGGGCCGTCGCTCCACTCGTCTCCTGCGCAACGGGCATCGCTTCATCGCGCGGGGCACGGGCCCTCGCTCTGTTCTCCGCCGGCCGCATCGCTTCGTCGCGGGCTCGGGCCGTCGCATTGTTCGCCGCCTCCACAGCGCCCGACGCTTCATCGAGCGGGGCCGTCGCTCTGCTCGCCGGCTTCGGAGCTCCCATCGCTTCATCGCGGGCACGGGCGGTCGCTCTGTTCGCCGCCTCCACAGCGCCCATCGCCTCATCGAGCGGGGCCGTCGCTCCGCTCGCCGTCTTCGGAGATCCCACCGCTTCATCGCTTCCGCGGACCGTCGCTCCGCTCATCTCCGCGTCGCCGGGCGCCCCCAACGGTCTGGGAGCCGGTGCAGGCGCGCCCCCGACCGTGCCCGCGCCAACACCAGCCCGTGGAAGCACCGTGCCGATCCGCAACACCTCGAGCGCCCGTGGCGCGACCGGCGGCTTCGTGTCGGGCGAGCCGCGTCGCAGCGCGAGGAAGGCGACGCCCGCCAGCGCCAGGTGGACCAGCACCGACGCTGCCAACGCCGGGGCCCAGCGCGCCGTCACGCGGGCCACCGCGGCTCGAAGGTGTGGTCGCCTCGGCGCTCCATGGAGATGCCATACACCTCCGACAGCCTCGCCGTCGTCAACACCTCCTCCGTCGGCCCGCTCGCGACCAGCTGGCCGTCGGAGAGCAGGGCGACGTGGGTGGCGAACCGCGAGGCGAGCGAGACGTCGTGCAGCACCGCGAGCACCCCCACCGACGAGCTGACGCGGGCCCGCACGAGGTGCAGCGTCTCGACCTGGTGGCGCACGTCGAGGAAGGCCGTCGGCTCGTCGAGCACCAGCAACGGCGCCGCCTGCGCGAGCGCCCGGGCGAGGAAGACCCGGCGGCGCTCACCTCCCGACAACGAGGCGATGGACCGCTCGGCCAGCGACGAGACGTCGAACGCCGCCAGCGCCTCTCTCGCGAGCGCCTCGTCGGCCGCGCTGGTGAGGCCGAGCACCCCGAGGTGTGGCGCCCGCCCCATCAGCGCCACTTCGAGCGCGGTGAACTCGAGGGCCAGCGGCGTCTGTTGCGGCACCCACGCCACCTTCGTCGCGAGCGCCCGGGGGGGCGCTCCGAAGGCGAGCCCACCGACACGCGCCTCGCCCCGCCGCGGCTCCAGCAGGCCTGCCGCCACCTTCGCGAGCGTCGTCTTCCCGGCGCCGTTGGGCCCGAGCACCGCCCACGCCTCGCCCGCCTTCACCTCCAGGCTGACATCGCGCAGCACCAGGCGCTCGGAGTAGCCCGCCGAGACGTTGGTGAGGCTGGTGAGCGCCATGACTCCCCAGCTCTACTGCGACTGCTTCGCCAGCGCCGCCTTCACCTGCTCATGGAGCTGGTTCACCTCGGCGGTGAAGGCCGCTTCGTTGCCCCGGGCGGCGGCCTGCTGCTCGAGCTTCATCAGGTTGATCTTGAGCCCCTTCACGTCGCTCGGGTTCATGAGCTGGTCCACGTCGGCCTTGAGCGCGCGGAGCTTCTGCTCGCCGGGGCTCAGCTTCGAGGCCGTCGTCTTCGGCGGTGCGGGTGGCGGCTTCTTCGTGTCCTTCGGCACGGCCACCAGGTCGTCCGGCTCGATGGCTGGCGTGTCAGGCTGCAGCTTCACCTCGCGCGAGCGCTCTGGCCCCGTCGAGGAAGGGTTGGCGACGTTCACGGGGTCGGTGTCGTCCTTGCCGACCTGCTCGGCCCGCAGCCGTTCCGTGTAGACGTCCCAGGCGATGTAGCCGCCGACCGCGAGGATGGCGAGCACCGGCAGGGTGACCCAGACGAGCATCGAGCCCGACTTCTTCGGTGCGGGCTGGGGAGCCGGCGTCTGGTCGGGCGTCTTCGAGGGCGCCGACGGCGGCGTGCCCCGCGGAAGGGCCTCGGCGGTGGCTTTGGGCGCGATGCGGCGCTCGCTCTTGTCGCCCTTCTCGTTCTTGTCCGGCAGCGCAGGCGCGCGCGGTGATGACGGCCTCGCCTGTGCCTTGAGGCCGGTTCCGGTCGTCCGGCCCGGAGACTTCGCGCGTGCAGGCTCGGCCTTCGCGCTCGGGTTCGTTCTGGGCGCGCGGGTCTCGGGCAGAGTGCGAGCGCGCGCGTCGGCCTGCTCGGAGAGTCCGTCGGCCAGCACGATGCTCGCTTCGGGCAACGCCGGGACCTCCTCCGTCATCTTCGCGTCGTGATTGAGGACGATGCTCGGCAAGGCTCCGGGCTGCTCGGGCGCCTTCTTGTCCGACGGCGGAGGCGCCTTGCGCGTCGGCTGGAACGAGAGGGCCTGCGCCTCCGCAGACGGCTGCGCCGACTTCACCTCGGGCGCAGTGACCCGCGCCTGCGGCACCTCGTCGAGGGTGAGCGCAGGGATCGGCAGTACCTCGCGTGTCACCGAGCGGTTCGAGAGCCCCGAGGGGTCGAGCGTCTCCTCCTCGGGCTCGTGCACCTCGTCGCTGAGCGCGCGCGCCTGCTGAGTCAGCTCGGCCAGCAGCTTCCGCTCGCCCTGGTACTCGGTCGCGAACGCCTCGGTCATGAAGCGCGTCGCCGTCTCGGGACCCGCCGCCGGGTCGATCTCCAACAGAATGCTCAGCAGCTTCCCGCGGAGCTCCTCGGCCGTCTGGAAGCGCTGCGCAGGGTCGGGCGCGAGCGCCTTCATCACCGCCTCGCTCAGCGCCGGCGGACACAGCGGCTCAGCCTGGCTGAGGGGGATGATCTTCGGGTTCGCCACCGTCGCCATCAGCTCGCCGGGCGCGACGCCATCGAAGGGGCCCTTGCCGGCGATGAGCTCGTACAGACACAGGCCCACCGCGTAGAGATCGCTGCGACGGTCGGCCTTCTGATGCCGGGCCTGCTCGGGCGACATGTAGAGGAACTTGCCCAGCACGATGCTCGGGTGGGTCCGCGTCGCCGAGATGGTGGACTTCGCCAGCCCGAAGTCGATGACCTTCACCTCGCCCTCGTACGAGATGAGGATGTTCTGCGGGCTCACGTCACGGTGGACGAGGTTCAGGTCTTTCCCGTCGTCACCGCGTTTGCGGTGCGCGTAGGCCAGCGCGTCGAGCAGCCGCGTCGCGACGTAGAGGATGAACGAGAGCGGCAACTGCAGCGCCCGCTCGTGTGCTCGCGCCACCACGCGCCGCAGGTCCTTGCCGTCGATGAACTCGAGCGCGATGTACGGCGCGCCCTCGTGCAGGCCCATGTCGAGCACCTGCGCGATGTTCCCGTGCGACAGCTTCACGAGGATGCGCGCCTCGTCGACGAAGCGGTCGACGAAGTCCTTGTCCTGCGCGAGGTGCGGCAGGATCTTCTTGATGACGCACAGCTTCTCGAACCCCTGCGCGCCCTCGAGCCGCGCCAGGAAGATCTCTCCCATGCCGCCCGTCGAGAGAGGCCGCAGCAACGTGTACCGGCCAAACCGGGTCGGCTTGAACGGCCTCAGGCGCTCTTTGGCGGCTCCCTGACTCATTGGCAAACGGGTGGGAGCATTGAACACCAGCGACCTGCTCAGCACCACCAGAGGTTATCGTGAGAACGGAACGGGCAGTTGCTCCCGGGTAAGCGTGGCGCTCACCTCCAGCGCACGTTGTAGCGGGCGCCCGCGTCGTCGCCGCTGATCAACGTCACCACGACCTCCTTCGCACCTGCGAGCTCGAGGCCGCGACCCACGAGTCCCACATACCAGCCCGGCCGGGCCGTGAGGTTCACCCAGAACTCGGCCTCGGTCGGACCCAGGCGGGTGAGGGTCGTCTGCGAGAAGTTGTTGCCCGTGCGGAACTTGTTCGAGAGCCGCTCGAGCGTCCGCCAGGGCCCGATCACCCGCAGCGCGGCCACCATGGCGCGCCCAACCATCGTCTGCTGGTAGCCGTCCATGAAGCGGCGGCCCACCACCGCCGCCCGCTCGAGCTGGGTCGCGCCGGGCGCCAGCCGCTCGCCCGCGAAGTCCAGGAACGAGATGAACTGCTCGAGCGGGTACGCCGGCAACAACCGCTTGTCCACGTCGAGGCCGAGCCCTTTGAGCGCGCCCCGGTCCTGCTCGTTCAGCGGGCCCAGCGCCCTCAGGAGCCCCTCGACGGTCTGGGCGAAGATGAGATTCTCGGACATCGTGGCGACTGCCTCGCCACGTCATTCTCGGAAGGAACGCGCCGATGTCCACTCCCATGATGATGGTGTCTGGCGCGAGCGACGGCATCGGCTTCGAGACCGCCCTCCAGCTGGGCCAGCAGGGCGCGACAGTGCTCGCCCACGCCCGCAACGAGGCCAAAGCGCAAGACACCGTGAAGCGCCTGACCGCGGCGGGTGTGCGCGGCGCGAGGCCGGTGTGGGGTGACCTCTCCTCGATGGCAGCGGTGCGGGCGCTGGCGGCGCAGGTGAAGGCCGAGGCGCCGGCGCTCTCGGTGCTCGTGAACAACGCCGGCGTCTTCATGACGGCCGAGGAGGCCACGGCCGATGGCTTCGAGCTCACCTTCGCGGTGAACCACTTCGCGCCGTTCCTGCTGACCCACGAGCTGCTGTCGAACCTCGACGCTGCGCCGGCTGGACGTGTCGTGAACGTCTCCTCGGTCGCGCACCAGCGCGGTCGCGTCACCGTCGCCGACCTTCCAGCGCCCCGCCGCTTCGACGGCTATGGCGCCTACGCCGCCTCGAAGCTGCTCAACGTGTACTTCACGCACGAGCTCGCGCGCCGGCTCTCCGCGAAGGGCAGCCGGGTGACGACGTTCGCGCTGCACCCGGGCGTCATCACCACCAAGCTGCTGCAGAAGGGCTTCGGCATGGCAGGGGCCACGGTCGCCTCGGGCGCGCGCACGAGCGTGTTCTGCGCGACGTCGAGCGCGGTCGGCGCGTCGGGGACCTATTACTCCGACGCGCGCGAGGCGCCCTGCGCGGCGCACGCGAACGACCCCGGGCTCGAGCGGGCGCTCTACGAGAAGAGCTGCGAGCTCACCGGCTGCGCGCCGCTGCCGCTCGCGCATTGACCCTGAGGGGCGATCGGCTACAGGGCCCGCATGGGTCTCTCCATCGGCATCGTCGGTCTGCCCAACGTCGGCAAGTCGACGCTCTTCAACGCGCTCTCGAACGCGGGCGCGCTCGCGGCCAACTACCCCTTCGCCACCATCGAGCCGAACGTCGGCGTGGTGCCGGTGCCTGACGAGCGCCTCGACAAGCTGTCGGCGCTGGTGAAGCCCGAGAAGACGCTGCACACGACGCTCGAGTTCGTCGACATCGCCGGCCTCGTCCGCGGCGCGTCGAAGGGCGAAGGCCTGGGCAACCAGTTCCTCGCCAACATCCGCCAGGTGGACGCGGTGCTGTACGTGCTGCGCTGCTTCGTGGACGACAACATCACGCACGTCGAGGGCAGCGTGAACCCGACGCGCGACAAGGACACGGTGGACACCGAGCTGTGCCTGAAGGACCTCGAGACGGTCGAGAAGCGGCGTGAGAAGACGCAGCGCTCGGCCAAAGCGCCCGGCAAGGAAGGCGAGCTGGCGAAGCTCGAGCTCGTCGTGCTCGACAAGCTGAAGGCGAAGCTCGACGACGCCGTGCCGGTGCGGGCGCAGGGCCTGTCGGCCGACGAGCTCGAGGTGGTGAAGGACCTCTTCCTGCTCACCTCGAAGCCGGTGCTGTACATCGCGAACGTCGCCGAGGGGCAGCTGGCCACCGCCGACGCCGACCCGTACGTGAAGCAGGTGAAGGACATCGCCACGAAGGAGGGCGCCGAGGTGGTGGTGCTCGCGGCGGCCCTCGAGGCCGAGATCCAGCAACTGCCGCAGGAAGAGCGCCCGGCCTTCCTCGAGAGCGCTGGCCTCACCGAGCCTGGCCTCAACAAGGTGGTGCGCGCGGGCTACAAGCTGCTCGGCCTGCAGACGTACTTCACCGTCGGCCCCAAGGAGTGTCGGGCCTGGACGATTCACAAGGGCTGGAAGGCGCCGCAGGCCGCGGGCGTCATTCACACCGACTTCGAGAAGGGCTTCATCAAGGCCGAGGTCATCAGCTGGAAGGACCTGCTGGCCTTCGGGAGCGAGGCGGCGGCGCGCGAGAAGGGCATGCTGCGCATGGAGGGCAAGGAGTACATCGTGCAGGACGGCGACTGCATGCACTTCCGTTTCAACGTCACGTCCTGAGAGGATGCGAGGCAGCTCTGCATGCCGCTGAAGCTCTCCTTCTCATCGCGAGCGCACCTGTGGGCCGAGGTGGTGATGCCACGGGGAGAGCGCGTCTTCGTGCCGACGGAGGACGCCCACGCGACGGGCGCGCAGACGGGGCTGTCCATCGAGGCGCCCGAGCTCGCCACCAGCATCACGTGCGTCGTCACGGTGCAGGGCACGCGGCCACCGCTCGGCGCGCTCCGGGGCGGCGTCTGGGTGAAGGTGGACGAGGCGACGGTGGCGCGGCTGCAGTCCCTCATCGGCGCCACCACGAAGGACCCCGAGCAGCAGCGCATCGCGGGGCGCACCGAGCCGCGCGTCGACTGTGACTTCCCGGCCAGGCTCCTCACGCCCCAGGCGCTCGCCGACTGCGCGGTGAAGTCCATCTCACCGCATGGGCTGACGCTGCGTGCGCCGTTCACCACCGCGCCGGGGAAGGTGCTGAGCCTCGTCGTCACCCTGCCCGACGGCGACGCGACCCTGTCGGGCACGGTGATGTGGGTGCGGGCCGAGCTCAAGCTGTGCGGGCTGCGCCTCATCAGCCTCGACTCGGTGACCGAGGTGCGGCTCGAGAAGACGGTGACGGCGCTCTCGGCGTCGAAGGCCGAGGCCGCCCCGCAGTCCGGGCACACCATCGTGGTGGCCGACGACGACCCGTCGATTCTCGACTTCCTGACGCGCGTGGCGACGAAGGCAGGCCACCGGGTGGTGCGCACCGACCGCGGCGACAAGGCGCTCGAGCTCGTGCGGCAGGAGAAGCCGCGCCTCGTCTTCCTCGACGTGCTGATGCCTGGCCTCGACGGGCTCGAGGTGGCGAAGGCGATTCGGGGCGACGCCACGCTCAACGGCATTCCCGTGGTGCTGCTGTCCGCGATGGGCGAGGTGCGGCTGGCCGATGCGGTTCGAACGGTCGGCGCGGCAGACTTCCTCACCAAGCCCATGAAGCTCGAGGCCGTGCGCGCGCTGATGCTGCGGCTCCTGCCTCCGAGGGGCGCCCAGCTCGACGCGACGTGAGCCGGCGCTCAGCGTCGCCGACTGAGGCTCATCGGGCTCCGTCCGCGGGGCCGCCGCCGCCCGCGTCACTTCGGCGCGCCGGTCGAGCGCCGATTCGAGAACAAGTCGGCGAGGCGGTGTAACAGGGCGCGATGGGCTCCCTGCGGGCGATTGACCTGGTGTTCGTCGTCGCGTCCTTCGTCCTGGTGGTGGTGGTGGGGCTCGCGTTCTCCCGGCGGGCGGGCCGGAGCCTCGAGGACTACTTCGTCGCCGGCAGGAAGGTGCCGTGGTGGCTCGCCGCCGCGGGCATGGTCGCCACCACCTTCGGCGCCGATACGCCCCTCGTCGTCTGCGGCCTCGTCGCGCAGCACGGCGTGGCCGGCAACTGGCTGTGGTGGTGCATGGTGATGAGCGGCCTCTTCACCGTCTTCTTCACCGCGCGGCTCTGGCACCGCGCCGGCGTGCTGTCTGACGTCGAGCTGGTGGAGCTGCGCTACGGCGGCCCGCTCGCCCGGGTGCTCCGCGGGTTTCGGGCCCTCTACCTCGCGCTGCCCATCAACCTCATCGTGCTGGGCTGGGTGCACCTCGCGATGTTGAAGGTGCTGCGCATCACGCTGGGCATCGACCCGTGGACGGCGACGATGGTGTGCTTCGCCATCACGGTGCTCTACGCGGCCGGGGGCGGGCTGTGGGGCGCGCTCGTCACCGACGCCGTGCAGCTCGCCATCATGATGGTGGCCGTGACGGCCCTGGCGGTCTTCGCCGTCGAGCGCGTCGGCAGCGTCGAGGCGCTGGTGTCGAACGCGGCCAGGCGCTTCGGCTCCAGAGACGCCGTCTCGGTGGTGCCTCCGCTCGACGCGGGTTGGATGCCGCCGCTCGCGCTGGCCACCTTCTTCTTCGTCCAGTGGTGGGCCGCCTGGTACCCCGGCTCGGAGCCGGGCGGCGGTGGCTACGTCGCGCAGCGCATCTTCTCCACCCGCAGCGAGCGCGACGGCGTGCTGGCCGCGCTGGCCTTCAACGTCGGCCACTACGCGCTGAGGCCCTGGCCGTGGATCGTCGTCGGCCTCGCCTCGGTGACGCTGTACCCGGGCGGCGTGCTGCTCGACGGTAAGCGTGACCTCGAGGCCTCGTACGCGCAGGCCATCGTCGACCTCCTGCCGGCCGGGTGGCTGGGCCTCATGCTCGCGGGCTTCGCGGCGGCGTACATGTCGACGGTGTCGACGCACCTCAACTGGGGCGCCTCGTACCTGGTGAACGACGTCTACAAGCGCTTCCTGAAGCCAGGCGCGAGCGAGCGGCACCTGGTGCGCGTGTCGCGGGTGTGCACGGTCGGGCTCTTCGGGCTCTCGCTGCTGGTCACCTCGCGCATGAGCACCATCGGCGACGCGTGGCGGCTGCTCATCGCGCTGGGCTCGGGCACCGGCGGTGTGCTCATCGGCCGCTTCTTCTGGTGGCGCATCTCGGCGGTGAGCGAGCTGACGGCGATGGTGGCGTCGCTGGTGGCCGCGCTGGTCGCGCCGGGCCTCGTCGAGGGCCTGACGGTGAACGAGGCCGAGCGCGGCGCGATCTCGATGCTGGTGACGGTGGCGTTCTCGACTGCGTGCTGGGTGGTGGCGACGCTGATGACGACGCCGGAGTCGGACGAGACGTTGGCGCGCTTCGTCGAGCGGGTGCGGCCGTACGGGCCCGGCTGGAGCGCCGTCTACGCGCGCCTGAGCCGGCCAGCGCCCGAGGCAGCGCTGGGCGCGAAGGTGACGGGCTTCGTCACGGGCACGGTCTTCGTCTATGCGGCCGTCTTCGCCATCGGGAAGTTCACGCTCGGCAGCCCGCTCGCGGGCCTCGGCTTCGTGGCGGTCGCGGCGGTGGCGCTCGTCTTCGTGGTGCGCTCTGTGCGGGCGTGAGTCACTTCACTTCGAGAGGTCGGCCAGCTCGAGGCGCGCGAGCAGGAAGTCCGGGTTCGCCTTCACCAGCACGTCGAGCTGCTCCTTCGCCTTCGCGGCGTCCTTCTCGTCCTTCGCGTCGAGCGCCTTCGACAGCGCGGTGACGGCCTTGAGCGGCACTTTGCCCTTCGCGGACTTCGCGATGGCGGTGGGCGGCGTCGGCTTCGGCGGCGGCTGCGACGTGGCCTTCGCGGCAGCGGCGAGGATGACGCCATCGACGTCGGCCGCGAGCTTCTGCTCGAGCGCGAAGAAGTCGTCGGGTTTGCCGGTCGCGCCCAGCCCCTTGAGCGTGTTCGACGTCTCGACCTCGATGACGCGCGCGTCGAGGCGCAGGCTGCCCAGCATCGAGAAGTAGCCGCCGGCCACCAGGTACTTCGCCTGCAGCAGCTTGCCCACCTTGAGCGCCGCCGCCGCGTCGAGCTTCTGGGTCTTGCCCAGGTTCAGCTCGGCGAGCACCTCCTGCAGGCGCGCGCGCTCCACCACCTTGTAGCCCTCGCGCCCGGCGAGGTCGGTGATGAGCATCTGCGCCAGGCCCTTGCGCAGGGGCACCAGCTCGGGGTCCGCGCCGTCGTAGTCGAAGTAGAGGATGGCGACGGTGGGTGGCTCGGCGGCGAGGGCGACGGGCGCGAGCAACAGCGACAGCAGGAGCGTGGCTCTCATTTCTTCACCTTCGACGCGTACAACGCGATGAGCTTGCGCATGGCGGCCTCGTTCTTGTGGAGAGAGATGCGCCAGTCCTCCGGGTCGAGACGCTTGAGGTCTTCGTCGCGTTCCTCGTCCCACTCGCGCTGTGCCTCGGCGCGGTTGCGCGTCGTCTCCGAGCGCAGCGACTGCAAGAGCCCGCGGCAGTACGTCTTCGGGTAGTCCTCCTTCGGGTAGCGCGAGATGAAGTACTCGCACGCGAGGGGAATGTTCTCCCACTGCGTCGGGTCCTCGGTGTGGCGATAGACGATCTGTAGCCCGCCCATGGCCACCGCGGCCAGCCCGTTCACCGCCGGTGGGGTGAGGTCGTTCTCGGCGAGCCAGGTGAGCAGCTCGACCTTGCGCCGCTGCTCCTCCGTCTTTCCTTCCTGCAGTGACAGGAGCAGCGCCGACACCTTCTCGGGGAAGTCCTTCGCCTTCGGGTCGAGGGCCTGTCGCTGCGCGTCGGCGCTGGCCGTCTTCGCCGCGTCGTCGCGCTTGAAGATGACGGCGAGGCGCTCGGTGGCGTTCTTCGCGGCGCGGTAGTTCGGGTCTGCCGCCAGGGCCGCCTCGAAGAGCGCGCGAGCCTTCGCGTCGTCGCCCGCGTCCTTCGCCGAGAGGCCCTGCGCGTACTTCGCGAACGCGTCGAAGCTCTCGGTGGCGTTCGAGCGCAGCTTCGATTTCTCAGAGAGCTGCAGCTTCACGTCGAGCGCCTTCACCAGCAGGTCCACCAGCTCCTTCTCGAGCGCGAAGAACTCCTCCTTCTTGCCCTCGACCTTCTCGCTGAAGAGCACCTTGCTGGCCGGCACGTCGAACAGCCGCGCGTCGAGGCGCATCGCGTCGGCCTGCACGACGTAGCCGCCCACGAGCAGGTACCGCGCCGACAGGCCCTTCCCCAGCTTGAGCGCGTTCTTCGGGTCGATGAACTTCGACTTCGACAGCTTGAGCTCGTCGAGCGCGAGGTTGAGCTTCTCGCGCTCCACCAACTGCAGCGCCGACACGTTCGACAGGTCGGTGATGAGCATGTCGGCGAGGCCGCGCGCGAGCGGGTCGAGCGCTGGGTCTCCGGAGTTGTTGTCGAAGTAGGCGACCGCCACCTGCAGCGGCTTCGGGTCGGCGACGGCGACGGAGGAGGCGAGCAGGAGGCCGGTCAGCGCGCGGAGCATGGGCGGGTTGTAGCCGGACACGGGGCGCAGGTGCACTCACGCCGGTCGGCGGGGCACACGGCGCGGCGGTGGCTGAACGTGCTCTCGGCGCGATTGCGCTGCGCCGGGCGAACCGGGTGATGCGGCGAGAACGACGCAGGCTACCGCGGCGGTGGCTGAACGTGTTCTCGGCGCGATTACGCTGGGCCGGGCGAAGCGGGTGATGCGGCGAGAACGACGCGGACCACCGCAGGCGTGGCTGAACGTGTTCTCGGCGCGATTGCGCCGGGCGAACCGGGTGATGCGGCGAGAACGCCGCAGGCTACCGCAGGCGTGGCTGAACGTGTTCTCGGCGCGATTACGCTGCGCCGGGCGAACCGGGTGATGCGGCGAGAACGACGCGGACCACCGCAGGCGTGGCTGAACGTGTTCTCGGCGCGATTGCGCTGCGCCGGGCGAACCGGGTGATGCGGCGAGAACGCGGACCACCGCAGGCGTGGCTGAACGTGTTCTCGGCGCGATTACGCTGGGCCGGGCGAAGCGGGTGATGCGGCGAGAACGACGCGGACCACCGCAGGCGTGGCTGAACGTGTTCTCGGCGCGATTACGCTGGGCCGGGCGAACCGGGTGATGCGGCGAGAACGACGCAGGCTACCGCGGCGGTGGCGAGAACGACGCGGACCACCGCGGCCGTGGCTGAACGTGCTCTCGCCACGACCTGCGCTGCGCCGCGGCTCAGTCGAGCAGCAGGTGCGGCATCGCGCCCAGCAGGGCCGCGCCGCGCGCCACCGCCGTCTGCGGGTCGTTCTCGAGGTCGATGGTGACTGGCAGCGTCCTCGCCACGGCTTCCCGGACCTGTGGCACGAAGGTGGTGCCGCCGATGAGCATCACGTTGCCGAGGTCCTTCGGCTTGAGGCCCGCGTCCACCACCGTCTGCGCCGTGACGGCGAGGGAGCGGTCCACCAGCTCCTTCCACGGCAGGTAGAGCTGCTCGCGCTTCACCGTCGTCTCGAGGGGCCGCCGCTGCCCGGCCGCGCCCACCGCGTCGGGCACGAAGAAGCGGGACTCGGGCTTGAGCGAGAGCGCGCGCTTCACCAGCTCGCACTGCCGTTGGATGCGGTCGAAGAGCAGCGCGTCCTTCGTCACGTCGTTCCCCGCGAGGCCCCAGATGTGGTTGGCGACGAAGCGCGCGAACGCGAGGTCGAAGTCGTTGCCGCCGAGGCAGTCGTCGCCGCCCACCGCGTGCACGCTGATGCGCCCGCCCTGCCGCTGCACGATGGTGGTGTCGAGCGTGCCGCCGCCAAAGTCGAAGACGAGCGAGGGCTTGTCGGTGGCCGCCGCGCCGGCGAGGCCCCGCGCGAGGGCGCCGGCCACCGGCTCGGACAGGATGCGCAGCACCTCGAGGCCCGCCATGCGGCCTATGCGCACCATCGCGTCACGCACTTCCTGGCCCGCCGCCACCGGCACGGTCATGAAGCACTTCGTCATGCTCCGGCCGAAGCGGTGCTCGGCGCGCTCCTTGAGGTGCCGCACGATGAAGCTCGCGACCTGGCTCGCGCTGAACTCGCCGCCGCGCGTGATGACCTTCACCTCGGAGCTGCCGACACCCTTGAGCTTGAAGGCCGAGGCGGAGTCGAGGACCCGGGCCGCTGGGCTGTCGATGGGCCGCGCGATGACGCGCTTGATGCCGGCGATGGTGTTCACCGGGTCGGTCGTGCGCAGCTTCTCGGCCTCGTGTCCCACCAGCACCGCGCCGGCCTTCGGGAAGTGCACCACGCTCGGAATGCAGGAGTCGCCCCGGTTATCGAGCGCATAGTGGAAGCGCCCGTCCATCACCACGCAGGCGGTGGAGAAGGTCGTGCCGAGGTCGATGCCGAGGATGGGCTCCGCTGCTGCCATGGCGTAACGGTCTTCGACACGATTCCGCGGAAGGAACAGGTCAGTGGGTGCATGTGGGCGTCGGTCCAGCTGGCTGATCAGCAACGGCGAGGCGTTGACGGGTTTGCGGACCAGCGCCACGTGGGACAGGGTGTGCCTCATGCGCCCGGCACTGTTGGTCGTCGTCCTCCTCACGGCCTGCACCAGGCAGGGGCCACCGGCAGACCGGACCGCGACGGTGCGCTTCATCACGCCGCCCATCGACGGCGCGGTTTCCCAGATCCTCCTGGCGCAGCAGCAGAGGGTGCAGGCCGAGCACCGCCGCGTGCTGCTCTACGCCGGGGCGTCGTGGTGCGAGCCGTGCCGCTTCTTCCACGAGGCGGTGGACCGCGGTGAGCTCACCGGCCGCGTCGGACCGCTCGACCTCGTGGCCTTCGACGGGCAGGTGGACGCCGAGCGCATGCTGTTGTCGGGCTACGAGTCACAGCTCATCCCTCTGTTCGCGGTACCCGGACCCGATGGGAAGGCGAGCGGCCGGCACATCGAGGGCTCCATCAAGGGCCCGGGGGCCGTCGAGGAGATCGTACCGCGGCTCAAGGCGCTGCTCGCCGACGCACCGCACTGAACGGAGTGGCGATGGCGAAGAAGCCCCTCCTCACCCGGTTCTTCCTGCGCGCCTTCAACGTCGGGCTGGCGCTCAACGTCGCGCTCACCCGGTCGCGCGCCCGGTGGCTCGAGCAGCGCGTCGCGACGCCTGCCTTCGTCCGGCTCACGCAGCTCGTCCGTGGGCGCCGGCGCGTCGAGGGAGCTGCCGCGCTCGGCGCCGAGTGGGAGCGCCTGCTGGCCTCGAAGAAGACAGCGCACGTCACTCACGTCGCGCCGGCCAGCGCCACCACGCCCGAGACGGTGTACGGCGAGATCACCATGCCCTGTCCCTTGCGCGGCACCGGCGACGTGCACGCGTGTCACCGGCTGATGGCGTACGACCGCGCGCTGGTCGAGGCGGCGGGCGGGCAGTTCCTCGTGCTCGACTCCCAGGCCGAGCCCGGCCGCACCTCGTGCCGCGTCGCGATCCGCCCGGCTGGAGCGCCCGTCGGCGACCTCACCGAGGCCCACCGGAAGCCACCGGACCGCCAGCGTTGAACGTCTTGCGCACGGACGCTCAGGCGAACACGATGTCCCGGGTGCGCGCCCTCTTCGCCGCTCTGTGCCTCTGCTCCGTCGCGACGTTCGGTGGCCCGAAGCCGCCACCCGCCCCGACTCCCGTCGCGGCGGCGCCGCCCACCTACGCGGCCGTGCTGCCGACAAAGTCCGAGTCGCCCGAGTACGCCTCCCTGCTGGACGACGCCACCGACGGCCTTCGCGCCGAGCTCGCGAAGTACGACGTCGAGCTCGCTCCGCAAGGCGAAGACGAGGCGGCGGGCTCGGCCGCGGTGAAGGCGAAGAAGACGACCGGCGTGCGCCTGCAGCTGACCCTCACCGCCGCGCGAGAGCAGATGCGCGCCTCGATGCTGGTGACGAAGTTGCCTGGCGGTGGGCTTCGGGGCTCGTGGTCGGTGCACGCGAGCGGGCCTTCAGCCGCTGAGCTCGTCGAGGCCATCGTGCCGGCCATCGTCGAAGACCTCGCGCAGGACCTCGGCTGGAAGAAGCGGCCCGCCGCGTTGCCTTGACGGGAGACAGGTGGTGGGTGGTCGCGAATTCGACAGCCGTGTAGCGGGCTGTACAACCGGGCTCTTCTCATCGCTGGAGGCCCCTTGTTCCGACTCGTCGCCCTCTTCACCACGACCCTCCTCGCAGGCTGCGCGCACCTGCAGCCCGAGCCCGCGGCCTCGAAGGCGAAGGCTGCTTCGACGTTCACCGTGTCGTTCTCCATCGAGCGAGAGCGCCTCGACGCTGAGACGCTGGCCTCGCTCGAGAAGGTCTCCAGCCTGCTCGGCGCGCGCGGCCAGGTGAAGGCGACGCACCTCTTCTCGACGCCCCGCAAGGCGGCGAGCCTGAGCTACGGCGAGGCCTTCAAGGGCACGCGCGGTATCCAGGTGGCCGCGTCGCCCACCGCGCCGGCGCCGGTCCTGGTCACCGAGCGCTGAGCCGGGCTCCGGCCCCGCGCGTTCTTGAGGAACGAGCCCCGGCGTTCGTGCTTTGAAGTCGGCGTGGCCCGCTCCGCCCCCACCGTCGCCCGCCTCGAGATTCAGCCGCTCATCGACACCGCGGCGCGGCTCGCGGAGCGGGTGAAGACCGAGCTGCCGACCCACGACGGCCTCGCGCGCGCCTCCGAGTCCATCGCGCAGGCCGCCCGCAACGCGAAGCAGGTCGCCGAGAAGATGCAGCGGCCCCTCAGCCTGCATCGGCTGCCCGTCGTGTTCCTCGCGGTCGCCCTGGTGGCCCTCGTGGGGTGGACGTACACGACCTTCTTCCGCGTCTCGACGCTGAGCCTCGCGCTGCCCGACCGCGACGCCGCCGAGCTGAAGGACCTGCTCAAGGCCGACCCTCGCCTCGCCATCGACGTGGTGGAGGTGCCAGGCAGCCGAGAGGCCGCGAAGCACGTGGCGACGGGGCAGGTGGACCTCGCCTTCGTGCAGGGCGGCATCCCCGTTCCCGCCATTCTCCACCGCGCCGAGCTGCCCAGCCGTGAGGTGGCGCTGCTGTTCCTCAAGCCCGGCATCCCGACGCTGCTCGACGCGCGCGTGGTGCTGACGTCCACGGAAGGCGAGGGCAGCCACTCGGTGCTGCTCGACGTGCTGGGGTTGCTCGGTCAGCAGGGCATGCCGGTGGTGCGCCACGACTGGAGCGCGCTCACCAGCACCGACGATGCCATTCCACCCGACGTCGACGCCGTCTTCGTGGTGAAGGACCCGTCGGACGAGAAGACGATGCGCGGCGTCTCGCGGCTCGCGCAGGCGGGCTACCTGCTGGCCGACCTGCCGCTGGGCGCGCGCTCCCGGCGGCTCGGCTACCTCGACCGCGTCACCCTCGAGCCGGGCTGGCTGTCACAGCGGCCGCAGCTGCCCGCCCAGCCCTTCCAGACGTGGAGCGTCTCGACGTACCTCGTGGCGCGCGACGGGCTGACGCCGCGGCTGCTCGCGCAGGCCACGCGGCTCCTCCAGCCGGTGCGCAACCTCTCGGACGCCGCGGTGGCGCCGTCGCCCGAGGCGACGAGCGAGGTCCTGCAGGGCGTCGACGCGTTCTTCAGCATCCTCATCAACATCGGCCTCGCCTTCCTCGCGCTGCTGGGGCTCGACGCGGTCGCGTGGCGCAGCCAGTTCCACGAGCTCAACTCGCTCGTCTCGGTGCTGAGCCAGCTGCAATCGAACAAGGACGTGCTGGCGCTCAAGGACGACGCCCTGCGCAGGGAGAACATGCACTACCTGTCGATGGTGTCCGACCTGCTCGGCCTCATCGGGCAGATCAGCAGCTTCTACACGCAAGAGAACAGCGCCCTCGTCTTCAACAACCTGTCCGACGTCATCCATGAGCGCACCAACGCGCTGAAGCTCAACATTCAGCTCAAGCTGCTGCAGTCGGCGATTCGCGACTGAGCCGCGACCTTCAGGAGGAAGCCCATGAGCAGCAACGAGCCGCAGAAGAACTCGTACCTGGACCAGGTGGTGGCCAACCAGCAGCGCCTCGAGGGCGACCTCAAGGCGAAGCGCGCGATGCCGGCAGCGCAGGCGGCCGCTCCAGCCGCGATGCGCGCGATGAGGCGGGCGGACGGGGGCGCCGAGTTCGTCCCGGTGGCCGGCAGCTCGACCCAGTCGAACGCCGTCGAGGTGCGCATCACCGGCTGGTGGCGCTGGAAGACCGTCATCGTTCCGCCCAACGCCTACGTCGTGCACACCCGGCGCGGCGCCACCGACCCACTGCACCTCGGCCTCGGCGTGTCCTTCAAGTTCAACCCGTACACCGACTCGTACCTCGCCGTGCCCGGCGCGATGCAGACCATCCTCATCAACGCGCACTGCATCTGCAAAGAGCTGCAGGGGCTGCTGGTGCAGGGCTATGTGCAGTGGATCATCCACGACTTCGCCACCGCCTACCGCAAGCTGGACTTCGGCGACGCCGAGGACCCGATGCGCCTCGTCAACCTGCAGCTGCGCGAGCAGGCCGAGGCCGCCATCAAGGACAAGGTCGCGACGATGAGCATCGACGACGTGCTGTCCGACAAGCAGCCCATCATCGAGGAGCTCACCGCGCGCCTGCGCCACGTCGCCGAGGGCGAGGGCGGGTCGGACAAGGGCCTGGGCCTGCGCATCGTGACCGTGCAGATCAAGGAGGCCGTCGTCAGCAGCTCGCGCCTCTGGGAGAACCTGCAGAAGCCTTTCCGCGCCGACCGCGCCCGCATCGCGCGCCTCGCCGAGCTGGAGTCCGAGGAGGTCGTCACCGCCCGCGAGGCCGTCAGCCAGAAGACGCAGGAGACGACGCGCATGGAGACCGAGCGCGAGCTCTCGGTCGTGCGAGCCCGCAACGAGGCCGAGGCGTACGACCGCACGCAGACCGAGAAGACGCGGCGGGCCCAGAAGGAGCAGGCTGACGCGGTGACGCTCGCCCTGGCCCAGCACGAGACGGCGATGCAGAAGCTCGAGCTCGAGAAGACGCGCGTCGCCTCAGAGGCGAAGGCGGCGGTCGAGAAGGCGGCGGCCCAACACACCCTCCTGAAGCTCGTCGCCGAGGGTGAGGCGGTGGTGGACCTGCTCCGCGCCGACGCGCTGAGCAAGCGCACGGCCCTCGAGGTGCAGGGCTTCGCCGCGCGACAGAAGGTCGAGAACGAGATCTCGCCCGCTGCGCTGCAGGCCCGCGTGATTCAGCGGCTGCCCGAGGTGGTGGAGAAGCTGCCGAAGCCCGCCGAGCTCAAGTCCGTCACCATCGGCGGCGCCGTGGACGGCCAGTCGCTGGCGGGGGCGGTGGCGCAGATCGTCTCGGTGGTGAAGGCGCTCGACGGCGTCGGCAAGTGAGTCGCGGTGAAGCGCCTGACGCCGTTGCCCCGCTCCTTCGCTGCGCGTGACACCGTCGAGGTGGCGAGAGCGCTGCTCGGCCAGGTGCTGGTGCACGAGGTGGGCGGCGTGCTGCGGGCCGGGCGCATCGTCGAGACGGAGGCCTACCTCGGGCCGCACGACCTCGCGTGTCACTCGTCGAAGGGCCGCACCGCGCGCACCGAGGTGATGTTCGGCCCGCCGGGGCACGCCTACGTCTTCCTCGTCTACGGCATGCACCACTGCGTGAACGTGGTGACCGGCAACGGGGCCGCGGTGCTGCTCCGGGCCATCGAGCCGCTGGCCGGGCTGCCCGACGACGCGCGCGGTGATGGGCCGGGCCGCCTCACGAAGCTGCTCGGCATCACCCGCGCGCTCGACGGTCTCCCCCTCGACGCGCGGCCCCTCTTCCTCGCCAGAGGCACTCGGCCGACGAGCGTCCGGGCGAGCGCCCGCATCGGTGTGGCGTACGCGAAGGCCTGGGCGAAGAAGCCCCTGAGGTTCTTCGACCCGAGCTCGACCCACGTCAGCGGGCCGTGAGGAGAAACTCCGAAATGCGGGCGGGCGTAAGGCGTTGTGCATGCACGCCAGCGTCGGACAAGTCCACGCAATGACTGACATGAGTCGGCGTGGGAACGGCATGGAGCCGGGCCCTTCACGGCGCCGTGGAAAGTGAGATGGTCCCGTCCGTGCCGACCCCCGCGGCCCTGCCGAAGGCGCTTGACGCTCCGACCGGAAGTGGGGACGGTGCGCGCGCCGTGACCACCGTGGAAGACAGCGTGCTGCTGGTTCGCGCGCAGGCCGGTGACGTGTCGGCCTTCGAGCAGCTCGTCGAGCGGCACCAGCAGAAGGTGTTCGCGATGGCCTCGCGCATGCTGCGCAGCGACGACGACGCCGCCGAGGTCGTCCAGGAGGCCTTCCTCGCCGCCTACCGCAAGCTGCCCGAGTTCCGTGGAGAGTCCGCCTTCGGCTCGTGGGTCTATCGCATCACCGCCAACTTCGCGTTGATGCGGCTGCGGCACCGGAAGGTGAGCCTCACCGTGGAGGAGCCCGACGGCGCGCCGAACTTCAACGAGCGGGGCAGCCTCATCGACGACGTGGCGGACTGGAGCCGTGACGCCGAGGAGCAGACGCTGGACGCCGAGCTCCGAAAGGCCATCGACGGCGCGACGGCGAAGCTGCCGGAGGACCACCGGCAGGTCTTCCTGCTGCGCGACGTCGAGGGCCTGTCGTACGAGGAGATCGCCCAGGTGACGGGCGACTCGCTCGCGGCCATCAAGAGCCGGCTGCACCGCGCCCGCCTCGCCATGCGCGCCGCCATCGACCAGTTCTACGCGGAGCGCGCCGGCTGAGCTGGGCGGTGGAGCGCTGCACGACCGTTCAGTCAGTCCATTTCGTGTTGCACCGGGCTTACCCGCCTCACATGAAGCACCTATTCTCGGTGCAGTCGGTGGGGTGTCGTGAGCGAGTCTTCAACCTGTCAGTCCTGTCTCGCGTTGCTGGTCGACTACGTCGATGGGCAGTTGCCTGACGACGTGAGGGCGAAGCTCGAGTCGCACTTCCACGACTGCCAGCCCTGCGAGGACTTCCTGGCGACGTACCGCGCGACGGCGTCGGTCTGCCGGAAGGCGCTCGAGCGCACCATTCCCGAGTCGGTCGCGGCGAAGCTGCACGCCTTCATCCGCGACGAGTTGTGCAACAAGTCGAAGGCGTGACGCGTCGCGGTCGACTCGGCCAGGCGTCACGGCTAGGACTCGGCCGCGATGCTGCCGCTCACGACGCGCGAGCCCGTGCCCGACGACGTGGTGGAGGTTCTCCTCCAGAGCCATGCGTTCGCGCGGTCGATGTTGGCGCTCGCCGAGCGGCTCTGCGCGGCGCAGGCTGACGAATCGACCTCGGCGACGGCCCGGCGGGTCGCCGACTTCTTCACCCGGCACCTCGAGGTGCACTTCGCAGACGAGGAGCAGACCCTCGCGCCGCGCATCGAGGGTCGTCATCGGGTCATCGACCAGGCGCTCGCGGCGATGCGGCTCGAGCACCTGCAGCTGCACGCGCTCATCTCGCGGGTGGCCTTCCTCTGTTCGCTGGTCGCGAAGGACCCGATGCGCCTGATGACGGTGCGCTTCGAGCTGGGTGGCGCCGTGGAGCACCTGCGGCGCTGCATCGACGCGCACCAGGCCCGCGAGGAGTCGCTGCTCTTCCCGGCCGTTCGCCGGCTGCTCGACTGGCGCGACCTCGATGAGATGCGCGCCGAGATGTCGCTGCGGCGCGCGCCGGGGGTCGAGCTGTCCGACGCGTGACGGCCCGGGCTACTCCTTCACGCCCGAGGCGAGCAGGGCCTTGCGGTAGGTGTTGGCCAGCTGCCCCATCGCCACCCGTCGTGGCACGAAGCGGAAGGCGAAGACCCCGAGCTGGTTCAAGAAGCCGGGCACCGCGAGCAGCTCACGTCGCTTCATCGCCTTGATGCCCGCGCGCGCCGTGGCGTCGACGGGCGCCAACCAGCCACGCAGCGTCGAGAAGCGCTCTCCAGACGTCATCTCGGTCTGGATGCCCCCCGGCGCGAAGACGGTGAGGCTGAGCGGGTGTCCTTCGAGCTCATGCGCGAGCGCCATGCCGAAGCTGTTGAGGAAGGCCTTCGTGCCCGAGTACGCCGACTGGTACGGCACGGGCATGACGCCGCTCATCGACGAGACGAGCATGACGCCGCCGCCGAGCCGGTGGTGCTTCATGTGAGAGACGAGCTCAGTCGCCATGCGCACGTTGGCGGTGACGTTGAGCTGCAGGAGCGAGAGGAACTCGTCCCACGCCAGGTGGTGGTGGTGGCCGAAGTGCGTCGCCCCCGCGTTGAGGATGGCCCCGTAGAGGTGGCGGCCAGCGGTGGCCTGCTCGAGCACGCGGTCGACGTCGTCCTGCTTCGACATGTCGCCCGAGACGCAGACGACCTTCGTGCCCTTCGGCTCGAGCTCGGCCTTGAGCTCTTCCAGCTTCTGGGCCCGGCGCGCCGAGATGACGAGGTTGGCGCCGTGCTCGGTGGCGAGCTGACGTGCCAGCTCCCGGCCCAGCCCGGCCGACGCGCCCGTGACGAGAACCCACTTGTCGCGAAAATCCATGAGCCCCGATAGCCACGGGAGGGCCGCGAGTGCAAGCGGGGCACCGTCAACCGGCGGAGGCGACTGCTCCAGGCGTCCCTCGGGCGAACTCGAAGAAGCGGCGCGCGAGCTTCGAGGGCAGGTGCGCCACCTTGAGCGTCACCTCGGGGTGCGCTGGCGCCCAGACGAGGAACAGCTCCTCGAGGAACTCGTCGCCGAGGTCGTCCACGCCGGTGAAGTCGACCACCACCTCGCCGGGGGGAACGTCGAGCAGGAGCAGGCGCGCCGAGAGGCGGTAGCGCGAGCCCGCCGAGGCCACCTCGACCTTCGTGCGCAGCGGGCTGACGGCGACGGGGGTGTAGCGAGCGGCGCGCGCCCGGCCCGAGGCCGAGAGGCGCCCTGCAGCCACGAGCAGCTTGAGGTGCTTGTGCACGGCCTGCCGCGAGGCGCCGGTGAGGGCCGACACCTGGCGGCTGGAGAAGGGCGCTCCTTCGTTGAGCAACCGCGTGAGGGCGGCGTTGACGATTCCCGGCATGCGGCGATGGTAGGTGCGCGGCGCAAGGGCTCCAGTTTTCGGCCACCGGGCTGGGCGGTTGACGATGGGCGGTTGACGATTCGCGGGCCGCGTTGACGATTCCGGCGGGCGCGCGAGACTGGTGCGCGTGCTCGGCCTGGCGCTCCCGCTCGACGCTGTGTGCAGGCCCCACAATGACGCGACGCTCCCGGCATTGCCGTTCCCGGGCGGTGCGGAGCGATGCTCAGTCAGGGTGCTGAACGGCCTGTCGCGAGAGAGGTGAGGCATGTCGAGGTGGTGGCTCGCGCTGCTGGGAGTCGGAGCGCTCGGGGTCGGGGTGTGGCGCGTGGTGCTGCCGCGTGCCTGGAGCAGCCCGGCCCGGGAACCGGTGTCGCTCGAGCTCGAGCCGGTGCAGGAGCCCATCGAGCCGCCGGAGCGGGTGGCCGTGACCCGCGGCGGCCGCGCGTTCGTCATCGAGAAGCTCTACCGCTATGAGCACTCGGGTGAGGTGTTGAGCGCGACCGCGTACGACGTCGCGTGGACGAACGAGTTCTTCGACGTGGACGTGGGTACCATCTGGGGCCCCACGCGCGAGGCGCTCAAGCAGCGCTTCACCTTTCAGCAGATGGGCCGCTTCCTCTTCTGGCGCACCGACAGCATGCCGACCGAGGAGGAACGTCTGGACGTCACGCGGCACATCGCGAACAACCACCTCATCCCAGCCGAGGGCAGCACGCACCTCGCGCGCGCCGTGCGCTTCATCCGCGAGGGCGACGTCGTGCGCATCAAGGGGTCGCTGGTACGGATCCTCGACGAAGGAGGGGGCGTACTCGCGACGAGCTCGGTGGTGCGTGACGACACGGGCGCGGGAGCGTGTGAGATCGTCTGGGTCGACGAGCTGCAGATCGGCTCGCGCGTGTTCCGGTAACCGGCCGACCCGCGTCGAGTGGAGGCCACGCTGGTCCTTCGCTAGGGTTCGCGCCCTCATGAGATTCCTTCGCGTCGTGCCAGTCCTTGTCGTGAGTGGGGTGATCAGCGCGTGTGGCCAACCCACGCCGAAGCCGGCGTGTACGCCGGGCATCTCGGTTGCCTGCACCGGACCCGGTGGGTGCTCTGGACGGCAGGTGTGCTCGGCGGCCGGAGACGCCTTCGGCGCGTGCATGTGTGACGGAGCTGCGGGAGGGTCGGCAGGAGGTGGCTCCACGGCTGGTGGCTCAGCGGGTGGCTCCACGGCTGGTGGTTCGACGGCTGGTGGTTCGACGGCTGGTGGCTCGACGGCTGGTGGTTCGACGGCTGGTGGTTCGACGGCTGGTGGTTCGACGGCCGGCGGCTCGGCCGGTGGTTCGACGGCTGGTGGCTCCGTTGGTGGTGGCTCCACGGCTGGTGGCTCCGCTGGTGGTGGCTCCACGGCTGGTGGCTCGGCTGGTGGTGGATCGGCTGGCGGTGGTTCGACGGCTGGTGGCTCCGCTGGTGGCACCGCTGCTGGTGGCTCGGCTGGTGGTGGATCGGCTGGCGGTGGTTCGACGGCTGGTGGCTCCGCTGGTGGCTCGGCTGCTGGTGGCTCGGCTGCTGGTGGCTCGGCTGCTGGTGGCTCGGCCGCTGGTGGCTCGGCTGCTGGTGGCTCCGCGGGCGGTGGTGGGTCGGCCGGTGGTGGCTCGGCTGCTGGTGGGTCGGCCGGTGGTGGCTCGGCTGCTGGTGGGTCGGCCGGTGGTGGCTCGGCCGGTGGTGGCTCGGCCGGCGGTGGCTCGGCCGGTGGTGGCTCCGCTGGGTGCTCACCCTTGACTTGCACGGGGTGCTGCACCGCCGCAGGGACGTGCGTGCAGCCGCCGAACAACGGCAACAACACCTCCTGTGGGTTTGGCGGCCTCGCCTGCACGGACTGCTCGGCGACCAACCAACTCTGCGTCGGCTTCGGTTGCACGAGCCCGGGCGGCGGGAGCGCCGGTGGTGGTGGTGCTGGTGGTGGGACTGGAGGCGGCGGCGCGATGCTCTGCGACGGCTGTCTGCTCCCCAATGGCTCCTGCGCCTTCCGCGGCACGAGCCAACAGAACAACAACATCTGCGGCGAGAACGCACAGATGTGCGTCGCGTGCTTTGGCGCGACTCCCCTCTGCAGCAATGGCCGATGCGTGGCCGCGCCCCCGACCGTGGGCTCTGCCTGCCTGTCGGATGCCTTCTGCCAGGCGAGCCTCGGACCGAACGCAGTCTGCAAGCAGCAGAACCTGAACGGCGCGATCACCTACTCGGGCGGCTACTGCTCAATCACGGGGTGCAGCGCCCAGAGCTTCTGTCCGATGAGCTCGGTGTGCCTCGCCTTGCCGCGTATCTACTCGGAGGAACAGACCGGCTGTTTCGCATCTGGCTGCGGCCCATCGAGCCCATGTCGGTCCGGGTACTCGTGCTTCGGAGTCGGTGGAGGGTTGACGGCCTGCCTCCCTTCCGACTTCGCCAATCCGTCGCTGACGCTCGACACCATCGCCACGCTGCACGCGGCCTGCACGACGACCGCTGAGTGCCGGTCGCCCGGTGGACTGCCCGGTGCCCCCTTCGCTGGCGGCTTCTGCTCGCCCGAAATCCTCAGCGCGGCTGACGGCGGCTTCCAGGTGAACCCGGACGGCGGCCTCGCGTACACGGGCAACCCGGGAGGCCAGTGCCAGCGAACCTGCCGGATCGATGACGACTGCACGTCGGACGCTTCAGAGGACCTGGACGCCGGCATCTGTCTCGGCGTCTCGAGTACGACCGCCTGGTGCTTCAAGGGGTGCCCCTCGCCACGTGGGGGCCAGGCGACCTGCCGGCCAGGCTACGTCTGTGAGCAGCTCTTCCTGAATGACGGCGGCATCCTCTCGACGGGCTACTGCGAGTCCCGCTGTGACGTGCCCGGCCGAAGCTGCCGTGACTTCCCCGACGGCGGCGCGCGCCCCTGCCTGCCCAGCGGGTACTGCTCCCCGTGATGGTTTGACGAGGCTCGTCACGCTGCGGGCTCGCGCCAGGCTCAGCGCGCTCGCCGCGTCGACGGGCGCCGGCCTACCATGCGCGCATGGACTGGAGCGCGCCCCCGTCGGTCGTCGACCCCCTGCTCGACGCGGCCCGGCGCGAGCGAGACCCGCTGGGTGACGCGGCGGTCGCCGAGCTGCTCCGCTCCGGGGCGCTCCGCAGAGGCGGAGGCGACCTCGTCGGCGCCCTCGAAGAGACGAACGGCCCGGCTTCGCGCGCGCTGCTCGAGTTCTCGAACACCGTGCCACCCTGGGTGGACTTCGAGCGCATGCGGCACGGCACGCACGTCGGGCTCGCGACGCCGGTGCAGTCCGCGCTCGCCCTCGTCCTCGGCAGCTTGATGGAGACGTACGCGGCGGCGAAGGGCGCGAAGGTGCTCATTCGCGGCGGCATGCTGACGAAGCACGTCATGAAGCGGCTGCACGACACCTCGACGTTCGTGCTCGAGGTGGCGGCGTCGCGAGGCCCGAAGCCCGGCACCCACGCGTTCCGTCACGTGCTCCGCACGCGCCTGGTCCACGCCTTCGTCCGCCACGGCATGGACAAGCGCGGCGACTACGACGCGGCGGCGTGGGGTGAGCCGGTCAACCAGGAAGACTCGGCCTCGACGCTGCTCGCCTTCTGTCATGTCTACCTGCGCAGCCTCGAGCGGCTCGGCTACGCGCTCAGCGCCGAGGAGGAAGACTCGGTGCACCACCTCTACCGATGGGTGGGCCGCCTCATGGGCGTGAAGGACGAGCTGCTCACCACCACCCGGACCCAGGAGCGCTTCCTCTACGCCCACATCGCGCGTCGCCAGCACCACCCCGACGCCGACAGCCGCGAGCTCGCGCGCAGCCTCGTCACGACGCTGGCTGGACGCGCCCCGTTCTTCCTGCCCGCGCCGGCGCTCTCGACGCTCTCGCGCCATCTGCTGGGCGAGCGGCTGGCCTCGGGCCTCGGACTGTCAGCGTCGCTCGCGTGGACTCCGCTGCCTCGCGCGTTGCCGCTCATCAGCCGCGTGCAGCGTCGCGTCGAGCGCGTGCCTTTCACCAATGCCCCGCTCGAGCAGGTCGGCGAACGCGTCGCGCGGCTCGTCTACGAGAAGGGCTTCGTCGCCGAAGAGTGAGCCTCGTGTCGAACCGGCGCGTCGTCGAGGTCGCTCAGCCGCCAGGGGTCCACGTCTCGATGACGTCGCGCCCGTCACGTCCGAGCCAGGCCACCACCTGCCACGACCTGGTCGCGTCGTACTGGCTCGCGAAGTCGTGGTCGAACGTGTACGTGAAGTGGAGCCGCCAGCCGGTGTCCGTCGCTTCCACCGAGCTGATGTCGAGCAGCTCGTCCTGGCTGTTGCCGGGTCGGGTCGGGTGCTTCACACACACCAGCGCGAACACGCGCGGCTCGAGGTCGCGGGGCACACCGTCCGGCTCGACCCGCCACGTCACCCGCAGCTTCTTCTCTGCCACCGCGTCGGCGAACGTCACTCAACGTCCTCCTCGTAGTGCGGAGTCGGTTTGGGCCCCGGCACGGGCCGGTTGCCTCCTGAAGGAGTCCCTTTGCCCTGCTTCGAGATGGCCTGGGCGAGGCGCTCGGCGAACTCCTGCGCCGAGTGGTGCCCGCGCAGCTTGAGCAGGTGGTTGCGGGCGGCGACCTCGACGATGGTGGTCATGTTGCGTCCGGGCCGCACTGGCACCACGGCGTGGGGCAGCTCAGCCCCGAGGATGTTCATGGACTCCTGCTCGAGGCCGAGGCGGTCGAACTCGGTGCCCGAGCTCCACTCGACCAGCTCGATGACGAGCTCGATCTTCTTGCGGTCGCGCACCGACGCGACGCCGAAGAGGTCCTTGATGTTGAGGATGCCCAGCCCGCGGATCTCCATGTGGTGCTGGATCATCTCGTTCCCGTGCCCGTAGACGTCGCCCTGTCGGCGCACGAGGTTGACGATGTCGTCGGCGACGAGGCGGTGCCCGCGCATCACCAGGTCGAGGGCGATCTCGCTCTTGCCGATGCCTGACTTGCCGAGCAGCAGCACGCCGACGCCGAACACGTCGACGAGCACGCCGTGCAAGCTGCCGGTCGCGGTCAGGCCCTCCTCGAGGAACGACTGCACCTGCGAGATGAACGCCGACGAGATGAGCGGCGTGCGCATGAGCGCGAGGCCCGTGCGCTCACAGCCCTCGAGCAAGGGCTCAGGCACGTCGAGGCCCTTCGTCACCACGACGCACGCGAGGTTCGACTCGAAGACCTTCTGCAGCACGGCGCTCTGCTGTTGCGGCGTCAGGGTGCGCAGGTAGCTGACCTCGGTGTTGCCGAAGACCTGCAGGCGCTCGGGGTGCAGGTGCTCGGTGAAGCCGGTGAGCGCGAGGCCCGGCTTCTGGATGCGTGAGCTCGAGATGCGCCGCTGCAGGCCAGCGCGACCGGCGACCAGCTCGAGCTTGAGGTCGTACTGCGTGTCCTCGAGCAGTTGCTGAATGGTGCACGACGGCGTGGTCGAGGTCGTAATCATCCCGCGAACTCGTCTTCCTTCGCCTGGAGCCGCTTGGCGAGCGCGCGGACGAGCTGCAGCGCCATCGAGCGGTTCGAGCGCAGGGCGTCGCGGAAGTCCTGCTCCGAGAGCACCAGCAGGTCCATGTTCTCGAGCGCGACGATGGTGGCCGAGCGCGGCGCGGGGTTGATGATGGACAGCTCGCCGAAGCAGTCGCCCCGCTTCAGCACCCCGATGCGCCTGGCGCCGCGCCGGCCTTCGCGCCGCACCTCGCAGGAGCCGGTGACGATGAAGTACGCCGCGGCGCCGCTCGAGCCTTCCTTGATGATGACGGAGCCCGTGCGGTGCTGCTCGACGGTGAGGCGGGCGGCCAGCTTCTCGAGCTCGCCGTGAGGCACGTCGGCCAGGATGGGCATCGCCTTGAGGGCGTTGGTGCGCTGCGTGAGCTCGTCCATGTGGCGGAGTTATCACGAAGCGCTCGAAAGCCCGCCTGACGCGTCGCGTTTCTTCGCGCCCTCCATGCGCGGTCGCGAAGACGGGCTACGCGAGCCGTGGCTGAAGCTGTGCTCGCGGGGACGGGCGCGCCTTCGCGCCGAGAACAAGAGGGGCTACGGGGACGAGGGCTGAAGTTGTGCTCGCGAGGAACGATCCTGCTCCGCGCCGAGAACAAGACGGGCCACGCGGACGGTGGCTGAAGTTGTGCTCGCGAGGAACGCTTCTCCTCCGCGCCGCGAAGACTGCTGGGCACGAAGATGCTCAGGCGGAGCCGGCTCCCTCACCGCTCTCGTGAATCGCTCACCAGTCGGAGCCGCGACCGGCATGAAACAACACGCCCGCCGCGGTTCGACGACATCGATTCAAGTGCCGGACTGACGCCCGCGTCCGTGGTTGAAGTGCACCATGGCCGCCGCCGGACTCGCCCAGCTCGTCTCGCAGGACGCGACCGCTGCCCTCAATGAGGCGCTCTCGTTGTGGCGTGAGACCTGGCACCCGGCTGTCGGCCGCTGGGTCGAAGTGCTGGGCGCCCGACTCGACGCGCCGCTCGACGAACTCCCGCTGAAGAAGGGCGAACGCGCTCAGCGCCTCGCGGAGCTCGCGACGGCCGCGACCGCCGCCCAGCGGAGCGCCGTGCTGCACGCCTTCGAGGCGTTCGCCCGTGAGGCCACCGGCGCGCTGGTGTGGCCCGCTGTCGAAGCCTGGGCCGAAGTCGAGCCCGACCCGCGCGTCGCCCGCATGGCGCTGCGCGTGCTGTCCACGTTCGAGCACGACCTGACCGCGAAGCTGTGGCGCCGCCTCGTCGGGTGCGTCGAACGGCACGGCGACACCGGCGTCGCCCAGGAGGCGCAGCCGTACCTCGAGACGTTGCGAACGCGTGGAGGTGGCTGGGGATTCTCCATCGACCGCTTCGAGAACGTGCTGGCGAAGCTCGCGGCGAAGCGCAAGCCCGGCGTCGTCTCGGCGGCCGTGCTCGAGCAGGTGACGGCGGCGCTCGAGGCGGGCAACGCGGCGAGCTCCCGCGCCCGCGAGTCGGATCGACAGCGCGAGGCCGCGATGCTCGAGGCCATCGTCGCCGCGCCTGACGACGACGGACCGCGGCTCGTCTACGCCGACTGGCTGAGCGAGCGGCGTCACCCGCTCGGTGACTTCATCACGCTGCAGGTCGGGCGCTCAGGCAAGCGCGCCACGAAGGAGGCGCGCGACCGCGAGGCTCGTCTCCTGGCCGGAAACCGGAAGGAGCTGCTCGGCCCGTTCGACGGCGTCGTCTCGAAGACGGGCCTCGAGTTCGAGCGGGGCTTCCTGGTGAAGTGCGTGGCGCTCCAGCCGCTGCCGGTGCACCCGCTGACGCGGCTCTTGCGTGGCGTCGTCTTCGAGGGCCGCGTCGGAGAGAACGTGCGCCTCGACGGGCTCGTCTCTGCGACGGGACCTGCGGCGCAGCATGGCCAGGCCGAGCTGCCGCTGCAGGCGCCGAACCTGAAGCGCTGGCGGATCGCCGCGCGCACGCCTGACCTCCTCGCCGGGTGCCTCACCCACGCCCGGGTCGAAGAGCTCGCCCTGCGGACGTCGAGCGGCGAACTCGATACGTGGCTCGAGGCGGTCTTCGCGACGCCCTGTGGGAAGGGCCTGCGCGCGATGACGGCGGCGACGACGTCGTACACCATGCTGCAGCTCTCGCCGAGCCGGCTGCCCGGCACCCTGGAGCGCTTCTCCGTCGAGCTGCCGTACCTGGCGCAGCTCACCTTCTCGCGCGTCTCGGCGGAGACCTTCGCGCTCGACTGCCGCGTTGAGGTGAACGCGCTCGGTGGCCAGCGGCTGGCGGCGTCCATCGAGGCGTTGCTGCCGGCGCTCCCGACGGTGTCGGCGACGGTGTCGGTGCGGAAGGCCGACCTGCTGCGCCTGCGGGCTGCACTGGCGCCCGTCGCGTCGAGGCTGGGCGCCGTCGAGTGGGTGCCGAGGTGAACGCGCTCGGTGGCCAGCGGCTGGCGGCGTCCATCGAGGCGTTGCTGCCGGCGCTCCCGACGGTGTCAGCGCGGGTGTCGGTGCGAAAGGCCGACCTCCTGCGCATGCGGGCCGCGTTGGCGCCGGTGGCGTCGAGGCTCGGCGCGGTCGAGTGGACGCCGCGGTGACTCAAGACGAGAGCCGCCATCAAGGGCGCGACGCCTGAAGCCGTCGCAGCCGGACGTGCGGCTCCCCGTGGCTCAGGCTGCGCCGACCTCGACGGCGACGACGACGTTCAGGTCGGCGGCACCCTCGCGGAAGAGCCCACAGAGCAGCCGACGCCCGTCGGCAGAGAAGGCGAGGGGTTTGCGAGACTCCTTCACGCTCAGCACGCGCTGGAGGTCGGGCAGGCGCAGCACGTCGAGGCGGCCCTTCGCGGAGGCCTCCTGGTCGCCGCACGCGAGGGCCGTGCCCTGCTGATTCACCACGAGCCTGAACGACTCAGGCACCTTCTGCGTGGCGAGTGGCTGGTGCGGTGAGCGCGCGTCGTAGCGACGCAGCACGCCGTCCCGGCACGACACGACGAACTCGTGGTTCGAGGTGAAGGCCACGGCCGGCAGGTACTGGCCGAGCTCGAGGACGACCGGCTTCTTCGCGCCAGGCGTCCACACGTGCACCGCGTTCGTGTACTGCGTGGTGACGAGGAACGCGCCGTCGAAGCTGAGCGCGACGCTGACGGGCTTCTTCGGGTACGCGCCGCTCTTCAGGCTCCACACCACCGCGCCCGAGGGCCAGGCTCGCACCTCGACGTGCTTGTCGAAGTGAAGGAGCAGCCGCCTGCCGTCCGGGGTCCACCGCGCGCTGATGAGGCTCTCGCCCGCGGACTCCGTCTTCACGAACGTGCCCTGGCCGTCACGCCATTCGAGGCGGCGCCCGGAGGCGCAGAGCACGTGCTGGCCGTCGGGGCTGATGGCGGCAACGGTGGCTTCGTTGATGGGCTCGCTCGAGCTGGGCCGGCCGGCGGCGTCGCACACCTCGAAGGAGTTCTGGGTCACGACGCTCCAGCCGTCGCCCCGCGGCGCCGCGGCGAGTCGACTCAGCCGCTGCACCTCCTGCGCCGCCGTCACCGGCGCGGCGGCGCCGCGTTTCCGTAGCCACGGCTCGAGCTTCTTCAGCGTCGACTCGGCCGCGCCCTCGAGCGTCAGCCCCGTGAGGAACCCCTGAGGCAGGTCCTGGACGGCAGCGATGGCGCGCAGCTCGGCGCCCGCGTTCACCTCGACGTGCAGCCTCGAGAGCAGCCCGTCGTCGCCGCGCGTGAAGACGAAGCGACCGGCCCACGGGTGCTCGAGGACGAGCTGCTGGCGGAACGAGAGCGCCTCGAGCCACGGCCCGACCCTGCCGTTGTGCGACTCCCCGCCGACGTCGGCCACCTCGCGCAGCCAGCCCTGCGTGAAGAACGTCGGGTTGACGGCCGGGAGGTCGCGCACCCGCAGCACGCGCAGCTTCGGGAACAGCTTCGAGACGGCGAGCCGCCGCAGCACCTCGACGTCGTACGTCGAGAAGGTGAGCTCTTCGATGGGCCACGGGGACTTCGCTTCGAGGAGGGCGGCGAGGCCCCGCGAGTGAACGGTGACGACGCGGGGCCGGGCGTGCTTCGGCAGGTGCTCGAGCCACTGCGCCTCGTCGTTCGACCACGCGCCGGGGAGGCTCCACGACAGCTCCTCGATGGTGCTCCACTCGGGCGCGTCGCCGTACTGCTCGACGTCGCGCTGCCCCTTGAAGCGCGCCACCACCTTCGAGGGGAAGCCGCGACGGAAGGTGACGTCCTTCAGGGTCACGGAGGCGAGGGCGCCGAGCCACTTCGCGCCGTGGGCCTTCTGCAGCGCCGCCTCGCGCTTCGACTCGTCCCTCGTCTTGTCGGGCTTGAACTGCAGGGTGATGAACTCGCCGTGCGGGTCGGACCGCTCGAGGCACCAGTCGGCGTAGACGAGCCGGGGCGCGTCGTCGGCGGGGTGGGCGTAGATCTCGGCGAGCAGCGCCGCCTGAGACCGGTCGCCACCCGCAGCCGGCGTCACCTGGGGCGCCAGCTTCTCGGCGAACGCCTCGAGCGCCTTCCGCTCGGCAGCGGTGAGGGGAGCGACCGGGTGCTCGGCCCGCTTCGCGGTGACGGCCTCGACGGCGAGGTCGAGCTGCCGCTGCATCCACTCGCGCTGATTCTCTCGGAACTTCCACGCCGCCGGCAGCGTCTTCGCCGCCTCGAGGAAGCGCGGGTCGGCGATGCGCTTCACGAGCGTGAACGTCTGCGTCCACACAGGGCGGGCGCCGTTCGACGTCCACGGCACGTCGTGGAGCAGCTTCAGCAGCGCCGCCGACACGCGCGGGTCTTCACACCACGGCGCCAGCGCCTCGAGGCGCTCGATGACGTCGGCCGTCTTCGGACCGACGAGGCCGCGGGCCAGGGAGCCTCGCAGCGCGGCGTCGGGCTTCGCGGCGAGCTTCACGAACGCCTTCGTGTCACCCTCGAAGGGCGTCGGCGGGTGGGCCAGCTCGAAGCGCTCGACGACGGCGGCGAGCCCGGGCAGCGGCCGGGCCGCCCACGTCTTCACGAGGACGCCGAGCGTCTCCGCGGGCTTCTTCGCGAGCGCCTTCCCTGCGTGGTCGAGCTGCTCGGACAACGTGGCCATGTGGCCTCCGGCGAGTGGTGATGTTCGGGTCAGTACCGCGCCATCGTCTTGTCGATGACCCGCGCCCAGTCGTGAATGCCACCCTTGAGCGAGCGCGCGCTGAAGCCCGCAGCCAGGAGCACCGCCGCGCCCTTCTTGCTGCGGATGCCGTGGTGGCAATACACCACCACCTCCCGGCCGCGGTGCGCGTCGAGCTCGTCCACCCGGTCTTCGAGCTCATCGAGCGGAATGAGCACCGAGTCGGGCAGCGCGACGTACTGGTGCTCATCGGGACGGCGGACGTCGAGGAGGAGCGGGTGCGTGTCAGGCGGGTTGGCGAGGCGTGCCGCGAGCTGTTCGACCGTCAGTTCCGGAATCCAGGGCATGTGCCGCCGACGCTATCGCACCCTCGCCGCGGCTCCCGTGGTTGATCGACGAACGCGGGCACGTGACAGCGCAGGGTCGATGGCTTCTGCGGCGCGCGGTGGTGGTACGGTCTTCGCCCATGAACGGGAAGTGGTGGCTGTGGTTCGCGCTGGCCGGCTGTACGCCGCTGAGGCCGTACCAGGGTGAGCCACCGGCCGGGCTGATGTGCGACCGCATTCTGGTGCCCGCGAAGTCGCTGAGTGAGACCCTCGGCACGGCAAAGCCGGGAGACTGCGTCATCCTCGCCGATGGCACCTACTCGGGCGCGTTCGTGTTGCCCGAGGACGTCAGCCTCGCCGCGAGTGAGGGCGCCGACGTCACGCTCACCGGAGGAGACCCGGTGCTCACCATCAAGGGCGGGCGTCGCTCGATGGTGCGCGGCCTGCGCGTCGTCGCCACCGGCGCGAACGGCGTGAGCATCGAGCCGGGGCCGGCCCAGCTCGTCGGCGTGAAGGTCGCGCAGGCCCAGAAGAGCGCCCTCACCGCGAGCTGCATGAAGGACTGCGCGGACAAGGAGGTCGCGCTCACGGACTGTGAGGTGAGCCAGAGCAGCACCGGCATTCGCGTCGCGGGCCTGCCGCTCCGCCTCGAGCGTGGCCGCGTCGCGGAGCAGGTGGGCACCTCGCTCTCGTCCGGCTCCGGCGTCGTCGCGACCGCGGGCGCCGTCGTCTCGCTGAAGGACGTCGTCATCGAGCAGAACCAGAACGTCGGCGTGCTGCTCGACGGCGCCACGACGCGCGCGACCCTCGACGGCTGCACCATTCGCAACAACCAGGGCCGGGGCGTCTGGGCGCAAGGGCAGGTGAGGACCGGGGTGGAGCCGTCGGTCACGGTCACCGGCGGCGAGGTGAGCGGCAACGCCCTCGTCGGCATCGGCGCGCGGGACGCGTCGGGCCTCGTCATCCGCCAGGCCCGGGTGCTCTCGACGAAGGCCATCCGGGTGCCCATCGACATCTCGCGCAGTGAGGACGTCGGCGATGGCATCGGGCTCTTCACGGGGACGAGCGGCGTCACCGTCGAGGGCGTGACGCTGGCCGACAACGCGCGCGCGCAGGTGCTGGCGGATCAATCGGGCCAGGACGTCCGCCTCGCGGGCACGATGTCGGGAGGCCGGTTTCGGGTCGTGGTGCAGCGCACCGGGGTCGCCGTGACGGTCGAGCCGGCGCTCCTCGACGCTCCGCCGATGGAGCTCACGGTCCGCTCGGGGACCATCGGGCTCGACCAGTGAACCGGCTCGTCACGATGACGGGCGTCACGGTGGTGATGCTCGCGTGCCCATCGCCCGTCGAGCCGCCCGGCTGTGACGGCGGCGGGTGTGTGACGACCGACGCAGGCGCGATGGACTGCAGCGCCGGCTCGTTCAGGAACGCGGCGGGCCAGTGTCAGCCAGCCGGCTGGACCAGCTGCGGAGACGGCTTCACGGCCGACCCCACGGGCTGGACGTGCCGCGCGGTGGTCGAGACCTGCGACGCGGGCGCGTTCTCGTTCCCCGGCCGTGGCTGCGAGGAAATCGGGTGGCGCGCCTGCCCCATCGGCTTCGACGCTCGAGGAGCCTCGTGCGAGCCGGTGTTGCCCGCCGCGCCCTGCCCGGGTGCGACGCGCGCAGCACTGGGGAGCGCAGCCTGCGTGCCGGTGGGCGACTGCACCCTGGCCTTCCCTCCGTCCGCGGCGACCTTCTTCGTCGATGCGAGCGGGCCGGTGGACGCCACGCACTTCCGCACCCTCGGCGCCGCGCTCGCGGCCGCGCCCAACGACGCCACCGTGGCGGTCTCGCCCGGCCGCTACGTCGAGAGCCTCGCGCCGACGAAGCCGGTGAAGCTCATCGGCCGGTGCGCGGCGCAGGTGACGCTGGTGGCGGCAGACCAGAACCCGGCCCTCACCCTCGTGAACGGCGTTCGCGTCGAGCTGGAAGGCGTCACCATCAGCGGCTCGATTCTCGCGGCGCGGCTCGAGTCGGGCGCCTCGCTCACGGCGCGCCACGTCGTGCTCGATGGCAACGAGCGCTCCGGCGTCCAGGCCGTCGACCGGACGACGCGCGTCGTGCTGGATGACGTGGTGGTGCGCGGCACCCGGCCCGACCCGGCGACAGGCACGTTCGGCCAGGGCGTGGCCATCGGCACGGGCGCGACGGCGCAGCTCACCGACGTCGAGCTGCGGGGCAACGGCGAGACCGGGCTCTTCGTCAACCAGGCGGGCGCCCAGGTGACGCTCACCCGCGTCGTCATCGCCGACACGAAGGTGCGCGCGAGCACCGGCAGGCTCGGGTGGGGCGTCGCGGTGCAGTCTGGAGGCGCGCTCACCGCCACGCAGGTCGTCATCGACGAGAGCCGCGGCGTCGGGCTGCTCGTCGCTCAAGGCGGAAGCTCGGCGACGTTGAGCGACGTCTTCATCCGCAACGTGGCGTCGAGCACCGACAACAGCGGCGAGCGCTTCGGCTTCGGCGCGTCAGCCCAGCAGGGCTCGCTCACCTGGCGCGGCGGTGGCGTGGAGGACGTGCAAGGTGGACTCATCGACGTGCAGGGTGGAGCCGGCGTCGCGACGCTCGAGCGCCTCACGCTGCGCAGGACCCGCCCCGGCCCGGCGCCCCGCTTCGGCGTGGACGTGAGGACGTTCGCGACCGCGTCACTCACGAACGTGCTGCTCGAGGACGTCGCCTCGTCCGGCGTGCTCGCGCTCGAGCGCACCACCGTCAACCTCGACCGCGTCGCGGTGGACGGCGTCGAGGGCGTCGGGGTGCGTGCCCAGGGTGGCCGGGTGAACGGGACGGCGGTGGCGGTGCGCGGCCACACCGGCGCGGGCGCGCTCGCCTCCTTTCAAGGCAGCGTCACCCTCGAGAAGTGCTCCCTCGGCCACGCCCGCGGAGTGGGGGGCGACGCGGGCTCGAACGAGCTGGGCCTGGGGGCGAGCGCGAGCCAGGACGGCGGGCTGTCACTCGACGCCTGCGTGCTCGAGGACAACGTCACCGCAGGCGTCTACGTGCGCGACCCGGGCTCGACGGCCCTCATCACGCGGACCGAGGTGAGCGGCACCCGGCTCGACGGCAACGGCGAGTTCGGCCAGGGCCTCATCGTCGAGAAGGGCGCGAAGGTGACGGTCGAGGACTCGTCGTTCCTCGAGAACCACACCGCGGGGCTCCAGGTCGCGGACCCGCGCTCGGCGCTCACCGCCGCGCGTGTCACGGTGCTGGGAACGCGGCCGCTGGCCTCGGGGCAGCGCGGGCGTGGGGCCAACGTCGCGTTCGACGCAAGAGCGACCCTCGTGTCCTCGGCCTTCGTGGACAACCAGCAGGTGGGGCTCTTCGCCTTCCAGGCTCGCCTCGACGTCTCCGACACCGTGGTGACGGGAACGCGGAGCGACCCGGACGGTCGCTATGGCAACGGCCTCGAGGCGCTCACCGCCGCGCTCATCGTCTTCACGCGCGGAGCCGTCTCGCGGAGCGCCGGCATCGCCGCGGTGTTCGCGGAAGGCGCAGGCGTGCTCGACGGCGCCCGGCTGGCGAACAACCCCGTCGCCATTCACGCGCAAGACGGCTCGACGCTGCTGGAGGTCCAGAGCGCCCCCGCGCAGCCCGGGCCGCGCGACGTCGTCGTCACCAGCGCGACCGTCTTCGAGGCGAACCAGGCGAAGACCTCGTCCGAGACCCTCTCCGTGCCTCCGCCGTGACGCTGACTCTGTTTCAAGGAGCCCCTGGGACATGCTCGGCCCGTTCACCCGCTTCGTCCGTTCGGTGCAGCTGCTGCCCGGGTTCATCCCCGACCGCACGAAGCACCCCTTCACGGTGCCGGCCATCAAGCACCTCGACGTGCTCGAGCTGCACCCGCAGGTGACGTTCTTCGTCGGCGAGAACGGCACCGGCAAGTCGACGCTGCTCGAGGCCATCGCGGTGGCCGCGGGCTTCAACCCCGAGGGCGGCACGAAGAACTTCAAGTTCGCGACGAAGCACGAGGAGTACCCGCTGCGCTCCTGCCTCCGCCTCTCGCGCGGCACCAACCGCGAAGCGACCGGCTTCTTCCTGCGCGCCGAGAGCTTCTTCAACGTGGCGAGCGAGATTGACCGCATCGGCGACGGCATTCTGCGCAGCTACGGCGGCAAGTCACTGCACGAGCAGTCCCACGGCGAGTCCTTCATGGCGTTGGTGAACCACCGCTTCGGCGAGCACGGGCTGTACCTGCTGGACGAGCCCGAGGCGGCCCTGTCGCCGCAGCGGCAGTTGGCCCTGCTCGTCGCCATCGACCGGCTCGCCCGCTTCGAGGACTGCCAGTTCATCATCGCGACGCACTCACCCATCGTGCTCGCGTACCCGCACGCGCAGCTCTACTCGTTCTCCCAGACCGCCATCACGCCGGTGACGTACGAGGAGACCGAGCACTACCTGCTCACGCGGGACTTCTTGATGAACAAGGACCGGTACCTCGCGCGGCTGCTCACCGACCCGCCGCCGGCCGATGAGCCGAAGTCGCCGCGACGTGGGAAAAGGAAGGCTGGCTCGTGACGCGTGCACCTCCGCAGCGCGCCGGCCGCCTGATCTGCCAGACTCGGTCCACACCTCGGGAGGTCTGATGGCCGCAAAGAAGTCGGGTCAGTGGGCGAAGGAGCTGAAGAGCAGGGAGCTGCGCGAAGGCACCCTGAACCTCATCGAGGTGGCGGGGAGCCCCGAGCTCCTCGGCACCGGCCACCGCTGCCTCGTGCGGGCGCGCCGCGGCGACAAGGAGCTGACCTCCATTCCCATCGAGGGCCTGCACCCCGCCTGTCACTTCCCCTCGAGGGTCGCGGCGAGCCGGTCAGGGGTCATCGCGCTCGAGTTCGGCGGCTCGGACCAGACGCGGCTCGTGGTCGTCAATCCCGAGGGGAAGATCCTCACTGAGCTCTACGACCCGCGGCTGGCAGACGTGATGAGCCTGCGGCTCTCTCCTTCAGGTGACGAGGTCGTCGTCGTCATCGACACCTCGACGGGCGGCACCCGGGTGCCCTCACAGATCCTCCACGCGCGTGTCGCCGCGTTGGCCTCGGGGCTGGCGCAGCTCGCCGAGTGCACCTATCGACCAGCGATCGCCTTCGACGACGCGGGGCGGCTCTGTTGGCTGCAGGACAACACGCTCAGCACCCGTGACCACGGGCAGATCACCGCCGTGAAGCTCGCGACGGACATCGACCGGGCGACGCTGCCGGGTGTGAACAGCACGACGACCTGCGGCTTCCTCTTTCCCGGCGTTCTCCAGGTTCAGGGTGAGCGCTGCGTCGCGATCGAGAGCTTCACCGGGGGCTCGTACTTCGTCTTCAACCGCGCCGGGACGATGCTGCGGACGTTCCATGGGCTCCTCGTCGAGCGGCTCGCGCTGCTGGACCACGGTCGCAAGCTGCTCTGCACGGCCGCGCCAGCGAAGGACCGCACGGGCTCTGCCGACTGGGTGCCGTGGCCAGACCCCCGGATGCGCGAGGCGTACCTCGGCGTGTTCGACACCGACACGGGCGCGATCCTCAGCCTCACGGAGCGTGGGAAGGGCTGCACGCGTGGGTTCGCGGCGATGGATGACCTCGCCATGGTCGCGAGTGACGTCCGCGGCGGCGCCATGCGCGTCGAGACCTTCCCCCTCGCCTGAAGGCCTCACGCAGTGGCGCGCAGCTCGCGCAGCAACCAGCGCGCCGTCGCCGGGTCGATGCCGTACTTCCGGCAGAGCGCCTCGCCCCGGTCCAACGACGCGAGCAGCGTCTCGAGGACGTCGATGCGCACGGCCACCGGGCCCACCCGCTCGTAGCCCCACGCTTCGAGGTCGAGCCCGCGCAAGGCGTCCTGGCGAATGAGCGGCGCTCCGGGCACGCCGGCGGGCCGCAGCCGGCTCTCGAACACCGCCGTCAGCATCACGCGACGCTCGAGCGCCGCCGGGAGCAGCGCGCGCTCGACGAGGAGGAAGCGCGCTCCGGCCCGCACCCCGGCCGCGTCGAGGCGGCGATGCGCGTCGGCGTCGAGCAGGCGCGCGTGCTCGCGCACCGACGCGTCCCAGCGCACCACCCCCAGCCCGCGGGCGAAGCGCCAGGCGAGGGCCCGCAGCGCAGGCGTCGCCGAGGCCGCCGTGAAGGCCTCGACCGGGAAGCCGCCCATCGCCTCGGACACGAGGTCCCTCGCGCAGGCGGCGAGCCGTCGGCCGAGCTGCTCGCGCTGGCCCCCGTTCCAGGGGCGCGTGTCGGCGAGCGCGACGGCGGGCGTGAGGCGGTCGGTCCCGCGCAGGAGCCTCCCCAGCACCTCGCCCTCGAAGCTGATGGAGCCGAGCGGGCCGAGCTCGAGCGCCCCGCCGCGCGCCGTCACCACGCGCTGCACGAAGTCGTCATCGCTGTCGGTGCGCTCCACGAGCCGCGCGAGCTGGGCGAAGGGCCCCGCGGCCGGTGTCAAAGCCCCGCGCCGCCGTCGCCCCTCCGCCGCCGAGCGGTGCACGAAGCGCTCGACGAGCCGCTGGTGGAGCGCGTCGCCCAGCTGGTCCTCGATGGTGCGGGTGCGCTCCTGCCAGGCTGCCGCGTCGTTCACCCAGCCCGACTGGTGCGAGACGTACGTCCACGTCCGCACGGCCTCGAGGCGCGCGGTGAGCGTGTGGAGGTCGCCCTTCAGGTCCGCGAGCGCGTCGACCTGCCGGCGCAGCCAGTCATCGCCGAGCCGACCCTGGCCACGCGCGAGCTGCAGGAAGAGCTCCTTCACCAGCCGGGGGTGTTCTCCCAGCACGCCCTTGCGGAAGTCGGGCACGCGGCAGACCTGCCAGAGGCGCTCCACCTCGGCGCGGCTGGTGGCGAGCGCGAGCACCTCGGGGTCGGTGGCGAGGGCCTTGAGCGCGTCGAAGTCGTCGGCCCGCTCCACCCGGGCGAAGCGCTCGTGCGGCGGCCCGACCGAGAGGGAGTCGAGGAGGGCGAGGGGGCTCTCGAAGTCGAGGTCGCTGCTCCGCCAGACGAGCCGGCCGACGGCGGGGTAGCGGTGCGACTCGATGGCAGCGACGGTCTTCGGCGAGAGCGCCGGCGCGCTGGTGAGGGTGCCGAACTCGCCGTCGCGCACGTGACGTCCAGCGCGGCCGGCGATCTGGGCCAGCTCGTCGTCGGTGAGCGCCCGCTGCTCGAAGCCGTCGAACTTGGTGAGGGTGGCGAAGGCGACGCGCTCGAGGTCGAGGTTGAGGCCCAGGCCGATGGCGTCGGTGGCGACCAGGTACTCGACCTCGCGGGCCTGGTAGAGCGCGACCTGGGCGTTGCGGGTGCGCGGCGAGAGCGCCCCCAGCACGACGGCGACGCCGCCGCGCAGCTCCCGGAGCGCCTGGGCGAGCTCGTAGACGCGCTCGGTGGAGAAGGCGACCACGGCAGAGCGGGGCGGGAGGCTCTTGAGCGACTTCGTGCCGAAGCTCCGCAGCTGCGAGAGGCGCTCGCTGCGCCGGAACGTCACCTCGGGCAGGAGCGCGCGCAGCACGGGCGCCATCGTCTCGGCGCCGAGGAACCACGTCTCGCGGCGGCCGCGCGCGTGGAGCAGCCGGTCGGTGAAGACGAAGCCGCGCTCGCGGTGCGCGCAGAGCTGAATCTCGTCGACGGCCAGGAAGTCGACCGGCTCACCCACCGGCATCGCCTCGACCGTGCAGATCCAATACGAGGGCCGGAGCGGAACGCGCTTCTCTTCACCCGTCACCAGCGCGACCCGCGCTTCACCGACGCGGGCCGTCACCTTGTCGTAGACCTCGCGCGCCAACAGCCGCAGCGGCAGCCCCATCATGCCGGTGTCGTGCTCGAGCATGCGCTCGATGGCGCGCCACGTCTTGCCCGTGTTCGTGGGCCCGAGCTCGGCGACGAGGACAGACGACTCCATCGACGCCGTTCTACCCGGAGTGCCGCGCTTCAGGTCTTCGACGAGCGACTACGGCGTGCTCGCGGCGAGCTGCTCACCGACCGGCGAGGCCGACACGAGGTCGAAGTGCTGACCCGCCTCGATGGTGATGAGCACGGTCTCGTCGACCGGCTGCCGGGCTCCTGCCTGGATCAGCTCGAACCGCGGCTCGCGCTCGGGCAGGCGTCGCTTCACGATGCGCGGCACCCACGGGCGCGCGAAGACGCCGTCGGCCAGCGTCGTCTGCACCATCGCGACCTCGGCCTCCGAGCAGGTGACCGAGAGCTTCTTCAGCACCTCAGGCAGGAACTCCTGCTCGTAGTACGCGGTGAGCTCGGCGAGCAGCGCGGGCTGGCGCTCTCTGGTGACGCTGCCGACGGTGAGGACCTCGAGGCGCGTCTCGCATGGCCGCGGCGACGGCGCCGGCGTGAAGGTGATCCGGTACTGGCCGATGGGCAGCCGGGAAGGGGACTCCACGACGGGACCCGCGGGCGTCTGCCGCTCGACCGTGAGCGTCCCTGGAGCGCCCACCTCGATGGTGGAGAACGGCCGTTGCGACACCGCGAACGCGCCGGCGTCGTAGAAGAGGTCGCTCTTGAGCTCGAGGTTGACGTCCTTCGTCGCCGGCACGAGGTTGTGCGCGAGGCGGTCGAACGACACCTCGACCTTCCGGACCTTCCGGGGGCGCAGCCAGGCGCGGAGACACGAGCCCTGCGCGCGCGTCACCTTCTCTGGCGCGACGCCATCGAAGCGAACGTCGAGGTCGAGCATCCACGCGCCGTTCCCGATGGCGCGCATCGACGGGCCCTTCTGGCTCGCGAACAGCGTCTCGCCCTCGGGCAGCTCGAGGCACACCTGTACGGCGGCGGGCTTCACGTCGGCCCACGAGGACGAAGCGACGAGCCCCAGCGCAGCGATGAGAGGACGCATGTCGGCAGCGCAATTCACGCACCATGCCCGGCGCTCGGCTGGCCTTTCCAGGCGGTTGCATCGGCAGCACCCGGGTCACCGACGCACCGGGTGAGTCGCAGCCTGATCAGCAGAGTGCGCGTCGCGCACACCTCGGAGAGACGACCGGCGTCACACCTTCGTGTTCGCCTTCGCGAGCGAGAGCACCTTCGCGAAGTGCGCCCTGGACACCGGCTGCACGGACAGCCGCTGGCCCTTCTGCAGCAGCGCCATGCCGGCGAGGGCCTTCTCGGCCTTCAGCGTCGCGAGCGGCACCACGGCATCGAACGCCTCGACGAAGCTCACCGTCACCATGAGCCACGTCGGCGCGACCGGCTTGCTCGACGCGTCGTAGTACTCGCTCTTCTTGTCGAACTGCGTCGGGTCGGGAATCGGCGGGCCGGCCACCTTCGCGACGCCCGCCACGCCCGACGGCTCGGCGTTCGAGTGGTAGAAGAGCACGAGATCGCCTGGCTTCATCTCGTCGCGCATGAAGTTCCGGGCCTGATAGTTGCGCACACCTTCCCAGCCGGTCGTCTTCGCGCGCTTCAGGTCGTCGATGGAGAAGACGTCGGGCTCGCTCTTCATCAGCCAGGTGTTCATCGGCGCCTGCATACCGCACCATCGCGCCACTGACGTCGCTCACGACGGTTTTGCGCGAACGTCGCAAGGGGTGCGCCCGGCAGGAGGCAGCTCCGAAGGGGCTTTGGTGGCACGTCGGTCGCAACCGAAGGGCCTCCATGACTCGTCCGCTCCCACTGTTCCTCGTCGCAGTGCTCCTCGCTCTCCCCGCGCTCGCCGAGAAGACCGACGCGCAGATCCTCAAGGAGTTCGGCGCCGACGTGCTCAAGAACGCACCGGCCGCGGTGCAGAACGGCTCGCCCATCGACAAGGCGAAGTACGGCTTCACGAAGTACTGCGACATGCTCGCGAAGAACGAGGTCGGCGTGAACTCGAACCTGTGGACGCGCCTGCAGAACCTCGCGCGCAACTGGGACGCCGCGAAGTGGAGCTGCGGTGACCACGCCAACAACCTCGAGGCGGTGTTCCGCGGCATGGGCATCAAGGAGCCCATGGGCATGATCTCCGCCGATGCGGACTCCTCGCTGCCCACGCCCAACGCCGACCACGGCGCGCTGGGCATCTCGTACCAGGGCAAGTTCCACTTCTTCGATGCCTGGCAGCTCGCGGTGAACAACGGCGGCAAGTACACCGGCGCGGGCGCGAGCAAGTGGAACGGCATGGACTCGAAGGCGTGGGAAGCCGAGATGAAGAAGCAGGGCTACGTGCGCTTCGCCGATGACGGCACCAACTGGCGCGCGGGCATCGACCCGGCCATCGCGAAGTACGTGAAGGCGCAGCCGGGCGACCTGAAGAACCCGCCGAAGGACCTCTCGGGCGTCTCGAAGGAGCAGCTCCAGGCCCACATCGACGCGCTCAAGGCCCAGCACAAGGTGCTGCAGGAAGAGCTGACGGCGTTGCCGCCCGGCGCCGACGCGGCGGGCAACCAGATTCGCGCCGAACAGAAGTCGCTCTACAACGAGGTCATGCGCCTGAAGAAGGAGCTCGCGAAGCGCTGATGGGGCTGGCCTTCCGGGCTCCGCGAAACTGTCGTAGAGACGACTCTCGCCTCTCGACCCAGGAGCAGCCGGTGACGAATCGCATCGCTGGTTGGAACATCGGCGCGGCCACCAACCGCGGCGGTCCCCGCACCCTCGCCCGAGGCGCCGCGAAGTTCGAGGTCGCCGAGAAGACGAAGTACCCGATGAAGGAGGCCTCGGACGTCGTCGCGCTGCCGGGAGGGAAGTTCCTCGTGGTCGGCGACCGCTCCGACAAGGTGGCCGTCATCGACGCCGAGGGGAAGGTCACGAAGCTCAAGCTCCCGGGCCTCGTCAACGGCAAGAGCCAGCTCGAGGGCGTCGCCTTCGACCCGGTCCGCCACCACCTGCTCGTCTCGCGTGAAGAGAAGGGCGAGCTGCTGCGCTACGAGTGGGACCCCGAAAAGGGCGCGCCGCCGAAGCTCGAGAAGACCTTCAAGCTCGAGCTCGATGGGCGCGCGAACAAGGGCGTCGAGGGCCTCGCCTGGCTGCCGGGCGACGCCTCGCCGACCGGCCGGCCTCAGCTGCTCGCCGCGAAAGAAGGCAGCCCACGCCAGCTGCTGCTGCTGGGTGACGGCGGCGGCGGCAAGCCGATGAAGGTGCAGCTCGAAGACCAGGTGAAGAGCGTCTGCAAGGACTTCTCGGCCGTCGCGGTCGATCCGAAGACGGGCAATGTCTTCCTCTCCTCCGACGAGTCGTCCACCGTCGCGCAGCTCGAGCTCAAGCGGCAGGGTGACAAGGTCATCGGGCGCCTGGTGCAGTCGTTCCCGTTGCGGGACAAGAAGGGCAAGCCGCTCGAGCGCATCGAGGGCCTCACGTTCAACGGCAGGGGCGACCTCTTCGTGCTCACCGAAAACGACGGCGCGCTGCACAAGCTGAAGCGCAGTTGAGCCTCGCCACGCTCCGCTGACTGAAGACCTGGCCTCGAGGAGGACTCTCTGCCTCGCGAGGCCGTCGGCGCCTCTGACGCCACCTGATTTCAAAGAGGACGCGGCGCGCCGGCGCGAGGGCGAAGAGGAACGCGCCTTGCTCTCTGCGTGCCCATGAGGCGCGCTCTTCACGTCGTGGCCGTCATGCTCGCAGGGTGCGGTGTGTCCTCGACGCCCGACGCCTCGACGGCGCCGGTGACCTGCACGCCGCCGCTGTCCACCCGGTGCGCGGTGCGCTTCTCGCTGCCGAACGGTGGGGAGCGCACCTGCGCGCTCCGGGCGGACTTCACCGGCTGGCGCAGCATCCCCATGACGGTGGCGGCGGGCGCGTGGGAGGTCTCGTCCACGCTCACCCACGGCCAGCAGGTCGAGTACGAGTTCGTCCTCGACGGGAGCCGGTCGGTCGCCGACCCGGCGCGTGCTCCCGACGCAGGCACGGTGTCACGCCTCACCGTCTCGTGTCCTTCCGCCTGTCCGTCGGGCGAGCCGCCGACCGACGCGGGTCCAGCCGACGGGGGCGTGGTGCCGAACCTCGACGCCGGCGCTGACGCGGGGACGCCACGAGTGGACGCGGGCGGGCCCCTCGATGCGGGCCTGCGATCCGACGCGGGCGTTCGCGACGCCGGGCTGCCGCCGACGTGCCCCGCGCCGCCGCCGCCCGGGGACTTCCGCGACGAGACCATCTACTTCCTGATGACGACGCGCTTCTTCAACGGCGACCCGTCGAACGACTTCTACAACCGCGACCGCCTCGAGCTCGGCGACCCGCAGTGGCGAGGCGACTTCAAGGGCCTCATCCAGCAGCTCGACTACATTCACGACACGCTGGGCTTCACCGCCATCTGGCTCACGCCGGTGGTCGAGAACCGCAGCGGGCTCGACTACCACGGCTACCACGGCTTCGACTTCACCCGGGTGGACCCGCGGCTCGAGTCGCCGGGCGCGACGTTCCAGGACCTCATCTGCGAGGTGCACCGGCGCGGCATGAAGCTCGTGCTCGACATCGTCATCAACCACTCGTCGAACTACGGGCTCCGCGGCCAGGTCCACAACCTGCGCGCGCCCATCAAGTACTACCGGCGCACCGGCGCGTTCCCGTCGTCGAACCCCGCGTGGCCCTACCAGACGCACCTCGGCGATTACCGCAGCGCCAACCGCGAGGACGACGACAACCCGCTCGCGCCGCAGGTGTTCCGCGACCACGACCCCGCGGGCACGCGCGCCATCACCTGCCCGGTGTGCGGCCAGTCGATTCCCGTCACCGGCTTCGGCGGCTTCCAGAACCACGACCCGAACCACTTCTTCAACATCCAGGCGAACCGGCTCGACGCGACCTGGTACCACCAGGCGGGCTTCATGGCGGGCGGCGACTGGGAGAACCCGTGGGCGCTCCAGCAGAAGCACATGGCTGGCGACACCATCGACCTCAACACCGAGCACCCGGCGGTGAAGCAGTACATCATCGACGCGTACGGCCGCTTCCTCGACCTGGGCGTGGACGCGCTGCGCATCGACACCGTGAAGCACCTCGAGCGCGGCAACCTGCTCGAGTACGTCAACGCCTTCAAAGCGCGCAAGCCGGGCCTGTTCGTCTTCGGCGAGAACCTGGTGAAGGGCACCGGCTGGGGCACCTGCCTCGACTCGTCGGACAACGGGCCCGCGCAGATCCGCCCCTGGTGGTACACGCGGCTCACGACGGACCCGTGCGGCGGCGGTCACGACGACTCCGGCTTCTCGGTGCTCGACTTCTCGCTCTTCAGCACCTTCCGCGACAACCTGAGCCAGGGTCGCTTCGGGGGCCTCGGCGGCGTGCTCGCGAGGGATGGCGTGTATGGCGACGCCACGAAGCTCGTCACCTTCCTCGACAACCACGACGTCGGGCCGCAGAACGACTGGAAGTACCGCTTCGCGGGCTCTGACCAGGCGCTCGCCTCGGCGCTGAACTTCGTCTTCCTCGTGCGCGGCGTCCCCGCGCTGTTCTACGGCACCGAGGTGCGCTTCAAGGCGGGCGCCGAGATCGACGGAAACGACGCGCCGCGCGCCACCAGCGGCCGGGCGTACTTCGGAGACCACCTCGAGCCCCCCGCGCGCCAGGCGACGCTCGCGCACCCGTTCGTCGCGCACGTCAAGCGGCTCAACCTCATCCGCCGGGCGAGCCTCGCGCTCCAGCGTGGCCGCCTCGAGCGCTTCGGAGAGAGCGACAACGCGGCGTGGTTCGTGCGCAACTACGAGGACCGGGTGTTCGCCGTCGTCGGCATGAGCCAGGGCGGAGACACCATCAGCGTCAGCGGACTCCGAGGGGGCACGTACCGCGACGCCGTGACGGGTCAGACGCAGGTGGTCGGTCAGGGCGGCACGCTCACGTTCCAGGTGCGGAATGGCTCGGCGGGGGTGTGGCTCCTCGATGGACCTGGGAAGGTCGGCGTCGATGGCGCGTGGCTCCGGTGAGGGCTGAGGGCGTCCGAGCGCTGGTGGGCGCCGGCGTGCGAGACTGCGACCCATGTCGCTGCTCCTGTCGCTCATCGTCACCGCCGCGCCGCTCTCGTGCGAGCAGCTGTGGCCCGCCGTGTGGAAGGCGTACGCCGCGCGCGAGCTCAAGGGCGAGCTCCCGCCGTTCTTCCGGCAGTTCCCCAACGCCATCGAGCGCATCGGTCAGAAGTGGGTCATCGAGTGCAAGGCGTTCGAGGCCGGGGCGCTCTCGTGCGCGCGAGCCGAGCTGCTCGAGGCTGAGCTCGTGCAACTGCGAAAGCAGCTCGAGAGAGAGAAGACTCCGCCCGCCGAGCGCGAGGCCCTGCTCGAGCGGTACCGCGCGCAGTGGAGCGTGCTCGACTGCAAGGCGGTCGATCGCGAGATCGATCGTGCGGCCGAGAACGTCGCGCGCGAGCTGCTCGATGCCGGGGTCCCGGTGCGTGACGACTGCGCTGGCGACGAGCTGGCGAGCGGCCGATGTCGCTGCGCTCACCGCCAGTGCATGAGCGTCTGCTGTCGCGAGGGCGAGGCGTGCGCGCACTCTGGCGCCGACACCGCGAAGTGCGTGAAGGCCCGCTGAGGCTCCGGCTCGAAGGCCGTGAAGAGCTCGGGCTCGCAGGCGCGGGCTGCGACTCTGGCGCGGGCCGGCCCGGCTCGGCCCAGCCCCCGACCGAACCGTGGTCTCTTCTCGCGCTGCGGCTCCTCCGCCGCAGCTATTCGACCGGCCGGTCGAGGTGGCGCGGGCGGTAGCCGAGCAGGCGCGCGACCTCGTCGTCCGTGAGCAGGCGCAGCGCGTCGAGCGGCACGTCGAGCACGTACTCGCCCACCGCTTCGCGGAAGAGCTCGAGCGTGGACAGGCCGACCGCGCCCAGCATGCGCTTGACCTGGTGGAACTTGCCCTCCGTGAGCGTGAGGGCGACGTCCCGCTCGCCCCGGCGCTCGGCCTGCGCGGGCAGGGTGGTGAAGTCGCCGAGGTCGATGCCGCCCTGCGCCAGGCGCTCGAGCTTCACGTCGCTCACCTTGCCGCTCACGGTCGCGACGTAGCGCTTGGGCAGCTTGGTGTCCGGGTCGGTCGCGTGCGCCACGAAGCGCTCGTCGTTGGTGAAGAAGAGCAGGCCGGTGGTGTCGCGATCGAGCCGGCCCACCGCGAGCCAGCCATACCCGCGCAGCTCCTCCGGCAGCAGCGCGTGCAGCCGCTCGAACACCGTGCCGATGCCCTCCGGGTCGCGCGCGTCCACCACGAGGCCCTTCGGCTTGTGGAACGCCAGCACGCGCGTGGTGGGGCGTACGTCGACGACCTCGCCGTCCACCTCGACGCGGTCACCCGGCTCGAGCGGCGCCACCACCACCGTGGCCACCCTGCCGTTGAGCGTCACCCGGCCTTCGCGAATGGCGCGCTCGGCCTCGACGAGCGGCAGCACGCCGGCCCGGGCCAGCGCACGCGACAAGAAGTCGCCCGTGTCGCTCACGCCGCCGCGGACCTTCGCTGCAGCCAACCACCTCGGCTCCTTCCGCCGTCGCATGCGCCGCTTCTGTCAAAGCCGGCCAGCGGGCGCAAAGGAAGCCAGGCTCGTTCAGTCCACCTCGCAGCGGCCGGCGGCGTCGGTGACGATGGGGACCGCCGCGCTGCCACGGCAGTTCATCGGGCACACGAAGCCCGCGACACCACCGCACTTGAAGGAGCACGGCCCGCAGCTCGGGCAGTGCCCCCGCGTCGGAACCCGCGGGGTCCCGTCGACGAGGCGGTCGAGTGTGAGTGTGACACACCGACCGGGGCACCGACCGGTGCAGTCCTCGACCTCAGGGATGCAGGCGAGCCCAGCGGGGCACGAGCCCGCCAGCCACTCCGTCGTCGGTCGCGGCGGCTGCGGCGCTCGCACACAGCGCTCCCGCTCCGTCGTGCACGAGGCGGCGCCGATGCCGGGGCTCGCCCCCGACGCGCTGCGCTGAGTCTCGAGGACTGCCTCTTCGGGAAGCTCCGTGCGCCCGCAGCCCAACGAGAGCGCCATCACCGCCAACAAGGCTCGCATGGTGTGGCGTCGTGCAAGGGGAGGGCCGCGCTATCGCCGCGGCACGTGAGGGGCCGCCGCGCCTCCACCCCGACAGCGGTGGCAGGGGGCTCGGATTTCCGTCCCCGTGTGTCGGGGCGCTGATCAGCACCTCTTGCCTTGAACGGGGCAGGGGCCAGGGCTACACCCGCCCGCCATGGAATTCCGCATCGCAGCCGATGAACTGAAGAAGGCCCTCTTCCGCGCGCAAGGCATCGTCGAGCGGAAGGCCACGATGCCCATCCTGTCCAACGTGCTCGTGAACGCCTCGAAGACGGGCGTCACGGTGACCGCGTTCGACCTCGACATCGGCATCGTCTCGGAGCACCAGGCCGAGGTGATGAAGCCCGGCGCGGTGACGGTGTCGGCGAAGACGCTGTTCGACATCGTCTCGTTCCTGCCCGAGGCCAGCCTGACGGTGAAGAAGTTGTCGAACAACTACGCCGAGATCACCTCTGGCGCGGCCCACTACAAGATCGTGGGCATGGCGCCCGAGGAATTCCCGAAGCTGCCGAAGGAAGAGAACGCGCCGCTGGTGAAGGTGACGGGCACCACGCTGCTCGAGATGATCAAGCGCACCTCGTTCGCCATCTCGCACGACGAGACCCGCTACATCTTGAACGGCGTGTACTTCGAGCCCCGCGAAGGCGGGAAGGTGCGCATGGTGGCCACCGACGGGCATCGCCTCGCCCTGGTGGAGCGTGAGCTGACGGGCGACTTCAAGCTCAAGGGTGGCGTCATCGTGCCGCGGAAGGGCCTGTTCGAGCTCAAGCGGCTGCTCGACGAAGCCCCCGACGCCGAGTGCCAGCTGGGCTTCGCCGAGAACTCGGCGCTCTTCAAGAAGCCCGGCCTGTCGATGGTGATGCGGCTCATCGACGGCCAGTTCCCCGACTACCAGCGCGTCATCCCCAAGGAGAGCGAGCGGCAGTTGCTGGTGAACCGCGCGCGCTTCCACGACGCGCTCAAGCGCATCGCGCTGCTGTCGAGCGACAAGTCGAACGCGGTGAAGCTGTCGCTGTCAGAGAACCTGCTGCGCATCACCGCCAACAACCCGGACCTCGGTGAGGCGAAGGACGACCTCGAGGTGGCCTACCGGGGCGGGCAGCTCACGGTCGGCTTCAACGCCCGCTACCTGATGGACGTGCTGTCCGTGCTCGACACCGACGAGGTGGCGCTCGAGCTCGGCGATGAGCACAGCCCGGGCGTCGTTCACGCACCAGGGGACCGCGCGTCGACCGCCGTCGTGATGCCCATGCGGGTGTGAGGCACGACAGGTCCGACTGAGGGTTGCGTTGGTGCGCGGCATGCTGACTATGGGAGTCAGGAGCTGACCCATGCGCTTTCCCATGACGACAGGTCTCGCCGTGAAGCTGATCACTCTGGTGGCGATCGGCGTGGTCTTCTTCGCGCTGACGGTGCCGTGGGCGGTGACGACGTTCGGCGAGGGAGCTCCCTGGCCAGTGGCGCTCGGCAGCTCGGTCGTCGGGCTTGGCGTGCCGGTCGCGCTGCTGGTGGTGCTGCTGCTGGCGCCGCGCGCGGTGAGGCTCGAGTCCGACGCCGTCGTCGTCGAGCGCCTCGGGTGGCGGGACTATCGCATTCCGCTGGCGGACATCGCGTCGGTGGAGGCGGGCCCGCTGCTGAAGGTCCTCGGTGGCGGCGTCTGGCGGGTCGCCGGAAACGGCGGCCTCATGGGCTTCACCGGCTACTTCTTCGTGCGTGGGCTCGGGGTGGTGCGGTGCTGGGCGACGCGGCTGGGGCCCACGGTGCTGGTGCGGCGGAAGTCGGAGCGCCCGGCGCTGCTCGGGGTCGATGACGGGCCGGCGCTCCTCGACGCGCTCGCGCGGCGGCTCTCGCCCGCCTGACGTCGTCCCGCGAGACGCCTTCGTCTTCGACCGCAGCGAAGCCCACGGCAGCGAGCAGGGCGCCAGAACGAGGTGACGGCGCGCCCGCTCGTGGACACAGTGGGGGCATGCACGAGCTCCACACCCTGTCGTCTCTGAAGGCGCACCTCGCGGCCGACCGCCCGCTCGCCGACACCGTCATCACCGGCCTGGACCTCCGGGGTGGCCTCGTGGACCTCCGCCGCGCCCCGGTGGCTGACGCCGTCTTCCTCGGCTGCCAGCTCGAGGCCGAGGCGCTCGTGGACCTCGTCTCTCGCGGCGCGCTCGTCTTCCCCCGGCTCGACGGGCTGCCGTACGAGGCCTGGCGCACGACGCTCTACTCGCCCGAGGAGCTCTTCCAGGGCTTCGACGCGAACGACCCCTGCACCTACTGCGCGACGCCCGACGCGCGCATCTATGCGCACTTCAAGAAGACGGGCGGGGCGGACGAAGCGCCGATGCTCGAGGCGTTCGCGCGGCGCCTGCACGACCACGGCATCACCGAGGCGCTCGAGGCGCTGCTTCGACAGCACCCGCGGGTGGTGGCCTTCATGGGCGGGCACGCGATGCGCCGGGACGCACCAGACTTCCTCCGCGTCGCCCAGATGGCCGCGCACCTCGCGAAGGACGGCGTCCTCGTCGCGACTGGCGGTGGCCCCGGCGCCATGGAGGCGGCCAACCTCGGCGCCCGCTTCGCGCACGCCCCGGCAGAGACCCTGGAAGCGGCGGTGCGAACGCTGGCAGTGGCGCCGCTGTACTCGGACCGGGAGTGGCTGCCGGCCGCGTTCCGCGTGCGTGAGGCCCACCGAGGCGTGCTGGCCGACGCGCCGGCGACGCTCGGCGTCCCGACGTTCTTCTACGGCCACGAGCCGCCCAACGCCTTCGCGAGCCACCACGCGAAGTACTTCGCCAACTGCACGCGCGAAGAAGGCCTCGTCAGCCTGGCCACGCACGGCATCATCTTCGCTCCGGGCGCCGCGGGCACCGTGCAGGAGATCTTCCAGGACGCCTGCCAGAACCACTACGGCACCGTGCGCGGCGAGGTCGCGCCGATGGCCCTCTTCGGGGAGCGCTACTGGCGCGAGGAGCTGCCGGTGTGGCCGGTGCTCGAGGCGCTCGCCCGGCGCGCGAAGTGGACCGACCGGCTGCTCGTCAGCGACGACCCCGCGGCGGTGCTGCGCTTCGTCTCGACGGTGGGCCCGCGCACGTTGTCGCGGGCGAGCTGGTCGTTCTGTGACGCCTTCTGCCGGTGATGGCTCCGGCTGTCGCGCACGAGCCGGTCGGAGCCGCGAGGTCTTCTGCCGGTGATGGCTCCGGCTGTCGCGCACGAGCCGGTCGGAGCCGCGAGGTCTTCTGCCGGTGATGGCTCCGCGCGGTCCTTGCGGACGCGTCGGTCGGGGCCGCGAGGTCATCTGCTGGTGATGGCTCCGGCTGTCGCGCCCGAGCCGGTCGGAGCCGCGAGGTCTTCTGCCGGTGATGGCTCCGCGCGGTCCTTGCGCACGCGTCGGTCGGAGCCGCGAGGTCTTCTGCCGGTGATGGCTCCCGCGCGAGGACGCCGGTCGTTTCCGAGCGACCCGCGCCCGCCTGCGGACAGCCGCGCAGCCAGCGCTGAAGTCAGGCGCGCCCGCCGGCGGTGGTGATGGCCTCCTGGCACTTCCGCCAGCTGAAGCCGTCAGCGAGGTCCGTGCGCCCCTGCCCCACCGCGCGCGGCAGGCCCAGCGGCCCGTCCGAGGTGCCGAAGGGCCGGCCCCGCAGGGAGAACGCCTTCGGGTGCTGTCGCGAGAAGGCCTCGATGAGGCGGATGACGCCGGTCTCGTCCTGTGGCCCCACGTCGACGACGGCGCTGTCGGCGCGGGCGAAGTCGTGCGGCGAGTTGCAGACGTGCAGGCCGAACCGCAGCTGATCAGCCCAGCGGCTCGAGAAGGCCTCGACGAGGGCCGAGGCGCTCTCGAACGTCACCGGCAGGAAGAGCTTCGCGTAGCCATGTGGCAGCACGGGCCCGCCCTGACCTCCGTGCAGCGTGAAGCGGTGGGGAAAGAGGTTCTCTCGCGCGCGCGGCAGCCGCACCGCGACCTGGTCGCCGGGCTTCGCGTCGTGGGGCACGAACTGGCCCGGCTCGTCGAGGAAGAGGGTCAGCTTCCCGTCGGACACGAAGGTCCAGCCGGCGCCCTGGCGCACGAGGCGGAAGCTCCAGTCCCACCCCGTCGCGCCGTGGGTGCTCATCGCGAGGTGCGCGACGAAGCCCGAGTCGCCCGACGCGCGGGCGAGCAGGGGCGCCGGCCCGTCGCGCAGGCAGAAGAGCCGGTCACGGAAGTTGCGCGTGCGCTCATCGTGCAGCGGCGCCGTCATCACCCCTCCCCCCACAACACGCGTGGCCAGTCGCCCGGCCGACCCAGCATGTCGAGCGCGTGCCGAGCGACGCCCAGGGCCCTCGCGTCGAGCACCTGCTCGTAGTGCGAGATGCCGTACACCGCGATGAGCAGCGCGGCGCCCACCCAGCGCACCACCCGCTGCTCGAAGACCTCGTCGAGCTTGAAGTCGTCGCCCCGCGCCTTCGCGTAGCCCTCGAGCATCGCGTGGGCGAAGGCCGCGAGGGTCGGCCGGGCCAGCACCTCGCTGCGGTGCTCGGGGGCGAGCCAGCCCAGCACGTAGTCGGACAGCAGGCTGCCGAGGTCGCGCGCGGGGTCGCCCCAGAAGGACAGCTCCCAGTCGAGGAAGACGACCTGCGGCTTCTTCTGCGGCGCCGCCACGCGCAGCAGGTTCGCCTGGCGCAGGTCGCCGTGCAGCAGCGCAGCTTCGCTCTCCTTGAGCTGCTGCTCGCTCAGCGCCTGCAGGCCCTGCATCGCCGGCCCGTCGGCCTGCACCGAGGCGAAGAAGTCGATGCCGACCTGCGAGAGCCGCGCGTAGAAGTCGGGCCGCATGCGCAGGAAGCACTCGAGCAGGTCCGACTCGTCGCGGAACGCGTCGGCCAGCGCATACTTGCTGCGGGAGTCACGGCTCTCGCGGTGCAGGTAGCCCAGCGCGTTGCCGACCTCGACGGCGAGCTGCGTCGGGTACTCGGTCGAGCGCCGGTGGAAGTGGTGCAGCGTCTCGCCGTGGCTGATCCACTCGAGCCCCAGCAGGCCGTGCGCCGGGTCGAAGGCGAACACCGTCGGCAGGTGCAGCGGCGAGTTCTTGTTCTTCGCCAGCGGCCCCACGCGCTCGAGGATGGAGCCCTCGCGCAGCACGCCCACGTTGCCGCCGCCGTCGGCGATCTTCACCAGCACGCGCTTCTTGCCGCTCTTGCAGACGACGGTGCGGTTCTTCGACGGTGGCGGCGAGAGGAACGACGGGTCGCGCGTCAAGGCCAGGGCCGCGAGGCGGGCGTCGAGCTCGGCGTCGGTGAGTGGGGCGCGCACGTCGAGGCGACGGTCTGCCGCGAGTCGAGCGCCGAGACAAGCAGGTGTTTGGCAGACGCCAGCGACGCTCGCGCGAAGTGCTGAGCCTGCGGTGGGCGTGAGAATACACTCAGGGGATGAGAATCCTCACGAACCCGGGGTCCAACCTGGGGGAAGAGGTCGAGCACGACCTCGACATCGACGTGACGCCTCAGAAGATCGTCGTCGACGGCATCTCACACGACACCCGCAACGCGGTGGACCTGCGCAAGGTGGACAAGTGGGTCGCGACCGCGGCGAAGCACCCCTTCGTGCAAGGCACCACCGAGGCCGAGTTCGACGAGGCGTTCTCCCGGCTGCTCCGGAAGGACCCTGAGGTGCTGGCCGTGATGACCTCGCGGCAGCTCATCGGCTCCCACGACGCGGCGGTGGCGGCGGCTGCGAAGCTCCAGCGCTCCAATGACAAGCAGCTCCAGGCTGGACGTATCGAAGTGGTGGACACGACCGTCACCGACGTGGGCGCGGGCCTGGTGACGCTGGCCGCCGCGCAGTGGCGCAAGGCCGGGCTGCCGCTCGAGAAGGTGGCCGAAGCGTGCCGTGCGTTCGTGAAAGGTGGACGCAGCATCATCACCGTCGCCACCCTCGAGAACCTCATCAAGGGCGGTCGGGCCTCGTGGCTGCAAGGCTGGGTTGCCAACTTCCTCAACGTGCGGCCGCTGCTGTCGTTCGACGGCGGGAAGGCGGTGTCTGTGGGCCGAATGAGCGGGAGCGCGGACCCGGCGAGGCGGGCCTTCGACTGGCTCGCCGAGCGCTTCGAGCCGAAGAAGCGGGTGTGGCTGGCCATCGCGCATGGCGACGTCGAGCCGCTCGCGCGCCAGGCCGAGGCGCTGCTGAAGGCGCACTTCACCGTCGAGGTCTCGATGGTGCGTGCGCTGTGTCCAAGCATCTACCTGCACGTGGGGCGGGGCGGGCTCGCGGTGTTCCTGCACCCGCTCGACGGCCTGCCGCAGCCCCTCACGCCGCCGATGTGACGGGTCGACCGCCCGCAGCCCCCACCAGCCGCCGTGGCGTCAGCTGATCTCTCCAGCCACGCGCGGGACTCACTACCAGGAATGTCGCCGGTGCCCACCGTGACGACTCTCGCTCGAGACGTCCGTCCAGATGCTGGCATCGCAGGTCTCCTCCTCCTCCGAACGTTCAAGATGAAGAAGTCCGTCGCGCCGCCCCAGACGACGAGCGCGGGGAACTTGTTCTGCTGCGGCATCCACTCGATGCGCCACAGGATCAAGGCCCTGGCCTGCCTCGGCCTTTGCATTTGCGCATGGCCTCCCCGAACGAGAGGACTCCATGGCCGCTCCCAGGATCGATGGCTCACGCTCAGCGACACTTCTCGACACCCAGGCAAACGAGGCACCCAGACCGCTGCCAGGTCGTGCGTCACCACCGGCTGAGGGCCACGCCGTGAGTCGCCACCCAGGCCGCCGCGCGCTCGATCAGCAGCCGGTCAGCTTCGTCGCAAACGACGTCATTGCAGCCGCCCCGAACGTCGCTGAAGCGACGAAGCTCGCGAACGAGTTGGCCCCATCGATTGCGGGTCGCCACACCATCGAATACAGGCTCGTCCGCCTCGTTCGAGACCTGGATGGGCACGTTCGCCGAGTCGCAGAGCAAGGCACCATGGAGCTGAACCTCGCGCTCCCCGACAGGCCCACGCGTGTCGAGTTGTCGCTCTCGAGGAGCTACGGCGTGACGCCAGCGCTATCGACCGACGCCTTCGGGCTCTCTCCCACGCAGGCCCAGGAGCGCGGTGTCACCGACACCGCACGGACGATGGTCCACGAGTGGGGCCATGTCGCAGTCAATCGCACGCTTCTCGAGGGTCCCGACCCGAAGGCTGCCTACGAGCGCGCCTCTGCGCCAATCGGCTTGTGGGAATCACTGAGCTACAAGAGCCCCTCGACGGGTGAGTTCGTTCAAGTCACCCCTTCCGGAGGCGGCGTGTCAGCACACGAGATGGCAGGGCAGTACGCAGGAGCCCTGTTCGACAAGGCCCTCGCCGAGCGGAAGGCCAGACGACCATGAGCGCACGTTCGCTTGTCGTGATTCTCGCGGTCGCAGGATCCGTCTCTGCGGAGTGCCCTGCTGCGAGCCTCGAGGTCAGTCCACTTCCCGGAAAGCTCCCGTCCCGTCCGTTGATTGTCCTTGGACTGCAAGGCCAACTGGCCAACGAGCTCGTGACTGATCAGCTCCAGCTGAGGCGGGACCAGGTGCGCCTCAGCGTCGAGATGATCTCGACGGCACCTGGCGCCAACTGGCGGCAGGTCGTGGTCACGCCGGCAGCGCCGCTCAGCCCTGGCCGGTGGACGCTCGAGGCCCTGCCAGGAACGCTGGTCGCGCACGCCCTCGGCGACAACCGACTGCGGCTCGCTGAGCTCGAGGTCGGGCCCGACGCCGATCGCATTCCTGCGCTGACAGAGGCCCGGTTCCTCGGCTTTCAATCAGCGCAGCCCGGGTGTGGAGGCACTGACTTCGCCGAAGTGGCGGTCTCGACCAACGAACCCGAGTCGATGGTGGAGGTGACGCTCACCGCGCCGGCGTACACGACCACCGTCGTTCTGCCCATCGGGCGGCGATCGCGCACTGGCCCGCTCCAACCGAACGAGTCGCTGGTGCGTATCGGCTTCGACATGTGCGGGGGCCCTGTTCGCCTGCCGGCAGGGACCACCTTCACAGCGAGCCTGACGCCGCTCAGTGCTGGCGGCCGACGTGGTGCGCCATTCCTCGTCATCTTCTCGACGCCGCCTGGTCGGTCGCCGCAGTCTTTCATGGACACCATGCGCCAACTCAAGACCCTCAAGGGCCGCGACACGACGCCCCGAGGTTGGCCCGACGGAGACGGAGAAGAGGAACAAGCCGCGAATCCGACAAGAAGCGAGCGCCGGTGAAGGCTGCGTCAAGGGCGGAGTTGGAGACGCTCGTCGACCCCTGCTCCGTCGCGGTCGCAGAGTGCCGGCCCTCGGCCAGCGCCATCGCTGCCTCGCAGCTCCAGGCGCCACGCTCGTTTCACGTCTCGGGGCTCGCGGTGTTCCTGCACCCGCTCGACGGGCTGCCGTCTTCCCTCACGCCGCCGAGGTGACCGGGCGCAGCCGGGGCCGCGCGCCCTCGCGGTGAGCAGGCCTGGCGGCGGCGCGGCGCTGCAGGGGAGGCACCGGGTCCACCGCGCGCAGGCCCTTCCACCCGACGCGGTACATGCCGAAGTGCAGGTGCGGCGGCGTGGTGCGGGCGTTGCCGGTGTTGCCGACGGTGCCCAGCACCTCGCCGCGCTTCACGTGGTCGCCCACGCGCAGGTCCGCGAACGAGTCGAGGTGCGCGTAGTAGTAGAGGGTGCGGCCCTCGCCGAGCACCCACACCACCTGCCCGCCGAGCCGGTCCTGGCCCATGCGCCAGACCTGGCCATTGACGGCCGACACCACCGGCGTGCCCTTCTTCGCGAACAGGTCGGCGCCCTCGTGGCGTCGGCCTCCGGAGCGGGGCGCGTGCCAGGTCGAGCTGAGCGTGGTGGAGGCGAGGCCCTCGACGGGCACCACCATCGCCTTCGGCTGCTGCCGGTAACGCCAGGCCCCGGCGAGCAGCTCGATGTGGCGAAGGGGCCACGACCACCATGGGCTGGTGGCCACGAGCGCGAGCAGCAACAGCCACACGAGAGGGCGGCGCGACCGTCTGAAGTTCATGCCCGGTCTCTCCAGCAGGTGCCATGCCTGCTGAGGTGGGTGCCATCGGACGCACCCCCCGTCATCGCTCGTCGACGTGGCCGCGGAGCTTTGGAGGCGCCGGATGAGTGGACAGCGAGCCGGCCTCGCTCCCAGATTGCGCGCATGGTCCGCACGAGTCCGTGGTTCTCCACCCGCTCCTTGCCGTTGCTCGCTGCCGTGGTCGCGCTGGGCGGCTGCAACTGCGGCTCCGAGAGCTCCATCAGCCCATCGGTCTCGACGATGGTGGCGGCGCCGGCCACCATCATCGCTGACGGAGTCGAGCGCTCCGTCATCACGGTGACGCTGAAGTCGACGCGCGGCGAGGTGGTGCCAGGCGCCTTCGTCAGCTTCGCCAGCGCGTCGCCCGGCGTGCAGCTCGTCCAGCCCGCGGGGCCCACGGACGCGAACGGCGTCGCGCAGGGCTCACTGACCGCCACGGTGGAAGGCGAGAAGGTCGTCACCCTCGACGTGCTGCTCGACGGGAAGGTCGTGCAGGTGCCGTTGACGGCGACGGTGACCGCCCTGCCGAACGTCTCCGGTAGCGTCACGCGGCTCGCCTTCCTGCAGCAGCCGATGGACACGGTCGCCGGCAACACCTTCGCGCCGCCGCTCCGGGTCGCGCTGCAGGACGACTCGGGCGCGACCGTCACGCGGGCGACCGGCGCGGTGCGGCTGACGCTCATGCAGGCCGGCGCCGCGGCGACGCTCGCGGGCACGACGCTGGGCATGGCGCAGGCCGGCGTCGCCACGTTCACGGACCTCTCGGTCGCGAGGGCGGGCCAGGGCTACCGGCTGGTCGCGACCGCCGGCACGTTGACCGCGACGAGCGCCCCCTTCTCCATCTCGGCCGCGGCGGCCGCCTCGCTCGTCTTCACCACTCAACCTGCCGCGGGCGTCGCCGGGCAACCGCTCACGCCCGCGCCCGTCGTCGAGCTGCGCGACCGCTTCGGGAACGCCGTGGTGAGCGAGCCCACCCTCACCATCACGCCGCTGAGCGCGACGATGGGCCGCTGCCCGCCTGCGATGACGACGATGGTGATGGCGACGCGCGGGGCCGCGACGCTCTCGGCCCTGTCCCTCTCCTGCGCCGATACGTGGACGCTCGCGGCCAGCGCGACGGGGCTCACCTCGGCGACGAGCGCGAGCTTCGTGGTGCGCAGCGCGCCGCTCCACCGCTTCGGAGTCGAGGCTGCGCCGGCCGCCGTCGTCGCCGGCAGCGGACCGACCGTCACCGTCTCGGCCCTCGACGCGTTCGACAACGTCGTCACCGACTACACCGGCACCGCGACGTTCAGCTCGACGGACCCGCGCGCGACGGTGCCCGGGCCGACGCCCTTCCTCGCGACCGACCTGGGGCGGCGCTCCTTCATGGGAGGCGCGGTGCTCCGGACGGCCGGCGCCCAGACGCTCAGCGTCGCGGACGGCGCGGTGACTGGCCAGGCGGTGGTGACGGTGAGCCCCGGCCCGGTGGCGAGCCTCGCCTTCTCGCAGCAGCCGTCGGCGGGCACCGTGCGCGCGGCCCTGGCGACGGCTCCGGCCGTCACCGCGCTCGACGCGTTCCAGAACCTCGTGCCGTCCTTCGCCGCGCAGGTGACGGTGGCCCTCACGCCCGCCACCGGCGCCCTCACCGGCACCACCGCGGTGAATGCGGTCGCGGGCGTGGCGACGTTCCCGGGGCTCGCCGTCACCAACGAGGGCGTCGGCTTCAGGCTCCTGGCCACCACCGCAGCGATGGGCGTCGCCGACGCGACCTCCAACCCGTTCGACGTCATCGACGACCTGAACCCGTCTGCCATCGCTCAGCTCGACGTGACGCTGGGAGGCCCGACGTCGCTGCAGCTGTCGTGGCTGGCGCCCGGTGACGACGGAGCGCTCGGCACCGCCACCAGCTACGAGCTGCGCGTCAGCCCCGCGCCGTTCGGGCCGACGCAGCCAGGCGCGGTGGTGGGCAACCTGCCGGCTCCCGCGGCCGCCGGTACGCCGCAGACCTTCACCGTCACCGGCCTGTCGCCGGACTCGATGGTGTACTTCTCGCTCCGCGCGCTCGACGGCGCCGGGAACGCTGGAGCGCCCGTCTTCGCCAACCTGGCCACCGCCCCCTGCCCGCAAGGCACCACCGGGGCCACCTGTCAGCAGTGCGCTGGCGGGTACGTGCAGACGGGCGGGCCGGGGGTCTGCACCCACGTCTGCACGGCGGCGAACCCGTGCACGAACCCGCCGCCCGACGTCTGTGTCGGCACGACGCAGGTGACGACCCACCCGAACCCCGGCGTGTGCACACCCACGACGACGGGCTCCTTCTTCGCCTGCGCCTACCCGCCCACGACGGCGGCCTGCGGCGCTGGGCGCGAGTGCTCGCCGACCGCGCGGGCCTGCGTGGCGTCCCCGCCGACCTTCGTCATCACCGTGCCCCCCTCCACCACGCCCGGCCTGCCTTCGCCCATCACCGCGGGGAGCTCCACCACGGTCCTCGTGCGGGTCCGCGACTCGGCCGGCAACGACTTCACCGGGTACACGGGCACCATCCGCTTCAGCTCGAGTGACCCGGCCGCCTCGCTGCCGCCGGACTTCACCTTCACCGCCTCGGACAGCGGCGCGAAGACGTTCCCGGGAGTCATCTTCCGCGCCGCGGGCACCCGCTCGTTGACCGTCACCGACGCGGTCCTCCCCACGGCCACGACGACCGTCTCCACGACCGTGACGGCTGGCGCTGCGACGCGGCTCGCCTTCGTCCAGCAGCCCGGCGCTGGCACGGTTCGCGCGCCGCTCGCGCCCGCGCCGTCGGTCCGCGCGGTGGATGACTTCGACAACCCCGCGCCGGCGGACGGCACCGTCGTCACGCTGTCCCTGGGCGCCAACCCGGTCGCCGCCACACTCGCCGGTACGACGTCCCGGCCCATTACCGCGGGCGTCGCGACGTTCTCCGGGGTGTCGCTCGAGCGCGACGCGGCCGGCTTCACGTTGACGGCCACCGCGACCGCGCTGCTGGCGGCGACGAGCAGCGCCTTCACCGTCACCGACGGCCTCGCGCCCGACGCGCCAGCGCTCACGGTGGACGTGGCGAGCCTCTCGCAGACGAGCGCGACGGTGCGGTGGACGGCGCCAGGCGACGACGGCGCGCTCGGCGACCTGCCACCCGGCTCGAGCTACGTCTTCAAGTACGCCACCACCGCGCTCACCGCGCTCAACTTCGCCACCACCGGCACCGTGGTGGCGACCCCGCCGCCGGGCGTCGCGGGCGTGCCTCAGAGCGTCACCGTCGCCGGGCTGTCGGCCGACACGACGTACTTCTTCGCGCTCCGCGTCGATGACGGGGCCGGCAACACCAGCTTCGGCTTCACCAGCGGCGCGACGCTGCCGTGTCCGACGGGCACCACCGGCGCGACGTGCCAGCAGTGCGCGAGCGGCTACCTGCAGACCGGAGGTCCCGGCGTGTGCACCCACGTCTGCCTCGCCGCCAACCCGTGCACCGCGCCGCCCCCTCCCGTCTGCGCCGGGCTCAGCCAGGTGACGACATACCCGAACCCCGGCGCGTGCACGCCCACGACGACGGGGCCGTTCTACTCGTGCGCCTACGCGCCGACGACGTCAGCCTGTGGGAGCGGCCTCGAGTGCCAGAGCGGCGCGTGCGTCGGCTCGCCGCCCACCTTCGTCATCACGGTGCCGCCGTCCACGCTGCCGGGCCTGCCGGCGTCGCTCGGCGCGGGCGCGTCCACCACGGTCCTCGTCACCGTGAAGGACTCGAGCGGGAACGACTTCACCGGCTACCGGGGCACGGTGGCCTTCAGCTCGACGGACCCGGCCGCGACGCTGCCCGCGACGTTCACCTTCACCGCGATGGACAACGGCGCGCGGACGTTTCCCGGCGTCGTCTTCCGCACCGCTGGTTCGCGCACGCTGACGGTGACGGACACGGTCCTCCCCGCGGCTTCGACGAGCGCCTCGACGACGGTGCTGGCTGGCTCCGCAGCGCGGCTCGCCTTCGTGCAGCAGCCCGGCGCGGGAACCGTTCGCGCGGCCCTGACGCCGGCGCCCTCGGTGCGGGCGCTCGACGCCTTCGGAAACGCCGCGTCTGCCGAGGGCACCGCGGTGAGCCTGGGGTTGAGCGCCAACCCGGCTGGCGCGACCCTCGGCGGCGCGACGACTCAGCCCATCTCCGCGGGGCTCGCCACCTTCGGGGGCCTGACGCTCGACCGCGAGGCGGCGGGCTTCAGCCTGAGCGCCAGCGCGCCGGGGCTCACCGCAGCGACGAGCGACGCGTTCACCCTCACCGACGACCTCGCGCCGGGACCGGTGGCGGACTTCGCCGTCGACTCCCTGGCGCTGACGCCGACGAGCGCGGTGCTGACGTGGACGGCGCCCGGCGACGACGGCCCGCTCGGCGACCTGCCCGCGTCCGCGAGCTACACGGTGAAGTACGCGACGACGCCCCTCACCGCGCTCAACTTCGCCACCACCGGGACGGCCGTCACCACCGGCTTCCCGTCGCCGGTGGGCTTCCCCGAGAGCGTCACCGTCAGCGGCCTCGTCGCCGACACGCCGTACTTCTTCGCCCTGCGGGTGGACGACGGCGCCGGCAACACGAGCTTCGCCTTCACGAGCGCCTCCACCTCGCCCTGTCCGGTGGGCGCCACGGGGCCAGCCTGTCTGCAGTGCGCGAACGGCTACGTGCAGACGGGAGGGCCCGGTGTCTGCACGCACGTCTGCACCGCGGCCAACCCGTGCACCGCAGGCCAGCCGGCGAGCACGTGCACCGGCGACACGCTGACGACGTACACGACCGTCTGCACGCCCGAGACGGTGCCGGTGGGCGGCAACTACTACTCGTGCACCTGGCCGGCGGCGCCGACGGACTGTTCGGCCGTCGGGCAGATCTGCCTCACCTCGCCGACGCCGGCGTGCGTGCCGAGCCCCTGCACGGCGGGCTCCTGCTCAGCGCCCGCGCCGGCCTGCACGGGCGACGGCCTCGGGCGCATCACCTACGGGGCAGTCTGCACGCCGCTCACGCCCACGACGTTCTCCTGCGCCTTTCCACCGACGACGACGGCCTGCGCGCCGGTGGGGTCGCTCTGCTCCATCACGGACGCCACCTGCTACCCGGCGGTGAGCGCGCCGCTCGCGAACGAGCTCGTCGTCACCGAGGTGCAGCACACGCCGGCAGCGAGCGCCCCGCAGGGGCAGTACGTCGAGCTCTACAACCGCACGTCGAAGAACCTGAACGTGGGCGGCCTCGAGGTGACGGACAAACTCAGCACCGCGAGCTTCACGCTCCCCGCCGCGCCGCGAGTCGTCACGCCCGGGAGCTTCTTCGTCCTCGGCGCCTCGACCCAGGCCGCCACCAACGGAGGCATCGCCGTCAACATCGCGTGGCCAGGCGGGTTCTCCATCACGAAGCCGAGCGGCGCCTCCGTCGCGGGGCTGCAGGTGCGCGCGGGCGCGACGGTGGTGGACGACTTCCAGTGGACGACCGCGTTCCCGGCCGGCCCGGACGGCACGGCGATGGAGCTGTCGTCCCACGTCCTCCGCACGGCGCGCGCGTCGAGCCGCGGCCGGGCCTGGTACTGGTGCAACGGCGTCGCGGCGCTGCCGACGAGCTCTGGCTTCGGCTCGCCGGGCGCTGACAACGGCACGTGCGGGATGAGCACGAGCCTCATCGGCTGGTGCATCGCGCAGTACCCGACCGTGCCGTCGGAGTTCCCGGCGAACCCGCTCCCCGCCTCGACTCCGGTGGACCTCTACTCGCGGTTCTACGCCGCGGGCCTGACGAGCCGCACCAACCCGGGCGTCGATGACTACCCGTGGGTGCAGGCAGACTTCGGGCACGACGTGGGGACGAACGCCACCACCTGGCGCTTCTGGGCGCCGGTGGACTTCAACTTCGGCTACGCGGCGGGAGGGAACAACGACGAGATGGTGGCGACGCAGCTCCGCTTCCCCTTCACGGGCACCTTCAACTTCGGGTTCCGCTACCGGTTGCTCGACCCCTTCACCCAGGCGGCCGGGAGCTGGACCTACTGCGACCGCGTGGGCACCTTCGGCGCCGGGCCGACGGGCACGTGGGGCACGGTGACGGTCTCTGGCGGCCAGCCGTTGCCCGAGGCGCAGGTGGTGGTGGTGCGGGTGGGCGACGGCGCGGCGGCCCTGGCCAGCAACGCGACGGCCGCCTTCCTCGAGCGCCGCGCGACCGCCGACGGGGCGCTGCAGCAGACGGTGCCGCTGCCGACGGCAGGGGCCGGCGCTCAGGCGGCGCTCACGCTGTCAGGGACGGCGACCTCTGAAGGAGCGCTCTCACGCTCTGCCGACGGGCGCTACGTCACCCTCGCCGGCTACGACGCGGCGCCGGGCACGGCCTCGGTGACGACGTCTTCCTCGGCCACCGTCAACCGCGTCGTCGGTCGGCTCGACAGCGCGGGCGCGGTGGACACCTCGACGCGGCTCAACGCGGCCTTCTCGGGAGGCAACGTGCGCGCGGCGACGTCAGCCGACGGCACGGCCTTCTGGGCGACGGGCAGCACGTCGGGCGCCCATCACGTCGTGTTCGGCAGCGCCGGCGGCTCGACCCCGCTCAACACCGCGTCGCCGACGAACCTGCGCGCGGCGCACGTCGTCGCGGGGCAGCTGTACCTGAGCGCCGCGTCTGGCTCCGCCTTCGGTGTGCTGAGCCTCGGCGTGGGGCTCCCGACGACGGGCGGTCAGACGCCGGTGCTGTTGCCGGGCTTCCCCTCGACGTCGGGGCCGTCGCCCTACGGCTTCGCCGCGCTGGACCTCGACGCGACTGCCGGCATCGACACCATCTACGTCGCGCAGGACACCGCGCCGGGCGCGAACTCCGTTCACGTGCAGAAGTGGACGCTCGCCGCCGGCACCTGGAGCCAGCAGGCGTTCCTGCCCGCCCTCGCCGGGTCGAACTCGGGCACGCGCGGGCTCGCGGCGGTGGTGACGGACCAGGGCGTGCGGGTGGTGGCGACGACGACGGAGACGTCGGCCAACCGCCTCGTCACCTTCCTCGACACCGGCACGCCGAACCCTGCGGTGACGGTCCTGGCGACCGCCGCGGCCAACACGGTGTTCCGTGGCGTCGCCTTCGCGCCGACGCCGTAGTGCCTCTGCCGAACGGAGTTCGTCGGTGGAGCGAGCCTCGTACACGTCGTGGTCACTCACTCGGACAAGTGAGCTGGCGCAGCTGGCCCGGTGCACTCGAGCCTCGCGAGCGTCGTCGGTCGCGCGGGCCCGCGTTCACGTCGAGGAAGCCTGGCCTGGCTGGGGCGATTCGTTCGAGCGTCGAGCACCGACGAGAGGACAATGGCCGCTGGCTCACGTCCAGCTGACCCGGAAGGTGCAGCTCGCGTCGGTGGCCGACTCCACCGCCACCGTCGCGTTCGCGCCCGTCATGCGGCCGCCCTCCTCGAGGATGCCCGCGTAGAACGCCGGCATGCCCGAGACGTCGTTGAACCACAGCGTCGCTTCACGCTCGCCGACGGCCTCGAACTTCGTCTCGATGAAGTTGGTGCCGTTGCGGAAGTTCCGCTGCATGCGCTCGAGCGTGCGGCGGGGCCCGATGACCTTCATGATCTGCACCATCGCGGCGCCGATGAAGGTCTCGGCGTAGCCGCGCATGAAGACGTGGCCGAGCTCGCGCAGCCCTCCCTCCCGGGTCCGGTCGGCGAAGAGCTCGTCCACCACCACACCGATGGCCTTCGTCATCGTCGCCTGCGGATAGGCCGGCTCGAGGTGGTCGAGATCGACGCCGAGCTCGCGCAACCTCGAGCGCAGCGCCGGCGTCAGGCGCGCTCCGACTCCCCGCAGCAGCAGGCCCTCGACGGCTGACTGGAACCACAGCTTCTCGCTCATCGCCTCACCTCGTTCGCGAGCCACTCGACCGCCCGCCGCTCGGCCCACCACCCCGGTGTGAGCGGCGTGCCCGCGACATACCCGACGTGCCCGCCGTGGCGCGTTCGCAGCAGGTGCACCGCCGCTTGTCTCTCCACCCCGGGAGGGAGCGACGAGGCCGGCGCGATGGCGTCGTCTTCGGCGGTGATGAGCAGCGTCGGCGCCTCGATGCTGGCGAGCAGCGGCGCTGACGAGCACCGCGCGTAGTAGTCCTCGGCCGAGTCGTAGCCGAACACCCGCGCCGTCACGTGATGGTCGAAGTCGCGAATCGTCCGCACGCCGCGAATGACGTCGGCGTCGAGGTGCGCCGGGAACCGCTGCGCCATGGCCAGCGCCTTCGCCTTCAACGAGGGCAGGAAGTGATTCAGGTACACGGGCCCGAAGCCGCCGCGGGCGTCGATGGCCTTCGCGCTCACCTCGAGGTGAAAGGGCGCGCTCACCGCCACCGCCGCGTCGAGCGGGACCTTCAGCCGGGACAAGCCGTTCAGCAGCACGCTGGCGCCGAGCGAGAAGCCGATGGCGAAGCGGGGCCCGGGGAGCCGCTCCACGAGGAAGGCGAGGTCGCGAGTGTCTCCGGAGCAGTACGACGCAGGCACCCGGTTCGGCTCACCAGAGCAGCCGCGGAAGTTGAGCGCCCAGGCGTTCCACCGCTTCGCCGCGAGCAACCGCAGCGTCTCGGCGATGTACGACGAGGCGGACGAGCCCTCGAGGCCGTGCAGCAGCAGCACCGTCGGGGCGCCCACCTCGCCCTCCAGCACGTCCACGTCCACGAAGTCGCCGTCGGGCGTCTCGAAGCGCCGGCGCGTGAGCGGAGGCACCTTCGGCCGACGACGCAGCGCCGCGAAGAACGTCTGGGCGTGCCCGTTCGAGAGGCCAAGGGCAGGTCGGAAGTCGTCAGGCAGCCGGGGCATCGGGTGGTTCGGGGAGCGGCGAACGAACGGGCCGCCTCCTGGACGAGCGAGGCGGCCCTGAAAACGCTGTCTGTGTACCACTCCGCGATGGCACTGAAGCGCTCAGAGCTTCAGAGGGTCACCGCGGAGATGGTTCCTTGTTCGTGACTGGGCAAGGCACCACCTCCTTTCGTCGCCCCGCAGGGCTGGGCGCATCATCGCCCGCCGGCCTCACGTCGCAAGGCCGACACTGTGCGTTCAGGTGGGAACGGGCCCGTCGGACGGGCGGGTGCGCTCCTCACTCCTCGGCCTGGCGCACCTGGCTGTCGGGGAAGTAGCGGAGCAGCAGCTTCTTCGCGTCCCAGCCCTTCGCCGCCAGCGCGCGCGCGCCGTGCTGACAGAGGCCGACGCCGTGGCCGAGGCCGCGCCCCTTGAAGGTGACGGTGGACTCGACCTCCTCGGCCGTCACCTTGAGGCTCTTCAGCGCCTGCCAGCCGAAGACGCGGCCGATGCGCGACGCGAACTCGCTGCCATCCATGCGCTTGCCGAACGACGACACCTCGAGCACGCGGCCGCCCTTGTCGCGCGAGAGCGGCACGAAGGCGTCTCCTTCTGGCTTCGCGCCCAGGGCCTTCGCGAGCTCCACGCGGTCGGCCTGCCAGCTCCACTCGAAGTCGGGCGCCTCGCGGCAGGCTGGACCTTCCTTCGTCGAGTCGTCCACGCCGGGGCCCGCGCCCGCCTCGTGGAAGACGTCGGACGACGCGCTGGTGCGTCCCCCGCACGAGGCATGGAAGAAGGCCGGCTTCAGCGCGATGCCGCCCACCATCAGCACCTGGCCTCTCGTCTTCGCCACCGCGTCGGCGGCCGCCTTCGTGTCGGGCTCGACGCCGCGGTACCACTGACAGTGGGTGAGGTCGCACAGGTGGTAGCCGGCGCGCTCATGCCGATGGCGCCCGGTGAGCGCGAACGTGCGCGAGACGATGGCCTGCGCCTCGAGCGCCGCCGCTGGAGAGCCCTGCGCCTCCGCGTGCACGACGGAGGGCAGGTAGGCCTCGACGTCCACCGTGTTGATGAGCCGCAGCAGGCCGCCCTCGACCGTCACCTCGAGCGCGCCGGGGTAGCGCCGCGTCACCTCACCCACGGTGACGGTGGAGACCGCGTCAGCGCGCACCACTCCACAGCTCTTCGACTGGCCCTTCACGGCGACGCCGTCGAGGCCGACAGTCAGCTCCACCGTGCCCGGCAGCGGCTGCTCGTCACAGCTGAGCCGCTCGGAGCCCAGCATCACCTTCGAGGGCTTCTCGCGCTCGAGCACCCGCACCTCGAGCGGCGCGGAGGTCAGGAGGACGAGGGCAGTGAAGGAGAGCATCGTGGGAGTCCTCAGGGCGCCCGCAGCGGGCTGGGGTCGGTCGCGTCCTCGAGCACGTACTGCGTGCTGCCCCCGGCGGTGCCCTGGGAGATTTCACCCTTCGCGTTCACCGTGGCCTCGGGCAGGTACTTCCTGCGCACCAGCGTGCCGCCGAGGCTCACGCGTTGCTTCATGACGGGCTCGGGCCAGCCGTCCTTCTTCGCCACGTAGACCGGCTCGTTGTCCACCAGCACCACCGCGCCGCCCTTCGCGTTCTCAGCGAAGCCGGCGAGGCGGACCTTCTGGCCCACCAGCGACGAGAGGGCGCGCGGCACCTCCACCGGCTTCTCCGGCGACACGAGGTGCGGCGCGAGGATGGACTGGACCGTCTCAGGAGACTGCCGCGCGAGCACGCCTTCGACGCGCAAGAACTTCCCGAGCAGCGGCTCCCACCCGGCTGGCGGGACGGTGTGCGTGAGCCACACCACCTTCCCGTCGTCGAGCACGAGGGCGGTGCCGAGCCAGGTCTTGCCGCCCTTGAGCATCGAGGCGCGCTCGAGCGTGCCCTCGACGGTGACGCGCGGGTCCTTCGACTTCAGCTGCGTATCGACCGCGTCTCCGGTGGTGAGCACGGGCATGGGAACTCCAGAGAGCAGCGAGGCGACCACCAGCGGGACCATGCCCGCTTCATAGCGCACGCGGCCCGGTCCGCTGGCACCTCAGGCAGAGGCTTCGCCGAACCCGATGGACCGGTTCGACGGGAGAGGCCCGATGGTCTGCGCCACCGTCTTGAGGTCTCGAGCCAGGAGCTCGGCCGTCTCAGCCAGGAGCGCCTCGAAGCTGCGCCGGCCGTCCTGGTCCGCCCAGCAGAGCGCTGCGCTCAGGTGCAGCTCCTTCAGGTACGCGAAGGTAAAGCCGTGGGTCCGTTCGACGAGGGTGGCCAGGCCTTCGGGCGACAGGTGAAGGCCCTCCGCCGCCACCGAGTCGAGCTGCGTCAAGAAGGCCCGGCGCGTCGGCGCGTCCGGCAGGGGGAAGTGGAACTTGCGGTCGAAGCGGCTCGGCCGGTCGAGCAGGGAGCGGTCGATCTTCTCGGGGTGGTTCGTGGTGGCGATGATGAACAGCCCGGTGTTGAGCGCGAAGCCGTCGAGCTCGTTGAGCAGCAGAGAGCGCGTGCGCTCGTCGACGAGGCAGTCGAGGTCCTCGAAGACGATGACCGACGGGGCGTTGTGTCGGGCGCGCTCGAAGACCTTCTTGATGCCGCCGGCCGGGCTCTCGTCGCGCCCTTCGAAGCCTCTCACGACGATGGTGGGCCGCCCGAGCTCGCTGAGGAGCGCACGGATGGTGTGCGACTTCCCGTTCCCCGGAGGGCCGATGAGCAGCACCCCGCGCTTCCAGGGCAACCGGTGCCGCTCGTAGAAGTCCTTGCGCTCGAAGAACCGGCGCGCGTCAGCCCGGATATCCTCCGCGAGGTTCCCGGGGAGCACGAGGTCGCTCCAGCGCGCCTGCTTGATGGCCTGGTGAAGCTCGGCGCTCTTCTGGAACCTGCCGTTCGAGAACACGAGCACCTGCCCGTGAACGTCGTCGCAGAACCTCGTCGTCGCGAGGAAGAGCCGCTTCGCGGCGCCCTCGTCGGGCGCGACGATCCACCACGACGACTCGGGACAACCTCCACACGCGCCGAAGGTGGCGACGACGACCTCGAACCGCACCCCCGCCCACTGCAGCTCGTACCAACCCTGTCGCCCGTAGCGCCAGACGTCGTCGCGGCGCTCGGTGAGGGTCCAGTGCTCGAGAACCGGCGAGCCCGGCAGCGGCGTCAGCGAGCACTGCCCCGCCTGGTGAAACTCGAGCGGGTCGAACGACGAGTGCTCGGTGTAGGCGACGAAGCTGCCCGGCCGCTGGGCGCGAACCGCCTGGGTCAGCTCGAGGGCGAGGGCGTTCGCAGGCAGCGTCAGCGCACGAAACGGCGTCGGGTGCAGGTCGTCAGTCACGCCCGGGCCGGGACGCGCCCGCTCGCACGTCCCTGACGTTCCGCTCCACGCACCTCACGGGCTCGCCTGGGTCGCCGCGGAGCCGAACACCGTCGCCTGGAACGGGTGCCGCCCGATGGCGAACGTGCCGCCCACCATGAGGAGCAGCGCCGTCGCGACGCCGAGGAGCGGCAGCTTGTACCCGGGCGTGGCGGACCGCTTGTTGCGGATGAGCAGCACCTGCAGCCCCACCGCCGCGGCGAGCATCAGCACGATGTGGCCGATGAGGCGCGGGTAGTACAGGCCCATCACGACCAGGAGCAGGCCAATCGTCGCCTGCAGGTGCGTGAGCCCAGCGAAGACGGTGACGAGCGTGTTGGCGCTCTTCGAGTACGGCTTGCCCTGCGTCTGGCCGAGCGTGAAGACGACGAGGCAGACGAGGCCGAGGCCGAGGACGAGGAAGCGCAGCGCGGAGTGGGCGTGGAGCATGGCGCAGGAGTAGCCACGAGCGGGGCCACGTTCACAGGAATTTCAGCGCGCCTGCGCGAGAGGTCCCGGGCCGTGGAGCAGCACGCCGCCGCGTTGAGAGGCCTCGAGCGTTCCGCAGGCCGCGCCGATGTCCTTCCCGCCCGAGTAGCGCCGCGCGATGGGCGACTGGAGCACCTGCAGGTGGTCACGGAAGCGCTTGAGCTCCTCAGGGGAGGGAGGCAGGTACCTGCCGGTTGGATCCGTCACGTCGATGAGATCGACCTTGATGGGAATGCCCTCGAAGGTGTGCTTCAGCGCGAGCGCGTCTTCGAGGCCGGTGTTGAACCCCGCGATGCACACGTAGGCGAGCATCACGCGTTCGTCGTTGCGGGCCTGGCTGTAGCGGCGGATCTGCTCGACCAGCGTCGGCAGGGGGTGGGTGTGCTCGACCGGCAGCACCGTCGCGCGCTTCTCGGCGATCGCCGAGGTGAGCGAGAACGCGAGCCGCCATGGCGGATCATCGGCGATGTACTTCTTGATGCCCGGCACCCAGCCCGCGGTCGAGAAGGTGATGGAGCGCCCCGAGATGGCGAGCCCCGCCGGGTGGCACATGACGCGCGCGGCGCGCGAGGCGTTGGCGTAGTTGAGCAGCGGCTCGCCCATGCCCATGAAGACGACGCCCCTCACCGGCCGGTCGGCCTCGCGGACGAGCTGGAGCACCTGATCCACGATCTCCCAGGTCTCGAGGTTGCGCGAGAAGCCCATCTTGCCCGTCATGCAGAAGTCGCAGGCGAGCGCGCAGCCGACCTGAGAGGAGATGCAGACGACGTAGTGGGTGTCGAAGAGGGGAATACGAACGGCCTCGAAGCGGCCTCCCAGCGGAGAGGTGAAGAGGTACTTCACGAAGCCGTCGTCGGCGCGGCGGCGCTCGACGATGTCGAGGGAGGGCAGGGTCGCGTTGGCCTGAACCCAGTCGCGTACGCCCGCAGGCACCTGGCGAGCCGTGCGGACGTCGGCCATCGAGCGGGCGCGGTGCGCGAAGACGGAGGCGAACAGCTTGAGCGCGGCGGTCCGCGAGGCGCCGAGAGGAGCCAGCTTCGCGAAGAGCTCATCGAAGTCGTGGTTCTTCAGGTTGATCGCGCCGCTCGACACGCGGGCGCCCGTAGCACGGCTGCGACGCGCTGCGACAGAGCGCCACCGCCTGTCAGCAGATGGAGACGAAATCCTCGAGAAGGCGGTTGAAACGGGGCGGGCGATCGACCTAGACGCGCCGTCGGCCAGCAGTTCGCAGTCACCTTCAGGGGAGCCACACACAATGAGACTTTCGACTCGGTATCTCGTCGCGAGCGCGGCGATGGTGTTCGCCATCGGCTGCGGTCCCGCGAACAACAGGCCTGACGCCGGCAGCGGCGGAGGCACGGCAGGCGGGTTCGGCACGGGCGGCGGCTTCACGACGGGTGGCGGCACGGCTGGTGGCTCGACCGCCGGCGGCGTCGCCGGTGGACGCGCGGGTGGCTCGGCTGGTGGTTCGACGGCGGGTGGCACGGCCGGCGGTTCGACGGCGGGTGGCTCGGCTGGTGGTTCGACGGCGGGTGGCTCGGCTGGTGGTTCGACGGCGGGTGGCTCGGCGGGTGGCTCGGCCGGCGGTTCGACGGCGGGTGGCTCGGCCGGTGGTTCGACGGCGGGTGGCTCGGCTGGTGGTTCGACGGCGGGTGGCTCGGCCGGTGGGTCGCCGGCGGGTGGCACGGCCGGTGGTTCGACGGCGGGTGGCACGGCCGGTGGTTCGACGGCGGGTGGCACGGCCGGTGGTTCGACGGCGGGTGG
>JAEUJQ010000037.1 GCA_016793095.1 Myxococcaceae bacterium | reverse complement strand
CAAGTCGTACCGCCGGAGGACCGCTGAGGAGGCGAAGAAGGCCAAGACGAAGAAGTAGCCGCACGATGGGCTCGTCGACCGCGGCTCAGCTCAGCGCGGTCGACGGTCCAGATTTCTGCGGATCTGCGTGACCGCCTACAGTGACGGCCCAGGCGCTGCCGGTGGAGCCGCCGTCACCGTGGGGCGCAAGGCCGCGTGCGGGGCGAAGACGCCGTGGAAGGACGTGAGGTGAAGGTTGGGCGGAGGCACCAGGGAGACGAGGCGCTTCACCAGGGCCTGTGCAGTCAGCGTGAAGGGCTGGCCTCCCGCAGCACCGACTTCGCTGGCTCCCGTCGTCGCTCCGTCCCCACCGGCGCGGTGTGTACGCCCCAACCCTGACACGCCCTGCCGCGATGTCAGCCTCACCGTGTATGACGCCCTGAGTGAGCATCGTCGTCGTCGCCGAGAAGCCGTCCGTCGCGCGCGACCTCGCGCGGGTGCTGGGCGCCACGACGCGCGGCGAGGGCGTCCTCACCGGCAACGGCTACGTCGTCACCTGGGCCATCGGCCACCTCGTCGGCCTCGCCGAGCCCGACGGCATCGACGAGCGCTGGCGGCGCTGGAGCTTCGAGCTGCTCCCCATGTTCCCCCGCCGCTGGCCGCTGAGAGTCTTCGACGCGACGGCGACGCAGTTCTCCGTCGTGCGGCGCGCGCTGACGGCTCCCGACGTCACCGAAGTCATCTGCGCCACCGACGCCGGGCGGGAAGGCGAGCTCATCTTCCGCTTCATCGCCGAGGCCGCGGGCTGTCGTCGCCCGGTGAAGCGCCTGTGGATTTCGTCCCTCACCGACGGCGCCATTCGCGCGGGCTTCGCGAAGCTGCGGCCGCAGGCCGACTTCGACGGGCTCGCCAACGCCGCGCTGGGCCGCAGCCGCGCCGACTGGCTCGTCGGCATGAACCTGTCTCGCGCGTACGGCCTGTCGCTCGACGAGCAGCTGTCGGTGGGCCGCGTGCAGACGCCGACGCTCGCGCTGCTGGCGGAGCGGGAGCTCGCCATTCGCGACTTCGTCCCCGAGGACTACCTCGAGGTCGTCGCCACCTTCTCCCCACGCGAGCAGGAGCAGTACCCCGGCGTCTGGCACCGCGACGGCGCGAAGGAGCACCCGCGCCGGCTGCCGAAGTCGGGCGAAGAGGCCGCCGCCATCGTCGCGCGCGCGAAGTCCGGCGTCGCCACCGTCTCGGACGTCACCTCGAAGCAGAAGAAGCTGCCGCCCCCGCAGCTGTACGACTTGACCGAGCTGCAGCGCCACGCGAACCGCCTCTACGGCTACTCGGCCCAGCGCACGCTCGAGCTCGCCCAGGCCCTGTACGAGCAGCACAAGCTCATCAGCTACCCGCGCACCGACAGCCGCCACCTGTCGACGGAGGTCGCCGGCACGCTGCGCGCCGTCACCGACGCCATCGGCCCGCCGTTCCGTCCACACCTCGCGCCGGGCACCGGCACGCGGCCGCTCGGCAAGCGCTTCGTCGATGACACCGAGGTGAGCGACCACCACGCCATCATCCCCACGGCGGTGTCCCCCGAGGGGCGCTCCCTCAGTGTCGATGAGGGGCGGGTGTACGAGCTCATCTGCCGGAGGCTCCTGCAGGCCTGGCACGACGACTTCACCTGGGCCGCGACGCAGGTGACGACGCTCGTCACCAACCCCGGCGTCGTCGACCGCTACCTGAGCCACGGCACGGCCATCGAGCAGCTCGGCTGGAAGGTGCTCGACGTCGGCCAGGCGCGGCCGCCCACCGAGAAGCGCGCGCCGGGGGACGAGGTGGACGACGAAGGGCTGCTCCCCGCCGGGTTGAAGGCCGGACAGGTGCAGCAGGTGCTCGACGCGAAGGCAGTGCCGAAGCGCACGCGCCCGCCGCCGCGGCTCACCGACGCGACGCTCCTCACCGCGATGGAGACGGCCGGGAAGACGGTGGACGAGCGCGAGCTGTCCGAGGCGATGAAGGAGAACGGGCTCGGCACGCCCGCCACGCGCGCGAACATCATCGAGACGCTGCTCACGCGCGGGTACGTCGTGCGCGAAGGCAAGGCGCTGGCCGTCACCGAGAAGGGGCTGCGGCTCATCGAGGTCGTCGACCCCGAGGTGAAGAGCGCGGCGATGACGGGCGCGTGGGAGGCGAAGCTGCAGCGCATCGCGAAGGGCCACGGCGCGCTGCCGGACTTCCTCGCGGGCATCGAGCAGTACGTCGAGGCTGTCATCGGCAGAATCCGCAGCAACCCGCCGGCTGCCGCACGCCGTGACGCAGGGCCGCCGCCGCCGCGAGCAGTCGCCGGTGGCTCCACGACCGGCGTGCGAGCCAACGCCGACCGTTCTTCTGCCAGCGGTGTTTCAGCGGCTCGCGCTCACGCACACGCGGCCACGTCGGCCGGCGGAGCCTCTTCAGCGGCTGGCGCTCTCGCGCGCCCGGCCTCATCGACCAACGGGGACTTGTCAGCGGCTGGTGCGCTCGGGCGCGCGGCTCCGTCGACTGCCAGCCGAGCCACCGGAGACCGCCTCGCCGCCGCGCCCGCTGCAACGACGCACGCCAGGACTGCGAGCGGTCGAGCAGGCGGGCCGACGTTCGCCGCGGGCGTTGCGCCTCCCGGAGATGGCCGGGCGCCAGCCGTTGGGCAGCAGGTTCCGACGAACTCCGGCCGCTCGCCGACGTTCGCCGCGGGCACGACCGTGACGCCATCGCGGCACGCGACGAGCGGAGTCGGTGCCTCCCCGCCCGCTGGCGACCGCCGCGCGTTGCTCGCGAGGTTTGGCCACGCCTCCTTCCGCCCTCACCAGCAGGACGCGTGCGACGCCGCCATCGCCGGCCACGACGTGCTGCTCGTGATGCCGACCGGCGCCGGCAAGTCGCTCTGCTACCAACTGCCCGGCCTCGCGCGTGGCGGCACCACGCTCGTCGTCAGCCCCCTCATCGCGCTCATGGAGGACCAGGTCGCGCGGCTCCAGTCACTGGGCCTCGCCGCCGAGCGCATTCACTCCGGCCGACCGCGCACCGAGTCCCGCCGCGTCTGCGCCGACTACCTCGCCGGCCGCCTCGACTACCTCTTCATCGCGCCCGAGCGGCTGGGCGTCGCCGGCTTCCCCGAGCTGCTCGCGCGCCGCACGCCGTCCCTCATCGCCATCGACGAGGCGCACTGCATCTCGCAGTGGGGCCACGACTTCCGCCCCGACTACCGCCTGCTGGGCGAGCGGCTCCCCTCGCTGCGGCCCGCGCCCGTGATGGCCCTCACCGCCACCGCCACGCCGCTCGTTCAGCGCGACATCGTCAAGCAGCTCGGCCTGCGGCCCGGCGCCCGCCAGCTCATCCACGGCTTCCGCCGCCACAACCTCGCCATCGAGGCCCTCGAGGTGCTGCCGAAGGAGCGGCCCGAGCGCGCGCTCGAGTGGCTGCTCGAGCCCGGCCGCGTGCCCGCCATCGTCTACGCCGCCACCCGCAAGAGCGCGGAGGACGCCGCCGAGGTGCTCTCAGGCCGGCTCCGCGTCGCGCCGTACCACGCCGGCCTGTCCACTTCCGCGCGCGAGGAGGCGCAGACCGCGTTCCTCCGCGGAGACCTCGACGTCATCGTCGCCACCGTCGCCTTCGGCATGGGCGTCGACAAGCCCGACGTGCGCACCGTGCTGCACCTCGCGCTCCCCGGCAGCGTCGAGGGCTACTACCAGGAGATTGGCCGCGCCGGCCGTGACGGCAAGCCCTCGCGCGCGGTGCTGATGCACCACTTCGTCGACCGCAAGACGCACGAGTTCTTCCTCGAGCGCGACTACCCCGACGCCGCCGTGCTGGCGAAGGTGGCGCGCGTGCTCGACGACGCCCCGCAGGACCCGGAGACCGTTCGCCGCCGCGCGCGCCTGTCGATGGACGACTTCGAGAAGGCGCTCGAGAAGCTGTGGATTCACGGCGGCGTGCGCGGCGTCACCGAGGAGCAGCTCACGAAGGGCCACGACGCATGGAAGGCGCCGTACGAGGCGCAGCGGCGGCTCAAGGTGGAGCAGCTCGCCCTCATGGCCCGCTTCGCCGAGAGCGCGCAGTGCCGCATGGTGTCCCTGGTGAAGCACTTCGGCGACCAGACCGACCGCCTCGCGCCCTGCGGCCAGTGCGACGTCTGCAACCCGTCAGGCTGCATCGCCGCGACGTTCGAGCCGCCGACGTCGGGCGAGCTGACGGTGCTGTCCGAGGCCATCGCGCGGCTCAAAGCGCTGCCCGGCCAGTCGATGGGGCGGCTCTGCAAGGAGGTGCTGGGTGACGCGCCCGGCGCCCGCCCGCAGTTCGAGCGGCTCATGCGTGGCCTCGCCCGCGCAGGCCAGCTCCGGCTCGAGGACGCGGTCTTCGAGAAGGACGGCCAGTCGATTCCGTACCAGCGGCTCTACCTCGTGGGCGACGCGGACCCGAAGCGGGCGCTGCTGCCGCCGAAGAGCCGTCCGCCGCCCGAGCGGCAGGCCTCGCAGAAACGCAGACGACGCCAGAAGCGCGCGGCGCGGACGCCAGCCGTCGAGCTGCCGTCCACCGGCGCGAGCGCGAACCTCGTCGAGGCGCTCCGGGCGTGGCGGCTCGCGGAGGCCCGGCGGCGTCGCGTGCCGGCGTTCCGGGTGCTGACGAACCGCGCCCTCGTCGCCATCGCCGAAGCCCGGCCCACCTCTCAACAGGCGCTGCTTCAGGTGAAGGGCCTGGGCCCGAAGGTGCGCGAGGCGTGGGGAGACCAGCTCATCGCGGTGTGCTCGCGCTCGTGAGGAAGGGCGACCGACGGCGCGGGTCCCCGGGTGACAGTCGCGTCCTCTGGCGGCGGGGCCTCGTGGGCAGGCGCGACATGCAGCCTGGCGTGTGAGCGAGTCCCTCCGCGCGTCAGCTCTGCCCGTTCAGCGCGGCGTCGATGGCCTTCGCGTTGGGACCGCCCTTCGCGACCAACGTGCGCAGCTCGGCGCGCCCTGCGTCGTCGAAGGTCTGGATGAGCCGGCTGACGCGGGCGACCACCCCGGGCCTGGCCGCGCGCTTGAAGCCCGCCAACGCGCCGATGACGGTGCGCTGCCTGTCCTGTGGCTCGAGTAACTCGAGGTACTCCCAGCCGACGAGGTTGTTCGGAACGAGCTCGATGGCGCTGATCAGCGCACGGCGACCATCGGCTGGCAACGAGCGCGCGAAGCGGACGCCGATCGTCGTGTTCGTGAAGAGGGTCAGCGCCGAGATCAGCGACTCAGGCCGGGCGGTGACGGGCTCGCCCTGGTTCGCCTGACCGAGCGAGAGCAACAGCAGCAGTGACTCGTTCGGTCTCTCGGCCGCTTCCTCCTTCGCGATGGCCGCGCGCCGCTCGGCGGTCGAGATCATCTCGAGCGCGGGAAGCAGGAGATCGTACAGCTGCGTGGCGTCTTCCCGTTCGATCTCGGGCGTGAGGTCGAGAGGACGCGGCCAGCGCCGCATGAGCTGGTAGGCGTCGTCCGTCGCCCGCCTGGCGAGGTCGATGCGTGCAGGCCCATCGAGCGCGGCGACGCTCCTCAGCCACTCGCTGCGAGCCAGCCGGCCCATCAAACAGAGCCGGAGCGTGAGCCAGAGCGGGCGGCCATCCACCTCGTGCTCCAGACCAGAAGGCTCGGCCAACCCCACGTACCGGCGCAGGTAGCGGTCGTCGCCATTCGGACCGACGTCGATCGCGCCAAGCTTCGACAGCGTCGCGCTCAGCGAGTGCACGTCGAGGTGGGCCTCTTCCGGCACCTTCGTGAGTTCCTCCAGGAACGTCCGCTGCTCGACGGACCAGGTGGACAGCGCGCGCGGCGCGTCCGCCGTCTCGGTGCCGAGGACGAGCGGTATCGCTCCCCGCACGAAGCGCGCGAAGGCTTCGAGCTTCGCGTACTCCTCCGGCGTGGGCTCCTCGGGGAAGCCGTCGCTACCTGCCGGCTTGCTCATCGGGCGGCGTCGCTCGAACGCGCTTCTGATCGCCGCCACCGACGAGAGATCAGGCAGGGGCTCTGGGTCCTGTCTCTTCTTCATCAGTCTCCCGTTCGCTCTCGCCGCGAGCGTGACCTGCTTCCGCGGCGTTCCGACGAACTCCGGTCCCTATTCAACTCGTGCATGGCTGTCGCCGTGAATCGCCAGCGTGCAATGTCAGCGGCGTCGTCGCGCAGGCGAAGGACCGGCCGCAGGCTCGCGGCGAATCCGGTTGCTCATCGAGCGCCTCGTCGCGAGTGAAACCGCGCGCGAGGTCTGGTGCTGCGCGGTCAGCGTGCGCCCGCGTCACGCCGCTCGACCGCCGGCATGCGCAGCCGCTCGCTCTTGCCGCCACCGACGACGAGCGGCTCTCCGGACTCGGGCACGACGAGGAACTGGCCCCGGCCTACGGCGACGAACGCCGCGATGCCCGACGAGACGCCCACGGCGTCGCGCTCGGGGCCGTACTTCACCGGCGCGATGGACTGCACCTTCTTGAAGCCGAGCGCCCCGTCGAAGCGCACGAGCTCGTTCTGCTCGAGGCCGAAGAGGGCTTTCGCCTCGTCGTCCCAGGCGAGCGCGCGGAGGTAGCGGTCGCGCAGGTCCTTGCCCTGCACGGTGGGCTTCGCGCCGGAGTCATGCAGGCGCGCACGCGTCGTCGCCATCATGTGGCTCATCGACCAGGCGACGGCCCAGGCGCTGCCCGTCCACGCCAGCCCCACCGCGTTGCCGAGCGCGTCGTAGTGCTTGCGCCACGAGCCGGCGCCGACGTCGAGCAGCCAGAGGTGCCCGCCCCACTCGCCGAAGCCGGTGCCGATGGCGAGCGTGGAGCCGTGCGCCGCGAGGTGCGGGTGGTCGCCGAAGCCGCGCCCGCTCACCTGGTCCTTGAACTCGGGCCCCTCGAAGTACCGGCCGTCGGTGAAGCGGTGGACGCCCGGGCCGCAGAGGCCGACCGGCGCGTTCGCCACCACCGCGAAGTGCGTGCACGGCTTCGGCGGCGGCTTCGAGGGCACCAGGTCCCACCGCTCCGAGACGCCGTCCCAGGTGAAGGCGCGCGTGCCGTCGAAGCCCCACAGCATGCCGTCGTCGCCGGACGCGATGCCGAGCAGCCCGTCGCCGTTCAGCTTCTTCGTGAAGGCCGCGTCGGGCTGCAGGTCCTTCACAGACCACGCCCGCACGGTGCCGTCTCCGTCGGCGACGAGGTAGCGCGAGCCGAACAGCAGGCCCGAGGGCGGCACAGCGGCCAGCGCGATGAGCGTCATCCAGAGCATGGGGCCACTTCATCAGACCTGCGCCATTGCTTCCTGCCCGTCGTGGGCTCCCCCATACTCCGGCGCGTGACCGACGCCCTGAAGCTGACCGACGTGAAGCGCCGCTTCGGGCGCGCCATCGCCCTCGACGGCCTCTCGCTCGCGGTGAAGCGCGGAGAGATCTACGGCTTCCTCGGCCGCAACGGCGCGGGCAAGACGACGACGCTGCGCATCCTCACCGGCGTGCTGCACGCGGACGCGGGCACGGTCGAGGTGCTCGGCCAGCAGGTGAAGAAGGTGCCGGTCGAGCTGAAGCGGCGCATCGGCTCCGTCTCGCAGGAGCAGCACTTCTACCCGTGGATGAGCGGGCGCGAGCTGGGCCGCTTCGTCGCGGGCTTCTACCCGACGTGGGACGGGCCGGAGTTCGAGCGCCTCTGCAAGCTGCTCGACGTGCCGCTCGACAAGCGCGCGATGGAGCTGTCCGGCGGCACGCGCACCAAGCTGGGCCTCGCGCTCGCCCTGGCGCCGCGCCCCGAGCTGCTGCTGCTCGACGAGCCCACCACCGGCCTCGACCCGGTCGCGCGCCGCGAGTTCAATGACCTCGTCTCGGTCATCGTGAAGGAGCGCGGCTGCACGGCGTTCCTCTCGTCGCACCTGGTGGACGAGGTGCAGCAGGTCGCGCACCGCGTCGGCATCATCCACTCGGGGAAGATGCGCATCGAGGGCGAGGTGCCGTGGCTGCTCGAGTCGGTGCGGCGCGTGAGGTGGCCGGCGCCCGATGCCCGAGCCGCTTCCGTGGCGCCGCGCGCCGTCGCCCCGGGTGCGGTCGGGTCGGCTGCAAATGAGTCGGCCATGAGCGAGTCGGCCGAAGGTGAGCCGGACGCACGTGAGTCGGTCGCTGGTGAGTCGGCCGAAGGTGAGCCGGCCGCACGTGAGTCGGCCGCAGGTGAGCCGGCCGCACGTGAGTCGGCCGCACGTGAGTCGGCCGCAGGTGAGTCGGCCGCAGGTGAGTCGGCCGCAGGTGAGTCGGCCGCACGTGAGTCGGCCGCAGGTGAGTCGGCCGCAGGTGAGTCGGCCGCACGTGAGTCGGCCGCAGGTGAGTCGGCCGCAGGTGAGTCGGCCGCAGGTGAGTCGGTCGCTAGTGAGTCGGCCGCAGGTGAGCCGGCCGCACGTGAGCCGGCCGCACGTGAGTCGGCCGCACGTGAGTCGGCCGCACGTGAGCCGGCCGCACGTGAGTCGGCCGCACGTGAGTCGGCCGCACGTGAGCCGGCGGGGCGCGGGTCGTCCGCTATCGGCTCGTCCGCCGTCGAGACCGGCATTGCCCCCGGGGAGCCTGCCGCCGCCGCCGTCCCGCCGGTTCCTGGCGAGCCGCGGCTCGTGTCCGCCGCTCCCGGGCTGGTGGCGCCCCACGTGCTCCCGCCCGGCTTCGAGATCGTTCGTGGGGACGTCGTGCGCGCGCCGCCGGAGCTCTGGCGGTCCACCGTCTGGCCCGAGGGCACCGTCATCGAGTCCCTCTCCCTCGAAGACGTCTTCCTCGCGTTCGCCCGCACCGACGCCCTGCAACCCGCGGCATGAGGCGAATCGTCTTCAAGGAGCTGCGGGAGCACGGCTGGGTGTTCGCCGTCCTCTTCGTGCTGTTCGGCCTCGGGCTCGCGGTGTCGCTGAGCCGCGGAGACGAGGAGGGTGGGCGCTTCGCGGCGCTCAAGGCCTTCGTCCTCACCTACGGCCTCGTCGCCGCGCTGGTCGCCGGCAACCGCCTCGTCGTTCGCGAGTACACCGGCAAGACGCAGCTCTTCCTCGAGACCCTGCCCATCAGCCGCCTGCGGGTCGTCGTCACCAAGTGGCTCGTCGGCTGGGCCTGGGTGACGTTCTCCGTGACGTCCGCCTGGGCCGCGACGTGGTGGTGGCAGGCGAAGACGACGCCGGTGCCGCCCCTCGACGCGCTCTACGCCCTGGTGCCCGCGGTGTTGTGGATGACGTGCTTCTGGGCCGTGTGCTTCGTCGCGGGCCTGCTCGGCCGCTACCGGCTGCTCTTCTGGGTCGTCTCTGGCCTCTTCGTCTACGGCCTCGACACCGTCGGCCAGCTCGTGGTGATGCAGACGCCTCCGTTCCGCCTCGCCTCCGAGTCGCTCGCCGTCGCGAACGCCTGGCCCGAGGCCATCGACGTGGTGGTGGGCTCGCTCGTCATCGGGGTGGGCCTGCTGGTGGGCCTCGTGCTGCCGGTCGTGGGCGAGGGCTCCATCGCCACCACGCTCTCGGGGCGCATGACGTCGCGGGAGCGCATCTTCTCGGCGAGCACGTTGCTCGTGGGCTTCATGCTCTTCAGTGTCCTCACCCGGGACCGCGACCGGCCGGCCTTCGCGCTCGAGTCCGTGATCCCGAAGGACTCACCCGTCGGCCCCATCGGCGTCCTCCCCGGCGAGGGCGTCAGCGACGCGCAGGCCCAGGCCCTCGTCGAGGCCATCGCCATCGACGTCGTCACCTTCGTGCAGGCGATGGAGTACCCGAAGCTCGCTGGCGTCTACGTCGTCTCGCAGCGTGGCCTCGACCCCGACATCGTCTTGCGCGTACCCCTCGGCGAGAAAGACGGGCACGTCTTCCGGGCGAACGTCGCTGACCCCCGCTTCGACCCGCTGATGCTGCGCTACCGCATCCTCCACTCCATCGTCGGCGACCACACCGACCACCGCGCCCTCGAGGAGGACCGCCACTGGCTGCTCGACGGCTTCGCCTCCTACTGGAACACGCGCGGCGACGCAGAGGCGCGCGCGCTGCTGCGACGTCGCGCGGCGGCCTCTCCCGTGAGCTTGTCGCCGCAGGCCATCGCCCGGTGGGACGAGACCTTCGAGCGGGCTGGAGACTGCTTCGGCATGGGCATCAGCTTCACCCTCGTGGACGCGCTCGTCGACGAGCTCGGAGAGGGCGCCGTCATCGAGCTCGCGCGCCGCACCTTCGTGAAGCCGCACGAGAGCTTCCGCGACGTGCTCTTCGAAGAGAAGCTGCCGGCGCTGCTCACCGAGAAGAAGGTGGACTTCGCCAGGCTGATCGAGCGCGCGGAGGCAGCGCGGCGCAACGCTGGCGGCCCGCTCGGCTACCAGGGCGCGTACGAGCTGGTGCCCCGGGGTGGCGGCCAGACGCAGGTGAGGTTCCGGTTGTCGAGGCACGGCCAGCCGGTGACGCGGTGGCGCGGGCTGACCGCATCGACTGCGCCCTGGCAGGCAGGCATCTCGGACACCGAGCCCACGCGGGTCGACGCGCGCGCAGGCGACGCCCTCGCCCCGGCGACGTTCACCTCGGGCGAGCGGCTCTTCGTCGCCATCGAGGTCGATGATGACGAGCTGAAGTGCAGCGCGCGGGTGCTGCAGGCGTGGGAGGTGCTGCCGTGAACGGCACGCTCTTGAGCAAGGAGCTGCGGGCGCTGCGGCCCTACGTCGCGTTGGCCGCCGTGCTCATCCTCCTCACCGTCGTCGATGACCTGGTGACGAAGTCGTCGTTCCGAGCGCTCGGCTCGACGTTCTTCAGCCTCATGGCGCCGCCGCTGCCGCTCATCTACGGGCTCATCGCCCTCGCGCTGGGGACGGGCATCTCGGTGAAGGAGCGCGACGACGGCACGCTCGCCTTCCTCGACGCCCTGCCTGTGACGCGCACGCAGGTCTTCTTCACCAAGCTGCTCGCCGCGCTCGTGGTGTTGATGACGTTCCCCGGGTTCCAGCTCGCCTGGGCCCTCGTCGGCCACGCCGCCGCGCGCGGGAGCCTCGATGAGCCGTTTCACTGGGGCCTGGTGCTCGGCGCGCTCCTCTCGCAGCTGCAGTTGATGACGACGTTCCTCGTCGTCGGCACGCTCCTCGGCTTCGCGCGCAGCCTGACGTGGATGCTCGTGGGCGTCGTCGCGGCTGCGCTGCAGCGCCTCATCCACTTCGTGCCGCGCGCGGCGATGCTCGACCCGCTCCGCCTCGTGGAGTCGGGCGCTGAAGGCGTTCGCTGGCGCTACGACGTCGAGCTCATCGCCGCTCAGGCGACCGTGGCTTCGGTGTGCACGCTCGTCGCGTGGGCGCTCTTCGTGCGGGCGGGCCGGAGCCGCACGGTGGTGGTGAACCCGAGGCCGGTGGTGGGCGCGCTGGTGACGCTGCTGACCCTCACCGCGCTCGTGGGAGCCGTCTGGGTTTGGCAGGACGAACGGGAGGATGACCGGCCGGGGTCAGGCGAGCCGGACCTCGAGTCAGTGCCCGACTCTGCGCCCGCCGTCACCGCGACGACGTTCTACGAGCTGAGCTACCCCAGCATCGAGTCGAAGCCCGCGCTCGCGCTCGCCGACCAGGCGGACGAGGCGTACACGAAGGTGGCGGGGCTCCTCGGAGTCGATGGCGGTGCGCCCATCTTCGTCGACCTCTCGGGCTCGATGCGGAACACCCTCGGCACCGCCTTCAGGGACCGCATTCGCATGGTGGCCGATGACGAGGCCGTCGCGACGCTCGCGCACGAGACGACGCATGTCATCGCCAGGCGCCTCGTCGGAGAGGAGGGCTTCGAGCGCTGGTCTGCCGCGCGCGTGCTCGACGAAGGCCTCGCGTCGTGGGTCGAGGGCCACTTCCTGGTGCACCCAGCCGACGAGCAGCTCGTGCTCGCCGCGCTGCTCGACCGCAACGCGCTGCAGCTCACCGACATCATCGACTTCGAGCGCTTCACCCTGAGCGGCGACGACGACCTCAAGTACGTCATCGGGCGGGGCCTCATCGACGCGATGGTGAAGCGCTACGGCGCCGGGTCGATCCACCGGCTCATCCGCGCCTTCGGGGACGAGAAGCTGCCCCCGAAGCTCGACGGCCCCGCGCTGTGGCAGGCCACCTTCCAGCTCGCGGGCATGGACCTCGCGCTGGTCGCCGACGACTTCTTCGGGGCGGTCGAGAAGACCCTCACCGAGCAGCGCGCTGCCATCGACGCGCTCCCGCGGCCGCGCACGATGCTGGTGACTCACGACGGGTGGTACGGCATCGAGGCCAGCACCGAGCCGGCCGAGGGCTGGCCAACGGTCGTCCTCCGCTTCCGCCCCGGCCCGGCCAGCCCCCTCAACGAGTACGACCGGGTCTGGGTGCGCAACGGTGAGGTCGCGTGGCGCGAGCTCGAGCTCATCCGACGCCGCCAGCTGTGTTTCCAGGCCGGGCTGAGGCTGTCGCGGAAGGCGACGCTCTTCGAGCCGTGGGCCTGTCTGCCCCTGTCCAGCGCAGCGCCGTGGGAGCCGAAGGCCGCGGAGGAGCCGCTGCCCGAGGAGACCTTCGACTTCAGTGACGGCGGCGCGCTCGTCGAAGGGGATGAGGCGCTTCCTGAAGAGGTCGACGCCGGCGCTCCGTGAGGGCGACGAGGAAGGGCCGCGCGAATCGGAGGGCCGCGGAGCGTCAGCGCTTCACCCGACGTCGGTGCGCGCAGTCCGCACGCTTCGTCAGAGTCGCCGTCAGCCCTCGTCACGCCTGACATGACACCCGTTGGCGTCAGCGTCCTGGCCGTTCAGCGCACTCCGGTGCTGCTCGCAGCCCTGGTGCGGGCGCGCTGAGCGCCTGCCTCGCGCGCCGGTCGTCACTCCACTCACCTCACCCTTCCTCCACGCCAGCGTTCGCGCTGGCTCCACCTTCCGGTCTGTCCGACCGGCTTCGAACGCGCGGCGCGACAGCGCTGACGCGAAGGACCTTCCATGCTCACCACCCTGAAGAGAACCCGTTTGTTCGGCGTGCTGGCGCACGTCGACGCAGGCAAGACCACCGTCTCGGAGCGCATGCTCTTCCTGAGCGGGCGCATCCACCGCATCGGCGAGGTGCACCACGGCGACACCACGCTCGACCACGACGTCGAAGAGCGGAAGCACGGCATCACCATCTCCGCGGCGGCCTCGTCGTTCCGCTGGCAGCCTCTGGGCCTGCCGGAACACCAGCTCACGCTCATCGACACACCCGGCCACGTGGACTTCGCCATCGAGGTCGAGCGGTCCCTGCGCGTGCTCGACGGCGCCGTCGTCGTGCTGGACGCCGGGCGCGGGGTGGAGCCGCAGACCGAGAGCGTGTGGCGCCAGGCCGACCGGCACGGCGTGCCGCGCGTCGTCTTCGTGAACAAGCTCGATGCGCCAGGCGCGTCGGTGGAGCGGTGCCTCGGTGACCTGCGCGAGCGGCTCGGCGCGCGGCCCGTCTTCCTGCAGTGGGTGCGCGAGGACGGAACCCTCATCGACGTCATCGAGCAGCAGGCGCTGTCGTTCGGCGCCGATGGTGCGGTGACACGCACGCCCGCCGAGGAGGGGCAGCGGCGCGAGGTGCTCGTCCAGACGCTCGCCGAGCTCGACCCCGAGGTCGGGGAGGCCTGGTCGCGTGACGAGGAGGTGCCCTCCGCGGTGCTGCACGAGGCCGTGCGTCGGCTCACCGTGTCGCTGCAGGTGGTGCCGGTGCTGTGCGGCGCCGCGCTCAGGAACAAGGGCGTTCCTGCGGTCCTCGACGCGGTGGTGCGGTACCTGCCATCGCCGTTGGACCGCTCGCTGCCGTCAGGTTTGTCGGCACGCGAAGACGCGCCGTCGTGTGGCTTCGTCTTCAAGACCGACGTCGACCCGCACGTGGGCAGCCTCGCGTGGGTGCGCGTGTTCCAGGGCGTCATTCGCCCCGGAGCGACGCTCGTGGTGCGTCCTTCGCGGCGCCGCGAGCGCGTGGCCCGCGTCCTCGGCCTGCACGGAGGCCAGTTCGAGCCGATGGCCGAGCTCGGGCCGGGCGGCATCGCCGCGCTCGTCGGGCTCAAGTCCGCGCGCACCGGCGACACCGTGACCGCCGAGGCGCTCGACGTCGTGCTGGAGTCGCTCGCCACCACCGAGCCGGTCGTCGAGCTCGCGCTCACCGTCAAGTCGGGTGAAGACCGGTCGAAGCTGGCCGAGGCGCTGCGTCGTGCGTGCATCGAGGACCCCTCCCTCCGCGTCCGCGTGGACGCCGAGACGGGGCAGACGGTGCTGTGCGGCGTCGGTGAGCTGCACCTGGCCATCTGGCTCGAGAAGCTCGCGCGCCGAGACAGCCTCGTCATCAGAGCGTCGGCGCCGGCGGTGTCAAACCGGGACACCGCTCTGGGCGAGGCGAGCGTCACGGTCCGCCACGTCCGTCAGAACAGCGGCCCGGGGCAGTTCGCGGTCGTGACGGTGAAGGTCGCGCCCTCACCCGCGGGCGCTGGCGTGTCGTTCGTCGATGGCGTGCAGGGCGGCGCCATTCCGGCCGAGTTCATCCCGGCGGTGGAGCGGGGTGCGCGCGCGGCGCTCTCTCGTGGCGTTCGAGAGGGCGTGCCAGTCGTCGATGTCGAGGTCACCTTGCTCGACGGGCTCACCCACCCGGTGGACTCGAGCGCGATGGCGTTCGAGGTGGCCGGCTCGCTCGCGGTGCAGCAGGCCGTCGAGCGGGCGGGGCTCCGCAGACTCGAGCCGGTCGCGAAGGCGCAGGTGACGGTGCCGGAGTCGTTCCTCGGGGCAGCGCTCGGTGAGCTGTCGGCGCGCCGGGGCGTCGTGCTGGGCGTGACGACGGCGGGGCCCATCGCCGTCATCGACGCGAAGGTGCCCGTCGCGAAGACGTTCGGGTTCGTGACGGCGCTGCGCAGTCGCACCGAGGGCCGCGGCAGCGTGTCGCTCGCGCACGCCGGCTTCGAGCCCGTGAAGTGAAGGTGGCGTGGCCGCCGGAGGAAGCGCGTCTCCGGCGGGCCCACGCAGCGCGAGGACGAGGCGAATCACGCTCCAGGTACGGCACAGGCCGGCCCGCCGGAGCCGGTCAGCCCTGTCGCGCCTCACCCACGGAGCGGAGCGTCAGAGGCCCGCGTCGAAGCGGTCGAGGAAGTAGTTCGCGACGATGATGTCCGACTTGCGGCCCTGCGTGGTGACGCGGCCGAAGTTGTCGAGCGCGAGCCGCTCGGTGCCCTTCGCCTTGCCCACGCCACGGTCAATCTCGAGCGTGAACGCCGAGTCGGTGCCGGCCGAGACGCGCCACGAGGTGTCCTTGCGGGTCGCCGACTCGGGCAACAGCCACTTCGCGGTCGCGAGCAGCCGCGTCGCGTCCTGCGGCGTCCTGCACTCGGCGCCTGCCAGCTTGCCCTGCGCGTTCACCAGCACCGCGCGCTTCTGCGTCGGCTTCTCGGCGCCCTTCGGCGTCAGGCCCAGCTCGAACAGCGCGCCGTCGTCGTGCTTGACGGCCTTCTCGGGCACCGTCGCCTTCGCGTCCTTCACGTCGTCGAAGAGCGCCGGCAGCGCGTCGCCGAAGGGAATCACCTTCCACGGGTTGCCCAGCACCTCGATGTCGTTGGAGCCGCCAAAGAGGGCCTGGGTGGACTTCTGCAGCTTCGCGTAGGCGTTGGCCTCGGTGGGCGTCGTCTTGTTCGCGAGCGCCTGGGCGACGGCGTTCACCTGCTTCACCGCGAACGCGTCGGGCACGCTGATGGGCTGCGAGATGGCCGGAGACAGCGGCGCCTCGGCCTGGTGCACCTGCGCCTGCTGGGCCTGCTGCATCGGCGCGGCCTCGGCGGCGCGCTGCATCTCCTGAATGAGGCGCACGCGGTCGGCAGGGGACTTCGGAACTTCCTGGCCGACAGGGGCCGGCTTGCGCTCGTTCTCGTTCATGGTGGGCACTCTGGACGGAATCACGCGCGGAGGAAAGAGGGACTCGTGCCCTGACGCCTCGGCGTGACGGAGCGCGCCGGGGCCTCGTCGGGCGGGGCGAGGCGTGGCATGACGCGCCGCCATGAAGTCGACCCTCGTCGCGCTCAGCGTGTCGTTGATCAGCGCCTGCTCACCCGTCATCCCGCGCGTCGAGCCGATGGACTCGGGCGCTCTGCTGGCGGACGCCGGCGGTGCCTCCGTGGACGCAGATCCCGGCGACGCTGGCGCCGGCCTCGATGCGGGCGTTGACGGTGGCGGCGTGACGGACGCTGGCGCCCTGTCGGACGCGGGCGTGAGCGACGGCGGGCGCGACCCACTGGTGCTGGCGCGCCCGTTCGACGTGACGGTGCCCGTGGGCTACCGCGCTGGAACCCCGGTGCCGCTCGTCGTCGTACTGCACGGCTACACCGCCACCGCCCAGGTGCAGGACATGTACTTCGGCATCTCGCGCCTCGCGCAGACCCGCGGCTTCCTGGTGGCGCTCCCGAACGGCCTGCGCGACGACACCCTGCAGCAGTACTGGAACGCGACCGACGCGTGCTGCGCCTTCGGCAAGACGAACGACGACGTCGCGTACCTCACCGCCGTCATCCGCGACGTGCAGGCGCGCTACTCGGTGGACCCGAAGCGCGTCTTCCTCATTGGCCACTCGAACGGCGGCTTCATGTCGCACCGCATGGCCTGCGACCGCGCGGGCCTCATCGCCGGCATCGTCGCGCTCGCCGGCAACGTCTGGGCGGACCCGACGAAGTGCACTCCGAGCGAGGGGGTCGCGGTGCTGCAGGTGCACGGCACGCTCGACCCCGTCATCGCCTACAACGGCGGCGCGACCGTCGGTCAGCCACCCTACCCGTCGGCGAAGGACTCGGTGCGCACGTGGGGCGCGAAGAACGGCTGCACCGGCGCCAACCTCTCCCCCATCTCGGGGGACCTCGACCTCGTCACCGCGCTGCTGGGGGACGAGACCGAACGCGAGGGCTTCACCGGGTGCCCGGGCAACTCGGCGGCCGAGTTGTGGACGATTCGCGCAGCCGGACACCTGCCGTTGCTCAACGACCAGTTTGCCGAGCGCGTGTACACGTGGCTGCTGGCGCATGCGAAGCCGTAGTCGAGGGCGTCAACGGCGCTGCGTCCCACGACGCCACGACACCGGGCCCTTCGCGAGGACGCGCACGAGCTCCTCCTCGGGCACCTCTCCAAGCCCGTGCTCGGCGTGCAGCGCCTCGAGCCGCCAGCTCGTGACGTTGGCTGACGGCGTGAAGCACTCGACGCGCGCACCCAGGACGCCGGCGGGAAGACGGGTGTCTTCCAGCTCGACGACCCCCGCGTCCGTCCGCGCGAAGGTGCGCCGGAACCACCGCGTCGCGACCGGCGTCGCGCACGCCTCGTCGGCGCACAGCCTGAGCCGCAGCCGGTGAAACGGATCGCCCGTCGGGGTCGAATGGCCGACGTCGGGCGTCGCGAGCCGGAAGCACCCGTCGTCGCCCACCCGCACCTCGACCGCCGTCGGGCCGTGGCCGCCATGTTCTCCGTGTTCGGCGTTCGCGAAGTGACAGTCGGCGCAGCTCCGGCGCTCTCCGGCGGCCCGGGCGCGGCGCCACTCGGCGACGGTGTTCTGCATGGGCACGGCGGCGAGCTCGGGCTCGGGGGCCGCGAACTGGTGGCAATGCGCGCAGAGGTCTGGCGACACCGCTTCGGACCGACGCTGCTCGTGCCCCTCGAGCTGCCGGGCGACGTCGTCATGGCACAGCTCGCAGGTCAACCCGCGGCCACCTCCGAGAGGGTCATGGCAGCTGGCGCACCAGGGCCGGCGTGAGACGCGCTGCCACGAGGCCAGGAACAACGGCTCGTCGTGGGCGCGAGCGTGACGCGTCTTCGCGAAGCGCTCGTGGACCTCGAGGTGGCAGCCGGCGCACGGGCCAGCGGCGAGCACGAGGGCGAGGAGCGTCATCACTTCAGGTCGAGCAGCCGCGAGACGTTCCAGCTCCCCCGCATGTTCGAGTGGCGCTCGTGCGAGAAGACGAGCAGCCGGTCACCGGCCGGAGACGCGAGCACGGTGAAGTCGTAGCGGAACGAGCCGGCCATGATGAGGGAGTAGCTGGTGGGGGGGAGCGTGAGGGTGCCCGACGTCGGCACGCCCGCGGGTGGGAGGCGCTTCCACGAGCCCTTCGTCGTGACCCGACGCCCATCGACCCCGTCATCCGACTCGCTGACCGACAGCGAGAACTCGAGCACGGTCCGGTTCCCGTCGGTGGCGCGGAAGAGCTCCGTCGAGCCCTTCTTCGCGCGCTCGCGCTTCACCGCGAGGCTTCGGCCCGGCGCGGCGCGGTCGATGCCCAGCTCGTCGAGCTTCGCTTTGGCGGCTCCGAGCTCGGCCTTCGCGTCGACCACCGACGTGCAGGAGTCCATCGGGGGCCGCTGGATGACGAAGGTGTGTTCGACGGCGCCCTCGTTCAGCACCACGAGCGCGAGCCCGGTGCGAAACTTCTTTCCCTCTCCGTCGACGTAGCCGGCGCAGTCCTCGGCCTCTGAAGCTTCGGCGCCGAAGAAGACCCGCAGGGCCACACGCTTCTGGTCCGCGCTCCAGCCGACGGGCTGAATGCGCTCGGCCTGGTCGAGCGGTTGCGGTGGTGAGGACGCGGTGAGCGCGAGGGCGAGCAGGAAGGGCATCTCGAAACTCTCGTCGAACGACCAGCTGAGCGGAAGCTCCCATTCCGCTCGAATCGGAGCATGCTGCCCGCCGCCGTGAACGACCTCGCCGCCACCGCCCTGCTGCTCGCGACGTGCATGGGCGTGCTGTGGCTCGTGTCGCTGCGGTTGCGTGACTCGAGCATCGTCGACCTCTTCTGGGGCACCGGCTTCGTGCTCGTGGCCTGGCTGTCGCTCTGGCTCAACGGCCCGTCGCCGCGCGGGTGGCTGGTGGCCGCGCTGGTGAGCGTCTGGGGCCTGCGGCTGAGCGTGTACCTCACCTGGCGCAACCACGGCCGCGGGGAAGACCCGCGCTACGCGGCGATGCGGGCGCGGGCGGGAACCTCGTGGCCGCTCCGGAGCCTCGTCGTCGTCTTCGCGCTGCAGGGTGTCCTGCTGTGGCTCATCTCGCTGCCGGTGCAGTTCGCCGTTCGCGCGCGCGGTGAGCTGACGTGGCTCGATGCCGTCGGCGCCGCGCTCGTGACGGTCGGGGTCGCGTTCGAGTCCCTCGGAGACCTGCAGCTCGCGCGCTTCAAGGCGAACCCGGCCAACAAGGGCCGCGTGATGGACCAGGGGCTGTGGCGGTACACGCGCCACCCGAACTACTTCGGCGACGCCGTCACCTGGTGGGGCCTCGCGTGCTTCGGCGTCGCGAGCGGCGCCTGGCCGACGGTGGCGAGCGCGGCGCTGATGACGTTCCTGCTGGTGCGCGTGTCGGGCGTGGCGCTGCTCGAGTCGGCGATGGGCGCGCGGCCCGGCTACGCCGAGTACGTCGCGTCAACGAGCGCGTTCGTGCCGCTGCCGCCGAAGTCGAGGCGCTGACGCTCAGCGGTCGATGGACCACTCGCGCACCGCGAACCGCGCCCCGGGCTCGCCCGCCGGCAGGTCGGGAATGACGAGCGTGCGGGCACTCGCGGCGATCCACGGCGGACTGAACTGACGCTGCAAGCTCGCCTTGCCCAGCGGCTCGAGGCTCGCAGCGTCCCAGCAGTCGACGGAGACCTCTCTGCCGACGGCGTTCGGCACGCTGAGGATCCAGTCGTCGCGCACGAGGAGCAGCTCGGTTCTGCCCGAGCGCTGCCCGAGCGAGGGAAGCTGCGCACCGGACTCGTCGTACACCGCGATGGGGGCGTCGCCGTACGTGGCGAAGAGAACGCGCCGCCGGGCCTCATCGACCGCGAGCGCCGCCAGCACCGTGTCGTCGAGCAGCGTGCGCACGGGCCTCCCGGTGGCGAGGTCGACGAGCTGAACGGGTGCAGTCCCCTGCCAGGTGCGCATCGCCATGGCCGTCTCCTCGGAGGGCCGCTCCACCGTCGTCACGACCTGGTTGCTCCAGGGCAGCACGGCCGCGCCGCACACCTCCCCGGAGTGCAGCGCGCCCTCCTTCAGGTCCGGCGTCTTCAGCATCCAGTTGCCCGCGACGAGGAAGCCCGGCGCGCCGAGGTCGAGCACGCGCTGCGCCCCACCGCACAGCCGCTCGGAGAGGACGCTCAGGTCGTCGAAGCGCCGCAGGCGGACCCAGACGTACTCCTCGCTCGCGATGACGTCGCCCGCCGGAGCGCACGCCGTGTTGCGCACGGCCGGCCTCGAGTGCGCGCCCGCTGGAGGCACCACGATGCGCGCCCGCAGCGCGAAGCGGCCGTTCGCGCCGCGCTCCCATGTCGTGAGCTGGCCCGAGTCGTCTCCCACCACGAAGCGGTTGCCGTCTCGCGAGAGCGAGCCGCGGCACGTCGGGCTCGCGAAGCGTGCGAAGACGTCACCCGGGACGAGGCGCACCGGCCTGCTCACCGGCGGCCTCCAGAGCAGCGGCGTGCTGGACTGTCTCGAGGCATGACTCCCTCCGGGGCAGCCTCATCCTCTCATGGCTTCACGCGCTCTTCCGCTTGAGCGCCGCCGCGGCGAGGTCGGTCCCGCTCGCGCCGACGGGGAGCGCCGAGAGCAACCGGCTCGCGACGTCGGCCACGCTCTCGCCGCCGAGGATGGCGAGCGGCCCCAGGTGCTGCGTGAGCGTCGCGGCGAGCTGCTGGTGCCCCAGCGTCTTGAGCGTCGCGATGAGCTCGGGCTGCAGCGACTCCATCTGCGCCTTGAACGCCGCCACCTGCACCTCGAGCGCCCGCGCCTCGACCTCGGCCAGCCGCGCCTTCGCCTCGACCTGCGCCTTGCTCGACAGCTCGAGCGCCTCGGCGTCGGTCTTCGCCTTGCCGAGCGCCTCGATGCGCGTCGCCTCCACCTTGCCCTCGGCCTTCGCCGCGGTGAGCTGTCGCCGCGCCGCCTCGAGCACCAGCTCGGCTTCCTGCGTCTGCCGCTGCGCCTCGAACACCGCCCGGTCCACCGCGTGGCGCGCCTGCTCGGTGAGCAGCCGCAGCTCCTCCTTCCGCCGCGTCACCTCGGAGTTGATGGCCGCCCGCTGCGCGTCGGTGAGCAGCTCGTCCACGTCGCCGTCGAGGATGTTCACCTCGAGCACCTCGACGTCGTACACGAGCATGCCGTTCTCTTCGAACTCGCGCCCCGTGCGCTTGTCGCCCTTCTTCTCGCCCAGCACGGCGCTGCGCAGGATCTCGGTGCTCGCCGCGTGGAACCGCTCGATGGACGTCGACCGCACCGCCGCGCGCACGATGCTGCCCAGGTGGTCGCAGAGCAACGCGACGTAGTTGCTCACGTTGAACCAGCGCGCGTCGTCCCCGCCCGGTGAGCTCGCGAAGCTCACGCGGTACGACAGGCGCACCTCGAGCTGCACGTGGTCGCTCGTGCGCACCTCGAGGCGGTCAGACACCTTGTTGCCGTCCACCAGGAGGAAGCAGGTCGGCAGCGGCGCCGCGTCGGTCTTGGGCGTCCCGGTCGAGAGCGCGAGCACGCCGAGCTCCTCCTCGAAGTCGAGGATGCGCACCTGCGGGCCCTTCACCACCTCGCGCCGTGTCTTGCCCGTCACCAGCACCGCGTAGCTGGGCGGAATGGTGATGGCCGGCGCGCGCTTGCCGTCGTAGCCCTTGAGGCCCCAGCGCTTGATGGTCTCGGCGTCGAGCGGCCGCTGCACCACCTGCACCTTCGTCGGGTCGGGCAGGTGGGCCGCGGGACCGGCGACGGTGCGCAGCTGGCCGGTCGCGAGCTCGCGCACGTAGATGGCTTCCTTCTCGGCGAGCGGAATCGACGACACCTCGCCCAGCACCTCGAGCGACTCGGTGGGGAAGAAGAAGCCCTCGCGTCCCGAGAGGAAGAGCTCCTGGCCCGCCTGGTACGTGCCCGCCGGCACCTGGTCGCCAGTCTTCGCTTCGAACGCCTTCACCACGCGCACGTGCAGACCCTTGTCGCGCCGCATCGCGTATGCCGGGAACGCGCGCACGCCGCCGGCCCCGGTGACGAACTCCTCCCACGCCTCGGGAAAGACGACGCCCGGCCCGCGAACGAAGCGGCGTTGTCCCCGTGGGCCGCGCAGCACGCAGTACTGCCCGTCGAGCAGCGACACCGCGTTGCGCACGTACGAGCCGCCGCCGTCGGGCAGCACCTCGAGCCCCGTCTTCGGCAGGTAGAAGCTCACCTCGCTGCCCTTCACGATGCGCTCGCTGCCGATGGGCGCCGGGTCGCCCTCGATGCGCTCGTACACGCGCACGCGCAGGTACTGGTCCTCGTACAGCTCGTGGCCGGGGACGACGCGCGCCTTCTGTCCCGGCCACAGCGGAAACGACGCCGGCCCGGGCACCACGACGCGCCGCCCGCTGAGCAGCTCGATGGCCGAGTTGCTGCCTTTCACCGGCTTCGTCGCCGGGTCCTTCGCGGGGTTCTCGAGCACCACGTACTGCGTGCTCGACGCGGCCACGAAGGGGCACACGCCCGAGGCGCCCTCTTCACCGCGCACCGGCAGGAAGCGGTCGTTCTTGAAGTCGACGAGGCGCTCCGTGTTCGACAGGGAGATCTTCGTGGGCCCGACGTAGAGCACGATGTCGCCCTTGGTCAGGTCCTGCACGTAGGCGTACTCGTTCGAGGCGATGAGGATGTCGCGTTCGCGGACGTCGCGGTCGGCCATGGCGGAGCTCCAGGTTGGGGACGAGGCGGGGGTGTGCGAGTCCGGTGCCATCGGGAAGCCGGGCGGTTCCACGTGCTGCTGCCGCGCGGTGCGCCGGTTCAGGGCAGCCTTCTGCGCCGCGCCGGGGCATGCTGGACCACGCCAGGGCGCTGGCAGGCCCTGCAGGTGGTGACTCGATGAGCGCGCTCTGTCTGTCTTGCGGCGTGTGCTGTGACGGGACGCTGTTCGCCACGGCGCCCCTCGCGCCAGGCGAGGCCGCACGCCTCGCAGAGCGCGTCAGCGTGCTGGACGCCGACACCATGGAGTTCCCCTGCCGCGCGCTCGACGGCGTTCGCTGCACCATCTACGACGACCGTCCGCGGATCTGCCGTGAGTTCAACTGCCTCGTCCTCGCCGAGCTCGCGGCGGGGCGCATCACCGAGGAGGAGGCGCGCGCCTTCATCGACGAGGTGCTCACGCGCCGGCGCGCCCTCGCTGACGCGATGGGGCTGACCGATGACGCCGGGGCGTTGCGTGAGGCCCGCGCGCTCGCGAAGGCCAACGCCCTCGAGCCCGCTGCGCTGGCGGCCCTCGAGCGCCTCACCCGCGCCCTCATGTTCCTGAAGCTCCCGCTGCCCGGCTGAGCTCGCCGCGCCCGCCGAGGCCGCGCGTCGCTGCGCGGTGGACTTCACCTTGCCGCTGGCGCCGGGACGTCCGCCGAGGCCGCGCGTCGCTGCGCGGTCGACTTCACCTTGCCGCTGGCACCGAGACGTCCGCCGAGGCCCAGCTGGGAGGTGAGCTCGATGAGGGGCCCGAGGGGCGCGAGCGCGGCGTCGTCTACACGAAAGCCGCGAGGCTGGGGTTGAGTTCCGCAGCGCTGCGCGAGGAGCTGCGTTGTCTCAGCCTCCCGCACGGAAGGTGGCCTTTGCCCGGAGTGTGGCGCCTGCTGCGCTCCGCCCGGTGTGGGGCTCGCCGACCCCGCGGCTTGCTGGGCGTCTGGGGAAGCCCGCAGACGACCCGTGCCGATTCCCGGAACACCGGGGACGTTCGTGGTGTCCCGGCGTTCATGCGCACGCTCGCCCTCGCCCTCGCGGTGCCTGCCCTCGTCGCCTGCGGCCCCGACGACCTCACCGGCCTCCAGCGACGCGGCGCAGGCGTCACCGAGGTGAGCCACATCGTCGAGGTGCACTTCGAGGAGGGCGGCGCGCGGCTCGAGGTGCAGCGGCAGTTCCGCAACGACGACGACGTGGTGCAGTCGCTCACCAGACACCTGCCGCTCCCTGACGGCGTGGTGGCCACCTCGCTGAGCCTGCGCCGCGCCGACGTGCTGGTGCCAGCCCGCCTCTCGACGCAGGAGCAGGTCGCCGACCAGTGGGGTTTCCTCACCAGCCCGGGTGAGGCGCAGCCAGACCCCATCGGGAAGCTCGAGTGGAGCTTCTCGGGAGGGCTCGACCTCGAGCTGTTCGGCCTGCCGCCGCGGGAGACCGTCACCGTCGCGTACGAGCTCCACGTCGCACCCCGCTACGAGGCGGGCGTCCTGGTGTTCGACCTTCCCCGCGAAGACGGCGCGCTGCCGCCGCGCTTCGACCGCGCGACCGCCGAGGAGACAGTGGACGGCTACGTGGTGCGGCGGCAGCACCAGACGCAGCCCATCGCCGACGTGCGCTGGGCCGTCGCGCAGCTCGACACCGACCGCACGCTGTGGCGCCTCGAGGTCGACGCCGCGCCGCTGCTGGGGACGGCGCCCGTCGCGCCGAACGTCGTCTTCGTCGTCGACGCCTCCCACAGCGAGGGACCGGCCGGCATCGCTGCGCAGCTCGAGCTGCTGGCCCCGTACCTCGCCAACGTGCCCGATGCGCGGGTCGAGCTCGTCCTCACGCGCCGCTTCGCCGAGCGCCTCTTCGGCCGCTTCGTGCCCGCCGTCGACGTGCCGGGCCTGCTCGCAGCCACGCCGCCCGAGCGCCTCGCCCCGGGCAATGGCTCGAACCTCGACGTGGGCGCTGCGCTGGCAGCAGGGGCGCTCGCGGAGGCGGGTGGCGCCGGCCGGGTGGTGCTCTTCACCGACGAGCTGCTCCGCGACGGCTTCTCTGCGCAGGCCGCCATCGACGCGCTCGCGAAGGCGCCCGCCGGCACCGTGGCGCACGTCGTGCGACGCACCGGCGAGGTCCGCGGAACCCTCATCGAGCGCCGGGACGACGACGCGCCGCTCGCGGACGTCGCCGAGGCGACGGGTGGCATCTTCGTGCGCGTGGCCGGAGCTCCCGCCGATGTCGCCAGAGCCGCGCGCACCTTGCTCGGGCTCGTGCGGCCGGTGCGCATCGATGGCCTCACCGTGAGCGGCGAGCGGCTGCCCGACCTCGGCCTGGACCCGCAGCTCGACGAAGGGACGATGGTGCGGCTGCACGGCGTCGACGCGGAGCCCCCCGAGCAGGTGACGCTCACCGGGCGCATCTGGGCACGGGAGTTCCGGCGTGACGTGACGCTCGACCGCGCGCTGTTGAAGCGCCTGCCCGGCCTCGCGGTGGGCTTCGATGACCTGCGCGGGCAGTTGAGCAGCGACGAGCTTCGCTCCGCCGCCTTCCTCGCTCAGGCGGTGTCACCAGAGACGTCCCTGCTCGCAGCGCCGCCGACGGCTGCTCCCTCCACCGCTGGGCTCGCGGAGGGCACCATGCGCGGGCTCAGCATGCACGGCATCGGCTGCAGCGGCTGCGGCACCAGCTCGCGCTGCGGAATCGGAGTCGTGCGGCGCGCGGTGGACTTCGAGGGGCTCCTGCGGGCCCTGTTGGCGCCGGGCGTGGCCGCCTGTGTGGCGCGGCTCGGCGAGCCCGCGGCGTCGACCCTCACGCTCGAGGCGACCGGTGACGAGGTGGTGGAGGTCGAGGTGACGGAGACCTCTTCATCGATGGGTGCCTGCCTCACCGAGGCCGCCTGGGCTCTGCGCCTCGGGAGCGAGTTCGTCTCGCACCGGACGTACACCGTCGCCCTGCGTCCAGAGCGCTGAGCGCTGAGCCTGCTGAACCGAAACCCAGCGTTCAGGATGGTGGCGGAAGGAACGTGGCGAGGAGCACGACGCCGCGTGTAGAGCACGGCCGCACATGGCCCTCGAAACCGTCCTCGCGTTCGACCTCGGCACCTCGGGGCTCAAGGCCGCGGTCATCTCGTCTCGCGCGCAGGTGGTGGACAGCGAGGTGGTGCCGCTCGAGGTGAACCTCCTCCCGGGCGGTGGGGCCGAGCAGCGCCCAGAGGACTGGTGGGCGGCGATGGTGAAGGCCGCGACGGCGCTGTGGGCCCGCGGCGTCGCGAACGCGTCGGACGTCGTCGGCATCTCGCTCTCCTCGCAGTGGGGCGGCACCGTGGCCGTCGACAAGGCCGGCACTCCGCTGCGCCCCGCGCTCATCTGGATGGACTCACGCGGCCGGGACGAGGTGCGCCGGCTCGCGGGCGGCTTCCCCTCGGTGGACGGCTACGGCGCGCTCAAGGCGCTCGCCTGGCTCCGCAAGACGGGCGGCGTGCCCAGCCTGTCGGGGAAGGACCCGGTCGGCCACATCGCCTGGCTCAAGAAGCACGAGCGCGCGACGTATGACGCGGCCCACTGTCTGCTCGAGCCGAAGGACTGGGTGAACCTGAAGCTGACGGGCCGCGCCGCCGCGAGCTTCGACTCCATCACCGTGCACTGGGCCACCGACAACCGCGACATCGACGCCGTCCGCTACGACGACGCGATGCTGAGGCTGTCGGGCCTCGACCGCGAGAAGCTGCCCGAGCTCGTTCCGTCGTCCTCCATCGTCGGAGCGCTCACCCCGGCGTCAGCGGCGGCGCTCGGCGTCTCGACGAAGGTGCAGGTGGCCAGCGGCGGCGCCGACATGCACACGGCCGCCATCGGCGCGGGCACGGTGGACGACTACGACGCGCACCTCTGCCTCGGCACCTCGTCGTGGCTGCTGGCGCACGTGCCCTTCAAGAAGGCCGACCTCTCGCACAACATGGCGTCGCTGCCGGCGGCCATTCCCGGGCGCTACCTCTTCTGCAACGAGCAGGAGTCCGCCGCCGGTGGTCTCAAGCACGTGGCCGAGAAGCTGCTCGGGGTGACGGACTACGAGGCGCTCTTCGCCGACGCCGAGCAGGCGCCGCCCGGCTGCGACGGCCTCACCTGGCTGCCCTGGCTGCACGGCGAGCGCTCGCCCGTCGATGACCCGCACGTACGCGGCGGCTTCGCGGGCCTCTCCCTGAGCCATGACCGGCGGCACCTCGTGCGCGCGGTGCTCGAAGGCGTCGCGCTCAACACCCGCTGGCTGCAGACGCACCTCGAGGAGAACCTCGGCCGGCCGCTGAAGGCCGTGACGGTGGTGGGCGGCGGCGCCCGCTCGGCGCTGTGGTGCCAGCTTCACGCCGACGTGCTGGGCCGCCCGGTGCGCCAGGCCGAGGCCCCGCAGATGACGAACGCGCGCGGCGCCGGCGTGCTGGGCCTCGTCGCGCTCAGGCTGCTCGAGTGGCGCGACGTCAACGCGCTGGTCCCCATGACGAAGACGTTCGAGCCGCGCGCGACGCACAAGGCCCTCTACGACGAGCGCTTCGAGCAGTTCCTCCTCGAGTTCAAGCACCGGCGTGCCATGGCGCGCCGCTTCCCCGGTGGTCACTGACATGCAGATTCCAGACGCAGCGCAGGCCGTCCTCTCCCGGTTGCCGAAGGGCGTCGCCCGCCGCCTCGAGGTGGTGCTCGACAAGCTGCCGGTGGTGGGCAACCTCGTGCGCGCCGAGAAGAAGAAGGTGGCCGACTCGTTGAAGGAGTCCGTCCGCAAGCACCGGCCGACCGAGCTCGCCTTCGACGCGCTGCCAGAGAAGGGGCTGCCGCAGGACGCGGTGCTCGACGTCCTCCGCACGTTCGCGCGACGCGAAGAGGGGCAGTGGCGCGAAGGCCGCGTCTCGGGCGGCGTGTACCACGGTGACGCGGCGCACCTCGGCTTCCTCGACCAGGTCTACTCGCTCTACTCCCAGTCCAACCCGCTGCACGCCGACGTCTGGCCGAGCGTGGCCCGCTTCGAGGCCGACCTCGTCGCCTTCACCGCGAGGTTGATGGGGGGCGACCCACGGCTCGAGGTCGATGAGCAGGTGGTGTGCGGCACGCTCTCGTCTGGTGGCACCGAGAGCATCATGCTGGCGATGAAGGCGTACCGGGACTTCGCGCGCGCCCACCGCGGCGTCCGCCACGGCAACATCGTCGCGCCCGTGTCGGCGCACCCTGCGTTCGACAAGGCCGCGCACACGATGGACGTCGAGATGCGGCGCGTGCCGGTGGACGCCGACGGGCGCGCGAACGTCGAGGCGATGAAGGCCGCGGTCGACTCCTCGACGCTGGTGATGGTGGGCTCGGCGGTCTCCTTCCCGCACGGAGTCATCGACCCCATCGAGGAGCTCTCGGAGTACGCGCACGCGAGACACGTCGGCTTCCACACCGACGCGTGCCTGGGCGGCTTCATCCTCGCGTTTGCGCCCGACGCCGGCTTTCGGGTGCCGCGCTTCGACTTCTCGCTCCGTGGCGTGACGTCGATGTCGGCCGACACGCACAAGTTCGGCTACGCGGCGAAGGGCAGCTCGGTGGTGCTCTACCGCGGCCGGGCGCTGCGCCGGGCGCAGTACTTCACGACGCCCGAGTGGCCGGGTGGCCTGTACGTGACGCCGGGCTTCGCGGGCAGCCGCCCGGGCGCGCTCATCGCGGCTGCCTGGGCGACCATGATGTCGCTGGGCAGGGAGGGCTACGTCACGCACACCCGCGCGGTGCTGGAGTCCGCGCGGGAGATCCGCAAGGGCATCGAGGCGATGCCCGAGCTGCGCGTCATCGGAGACCCGCTGTGGGTCATCGCCTTCCGCTCGGACGTCGTAGACGTGTACCGGGTGCTGGACGAGATGGCGAAGCGCGGCTGGAGCCTCAACGGCCTGCAGCACCCGGCCGCGGTGCACCTGTGCGTGACGCTGCGCCACACCCAGCCGGGCGTCGCGCAGCGCTTCCTCGCCGACCTGCGCGCCTCGGTGGACGCCGTGCGCGACAGCCCGCCCGCGAAGGACGGCATGGCGCCGGTGTACGGGCTCGCCTCGTCGCTGCCCTTCAAGGGCATGGTGAGCGACCTGCTGTGCGCGTACGTCGACGCGCTCTACGACGCCTGACCCGCCGGTTGGCGAGGAGAGCCCCGTCAGCCGAGCTGAGCGGCGACGGCCTCGGCGATGCAGCGCTCTTCGTTCGTCGGCACCACCAGCACCTTCGCGCGTGAAGCGGGCGTCGAGATGACGGTCGCGTTTCGTTCGTTCGCCGCCGCGTCCACGGCGAGCCCGAGCCACCCGAGCTTCGCGACGATGCGCGCGCGAACGACGGCAGAGCGCTCGCCGATGCCGGCCGTGAAGACGAGCGCGTCGAGGCCCTGGGCGGCGGTGGCCAGCGACGCCACCATGCGCGCGCAGTGGTGCACGAAGTACTCGACGGCCTCCTTCGCGTGCGGCGCGTCGCTCGCGAGCAGCGTGCGCATGTCGTTGGACACGCCCGAGAGCCCCTTGAGGCCCGACTCCTTGTACAGCAGCGTCTCGACGTCCTTCAGGGACAGCTTGTGGTGGTCGAGCAGGTACAGCAGCACGCCCGGGTCGAGGCTGCCGGTGCGTGTGCCCATCGGAATCCCATCGAGCGTCGAGAAGCCCATCGAGGTGGCGACGCTGCGGCCGCCGACCATGGCGCACATCGACGCGCCGCTGCCCAGGTGCGCCACCACCACGCGGCCACGCGGGACCTCGGGCGCCACGTCTGACAGCCGCCCGGCGATGAACTGGTACGACAGGCCGTGGAAGCCGAAGGAGCGCACGCCCTCGTCGAAGAAGCGTCGGGGCAGGGCGTACGCCTCCTCCACCAGCGCGTGGCCCCGATGAAAGGCGGTGTCGAAGCACGCCACCTGCGGCACCGCTGAGAAGGCCGCGCGCGCGGCCTCGATGCCCGCGACGTTGTGGGGCTGGTGGAGCGGCGCCAGCGGAATGAAGGACCGCAGCGCCTCCACGACCACCTCGTCGATGAGCGCGGGCGCCGCGTAGCGCGGGCCGCCGTGCACCACGCGGTGTCCCACACCCACCACCTGGACCTTCGCGTCGCGTGTCACCTCGAGCGCCTTCGCCATCGCCGCCGCTCCGGTCTGCTCGAGCGTGCCGCGGGCGAGCTCGGTCACGCCGTCGCGCGCGAAGAGGCCGTACTTCACCGTCGAGCTGCCGGCGTTGAGCGTGAGGATGGCGGGTTGCATGGCGTCTCCGTCTCCGGGGCGGACAGCGGGTGCGAGGCGCCCCTGCCCGTCGCGCCCCGCTGCGTGGTTCGCTCAGCTCGCTGGGACCGCGGACTTCCCGGTGCGGCGGAAGTGGGCCTCGAGCACGGCCACCGCGCAGCTCGCGAGCCTGGTGCTGTCGTCGTCGGCCCGGCTCGTCAGCATGATGGGCACCTTCGCGCCCACCACGAGGCCCGGCCCTTCCGCGTGCGCCACGAAGGCGAGCTCCTTGGCGAGCATGTTGCCAGCCTCGATGTTGGGCACCATCAGCACGTTCGCGCGCCCCGCCACGAGCGAGGTGATGCCCTTCGTGCGCGCCGCCTGCAGCGAGAGCGCGTTGTCCATCGCGAGCGGGCCGTCGACGATGCCGCCGGTGATCTGCCCGCGCTCCGCCATCTTCGAGAGGATGGCGGCGTCGAGCGTCGAGGGCATGGCCGGGTTCACCACCTCGACCGCCGACAGCACGCCCACCTTCGGCTGCGCGTAGCCCAGCGCCTGCGCGAGGAAGATGGCGTTCTGCACGATGTCCACCTTCTCCTCGAGCGTCGGCGAGATGTTGATGGCCGCGTCGGTGACGAGCAGCAGCTCGGGCAGGCCCGGCACGTCCATCACGAAGACGTGGCTGATGCGCCGGACGCCGCGGAGCCCGCCCTCCTTGCGGACGATGGGCTTGAGCAGCTCGTCGGTGTGCAGCCTGCCCTTCATCACCGCCTGGACGGTGCCCTGGTTCGCGAGCTGCACTGCCTTGTCGGCTGCTGGGAACGCGCCGTTGGCCTCGAGCAGCTCGAGGCCGTCGAGCGACGCACCGAGCGTCTTCGCCACCGCGCGGATCTTCTCGACGTTGCCGATCAACACGGGACGGATGAGCTCGTGCCTCATGCCCAGCAGCGCGCCGGCGAGGGACGGCTCATCTTCCGGGCACACCACGGCGGTGGCGAGCGGCTCGAGCGGCTCACACGCGCGCATCAGGCGCTCGATGTGCTGGTGGCGCGCCACCGTCATCGGCGGCAGGTCTTCGTCGGGCACCTCGATGCGCTGGGCAGGCGCGATGACCTCGGCCTCTCCGATGGCGATGACCCGGCCGTCGGCCGTCCGCACCTCGGTCTCGAGGAGGACGTGGCAGTCGGGGAGCTTCTTCTTCACGGTGACGGTCGAGGTGACGGTCTCGCCGATGCGGGCGCGGTCGGGGAAGCGGTAGGTCTGGGCGACGTACTTCGTGCCCGGGCCCGGCAGCCGCGTGCTCAGCACCGCAGAGACCTGCGCGCCGGCCCAGAGCGAAGGCGCCACCGCGTCGCTCTTCCCGTCGCCGTCCGAGTCGAACGAGGGCAGCACCTTCGGGTTCAGGTTGCCGCTCGCGTGGGCGAAGGCCCAGAGATCGTTCGCCGTCACCTGCCGCTGCACCGACGCCTTCGCGCCGACGGTGAGCTCGTCGTAGGTCGTGTTCCTGGCCATGGGCCTACCCTATTCCGTCATCGACGCGCTGGCGCGGCTGTCGGCAAGCTGGCGTTGCCATCGACGCTGCCTGTCGGCTCCGGAGCGGCCCACGACGCGGGTGGCTCTCCGCCGCGCCGCTCGCGAAGGGAGTCAGAAGTCCCAGGCGAACACGCCGCCGGCTCCCGAGGGGAGCAGCCAGGCCGACGTCTTCGGGCCCCGGTACGACTGGTAGCGGTTCGGGTCGTCGCCGATGAGGAACAGCACTGTCGCCGCCACCGCCGACGCGAGCCCGACGCCCCCGGCCACGTACGAGATGGCGAGCTGGCTGTTGATGCGGTTCCTCATCGCCTCGGCAGCCTGGCGAACCGACGCGTCCTCCATGCTGACGAGCGAGGCGCGCAGCCCGGCGAAGCAGGTGGGCAGGCCGCCTGCGCCGGCGGGGCACGAGGGGTCTCCGTACGAGGCCTGCGCCTGCCCCTGCATCACGGCGAAGGTCGCGATGCCCGCGACGGCGAGCCCGGTGGCGATGAAGGCGCCGATGCGCAGCCCCCACTGCTTCTTCTCATAGGCGTCGATGAAGTCGGGGCTCGGCACCAGGCGAATCGACTCTTCGGTGACCTGGTCCGGGGCGACGCGAACCTGCTTCTGCACCGACGTGAAGCCGGCTTTCTCGATGCGCAGCACGTGAGGGCCGCCCGCCACGGCGAGGCGCTGCGTCATCGGCGTCGTCCCGAGCTGGGTGCCATCGACCTTCACCACGGAGCCGTCTTCGGACGCGATGACGACGATGAAGCCCTGTCGGCCCGACAGCAGCGGGGCGATGAGCGCCGCCACGTTCTCGGTCAGCCTGCCCACGAGATCGGCCTCGCTGGTACCGCTCACCTCCCGCGAGCTGACGCGCTTGCCCGACTTCACCTCGACGATGGACAGGTCGAGCGTGAGCCCGGTGGTGGCCTTCTTCGGGTCGGTGAGCCGCGTGAGGCGCCCGTTCACCAGGAAGTCCACCCCGAGCTGGCCGGCGATGTTCGACGTGCAGCTGTCGTCGTTGCACCCGAGCAGCTGGCGCTGGCGCTCGAGCGAGAGGAGCGAGCGCACCTGATCCGACGTGGTGACCTGGAAGAGGCCCGTTCGATCGATCTCCGTCGCCACCGACCCCGCCAGCATCGCGGCGAGCGACTCGTTGCCGGCGGTGGTAGTGAAGTCAGGCACGGCCATCTTCGGGTTCGTGTCGCCGTCGGCCTTGCGAGCTTGATCGGCCAACGTCGGAGCCGGTGACTGTGCCAGCACAGCAGCCAGCGTCGCGATGAGGAGCATGTGACAAGACCCCCAGGGAAGAAGCGGTGAGCCTATTCCCAGAAGGCCTCGGACGGTCGAGGTTTGTGCGCAGAGAACCAACGGGTTGCCGCGTCGCACGCAAGGGTTGCGCTGATCTCCGCGACGTTCCCCGGCGAGCCTCCGGCGCGGTGCGTGCAGACAGCCCCGGCGTGCGCTCAACCTCCGACATCCTGGATGCGCACCGGGGGGACCCGACCCGGTTGGTGCAGATTCTCAGGGACGCGCAGCGGGAGTGCGGCAACTGGCTGCCCGCGCGCGTCATCACCGAGATCGCCGCCGGTCTGGGCCTGCCCCGGGCGCGAGTGGAAGGCGTCGCTGGCTTCTACGCCTTCCTCCACCTCTCTCCCGTCGGCCGCTTCCGCGTGCTGGTGTCCGACAACATCACCGACCAGTTCGCGGGCAGCCGTGAGGTCGCGGGTGCGCTCTGCCGCCGGCTCGGCGTGAAGCGCGGCCGCGTGCGGAGCGACGGGCGCGTCTCGGTGGACTTCACCTCGTGCACGGGGCTGTGCGACCAGGCGCCCGCCATCCTCGTGAACGGCCAGGCCGTGCCGCGCGTCACCGGCATGCGGCTCGACGCGGTGGTGCGCTGCATCGAGGCGAACCTCCCGCTCGAGGAGTGGCCGCAGGACCTGCTGCGGGTGGACGACGGCGTGCGCCAGGCGGGGCCGGTGTTGAGCGCGACGCTCGCGCCGGGGGAGGCGCTGAAGAAGATGCTCCACGAGCCGGCAGAGCGGGTGCTCGCGGTCCTCGAGGGCTCGAAGCTGCGCGGCCGCGGCGGCGCCGGCTTCTCGGTCGCCACCAAGTGGAACACCTGTCGCCTCGCCCCCAACGACTGCGTGGTGGTGTGCAACGCCGACGAGGGCGAGCCGGGCACCTTCAAGGACCGGCTGCTGCTCATGCGCCACGCGGACCACGTGTTCGAGGGCATGACCATCGCGGCGCGCTTCACGGGGGCGACGGCAGGCTTCGTCTACCTGCGCGGAGAATACGAGTTCCTCGCCCCCCACCTGCGCGAGGTGCTGCACCAGCGCCGGGCGGCGAAGCTGCTCGGCACCAGCATCGCCGGTGAACGTGGGTTCGACTTCGACATCGACGTGCACCTCGGCGCCGGCGCGTACGTGTGCGGCGAAGAGACGGCCCTGCTCGAGTCCCTGGAAGGCAAACGCGGCGTGCCGCGCCACAAGCCGCCGTTCCCCGTCACCCATGGCTACCTCGGCCGGCCCACCGTCGTGAACAACGTCGAGACGTTCGCCGACGCGGCCTGGCTGTTCGCCAATGGCCTCGACGCGTGGGGCGCGCTGGGCACGCCGCAGTCGTCGGGCACCAAGCTGCTCTCGGTGGCGGGCGACGTCGAGCGCCCCGGCATCTACGAGGTCCCCTGGGGCACCACGCTGCGTGAGGTCCTGACGCTCGCGGGGGCCGAGCGGACGAAGGCCGTGCAGGTCGGCGGGCCCTCGGCCGAGCTGGTGCCGCCCTCGATGTTCGACCGCCGCCTCGCCTTCGAAGACCTGCCCTGCGCAGGAGCCATCGCCGTCTTCAACGACTCGCGCGACCTGCTCGACGTGGTGGTGAACTACGCCCACTTCTTCGCGCACGAGTCCTGCGGCTTCTGCACGCCGTGCCGGGTGGGCACGCACGTCGCCACCCGCAGCCTCGACAAGCTGCGCCGCGGCCAGGGCTCGCAGTCAGAGCTGAACGAGCTCAACACGCTCACGCGCCTGTTGCGTGACACGTCGCACTGCGGGCTCGGCGCGACGGCGCCCAACGGCTGGCGGCACTACCTCGACCGGTTCCAGGACGACCTCCAGCGCCGCCTGTCCGTCGAGTTCCAACCGGCCTTCGACGTCGAGAAGGCGCTCGCGGCGGCGCGCGTCGCGCGGGGAGACGAGCCATGACGCGCCCCACCTTCACCCTCGACGGCGTGGCCATCTCCTTCGACGAGGGGCAGACCATCATCGAGGCGGCGCGCAAGGCGGGCGTCTTCATTCCCTTCCTCTGCGCGCACCCCGAGTTCCCCGCCCACGGCTCATGCCGGGTCTGCACGGTGCTGGTGAACGGCCGCGCGATGGCCTCGTGCACCACGAAGGCCGCCGACGGGCAGGTGGTGGAGAGCAACACGGCGGCCCTCACGCGTGACCGGCAGGCGCTGGTGCAGATGCTCTTCGTCGAGGGCAACCACTTCTGCCCGGGCTGCGAGAAGTCCGGAGCCTGCACTCTGCAGTCACTCGGGAAGGACCTGGCCGTCACCTCGGCCGGCTTCGCGCACGAGTCACCCACGCGGCCGGTGGACGCGTCGCACCCCGACATTCTGCTCGACTTCAACCGCTGCATCCTCTGCGAGCTGTGCGTGCGCGCCTCGTCGGACGTGGACAAGAAAGACGTGTTCGCCCTCTCGGGCCGCGGCCTCGACAAGCACCTCATCGTCAACGCCGAGTCGGGGCGCCTCGCCGACACGGGCATGGCCACCACCGACAAGGCGATGAGCGTCTGCCCGGTGGGCGTCATCCTCTGGAAGCGTCGCGGCTTCGCCGACCCCATCGGCAAGCGCCCGCACGACGTGGAGTCGCCCCGGCAGCGCGTGGAGGGGAAGGGGAAGACGTCATGACGGCGAAGGTGAGAGTGGCCACGACGTCGCTCGCCGGCTGCTTCGGCTGCCACATGTCGTTCCTCGACATCGACGAGCGCATTCTGCCGTTGCTCGACAAGGTGACGTTCGACCGTTCACCGCTCACCGACCTCAAGCACGCGGGCCCGTGTGACGTGGGCCTCGTCGAGGGCGGCGTCTGCAACGAGGACAACCTGCACGTGCTCCGCGAGTTCCGGAAGCAGTGCAAGGTGCTGGTGGCCGTGGGGGCCTGCGCCATCAACGGGGGGCTGCCCGCGCAGCGCAACCAGTTCGACGTCGGCGACCTCCTGCGCCACGTGTACTTCGAGGAGCCCGGCCTCACCCGCCGCGTGGTGCCGGACGACCCCGAGCTGCCCGCGCTCTTCGACAAGGTGCGGCCGATTCACGAGCTGGTGAAGGTCGATTACTTCCTGCCCGGCTGCCCGCCACCGGCGGACGCCTTCTGGGCCTTCTTGTCCGACCTGCTCGAGGGGCGCGACCCCCGCCTGCCCCCGGGAGCCATTCGTTATGACTGAGACCCTGCGCCGCATCGCCATCGACCCCCTCTCCCGCGTCGAGGGGCACGGCAAGGTGACGCTGCTGCTCGACGACGCCGGCCACGTGCACGAGGCGCGGCTGCACATCGTCGAGTTCCGCGGCTTCGAGGCCTTCATCGTCGGCCGGCCGTACTGGGAAGTGCCGGTGGTGGTGCAGCGCCTCTGCGGCATCTGCCCCGTCTCGCACAACCTCTGCGCCGCGAAGGCGCTCGACGCCGTGGTGGGCGCGGTGCCCCCGCCGTCCGCCGTCAAGCTGCGGCGGCTGATGCACGCCGGCCAGCTGCTGCAGTCGCACGCGCTGCACTTCTTCCACCTCGCCTCGCCGGACCTGCTCTTCGGCTTCGACAGCGACGTCTCGAAGCGCAACCTCATCGGCCTCGTCGAGAAGCACCCGGAACTGGCGAAGAAGGGCGTGCTGCTGCGCAAGTTCGGGCAGCAGGTGCTCGAGGCCGTGTACGGCAAGCGCATTCACGGCACCGGGGCGATTCCGGGCGGCGTCAACAGGCACCTGGCCATCGACGCGCGCGACGCCTTCCTGAAGCAGCTCCCCGACATCAAGGCGTGGTCGCTCGACGCGGTGGCGCTCGCGCGCGAGCTCACCTTGAAGAACGTCGAGCGACACAAGGGCTTCGGCACCGTGCCCTCGGCGCTGCTCAGCCTCGTGGCCGCGGACGGCTCCCTCGACCTCTACGACGGTGGCCTGCGCGCGAAGGACGCCGACGGGCGTGTGCTGTTCGACGGCCTCGACGCCTCCTCGTACCGCCACCTCATCAAGGAGGAGGTGCGGCCCTGGTCGTACATGAAGTTCCCGTACCTCGCGGCGATGGGCCCGGAGTCGGGTTGGTACAAGGTGGGCCCGCTCGCGCGGCTGCAGGTCTGCGACCGCCTCTCGACGCCGCTGGCCGAGGCCGCCCGCAGGGACTTCCTGGCCAGCACGACGGGCATCAACCACGCGCCGCTGGCGTTCCACTGGGCGCGCATGGTGGAGCTGCTCCACTGCGCCGAGGACATCGAGCACTTGCTGCACGACGAGGCGCTGGTGATGGGCGAGCTCGTCTCGACGGGTGAGCGGCAGCGGGAAGGCGTCGGCATCATCGAGGCGCCGCGCGGCACCCTCATTCACCACTACGAGGTGGGCGAAGACGACCTCATCACGCGCTGCAACCTCATCGTCTCCACCACCAACAACAACCAGGCGATGAACGAGGCCATCCGCTCCGTCGCCCGGCAGTACATCGAGGGCCACCGCATCACCGAGGGGCTGCTCAACCACGTCGAGGTCGCGGTGCGCGCGTTCGACCCCTGCCTGTCCTGCGCCACGCACGCGATGGGGAAGATGCCGCTCGAGGTGTCGCTGGTGGACGCCCGGGGTGAGGTGGTGAGCTCCCTGAGGCGGGGCGATGCATGAAGGCGCGCGTGCTCGTGTTCGGCTGGGGCAACCCCTCGCGCGGTGACGACGGCCTGGGGGCCGCCTTCGTCGGAGAGGCGGCGCGGCGGTCGGACGTCGAGATGCTCGTCGACTACCAGTTGCAGCCCGAGCACGCGCTCGACCTCGTCGGCCGCGACGAGGTGCTCTTCGTCGACGCCAGCACCTCGGGGAAGGAGCCCTTCGAGGTCTTCGAGCTGACGCCGGGGCCTCACGTCACCGTCTCGACGCACCACCTCTCGCCGGGAGGGCTGCTGGCCGTCTACCAGCGGGTGACGGGCAAGCCGCCGCCGCGGGCGCGCCTGCTGGCGATTCGCGGGTGGCAGTTCGGCCTCGGCGAGCAGCTCAGCGAGCGGGCGAGGCAGAACCTCGACGCAGCGCTGGGGTGGTGGCGGAGTGAGGCGGGCGCCGCCCTCGCTCCTTGAGCCGTGCACGCTCCGGGCGGGGCGTCGTGTCCCGGCGTGCGCACCACCCACCAGCCATCCCCGTGGGCCTCGGCTCCCGCATGTCTTGCTCACGGTCCACGGCCTCATCGTCGCAGCCCTGCGTCGGCGTCTTGCTTCTGCTTCCGGGCCGGACCGCCGCCCAGGCCGCGCCGGGAGCTCCCGCACGGTCCGCTGCGCTCCTCACGCGAGGGCCTGGAACGCCACGGCCCTCCGTTCGACTGCGGCGTGGACGAGCCACCTCATGCTCGACGGCTCAGCGCGACTCATGTCGGCGCGAGAACGGCAGCGTCAGCACGAAGGCCGCCGCGAGGAGCAGCACGATGGCGGCGCCCGATGGCGCGTTGAGGCGCGCAGAGACGAGCACGCCTCCGACGGCGCTCACGCACGCCACCACCACGCTCGCCAGGGTGAGGCCCGCGACGCTCCGGGCGACGTTCCGGCCCGCGGCCGCTGGCACCAGCAGCATCGCCTCGACCATCAACGCGCCCAGCACCTTCACCGAGGCGACGATGACGACGGTGAGCAGCACCACCAGCCCGTACTCCAGCGCCGCCGAAGGCAGCTTCGCCGCGGCGGCCACCCGGGCGTCGAGGGCGTCGAGCAGCAGGGCGTTGTGGAAGCGCACGAGGCCCGCCAGCACCACCACCAGCGCGACCGCGAGCACCACGAGGTCGGCCCGCGTCACCGTCAGCACCGAGCCGAACATCACCGCCTCGAGCTGGTGCACGTTGAAGCGCTTCGTCACCACCACCAGCAGCAGCACGCCGAGGCCGAGCGTGAAGGCGAGCAGCACGCCGACCAGCGTGTCCGGCGGCAGCGACGAGCGGCGGCGCACGAAGACGAGGCCCACGCCGCACAGCAGCGAGAAGCCGAAGACGCTGGCCCAGGGCGCGTCGGCGGGCTCTCCGAGGAGGATGCCCAGAGACACTCCAGTGAGCACGGCCTGCCCCAGCGCAGCCGAGAAGAAGGCGAGCCGCCGCGAGAGGACGAGCGGAGACAACAACCCCAGCATCGGCGCCGCCAGCAGCACCGCGAGGAGCGCGCGCTTCACGAAGTCGAGCGCCAACAACTCGTTCATGCCGGCGCTCCCACCCGCGTGGTGTGCGTCGCGAGCCGCTGCACGGCGGCAGCGTCGTGCGAGACCCACAGGGTCGTCACTCCCGATGCGCGGGCGTCCGTCAGCGCCCGCTCGAGCGTCACGCGAGAGGCGTCATCGAGGCCGGCCTCGGGCTCGTCCAGCAGCAGCAGGCCCGGCCGCTTCGCCAGCGCGTCGGCCAGGAGGACCCGGCGAAGCTCCCCACCTGAGAGCGTCGCCAGCCGCGCCGGGGCCAGACCGGCCGCGTTCGTCAACGCCAGGGCGTCGAGGCACTGCTGGCGGACCCGGGCGGACAGGCCGAGCCACGAGGGCCGGGTGGTGCGCGAGGCAGCGAGGAGCTCGAGCACGGTAACGGCCGAGGTCGAGGAGCCCGTGAAGGCCTGCGGCACCATGGCCACCGTCATCCCGTCGAGGAGCGAGAGCGTTCCGTCGAAGGGCTGCAGCCCCAGGACGCAGTCCAGGAACGTCGACTTGCCGCACCCGTTCGGCCCGACCAGCGCGTGCACGTCGCCGGGCGACAGCGTGAGGGACAGCGGCGCGAGCCGGCCCGCCACCGCCACCCGCTGCGCCGACAGCACGGTCGTCATCGCGTCATCGCTCCGATGACGGCGTCGAGGTTCTGCTGCAGCTCCATCTCGAAGCGCTCGGGCGTGGAGGCGCCGACCACCTGCTGCGCCGACAGCGCGGTCGTCATCGCGTCATCGCTCCGATGATGGCGTCGAGGTTCTGCTGCAACTCCACCTCGAAGCGCTCGGGCGTGGAGGCGCCGACCACCTGCTGCGCCGACAGCGCGGTCGTCATCGCGTCATCGCTCCGATGATGGCGTCGAGGTTCTGCTGCAGCTCCACTTCCGCAGCGCTCGGGCGTGGAGTCGGCCACCGCCACCTGCTGCGCCGACAGCACGGTCGTCATCGCGTCATCGCTCCGATGATGGCGTCGAGGTTCTGCTGCAGCTCCACCTCGAAGCGCTCGGGCGTGAAGTCGCCGGTCGCGATGTGGCTCACCACCACCACCTGCGCGCCCGCCTCGCGCAGCACCTCGGCCATCGCCGGCGGGAACGACTCTTCCGAGAACACCACCCGGGCCTGCTTCGCCTGGAGCAGCCTCACCACCTCGGCCAGCTCGCCGGCCGACGGCAAGAGCCCGTGCGCAGGCTCTACGACTGCGGCCAGCTCGAGGCCCAGCTCCTGAAGCAGGTACGAGTAGCCGTCATGCACGGTGACGACGCGGCGCTCCTTCACCGGCGCGAGGGCCCGCACCGCGCCCGCCCGCAGCGTCCGGAGCCGCTTCGCATACGTCGCGGCGTTGGCCTCGAGCTGCCGCCGCCAGTCGGGTCGCACCTCGGCGAGCGCGCGCGCCAGCGTGTACGACTGGGCCATCGCGTTGCCGAGCGAGAGGAACGTGTGCGAGTTCGGCCCGTCGCCGTCCTTCGTCACCAGCCGCGGCGTGGCCTCGTTGAGCCGCACCCGCACGAGGCGGGGGTTGCCGGCCGCGCGCACCATTTCGTCGAGGAACGCGTCGTGGCCCAGGCCGTTCTCCACCAGCACGTCGAGCGTCGTGAGCACGGCCACGTCCTGCGGGCGCGGCTGGTAGCTGCCGACGTCGACGTCGCCCGGCACCACCGGCACCACCTCGACGGGCAGCCCCTTCGTCACCTGCGAGGTCCACGAGAAGTACGGGTGCAGGGTGACGCCCACCTTGAGCGGCGCGGCGGTGAGGAGCGCGAGGCAGGCGAGCGTCGTCATCGCGTCACCGTGCCGCCCGTCGGAGGAGGCGCGCCCGTTCCCGATGGTCGTGTCCTGCGAGCGGCGCGAGCCAGGCGCCGTCACCGTGCCGGCGGGCAGTCACGGTCGCCGTCGGCTCGTGGGCGGCGGGTGTCGTCATCGCGTCACCGTGGGGGCGGGAGTCACGGTCGATGTCGGCTTCTGCCTGGCGAGTACCGTCATTGCGTCACCGTTCAGGCGGGCAGTCACGGTCGACGTCGGCTCGTGGGCGAGTGTGGTCATCGCGTCACCGTGCCGGGCGCCGGCGGCGGGACGCACGAGGGCAGCTGGTCGTGGGCGGCAGCGTCGTGCGCGGGGATGACGAGCACGTCCTTCCGGTGCTGCCACAGGGCGTGCAGGAGCCCGAGCGACTCCCCCGTCTGGGCGTGGTCGTGGTCGAGGGGAATCAGCTTGTGCACCGGCGCCTCGACGCCGCGCATTGCCCAGGAGGCGTCACCCACGAAGAGGGCGGAGCGGCCGTCCACGAGCTTCACGAGGAACGCAGTGTGCCCGGGCGTGTGGCCCGGCAGGGGGACGGCGACGATCGAGCCGTCGTTGAAGACGTCGAAGGACGACGGGAAGCCGTCACGCGCCGGGCCGTCGAACTCGTACAGGCGCAGCCGCTCCTTCGCGCGGGCGAGGTGGTGCGGCATCGCGCCGCCGTCCAGATAGCCCTTCAGGGTGTTGGCCCACTCGAGCTCGGCGCGCGGCAGGAGCACGCGGGCGTTCGGCAGGTCGCCCAGCGCGCCCACGTGGTCCCAGTGCACGTGCGTCGGCAGCGCGACCGTCACCGCCTCAGGGTCGAGGCCGGCCTCCTCCATCACGTCTCGCAGGGGGCGCTTGAGCCGTGTCGGCCCCATGGCCAGGCGGAACAGCATCGGCGCGCGCGCGAGGTCCCGCACCACGTCGCGGCCGAACGCCGGGTCGATGACGACGAGGCCGTCGGGGTGCTTCACGAGGACCGAGGCGATGCCGTAGTCCCACCGCGCGAACGAGAGCTCAGCGACACCTTCGAAGCGCGCGCGGGGCCAGCGCTCCTGCATCAGCACACAGACCTCGACGCCGCGACCCTTCGCGCGCGATCCGGCGACCACGTGCTCGTCGGGAACGCGGATGTCGCTCGCGGCGCAGGCCGTGAGGAGCAAGCAGAGGACAGCGAAGCCACGCATGACGCGCGCCTTATGCCGCAACCCGCGCTCACTTGCAGGCATGCGTTGGTTCCCGGAAGCGCTCGTCGCGGGCCAGCGCCCCCTGTCACGTCAGGCCCCTCGACGCGACGCTCAGGGCCCTCGCCCGGCAGAAGAGCCATAGGAGACTGCACCCGTCCGCACGCGCTGCTCAGTGCTGCGAGGCGCCTACCGGATTCTGGAACCACTTCCCTGCGCCCTCCCAGCTCCTCGACGAGGGCCTTGGCCCGCTTCTCCACCCACTCATCCCGCCTGGGCAACGCGGCGTTGGCCTGCAGCATCTCCCGCCCCGTGGCGTACCCTGTCAGCCGCGCCACCTCGTCGGGTGACGCCCTCTCCCACTGTCGACCGCGGTACGTCACAGGTGGCGGGCTGAGCCCACCGCGAGTCCTGCAGAATGTTGGAGGCGGCAACGAATCGCCGGGCTCCCGACGACCACAGCCGCTCCTCCTGCGGAAGGCGTCGCGTGGTGCGGCGGGCGCGAGCGCCTGCGGTGATCGGGCGTCACGAGTCCTGCACAATGTTGGCGGGCGCAACGAATTGCAGGACTCGCGGCCCGGGCACGCGCCGCCGACCGTGCGTTCGGGCGCTTCCGCTCACATCAGTTGAGGGCGCGGTGCACGTGCACCCCCACGCTCCGCAACCCACTCTCACGAGCTCCGCAACCCACCCTCACGAGCTCCGCAGCCCACCCTCACGAGCTCCGCAACCCACCCTCGCGAGCTCCGCAACCCACCCTCACGAGCTCCGCAACCCACCCTCACGAGCTCCGCAACCCACCCTCACGAGCTCCGCAGCCCACCCTCACGAGCCCCGCAACCCACCCTCACGAGCTCCGCAACCCACCCTCACGAGCTCCGCAGCCCACCCTCCAGCCGCGTGGGGGCTCCTCGAGGTGAGCCCGACAGGAGCCGTGTCTCCTGCGGAGGGCATGGGGTGTCCCCCGGGGGCGGCCTTCTGCCGCGCGGTCTCGAGCGGGTTCCAGTCCTGGAACACCTGGTCCCTCGCCTGGAGCCGCCTTCTCGGCAGTCAGCTTCGCCAGCTCGCGTGGACTGCTGCGGTGCGGCCCTCGTCCGGGTACTCCGAACCATTGACGACGTGGCCGGCGCGCCGGTCGGCCCATTCGGCAGGTTCGGCCCGCGACTCGGTCCACCTCCACGGTCGTGCGGGATCAACCTGGACGCGGGCTTCGTCGTCGAGTTGCGGGCGTGAAGACGACGCGCCCGTGCGAGCCGCGAATGTGGGATGCGCCCGGTGATCAGCCACCGCCGAACGAGACGGCCGCCCCTCGTGGGGTACACTCCTCGTCGTGACAGTCCTCGAGGCCGGCACCACGTTCGCCGGCAAGTACCTCATCGATGGCGTGCTCGGGAAAGGCGGCATGGGCGCCGTGTACTCGGCGACCAACAGGGCCATCGGCCGGCGCGTCGCCATCAAGGTGCTCATCGCCGACCTCGCGGACCGGGACGACGTGCTGAAGCGCTTCGAGCTCGAGGCCCGCGCCGCGGCCGTCATCAACCACCCCGGCATCGTCGACGTGCTCGACATGGGCGAGACGGACGACGGCGAGCCCTTCATCGTCATGGAGTACCTCGAGGGCGCGACGCTGAAGGCCGTCTACAAGAAGCACGGCGTCTTCGCGCCAGCCGAGGCGGTCGGCATCATCAGCCCCCTGCTCGACGCCCTCGCCGCCGCGCACACCGCCAACGTCATTCACCGCGACATCAAGCCCGCCAACATCTTCCTCTGCACCCGGCCGCAGCGGCTGGTGAAGCTGCTCGACTTCGGCATCTCCCGCTTCGGCCAGTCCACGGGCCTCACGCACTCGGGCACGGCCGTCGGCACACCCAAGTACATGGCGCCTGAGCAGGTGCTCGGACAGAAGACGCTCGGACCCGGCGCCGACCTCTACTCGGTGGGCGCCGTGCTCTATGAGCTGCTCGGCGGCCGCGCCCCGTACGACGCCGACAGCGACATCGCCACGCTCGCCAAGCTGCTCAAGGAAGAGCACGACCCGCTCGGCACCGTGCGCCCTGACCTGCCCGCGAAGCTCTGCGCCTTCGTCGACTCGCTGCTGGTGAAGGAGCCGGAGCGCCGCCCGAGAGACGCGACAAAGGTGAAGGAGTCGCTGCAGGCCCTGGTGAAGCCGGGCGACCTCTCCACGCTCTACGACATCGCGCAGGAGGCCGGCGCACGCACCGTCTCTGGCGGAACGCCGAGGCCTCCTTCCGGCCCCGCCCGCCTGCCGGGCACCTCCCCGGGACGTCGGAGCTCCGTCGCGAAGACGCCCGCCGCGCAGACGATGGACGAGGAGCCCGCCCCACGCTCACCGGCTCGCCGCGCGAAGACTCCGCCGCCCTCGCAGCGCTCCGCGACCTCGCTGGAGTCGGTCGATGACGCGCCGCCCGCGAGCCGGTCTGGCCTCGTCATCGGCGTCGCCATCGCTGCGGTGGGCCTCATCGTCGGCGCCGGCCTCTTCCTCGCGCTCGGCAAGAGCGAAGACGAGCCCGTGGTGGTGAAGCTCCCCGCGAAGGCGTCAGAGCCTCCCGACCGGACCCCGAAGGCGCCCGAGCCGCCGAAGCCCGCCGTCCCCGTCAGCGTCGCGGTGACGCTGAAGGCCGAGCCCCCCTCGACGCGCTTCGAGGTGGACGGCGAGAAGCTCGAGGGCAACCCGGTCACCGTCACGCGCGAGAAGGGCACCTCGCTCTCCGTCATCGCGTCGGCGCAGGGGCACGAGGCCCGCACGCTGAACGTGTCGTTCGACGTCCCCCGCGAGGAGACGTTCACGCTCGAGCGCCTCGTCGCCGCCGCTGGCGGAGGTCCCGCGCAGCCCGACGGGGTGAAGCAGCCGAAGGAGCCGAAGACCGGCAGACCCCCGCCCACGGGCAAGAAGGGCGGCAAGCTGACGGTGGACGAGACGAACCCCTACGAGTGACGCGCGCGTCGCACTTCGGGCTGGCTGGACTACACTCGGCGCCGTGTTTCCTCTCCGCTGGTTGCTCGCGCTGACGCTGCTCTCGGCACCGGTCGCCTTCGCGCAAGGGGCCGCGAAGAAGGAGGACGCGAAGAAGGAAGCCGCCGCCAAGAAGGAGGCTGCGGACCACTACAAGAAGGGCGTCGCGCTCTTCAAAGAGGGTGACTTCGCGTCGGCCCTCGCCGAGTTCCGCGCCGCGTACCAGGCCCTGCCCAGCTTCGAGGTGCTCTACAACCTCGGCCTCACCGAGCGGCGCCTCTTCAAGTACGGCCAGGCCGTGCGCACCCTGAACCGCTACCTCGAGGAGGGCGGCAAGAAGGTGCCGGCCGACCGCCGCGAGAGCGTCGAGAGCGAGCTGGCGCAGATCCGCGCGCTCACCTCGAAGGTGACGGTGACGGTCGAGGGGGCGCCCGCGAAGGTCCTGGTGGACGGCGAAGAGGTGGGCGTGACGCCGCTGGCCGAGCCCGTGCTGCTGGGGCCGGGCAGGCACACCGTTCGCGCCGTGCGAGACGGCGAGAGCGAGCCCGCAGAGGAGACCTTCGAGCTGGCGTCCGGCTCCACGAAGGACGTCGCCCTGTCCTTCAAGAAGAAGGCGGGCCCGGTGGAGATCACCATCGAGACGGACCCGAAGGACGCGGTGCTGATGCTGGACGGCAAGCTGGCCGGCCTGTCGCCGACGAAGGTGGAGCTCACGCCCGGCTCCCACGAGCTCATCGCCGAGCTCGACGGCTTCCAGTCGGCGCGCACCGACGTCATCGTCGAGGCGGGCAAGCCGCGCACGGTGAAGCTCAAGCTCGTGCCGGGCGGCAGCGCCTCGGCAGGAGGAGGCGGCGGCGGGCGCTTCCCGGTCGTGGGCGTCATCCTCTTCGGCGTCGGCGTCGTCTCGGCGGGCCTGGGCGTGCTGTTCGCCGTGCAGTCCGGCAACGCCTCGCGGCAGGTCTCCGAGTTCTATCGCGTGGGCGGCGCGTGGGACCCGATGCGCGTCTCGGTGGAGCAGGGCGGCCTGCGCGACCAGACGCTGGCCGGGGTGTTCATCACCGCCTCCGTGCTCGCGGTGGCCGGCGGCGTCGTCGCGACCATCGTCAGCCTCGCGAGCTCTCCCGACGAGTCCGAGTCGGGCTTCTTCTTCATGCCTTCCCCGAACGGAGTGGCGGCCTCATGGGTGACCCGATTCTGAGAGCGCTGGCGGGCTTCGTGGGCGGGCTCGCGCTGGGCGCCGCGAGCGGGTGCTCGTTCTATTCTCCCACCGCCGTGGACTGCAGCATCACCTGCGGCGAGAGCGGCCCCTGCCCGAGGGGGACGTCGTGCCGCAACGGCTTCTGTCGCCTCGACTCCGCGCAGGGTGAGTGCGCGTGCAAGCTGGGCGACACGCGGCCCTGCGGTGGCGGGCGTGGGGAGTGCAAACCGGGCACCGAGGTGTGCACCTCGGAGCGGGTGTGGAGCGGCATCTGCGTCAACGAAGGCAAGCCCGCGATGGAGGTCTGCAACAACAAGGACGACGACTGTGACGGCCTGGTGGACGACGACGTCACCGACCGGCAGGCGTGCGCGCTGACGCTCGGCGTCTGCGCCGGTGCGCGGAACCGCTGCGAGTCGGGCAGTCAGCTCACCTGCGAAGCGAGCGACTACGGCCCGCGCTACCAGACGGCTGAGACGCGCTGTGACGGCGAGGACAACGACTGTGACGGCTTCGCCGACGTGCGGGGCGTCACCCTGCTGTCGGCCGAGGCCTCGATGACCGCCCCCTTCCAGATGCTGGCGCTGCCGCAGGGCTTCGCGCTCGTCTTCGTGCGCACGCCCTCGAACGGGCCCACCGAGCTGCTGGTGGCCCGCTTCGACGACGCGATGCAGTTCCAGCGAAACGCGCTGGTGTGGAAGCCCGCGCCGCTCGCCTTCCACGCGCGCGCGCTGGGTGACGCCGTCTTCGTGGCCACGACGGTTGACGGCGGCGTGTGGTTGACGCGGGTGGACACGACGAGCGCGCCGCCGGACGGGGGCCCTGAGCGCTTCGCGCCGCTGCTCGACGCCGGCTACTCCTCTGGCCTGAGGCTGGGGCTCGGCGAGGAGGCCGTGTCGACGTACCTCGCCGATGGCGAAGACCGCGCCCGCACGCTCGTCTGGCAGCTCGACGGCGGCCTGTCGCTGGTGAAGGACCTCAACGCGGGGCCGGGGGTGCCGGCGACAGTGACGCTCAACTCGTGCAACGTGAGCGACCGGGGCCACTACGTCATCTACAGCGCCGACGACTCCAACGGAGACACCGTGCGCCAGCTGATTCGCCTCGGTGATGGAGGGGTGTGGACGCCTCCCTACTACGGCGGCGTCGAGGCCGAGCTGAACGAGTGGGACGCGGGCGTGTCGTGCACCTACCCGTACTCGGAGTCGAGCTCGTCGCTCTCGGGCATCTACTACCTCCCCGACCTCACGCTGGGCATCACCGAGGTGGCGGCGGCCGCGTCGAACCTCGCGCAGCAGTGGGCGGCGATGTCGGCCTTCCGCACTCCAGCCGGCGACCTGCAGGTGGCGATGCAGGAGCGCGTGCCCGGCGGCGGAGAGCGCGTCGTCGTGGGGACCTCGGCGCCGGTCGGCACCACCTTCACCTTCCGCCTGCGCAACCTCGATGGGGGAGCGGGGCCTCCGGGCCTCGTGCCGTCGGCCGACCAGTCGTGGCTCATCGTCGGCTGGCGCGAGGCGAACCAGCTGCGCGCGCGGAAGGTGTGCGCGCCGTAGGCTCGGCATCGACGAACTCCGCCACCTCGGCGGCGAGGCGGGCGCGGTCCACGTCGTGCGGCAGAATGTGAAACCCGCGCTGGAGCAGGAGCAGCCGTGAGCCCGGCATGGCGGCGTGCAGCGCCTGGATGCTGCCCGGCTCCACCACGTGGTCGTTGGTCGCGGCGGCGATGAGGGTGGGCGAGACGACGCGCGGGGCGGCCCGGCGGGCGAGGCGCTGCAGCTCGAAGAGGTCGAAGAGGCGCGCGAGCGGGTACCGCGGCAGCACCGGGGACTGTGCGCGGGCTTCGTCGTCTTCGAGGTCCGTCGTCTTCTTCTCGAGCCAGCCCGAGGTGAGCCCGGACAGCGGCGTGCGGCCGAGCGCCTCGAGCACGCGGCCCCCGCGCTGACGCACGCGCATCACCGGCGCCATCAGCACCAGCTTCGACACCCTGAGGCCGTGGCGTTCGGCGAGCAGCAACCCGAGCAGCCCGCCCATCGAGAGGCCGGCGACGCAGACGCGGGGGAAGCGCGCGAGGGAGTCGAAGCTCGCCTCGGCGGCCTCGAGCCAGTCGCGCCAGGTGACGTACAGCAGGTCCTCGGGCACGGTGCCGTGGCCAGGCAGGCGCGGCGCGCGCACGAAGAAGCCGCGGTCGGCGAGCGACTCGGCGAGCGGCCGCACCTCCCACGGGCTGCCGGTGAAGCCGTGGAGCAGCAGCACCGCGGTGCCCGCGTCGGGCGGGCCGAGGTCGAAGGCGCTGGTGCGGGCAGGGTCGAGCGGGAAGGACACGCGGGAGCGCCGATGGTGACAGGCCCACGCCCGAGCGCAACGGTTCACCTCGTCGGCGTCGTCGACTAAGTCGTCGCCACCATGAGTGACCAGCCCAAGCCGCCCGAGGTGCAGCTCCAGATTCAGCTCGATGACGACGTCGCCAACGGCCGCTACGCCAACATGGCGCTGGTGAACCACACCGAGACCGAGTTCACGCTCGACTTCATCTACGTGCAGCCGCAGCAGCCGCGCGCGAAGGTGCTCTCGCGCATCATCACCAACCCCAAGCACATGAAGCGGTTGTTGATGGCGATTCAGGAGAACCTCGCGAAGTACGAGGCGCGCTTCGGGCCGGTGGAGATCATCGACCCCGGCACGCCCGTACACTGACGGACCGGGTGGGCACGGGCGGCGAACTCGACGCTCGCCACGCTGCCGTCCATGATGGCTGTCGATGAATGCCGTCGCAGCGCCCCCGTCGCAACGGCCGATGCGCCTCGTCCGGCTCTCGCTCGTGTTCGCGCTCCTCGTGAGCGTCGGCGCCACGCGCGCCTCCGCGCAGAGCTGTGACGACGGCGTGCGCCTCTTCCCCGCGCCGGGCGCCACCGTGCCCACCAACGTCGAGTTCATCCTCGAGGGCGTGCTGGCCGAGCAGGACCGGGTGACGAAGCTGCTGGCGGAAGCCGCGCTCACGCTGCTCGGGGGTGGCGAGGCCATCGGAGTCACCGTCACGCGCGGCTGGTCCTCGACGATGAACCGGGTGGCCGTGAAGCTGAAGCCGAAGCGCGCCCTCGACCCGAACACCGAGTACACGCTCACCCTCGACCGCGCGCTGCCGCGGGTGAAGCTGCTCAACGACACCTGGGGCGACAACTCGGCGCGCTGGCGAACCGGGCCCGGCGCCGACACCACCTCGCCGAAGTTCACCACCCGCCCCGCCGTGTCCGAGGGCTTCTACCAGCGCACCCGCGACGGCCTCACCCGCACGCTCAAGCTGCGCACGCAGGTCAACGACCTCAGCGCGAGCTGGCTCCTCATCTCGATGCAGCGCGCCCGCGGCGTCGCCTCGAAGCAGCAGTACTTCGTCCCCGTGGAGGGCGAGTGGGCCGTCATCGGCCACGACGCCTGCTCGGGCAGCTTCGGCTTCGACGACGGTCGCGCCTACAAGCTGTCCGTCGAGCTCTTCGACGCGGCCGGCAACACCACCAAGGCCGTCGCGCTCGAGCTCTCTGCGCCGCGGCCCACGGGCCCGGAACCCGAGCCGGAGAAGAAGTGAGAATCGAGAGCCGCGGTGTGCACCCCCGTCCACAGGTGCCCGGCGGAGTGAACGGGGCGCAGGCCGAGCGGGTGCTCCAGAAACGCCAAGTCACCTGACAGCCACCCCGGCGGCCGGCGTCGCAACCCGATGGATCCGCACCGGAATCGGGATCTGCCCCCCTGGTTGGCAAGCGCCTCGCAAGACCTCGCCGCGATGCGGTCCGCCCTCGTCACCCTCGCAGCGCTCCTCAGCCTCGGCTGCGTGGGAGAGGTCTCCGGAACCCCCGAGGAGCTCGCGAAGTACGAGTTCGTCGCCGACGTGAAGGTGAACCCCACCACGCCCGTGCCGGGCCGCACGGTGAGCCTGAACCTCGAGCTGCTGAGCCGCTCGAACACCCTCGTCGTGGTGGACGTGGTGCTGCGCGCCGTGCGGAGCGACGGCACCGTGCTGCACGAGCAGGTGTGGCGCGAGGTGACGTTCCACCCCGAGGAGGTGTGGAACCTCACGCAGGGCTTCGTCTCCCGGAATGACGAGAAGGGCGCCTTCGCCATCTCCGTCGAGGCCCGCGAGTCGTCCACCGACAAGCTGTTGTGGACGGGCGAGGGCCCGAGCCTCACGTTCCGCTGAGGCGCCCGTCAGCGGAGACAGGGCTGGCGCCAATCGTGGCCGTGGCGACCTTCGTCGGCACAGCGTCGGTCCGGAGCGTGTCCGCTCCCTCGGCGCGCGGGCTGAAGCGCAGCCGGAACGTCGAGCCGCGCCCCACCTCGGACTCCACCTCCACCGTCGCCCCCATCGCGCTCGCCAGCTCGGCGACGTTCACCAGGCCCAGGCCGGTGCCGGTCTTCCGGGTGGTGAAGAAGGGCCTGAAGAGCTGCGCGCGCACCTCGGGCGGCATGCCGACGCCGGTGTCCTTCACCGACAGCTCGCTCGCTGTCACCACCACCTCGATGGCGCCGCCCTTCGGCATCGCGTCGCGCGCGTTCAACACGAGGTTGAGGAGCACGTGCTCGAGCGCGCTGCGGCTTGCGGTGAGCTCCAGGTTCGCCTCGAGCGTCACCCCGAGCCTGCACTCTGGCGGCAGCAGGCGGCGCAGGAGCGGCTCGAACTTCGTCACCACGTCCCCCAGCTCGAGCGGCTCGGGCTTCGAGCCCTCGGCGCGGCTCATGCCCACCATGCGCCGGCTCAGGAGTCTCGCCGCCTCGCTGGCCTTCTGCAGGTCGTCCGCCACCGGACCGAGCGCCGGGTCGGCCTTCGCACGCTGAGACAGCTCGTCGGAGGTGAGCTGGATGATGGCCAGCAGGTTGTTCAGGTCGTGGGCGACCCCGGCCGCGAGGCGCCCCACCGACTCGAGCTGTTGCGCGCGCACCGCTGCCGCCTGTGCGAGGTCGCGCTGGGCCGCCGCCTCGCGCTCTCGGCGCAGGGCCCGCTGCAGGCTCGACAGCGACAGGGCCAGCAGCGTCCCGGCGAGCAGCAGCGAGACCGTGACCGAGATGAGCGAGTTCGTGGACGTCAGCGGGGCGAGCGGAGCCGGCAGCCTTCCCGTCAGCTCGAGCAGGAACGCGCCGAGGGCGCTGAGCACCGACAACAGCCCGACGAGCACGGCCGCGCGCCCACTCACCACGGTGCCAGCGATGGTGACGGCGATGACGAAGGGCGTCGCGTTGTGGGCCTGCAGCCCGCCGAACAGCGCGAGCACCACGCTCACGATGGCCCAGATGCTGAGTGACACCACCCACCCGACGAGCGTGACGTACCCTCGCTGAAGCAAGCTCGCGCAGCCCGCCAACACCAGCAGCACCGGCACGTAGAGCGCGAGGGTGAGACGCACGTCGTTGGCCGGCTCGGCGAGTGACAGGCCGACGACGAGCAGCACCGCCACCGCGACGGCACGGACGATGGCCATCGCGATGCCCGCGCGGCGCTGCAGCTCCGCGTCTGCGAAGCCCGGCTCTCGAAAGATCCACCCCACCACCCGGCACCATGGGGCCGACCGGTCGAGCAGATCAACCCCGTGCCGTCGCCTTCCACCGGCGAACGTCAGGAGAACAGCTCGAGCAGGTCGTCCTTCGTGAGGGCGCCGCCGGCCTGTGCGTCGCCGAGCGCCGCCTCGAACAGCGCGCGCTTCTTGTCCTGGAGGGTGAGGATGCGCTCCTCGACGGTGCCCTGGGAGACGAGGCGATAGACGAGCACCGGCCGCTCCTGGCCGATGCGGTGGGCGCGGTCGGCGGCCTGCGCCTCGACGGCGGGGTTCCACCACGGGTCGACGAGGAAGACATGGTCGGCGGCGGTGAGCGTGAGGCCCGTGCCGCCCGCCTTGAGGGACAGCAGCATCACCGGGGGACCGCCCTCGGCCTGGAAGGCGCTCGTCACGGCCCCGCGGTCGGGCGTGGAGCCGTCGAGGCGCGAGAAGGTGATGCCCGCGGCGGTCAGCTCGGGCTCGATGAGGTCGAGCAGAGAGGTCCACTGCGAGAAGACCAGCGCCTTGTGGCCGTCGGCGACCGCGGTCGAGAGCGCCTCGACGAGCACCTGCACCTTCGACGACGTCTTCGCGTGCTGGCCGGGCACGAGCCCGACGTGACAGGCGGCCTGCCGCAGCCGCAGCAGCGCCTCGAGCGCCTTGAGCACGCTGCCGCCCTGGCCGAGCAGCTTCACCACCTCGTCCTTCGTGGCGGCGTGAATCGCGTCGTAGGTGGCGCGCTCGCGCTCGTCGAGGGTGACGGGGCGGACCACCTCGGTGCGCAGCGGCAGGTCCTTCGCGACGTCCTTCTTCAGGCGGCGCAGCACGAAGGGCTTGAGGCGCTTGCGCAGCTCGATGACCGCGTCCTGGCGGCCGTCCGCGATGGGGCGCGCGAGCCTCTCGTCGAAGTCACGGCGGCCGCCGAGCAGGCCCTGGTTGGTGAAGTGCATCAGGCTCCACAGCTCGTCGAGGCGGTTCTCCACCGGCGTGCCCGAGAGGGCGAGGCGGAAGGGGGACCTCAACGCGAAGGCGGCCCGCGCGGCCTGGCTCTCGGGGTTCTTGATGGCCTGGGCCTCGTCGAGCACCACGGCGCTCCACTCGCGGGCGGACAGGCTCGTGAGCTCGAGCCGCAGGATGGCGTACGTCGTCACCGTCACGTCGGCGTCGTCGAGCGCGCGGCCGGGTCCGTGGTAGGCGTTCACGGAGAGGGACGGCCGGAAGCGCTTCAGCTCGCCCAGCCAGGTGGGCAGCACGCTCGTCGGGCACACCACGAGCGCGCCCTTCTTCAGCACGCACAGCGTCTGCAGCGTCTTGCCGAGGCCCATGTCGTCGGCCAGCACGCCGCCGAGCCCCGCGCGCTGGAGGAACTGGAGCCACGCCACGCCCTGCGCCTGGTACGGCCGCAGCGTCGCGGTGAGCTCGACCGGCAGCGCAGGCGGCGGCAGCGACTCGAAGCCCTCGGCGAGGGGCCGCAGCGCCTCGAGGCCCGGAGGCTTCGGCTGGTCGAGCGACTCGCAGAGCTGCGCGAGCTGGGGCAGCGCGTGGTTGGCGAGGGTGCCGTTCTCCTGCCTGGCGGCGAGCAGCGCGGCGATGCGGGCGCCCTGGGCCTCGAGCAGCTCCGTCGGCAGTTGGGCCCAGCCGCCGCCCTCGATGGGCACGAGGCCGAAGCCCTCCTCCCAGGCGCGCAGCACCGCGGCGCCGTCGACCGTCTTCGGCAGGTCGGGCGGGCCGCCCTGCACCTCGAACTCGAAGCTGACGCCCACCGATGGCGCGCCGGCGGAGGACCGGTCGTCGACGCGCAGCTTCGGCGTCAGGGTGATGTCCGGGGACAGCTTGCGCGCCGCGTCGCCCGAGAGCCCGCCGCGCCACCGACGCAGCGAGTCGGCGAAGCGCACCGCCTCGGGGCCGCTCACGGTGGTGCGTCGGCCGGGCACGAGGTTCAAGGTGTCGCGCAGGTGGTGGACGAGCCGTTGCTCCTGCGCCTCGTCGCGCACGGGCACCGGACCGCGCAGGTGCACCATGCGGCCGTTGTCGATGCGCACGCAGGCGGGCGCGCCGTAGACGAGCGTGGGCAGCACCGAGAGGCCCTGCTCGAGCTGGTTCACCTCGAGCACCACCCTCGGCTCGAGGCGCGGGTCGATGCGGGGCAGGCGCGTGCTGGACACCTCGACGGGGAAGCGCTGGGCGAGCTCGGGCACCACCTTCGCGCTCACCTCTCCGGCCTGGCTCGCGGGGAAGCTGCGCACCTGCGGCAGGAGCTCGAGCCAGGGCCCCGTGAAGGCCGTCTCGCCGAGGCGGTGGAGCGCGTCGGCGGCCAGCGCGACCCCCGGCGCCAGCACCTCGCTCACCCGCGCGTCCTTCGCCACCGTCACCACGATGGCGTCGCCGGCGTCCTTCACCGTCACCTTCGGCAGCAGGGGCTCGGCCGCGATGGCCACCGGCCGGCCGTCGAGCAGCACCGTGCGGCAGGGCTGGAGCACGCCGAGCAGCGCCTCGAGGCGTTCGGGCGGCAGCGCGAGCCGGGTCTTCTTCTCGAGCAGCCGGTCGGCCTGGAGGTCGTGCTGCTCCACCTGCAGGTGCTTCGCGAGCGCGGGGTTCGCGAGGGCGGCGGCGAGCGAGTCGAGGGGCGTCTCGGCGCCCTCAGGCGTCACGATGGAGCGCTGCACCTGGACGCCATTCTCCAGGCGCACGACGCGGTACACGACGCGCGCGTACTTCGCCTCGACGGAGGCCAGCGCGACGCCCGACTCGGCCGCGTCCTTCAGCGTGATGGCGGCCGCCACCGCGTGCTCGCACGGGTCCACCGGCGCCGGGCAGTTGCACTCCCACGCCGCGTCCTTCGGGTAGAACACCACCGTCCACGGCACGGGGCGGCCGCCGGCCTTCACGCGCAGCACCACCTCGTCGCCGTCCGCGGATTCCTGCACGACCGCGCCGGCGCGAGCGAGCTTCACGCCGTTCGACCAGACGCCGGGCTTCGCCTCAGCGCGGACCGCCTCGAGCAGTGCCACCGCGTCCGACATGGCGCGGCTCTAGCGCCTGCGGCTCCCGGGGGCCCCGTGAAATCGACCGGGCCCGTTCGCGTTGACGGGCCGGGGTGTGGTTGAAATACGGCCTGGTGGCCGACCGACTGTCGCGCACATGAACGTTCGAGCTCTGATCATCGTCGTCCTCGCAGGCTGCGGCCGGACCGAGCTGCTCGAGCCCCCACCGGTCCCGGACGTGGTGGAGGCTTCCACCAACGTCTTCGTCCCGCCCGATGGCTGCAAGGTCGCGGCGACCGAGACGTACCCGCTCGAGCCCTTCAAGCGACAGCCCATCGACGTGCTCTTCGTCATCGACGACTCCTGCTCGATGGAGGACGACCAGTCGGCGCTGGCGTCGAACTTCCAGGCCTTCTTCGGCTCGTTCCGCGCGAACCAGGTGGACTTCCGCATCGCGGCAGTGACGACGGACATGGACGACGAGACGCGGCAGGGGCGCTTCGCGGGCCCCCTCATCACCGACAAGACGCCCAACATCGACGCCGCCTTCTCCAACCTGGTGAACGTCGGCAGCGAGGGCAGCGCCCAGGAGCGCGCGCTCGCCTCGGCGCGAGCCGCGTTGTCTGAGCCGCTGCTCAGCTCGGACAACAAGGACTTCCTGCGCAGCAACGCCGACCTCGCGCTCATCATCCTCGGCGACGAGGACGACCAGTCCAGCTTCCCCTTGTCCGACTTTCCGCCCTTCCTGCGGGGCCTGAAGACGGGCGACCAGCGGGTCTCGGTGACCTCCATCGTCGGGCTGGACGGGTGCCTCTTCCCCGGGCTGGTGCGTGGGTGGCGGCTGGCGACGCTGCCGACGCTCTTCGGGAAGGACGGCACGCTCGCGCTCTGCACGACCGACTACGCCAACATCTTGCGGACGACCGCCGGGCGCCTGGTGAACCAGCGCTGCATCGTCGCCCTCAAGCGGCCCATCGACCGGAACCGCCGCGTGCGGGTGACGGTGAATGGCCAGCCCAGCACCTTCCGCGCGACCCCGCCTGACAGCACGTACCCGCAGGGCAGCCTCGAGCTCGACCTCTGTCCAGCTGGTGGCGGCGAGGTGGCCATCGGCTACGACGAGTGCTGGCGCTGACTCGTCGTCGCGCGGCCGGGCGCGCTACTCCAACAGCTTCTGGGCCGCCTCTTCCGACCGCTGCAGCCCCGCGGTCGCGAGCACCGTGCGCGCCCGAGGGTTCTTCCCGAGCACCGCGTCCACTGCTGCTCGCGGGAACGCGACGACCTCGAGCTCGGTGAGCGCCGTCACCGTCGCCTGTCGCTTCGAGCCCGACAACATCGCCTGCTCGCCGAAGAACTGGCCCGAGCTCAGCCGGCCAATCTCCTTCTCGGCGCCGAGGTCATCGACGGTGACGCGCGCGTCGCCCTTCGCGAGGACGTAGAGCACGTCGCCGGAGTCACCTTCGCGGCACAGGACGTGACCGGCCGGGAACTTCTGGCGGCCCGCGCGCGACAGCAGCTCCTTGCGGCCCTCGGCGTCCAGGGCCTCGAAGAGCCGGGACGCCTTCGCGAGGGCAGACGGGTCGAGCTCGCTCATGACGACGTCACCGGCGCGTGCACGTGTTGGTGGTTCATGAGCCCTCCCGCGAGGTGCGCGATGTTGAGCCGACGGCCGCGCGAAATCAACGCCACAGCCTGCGGGCGGCTCCGTGAGGGCGAAGGGCAGCTCGAGGTCGGGCTCCGTCTCAGGCGGGCGACTGCTGCATCGGGTCGACGAACCTGCGCCCCGCTGGCGGCTTCTGCAACGGCTCGAAGAGCCTGCCCCCGCTCGAGGCAGAAGAGGCCGCGCGAGTCGAGTCGAGGATCGAGGCCGAGGGAGGCGGGCTCACGGCGACTTCAGCTTCGCCTTCAACGTGTTGAGCGCCATGCCCAGCGCCCGCGCCGCGTGCGTCTTGTTGCCGCCGTGCTGAGCGAGCGCGGCCTCGACCTCTTCGCGGGTGATGTCTGCCGGCCGCTTGCGGGCGTGTTGTCGGGTCGGAGGGGGCTCCTCGAGCGCCAGCGCGACGGGCGAGGACGCTTCACCCAGCACCTGCGCCTGCTCCGCGAAGTACGCGGCGAGCGCCTCCACACCCAGCAGGAGCCGCTCGGTGTCGAGGCCGCTGGCCTGCCGCTGCGCCGCCTGCTGGATGATGGTGGCGTCGATGACACGCTTGAGCTCACGCACCTGGCCGGGCCAGGGCCGCGAGAGCAACAGCGCGAGCGCCTCGGGCGTGAGATCGGCGTCGAGGTTCCGCTCGGCGCGCAGCGCGGCGAGGAACTGGTGCACCAGCCCGGGAATGTCGTCGCGCCGGTCCGCCAGCGTCGGCAGCACGAGGTGGTCGCCCAACAGCCGCTGCACCAGGTCCTTGCGGAGCGCCGAAGCGCCGAGCTGCGTCTTGGTAGCCGAGATGAGCCGGAAGCGTGGCGCCTCATGGCGTGCGTCGGCCGGGGCGCCGAGGGGCGAGAACACGCCCGTGCCTTCGAGGACGTCGAGGAGGAAGTCCTGCGCTTCGCGGGGCATCGACTCCACCTCGTCGAGGAAGAGCGTGCCGTTGTCGGCGGCGAAGAACTTGCCGCGCCGCTCGCTGGTCGCGCCGGTGTACGCGCCTCGCACGTGGCCGAGCAGCTCGCTCTGCAGGGCCGAGGCGTCGCGTGGCAGCGCCCCGCAGTTGACGAGGATGAAGGGCCCCTTCCGGCCCGAGCGCTCGTGAATGCGCCGCGCCGCCCACGTCTTGCCCGCGCCCGAGGGGCCGATGAGCACGACCGGAAGCTCGTGGCACGCGGCGGCGGCCAGCCGTTGCTCGAGGACCTGCGCCGCCTTCGACACCACCCTCGCGTCGGTCCGCGCGTGCGTGCCCTGCGGAGGCTCACCCAGCAACACGAGCCGCGCCCGCTCGGTGCCCAACCAGAGCTCGTCCCCCACCTGGACCGGCACCGGCGTCGAGCCCTTCAGCTCGAGGCGCGCGTCGGGCTGGCTGTGCGGACATCGGTAGGTGCCGTTGCTCGACGCGAGGTCGCGGTACACCCAACGCAGGCTCGCGTCACACCACAGCCGGCCGTGCTGCCGTGACACCGCGTCGTCAGAGAAGACGACGCTCGACTCACCGCTGCGCCCGAAGACGTACTCGACGTCGGGGTACAAGGGCAGCTCGAGCACCGGTTGCCCGTGGCGGATGACGCGAAGCCCTCTCACCAGGCGCTCGCGCTCGGCTTCCGGCTCCAACACACGGATCTTCTGCGTCTGGGTTCTCATCGCGAGGTCTAGCATGGCAGGCTCCTTTGATAGTCAAAAGTGACTGGCGTTTGACTGGCAACGTGCGGAGGGAAACTCGAGGTTCTGAGGGCTTGCGGTGCAGCGCGGGTGAACAACGCAGGGACCGTGCCTCCTGACGAAGACGTGACACCCGGCGGCCGAGGGCGCACTAGCCAGCGTTGCGTGCGCGCTCGACGTCCGGTGCAGTGGGGTGACCTGGCGCTCCTGCTTGGAGCGTTGACCATCATCGGCTCGCTGGTGAGCTGGTGGAACGTCTTCAGCCGGCGGCTCATCAGCGAGAACCAGGCGCTCTCCATCGTGGTGGACGCGTCACAGTCCGCCGAGGCCATCGCGCGGGCCGAGCGGCTCACCGTGATGATCGTCGGCGAGTCGGTGGTGCTGGCGACGGCGCTGGCGTCGCTCGTCGTCGGGTTGTGGCTGGTGGCGCGGGAGCGGCAGAAGAGGAACGACCAGATGACGCGCCTGCTGCAGTTCACCGGGCACGAGTTCAAGACGCCGGTCGCGGGCCTGAAGGCGCTGCTCGAGGCGCTCAAGGCCGGCCGCGTGCCTCCCGACAGCCAGGGGCGCCTGCTCGACCACGGCCTCGAGGCGTGCGACGCGCTGGAGCACCTCACCGACTCGATGCTGGTGATGCAGCGCAGCCGCGCGGTGGACCCGAAGACGCTCGGCCGAGAGGACGCGATGAGCCTCGTCTTGACCATCGTGGACCACCGCAAGGCGGCGCACGTCGGCGAAGAGGTGCGGCTCGGCGAGCTCGAGAGCTGTCTGGTGAAGGCCGACCGCGACGCGGTGCGTGTGGTGCTCGAGAACCTGCTCGACAACGCGCGCAAGTACGGCGGCGCGAAGACGACGGTGTCGAGCGCGCTCGAGGACGGGCGGGTGCGCATCTCGGTGGCCGACTCGGGGCGCGGCTTTCCTCCGGAGGACGCCGAGCGGCTGTTCGAGCTCGAACGCGCCGGCAGTCACGAGGGCGTCACCCATGGCAGCGGGCTGGGCCTGCACCTGTCGCGGCAGCTCGCGCGGCAGATGGGTGGAGACCTGGTCGCCGAGAGCGCGGGCCCCGGCAAGGGCGCGTCGTTTCACCTGTGGCTCCAGCGTGCTGAGGTGAGGTCATGAGTGTCCCGGTGTTGCTGGTGGAAGACGACGTGCTGCTGTCGGAGATGCTGGCGCTCAACCTGTCGCAGATGGGCCTCGAGGTGCGCCGCGCCGGCACGTTCAACGAGGGCCGCGACGCGCTGCTGTCGGGCGCGTACCAGTTGGCCATTCTCGACGTGATGCTGCCGGGTGGCGATGGCTTCGAGCTGGCGCGGCTCGCCCGCAAGGCCGGCCACGAGCTGCCCATCGTGATGCTGACGGCGCGCGACGACGTAGGCGCCAAGGTGCACGGGCTCGACTGCGGCGCCGACGACTACCTCACCAAGCCGTTCCACACGGAAGAGCTGCTCGCCCGCATCCGCGCGCTGCTTCGTCGAAAGGGCGCGGGCGCCAGTCCCTCGACGAAGCGCGTCGACCTGAGCCCCTGGTGGCTCGACCTCGACACCGGCATCGCGCACACCAGCGAAGGCGAGACCGTGCTGAGCGAGAAGGAGCGCAAGGTGATGCAGCTGTTCCTCTCGAAGGAGGGGCAGGTGCTCTCGCGCAACGACGTGCTCGACGCCGCCTGGGGGCAGGACGAGTTCCCGACCGACCGCACGGTGGACAATTTCATCGTGCGCCTGCGGCGCCTCTTCGAGAAGGACGCCGAGAACCCGCGGCGCTTCGTCACCGTGCGCTCGCGCGGCTACGTCTTTCGCAAGGACCCGCCCTGACGGCGTCGTAAGCACTCAGGTCAGAGCTTCAGCAGCTTCTTCGTCGCCGCCGCCGCCTCGCGGACCGGGGCGCGCTCGTTCAGCCAGCACCACTGGCCGTTGAGCGGTCCGGTGTCGCAGGAGCAATTGGTCGGGAACTCGACCAGCACCGTCGGGCCCCGCGCGTACTGCGAGCAGGCATCGACGCCCGGCTTCGCGGACGGGGTCGGCTGCAGAAGGACGGCCACCGGTCGGTCCTCGACGCGCCAGGCGCTCACCTGGGGCGGGGTCGGGGCCGATGCTGGATGGCGGAGGCCGCTCTCGAAGGTGATGCGGGTCGAACGTGTGAGCGTGCCCTCGAGGACGAAGGCCGCGCCGGCTCGCAGCACCAGCACGGCGAAGGCGGCCTGAACGTCGGCCGGCTTCACGCCCCGGGCCTCGAGCTGCGAATTCGAGAAGCTCACCTTCTGCGCGTTCTTCACGTCGAGGGCTTCGCACCTCGTGACCTGCAGCTCGTAGACGTTGAGCGGATGCGTCTGACAGTCGCCCGCGCGGGCGACGTGGCTGACGAGCAGCCCGACGACGAGGCCAGGGGTGAAGAGGCGCATGGTACGGCACAGCACAGGCGCTGGCACCGGCCTCACTTGATTCGATGCCGTCGAGCCGTGGCGGGCGCAGGTGGTCCATGCCGGTCGCGAGGCGACGGAGCTCCGATCAGGTGAGCGGTGAGGGAGCGCGGCGACGCCGGCTCAGCGCTCGTTGGCCGCGCGGCGCCGACGCGAGCGCAGCGCCACCAGCGCGAGCCCCAGCAGCCAGCCCGCGCCCGTCGATGAACAGCCGCAGCCGGTCGCCGGCCCGAGCGAGGGCGGCAGCGGCGTCACCATGACGGGCCCCGCATCGACCCCCGCGTCCACCACGCCCGCGTCCTCCCGCCCCGTCGCCCGCTCGAGCGCGCGGGTCGCTTCGATGATGCCGTAGCCGTACTCGACGTCATGCCCTCCGTCAGTGGCCCGCGCGAACGGGGCCCGGCGGGTGGTGCCGATGAGCCAGCGGTCGAGCTCAGCGCGGCCGGCGTCGGGCTGGGCCGAGACGAGCAGGCCGGCCAGCCCCGCCGCGACAGGACACGCGGCCGAGGTGCCCCCGAAGAGGCTCGTGTAGTCCCCCGGGTCTTCGCCTGCCGGGCCCGAGAGGTCGGTGGTGAACGTGCCGGTCGGCGCCACCACGTCCACGGCGGCGCCCCGGTTCGAGAAGGGCGCGAGCTCGTCGAAGTTGTTCACGGCGCCGACGGTGATGACCTCTGGCAGCGTGTACAGCTCGTTCGCCGCGAGCACGCGGTTGTCGTTGCCGGCCGCGAACAGCACCATCGCGCCCCGGCCTCCGCGGTTCCGTGTCGCGACTTCGCGGATGGCCATGGCGAGCGCGGCGGGCACCGGAATCGACTGCACGAACCCCCAGCTGTTCGACACCACCGCCACGTCGAAGTCGAGCGCCGCGCGGAACGCGTCCACGTCGGCCGAGACCGGCACCATCTGCCCGCGCTCGGCCAGCATGCGGATGCAGCGGATGGTGCAGCGCGGACACACGCCTGAGATGCCGATGCCGTTGTTGCCTTCAGCGGCGATGATGCCGGCGCAGGCCGTGCCGTGGTTCGCCCCCGCGGCGGCGCCGCCTGGAGACGGGTCGTCGTCGCCGTCCACCACGTCGCGGCCAGGCCGCAGGTTGGTGACGAGGTCGGGGTGGGCCAGGTCGCACCCGTTGTCCACGACGGCCACCGTCACCGAGGGGTCGCCGACGGTGATGCGCCACGCCGGCTCGACGTTCAGCTTGCGCAGGTACCACTGGCCCACGTAGCGCGCGTCGTTCGGCGGCACCGCGAAGTCGCTCAGGCGGTGCTCGAAGAAGAAGTCGGGGGCCGCCCAGTCGACGTCGGCGTGCGCCGAGAGCCGGCCCGCGAGCGCCAGCCCGTCCTCCGCCGGGTCCGTCGAGCGCAGCTGCAGCAGGCCCCGCTCGGGCCACAGCTCGCGCACCACCTCGACCCGCGCCCCCGCAGCCAGGGGCCGGCGCAGCACCACCAGCGCGTTCCTTCCGACCTCTGCGTCGAAGGAGCCGGTGGGGGTCTCGAGCGCGACCAGCCGTCGCCCCGAGGTGGCGGTGCCGAGTCGCCGCGCGCGCAGCCACGTGTCGCCGTCCTTGAACGAGACGGCCGCGGCGGGCTCGGCGTCGATGAGCAACGCCGTGGTGGGGACCTGCGACAGCGCCAGGGCGAGGGCGAGGGGGGTGAGCATCAGCGCTCCTCATGCTTCGGAGGGCCAGCCTTGTCACGCGCGGCGACGCCTCACCGCGGGGTGCACCCGACGATTTGATGACACAGCAGGGGGTGTCTTCGGCTATCCGCCGACGCCTCATGAACCTGCTCTCCCGGTCCCGCCTCCCTGCTCTGCTCACCACGGCGCTCGTCGCCTGCGGTCCCACCCCGATGGTGGTGGACGGGGGCGCGCCGCCCGACGCTGGCGTCGACGCGGGTGTCGACGCTGGCGTGATGCCGATGCCGCGCTGCACGATGCCGACGACGGTGCTGTGCGAGGACCAGTCGATTCAGCGCCTCAACTTCCGCGCTGCCGTCTCGACCGGGACCATCACCGAAGAGGGCGCGACGCCCGGGGTGACGACGCACATCGACGCGCGCGCAGGCGGCATGGCGGCCACCGAGGCGTACGTCTATGTCCGCTTCACTCCGCAGGCGCTCCAGAAGGTGGACATCAACGACGACGCCGCTCTGCGGTCGATGGACTGGGACCTCGCGTTCCGCCGCTTCGTCATCCGCATCAACTCCGGCGTCGGCGGTCCCTCGTGCGTCGCCGCCGCGCGCACGGCCCCGGGCACCACCTTCGACGGCCTCACGCAGGTGCCGGCCGGCCTGTCGTGGCGCACCGAGGAGTACTTCACCACCGCCGCGGGCGCCGACGGCGGCATTCAGTGCGAGTTCGTTCCTGACCCGAGCGGCATCGGCGGCCCGAACGCAGCCCTCACCAGCTACTGGAGCTACCAGAGCTGCGTGCAGATGACCGGCAACGTCTTCGTGCTGCACCTGAAGGACGGCCGCTACGTGAAGTTCCAGGTGCTCAGCTACTACGACCCGGGCCCGCAGATGACGTGCAACGCGACGGGCAACGTGCCGCAGCCCTCGGGCGCCGCGAACTTCCGCATCAAGTGGGCCTACATCCCCGGGCCGTGAGCCGTGCTCGCCAGCCTCGTCCTCACCCTCAGCCTCGCGCAGCTCGCCGACGGCGGAGACGTCGACGCGGCTGACGCTGGCCTCGAGCTGCGACAGGACGACGGAGGGCTCGCCACGCCACCGGTGGGCGAGGCGGGCGCCCAGGCGCTCGGGGTCGGCGGGCTGGCGCCTGAAGCGCTCCTTGATGCAGGCGCGCCGCTCGCTGCGGACGCACCACCCGTGCCGGACGCTGGCGTCGAGCCTGGCGTCGAGCCGGCCGAGGAGCGCCTCACCACGGTCGTGACGGCGACCCGCTCGCTCTCGCGGTTGTCCGACGCGCCGGTGCCGACCGAGGTCATCACCCGCAAGCAGATCCTCGAGTCGGGCGCGCGCGACCTCACCGAGGCGCTCCAGGCCCGCGCCGGCGTCGAGCTGTTCCCCAGCCTCGGCGGCACCACCATTCGCATGCAGGGCCTCGGGCCCGAGTACAACCTCGTCGTCATCGACGGGCAGCGCGCGGTGGGGCGCGTCAACGGGCAGCTCGACATCAGCCGCTACTCCGTCGAGGACATCGAGCAGCTCGAGGTGGTGAAGGGCCCGTCGTCGGTGCTGTGGGGCGCCGACGCGCTCGCCGGCGTCGTACACCTCGTCACCCGCCAGCCCCAGCGCCCTTTCGGCGCCAGCGGGCTCGTGTCGTACGGCCTGCTGAACCAGCTCGACGCGCGCGCCTCGACCGAGCTGTCGCGGGGGAAGTGGGGGGTGCGCGGCTCGTACACGTACCGCCAGCGCGACGCCTTCGACCTCGACCCCTCGACGGTGCAGACGAGCGGCTCGAGCTTCCGCAACTCGCAGGGCAGCGTGCGCGGCACCTACGGGAGCATGACGGGCGAGGGCGTCTTCGCCGACCTGCGCGCGGCGGGCCTGTGGCGCATTCAGCGCGGCGTCGACGCCAACAGCACCGGCGCCGTGTTCGACCGCGGGGCCAACGACATCCTCGGAGAGGGCTCGGCGCACGTCGCGCTGCCGCTGGGCCCCGGCCGGCTGTCCGTCACCGCTGGCCTCAACCTGTGGTGGCGGCGCTTCATGCTCGACCAGCGCAACTCGTCGGCGCTCGACCAGCTGCAGGACTCGACCGACCGCAACGTGCAGGCGATGACGATGTACGAGGTGACGCTCTTCGAGCGGCACAAGGCCCTCGCCGGCGTCGAGGTGCTGGGCGAGGAGTTCGCGTCGCCCCGCATCCTCGGTGGCACCCGGCGGCGCGGCCGCGTCTCGGCCTTCCTGCAGGACACCTGGGCGCCCTTCGGCACCACGCGGCTCATGGTGGTGCCGGGCTTGCGCGTGGACCTCGATTCGTTGTTCGGCCCGGTGGTGACGCCGCGGCTCGCCGCCCGCTTCGACCCGCACTCGACCGTCGCGCTCCGCGCCGCCGTGGGCACCGGCTTCCGCGCGCCCAGCTTCCAGGAGCTGTACCTCGACTTCGAGAACACCGGCGCCGGCTACGTCATCAACGGCAACCCGCTGCTGGGCCCCGAGCGCAGCGTGGGCCTCACCTTCTCGGCCGACTGGCAGCCGCACCCGCGCCTCGCGTTCGCCGGCAGCCTCTTCTGGAACGAGCTGTCGAACATGATCGCCTACGACAGCAGCACGAGCGACATGGGCCTCACCTTCACCTACGCGAACATCGAGCGGGCCCGCACGCGAGGCGGCGAGCTGTCGGCGACGGTGAGCCCTGCAACGTGGCTGAGCTGGGGCGTGGGCGCGACGGTGACCGACGCGCGCAACCTCTCGCTCGACCAGCCGCTCGACAACCAGGCGCTGCTCCGCGCGGTGTCGCAGCTGCGCCTGCGGTTCCGCTCCATCGGCGTCAACGGCTTCGTGCGCGCGTCCGTCACCTCGGGGCGGCCGCTGTCCGACGGCGAGGCGATGACGCGCTACACCGCGCCCTTCGTGCTGGTGGACGCCCGCGTGTCGAAGACGTTCTTCGAGCGGCTCGAGCTGTTCCTGGTGGCCAACAACCTCGCGGGCGCGGGCAACGCCAGCGACCTGCTCCTCACGCCCCGCCAGGTGTACGGCGGCCTCTCGTTCACGTGGTGACGCGATGAAGCCTCTCTTCCTGCTCCCGGTGCTGACGGTGGTGACGGTGACGGCCTGCGAGACGCTCGAGCTGACGCCGGGCCCCGACGAGCAGGTGGCCGTGGACGCGGGCGTGCAGGTGGACGGCGGCGCGCCGCCGAAGCCGAAGTTCGCCACCACCGCGGTCGACGGCGGCAACCTCACCATCGTGCAGGCCCTCAGCGACCAGGTCTTCGTCGCCTTCGACTTCGACACCGGCGAAGAGGCGCCCTTCGTCGACGCGAAGTGGGACATCGCGTTCCGCCGCCAGCGCGTGCGGCTGCGCGGTGGGGTGAACGGCGACGGCGGGGTGGCGGCCATTCCCCTCGTCGACGCGGGCTTCGCCGACGTCACCCGCGCGCCCGACGCCGGCTACCTGTACGACCAGCCCGACGGCGACGACGCCAACACCGAGCCCGACACCGTCTTCGAGAACGCCGAGACCTGGTACCGGTACGACCCGACGATTCATGCGCTCTTCGGGCGCCCCATCGTCTACGTGGTGAGGAGCGACGAGCAGCAGTACTTCAAGGTCGCCCTCGAGAGCTTCTACGACAAGGCCGGCACGCCCGCCGTCATCCAGATGCGCTGGGCGAAGCTGCCGGCCCCCTGACCCGAGCGAAGAGGAGCGACGTGATGACGCGGTGGACGTGGAGCGTGGTGGTGCTGGGCCTGTCGTGCGCGACGGCCCCCGAGCCGAAGCCCGAACCGAAGCCGGCCCCGCAGCCGCCGGTGCTGCTGGCCGAGGAGACGCACCTGTCGAACCTGCGGCAGCTCACCTTCGAGGGGGAGAACGCCGAGGCCTACTGGCGCTTCGACGGCCAGGGGCTGTCGCTGCAGGCGCGCGGGGTGAACGAGGGCTGCGACCGCATTCAGTCGATGCTGCTGGGGCCCGACGGTCCGAAGGTGACGCAGGTGTCGAGCGGCAACGGCGCCACCACCTGCGCCCACTGGTTCCCCGACAACACGGAGGTGCTCTTCGCGTCGACGCACCTCGGCGGCGCCGCCTGCCCGCCGAAGCCCGACATGCGGCTCGGCTACGTGTGGGCGCTCTACGACTCGTACGACATCTTCAAGACGAAGGTGGGGGCGGGCCCGGTGAAGGACGAGCAGTTGGTGCGGCTGACCGACGCGAAGGGCTACGACGCCGAGGGCACCGTGTGCGGGAAGGACGGCAGCATCGTCTTCACCAGCGTGCGCGACGGCGACCTCGAGCTGTACCGCATGGACGCCGACGGGAAGAACGTGAAGCGGCTCACCTTCACGCCCGGCTACGACGGCGGCGCCTTCTTCAACAAGGACTGCACGAAGCTCGTCTGGCGCGCCTCGCGGCCCAGGCCCGGCAAGGAGCTCGACGACTACACCGCGCTGCTCGCGCAGGGCCTGGTGCGCCCGTCGAAGCTCGAGCTGTACGTGGCGAACGCCGACGGCTCCGAGGCGCGGCAGGTGACGTACCTGAACTCGGCGTCGTTCGCGCCGTTCTGGTTCCCCGACCGCGAGCGCATCCTCTTCTCCACCAACTACGGCGACCCGAAGGGCCGCGAGTTCGACATCTGGGCCATCAACGCCGACGGCACCGACCTCGAGCGCATCACGCACACGAAGGGCTTCGACGGCTTCCCCATGTTCTCGCCCGACGGCAAGACGCTGGCGTTCTCGTCGAACCGCATGACGGCCGAGGGGAAGAACGACACCAACCTCTTCCTCGCCACGTGGGTGGACGCGCCGGTGAAGTCGACGCCGGGCGCGGCGGAGCGCCTCAAGACGGACGTGCAGTGGCTGGCGGCGGCCGAGCGCGAGGGGCGCGGCCTGGGCACGAAGGGGCTCGAGGCGGCGGGCGCGTACCTCGAGGAGCGCTTCAAGGCGCTGGGCCTCGTGGGCGCGGCGCCTGACGGCAGCTACCGGCACGCCATCGAGGTGCCGACGAAGGTGACGCGCGGCCCGAAGACGTCGCTCAAGGTGGCGGGCAGGCCCGTGGCCGAGGCCGACTTCACCCCGCTGGGCTTCAGCGCGCCGGGCAAGGTGGACGGGCCCATGGTGCTCGCCGGCTACGGCCTCGAGGACGCGGAGCTGGGCATCGACGACTTCAAGGGCCTCGACGTGAAGAACAAGGTGGTGGTGGTGCGCCGCTTCGCGCCCGAGCACCCGAAGCTGACGACGCCGGCCGCGCTTCAGAAGGCGGGCGACCTGCGCAAGAAGGTGTTCCTCGCGAAGGCGAAGGGCGCGAAGGCGGTGGTGGTGGTGGACGCGCCGGTGCCCGCGCCCGCGACCGACGCGAAGGCCGAGCCGGTGAAGGAGGCGCCGCTGCCGTCGATGCGCGTCGAGAGCCTGCAGGACGCGGGGCTGCCCGTCATCGCGGTGAAGCGCAGCGTGCTCTCGGCGCTGCTCGCCACGCTCGAGAAGAGGCAGCCCGTCGCGGTGTCGCTGAACGTCGAGCTCGTCTTCGAGAAGTCGCAGACGTTCAACGTGGTGGCGAAGCTGCCGGCGGCGTCACCCGCGCCGGGCGCCGTCATCGTGGGCGCGCACTACGACCACCTGGGCTTCTCGCACCCGAACTCGCTCGCGCCGGACTCCAACGCGGCCCACCTGGGCGCTGACGACAACGCGTCGGGCGTGGGCGCGCTGCTCGAGGTGGCGAAGCAGCTGGTGGACGCGAAGGCCTCGCTGCCGCGCGACGTCGTCTTCGTCGCGTTCTCGGGTGAAGAGACGGGCGTGCTCGGCTCGTCGGCGCTGGTGCTGGCGAAGCCCGCGTGGCTCGAGGGCGCGTGGGCGATGCTGAACATGGACATGGTGGGCCGGCTGCGCATGAACGAGCTGTCGGTGCTGGGCGTGGAGTCGGCGCCCGAGTGGCGCGCGCTCGTCGACGCGGCCTGCGACGCCTCCCGGCTTAAGTGCTCGGCGAGCGGCGACGGCTACGGCCCCTCGGACCACGTCAGCTTCTACTCGGCGGGCCTGCCGGTGCTGCACTTCTTCACCGGCGCGCACGGCGACTACCACAAGCCCTCGGACAGCGCGGACAAGCTGAACGCGGGCGGCGCGGCGAAGGTGGCCGAGGTGGTGGGCGCGCTCGTGAAGGGCTCGGGCCCGGCGAAGCTGACGTACACGAAGTTCCCCGCGCCGGTGCGCGGTGACGCACGCAGCTTCAACGCGTCGCTGGGCACGGTGCCGAACTACGGCGGCGGGCTGCCCGGCGTGAAGGGCGTGCTGCTCGACGACGTGCGGCCCGGCGGCGGCGCGGACAAGGCCGGCATGAAGCGCGGCGACGTCATCGTGAAGCTGGGCAAGTACGAGGTCGGCTCGGTCGAGGACCTGATGTTCGTGCTCACGCAGGCGAAGCCGGGCGAGACGGTGAAGGGCACGGTGGTGCGCGAGGGCAAGCCGCTCGAGCTCGAGGTGACGTTCCAGGAAGGCAAGCGGCGGTGAGCGTCGGGGGCGACCTCACCGACACCTGGTGGATCGTCGCCAGGGGAGTCCTCGTCTTCGTCATCGTGCTCGTGAGCGCGGCACTTTCACCGACGACCTGAAGCGCGTGGTGTGGCCCCCGAGCGGCCGCTTCGCCCTCCTCGTGGGCCCGCTCGTCGTGGAGGACGAGCGGCTCGTGCGCGCGGGGCTCGTCGTGGCGTGCAGCTGGTCGTCGGCGCGCGTACGACTTCCTCTTCCACGTGCTCGAGCGGTACGTGGGCGTCGAGGGGCGGTACGCGAGCGTGCTCGACCTGCTGGGAAGGCTCCGGGCGCGCCAGTGAGGCCGACGCAATCGACCAGAAGCCGGCGGCCGCCTCCCAGCGACCGTCGTCACATCCTGGTGGGACGGAGTCCCCGGTGCTCGAGGCCGCGTGGCGACAGGCGCTCGAGCCCGCGGGGTTTCTCCACCTCTCAGGGTGGGAGTCTCCTTGCGTCAGCGCGACGTCGGGGCGGTGGTGCCCCTCGAGGATGCCCAGCTCACCGTCCGTGCTTCTCCCGGGAAGCAGGAGGAGGCGCTCGCGGTGCGGGCGTGGCCTGAGAAGGTGCCGAGAAGGTGGTGGGCGCCCAGTGACGGGCGCCTGCTACCAGGGCCGAAACACCTGCCGGACCTCTCGGGGCGCCTCGTTCAGGTCGTCGAGCGGCAGGCCAGACAGCGCTGCCAGCTCGTCTCGTCTGGCGTGCCCGAAGATGCCCGCTGCGGTCTGACCGTCGAGGTGCCTGATGAAGACGGAGAAGCTGACTGATGGGCCGTCTTCGGCCGGAGTGGTGTGAACTTCGGCGTGGAGCCAGTCGGGTCCCGCTGCCCACGAGACCTCGAGCGTTGCTCCGACGAGGTGGGCCGACGAAGGGAGCGCGGCCAGCAGCGAGGGCAGGTTGTCAGGGAAGTACCCGTCGCTGAGCAGCGCTTCGCCGCCTTCGAGGCGAGCCACGAGGTCCAGCACCGGTACCTCGTCGAGCAGCGCTGTGCCCCCGGTCAGCGGCCAGCCGTGCGCTGCGAGGAGAGCCGGGCTGACGCCACCCGTCTCGTTCGCTTCATCGGTGTTCAGCAGGTCGAAGGCGGGGTCTCCCTGTGCCCACACCTCGCGCCACTCGCCCCAGTCGCTGCTCGCGGCCTACCGTGCCGGGCCGTACTTCGCTTCGAAGCGCATCACGATGTCCTGCATGTCGCTCTCCGCCTCCCGTGGGCGCTTGCTCACAGCTTCGCGGCGTTCACGTGCCTGCGGAAGGCCGTCAGCGCGTCCTTCACGCCGCCGCGCTCGCCGAGGCTGCGCAGGAAGTTGATGAACGAGCCGCGCACGACGATGCGGGTGCCGTACTCGCCCACCGTCGTCTTCTCGTCGAGCTCGTAGAGCTGCCAGAAGCCGAGCTGCTCGACGAGGCCGTCTTCGCCCGACGGGTCCAGGTTCCACTCGAGGCGCGACTGGTCGGGGTAGAACCAGTGCTGCGTGCGGTACTTGAAGGTGAAGAAGAACGCGACGACGTAGTCGTTCACCTCGCCCTCGGCGGTGCGCTCGCCGACGCGCCGGGACTGGGTGACGTGGGGCAGGAAGGTGTGTTGGTCCGAGGTGCGGGTGATGAGCTCCCAGACCTCGGCCTTCGGCCGGCCGAACTTCGCCACCGCGCGGATGAGCGCGGGCCCGCCGTCCTTCGACGACTGGTCGAGCACCACCTGCAGGTCCTTCGCCAGCGCCCGCCGTGCGTCTTCGGGCAGCGAGGCGATGAAGCGGGCTCCGGGCGTGGTCGAACCACCCTGGGGCTCGGCGAAGAACGCGGCCGGCGCGCGGTCTCGCGAAGGCGGGCGCTCTTCGGCCCACCCTGACGAGGCGACGGCGGCGAGGAGCAGGGCCCGGGCGTTCATCGGTCGCGCAGCTCTTGCAGCGGCACCGCGTGCCAGGTGGTGCTCGTCGAGGTCGCGCCTTCCCACGGCAGGCGTTCGGTGACGGTCACCTTCACCAGCACGCGGCCCTTCGCCTCGTCGACGAAGGCCTTCGACTCGACGTCGTCATTCATCGAGCGCGCAGTGAGCCCGGCGTCGAAGCTGCGCAGCCCCGCAGTGGAGGGCTCGCGTGACAGCTTCGCGGGGAAGCGCCCGCGGTCCCACAGCGACTGCAGCTTGTTCGACAGGGTGCCGGCGTCCACGCCGCGCTGCAGGTCGATGGCGCCAGCCTCGAGCTCGGCCCGCGACAGGTACTTGTCACCGTCGTCGTGCACCTTCGCCGCGTTGACGAGCTGGGCCTCGCTGAAGCGCTTGTTCGGATTGCCGCGCAGGTACTCCTGGTGCACCTCGCGCATCTGCCCCGGCGCGTAGCGGAAGCCACCGTCACGGCCGCTCACCGGCCGGTCTCCGAGGCGCGCCTTGAGGGCGTCGGCGGCCTTCTGGAACTCGTCCTGGCTCAGGTAGCCGCGGTTCTTCGTGTCGAACTTCTTCGCCTCCTTCACCAGCTCCTGCACCGACACCTTGCGGTGCAGGCCGTTGGCGTGCAGCACGTTCTCGGCCACGAACTTCCCGTAACGAATCGAGGGCATGGGCGCTCCGGCGTGGAAGACGGTCGCACTGTAGCCCACGCGCCGCCGACGGTGCGCGCGGATTCCGGGCCTGCGTGATCCAGATCCACCGGTCCGCACATCACGTCGGCATGCGGGCGTTCCTCCAGCGGAAGGTGCAGTCGCGGCGTGACGTGAACCAGCTCCCGCCTCTCGGGCGCGCCCAGCTGCAGCGGGCGGGGCGGGCCATTCTCGGGGCGCGTGACCTCGCCTCGGTCGTCGCCTGGTGCGAGCGCGAGCGTGCCGGCTGGTGCCACCTCGCGGTGGGTGAAGACGGTCAGCCCCCCGAGTGGGACGCGTGGGTCCTGACGAGCGGTGACGACGGCGTCGTCTTCACCAGCGGCGCGAGTGAGCCGCTCGGGCTCATCATCTCGCAGTCGCTGGTGATCGACGTGCAGGGCGCGCGCGACGAGCTGGCCCGGCGGCTCCAGGGAGCGCTCGACGCCTTCGGCAAGACCGGCCGCGGCTGGGACGAGCCAGACCCGCAGGCAACGGTGCGGGTGCCGCCGGTCCGCTTCCCGTGGCCGGTGGAGGGCGACTGACGAGCCGGCGAGCGCCTCGCGCAGCCTCTTCACGTCGATCAGGACCGCGACCTGGCCGCCGCCCTTCACGAAGGGCCCTCGCAGACCCACGCGTTCTGCGAACCGGCGTTGGGGTGTCGGCAGCTGACCCGGGGGGTTCCTTCCGGGCGTCGCGCTGCAACGAGATCCGCCCCGCTCGCCGAGAGCTCACCGACGAAGGGCGTTGATGTCCGCGTTCTCGAGGATGTGTCTCGGGAAGCCCTTCGTCGCCACCTCGACCATCGTGAACCCGAGCTGGCGCGTCGTGGTGACGTACTTCGTCAGGCCGCGCAGGAGCGGGAAGAGCGGCGTCATCACCGCGTACAGCCACCGGTAGGACGGCGTCTTCGAGGTGATGCCGTCCATCGGTTCGATCATCGCCGGGCGGAAGCAGTACACCGCCTTGAAGCCGACCTGCTGGAGCGCGTTCTCGGCCTCGCCCTTCACCCTCGCCCACATCGTGCGGCTCTTCGCGTCCGTGCCGGCGCCAGAGATGAAGCAGAACGTCGCGCCCGGGCTCTTCGCGTGCACCGCCTTCGCCGCCGCGAGGGTGACGTCGAGCGTGATGCGCCGGTAGTCGGCCTCCGACATGCCCCCGGCGCTGACGCCGAGACAGAAGAGCACCGCGTCGACGCGCTCGAACGCCGCGCCGCAGGACGCGTAGTCGGTGAGGTCCTTCAACAGCACCTCTTCGAGCTTCGGGTCCTTCTGCGGCACTGGCGTGCGGCCGACCGACACCACCTTCGTCACCTCGGGCCGGCCGAGCAGCTCCCGCAGCACACCTTGCCCAATCATCCCCGAGCCGCCGAAGAGCACCGTCTTCATGCACCAGAGGTAGCGGAGCGCTCCATGCCACACCATGAAGAAGCGTGAGGCCTCGCGTCGAAGGCGGGCACCTTCAGTCCTCGGCGTGCGGGTCGTCGCCGTCCTCGTCGGACTCCTCGTCCTCTGGCCTCTCAGCGACCGGCGCCTCGAGCGCGATGGCGGCCAGCACCCTGCGACGCACTGCCTTCGGCGACGCCTGCCCGGTGTCGGCCACCACACAGCTCACGTACGCGAGGTCGGCCAGCGCCTTCAGGGCCCGCGCCCGTCGTTCGGGGTTCTTCCCCGACAGGTCGTCCGCCGCCTTCTCGACGAAGCCGCGCGCGAGCGACTCGAAGAGGTACACGCGGTTCTCAATCGTCCCCTCGTCATCTTCCTTGTCAGCCTTGCTCATGGCCCGTCAGTGGAGCGCAAGTCCGCCCCGCCGCCAACCCCTTCGCGCAAGGGTTGCGCGTCTTGTCCGCGGTCAGCCGGGAGCGCGCATGGCCCGCACGATGCACAGCGCCCGGGCACCATGGCCAACCTCAGCGAGAAGCGAGTGCGTGCGAAGTCGGGCAAGAAGGCGAAGAAGGGGGCGAAGAAGGTCGCCAGCACCAAGTGGGTCTTCCTCTTCAAGGAGGGGCGGGCTGATCAGAAGGGCCTGCTCGGAGGCAAGGGCGCCAACCTGTGCGAGATGACGCGGCTCGGGCTGCCGGTCCCGCCGGGCTTCATCGTCTCGACGAAGGCCTGCAACGCGTACTTCGACGCGAAGGGCTTCCCGAAGGACCTCTGGCCGCAGGTGCTGAAGGCGCTCGAGACGCTCCAGGTGCAGAGCGGCCGTCGCTTCGGAGACCTCGCTGCGCCGCTCCTCGTGTCGTGCCGCTCGGGCGCGAAGTTCTCGATGCCCGGCATGATGGACACGGTCCTCAACATCGGGCTCAACGACGACATCGCCGCGGCGCTGGCGGCGAACCCCGAGCGCACCCGCTTCGTCTGGGACTCGTACCGGCGCCTCATTCAGATGTTCAGCACCGTCGTGCTCGAGCTCGACCACCACCCGTTCGAGAACGAGCTCAAGAAGCGTCGCGCTGCCGCCAACGTCGAGAACGACTCGCAGCTCGACGCGGCGGCGCTTCAGGGCGTCACCGAGGTCTTCAAGGGCATCGTGAAGGAGAAGACGGGCAGGGACTTCCCGCAGGACCCGCTCGAGCAGATGCGGCTCGCCATCGAGGCGGTCTTCAAGTCGTGGAACGGCAAGCGCGCCATCGACTACCGCAACGCCGCGGGCATCGCGCACGACCTCGGCACCGCCGTGAACATCCAGATGATGGTGTTCGGCAACACCGGGCCCCGCTCGGGCACCGGCGTCGTCACCACGCGCAACGTGTCCACCGGCGAGAAGCAGCTCGAGGGCGACTACCTGCTCAACGCGCAGGGCGAAGACGTCGTCTCGGGCACGCGCATGACGAAGCGCATCTCGGACATGACCGCCGACATGCCCGACGTGGCCGCCGAGTTCGCGAAGCACTGCCAGCGCCTCGAGAAGCACTTCCGCGACACCCAGGACGTCGAGTTCACGGTCGAGGACGGCAAGCTGTGGATCCTGCAGACCCGTGACGCCAAGCGCACGGCCCAGGCCGCGGTGCGCATCGCCGTCGAGCTCACCAAGGAGCGCCTCATCACGAAGGAAGAGGCGGTGCTGCGCGTCAAGCCCGAGCACGTGGACTTCTTCCTGCACCCGCAGTTCGACATGAAGGCCCGCAAAGCAGCGGTGGATCGCGGCGACCTGCTCGCGAAGGGGCTCAACGTGTCACCCGGCGCGGCGACGGGCGCGGTGGTGTTCGACCCCGACACCGCCGAGCAGCTGGGCCGGAAAGAGAAGAAGTCGGTCATCCTCGTGCGCCCCGAGACGAAGCCCGACGACGTGCACGGCATGCTCGCGGCGAAGGGCATCCTCACCTCGCGCGGGGGCCGCACCAGCCACGCAGCGCTGGTGGCCCGGCAGTTCGGCAAGCCAGCCGTCGTCGGCATCACCACGCTCGACGTGGACGTCGAGAACAAGCGCATGACGGTGAAGGGTCGCACCTTCAACCAGGGCGACATCGTCTCGCTCGACGGCACCACCGGTGAGGTGTTCGCCGGCGAGGTGCCCACCATGGTGCCGGAGTTCAACGACCCGTTCCTGATGACGCTCCTCAAGTGGGCGGACGAGATCCGCGAGCTGGGCGTGTGGACGAACGCGGACTACCCGCGCGACGCCGAGCGCGCCCGTGGCTACGGCGCCGAGGGCATCGGGTTGTGCCGCACCGAGCACATGTTCTTCGAGACCGAGCGCCTGCCCATCGTGCAGAAGATGATCCTCGCGGCGAACGAGGCCGAGCAGACCGAGGCGCTCGCGGCCCTGTTGCCGATGCAGCGGGGTGACTTCGACGGCCTGTTCCGCGCGATGAACGGGCAGCCGGTCACCATCCGCCTCATCGACCCGCCGCTGCACGAGTTCCTCCCGAGCCACGACTCGCTGCTGCAGGAGGTGACCGAGCTCGAGACGCGCCTGAAGATGGACGGGGTGACGGTCGACGCCCTCGGCCTCGAGAGCCGGCTGTCGAAGCAGAAGCGCATGCTGGCGGCCGTGGACGGCATGCGGGAGCAGAACCCCATGCTCGGCCTGCGCGGGGTGCGCCTGGGCATTCACCTGCCGGCGCTGGTGCGCATGCAGGTGCGCGCCATCTTCGAGGCGGCCTGCGCGTGCCAGAAAGACGGCGTCAAGGTCTACCCGAAGGTGATGATCCCCCTGACGTCGCTGAAGGCCGAGCTCATCTTCGAGCGCGGCATCCTCGAGGAGGAGGCGAAGAAGGTGATGACCGAGCAGGGCGTGAAGGTGAAGTACCAGTTCGGCACGATGATCGAGATTCCCCGCGCCGCGGTGGTGGCCGACGAGATCGCCTCGCTCGCCGAGTTCTTCTCGTTCGGCACCAACGACCTCACGCAGACGACGTTCGGCATCAGCCGCGACGACGCCGAGACGGGCTTCCTGCTCGAGTACCTCGAGAAGCGCATCCTCCCCGAGAACCCGTTCGCGACCATCGACCAGAACGGGGTCGGTGGGCTGATGGAGATGGCGGTGAAGAAGGGCCGGAAGGTGCGCCCGACGCTCGAGGTGGGCATCTGCGGCGAGCACGGCGGCGACCCGAAGAGCATCGACTTCTGCCACCGCCTCGGCCTCACCTACGTGAGCTGCTCACCGTTCCGGGTGCCCATCGCCCGGCTCGCGGCGGCGCACGCGGCGATCGTGAACCGCTGAGGGCGCTCTCGGGACGATGGCGACGGAGCGGGCTGGCTCCGTCGCCAGTGAGCCCGTCATGAGCGAGCGCTCGGCCGCCTGGCTGCTCCTGTCCCGGGCCCTGGCCATCGCCGGGGCGCAGGCCATCGTGGCGCTCGTGTGCTGGGCGACTGGAGACGGCGCGCCGTTCTCGTCGGCAGGCCGCTGGTGGCTGGTGTCGGTGACGGTGGCCAACGTCGGGACGATCGCGCTGCTGTCCCGCCTGCGACGTGAAGAGGGCGGCGTCCGACGCCTGTGGCGATTCAGCAGGGCGACCTGGAAGGGCGACCTCGGCTGGTTCGTCGCCTTCACGGTGGTCGCCGGGCCCGTCGGCTGGCTGCCGAACGTCGCCCTCGCAAGCGTGTTGTGGGACGCGCCCGACACCGGCAATGCGGTGCTCTTCCGCCCGCTGCCGCTCCCCGTGCTCGCGGTGTTGCTGGTCGCCTTCCCGGTGACGCAGGCGCTCGCCGAGCTGCCGTTCTACTTCGGCCAGATGGGCCCGGCGTTGCGGCGCGCCGGGTGGGCGAGCGCGCCCTCGGTGCTCGTCCCGTCCCTGGTGCTCGCCGTCCAGCACGTCGCGATGCCGCTCGAGCCCGACTGGCGATTCTTCGCGTGGCGGGGGCTCATGTTCCTGCCGTTCGCGCTCCTGGTGGGGCTCGTGGTGTACCGCCGGCCCACGCTGCTGCCGTGGCTCCTCGTCGTTCACGCCCTGATGGACGCGCAGCTGCCCGTGCTCACCTGGCTCGTCTCGACCGGAGCCTTGACGTTCACCGGCTGAGCACGAGAGCTCCCTTCGCGCTCCCCCTTCCCGCCCCGACGTGGGGTAGTCCTCGCCCATGGGCACGAGACACCTGGCGCTGCTGCGCGGCATCAACGTCGGCGGGAACAACCTCATCCCCATGGTGAAGCTGCGCGAGGCCTTCGAGGCGCTCGGCTTTGGCGAGGTCCGCACGTACATCGCCAGCGGCAACGTGGTGTTCTCGGCAGCGAAGGCGCCGTCGCGCGAGGCCATCGAGGCGATGCTGGCCAAGCGCTTCTCGTACTCGGCGAAGGTGGTGCTGCTGACGGCGGCGCAGCTCGGCAGGGCGGTCGCCGAGGCGCCGCGGGGCTTCGGCAAGCAGCCGGCCCGCTTCCGCTACGACGTGCTCTTCGCCCGCGCGCCGGTGACGGCGAAGCAGGTGCTGCCGCAGCTGAGCGTGAAGGCGGGCGTCGACGAGGTGAGCGCCGGCACGCACGCGCTGTACTTCCGCCGGCTCATCGCGAAGGCCTCGCAGAGCCGGCTGCCGAAGCTGATGGGCCTCGCCGTGTACAAGGACCTCACCGTTCGCACCTGGAACACCACGACCGCGCTGCTCGACCTGCTGACGCAAAGGGAGCGCCGGCCCCCGGTTGCATCGGACCGGGCGCGTCGGCTCAGGTGAGGGCGATGCGTCGCGTGACCGAGGTCCTCACCCGCGAGGAGATCGCCCACCTCACCGAGGCGAGCGACGTGCGCGGCGCGTGGAGCGTCGTGGTGACGTGGAGCCTCATCACCTTCGCCTTCGCGCTCGTCTGGCGCTGGCCCAACGCGCTGACGGTCGCCGTGGCGCTCGTCGTGCTCGGCGGCCGGCAGCTGGCGCTCGCCATTCTGATGCATGAGGCGTCCCACAGGTCGCTCTTCAAGACACGCTGGCTCAACGACGGCGTCGGAGCGTGGCTGTGCGCCGCGCCCGTGTGGCTGCACCTCGACGAGTATCGGGAGCACCACCTTCGACACCACTCCTTCACCGGGCTCGACGAAGACCCGGACCTCGGGCTCGTCACACCGTTCCCGGTCTCGAAGGCGTCGCTCGTGCGCAAGCTGGCGCGAGACCTCTTCGGCGTCACCGGCCTCAAGCGCGTCGTCGGCCTCGCGCTGATGGACCTCGGGTACCTGACGTACACGGCGTCGGTCGGCGCGCGGTGGACCGGGCGCGGGCGGCCGCTCGGCGAGGTCCTGGCCTTCGGTGTCCGTCGGCTGGGGCCGGTGCTGCTGGCGAACGGCGCGCTCGTCGGGGTGACGGTGCTCATCGGCGCGCCCTGGCTCTCGCTGCTCTGGCTCGGGGCGTACCTGACGACGTTCAGCCTCTTCCTGCGCCTCCGTTCGCTCGCCGAGCACGCCTGCACCGAGCGCTCAGCCGACCCGCTCCGCAACACGCGCACGACGAAGGCGAACCTGCTCGCGCGGCTCACCGTCGCGCCGCACCACGTGAACTTCCACCTCGAGCATCACCTGCTGATGACCGTGCCGCATCACCGGCTCGAGGCGCTGCACCGGCTGCTGGGCGAACGGGGTGTGCTCGCAGACGCGACGCTCGCCAGCGGGTACGTCGAGTTGCTGCGGCTGGTCTCGTCCAGCGGGCCGCGGCCCACGGCCTGAGGCGACCGGCTGGGGCGACGAGGGGTGCTTCGCCGCGGTCGCGACCCACTTGTCCACCTTGCGCAGGTCCACCGCGTTGCGGGTGTCGTGTGACGGGCGAAGCTCTTCGCGGGTGGACGGGCTCGAGCGCTGCCACTCCGTGCGGGACGGGCGAAGCGCTCCGCGGGTGGACGGGCTGAAGCGCCGCCACTCCGAGCGTGACGGGCGAAGCGCTCCGCGGACGGGCTGGAGCGCCGTTCAGCGTCTGCACGACTCGCGACCGGTTCCGCCTGCGCGCGGCGCACGGCTTGAGGCGACGAGCTGGAGCGCCGACAATCCCCTCATGACGCGCGACGGGTTCCGCGAGGCGCTGCTCCAGGTGATGGAGAAGAAGCAGCATTGGGCGTGGAGCTCGTTCACGAACGGCACGGTGGCGAAGGCGCGGCTGCACGTACACCTCGAGCAGGAGTACGCGGTCTACGTGCGTGACTTCCCGGTGCTGGTCGCGCGCGCGTACGTGCAGTGCCCCATCCCCGCGGTGCGCCGCGAGCTGGCTGAGAACATGTACGAGGAGGAGACGGGCGGGCTGCACGCGGGCCGGCCACACCCCGAGCTGTTCCTCGAGTACCCGAAGGGCCTCGGGTTCGACGTGTCGCGCTTCGAGCACGTCACGCTGCTGCCGGGCGCGAGGCTGTACCGGGGGCTGCTCGACGAGGCGACGCAGACGCGCGGTTGGAGCGTCGCCGCGGCGGTGGTGACGCTCTTCCTCGAGGGCACGCCGCACGAGCGCGCGCTCTTCGACCCCTCGGCGCCGCCCCGCCCGGAGCCGCCGCTCGAGCAGCACCCGCTCGTGAAGCACTATGGGCTGCCGGTCGCGTCGCTCGCGCTGACGAAGGCTCACGCGGCGTCGAGGGCGAGCACCGCATGGCAGCCTGGAGGGTGATGCTCGACCACGTGCCCGAGGCGGACCACGCCGCCGTCATCGCCTCGATGGAGCAGGTGCTGTCCGCCTGGCTCGTCTACCGCGACGACGTCGCCACCGCGTGCGGCCTCTCGCGCGACCCGCGGTAGCGACGGAGGTGGTGCCGAGGCGTGAGCGTCAGCCTCGAGCGGTGGTGCTCAGCCGTTCACCCCGACCGTCACCGGGTGGCCCGCTTCCTCAGGCTCCCGCGCGCTGATGCTCAAGCCTTCGTCACCTTGACCGTCACCTGGTGGCCGTCGACGTCCATCGCCTCGCCCTCCGCGGTCGCGGGCGCCTCGAGCTTCACCGCGAGGACCTCGTCCTTGATGCGGGCTTCGTGCTCGGTGAAGCAGGCCTTCAGCTCGGCGTCGGCCGTCGCGAGCGTCAGCACGATGCGGTCTGACACCTCGAGCCCCTGGTCCTTGCGCTGCTTCTGCACGCGCGACACCACCTCGCGCATCAGCCCCTCGCGGCGCAGCACCTCGGTGACGTGGGTGTCGAGGGCGACGGTGAGGTCTCCAGCAGACTCCACCACCACCTCACCCTTCGCCGTGCGCGTCACCAACACGTCGTCCTTGAGGATGGCCTCGCCCTGCACGGTGATGGAGCCACCAGCCTCGAGCACCGCCCACTGCTCGCGGGTGAAGGCGGCGATCTCCGTCGTCGCGTCTTTCAGCTTCTTGCCGAGCCGCTTCCCGAGCGTCTTCAGGTTCGGCTTGAAGGTGAGCGTCGCGAGCGCGGCGTCGTCGGCGAGCGCCACCACCTGCTTCACGTTGAGCTCGTCTTCGAGCAGCTCCGCGTGGGCGACGAGGGCCTTGCGGACCGCCTCGTTCGTGGAGACGACGGTGAGCGTCGCGAGGGGCTGCCGTGTCTTGAGCTTGTGCTTCTCACGGAGCGCCCGGCCGAGCACCACCGTCTGCCGCACCGACGCCATCGCCTGCTCGACGTGCAGGTCGATCTTCTTCTCGTCGGGCTGCGGGTAGTCGCAGAGGTGCACGCTGTCCTGGCCCGGCGCCGCGAGGCCCGGCTCGACGACGAGGTTCTGGTACAGCCGCTCGGCGAAGAACGGCAGCACCGGCGCCACCACCTTCGAGAACGTCGTCAGCACCTCGTAGAGCGTCGCGTACGCCGCCGCCTTGTCGGTCGAGTCCTCGCTCTTCCAGAAGCGGCGGCGCGACCGGCGGATGTACCAGTTCGTCAGGTCGTCGATGAAGCCGAGCATCGGCGGCACCACGCGGTCGAGGTAGTAGCCCTCCATCTGCGTGTTGATCTCGCGCACCAGCGACTGCAGCACCGAGACGATCCACCGGTCGAGCTCGGGCCGCTGCTGCAGCGCCGGCGCCTTCGCGAGGTCGGTCTTCGGGTTCCAGCCGTCGACGTTCGCGTAGGTGGTGAAGAAGCTCCACGCGTTCTGCAGCGGCAGCAGCACCGTGCGCACGACCTCCTTCACGCCGCTCTCCGAGAAGCGCAGGGGCTCGGCGCGCACGAGCGGCGAGTTGATGAGGTACGCCCTGAGCGCGTCGGCGCCGTGCTGCTCGATGACCTTGTTCGGGTCGGGGTAGTTCTGCTTGCTCTTCGACATCTTCGAGCCGTCCTCCGCGAGGACGAGCCCGTTCACGATGACGTTCTTGAAGGGCGCCTTGTCGAACAGCGCCGTGGACAGCACCAGCAGCGTGTAGAACCAGCCGCGCGTCTGATCGAGCCCCTCGGCGATGAACTGCGCGGGGAAGGCCTGCTCGAAGACCTGCTTGTTCTCGAACGGGTAGTGCAGCTGCGCGTACGGCATCGAGCCCGACTCGAACCAGCAGTCGAACACGTCGCCGATGCGCCTCATCACCTTGCCGTTCTGCGTGAAGGTGAGGTGGTCGATCTTGTGCGGGTGGAGGTCGGTGACCGTCGTGCCGGTGAGCTGCTCGAGCTCCTGCACCGACGAGACGCAGTGCAGCTCGGCGCCGTCGTCGCTCGTCCACAGCGGAATTGGCGTGCCCCAGAAGCGCGAGCGGCTGATGGACCAGTCGCGCGCCTCTTTGAGCCAGTTCTCGAAGCGCTTCTCACCGACGAAGTCCGGCACCCAGTGGATCGTGCGGTTGTTCGCCACCATGCGCTCGCGCAGCGGCTCGACCTTCACGTACCAGGACGGCGTCGTCTTGTAGATGAGCGGCGTGCCCGACCGGTAGCAGTACGGGTACGGGTGGCGGAGCTGCGCGTGCTTCAGCACCGAGCCCTGCGCCTTGAGGTCGTGGATGATCTGCTTGTCCGCGTCCTTCACGTTCTTGCCGGCGTAGGGCGGCACGTCTTTCGTGAAGTTGCCCTCGGGGTCGATGGGGTCGACCAGCTCGATGCCTTCCTTCTGGCAGGCGACGAAGTCGTCTTCACCGAAGGCCGGCGCCATGTGCACCAGGCCCGTACCGTCGGTGGTGGTGACGTGCTCGGAGTGGATGACGCGGAACGCGCCCGCCTGCTTCCGCGCGGCGAAGAAGGGGAAGAGCGGCGCGTACGTCTTGCCGACGAGGTCCTTGCCCTTGAGCGTCGAGACGACCGTGGCCTTCTCGCCCAGCGTCGCCGCGAGCAGGTCCTTCGCCACCACGTACCGCTGGCCGTCTTCGTGATCGACCAGCACGTAGTCGATGTCGTTCGACACCGCGACCGCGAGGTTGGACGGGAGCGTCCACGGCGTCGTCGTCCACACGAGCAGCGAGGTCTTCTTCCCGCCCATGGGCTCGTCGAGCGCGAGGCGGATGGTGAGCGCCGGGTCATCGACGTCGCGATAGTCGAGGCCGGCCTCGAAGTTCGACAGCGGCGTCGAGAGGCGCCACGAGTACGGCATCACCCGGCGGCCCTGGTAGACGAGGCCCTTCTTCCACAGCTCGGCGAAGACCCACCAGACGCTCTCCATGAACGAGAGGTCCATCGTCTTGTAGTCGTTGTCGAAGTCGACCCAGCGGCCGACGCGGGTGACGGTGCGGCGCCACTCCTCGACGTAGGTGAGCACCGAGCCGCGGCAGGCCTCGTTGAACTTCGCGATGCCGTACTCGCGGATGCTCTGTGGCCCCGAGAGGTTCAGGGTCTTCTCGACCTGCATCTCGATGGGCAGGCCGTGCGTGTCCCAGCCGAAGCGCCGCTCGACGCGGAAGCCGCGCATCGTCCAGTAGCGCGGCACGATGTCCTTCAGCGTCGAGGCGACGAGGTGTCCGTAGTGGGGCAGGCCGGTCGCGAACGGAGGCCCGTCGTAGAAGATGAAGTTCCTCGCGTCTTTGCGCTGGTCCACCGAGCGCTGGAAGGTGTTCTGCCGCTTCCACAGCTCGATGACGCCGTGCTCCTGTGCGCCGAACTCGACTTCCGACGAGACGTCCTTGAACGAACCCACGTGAGGGCCTCCTGAGGGGTGACGTGTTCGCCTCGACGGACGCGGGAGTCAACGCCCAACAGACGGACGTTGCGCTGCGAGAAGAGTCGCCCGAGCGGCCGGGGGAGCGGTGTAAGAGCGCGACGTGACGACGAGCACCCCGGCACAGCCTTCGCGCTATCGCTTCGCCGACGGGCGATGGTGCATCGACCTGCGCTTGAAGAGCCCGCGGCACCTCTTCGACAACCGCGACCCCGCGCCGTTTCGAGAGCGTGAGCTCGACCCCGAGGCGGTCGAGTACATCGTGTCGTCGGTGGCGGAGGTCGGCACCAGCAGTCCGGTGAGCCTCGTGCTGGTCTTCGACGACGCGGACCCGTTGCTGCCGACCGAGGTGGTTGCGGAGGCCATTCGCGTCCACTTCCGGCACGAGGCGGAGCGCGCCCAGGCGCGGCTCACGACGCACTGGCAGCGCACCCGGTACCTCTTCGCGGTCGGGCTCTCGGTGCTCGTGTCCTTCCTCGCGCTGGCCGAGGTGGTGGGGCGCCGGATGGACGAGGGGCCGCTGCGGCAGATCGTTCGCGAGGGCCTCGTCATCACCGGGTGGGTCGCGATGTGGCGGCCGCTCGAGGCGCTGCTCTACGACTGGTGGCCGCTCGTGCGGCAGCGCCGGCGCCTGCGCCACGTCGTGGACGCAGTCATCGACGTGCGCCACATCGGGGCTTGAGTCGCTCGCGACGCATGTCGCGGTCTGGCTGGGCGCTGGCTGCTGGCGCCTCGTTGCTAGCCGCAGACGAGGTGCTGCTCGCCAACGTGTCGTGCGCGAGGTGGACGTGAGGCCGGCGCGGCGTCACAGCGGCCCGGCGCAGAGGTAGTCACCCCAGTCCACGACCAGCGTGGTGCCGTCGAGCCGCGCCTGCACCGTGTCGAGGCCGTCGGGCTCGTCCTGCTCATGGCCCCAGGACCGATCCTTGCGGTGCGCGGTCGACCACGCGGGACACGGAGCGCCGCCGTCGACGTCGGCGTCACAGGGCAGGTCGAGGCGCTTCGCCCAGCTCGCGGCGGCGTCGGACGACACGGGACCCACGCGGGCGACGGTGTGCGCGTAGCAGTGCTCGGACTCGCCAGCGTCCTTCGAGAGGAACGCCGCGCCCCCGGGGATGAGCAGGCGCGGAAAGGGCTCTGGAGGCGGGGGTGGGAAGGCGCGGCGAACGAGCCCGCTCGCGAGGCACAGGAGGACCGGCAGCGCGGCGAGCAGCACCGGCATCCATCGGTAGAGCGTCGTCGCCCGCGACGTGGAGGACATCGCTCAGGCCAACGACTTCGTCGCGATCTCGTACACGTCCTTGCTGCAGCCCTCCCGGTCGAGGATGCGCTGCAGCTCGCGCTTCATGAGCGCCTGCCGCGGCGGGTCCTGCCGCTTCCAGCGCGTCAGCGGCGTCATCAACCGGGCGGCGATCTGCGCGTTGAAGACGTCGAGGGCCCGCACCTGCTCGGCCAGGAAGACGTAGCCGCGCCCCGACGCCTCGTGGAAGCGCAGCGGGTTCGCCATGCCGAACGACGCGATGACCGAGCGCGCGCGGTTGGGGTTCTCGAGCGTGAAGGCCTCGTGGGTCGTGAGCGTGAGCACATCGTCGAGCGCCCGCGCCCGCGTGCTCATGGCCTGCATGGTGAACCACTTGTCCACCATGAGCGCCTCGCCCTTCCACTGCGCGTAGAAGGCGGCGAACGCCTCGTCGCGTGCGCGGCTCTCGGTGTTCGCGAGCAGCGCGAGGGCGGCCTGGGTGTCGGTCATGCAGCCGGCGCGGCGGAGGTGGCCCACGACGTGGTGCTCTCCGTCCGGCAGGCGCGCGCGCCACGACACCATCAGGTTGCGCAGGCTGCGGCGGCCCACGTCGTCGGGGGTGAAGCGGTACGGCGCTCCGTCGAGGCCCTTCGAGAGGTGCGCGTCAACGTCGCTGATGAGGGGCCTGAGCGTGGAGGCGAGCGCCGTGACGAGGTGCTCGCGCGCGAGGAAGGCGTTCGCGTAGTCCGCCCACGGCAGCCGGTCGCCGATGAGGTCGATGCCTGGCACCGAGAGCGCGAGGGCGAGCAACGCCGGGTCTCCCTGCTCGAGCGAGGTCGCGAGCGCGGTCTTCACGGCATCGACGAGCGCCGTCGAAGGCTCGGTCAGTGCCCCGCCCGCCTGCAGCGCGGCGACGTTCGCGAAGAGGTGCCGGAAGAACAGCTCCTGGCCGGCCTCGACGCGGTTGAAGGCGTCGTCGTCGTGAGCGAGCCGGAAGAGGATGGCGGCCTCGTCGTCGTCAGTCTCGAGCTGCACCGGCGCCGAGAAGCCCCGCAGGAGCGACGGCACCGGCTTCTCGGACAGGCCGGTGAAGGCGAAGCGCTCCTCGTCGGTGGTGAGCTCGAGCACGGTCTCGACGCCGCGCCGCTCGCCGTTCACGACCAGCGGCAGCCGCTTGCCGTCGCGCCCCAGCAGTGCGGTGACGACGGGGATGTGCATCGGCTCCTTCCTCGGCTGATCCGGCGTCGGCGGCACCGTCTGCGAGAGCGTGAGCGTCCACGTCTTCGTGGGCTCGTCCCAGGCTCCGCGCGCGCTCACCCGCGGCGTCCCGGCTTGCGAGTACCAGCGCTTGAACTGGCGGAAGTCGCGGCCGCTCACCTCGGCCATGCACGCGAGGAAGTCGTCGGTCGTCACGGCCTGGCCGTCGTGCCGCGAGAAGTAGAGGTCGGTGCCGCGGCGGAAGGCCTCCTCGCCGAGCAGCGTGAGGTACATGCGCACCACCTCGGCGCCCTTCTCGTAGATGGTGACGGTGTAGAAGTTGGAGATCTCGACGTAGCTATCGGGTCGCACCGGGTGCGCCGTCGGTCCCTGGTCCTCGGGGAACTGCAGGCTGCGCAGGCGCCGCACCTCTTCGATGCGCTTCACCGCGCGCGAGCCGACGTCGCTCGAGAACTCCTGGTCGCGGAAGACCGTGAAGCCCTCCTTCAGCGAGAGCTGGAACCAGTCGCGGCAGGTGACGCGGTTGCCCGACCAGTTGTGGAAGTACTCATGGCCGACGACGCCCTCGATGTTCGCGAAGTCCACGTCGGTCGCGGTGTCGGGGCGGGCGAGCACGAACTTCGTGTTGAAGACGTTGAGGCCCTTGTTCTCCATCGCGCCCATGTTGAAGTCCGACACGGCGACGAGGTTGAAGACGTCGAGGTCGTACTCGCGGCCGAAGCGCGTCTCGTCCCAGCTCATCGACTTGACGAGGCTGTCGAGGCAGTGCGCCGTCTGGTCGAGGTCGTGCGGCTGCACCCAGACGTTGAGCTCGACGGCGCGGCCGCTCCTGGTGGTGAACGAGCCCTTGCGCGCCACCAGGTCCGCCGCGACGACGGCGAAGAGGTAGCAGGGCTTCTTGAACGGGTCGTGCCACACGGCCACGCGCCGGCGCTGGCCGTTCACCACCTCGTCGCGCTCGCTCACCTTGTTGCCGTTGCTGAGCAGCACCGGGAAGCGCTCGGGGTCGGCGCGCAGGGTGACGGTGAAGACGCTCATCACGTCGGGGCGGTCGAGGTACCAGGTGATCTTCCGGAAGCCCTCGGCCTCGCACTGCGTGTAGAGCCCGCTCGCCGAGGCGTAGAGGCCCTCGAGGCTCTTGTTCTTCGACGGCGTCAGGCGGCGGCGGGTCGTCAGCGTGAACCGGTCCTTCGGGGCGTGCAGGGTGAGCCCGTTCTCGGAGACGGTGAACGCGCTGGCCGGTGGCTCCACGCCGTCGATGCGCAGCGAGAGCAGCTGGCCCGAACCTTCGGCGTCGTCGGCGCCGTCGAGCACGAGCGGACCCAGGCCGCCGAGGCGTCGGAAGACGAGCTCGGCCTCGACCTCGGTGCGGTCCACGTCGAGGTCGAAGGTGAGGGCGACGCGCTCGATGGCGAAGTCGGGCGGGCGGTACTCGGACAGGCGAATGGTCTTCGGCGTGGCGTCCTTCAGCATGGCGGGAGATGTAGCAGCACCGGCCGCCGGTGCGGCATCGTCTCGATGATGCGCTGGCTCCTGCTCGTCCCCGCCTTGTCCGGCTGTCCGAAGGTCGCGCCCTGCGAGCCATGGAAGGGCTGGGAGCTGACCGCGTTGAGCGACGCGCCCGGCGAGCGCCTCGAGGCGTGCAGCCCCTCGCTCCTGCGGTGGCGTGTCGTGTCGGGTGGCGTGCCGGGGGCGTGGCTCGGCCAGCTCGAGGCGATGACGCCCGATGGAGGCTGGCGGCTGTGGCGCAGGACAGCGCTGGTGCGCCCGGCGACGGTGGGCGTACGCGTCGAGGTCGTCCCCAGCAGGCAGGACCTCGTCATCAGCCTCACGCCGGACCCGACCATCGACGTCGACCAGGCGCTCGCCGACCTGCGGCCCCCGGCGTCGCGGTGAAGACCGCCGCCCGCGCCACCGAACCGGAGCTACCCCGCCTGCCCAGGCGCTCAGGCTGCACCCCTCGGCCGCCGCTCCCTCAAGGGGACGGTGACGGTCGCCGTGTACGGCCCGCTCGGCGTCGCGCGGCGTGCTGGACACGATGGCCTCGTCCGCCTTCAACGCGGCGAGCGTGCCGGGCAGGTCGTCTGCCGCGTGCTGCCACCCGGCGTGCAGCAGTCCAGGTGCGGTCGGCTCGGCCACGAGGGCGCTGCACGCGGTTCACCTCGCGCTCGGCCACCTTCAGCCAGTGGACGTCGCCGATGGTGAGGTCGGTGGACGGCCGGGGAAGGCCCCCCTCGGGCCAGCGCGCCCTCGCGAGCATGCCCCGCTCCGTCACGCCGGAGCCGGCGCGCCGAGGTCAGCGCGTCGAGAACTCCACGGTCAGGCCGAGGTGATCCGACACGTACTCGGTACCGCGGAAGGGGGCGCCGAACTGGGTCTCCGCCGCGACCGCGTCGAGCGGACCTCGCGCCCACACGTAGTCGATGCGCCGGGTGGGGCTCGTGCTCGTGTGCGTGAAGCCGGGGAGGGAGGGGTGCACTGCGTTCCATGCATCGACGAAGCCCGCCATGCGGAAGACGTCGTGGCAGGCCTCGGTGGGAATCGCGTTCAGGTCACCGAGCACCAACTGGCGCGGCGTGGCGGGCATCAACTGGCCGAGGGCGGTGACGATGGCGTTCGCCTGCGCGACCCGCACCTGCGCGTCCTGGGTGCGGAACGAGAAGTGGGTCGCCGCCACCGCGACCATGCCGACGGAGGACGCGACGACGCCGATGAGGGCGCGCCGCTGGAAGTCCCCCACGGGCAGGTCGATGACCTGCAGCTCACTCAGCGGCAGCGCCGTCACCAGGCCCAGGCCCTCGGGCGTCACGTTGTTCGCGAGGTGCGTGAAGGCGAAGCGGCTCGTCCAGCGTCGGCCCGTGCGCGTGCTGAGGAGGCCAGCGAGCATCTCAGCGGTGTCGGTCACGCCCGCGTCTTGAGCCGGGACACAGACCTCCTGCAGCGCGATGACGTCGGTGCCGAGCTGTGCGAACCGCTGCGCCGCGGCGTCGAGCCGTGCCGCCACGTCACCGGTGAGGCACTGGAGGTTGAGGCTCGCGACCTCGAGCCGCGCGCCCGGGCCGGGCACCACGAGCCGGCCTGCGTTCTCCGTCTGATAGCCGTCGTCGCTGCCGACCCGGCCGCGGTCGCTCCGGTCGCCGAAGACCGCTCCCGCGAAAGCCGCCGGCAGCCGCATGCGGAACGCGACGTCCCACACGCCGGGCGTCAGCGGCGTCACGGGTCCCTGCACCTCGTCGTTGTTTCCGACGTCCACGTTGAAGGTCGTGCTCTGCCAGCTCCAGCCAGCGTCCGGGTCGTCAGGCCGGGTGCCGTGAGGACCGAAGCCCACCTCTCCGCTGAGTCCGGGCGTCGCGCCGACGCTGCCCGTGCGTCCCTCGACCCAGACCTGCCCGTACATCGTCAGGCTCGCCCCGGCGTCGAGGGTCGCCCAGGGGGGCCACTGCAGGTTCGCCCACCGTCGCGCAGCACCACCTCCCGCCATGCCCCCCGCGCTGCCGCCACCCGCGGAGCCGCCAGCCGCGGAGCCGCCAGCCGTGGAGCCGCCAGCCGCGGAGCCGCCAGCCGCGGAGCCGCCAGCCGTGGAGCCGCCAGCCGAGGAGCCGCCAGCCGAGGAGCCGCCAGCCGCGGAGCCGCCAGCCGAGGAGCCGCCAGAACTCCCGCCACCCGCGGACGTGCACCGGTTCAAGGTGCACTGATCTCCCGTTCGACAGGTGACGCAGGCGGCGCCGTTCGTTCCGCACGCCGACGGGAGCGTGCCGGGCTCGCACCGGCCTGCGCTGCAGCAGCCGAGCGGGCAGGACGCCGCCGAGCAGGGACGGGTCGGCGTGGTTCCACAGGCGAAGACGCCGGAGATGGTCACCAGCAACAGGAGCCTCGACATCGCGCGCTCAACTGTCGCCGTTGAAGTCATCGCGGACGTCGAGCGTCTTCGGCGTCTGCGTGCGCGAGTTGTCCACGACCAGCACGGCGTTCTGCCCGGGCTCCCAGTCGATGCGGCCGTCGGGGTTGCGCTTGATGACCTTGTACTCGAGCGTCGTGCCCAGCGGCAGCTCGACGTCCTTCGCCTTCCACGACGGGTACGTGCTGGAGTCGGTGTCGAGCTTGAGGCCCGGCCCGGTCTGGCCCCAGCCGCCGAGCTCGGGGGTGTTCCCGACGAGGTAGACGTCCTGGCCCCAGTTCGTGCGCGCGATGACGTCGAAGTTCACCTTCACCTTCGGCCAGCCCGGCGTGGCCTGCAGGTCGCGAATGAGGTTCTCGACCTCGGGGCCGCCGTGGTTCTGCGGGGCGTAGCGCCTCAGGATGCTGAGGTACTCGCCGAGGTACTGCATGCCCGTCTTGTTCCCGTCGGCCTTCTTCGAGTCGATGAAGAGCACCGACTCGGCGTTCTTCGGCCTCGACGCCTTGCTGCCCATGGCCGAGAAGGTCCAGTTGCCCGCGTCGGTGACGACCTTCATGTCGGTGAGGCCGAAGACTGCTGACTTGAGGTGCATCGCGGTGTGCGGGCCCGCGCGGTTCGTCACCTCGTACGTGGGGATACCGGCGGCGCGCAGCAGGTCCTCGGTGTCGTCGTCGCTCGAGTCGGGGCGCGGGTTCCCGTCCACGTCCACGCCGTCAGCCTGCTTCTGGTCGGTCACCACCGTCACCTTCACCCCGCGCGCCTTCGCCGCGGCCAGCTCGTCCACCAGCTTCGTCCGCCCTTCGCTGTTGGTGATGTTCCGCAGGGTGAAGACGGAGATGAAGATGAGCTCCTTCTCGTCGCGGATCATCGAGAACAGCTTGTCGGCGACGCGGGTGCCCTTCGCGGTCGGCGAGGTGAAGAGGACGTTGACCGGCGCCGCCTCGTCCCACGAGTTCTGAATCGGCTTGCCCGCCTTCAGCGCTTCGATGGCCGCCGTGTACTTCGCGATGAGGCCCGGGTCGGTGACGCGGTGCAGGCTCTCGTTGTTCTTGTGCGCCGACTCCTGCGGGTTGTGCGAGCCGGTGAGGAGCGTCTCCTTGAGCGCGCCGGTCTGCGGGTCCGGGTAGCGGAAGGTGCGGGCCTTCAGGTGGAAGAGGCCCCGCCCCATGTCGATCTCGATGATCTGCGTGTCGCGGCGTTGAGCCTCGGTCAGCCCCTTGTGCGTCTCGGCGTGCGAGAAGCCCGCGCTCTTGAGCTCGTCCACCACCGTGTTCCAGGGCCGGTCGGGCGCGATCTGCGCCGAGTCGATGAGCAGCTGCACGTGAATGCCGGCGCGCGAGGCCTCGGTCAGCTTCGCGATGACCTGCGGATCAGTGAGGTTGTAGACCGCGTACTGAATCCGGTACGGGTTCTCGCCAGGAGTGGCGAACTGCCTGGCGTCGGCCCGGCGCGCGTTGATGATGGCGTCGAGCTCCTTGAGCTCCATCTGCAGCGCCTGGTTGCCGGGCGTGAAGACGGTCTCGATGGCCGGCGCCGCCGAGCTGGTGAAGGCGTCGCGAACGCCGCTCACCGCGGTGGTCGCGGGCGTCGCGGTGGTGCCGTTGACGGACGGCGTCGTCGCTGGCGTGGGAGAAGGAACGGCGGGGACCTGCGGCGTGGTGACTCGACGAGGCATGGAGCCTGGTCATAGCTCAGTCGCCGTCGCCGGTCCCTCCACCCGACCTCGCGAAGGGCGGGGGGCTGGCCGCGACGAAGCGCTGCAGGTCGGCGGTGGCCCGGGCGAGCTCGGCGGCCGCTCCTCCGCGCTTGAGACACGCCACGCGCTTCTCCAGCGGCCCGCGCTCGAAGGGGAAGTGGGGCTCGAGCTGGGCGACGGCGGTCGCGCACTTCGTCCCGTCGAGGCGCATCGCCACCTCGAGCAGCGCCATGCGCCGCGCGCCGTCGTGCATCGTCACCGAGAAGGGCTTCTCGAGCGCCGCGAAGAGCCGCTCGGCGTGCGGGGGACCGAGGTTGGCCAGCTCACCGGCGAGCAGAATGGCCCGGTACATCACCCGCGCGCGTGGCCACGGATCGCTCCGGTAGGCGACGAGCGCCGCGGCCAGCTTCTGCGACGCCTCGTCAGCCTTCCCGCTGCGCAGCAGGTAGCGCGCCTCGAGCGCATCGGCCTCGACCGGCTCCTGCGCGCGCACCAGCTCGAGGTGCGTGAGCGCCCGTGCGTCGCCCACCTCGGCGAACGCCTCGGCCGCGGCCTCGGCCTCGAGCAGCGTCTCGGAGCCGATGGCCTCGTCGCTCTTGAGCGCAGCGAGCGTGCCTTGCAGGTCGTCGGCCGCGTGCCGCCACACGGCGCGCAGCATCGCGGCGCGGGGCGGGCTCAGCGACACGCCGCGCGGCAACGGCACCCGGCTGATCTGCGCGCGGCGCTCCGCCACCTTCACCCAATCGACGTCTCCGGTGACGGCGGGCCGGTCGGCCTTCTTCGCCATCGCTGCGTTCCACACGTCGGTGACCGGGAAGCCCGCGCCCCGCCCCACCGCGCCGGCGAAGGCGAACTCGAGCAGGTTGCGGTCGTCGGAGTTGACGCGGCCCGGGCCCTCTTCGTCCGCGATGCCTTTCGTGAACTGCGGCGTGGCCAGGTGGTGCGCGAGGAAGGTCTCGAGCCCGGTCGCGCGCCACACGTGCGCCATCGCGCTGCGCCAGGGCTCGGTCTCGAGCCGTGCGCGCAGGGTGGGTGCGTCGATGGTCAGCGGCTCGGCGGTGGCGATGAGCATGAGGTCGCCCTGCTGGGTCGTCCACACGGAGACGTGGGCGAAGACGCTCGAGAGCGTCGTCATCGCGATGCGCAGCGCGGTCGCGTCAACCTCGTAGGCCTGCAGCCACTGCAGGAAGACGCCCTTCGACGACAGGCGCGTCTTCACCGCCTCGTAGAAGTCGCGCGTGTAGAGGCTCGAGATGCCGGCGCGATACGGGTTCGACGGCTCCGAGAAGACGATGTCGTACTGCTCGCGCGTGGTGAGCAACACCTCGCGCGCGTCGCCGATGGACAGGTGCACCTTCGGGTTCTTCATCACCCCCGCGTTGACCGGCGTGCAGTCATCGCCGACGCGGAGGATGGCGGGCTCGAGCTCCACCACGTCCACTGACTCCATGCCGGGGATGACGCCGAGCCACCCGGCGGTGCTGCCGGTGCCGAGGCCGACCACCATCGCGCGCTTCGGCGCCGCGTGGAGCGCCGCGCCCATCAACCCCGAGAAGACCTGCGTCGCCGCGTCGCTCCGCGCGTTGCCGTCGTTCTTCCCGTTCACGATGAAGGCCATGCCGAGGCGGCCGTTGAGGGCCACCGAGCTCTCCCTCCCGTCGGCCTCCCACAGAATCCCGTCGCGCGACGCGCGCAGCCAGTTCTCGACGGCGACCTCGGACGGCCGGGCGATGATGTCGTCGGCGCGGCCCACCCCGATGGGGCTGTGGCGCCAGGCCGCCGTGGGACCGGTCGCGAAGAGCAGCGCGACGGACACCGCGGTGAACGCCACCGGGGCCAGGAACGCACGCACGGGCGTCTTCGCGCGAAGGGCCAGCCCCACCGCGCTCGCGCCCAGCGCGGCCAGCACCGCCGCCACGAGCCGCCACGAGCCCGTGGCGCCGAGCAACGGCAGCAACCCGAAGCCCCCCGCCAGTGAGCCGGCGATGGCGCCCACGGTGTTCGCGGCGTACGCGTTGCCGATGTGGCGCCCGACGTTCTTCTTCCCGCTGCCCAGCAGCGCGATGAGCATCGGGAACTGGTAGCCCGACACGATGGCGGCCGGCAGCACCACCAGCGCCGCCACCACGCTCCAGGCCGCGACGAGCCCCAGGAAGCCGAAGCCCCGCAGCGGGCGAAGGAAGAGCGCCAGCAGCGCCACCTCGTCCCCGAGCGCGAAGGGGATGATGACGAGCGCCGCTTCGACCGCGCAGGTGAGGGCGAACGAGGTGAGGGTGGGCGCGCGCTGCCGCCCCATTGCCGCGAAGAGCACGCCACCCACCGCGATGCCGACGAGCGCCACCGCGAGGATGAGGCCGAAGGTGTACGAGCTGCCGCCCAGGAGCGGCCCGAGCATGCGGTACCAGACGAGCTCCATCAGGAAGAAGGCGAAGCCCACGACACCCGCAGAGACGAGGACGAAGCGCGGCGGCGCCGAGGGGGCCACGTCGTCTTCCTGCTCGGGCTGAGCCCCGCTCTTCGAGGCCGCGCCCAGGCCCTGCGACAGGCGCCAGGCGACGCCAGCCACCACGGCGTTGACGACGCACGCGAAGAAGAGCGTCTGGCGGGTCCCCAGCGCCTCGATGAGCACGAAGTTGGCCAGCACCGCGCCCGTCACCGCGCCGAAGGTGTTGACGCCGTAGAGCGTCGCCACGCCGCTGCGCCCCTTGTCGCCAGCGGTCTCGATGGCGCGCGCGGCAGCCGGCAGCGTGCCCCCCATCAGGAACGTCGGCGCCCCCAGCACCAGCACCGCGAGCACGAGCCGCGCCAGCGTCGCGCCCACGTCGCCCAGCGTCGCCGCGCCGCCCACCGCGATGTAGACGGCGCGCGCGAGCCCCACCAGCACCGGCGTCACCAGCGTCACGCCGGCCACCGCGAGCTCGAGCTTCGCGTACAGCCGCAGGGGTTGCGGGTTCGCGTCCACCCGCCGGCCCAGCAGCGCGCCGCCGAGGCCGAGCCCGCCCATGAAGATGGCGAGCACCGCCGCCGACGCCGCGGTCGAGGCCCCGAAGATGAGCCGGAGCTCGCGGAGCCATGCCACCTGGTAGACGAGGGCGCACGCGCCCGAGAAGAAGAGCAGCGCGGCGACCCGCGAGCGCAGCGGCATGGGGGCTCCTGTCAGCTCACGCCCACTGCACGGGCGCGGAGTTGGCGAACCAGCCTTCCTGCTTCGGCCCGATGAGCGCCTCGATCTTCGCGCGCTTGAGCTTCATCGTCGGCGTGAGCGTGCCCTCTTCGATGGTCCATGGCCCCGGCATCACGATGAGCATCTGCAGCTGCTCGTAGGCCGACAGCCCCGCGTTCACCTGCTTGAGCCACTCGCCCAGCTCCTTCTCGACCCGCGCGCGCGTCTCGGGGCTCGTCTGCGTCTTGCGGATGTCCTCGGCCAGCACCACCATCGCGAAGGCCGACGGCTGGCCAACCCCCGACACGCACGACAGCTCGATGAGCGCGTGCTCGTTCAGCTTGTTCTCGATGGGCGCCGGCGACACGTACTTGCCCTTGGCCGTCTTGAAGAGCTCCTTCACGCGGCCGGTCAGCTTGAGCAGGCCGTCAGGGCGTCGCTCGCCCTTGTCACCGGTGCGGAAGAAGCCGTCAGCGGAGAAGGCCTCGGCGTCGAGATCGGGCCGCTTGTAGTAGCCCACCATCGTGCCCGGCGACTTGATGAGCACCTCTCCCTCTTCGGTGATCTTCACGTCGACGCCCGGGTACGGCACGCCCACGTAGCCCGGCGCGTTCAACGTCTCGGTGGACAGGTGCGAGACCGCGAAGTCTTCGGTCATCGCGTACCCCTCGAGCAGGTTGAGGCCGAGGCGGCGGTACCAGGCGATGAGCTCGGCAGGAATGGGCGCCGACCCGCTGCCAGCGAGGCGCACGGCGTCGAGGCCCAGGCCCGTGAGGACCTTCTTCGAGATGAGGCCCTTGATGATGGGCAGCTTGAGCAAGAGGTCGAGGCGCTGTGGGGGCAGCTTGGTGAAGACGCCCTGCTGGAACTTGAGCCAGAGACGGGGCACCGAGAGGAAGAGCGTCGGGTGCGCGCGCTTGAGGTCGGCGACGAAGGTCTCGAGCGACTCGGCGAAGAAGATGTGGGCGCCGCCGGTCAGCATCGACGCGCACTCGATGTACGCGCGCTCGAAGATGTGCGCGAGGGGCAGGTACGAGAGCGCCCGGTCGCCGTCGCCCAGCTTGATGCGCTCGACGATGCGTCGGGTCGCCTCGGTCGCGCGCTCGAAGCTGTGCATCACGCCCTTGGGCTGCCCGGTGGAGCCCGAGGTGTAGATGATCATCGCGAGGTCCTTCGGGTCACGCGCTGGCTTGCCGTCGAGCGGCGCGGTCTTCGCCACGAGGTCGTCCCACTTGTCGCCGGCGTCGTCGCTCTTCGGGCCGAGCGGGAAGGCGATGCGCTTGAGGTGCGCGGGAACGCCTGGCGCCTGCGAGGCCCAGTTGTCGAGCTTGCCGACGAAGAGGACCTTCGAGTCCGAGTGCTCGAGCACGAAGCGGATGGTGTCCGGGCCCTCGGTGGGGAAGATGGCGACCGTCGTGTAGCCCGCCATCCAGATGGCGATCTCAGCGATGAAGAAGTGGGCGCAGTTCTTCGACAGCATGGCCACCTTGTCGCCGGGCGAGAGGCCCAGCGTGCGCAGGTGCGCGGCCATCTTGCGCGCCTCGCTCATCACCTGGGCCCACGTGTAGTCCCTCGCCTGTCCGCCGCCGAGGGGTTGGGTCAGGTACACCTGCTGGGCGCGGGTGGACTCGTGGTCGTAGAGGTAGTCGAGCATCAGTCGGGTCATGTCCCCTCCAGGGTTGGTGAGGGCAGACCAAAGCCGCAGCGAGGCGGCCTGTCGAGCACGACGAGCAGCAATCTCGCTCGTGCTGCCCGACGGCCCGGGCGCTACTCGAGCTGCACGACGTAGAAGGTCACGGCCGCCGTCGAGGCCGACCTCGGCCGGCGCACCGTCACCGTCGTCGGGGTCGTCAGATCGAAGCTGAACGTCGCCTCGTGCGGCGACGCGAAGACGGGGGACGACGTCTCTCCCAGGCTCTGCCCGAAGGCGCCCTGGTTGCTCGCGAAGATGAAGGTCCTGGTGGGGTCGACGGCGGTGATGGTCGAGACCAGGTTGCTGACGGTCGGGTTGAAGGTCAGCGTGCGCTCCTGCACGGTGGCGCGTGAGCCGAAGTCGAGCCGCTCGAACTCGACGCGGTCGAGCGCGTTGGTGCTGCAGCCACCGTCACCCATGGCCCTCGTGAACGCGACCTCGCCGGGTCCAGGGGCCGTCGCGCGCGCCAGAACCCCGCACATCGGCAGGTCTCCGTTCGTCATCGTGCCCGGCTGCGCCAGCAGCGCGCGCTGCGTCGTCGCGGGAGTGAGCCCCAGAATCGAACCGGAGGTCCGCTGCGCCGCGAGCCCACCGTCGAGCACGCCGCGCGTCACGGTCACGCCTTCCCATTCGACGGCCTGCACATCGATGCCCTGGCAGTCCGTCCGCGACAGGGACACCGACGTCGGCCCGGTCAGCGTCAGCACGACGAGGTCCTCATCATCGAACGCCGTCGAGGAGTTGGCCTGGGTCTTCAACAAGAACGCCTTCGCGGGGTCCACCATCGCCGACAACGTCACGGCGCTCGGGCAGCTGGAGGATGAGGCTGTCGCCACCCGAACGCCCATGGGCACCTCGACGACCTGCCAGTTCACCGACGCGCCCGCTTCACCAGCACGGCGGACGCAGCGCAGGCTGTCACCTGGCGTGGCGCCGAGTCGGCACCTGATCAGCGCGTCGCTGAACGGCCCCGACGTCGAGGACTGGATGAAGAGCATCGTGTTCGTGAGATCGACAGGCAACGGCGACAACCCGCAGTTGAGGTTGAGCGTCTGGCTCACCCCGCCGTCGAGGGCTCCAGCATCCACGCCACCGTCGAGTTCAATCCAGGACTGGGCTGGGAACGTGCACGCGCCACGCCGCACCATCGGCAGCGCCGTCGTCACGCGAGACGCCGGCGTGAAGAGCCCCGCGTTCGCCTGGAGCGTCACCGGCGTCCCGCCCGTCAAGACGCGGACGAAGACGGTGCCCGTCGACGTGCCCCCGGGGATGATCTGCGACGAGGTGAGCGTCGTGCAGGTCGCGTCCGAGTAGTAGCGGGCGGCGCCGCTGGGGCTCACGCCGAAGGCGACGCTCGTGTTCGACGCGACCGGGTTCGCGCTGCCCGTGCGCTGGGTCTGGTAGCTGAGCGGGAAGCAGTCACCCGCGCGGTGAGGTGAAGGCGGCGCGTTGGTGAAGACGAGCGTGTCGGGGCCGTTGAGCAGCGTGACGTTCTGCATCACGGGCGTGAAGGTGGGCGCGGTCGCCGTGAGCGCGAAGGTGCCCGGCGAGCTGCCGCGCGCATAGAACGTCGTCTGGGAGCTCCCCGCCGTCAGCGAGACGGTGAGGCTCGGCATCGTCGGAAGGGGCGAGCCGGCGCAGCTCGCCGAGAGGTACAGCGACACGGACGAGGAGATGGTGAGCGTCACGGTGGTGGCGGCGCTGACCGGGCTCGCCCGACCCATCGCGTCGCGCGTCTCGAGGGTGATGGCTGGTGAGCAGGTCGCGATCGGGAAGGTCCGCGCCGTATTCGAGAAGACGAGCTGCGTCGGCGGACCGACTGCGCCACCTGCGGAGCCGCCCGCGCTGCCACCTGCGGAGCCGCCCGCGCTGCCACCTGCGGAGCCGCCCGCGCTGCTGCCACCTGCGGAGCCGCCCGCGCTGCTGCCACCTGCGGAGCCACCCGCGCTGCCACCTGCGGAGCCACCCGCGCTGCCACCCGCGCCGCCACCTGCAGAGCCACCTGCGGAGCCGCCCGCGCTGCCTCCTGCGTCTCCGCCCGCGCTGCCTCCTGCGTCCCCGCCCGCGCTGCCTCCTGCGTCCCCGCCCGCGCTGCCTCCTGCGATTCCGCCCGCGCTGCCTCCTGCGTCTCCGCCCGCGCTGCCTCCCGCGTCTCCACCTGCGCTGCTTCCTCCACCGCCCCCTGCCGTGGTACCGCCGCCGGCCGCTGCGCTCTGGACGCACTCCCGCCCGTCGCCACGGTCCGCGCAGACGAAGCCGTCGATGCAGTCCTCGTCGCTCCGACAACTGAAGCGACGCTGGTCGACGCCCAGGGGACCGCTGTCGCAGGCGATGAACGCGACGAGGAGCAGGGGTGGAGTGGCGCGCAGGGTGACCTTCATGGGAACGCTCCGGTCACCACGACTCCGCCGGGCGCGATGGTCAGCGACACGGGAGCCTCCGACGTGGGCGCACCCACGAAGAAGAGCACGACGCCAGCGGCCGCGAGCGCCCCGCCGACCCCGAAGAGCACGTTCGCGAGCACCGCCTGCGAGCGCGCCTGCTGCTCCAGGGTCTGCGCCTGCCGTTGCGTCAGCGACGTGATGAGCCCCTGCCCGTCCTGCGTCGCTCCGGTCACCCGCGCCCTCGCGCCGTTCGCGAGCACTCCGAAGACCACCCCGACTCCTGCGGCGACCACCCCCGCTCCGAAGAGCGCGTACCCGACAGGCCTCAGCGGCGACGGCGAGGCCGGGGCGGACGCGGCCGTGGAAACCCCCTCGTTCCCCTCTGCCCTCGTCTGCTCGACCGACACCGGAGCGCCGGTGGGCACCTCGTGCGTGAAGGGCCCCAGCTCGATGACGATGGCGTCGCGGGCGCCCAGCACCTGAATCGTCCACCCGAGCTTCGGAGCCTCCACCGTCGTCTTCGCGAGGCCAGCCTCGAGCGCCGCCTCACGAACCTGGGGCGCCGGCCCGTCCGTCAAGACGAAGCGCGCCTTCTTCACGAGCCGCAGGAGGTCCTTCTTCACCGAGAGCGTGAGCGTGGTGACGCCGGCCTCGGTGGTCGCGGTCTGCTCGAGCTTCAGGGGCTCGTTCTGCGCGACCCACTCCTTCGCTTCGTAGAACGGCGTCCGCACGCGCGGCGGGTGCTCGGGCGGGAGCTTGAAGCCCGGGTTGAGCGTCAACAGCTCGCGGAACGCGTCGCGGGCCTTCGCCTCCTTGTTCATCGTGCCGTACACCACTGCCTGCAGCTCGAGGATCTCGAGCACCTGCGCGCGGTCGTTGCCAGCTTGCGACTCGGCCGCCGCCAGCGTGCGAGCCGCCTTCTCCAGCTCGAGGTCTTCGAGCAGCTTGCGGCCCTCACCGATCTTCGGGTTGGGAGCGGCGGCGGCGACCCAAAACGCCACCACCGCCGCAGTCACCGCGAGCACGCGCATGTCATGACCATAGATCAACCGTGTCGGCGGGCCGTGAAGCACTCGCGTGGATTGTGACGAGATGATCGTTTGACTGGTGAGTGCCCCGCCACCACACTCACCTACCCGCGATGCAGCGCCCTTCGCACGAGAGAGCAGCGTGAGCCTTCCCGAGACACGTTCCGGCTGGGAGCCCGGGACGACGGTCGGCTCGTACCTGTTGATGACGCCGATCGCCCAGGGAGGCATGGCTGAGATCTGGCTCGCGCGGCAGTCGGGCCCCAAGGGCTTCGAGCGGCTGGTCGTCATCAAGCGCATGATTGACGCGCTCGAGTCGGACCCCGAGCACGTGGACATGTTCCTCACCGAGGCGCGGCTGGCGGCGCAGCTCAACCACCCGCACGTCGTGCAGATCTTCGATCTCGGCGAGGCCGGCCAGTCGCTCTACCTCGTCATGGAGTACCTCGACGGCGAGAACCTGGCGGTCGTGCGGCGCATGGGCATCAAGCACCAGCTCCCGCTGCTCGACCACCACGCCGTGCGGATGGTGGCCTGGGCCGCCGACGGGCTGCACTACGCACACACCCGCGTGGGCGTCGATGGCAGGACGCTCGGCATCGTTCACCGCGACATCTCGCCGCAGAACCTGTTCGCCACCTTCGACGGCGGGCTCAAGGTGCTCGACTTCGGGGTGGCGAAGCTCGCGAGCCAGCACACCACCTCGGGCAAGCTGAAGGGCAAGCTCGGCTACATGTCGCCCGAGCAGGCGAGGGGCGAGCAGCTCGACGCCCGCAGCGACGTCTTCGCGCTCGGCATCGTGCTCTTCGAGCTGGTGACGCGTGGCCGGCTCTTCCCCCAGATGGAAGACACCCAGGTGCTCGGCGCCATCGCGCACGGAAACCTGCCGAAGCCGCGTGACCGTCGCGCCGACCTCGACCCCGAGCTCGAGCAGATCGTCTTGAAGGCGATGGCTCCGCGGAAGGAGGAGCGCTACCAGAGCGCCCGCGAGCTTCAGGACGCGCTCGAGGGCTGGCTCGGCCGCCGAGGCCTCACGGTCACGACGAGCGACCTCGCCGACTACCTGCGCGCGCTGTTCGCCCGGCGCATTCACGACCGACGGCAGCTCATCGAGGCGGCGATGCGGGCCGAGATGACCCCCAACGGCGTCGCCAACGTGCGGCGGCTCGCGCAGTCGGCGGGCTCGGGCGTCACCTCGAAGAGCCGCGCTGAGCCGGTCACCGGCGGACGTCGCTCGATGGTGCCGGTCTTCGTCGGTGGCGCGGTGGGGTCCATCGTCATCGCGGTGCTGACCTTCGCGTTGTTGGCTGCCCGAAACCCGGCGCCTCCACCCCCGGTCGTGCAGCCCATCGTCGCGCCGACGCCGCCTCCACCGGCTCCGCCCGTCCTCGTCATCAGCAGCTCGCCGCCAGGGGCCAGCATCACCGTCGACGGGAAGAGCGTGGGCACCGCGCCCGTCACCCTGGACTCGCTCACGCCGGGCGACCACCTGCTCGAGGCCACCCTCGAGGGACACCTGCCAGCGTCACGCACCGTACCGTTGCCGAAGCCCGGGGAGCGCTTGATGGTCGAGGTGGCGCTGGCTCCATCGCCGCCGCCCGTCGCCGACACCAGCGCCGAGAAGCCGAAGACCGTCGCGGTGAAGCCGAAGCAGCTGGGCAAGCTCACGCTCAAGACGACGCCGTGGACGAGCGTGTTCCTCGGAGGCAAGAAGCTGGGCGACACGCCGCTGGTGGACGTGCCGGTGCCCGTCGGGACTCACCTGCTCAAGCTGACCAACTCCGAGGCGGGCCTCGACAGCTCCATCGAGGTGGAGATCAAGGCCGGCCAGACGACGGTGAAGAAGCTGCGCCTGTAGCGGGTGACGCTACAGCTCCCAGCGCGACCGCTGTCCTGAGGCGAGGTCGAGCGCATCGACGCCGGTGAGCCCCGAGGCGCGCAGCGCGAGGGCCACCCGCTCGAGGAGCGGCGCCTCGACCTGCTCGCGCAGCACGAGCCGGGTCCCCTCGTCATCGACCTCGACCCACGCGCGCGCGCGAATCGACGGCTCCGGCTCGAGCTGCAGGGTGAGGTGTGGCGCGTCCCGGGCGACGAGCTCGCGGGCCTGCCCCGGAGTCAGCTCGTCGAGGTGCAGGCGCAGGCGGAAGAGCCGGGCCGCGACGAGGCGGGCCACCGTGGGCCCCCACCGGCGGGCGCCGAAGCGCTGGGGCCCTCGCTCGTGGACGGAGAGGTCGTTGAGCCGTGGCAGCGCGTCGAGCAGGCGCTGAAGCAGCGAGAGGTCCCCGTCGCCGACGGGCGGCTCCAGCCACAGCCCGAGCGTCGTGAGGTTGGGCGGCGGGTTCTCGACGAGAAACCCCGCGATGGTGCGCCCGGCGCCTCGCAGCTGGCGCAGGCTCGTGAGCGGAGGGCCGCCGAGCGGGGTGAGGTCGCGGCGGCCTGCGTCGGGCGCGAACGCGGGGACGAGCAGCTCGGTGACGGTCCGCCAGCCCGGGTGCTGCGGGTCCGTCCACCCGGGCCACACGACCGCGTCGGGAAACCCACGGCGGAAGGTGACACCGGTGTGCTCGACGCCAGGCGGGGCGGCACGGTGCCGCATCTGCACCAGCAGGTTGTCCAGCCGCTGTTGCGCCGCTGCCGTCAACGGGCCCGCCTCGGCGTCGAGCTGCAGGGTGATGAACTCACCGCGCTCGTCCCCACGGTCGAGCAGCACGTCCGCGAGCACGCGCCGGGGCGCGTCGTCGTCGGGAGCGGCGGCGATGCGCTCGAGCAGCGTCGCCTCGGAGCGCTCGTCGGGAGACGGCCCGAGCGGCTTGCCGTCGTAGACCTCCCCACAGGCTGCGCACCGGCCCTCGATGACGCGCTGGTGGCCACACACGATGCAGAAGTCGTACGGCGACGGCCCGAGTCCGAACACGAGGCGCTGGGGCGCCGTCATCTGGCGGGCCCACGCGCGGCGGTGGCCGAGGGCGACGTCGTCGAACTTCCGACGGCCGCAGCGGTCGCAGGTGGACGAGGGGACCGAGCGCGGGGCCTGGCCGAGGCGCCAGACGGTGGAGCTGCAGTCGCTGCAGTTCGCCCAGCGCGCAGGGCGCGTGCGTGGCCCGGGCTGGTCGGGCACCGGCAGGGCGCCGAACGGGAACGCCGCGTCGCAGGCAGTGCAGCGGTACTGCCGTGGGCGCTCGCCCGTCTGCGGCTCTTCGACGAGGGCGCGCGTCTCGCAGATGGGGCAGCGGCTGCCTGGCCGGTAACCCTTCGAACGAACCTGCGCCCGCTGGGCCGCCACGTGCACCTTGTCGAGGACGGTGTGGGCGCAGCGACCGCAGCCGTGAAAGACGAGGCCCAGCGGCGCGGGGCCTCGCTCGAGGCGAAGCTCACCGCACGTCTCGCACGGCGCGATGACGGGCTCGGGCGGCGGCGGTCCGGTGTGGGCTGGCGAGCCGAACATCATCGCGTTCGCGCGCGGCTCACCGAACACCATCATCTGCGACCGGGGATTGGGGGCCGGCGCGTTGACCTGGCCCGCCGGTGCGCCAAAGATCATGACCCGCCCCGTGTTCACCGGCGCCCGTGCTGGCGGCTCGGCTGGCGGACGACGCACCGCGCCGCCTGGTTGCAGCAGGGTGCCGCAGCGCGTGCACGCCCAGTCATCGGCTCCAGGGGCGCTGCGCTGGAAGGGCTGGCTCAGCCGGCAATGACGGCAGTTGAAGATGACGGTCGCGGCCAGGGTCCAGAGCTGTCCGCACCGGCTGCACTGCACCGCAGTGCCGGGCGTGGCGAGCGCGTCTGCGAGGTCGAACCTGGTCTGGCACTGCTGGCAGCAGAGGATCACCGCGGCTCGTTCTACACCGGGCGCGTGCGCTGCTGGTGCGTCAGGGCTGCTTCACGAGCTCGACGCGCCGGTTCCTCCCGCGGCCGTCTTCGGCGTCGTTGCTCGAGATGGGCGCGAGCGGCCCCACGCCGTACCCCTTGAGCCGCGCCGCCGCGATGCCGTGCGCGCTGACGAGGGAGCTCACCACTGCCTCGGCGCGGCCCTGGGCGAGCTTCATGTTGTCATCGACGGAGCCCACCGAGTCCGTGTGCCCCACGACCCACAGCTTCAGCGCGGCGTCGGCCTTGAGCAGCTTCGCGACCTCGTCGAGCGCGGCCTTCGACTCGGCCTTGAGCTCGGTCTTTCCGGTGTCGAAGAAGATGCCGTGCACGGTGACGTGGCCGGTGCGCGCGAGGTCGGCGGTGAGTGACGCGGCGTCGGCGACGATGTGCTGCTCCATGGCCTGCTTCTCGATGATGTTGAGCGTGTAGAAGCCGTTGCCCTTGTAGACCTCGACCCAGATCTCCTTACCGTCCACCTTCACGCTGCCGTTGACCCAGCGGTCCGGGTCGCTGGCGGCGATGGTGCCGCCCAGCTGCTTGATCGCGTTCTCGTAGTTGCGGGTGATGGCGAGGCCGCTCTGCTGCGTCTTCTTCTCGCCGATCTGGTACTTCAGCATCGTGAACTTGCCCTCGACGCGGTTCTTCTCGCGCTTCCCTGTCTGGAACTCGAACTTGTCGAACTCGCGCATCTGGCAGTCGATGAGGAAGTAGTCCGGCATGCGGGTGGGGAAGACCGGGTAGTCCTTGCAGCCGGCCTTCTCTTTGTCGGCCGCGAATGCAGCGCCGGCACCAAGGAGGGCCAGGGCGAGGAATGCGCGATGCAGAGTCATGGCGTGCCTCTTGATCATGATGAAGCGTGCTGCGCGACGCGCGCAGGGCAGGGCGGAAGCTGCATCTGCGATGCCTGTCGCCACCGCGCGGGCGCGGACGGTTGAGCGGTGACGAGGCGCAATCTTCGCGCGGCTCCGAGGACTTCTGCGCCGGCGGCGCACCGTCCCAGCGGGTTGTCCGAAGAGGGAAGGTCGCGACGACGCCACACCGTCGTCTGCGACAAGACGGTGTGAGGACCGAACGAGGCGATCGACTCCGTCAGCCCGTCGCCCGTGCTCAGCAGCTTCAACCCGCCCGGGCCGTACAACGTCGGCCTCGACGCATGGTTCGCGTGCACGGCGCAGTGAGGGCCTCTACTCCTCGCGCACCACGTGGAGCGCATCGACGTCGAGCCGCAGGGAACGACGGTCGCCGCGTGGCCACTGCACGGTGACCTCGACCTGTCGCTCACCCGTGTCACCGAGCCCGAAGAGGAGGCGCCGCTCGGCCTGCGCCGCGAAGCCGGCCATGAGCTGCACCTCACGCCGCTGAGTCAGTGGACGTCCCTCGACGGTCGCGCTCACCGTCACCACCGCGCCCACCGCCGCCCCGTTGCCGCTGGCTCCGTGCAGCTCGAGCGCGACGAAGTGCGGCCGAGCAGGCTTCGAGCGCAGCGTGCTGCGGTAGAGCGACGCCGGGCCGTGCTGGTTGCTGATGAGCAGGTCCAGGTCTCCGTCGCGATCGAAGTCGGCGAGCAAGACCCCGCGGGAGTTGTCCGGGTCGTCCACGCCGAGGGCCTTCGCCGCGTCGACGAACTGGCCGGGCTTGCCGGGGCCGAGGTTCAGGTACGCGCGCCGCGCCTCGTTCGCGTAGATGTGGCGCCCGCGGATGTCGCCCCAGCGGTCGGCGTACGTGTGAATGTCTGGCCCCGACTGCATGAGCTTCTGGTTCACGTACCAGTAGTCGGTGCGCCCCTTGTTCCAGGGCCACTCGAAGCCTTCGCGGCTCGGCGTCAGGAGCTCGGGGTCGAGGCGCGTGTCCACCATGCCGTTCGCCTGCACGAGGTCGTCCCAGCCGTCGAGGTCGAGGTCGCCCGCCGCCGCGCCCCAGCCGAAGCGCCGCTCGTTCAACATGCCCCGCTGCGTCGCCTCGTCGGTGAAGGTCGGCACGAAGGGGTCGCTCTTCGAGGGCCGCACCATCCACAGCAGGCTGCCCTCGGACTGCAGCGCGTGGTGCACGTTCGAGACGGTGACGTCGGAGAAGCCGTCGCGATCGAAGTCGGCGATGGAGACGTTCATGCCCTTGTAGGTGTCCTTGCCGACGTCGCCGAAGCGCGGCCCCGCGATGCGGCGGAAGTGGCGGCCGCCCTCGTTCAGGTAGACGTCGTCGGGGCCGAAGTCGCTGGCGAGGTAGAGGTCGGTGAAGCCGTCGTGGTTGAAGTCCTGGGTGCCGACGGCCAGCGTCCAGTGGGTCTCGGGCAGGCCCCAGGTCTTCTCGTCGAGGCGCTCGTAGGAGCCGTCCCCGCGGCCCCGGTAGAGGTGGTTCACCCCGCCGTTGTCGGCGTCGTGCCACCCGTTGTGCATGAAGCGGAACATGCGGCGGTCGCCCTCGGAGGCCGGCGGCGGCAAGGCGAAGACGTTGAGGGGCGTCGGCGCCTCGTAGTCCGGCAGGTGCGTGGTGAGCGCGTTGGTGACGAGCAGGTCGAGCACGCCGTCCTGGTCGAAGTCGAAGAAGGTCGCCGCGAGTGACACGGTGTGCGCGTCGAGGCCCGCTGCCAGCGACACGTCCTCGAACGAGAGCGCGCCGGTCTCCTTCAGGCGGTTGCGCAGGAGGCGCGTCTTGCCGAACGCCACGGTGAGGAGCAGGTCCTGATCGCCGTCCCCGTCGTCGTCGATGAAGACGCCGCCGCTCGCGAGCCCGTGCGTCTTCGGGTCGTTCATCAAGGGCTCGAGCGCCGGAAGGGGCAGCCGCTCGAACGTGAAGTCCCCCCGGTTCCGGTACAGCCCGACGCGGTCCTTCGCGGTCGCGAGCGGGTGCGTCAGCAGCACGTCGGTGAAGCCGTCTCCGTCCACGTCGCCGGTCACGATGGCGTCGCCCACCGAGAGCACCCACTTGGCGACGTGGCGCAGGCGCGGGTCGACCTCGGTCAGCGTCGTGCCCAGCTCGGAGTGCAGCCCCGCCTGCTTCACGTCCACCCGCTCGAAGCGGAAGCCCACGTCGGCCGGCGCGTCGAGCGGCGCGAGCACGGTCGTCCACGCGGTGAGCAGCCCGACGCCGAGGCCCCCGACGGCGCCCACGCGCAGGAAGGAGTCCCGGTCGAAGAGCCGCGCGAGCCGGGCCGCGCCACCCTTCACCAGCAGCGCGCCGTGCGCCCACAGGAAGCGCACCACGCCCACGGTCAGCGCCGCGTAGAAGAACGTGTAGACGCTCTCCTTGAAGTGCAGCACGCCGTCGATGACGACGAGCGCGAGGGCGACCAGCACCTGGCCGCGTGTGCCGGCCGGCGACGTGGCCGGGTCGGTGATCATGTAGAACGTGAAGAGGTAGAAGGGCGGCGACTCGAGGGTGCCGAAGAAGAGCGTCTGCCACGGCAGGTGGTGCCGCATGATGTACGCGCGCAGCGCCGTCTGCAGGGCGTAGAGCACGAGGAAGCTCACCACCAGCGGCCCGCGCCCCACGCGGAAGAGGAAGAGCATGAGCGCGGCGGTGGCGATGAAGACGCTGATGGTCACGTCACCACCGGCCCACTGGTAGGCCGGCGCCGCGGTGATCCACTCGCGCGAGACGAGCAGCGAGACCGCCACGCCGAACATGGCGGGGTTGAAGACGTGCCGGCCCTCGACGGTGAGCACGTACTTCGAGCCGATGGCGAGGAAGACGGGGAACAGCAGCACCCACGAGTGGTGCGAGTAGTTGAGGAGGATGGCGAGCGAGCAGCTCGTGATGAAGGCCGAGACGGGGACGATCTTCCGCCGGTGCAGCAGCCAGCTCAGCGCCACCTCGAGCAGCGACGCGCTGCCCATGATGATGGCCATCTGCCACCACTGCCGGTTGAAGCCGAGGAAGGTGAAGCCCGCGACGGCGTACGAGAAGAGCAGCAGGCCGAACGGAAGCCGCGGGTCCTTCAGCGTCGGCACCTCCCAGCCCGACGCGGTCACGAGGCGACCCTGGCCCAGCGCCCGCGGCGACGACCCGGGAGGCGGGGCCGCGGGTGGGTTCACCAGCTGGACCGACACGTCGGCGCGCACGGCGGCGACTCTCTCACGGGCGTGGTCGGCTCACCACGCACGACGAGGTCGCCGCCAGCGCGCTCGGAGCCATCAGATGAGCTGCAGCACGGTGATGAGGCGCGTGATCGAGCGACCGACCTCGACGCCGCCCTGCCGGACGATGAGGACGAGCCGGTGCTCGGTCGCCGCTTCGCCCGGCACCGCGTAGAAGAGGCCCGTGGCGCTGCTGCCCGTCGCGACGACCTGGGTCCCTGACGTCGGTCCACCCGGCTGCGCGTCGGCGCGATCCGTCACCCACTCGAACGTGTAGCCCGCCGTCGGCAAGAGGTTGCCCGACACGTCCCGCAGCTCCCCTCCCAGGGGCACGCTCAAATACGAGTTCGAGCCCGATGGATAGTCCGCGACGTTCCCGCCCGGAGTTGCCATGCGTACGAACACCGAGCACGGGACCGCCTCGACGGTGATGGAGTCCATGGCCCCTCCGCTCTCGAGGACGATCCGGCGCAGACCGGCGGTGGTGAAGGTGGGCGTGAAGCGGTCGGCGGTGTTCCGCACCACGACGCCATCGATGAGCCAGCGCCCCATCGTCTCGGTGAAAGTGGTGGGCGGGTACGAGACGCGGCCGTTGAGCGCGAACGACTGACCGACGCAGATCCGCGACATCGCCACCGCAGGCTCAGTGATTCGGACCGACGGCGTCGCGCGCACCGGTGGTTCGAGCCGCAGCCGGTAGGCGAAGTCGTCGCCTGGCGCCGCCGTCACGCCGAACGTCAGGTCCGGCTCGCGGGTGAAGAAGCGGTACACGAGCTCCCACTCGGCGTCGCCCAGCCGCGTCGTGGACACACGCTCGAACTGCACGAGGGCGCGATCGACGACGAGCACCGGCAGCTCGGTGACGCCCGCCAGCACCCGCAGGCGCAGCTCCTGCGAGACCATCTCCCGCCCGGACGTCACGCCCCGCACCCGGAAAGAGTCGACATCGGTCGGCGGTGAGGCGAGGCGCACGGCAGGGATGCCCACGATGGACCCGGTCACCCACGAGCCGACCGAGATGACGCGCGCCTGGGACGGCAGGTCATCGACGGTGGTGTGCTCCTCGAAGTTGAGCTGGTCGTCGTACCCCAGGGCCAGCAGGTCGGGCAGCGCGCCTCGAGCGGCCGCCTTCACCGCGCCGAGGGGGTTGAGCAGCCGGGGGCGCTCGGTCGGCTGGTGCTGATAGCCGTACGAGACGAGCTGGCTGTTCGTCCACGCGGTGTCCCGCAACAGCGCCTTCACCCGCTCGGTGAGGGTGCGCCGCTCCTCGGCCGTGAGCGTCGTGGTGGCAGGGTTGAGGCGCGGGTTCGCGGCCTGCATCGCGGCCACGACGCCGGTGGTGTAGGGCGCCGCGTCCGAGGTGCCGCTGAAGGTGTCGAACACCGTCGCCGACGCCGGGTCGTCAGTCGAGGGCCGGGCGTAGCGCGTGAAGATGGGCGCCCAGACGTCGACGCGGGGCCCGAGGAACTCCTGGTTGTCGAGGGCGGTGTTGACGGCGCCCACCGTGATGACCTCAGGGAACGAGGCGGGCACCACGCCCCAGCGGCTGGTGTTGCGGTCGTTCAGGTTGACGTAGTCGCGAATCACGTCGGGCAGCACGCTGCTCGGGTAGGCGTTGCCCGCCGACACCACCACCGGCACGCCGCGGCTCTTCGCGTAGACGATGCCCGAGCGCATCGGGTCGCGCGGGTCTCCCAGCGCGAAGCTCGTCTGGAGCGTACCCACGCACGCCGTCACTGCCGTCGCCGCGATGCCGTTGGCGACCGCGCACGAGAGGAGCGGGTCGATCTGGCAGACGAGGGCTGCGGCGCCCAGCACTCCGAAGCTCACCACCGCGCAGATGGCAGCGCGGCCCGCGACGGTGCAGAGGTCGAGGTCGGGGCCGACGTTCACCGCGACGCTGCACGGGTAGCCGGCGCTGATGTTGATGACCGACGCGCCGTCGTTCACTGCCTGTCGCACGCCCCGGCCGATGTTGAAGACGAAGTTGAGGTTGTCGTACCGGTACATCATCGGCACCGCGACCTGGCCACCCGTGCCAGCGCCGCCGAAGCCGTCGTTCACCACCCCGCCGAGCGCCGTCACCGAGCCGGTGCCGTGCCACACCCGGTCGCCGCCGAAGGCGCCCGCGTTCGGCGCCGCCCGCGCTGCCCCCGGGGCACACCGTGCTGCGCCGCCCGTCATGTCACACTCACGAAAGCCACCGTCCGCGTCCGGGCGGAAGTCCGCGTTCGGCGCGAAGCCGTAGTCGAGCACGCCGACGCGCACCCGCTCGGTGTCCCGGTCCATGAGCGACAGCCACGTCCACAGAGCCGGCGCGTTCCGCACGCAGGGGTTGCCGGCGTCGGCGCCTGGCAGGCAGGGGCCCGTGTCTCCGGCGCGGCCCAGCGCCCTCATGTTGTCGCTGGGCGGCTCACCCTCGATGGTGGTGGGCGCCGCGTGGCTGCCGAGCCTGGGGTTGACGGTGACTGGCAGCCCCTCGAGGCGCGCGGCCAGAGCCAGGGCGTACACGCCGAGGCCTTCAGGGCGACTGGACGCGAGCTCGCCGAGCTCGCCGACGAAGTGCCGCATGATGCTGAGCCGCTCGGCGGTCACCCGCTCCGTCGGCACCTCGAGCAGGTAGGCCAGGGCGGTGCCGTCGAGGCCCACCGGCTGCTGATCCACCACGCGCCCACCGGTGAGGGCGACGATGCGGTCGAGCTCTCGCTGACTGGACGGGGTGGCGATGAGCTCCCGAGCGGCGAGCTGCAGCGGCAGCTCGTTCTTGCGCAGCAGCGTCGCGATGGGCCTCATCGCCGAGGCCTCGTCGGGCGTCAGGGCGAGCCGGCTGTCGAGGTGGGTCGGGGTCTCGGCGCGCGCTGGGCCGTCGAGGAACGCGAGGTCGGACACGAGCCCGACCTCGAGGTTCGGGAGCGAGGGGTCGACGAAGTACAGCGCGTAGAAGCTGTCGCCCGGGTGGAGCTGCAGCGTGCCGTCGTTTGGCGCGCCCTCACCCGTCGTGAGCGCGGACGTCGGCACACCCGCCGCCGTCCGGAAGGTGTTGCCCGGCCCGCGCTCGAGCACGAGTCGCTCCGCGTCCCGCGAGTCCGTCGAAGACAGGAAGAGGGTCACCGTCGAGGGCGGGGTGAGGGCGCCGAAGTCCACGACGGCTTCCACGCGCTGGCCCGCGGCGTAGAAGAGCTGGTCGAGCGTGACGCTGATCTCGGGGGCGCGGGTGGGCAGCTTCGGCGCGCCCACGACGTCGAGACGCACGCTCTTCTTCGCCTCCACGGTGCCGACCGTCGCGCGCACCGTCAGCTCCGCCGTCATCGGCGAGGTGCCGGCTTCGACCTTCACCGTCACCACCGACGACGTCGTCGTCTCTGGCTGGTCGAGCTGGGTCGTCACGCCAGCCGGCGCGCCTTCGATGGTGAGCCGGACGGGCTCCGCGCTGCCGGACACCAGCACCGTGAAGCGGGCAGGCGCGTCGGCCGAGGCGATGACGCGTTGAGGGACGTTCAAGGTGAGCGTCGCATCGGCGCCTTTCGGTTCCGAGGACGGCGGCAGGGTGCTGCAGGCGCAGAGGGCGATGAGCCCGGGCATCAGCGTGTATCGTGTCTTCATGACCGTCTCCGTGTGGCGGGGGATGACGGTGCGTGAGCAACGCGGGTGCCAGCTCGGTGCGCTGGAAGATCAACGTGGTTTCAACCGCCGGATGGCAGGCGTGTGAGCAGGCGGGTCACCTGTAACAGCCTCGGCCACACCCGGCGGACCGTCACCAGCGCACGACGATGACGATGGTGCGCAGCTCGTTCGTGAGGTCGATTCGCTCGATGTGCGCGGGCGTGCCCTCGACCAGCTCGAAGAGGAACCTCAGCGTGCCGCGCCAGGTCACCGCGGCGACGGCCGTCACCGGCTCGGGGTAGTCGATCTGCAGCGTGCCAGCGTTCGGACCGTCGGGGTTCCAGGTGGCCTTCACCCCGCGGAGGGCCTGGCGCACCGAGTCGGGGACGCGGGAGAGCAGGGTGGCTGGGGTTCGCCCGGTGAGCGCGAGGGCGACCTTGAACATGGGGATGAGGATCTTCCCCAGCGAGTCCCGCGCCATCAGGTAGGCGTGCTGCTGAGAGACCTCGTTCCCCGCGACCGCGTACAGCGTGTCGGAGAGGTCCTTGAGCACACCGGCGTCGTGGGTGCGCTTGCTGTGTGGCGCGTCGAGAACGGCCCTCGTCGAGGGTTGCAGCTTCGCCGTCACCTGCTCGAGCAGCCCGAGGTCCTGAAGCGCCTTGCGGAACGCCGCGACGAAGATGCCAGTCACTTCGAAGCCCGGGACGGCCATGGGCTCACGTTCGCCGGTTTCGGACACGCAGTCATCCGGCGACTGGGAACAGCGCCCTGCTGGCCCGGGCTGGTGCGCGTGTCGTGGCCTTCGACGAACTCGTTCGGCGCAGGCTTGTGGATTGAGCTGACGGCACCCGCCGCCGGTCGGGTCGTCTTTCGCGACCGCGAAGACTACGGCGTGGGAAGAGGAGTCGCCCGCAGCCTGCCGCACTTTTTCCAGCAGTACGTCGACTCGCTCCAGCGCGAGCGCGTGACGTGGGACGCGACGAAGAAGCGCGTCACCTTCGGACGCAAGGCGCTCGTCTTCGCGTTCTCTCCGTGACGCGCTCAGCGCGAGACGTGGTCTTCGACGACGTCCCTGCTCCGTCGAGCTGCCTGTCGAGGGCGCGGCTCGACGACCCGCGCGTCTGTTGGGCTCTTCGGGATGACACGGGCGTCAGGGCCAACCGACGACTGCGCGTCTTCCTGCGCAACGTCCCCGGCCGAAGCGACCGCGCTTCGTGCCACACTGCCATCGGCACCGGGCGTGCACGAAAGCGAGCCACATGAAACGAGTCCTCAGTGTACTGCTCTGTACGTCCTGCGGAGTGCTTGGAGGAGGCGGCGGTGGGGCCGACGGTGGCGCCGGTGGAGGGAGCGCCTTCAGGCTGCCGTCGCTGCCGCCGGTGCTGAACCTCGCCGTGTTCGCGCCGGTGGGCGCCGGAGCGACGAAGCTGCTCGCCGAGGTCTCCAACGCGCGGGTCGAGCTCGATCCGACCCAGCGTGACGCGCTGACGGCGCTGGGAGAGTGCGCCGACCTGCTCTCGTACTGCTACGCGCCGCCGAACTTCACCCTGGCCAGCTGCTTCGCCAGCGTGCGCGGGTGCTCGACGATGGAGCCGTGGACCGAGCCGGCCTGTTGCCCGGCGACGTGCCGCGAGGCGTTCGAGCGAGAGGTCGCGGCGGGGACGGCGCCGAACCCCGCGCTCGAGAAGGTGCTCTTCCGCCAGCCCGACTGCTTCCCCGGCGTTCGCGCCGCGCTGGAGACGCCATGAACCGGCTCCTCCTCGTCATCTTGCTGCCGCTGCCGGCGCTCGCGTGGGACTCGGTCTGCTACGAGGCTGGCGGCCGCTCCTGCTCTCCCTTCGCAGGTCCTCAGACGGCGCGGAACCGGTGGGTCGGCCCCAGCGACGAGCACCGGCAGCTCTTCGAGCAGACGCGCGCGCAGGCGGGCTTGCCGCTGTCGGTGTCGGACCCGCAGACGCTCACCGTCTTCACCACCTCGGCGACGGTGGACATCGGCGGCACCCCCGCGCCGACGCTGCAGCCGGCGGCCTTCGAGCAGACGACGCGCGCGCAGACGCGCACGTTCACCGTGGGCGAGCTCGCGCAGTTGCCCGACTTCTCGTACGCGCTGTGGGACTGGGCGAGCGGTCACGAGACGTGTCCCCTGGCCGACGGCACCGACGCGACGCTGTGCCACGACTTCGCGAGCCACATGGGGCCGGTGAACTCGAACCACTTCGTGCCGCAGTCGCAGCGCCTCTACGCCCGCGTTCACGCGCTCGCCCTGGCCCGCGCCGCCGAGTGCCGCCCGCTCGCGACGGCGGTGCAGGGCCGCTTCCCCGAGGTGTCCCGCGCGTGTGAGGTCGAGGCGCTCGCGCTCGAGGCGATGGGCCAGCACTTCCTGCAGGACGCCTGGAGCATGGGCCACATGTGGCAGCGCTGGGGCTCCTCGACGCTCGAGGACTTCCCCGGGGCGACGGTGGAGGAGAAGCGTGACAAGGCGGTGCTCTCGGCGCTCGTCTCGGGCTTCGTGCACGGCGCGCGCGGCGTGCTGCAGGCGCTGCCGACGTGGACGACGTACGACGTGAACGACGCGATGTGCGCGCCGCACGACGACGTGCGCTTCGTCGCGAAAGACGGGCTCGTCTCGCACGCGGTGGGCGACCTCTACGTCGCGCAGATGACGGCCGCGCAGAAGCAGCGCTTCTTCGACTGCGCGACCTCGGGCCTGCTGCAGGTGTACCAGGCGACGGGCATGTCGCTGGGCGCGCTCGGGCAGCCGGCGCAGGGCCTCTCCTCGGTGGACCCGACGTCGGACCACTGCTTCGGCCAGCGCGCGACCAACGAGGCCATCGTGCGCGGCATGGCGATTCAGCTGAAGGTCATCGGCCTTCAGACGACGATTCCGCTCGATGCGCGCTTCGCCTCGTGGATGGTGCCGCAGGTCGCGCGCGCGTCCGGCAAGGTGCCGGTGGCGAAGAAGACGAAGAACGAGTTCCGCCTCTCGCTCGAGCGCGTCACCACGATGGCGCGCCTCACCGCGAAGGACGACCCGCAGGGCACGTCGCTGGCCGAGGGTGGGCTCGGCGACTTCATGGGCGTCAGCCCCAACGGCGCGTACGCCTCGCCGGCCGCCTATGAAGACCCGCCGCTGCCATGGGGTCCGGGTGGGCCGCCGCGCGCGGTGACCCTGGCCCGCGTCTTCCACGTGGCCCACGCGAAGGAGTGGTGCGCCGCGACGACGACGGCCCAGCTCGACGCGTTGAAGGCCCACGCGCAGGACCCGCTGCTCGACGCGACGTCGAAGACGGCCGCCTGCGCCGCGTGCACCGAGCTCGCGGTGCGCCACCTGCGCGTCGGCACGGCGGCCTCGTGGGACACGAACAACGAGCCGCTGTGCCAGGCGCTCGTGCCGACGCCGGCGTACGTCTACGCGCCTGGGCCGGGCACGCCGCGCGCGCTGGCGCAGCAGTGGTGCTGTCCCTGACGCAGCTCAGCTCGAGCGCTCAGGTCGGCTCTTCGGCGACCTCTCCGGTCAGTGCGGGTGCGTTGGCGCCCTTCCGGGAACGGTGCCCGGTGCCGTCAGCGGACGTTCAAGCGCAGGAACTGGACGGCGTACGCGGCGTCGTGGTCGCCAGCGTACTCCGCGGGTTTCGCCCACATCTCGAACACGCCGTCCTTGAAGGCGTAGCGCGATCTGACGTTGCCGTCCGAATCAGCCTTGAGGTTCGGGTCGTAGTGGCAGCGCACCACTTTGACCTTCTTGCCGATGACCTCGGCGTAGTCGGTCTTGTCGCGGTGTACCGGGTTGCAGGCGTCGCGGAGCGCGGCGAGCGCCGACACGCAGACCATCGAGCCGTACTGCACCAGGGGGCCCTTGAAGGAGGCCCAGTCGATGTCGGTCTTCGGCCGCGAGCGGCAGTTGCGCACCACGTCGTCGGTCCTGGCGAGAATGTCTTCCCAGTACGAGTTGATCCGTCGCAGCTCCTCGCCGCTGACTCCGTCCGGGCGGGCCTTGCTGCCGGGGAAGCGCGCCAGCTCTTCGGTGGTCTTCACGCCCGGGTCGGCCTCATCCGCGCTGTCGCCGACCTCCGTGGTCGGCGCTTCGAGCTTCGAGTCGAACAGGTCCCAGATGGCCCGCGAGCCCGTGCCCGAGCCGATGCAGTGGATGGTCCTGAGCGTCCTGTCCACGAGCTCTGGCGCTGGGAAGTCCGCGCCGCTCTCGCAGGCCTTGCCGCCCCAGGCGACCTCGACCTTCGCGACGGCCTTGCAGAAGACCTGCTTCGTCGCCTTCGTTTGACACTGCCGCTCGGCGGCCTCGGCGAGCTCGCTCACCTGGTGCCCAGCGCCCATCAGACCGGTGTCGTCGGGGAAGCCGTCGAACTTGAAGTCCACCCCCACCGTGCAGCCGCAGGCCTTCGAGATCCGCTCGACGCCCTCCCTGCTCCGCTCGAGCTCGGCCTTCTTCTGCGAGTTCTTCGGGCCCGCGCCGGCCGTCGCAGCGAGCATCAGGCTGGTCATCCCCACCCACCGCGTCGTCGTACGCATGGGCCGAGTCTCGCAGAACAGCCGGGGAAACGCTTACCGTGCCTCCTCAGGCGTGCCTGGCACCACGGTCGAGCGCGAGCGCTGTAAGCCGACTTCGCGTGGGCGTGGCGCACCAGCGCCGCGTGGACCGGAGCAGCGCCGCTCCGCCCGGAGTCCGCAACCTCTGGCACTCTCTCGCGATGCCAACGGCACAGCCGTCGCATCGTGGGCAGACATGACGCTTCCCAACACCTGCTCATGGCGCGGCCTGATGCTCGTGGTCGCGTCGCTCTCGGGGTCGGTGCAGGCGCAGACATACACCGTCACACGAGGGCAGCGGGTCGAGCGCACGCTCAACGTGCCGTGCGCGCTCGAGTTCGACGTGATGGGAAAGCAACCGACGAACGAGGGCACGACGCCCGGCGCTCCCGGGCTGGTGGAGGAGCACCTCGGGTGGGCCGTCGCCGAGGGCCGTGACTGGTCGGGAGGCAACCCGCCTGCGGGGACGTACGCCGCTGCCTTCCGCGACTACAAGCTCAAGCTCTACTCGGTGACCCAGTACGCGGGCGAGCGCCGCATCTGGGTTCCGTGGAGCCCACCGCTGTCGTACCGGGTGCGGATGGAGATCAAGATCGACCGTGCCGAGTACACGGTCCGGCAGGGCGGCGCGGTCGTCTCGAGCGCCACGGTGAGCGGCGCGGCTCCTGCGCGGGTGACGATGGGCTACGGGTGGCCCCCCAGCGTGCGCAACGGCGCCGAAGGAGCGGTGCTCACGAACATCCGCTGGGACGAGGCGAGCGCGCCAGCAACGACGCCGCAGCCACCACCGGCGACGTGTGGAGCGGCGCGGTGCTTCGCGCCCGTCGCCGACACCTGGGTCGACCCCAGCGCGCTCGGCTCTGTGAACGGGGCGAGTGGTGAGCTCCGGGTTGGCGGTGATGGACGCGTCATCTACCTCCGCTTCGACGTCAGAGGCCTGATGACCTCGGTCTCGTCCGCGCGCCTGGTGCTCAAGGCGCTCAACGCCGGAGGCGCGGGCCAGGCGCACGCCGTCGCAGACACCTCGTGGGCCGAGGGCGCCGTGTCGTTCGCGAGCAGGCCGGCGCTCGGCGTCGTGCTCTCGACGCAGGGGCGGGTGGAGCTGGGCGCGACCGCGGCGTTCGACGTGACGCGCGCAGTCGCGGGCGATGGGCAATACGCGTTCGCCATCAGCTCGCTCGACCCGGACGGCTCAGGCTACTTCTCGCGCGAATCGGCCGACGTGAAGCCCGTGCTCGAGGTGACGCCCGGCCCGCGGCCCGCCTTTCCTGAGCCCCCGGACGCCGGCCCACCGCCAGACGCGGGAAACGTCGTGAGTCAGCCCGCGCCTTCCGACGGGGGCGCGACCTCGAACCCGGCTCCGACAGGTACGCAGGACGCAGGGACGGCGCCGCCTCCGTCGCAGCAGGCTTCGGCTCCTGCTGGCGAAGGGGAGGCGCGTGAGGTTGCGGCGATGACGGGGGGGTGCTCGAGCACGACGCTCCTCGGGTGCGCCCCGCTCGCCGCCTGGGTGCTGGCTCGTCGCCGTCGCGGACGCCGTCGAGGAACGAGCTGAGGCGTCGTACCGATCTGCCGTGGGTGAACGGCCTGGTCGGGCGCTTCTCGGACGTCGAGGGTGACGTGCGCTGGCGCAGCACTGGTGTTGTCCGTAGCGCATGGCCACCCGACGTCTGACGCAGCTCGGGCTGTTCGATGGTGAGGAGGAAGTCGCCGTGGGGCCTCCCGCCGCGCCGCAGCCCAACGCGGAGCACGAGCCGGCGTACCCTCAGGGAGCCCGTGGGATGAGCTCCGCGCCGTGACGGTGAGGGAGCTGGAGGCAGCCCGCGACGAGGGCCCCGAGCGTGTGCGGCTGGCGCTGTGCCGGTACGAGTTCCCTCTTCCCAGAGTGTCGGCGCGCTGCACGTTGCCGACCGACGCGCACCACGTGGCCATCAGCCACAGCCCCACCCACAGACGTCGAGCGTTCTTGGCCGAAGCTCAAACCAGCGACCTCGGCCGGCCAAGGGCTCGCGCCTGCGGGCGTGGCTCACCACGTCACACGGCGAGCGGTCATGAAGAGGTCGAGGAAGGCTGGCCGGGGCCGGGCTCCCTGCTGGAGCGGAGGAAGGCACGCACGCACGCGCCGACCCCGATGGTGCCGGTGGCCAGCTGCCACGCACCCAGGGTCCACACCAGGTACGCGAGCCCCTCGAACACGTCGGTGCCCTTCTCGACGCCCAGCATGGCCACGCCGAAGCCAGACGTCGCCACTGAACCCACGGCCACCACCCCCAACTGCACCGTCGTCACGCCCTCGCGCGCCAGCTTGAACGCGAAGAAGGCCAGCACGCCGGGCACCCCCGCCGCCAGGGCAAGGAACGGACCGAGGGCGAGGAACGGCAGCGCGCTCAGCGCGAAGGCGACGCCGGCGGCGTACCCCCAGCTCGTCTGCCACCGCCTCGCTTCCTGATGCTCCGTCATGGCGCGCGCATCGTGGACCAGCCCCCCGCTGTCACGCAATCGCTGCCGCCGCCCGATGTTCGTCGTCGTCCCGGCCATCCTTCCCGACGCTGGGAGTCCTCGAGCGCCTCGTTGACGTGAACGGACCGCGTCAGGGCGCCCGGAGCGCGGTGTGGTGGAAGCCCAGGCGCGGGTCGTCGAGCAGGCCGAAGTGCTGCGGGAACGACCGCTGAATCGGCGGAAACCGCACGCGCCGGTGCAGCGAGAAGTCGCTCATCTTGTACACGCGGACCTCGTTGAGGCCCCGGTGCGCCGACAGCAGGTAGCGGCCACACGGAGAGCGCTGCAGCCCGTAGCTGCCGTCCAGCGCCGAAAAGCGCGTGGCCCGCAGCGCCTTCAAGAGCACGTGCGGCGCGCCGAAGAGGTTCGCGCGTGACGCGCTCTCCACCAGGTTCGACCAGGCCGTCGGCAGGTGGGTGAGCGTCTCCCAGCCGGTGACGCGCTCGTCGAGCCACTCGACGCGCGAGAACGTCTCGAGGTCCACCCGCACCACCGCGCCGCTCGCGCAGGCGTTGTAGAGCACCGCGTCCTCCGTCACGACGACGTCGGAGGTGAGCGAGCCCGGCAGGTCCTTCGGAATCGCCACGTGCCGCGTCACCTTCGCCGTCTCGCCGTCCACCTCGAACAGGTAGTTCTTGAAGTGGCCGATGGTGTACTCGACGAACTCGGTGCCCTGCGGCGCGCAGCGCTGCGTCGGCGCGTAGAAGACGTCTCGCGTCGGGTGCACGCCGAGGTGCCACGCCGTCGCCGGCAGCTTCACCACGCGGGCAGTGCGCTCCTTCAGGTCGAATACGCCCACCTCGTTCGCGTAGCCGCGGGAGTCGTGGTCCATCGCGCCGTAGAAGAGGAAGCGCCCAGACGGTGACTTCTTGAGCGCGTGCGGGAGCGTGACGCCGTGCGCGCCGAGCCGCTCGGGGTGCGAGAGGTCGTCGAGCCGGAAGCGGTAGAAGTCGGGCCCCAGCACGGTGACGAAGGTCGCGTCGTCGAGCCACGCCACGTGCGTCTGGCTCTCGTAGAACGTGGACGGCGCGCGGAAGCGCAGCGTCGACAGGCGCGCGACCTCGTTCAGCGTGCGCGGGTCGTAGAAGAAGAGGGTCTGCGAGAGGTTGCCGAGGTAGCCGACGGTGCCCGACGGGTTGAGCTGCGTCGCGTGGCCGCCCGCGAGCCCGTCGTAGTACCGCACCTGGATGTCGTAGCGGTCGTGGTCGGGGTCGCACGTCAGCTTCGCGATGCCGGCGAAGCCCTCGAAGCCGTTGAGCCCGTTTCCGTCGAGCGCGATGAGGAGGTCGAAGTGCATGGTGGCTCCTCTCGTCAGGCGGCGCGGGCCAGCGGCGCGAGCCCGGCCGGCTGCTCGAGCGCGGTGCGAATGGCGCGGGCGATGAGGCCAGCCGCGTGCCCGTCGATGATGCGGTGGTCGAAGGTGCCGCACAGGCGCAGCACCGGCCGCACCGCCAGCGCGCCGTCGACGACCCACGGACGCTCGCGCACCTCGTTGATGAGCAGCAGCATCGGGCAGCGGCCCATGGGCACGAAGGGCGCGAACGCGGTGTCGATGCCGAACGAGCCCACGTTCGTGATGACGGCGGTGCCGAACGGGTCGCGCGGCAGGCCCTGCGCGGGCAGGTGCACGTGCAGCTCGTTCGCGAGCACGTCGACGAGCCGCAGGAACGGCCGGAGCAACCAGAAGGGCATCAGCTTGAAGAGGCTGCGCGTCTTCTGAAAGCTCGCGTCCTGCCCGGAGCGGATGTCCCTCGCTTTCACCGCCAGCGTGTCGACCCAGCCCGCGAGGTCGAGCCGGTCGGCCCCGTCCACCCGCACGCCCGACAGGTCCTTCCCGTTCTCGGTGCTGACGGACACGAAGAGGTCCACCGAGGTGCGGCGCTCGAGGCGGCCCCCGAAGCGCACCTTGGCGTTGAGCGTGGGGTGCTGGGCGAAGGCCCGCGCGACGGCCTGCGAGACGAGGTGCGTGACGGTGAGGCGCTGGCCCGTGCGCGCGCGGTGCTCGTCGATGAAGGCGAGCAGGGCGGTGGCGTCGAGGTCCATCGCGCCGAAGATGGTGGGGTCGGCGGGGCTCCTCCACATCGCGGCGGCCATGCGGCGGAAGGACGAGGCGTCGGTCATCGGCTCGAAGGCGGGAGCGTTCATGCCCGTCTTGTCGCCCGGAGCGCGCCGCTGGTGCGTACGAGAACGCGCCAATCGTTTACGTCTTCGCGCCGCGGGCCTTGCGCCGTGCTCGCCGCGGGGAGCGCGGGTACGCTCGCGTCATGTGCCGCGTCTTCGCGCTGAGCGGGTTCCTGGCGGGGCTCGCGTTCCTGCTCGTCACCACGGCGGCGACCTGGCTCTTCTCGCGCGACATGGTGGACACGCCGCGCGCCTCGTCGGGCCTTGGCTTCCTCTTCGGCTTCAGCGGCGGCCTCGCGGCTGGCGCCATCGCGCTCGTCGTCGTCTTCGTCGGCGCGCTGCTGGCGCTGTGGCCGTCGGGCGCGAGTCCGGGTGACGAGAAGCCTCGCTGAGTCAGCGCCCGGCGCCGCGGGCCTTGCGCCACTGCGCGGGCGAGGCGCCCTCGGCCTTGCGGAAGGCGGCGCTGAAGTGCTGCAGCGAGGCGAAGCCGCAGTCGAGGGCGATGGCGGTGAGCGGCTCGTCGGTCTCGAGCATGCGGGCGCGGGCGGCGCGCAGCCGGTGGGCCATCACCTCGCGCGCGAACGAGGTGCGCTGCTCCGAGAGCCTGCGCTGGAGCGTCCTCGTGGCGACGCCGAGCTGCTTCGCGATGCGGGCCATCGGCGCCTTCGGGCCCAGCGCGTCGAGGCACGCGTGCAGGTCGACGAGCAGGGGTGACTGGCCGGAGTGCTCCGCGACGAGGGCCGCGACGCCATCGCCCACGTCCGCGTCGAGCCCGAGCCAGCGCACGGCCTCGCCGAGGGTCCCGAAGTCCTTCGTGGGGTAGGGTGAGTCGAGGACCGAGTAGAAGCCCGCCACCACGGCGCCCACGAGGCCGGCGGGGCGCACGAGGGCGAGCGAGGTGACGCGCTCCTTCAGCGCCGCGTGGTGCGACTGCACGTACCGCTGCAGCACCTCGAAGGCGGCGCCGTCGACGCTCTCGACGAACCGCACGTCAACGAGCGAGCGGTGCGGCCCGGCGTTGGGGCCCAGCTCGACGAGCAGCGCACGGGTGAGGCGCTCGATGTCGGCGCGGCCCGGCCGGCCCCACAGCGCGAAGCCGAAGAGCGTCGGCGTCGGACAGAAGGTGACGAAGCAGCGGCCGGGAAACCAACGCCCTGCCGGCGCCGCCAGCCAGTCTTCGAGCGTGCGCGCGCGCCCGGGTGTCATGACGGCCGCTCAGCTTAGCCCCTGCCTCGCGCGTTGGTTGGTGCGCGCGCCGCGTGACGCTGCAGTCGCTCACCGTTCCCTGAGGCAGAGGTCGGCCACGACGGGCAGATGATCGCTCGCGGTGCCCGGGAGCGTGCCGCAACCCTCGACCTCGAAGTGCGTGCTCGCCCACACGTAGTCGATGCGGGTGAAGGCGAAGGCGCTGTTCCACGTCTTCGCCAGCCCCTTCCCCTTCACCTCGCAGGCGTCTTGCATCGTCGGGGCGAGCTGCTCGTAGGTCGGCGACCCGGTGTCGTCGTTCATGTCGCCGAGGACGAGCACGGGGCCCCCGGTCGCCTTCGCGAGCGTCGCGGTGGCGGTCGCCTCGGCGAGGCGGGCTGCGTCAGTAGCCGCGGTCTCCTGCTCGTCTCGTAGAGGAAAGGTGACGGTGTAGTGCACCACGATGATCCGCACGTCGCCCGAGGGCGTTCGAACGGTGGCGTCGAGCTGTGCGAGCCGGCTCCCTTTCACCGTGCGTCGCAGCGAGCTGACGATGGGGTACCTCGAGAGGAGCGCGACTCCGTAGCGCCCGCCCTGATAGGGGAAGTGCGCTGCGAAGGTGTGTTGCATCGAGAGCGCCTTGCCGAGCGCGGCAGCCTGGTCGACCCGGCCAGAGCGTCTGGTCTTCTCATCGACTTCCTGCAGCGCGATGACGTCGGCGTCGGCAGCCTCAAGGGTCTTGCGGATGCCATCGAGCCCTCGATCGCCCGCGAGGATGTTGTAGGTCATCACGCGCAGGCACCGTGGCGATCTGTCCGCGGCGTGCGCTCGCGTGGCGACGTGGCAGCCGAACCACGCGAACAGAATCAACGCAACCGCTGCAACGGAGAGCCTGGACCGGAGCCGCATGGTCCGCCGGTCAGCAACAGCCGCGCCAGGCACGGACTCACGCATCGACCCGATGGAGCCAGTGCATTCGCGCACGTCGTCGTCGGCCGTCACCTGAAGCTCGTCGCGGGCAGGAGAGTGGGCGCCGACGGGGAGGCGGAGAATGCGGTGCCTCCAGCCTGTGCATCGCTGCTGTCGAAGACGCGCCTCGCGACACGGCACGTGTGGCCTGCGATGCTGGGACGCGCCGGGGGGAAGGAGGCCGCATGAAGCGCTTCACGCTCGTCGTCGTCGCCCTGGCTGCCGTCACCGCGTCCGCGCAGTACACGAACTCGTACGGCTACAGCTTCAACAACCCCATCTCGGCCAGCGTCAACTCGATGTTCTGGGACCGGATGAACTCGCGCCTGGTGTACCGCGTGATGCTGAAGAAGCGCGGCTACACCGACGCGCAGCTCGGCCAGATGACGACGGCGCAGATGCTCGAGGTGCTCGGCGGCAGCAAGCAGGCCGTCGAGGCGTCGAAGGCGCTCCCCGCGCCGACCGCCTCACGCTTCAAGCCGGCGAAGAAGCGCCTGCTCGTTCCCTCCCTCGCCGCCGCGATGACGAAGGACCCCGAGCAGCAGGCCGCGCTCAAGACCCTCTTCGAGGCGGGCCTCACGGCGTACGAGACCGAGGCCGCGAAGGAGGGCCTCGCCAACGACCTCGCCGGCGCGATGACGTTCTTCATCGGCATCGGGTGGATGGTGTCGCACGACGGCCAGGAGCCCGACGAAGACGGCGTCACGCTGCTCGCCCGGCAGCTCCAGCAGGCCCTCGAGACGCCCGAGCTGAAGAAGGTGCCCGACGCCGACAAGCAGCAGTTCTACGAGCTGATGGTGAGCCTCGGCACCTGGCTGCTCGCCACCTGGCAGCAGGCCGAGGAGACGAAGGACGCGCAGCTGAGGGCCACCGCGAAGGAGGCCGCGCGCGCCATCATCACCGGGTACCTGAAGGTCGAGCCGTCGCAGGTGCGCATCGGGCCCGCCGGGCTTGAGTTCGTGAAGTGACGGTGTGCACCCCGGTGAACACCGCGCCTTGGGCGACGAGAAACGCCGCCGCGGTGGAGCGCGCGGGCGCGGGCTGATCACGCCGGTGCTCAGGGCGGGCAGGCGGAAGTGACCGGAAGCACGCCCGCGGGGCGGGGCGCTCGTCTTGCACCCGACGGGCTCCATGAACCGCCGCCTGCTCTGGACGTGTCTGCTTGCGTTCGCCGCGTGTGAGGGCTCGGCGCTGCTCCAGACCGACCCCGGACCCGTCGATGGCGTCATCCTGGTGGCGGGGACGCCGAGGGTGACGTCGTTCGCCTGCGCGAGCCGCTCGATCGAGGCGACGGTGCCCCTCGCGTGCTCGGCGATGGCCGTCGCGCCGCGTGGTGGCGTGCTGAGCTGCCGCCTCGAGACGTCCACCGGCGAGCGCGTCGAGCTCGGCGATTGCTCCTCCGAGTCGGCGACCCAGGTGCGCCTGATGACGCCCGGCCAGGCCACGCTCAAGCTCGTGGTCGTCGACGCCGAAGGCCAGCAGGTCGAGCGCAGCGTGTCAGTCGAGGTGCTGCTGCCCCCGAACCAGCCGCCGCGCATCACGACCTTCTCGGCCTCGCGCGCGACCGGCGTGACGCCCTTCACCACGACGCTCACCATCGACGCGGTGGACCCCGACTCCACCTCGCTCACCTGCGAGCTCGCGCCCGGCGGCCCGGTGCCCTGCGCGATGACGACGCGGCCCTTCGAGGTGACGCAGCGCGGGCCCACCACGGTGACGCTCACGGTGCGCGACGGGCGCGGGGGCGTGGCGACCCAGGTGCTGACGCTCACGGGCGTGGAGCCGGTCGGTGACGTGCGGGTCGAGCGCGTGGCCTTCGCGCAGTCGGTGGTGGCCGAGAGCCTGAAGCTCGTCGAGGGCAAGCCGGCGCTCGTCGTTGCGTCCATCGTCTCGGACACCGCGAGCCTCGCGTGCGTGGTGCAGGTGGTCGCGCGGCGCCAGGGTGTGGAGCTCGGCCGCGTGCGCATGACGGGCCCCGCCGCGCCGCCGACCGCGCCCGCCGAGGTGAACCGCCAGTACACCGCGCCGCTGCCGGCCGAGTGGGTGGCGCCGGGCCTCGAGGTGGCGGTGGTGGCCGACGCCATGGAGCAGCTGCCCGAGTCCAACGAGCAGAACAACGAGCGCCGCGTCTCGCCGATGGTGGGCCGGCGCAACGTGCTGCACCTCACCTCGGTGCCGGTGGTGGTGGGCGGCGTCACCTCGAGCGTCGTCGACGTGCGCGACACCATGGTCTCGCAGTGGCCCTTCGCCGACTCGCAGTCGCGCACCCGCGCGCCGTACACCACCAGCGTCGTGCCGACCGGCGGAGACACCCAGGCGTGGGGCGCGCTGCTCTCGCAGATCGCCCAGGTGCGCGCGGCCGACGGGAGCGCGCGGCACTACTACGGCTTCGTCCGCGTCGGCTCCTTCGGCGTCGCTGGCATCGGCTATATCGGCCAGCCCACCGCCATCGGCCGTGACGACTCCGTCGGGGTCGCGTCACACGAGCTGGGCCACAACTTCGGCCGTCCTCACGCGCCGTGTGGCGGGGCTGCAGGCACCGACCCCTCGTACCCCTACGCGGGTGCGCGCATCGGCTCGTGGGGGTGGAACGGCCAGTCGTTCATGAACCCGACGCAGTACGTGGACCTGATGAGCTACTGCAACCCGACGTGGATCAGCGACTACACGTACCGCGCAGCGCAGACGGCCCTCGAGCGCGACGGGGACTACGCGCCGACGCCGCCGCAGGCGATGGTGCTCGAGCCGTCCGTCATCGTCTCGGTGGTGGTGCGCGGGGCGACGGTGCACCTCGAGCCGTTGCACCAGGCGCTCGCGGCGCGCACCGTGGTGACGGACAGCGCGTGGGCCGTGCGGCTCACCTCGGCCTCGGGCCGCGTCATCACCGCGTCGCTGCGCGAGTCGTCCCTCTCGGAGTCTGACGACGTGCACCTGCTCGGCGTGGTGGAGGACGTGGGGCCGCTCGCGCTGGCCGAGGTGCTGCACGGAGGCGCCGTGGTGGAGCGCCGGGCCGCGCAGCCCCTGTCCCTCGACGGCGTGCGCGTGACCCGCGTCGACGCCCGCACCGTGCGCGTGCAGTGGGCGGGCGCTCCCTTCCTGTCCGTCGCCCACTTCGGTCATGAGCGCACCACGCTCACCCTGCGCGCGACCAACGGAGACGTGGTGCTCGCCCACGACGGCCTCGAAGGAGGGCACCTCGAGCTGAGCGCCTCGAGCGGCGTCGCGTCCGTGCGCACGCTCGTCCCGATGCCGTGACCGTCAGCGCGTCACGTGCTCCCAGGCGGCCACCCCAGGCCGGCGGAGGCCCCGTTGACTGTTCTTGTTCGGGTCGTCGGGAGCCGAATCAGGTCGTTCAGCAACCATGCAAGATGCTGAATTGACAGCCCGTTTGCACTCGTCCGGGTCCATGTAGCACGCTGTCGCACATCGAGGAGGCGCGATGGCCGACGCGGTGCGGAGCCCGGTGCCGGACCTGCTGTTCGACGACGAGCGCGACGCGCGGGTGGCCGAGCTCGGGCGCCTCGTCAATGAGCCGGACCGGGTCAACGTCCGCACGCCGCTCCACCGCCTCACCGTCTTCCTCACCTACCGCTGCAACCTCGACTGCCCGTACTGCAAGACCATCGCGCGCAGCGAGGCCGAGCTCGACGCGAGGCCGCAGAAGCGGCGCACCTTCACGGAGGCGGAGTTCTCCACGCTGCTCGCCCAGCACTCGGGCACGCCGCTGCGGCACCTGCACTTCACCGGGGGCGAGGCGTCACTCGTGCACGGCCTCGACGAGCTGGTTCGCCTCGCGAAGCGCGCGGGCGTCGAGCGCCTCTCGATGACGACGAACGGCACGCTGCCGGCGGCGAGGTTGCTCCGCCTGGTGGACGCGGGCCTCGACGAGCTGCGCCTGTCCCTCGACGCGGGCGAGCCGGCGCTCGGCGCGGCGCTCACGGGGAGGCAGAACGCGTGGGCGCGGGCGATGGCGACGTTGCAGGGGCTCTGCGCCGCGCGGCGCCAGGGCGCGCCCTTCTTCCTCATCGTCAACACCGTGGTGGGCGTGGCGAACCGCGCGCGCCTGCCCGAGCTCGTCGGGTTGTTCCTCTCGCTGGGCATCGACGACCTGAAGCTCATCACCGACGTCGACGCGAAGGGACACCTCGGCGACTTCCCGGGTGTGGCCGAGGTGAAGGCGCGCCTGCACGCGGTGCTCGCGAGGTACCCGGCGACGTCGTTCCCCTTGCTGCGCCGGAAGGTCGAGACCGTCTTCGCGCCTGACGCCATCGGCCTTCCGCAGGCGACGGCGGGCTCCGGCTGGCGCTGCTTCATTCCGCTCACCGAGCGCACGGTGGACGGCGAGTCCTACTACCCGTGCTCGGTGTACCTGCGCGAAGGCGGCACGCCGCTGGGACCGACGACCGACGCGCCCGAGGTGCAGCGGCGGGTGAGCGCGCGCTTCGTCGCCACGCACGACTGCGCCGCCGACGCCATCTGCCAGCGGTACTGCCTGCACTGCACCCGCGCGTACAACGACGCGGTCAACGCGAGGAGGCGACGGTGACGGAGCCCTTCCCCCACGAGCTCGAGGCCCTGCGTCGGTGGCTGACGGCGCTCGACGAGCGGTGCCTCACCAGGCCGCTCCCTGAGGCGACCCACTTCATCGTGACGCCGCTCGGCTGGCCGGACCGGTCGGCAGTCGAGGGCGCGCTCCAGCGGCTCGGCGTGCGCGTGCAGACCCGGCTCGTTCTGTCCGCGTGGCCGCGGTTATCGACGGTGCTGCAGGTGACGAGGCGAACGAGCGAGGCGCTGCGGCGCGCGCTGTTGTTCGAGCGCGTCTGGGCGAAGGTCGCTCCGGACGAGCCGGCCGAGGCGTGGGAGGTGTCCCTCGACGACGCCACGCTGCTGGCCCACCACAAGCGCGCGCTGCGGGAGCCCCTGCGCAACGTCACCGTTGACTTCGCGGGCAGGCTGCCGCGCCCGTCGACGCTGCACGCGCTGCACCTCGCCGACGCCGACGACTTCTTCGCCTCGTCGCGGCGTCTCTTCACCGCGCTCGAGCTCGGCGCTCCGCTGTAGGCTCAGGTCGATGGCGGTGAAACGGAGGAAGAGGCCGGCGGCGCGCGGAGTGGTGGAGCCGGCGGTGTTGTCGCTCGCGGAGTTCGAGCGGCGCTTCCCGCTCGTCGCCAACCCCTTCGAAGACGCCGAGCCCGCGTGGCAGAACGACGACGACGAGGGCTGCCTCTTCGAGACGTTCGGCGAGCAGCTCGACTTCGTGCAGGGGCGCGACGAGCTGTTCGTGTGGACGGTGATGGACGACGACACCGTGCAGAGCGGGTACCACGTCGCCAACCGGTCCGGGTACCTCGTGAGCAGCGTCAGGCGGCAGCGCGGCGAGCACTTCGTCGTGCGCCTCGACGACTGACGTCACGCCGCTGACGACGCCGACGAGGGCGGCTCCCCTGAGAAGAGCGCCTCGATGTCGGCCGCGTACTTCTGCGCGATGACCTTCCGCTTGAGCTTGAGCGTCGGCGTCAGCTCCCCGCCGTCCACCGAGAGCTCGCGGGGCAGCAGCTTGAAGCGCTTGATGGACTCGTAGCGCGCCAGCTTCTCGTTGATGCGGTCGAGCTCGCGCTGCACGTGCGCGACGAAGCCGGGGTGAGCGGACAGGGCCGCGAGCTCCGCCGGAGCGCCCAGGGTGCTCGCGAGCCGTGGCGCGCTCTCGGGGTCGAGCGTGAGCAGCGCCGCCACGTACTTCCGATCGTCGCCGCCCACGACGACCGCCTGGCCGATGCCCGGAATGCCCTTGAGCAGGCCCTCGAGGTGCTGCGGCGCGATGTACTTGCCGCCCGCGGTCTTGAAGAGCTCCTTCTTCCGGTCGGTGATGCGCAAGAACCCGTCGGCGTCGAGCTCGCCGATGTCGCCGGAGTGCAGCCAGCCGTCGGCGTCGAGGGCCTCGGCCGTCATCACCGGGTCCTTGAAGTAGCCCTTGAAGACGTGCGGCCCCTTCATGAGGATCTCTCCGTCCGCCGCGAGCTCGAGCTGGTAGCCGGCGAGGCTCTTGCCCGTGGTGCCCGGCCGGAACGCGGTCGGCGTGTTCGTCGTCGCGACGCCCAGGCCTTCCGTCATGCCGTAGAGCTCGAGGATGGGCACGTCGAGGGACAGGAAGAAGTCGAGCGTCGCGCGTGGGAGCGCCGCTGCACCGCTGACCGCGAGGCGACAGCGGTCGAGCCCCAGGCGCTCGCGCACCTTCGAGAAGACGAGCTTCGACGCCAGGCCGTAGCCGCCGGGCAGGGGCCGGCCTTCGATGCGCGCCAGGTTCGCCCGCAGGCCGACGCCGCGGGCCCAGGCGGCGATCTTCTTGCGCAGCCACGGGTTCTGCGCGCCGGCTGCGACCATCTTCGCCTGCATCTTCTCCCACACGCGGGGGACGGCGAAGAAGACCGTCGGGCGGATCTCCCTGAGCGCGTCGCCGAGCTGCTCGAGGTCTTCGCAGAAGCCCGTCAGGGTCCCCAGCTTCCCGTGACCCCAGAGCGAGACGATCTGCTCGGCGATGTGTGAGAAGGGCAGGTACGACACCACCGTCTCGCCGTCGTCGCTGAGGCCGAACGCGGCGGAGATGGCGACGAGCCCGTCGAGCACGTTCGCGTGCGACAGCATCGCGGCCTTCGGCGTGCCGGTGGTGCCCGAGGTGTAGATGAGGGTGGCCGTGTCGTCGCGTTGCAGGGAGTTCCTCCGCGCGTCCACCTCGGCCTCGGGCGTCGCGTCGCCCTTCGCGAGGAAGTCGGCCCACGAGAGCACGCCGGGCCCCTCGGTCGCGCCGCTCATGAGCACGATGGTCTCGAGCGCGGGCAGCGCCGCCTTCTGAGAGAGCAGCTTCGCGGCCAGCGCGCGGTCGTGCACCACCGCGACCTTCGCCTCGGAGTGACCGACGATGTACGCGCACTGCTCGGCCGTGCTCGTGGTGTAGATGCCGACGGGCACCCCGCCCGCCGCCTGCGCCCCGAACGCAGCGAGCACCCACTCCGGCCGGTTGGGCGCGAGCACGACGAGGCACCCCTTCGGCTGAAGGCCGAGCGCGATGAGCGCGCGGGCGATCCGGCGCACCGTGCGGGCGTTCGCCTCCCAGGTCGATTCGCGCCAGCTCCCACCCTCGTGCCAGCGAAACGCGGTGCGGGTCCCTCGCCTGGAAGCGGTCGCGAAGTACTGCTCGATGGTGGTCGTCGGTTTCATGGCCCCTCCACGATGAGGCGGCGACCCTACCCGCGCCCGGCGGACGGTGACAGCGCGCGAACCGCCGCCTGTCTCGCGGAGGCACGGGGAACCGGGGTTGACGCGGCGGTGTCCTTCGTCACCCAATGGGCTCCATGCGCGCCGTGACCACGACGCTGGTGCTGAGCGCGGGCCTCGCGCTCGCGGACGGGCAGACCGAGCTGAAGCAGTTGCTCACCGGTGTCAGACCGCCGCCCATCACCGCGACGCGGGCGAGGGCGCTCATCGCCGGCGACATCGAGGGGTGCGACGACGGCTCCAACGACGAGCAGATCCGCTGCCTCATGCGCCGCCGCCTCGCCGAGGACCCGCAGGCCGTGAAGCTCGCGCTCGACCTCTTCGAGAAGACCGGCCACGTCGTCGGCGTGCTGCCCGAGGAGGACTTCGAGGGCGGCTACCGCGGCGTCATTCACCTCGTGCCGCAGCTGCCCATCGGGCCCGAGCGTCGGCACCTCGAGTTCGCCGCAGGCGCGCTCACCGACATCGACGCGTTCCTCATGGACACCGAGCAGGTCGCGGGCGCCCCGGTGCCCTACCGCTGGCGCGCGCTCGAGCTGCGCTTCTTTCGCAGCCTCAAGAAGCGCACTCCCGCCGCCTTCGCCATCGACTGGACCGTCTCGTACAACGTGAACGGCACGCTCAACGGTTCGCTGCCCGTGGTGCGCGGCCTCTTGTTCCACGAGATCTTCCACCTGAACGACGACGACTGGTCGGTGCGCGAGCTGAGCGCGGACTACGACGCCATCGTCAAGAAGTGCGGCACCGGCATCGAGTGCCTGACGCGCTACGTGCCCGAGCCGCTCATCGTGAAGGGCGGCACCTACTACTCCTTCATGCCCGGGAACGGCGTGCGCGAGTACGCGGCGGACCTCGCCCTGCGCTACTTCAAGGAGCAGCGCGAGGTGATGCAGGGCCGGCCGGTGAAGAAGCCGTTCAAGTGCAGCGCGCCCGAGAACGCGCGCGCGTGGGCGAAGCTGAAGGACCGGTACTTCGGGGGCGTCGACAGGCTCCCGTCGTGCTTCGCAGGCAAGGCGGCCGCCGGCCCGTGAGCGGCGTGGGGCGACGCGCGAGGACGTCGGCGGCAAAACGTGAGGTGCGAAGCGGCGGTGGCAGTCCGTTTGGCGGACCCGCGATGACGAACGCGTGACAGCACCGCCTTACGACTGCGGCCATGGACATCGCCGTCGTGGTGAACCTGAACGCCCGCAAGGGCTCCGAGCGGTTCGCAGAGTGGGCGCGCAAGACGCTGCCGCGCTCGAAGGTGGTGGCGACGAAGTCGGTGGAGGACCTCCATCGCTTCGTCGACGACGCCGCGACCGGGGCAGCGCCAGGGCTGGTGCTCTCGGGTGGCGGCGACGGCACGGCCATCGGCATCCTCGACGCGATGCGCGCGAAGGGCGTCCCCTTTCCTGCGGTCGGGCTCGTGCCGCTGGGCACCGGGAACGCGTGGGCCTTCAGCACGAAGGCGCCTTCGCCGAGGCGCGCGCTCGCGGCCATGCAGCAGGTGGTGGCGCGCGGGGACACGAGCGTGCCGACCAGTGACTTCTCGCTGCTCGAGGTCGAGGGCCGGCTGACGCCGTTCGCGGACGCGGGCTGGGGCGCGGAGATCCTCCACGACTACAAGGTGCAGCGGCAGCAGGCGTCGGTGTTCAAGAAGCTCGTCGAGGGGCAGGTCGGCTACTTCACCTCGCTCTTCGGCCGCACGATTCCGCGCAACGTGCTGCAGCGGCGCCGGCCGCAGGTGCGCGTCGTCAACCTCGCCGAGCGCGCCTTCACCTTCGACCCCCACGGCAAGGTCGTCGAGGTCGTGGACGCGGGCCCTGGCGCGGTGCTGTACGAAGGGCCCTACGGCGTCGCCGGCGCTGGCACCACGATGGAGCTGGGCTTTGGCATGAAGGCGCTGCACTTTGCCCGCAGGATGCCCGGCCACATGCACGTGCGCGTGTACGCGGCCACCGCGGCCCAGGCGACCCTGCGCATCCCCGAGCTCTGGCGCGGAGTGCACCCGCTGCCCCACAGCCACGACTTCCTCACCACTCACTGCCGCATGGAGTTCGACCGCGAGGTCCCCGTCGAGGTGGGCGGCGACATCATCGGCCTGCGCTCGCAGGTGGAGTACCGCATCGCGCCGCAGGTGGTGTCGGTGCTCGAGTGGAGCCGCCTCGCGCACGCCTGACGACGAGGCCCGAAGCCGCTCACGCTGACGAGGGCGTGACCTGCGCGGCAGCGCCGGTGCTACCGTAGCGGTACGAGTTCGCCTTGGTGGTGGTCACCGAATCGCCTCGTTGGAGCCATCATGACGAGTCGCTTCCTGCCACACGGGCCCTTCTTCCGCGACCTGCAGCTCGGGGCCGACGGCTACTTCGCCGCGGCGCGCCTGCCGAGGTCGGCGACGGGGAGCCTGTGGCTCAAGACGGCCTTCATCCTCGGGTGGTTCGTCGCGTCCTGGGCGGTGCTCGTCTTCGTCGCGGCGACGTGGTGGCAGGCCGGCCTCGCCGCCATCTCGCTGGGCCTCGCGATGGCAGGCATCGGCTTCAACGTGCAGCACGACGGCGGGCATCGGGCCACCTCGGCCCGGCAGGGCTGGAACCGCGCGATGGCCCTGACGCTCGACGTGCTCGGCGGCAGCTCGTACCTCTGGCACTGGAAGCACAACGTGCAGCACCACTCGACGCCGAACGTGGCTGGGCTCGACGTGGACATCGACATCGAGCCGCTCGTACGCCTCTCGCCGGAGCAGAGGTGGCGGCCATGGCACCGCTACCAGCACCTGTACACCTGGCTGCTCTACGCGCTGCTCGCGGTGAAGTGGCACTTCGTCGACGACTTCAAGGACGTGGTGAGCGGCCGCATCGGCACCCGCCCGTTCCCCCGCCCGAGAGGCTTCGACCTCGCGGCCTTCGTCTTCGGCAAGCTCTTCTTCTTCACCTGGGCCTTCGTGGTGCCCGCGCTCTTCCATCCTCTGGCGCACGTGCTGCTCGGCTACCTCGTGGCGTCGGTGGTGCTGAGCCTGTCGCTCGCGCTCACCTTCCAGTGTGCGCACTGCGTCCCTGGTGCGTCGTTCCCGAAGGCCGACGCGCAGCGGGAGTGGGCCGAGCACCAGGCCATCACCGCCGTGGACTTCGCGCCGGCGCACCCGCTGTGGACCTGGTACCTCGGCGGCCTCAACTACCAGCTCGAGCACCACCTCTTCCCGCGGGTCTGTCACGTGCACTACCCGAAGCTCGCGCCCATCGTGCGGGCGGTGTGCGAGCAGCACGGCGTGCCGTACCGGGTCTTGCCGGGGGTTGGCGCGGCGCTGTGGTCGCACGCGAGGTTCCTCTTCCAGCTCGGCCGGCAGCCCGTCGCGGCGCCGGTCGTCGCGCCTGCGGTGGCGTGACGCGGTTCGCCACATCGTTCCGTGATGGCGTGGCGCACCCGTTGCGCTAGACGCTGGCCCCGCGTGAAGGCCTACCTGCCCGTCGTGGGCGCCATCGTCGTGCTCGGGGTGCTGCAGCTCGTGCTGGGCAGCTCGGAGTACTTCGTCTACCTGGCCTCGCTCGTCGGCGTGAACGTCGTGCTGGCCGTCTCGCTGAACATCATCAACGGCATGACGGGGCAGTTCAGCATCGGCCACGCGGGCTTCATGGCCGTCGGCGCCTACGTCTCGGGCACCACCTCGCTGCTGCTGAAGGATGAGCAGCTCTCGTTCATCGGCGCGGCGGCGTCGGATCAGCTCTTCTTCCTGTTCTCGCTCCTCATCGGCGGGGTGACGGCGGGCGTCTTCGGCTTCCTCGTCGGGCTGCCCAGCCTGCGCCTGCGCGGCGACTACCTGGCCATCGTGACGCTCGGCTTCGGGGAGATCATTCGCGTCGTCATTCAGAACTCCGACGGCATCTCGAAGGGCTTCGCCACGGTGCCGGGCCTCGCGTCGGCGGGCAGCTTCATCGGCAACTTCGGCGGCGCGTTGGGCGTGTCGGGTGTGCCGCAGCGGTCGACGTTCTTCATGGTGTGGTTCTGGGTCTTCGTGGTGGTGCTGCTGTCGCGGCGGCTGGCGGACTCGTCGCACGGCCGGTCGCTGAAGGCGATTCGCGAAGACGAGGTCGCGGCCGAGGCGATGGGCGTCGACACCACGAGCTACAAGGTGCGCGCCTTCGTGGTGTCGAGCTTCTTCGCGGGCGTCGCCGGCGGGTTGTTCGCTCACTTCGTGCCCATCATCAACCCGGGCAGCTTCACCTTCGTGAAGTCGATGGAGGTGGTGGTGATGATCGTCGCCGGCGGCCTCGGCAGCACCACCGGAGCCATGGTCGCGGCCGTCATCCTCACGCTGCTGCCGGAAGGTCTGCGCACGGTCTTCCTCGAGCTCGGCGGTGGCGACGCCTCGCTCGCGCAGAAGGTCGATCAGATTCGCATGCCCATCTACGGGGCGCTGCTCGTGCTGATCATGCTGACGCGCTCGCAGGGCATCTTCGGCACCCATGAGGCGTGGGACCTCTGGGCCCGGTGGCGGCGGCGCGCTCCCGGGCCGACCTGAACGCTGGCTGACGCGGCCGCTGGACACTGAGCGACGTCAGGAGGGGGGACCTGGAGCTGCCTCGACGGCTGAGCCCCGCGCAGGGATGAAGCTCGTCGGCGCGACGACCGGCCGCATGCGCCCCCACGTGCGCGTGTACGCGGCCACCGCAGCCCAGGCGACCCTGCGCATCCCCGAGCTCTGGCGCGGGGTGCACCCGCTGCTGGCGGAGGCAGGCACTCGGCTGAGGAATCCGGCAGCCAGCGACGAGGAGGTGCGCGAGGAGCTCATCGAGCTGTACGCCCTCGCCGCGCGGGAGCATCTCTGCAGGAAGCGCGCGTGGGCCCGCCGTTTCGCAGGTGGAGGCGGTGGCGCTGAAGCGACCGGGTGTCGACGACTCGTGGCGGCGCGCCCGCGAAGAGCGCGCGGCGACCTGACGCCCGGCGGGCCAGCGTCACCTCTTCACCCGGGTCTTCGTCGCCAGGACCTGCAGCGCAGGCAGCGCCGTGAGCAGCGTCGACGCTTCCTCGTGGCGGGGCTGAAGGCCGAGCGCCGTCTGACAGGCCCGCCTCGCCAGGTCCGGCTCGCCAGCCTGGCGCCGCGCGAGGGCCAGCGCCGTCCACGCGTCCGCGTCGGTGAGTTGCTCCCGCGACGCGAAGCCCTCGAGCGCGTCCTTCGCGGCGGGCTCGGCGCGGTCCTCCCTCGCGGCGAGCCGCACCCTCGCCTCGGCGAGCTTCACGTGAATGAGCGGCTCCTTCGTGTGCTGCGAGAGCGAGGTGAGGGACTCCACCGCGCGCGGCAGGTTGCCGATCTTCAGGCACGACAGCCCGTGCAGCCGCCACAGCGCGCGCTGCTCGGCGTCGGAGCCCGGCGCCGACAAGGCGAGCGCCGACTTCGACGCGGCCTCGGTGAAGCGGCCCGCCTTGAAGGCCCTGCGCGCCTGCGCGAGCAGCGTGTCGGGAACGCGACGCTCCTCTTCGAGCCCGTTCATGCACGCGAGGGCGAGCCCGGCGCTCAACGCGACAGCGAGGCACAGCAGCAGACGAACGGTCTTCATCGCAGCTCCTGGAGAGGGGACGCCGCGCTCGACACCAGCACGCGCACCCGGGTTTCCTGACGCTGCGCGGCCCTCGCGCCACGTGGCCGCGGGCCCGCTGAAGCCTCACCTCGCGACGACTCACTCGTGGGGGCGGTAGGCCGCGCCGAGCGGCAGCGGGCCGCCGCGGAGGACGCCGACGGTGATCGGCACCTCGAGCACGAACGTCACCACCATGCCGGCCCCGGCGAGCAGGAGCGCTGTCCGGCCCGAGACCGTCTCGAGGGGCGCGAGCGCGGCGATGAGCGCCACCGCCACGAGCGTCGCCGCGTACCCTCCGAGGGACATCCACACGAACTGCCGGCGAGTGCTGCGCACGGAGTCGAAGTGAAAGAGCAGCGTGCTGAGCGCGCTCGGCGGGTACGTCACCTGCGCGCCCGACGCGAGGCTCGCGGTGAGGTGCCCGTACTCGTGCACGAGGAAGCCCGTCACCGCCGTCATCACCCCGGCGAAGACGCCCACGGGGAGGCTCTGTCGGCCCAGCGACGCGTCGAGCCACCAGGCAGCCGCGGTGAGCGACAGCAGGCACACGTCGCGCGCGACCAGGTACGCAGGCACAGGCTGAAGACGGGGGTGAGGCACTGGCCGGGAGGCGTACCGCGTCACCCTCGACGACTCCCGACGAACCGCGACCGGCCCGAGCTCGGCCGCAACCCCGCATGCCGCGCCACGACCGCTACCCGGCCAGGCGCCGCGCGCCCCGTGCGTGCAGCGTCTCGAGGCGCCGGCTGACGAACTCCGCCGCTCTCAGCGACATCGCCATGATGGTGAGCTGCGGGTTCACGCCGAGCGACGAAGGCACCGCCGACCCGTCACAGATGAAGAGGTTCGTCACGTCGTGGGTCTCGTGCGTGCCGTCCACCACCGAGCGCAGCGGGTCCACTCCCATGCGCGCGGTGCCGAGCGGGTGGTACGCCGTCAGGTCCACGTGCCTCGCCGGGAACGCCGAGCGCTCGAGCCGCTCGACGTCCTCCATCGTTCGCAGGCGCTCGTGGCCGCGCACCGGCACCCGCACCTCCTTCGCGCCCGCCGCGAAGTACACGCGCGAGAGGATTCCGAAGCCGCGCCGCACCTGGGCGAGGTCCCTGTCGTTGAGCCAGTAGGTGAGGCGCGGCGAGCCGTCGCTCGCGCCCGTCACCCGGCCACGCGACGAGTCCTTCACCATGAAGCCGAAGCCGAACGCCCGGTCGAACTGCTCCATCAGCGCCGTGAACGACGGCCCGAAGCCGGCCAGCGAGACGGCGGTCAGGTCGAGCGGCGCCTGCCCACCCTCGAAGTACAGGCCCTCGGCCGCGAACTCGTCGATGGCGTAGCCCTGCGGCACCGTGCGCGAGGGGTCGAGGGACTCGCCGAACACGCCGATGGCCGCCGACGCGGGGTGAATGGACAGGTTCCTTCCCAGCTCGCCCGACGTGCCACACAGCCCGTTCCGCTGCAGCAGCACGGGGGTCATGAGCGTGCCGCAGGCCAGCACCACCACCTTCGCGCGCACCGTCAGCTTCGAGGGGCCGCCGCCTGCCAGACCCTCGACGCCCACCGCGGCCCCGCCCTCGACGAGCAGCCGCTCCACCTTGAAGCCGGTCAGCAACTGCGCGCCGCGGTCGAGCGCCGCCGGCACGTACGAGACGTTCATCGAGCGCTTCGCGTCCGTCGGGCAGCCGAAGCAGCACAGGCCCTGACCGTCGCAGCCGGGCGCGTTGCGGCGGAGCGGGTGGTGCGCGTAGCCGAGCGCGTCGCAGCCCTTCGCGATGAGCTGGGCCGGCTTGCCCAGCGCGGCCTTCGACGACGGCCCCACCTCGAGGAAACGCTCGACCTCCTCGTAGTGCGCCGAGAGCGCGTCGTCGGTGAAGGCCTGGAGCCCCGCCTCGCGCCAGTCGGCCAGCACCTTCGACGGCACGCGGAAGCAGGTGCCCGAGTTGATGAGCGTGGTGCCGCCGACGCCGCGCCCGATGGGCACGGGGATGGCCGTGTTCCCGAACGCCACCGTGACGCCGGCGTTGCGGTACATGCGGCGCATCGTCTCCATCGAGCGGCCGGTGAAGTCCTTGCGGGAGAAGAAGGGCCCTTCTTCGAGCAGCAGCACCGCGTGGCCGTTGCGCGCGAGCGAGTGCGCCAGGGGAGCGCCGCCGGCGCCGGTGCCGACGATGACGACGTCGCACTCGAGGGTCTCGCCGTCAGCCAGCGACACAGCCTCGAGGTGCTGGTCTCTCCACCGGGCGTGCTCGAGCACCTTCGGGGGCTGGACCTCGAAGCGGCAGCCGAGCTGCTCCCAGACCGCCCGGTCGCCGAAGTAGCCGAGCTTCACCGGCGCCAGCAGGGCGCGCAGCAGCAGGTGCGTCGCCTCGGACGCGTCGAGCGCCTCGAGGACGGCCACCCGGCGGCCAAGGGGCAGCGCGCGGAAGCGGCTCCCGAAAGACAGCAGCGCGCGGGCGTCGAGGGCCTTCAGGAGCGCGCGGAAGCCGGCCTGCGCCGGGCCGGGGAGCTGCTCCACCAGGTCGGCGGCCCGCAGCGTCGCGGCCCGGCCCGCGGCGGGCAGCACCTGCCCCGCTGGGAGGACGGTCGACGCGAACACCTCGAGCTGCGCCAGCTCGGCGGGCGAGAGGCTCACGACTGCCCCTCGAGCAGGTGGCTGCGCGTCACGGCCGCGAGCCGCGCGTCGAACCGTCGCCGCCCACCGAGCTTCACGGGTAGCCACGAGGCGAGGAAGCCCGGCAGGTCGAAGAGGTCGAACGTCATCGTGCCCTTCGCCAGCGCTGCGCCGGCGGCGTCGAGCAGCGCCACCGGCAGCACCGTCATCGACCGCAGCGGCGACAGCGGGCTCGGCGACTTCGCGCCCTTCAACGAGAACGCGCCGGCCGTCGTCGCCCACCGCACGTCGTAGGCGATGGACGGCGGGGCGACGGTGATGGTCAACGTGCCCGTGCACGGCGCCTCGTCACCGAACGTCCCTGCGTGCACGACGCCCTCGACGAGGAAGTGGCCAGCGCGTTGCTGCGTCGTGCGGATCTGGAAGTCCACCGGGTGAACCCGGCCCGCGCCGTCCGTCACCTCACCCCGCATCGTCTCCACGAACGAGAGCTTCATGTCGTCTCCTCATCACACCACGCGGCTGAAGCGCGGGTCTGGTTGCCGCCTCAGGAACTCGAGCGCGCCCCCGTGGCTGCTGGTGAGCGTGAACGAGGCGCCGTCGCTGGGCCGCACCGTCAGCTCGACGGCCGCCAGCTTGCTGTTGAAGCAGTACGTGCGCTCGCCGTCGGGGTTGTCGTAGCCGAGGCACACCATCGGCTGCCTCCGCGCGTCCATCGAGAGCGAGACGTCGCCGTCGTCGCCGCGCAGCGCCACCGTCCAGGTGTCCTGGTCCACCGTCGCCCGCTGCCGCCAGCCGTCGAAGATGGCGTCGAAGCGGTAGACCCGTGGGCCCTTCTGCACCACGAGCGCCGAGAGCCGCGGCGTCAGCCGGCCGGCCACCTTCACGCGCGCCGAGAAGCCCTCGACCATCGCGTCCGCCTCGGGGAACAGGCACTGGCCCCACGCGTACTCGAAGGTGTGCTCGTTGCCCCAGTTGTGGCCCTGCATGCCCGGCCAGCCCTTTACCTGCACCGTCTCGCCGGGCAGCTCGAGCGCGCCCGAGAAGCGGAGGAAGGGGAAGGGCGTGAGCGGCTTCGCGCGTGGGAACGGCCCGCTGCGCAGGAGCCTCCACGGGAAGATGGAGAGCGGCCGGGCGGCAGGCGACGCGTCCTTCCGGAACGTCAGGTCGAAGCGCGCGCGGCCTTCAGGGGCGTTCACCTCGCCCTTCACGAAGCCCTCGGCGCCCAGCCGCAGCGTCATGGCGTTGGTGAGCACGTCATCGGGCGCGAAGCGGGCGCCCTCGAGCGGCTCCTGGTGGCGCTGGGCGATGGTGCGGTTGCGTTCTCCGTCGAACCAGATGAACCAGCTCTCGGCGACCGCGGGGCCCTTCACCGGCGCGAGGATGCACTGCTTCAACCAGAAGGCCCGCGGCCGCTCGGGGTCGTTCGCGCGCAGGAAGTAGCTCTCGACGTGCGGCGCGCCCGCATAGCGGAGCGCGTTGTCGGTCGGCTCGGGGCCCAGCAGCGAGGCGAGGCGGGGGCGGGCGGTCATACGCGTTCCTCCAGGAGGGCGAGGGCCGAGGCGGCGTGGGCCTGCATCGCCTCGGCGGCGGCGGCGGCGTCACGGGCCCTGATGGCGGCGACGGCGCGGCGGTGGTGCCGGGGGTCGAAGACGTCAGCGCGGTAGAGCGGCAGGAAACGCTCGGCGCTCTGGAAGTACACGTCACGCACCACGCGCGAGAGCAGGCTCAAGAGCTGGTTGCCCGAGATGAGCATCAGCTCGTGGAAGAAGTCGTAGTCGAGCTGCTGCAGCTGCCCCGGCTTCGTCTTCGGCTCGGCGAGCTGGCGGGCGAGCTCGTCGAGGCGCGCCATCGACGCCGGGTCGGCCTTCTTCGCCGCCTGCGCCGCGCCCCAGCCCAGCAAGAGCCCGCGCACCTCGTGCAGGTCGCGCAAGATGGAGCGGCCCATCTCTCCGCCCGACTCGATGAGCGCCGGCACCAGCCCCAGGCCCGCGTCGAGCAGCAGGTCGGCGACCCGCGTCGCGCCGCCGTGACGGATCTTCACCAGCCCCCAGGCCTCGAGCCGCTTCATCGCCTCGCGAACGCTCGAGCGGTTGACCGCGTACTTCTCGGCCAGCTCGCGCTCGGACGGCAGCGGGTCGCCGGGCTGGAACCGGCCCTTGACGATGGCGGCGCGCAGCGTCGTGGCGAGCTTCTCGGCGACGTTCCGGCGGGGAATGGGGCTCATGACTGGTCCGACCAGTTAGCACGAGCAGGCGGGCGGGGCAAACACTGGCGGGCGCTCCGGGAGAGGTTGACCGCCGGGTACGTCCTGGATGAAGAAGTGGCCCGACCAGTCGGGCGTCACCTCGCCCGGAGGAGGAGCGCCATGCAGGCCCCGTTCGACCCCGTGCAGCGTGCCTATGACAGGCTTCGCGCCGCCCAGCGCGCCGCGCCCAACCCGTCGCTCGCCGAGCGGGAAGACCGCCTCGAGCGCCTCGACGCGCTGCTGGTCGAGCACCGGGACGACTTCGCCAGAGCGGCCGCGTCGGACTTCGGCCGGCGCACCCGGGCTGAGACGCTCATCGCCGACGTCTTCCTCACCCTCGACGGCGTCCGCTACGCCCGCAAACACGTGAAGGCGTGGATGACGCGACGCCCCGAGCGCGCGCACCCGTTCTTCCTGCCGTCGAAGGCCTTCGTCGAGTTCCTGCCGCTCGGCGTCGTCGGCATCATCGCGCCGTGGAACTACCCGGTGAACCTCGCCCTCTCGCCGCTGGCCGCCGCGCTCGCCGCGGGCAACCGCGCGCTCGTGAAGCCGTCAGAGCTGACGCCTGCGACCAGCGAGGTGCTCGCCAGCGCGGTGGCAGGGCGGTTCAGCGGCGACGAGGTGGCCGTCGTCACCGGTGGCCCCGAGGTGGCCCGCGCGCTCACGGCGCTGCCCCTCGACCATCTCCTCTTCACCGGCTCCACCGCCGTCGGCAAGCTCGTCGCCCAGGCCGCCGCGAAGAGCCTCACGCCGGTGACGCTCGAGCTGGGCGGGAAGTCGCCCACGTTGATTCACCCGTCGTACGACCTCGCGCAGGCGGCCGAGCGCATCATCGTCGGCAAGCTCTTCAACGGCGGCCAGACGTGCATCGCCCCTGACTACGTGCTGGTGGAGCGGGGCAGCGAGCAGCGCCTGCTGGTCGAGCTGCGGCGCGCCGTCGAGCGCTTCTACCCGCGCCTCGAGGGCTTCACGTCGGTCATCAATGAGAAGGCGCTGCACCGGCTCGAGGCCCACGTCGCCGACGCGAGAGCGAAGGGCGCGCAGGTGGAGCCGCTGAGCGACGTGAGCCCCGGCGCGCGGGTGCTGCCGCCGGTCGCGCTCCTCGGCGTGAACGAGTCGATGACGGCGATGCAGGAGGAGCTGTTCGGCCCGGTGCTGCCCATCGAGACGTTCGGCACCCTCGACGAGGCCCTCGCCCGCATCACCTCGCGACCGCACCCGCTGGCCTTCTACTACTTCGACGACGACGGCCGCCGGGTCGACGACGTGCTCTCGCGGGTCACCTCGGGTGGCGCGTGCGTCAACGACACGCTGGTGCACTTCGCCCAGGAAGCGCTGCCCTTCGGCGGCGTCGGGATGAGCGGCATGGGCGCGTACCACGGGCGTGAGGGCTTCGAGGCGTTCTCCCACGCCCGCTCGGTGGTGGTGGCGAGCCGCCTCGCGCCCGCGCGCACGTTGATGGCGCCGCCGTACCCGGCCTTCATCGAGAAGGCGCTCGGGCTGCTGGTGCAGGGCGTGCGGGGACTTTCGCGATGAAGTCCTCCATCGGCTCGTCCAGCGACGACATCGATGCCTTCACCGCGCCATCGGGCGCGACGAGGTAGACGGTGTTGTCGTGCAGGATGACGCCAGACTCGGGGTTCTTCGTGTACTTGAACTCGAGCAGCATGGTGAGGGTGCGCACCTGCGCGTCGTCGCCCACGAGGATGCGCCAGCGCGAGGCCTGCTCGAGCTGGTAGCGCGCGCGGTACTGCTTCACCTGCTCCGGGGTGTCGTGGGTCGGGTCGAGGCTCACCACCGCGAGCTCCAGCGGCTTGCCAGCCTTCTCGAGGGCCGCGTCGAGGCGCTTGAGCTTCTTCGTGGTGAGCGGACAGCTGCCGGCGCACGAGGTGTAGATGAAGGTGAGCGCGTACCAACGCCCCTTGAAGGCCTCGAGCGACTGCTTCTTGCCGTCTTCCGCGACCCAGGACGTTCTCAGCGCGAGCACGTTCTTCTCGTCGGGCGCGGCCATCGCCGACAGCGAGACGAGCCAGCACACCAGCGTCGTCCTCATGGCGACCTCTTCTCGGTGGCAGCGCAGCGGAACCCCAGCCGCGGCAGCGTCGTGCGTGGGGTGAGGCTCGAGCGCATCGCGTAGCGCATGAAGGCCGCGTAGTCCTCGCGGCGGGCGCTGCCGGTCGCGCCCGAGCCGCACATCAGCTTCGCGCTCTTGTCACCGTCCTGCCGGTTGTCCCCCGAGACGAAGAGCGCGTTGAAGTCGTCGGTCCACTCCCAGACGAGCCCGTGCAGCGCCTCGACGCCGTACACGTTCCTCGGGCTGCCGGGCTGGGCGAGGTCGTCGGGGCGGTTGGGCTTGCCGTACCAGTCGAGGATGCGCTGGGCGAAGTCGGCCTCGCGGGAGGCGTCGTGGCGCGTCTCGTCGGCTGCGGCCACGTACTCCCACTCGAGCGTCGTCGGCAGGCGCCCGCCCCTCCACTCGCAGTACGCGCGCGCCGAGAAGTACGAGACCTGCGTCACCGGCAGCGACGGCGGCGTCGCGCCCACCCCGTCGAGGTACTTCTCGTCCGCGACCGCGCGCGGCGCCCGGCCCTTCGCCCACTGCGGGTTCGCCTCGAGGAACGCGGCGAACTGCGCGCGCGTCACCGGCCGCGGGTCGATGTGGAACGCCCCCACCACGAACGACGTCTGCCCCACATCGAGCCCGAAGAGCGGCGCGAACCGCCCCTTGGGGATGGCCACCATCGGCTGGCCGAGGAGCGCGGACGTGAGCAACACGGTGACCGTCACGACCGCCTCCGCGCTGCCTCAGTGCCCGCCTGCCGGCTTCACCTCGGGCAACGCCTCTCGCAGCTTCTTCACCTCGTCGGTGGTGAAGGCCGGCGCCTTGTTGCCCCAGGTGCTCGTCACGTACGTCAGCAGCGTCGCCAGCTTCTCGTCGTCGAGGCCCGCCACCGCCGTCATCACGCCGTTGTACTCCTGGCCGTTGACGGTGATCTTGCCCGTCTTGCCGCGCAGCACGATCTCGACGAGCTCGCCCCGCTTGCCGTTCGCGAGGTTCGCCAGGTAGTCGCTCTTCGCGAGCGGCGGGAACGCGCCGGGCACGCCCTGGCCTTCGGCCTGGTGGCACATCGCGCAGCTCGTCAGGTACAGCGCCTTGCCGTCGGGCTTCCCGGCCGGGGTCGCGGCGGCCGAGGGGGTCGCCTTCACCGACGTCGCGACCGACTCGTCGCCCAGGTACACCTCGTCGACCTCCTTGCCCGAGTAGATGTCCTTCCGGCCGGGGCCCTCGACCTTCATCATGCCCAGCGAGCCCTTGTTGAAGGTGCGGAAGATGGAGTGGTCCACCAGGATGTAGGTGCCGTCGGTGTCGAGCTTGAACTCGACGATGGCGCTGCCGCCCGCGGGCACGAGCGTGGTCTGCACGTGCTCCTGCGTCTTGGTGCCGCCTTCGAAGTACACGCGGTCGAAGATCTCGCCGATGACGTGGAAGCTCGAGACGAGGTTGGGGCCGCCGTTGCCGACGAAGATGCGCACCGTCTCGCCCACCTTGCCCTTGAGCGCCCGCTCACCGACCAGCGAGAGCGCGCTGCCGTTGAAGACGACGTAGGACGGGCGCTCGTCGATGGCGCGCTTCATCGAGAACGGCTGCAGCCCTTTCTGGCCGAAGTCCGCGTCGGTGTAGAAGTCGCCCTGCACCACGTAGTACTCGCGGTCCACCTTCGGCAGCGGCTTCTTCGGCTGTACGTAGATGAGGCCGTACATGCCGTTCGCCACATGCATGCCGACCGGCGCCGTCGCGCAGTGGTAGATGTAGAGGCCCGGGTTGAGCGCCATGAAGGTGAAGCGGCTCTTGTGGCCCGGCGCCGTGAAGGTGCTCGCCGCGCCTCCGCCAGGGCCCGTCACCGCGTGCAGGTCGATGTTGTGCGGCAGCTTGTTGTTCTGGTGGTTCGCGAGCCAGAACTCGACCGTGTCTCCCTCGCGAATGCGGATGAACTTGCCCGGCACCGAGCCGCCGAACGTCCAGAACGTGTAGTCCACGCCGTCGGCCAGCTGCATCACCTTCTCGACCACCTCGAGCTCGATGAGCACCTTCGCCGGCGTCGTGCGCGTGATGGGCGGCGGCACGTTCGGCGGGTCGGTCAGAACGGCCTTCTCTTCGGGCAACGCGCCCAACAACGCGGCGAGAACGATGACGTGCATGGAGCCTCGGTTCGAGACGACGAGTGGACGCGACGGCTCTGCAAACGAAAGACCACGTAACGGCCGCCCGATGCGGCATGAGTGTTTCTGATTCTGGTTCCAGAGTGAAACGACGTGGAACAGATTGTCGCAGGGGCGCGGCGTGGTGACCGGGGACGGCGCGCTGGCACGCGGCCTGAAGAGGGCGCCGCCCATGCTCTCGAAATCGGCAGCGAAGGCCTTCTTCCTGGGAGGCACGGCGGTGACAGCCTCGGTGTTCCTCGCGCTCACGTGGGACACGTTTCAGCAGATCCCCGAGCGGACCCGCGCGTCAGCGCTCACCGAGCCGGTGAAGCGGGGCAAGGACCTGTGGGAGCGGAACAACTGCATGGGCTGCCACACGTTGTTTGGTGAAGGCGCCTACTACGCGCCCGAGCTGACGAAGGTCTACGAGCGCCGTGGGCCAGCCTTCATCCGTGCGCAGATCAAAGACCCGCAGGCCATGTACCCCGGCGAGCGGAAGATGACGAACTACCACTTCAAGGACGAGGAGATCGAAGACCTGATCGCCTTCTTCGAGTGGGTGGGGAAGGTGGACCTCAACGGCTTCCCCGCGAAGCCCACGCTGGGGGCCGCGGCGCAGCAGGCGGTCGCCAACGCACCGACCCGTCCCCAGGTCTTCACGCAGATCTGCGTCACCTGTCATGCGCTCGGTGGAGCAGGAGGCACCGTCGGCCCCGCCCTCGACGGCGTGGGTGACCGCTTCGACTCCGCGTACCTCGAGCGGTGGCTGAAGGACCCTGCTGGCGTGAAGCCCGGAACCACCATGCCGAAGCTGCCGCTCGACGACGCGCAGCTCGGTGAGCTCGTCACGTTCCTCTCGTCGCAGAAGACCAAGAAGGAGGTCGCCCAGTGAAGTTCCAGAGCCAGAAGGTCGCGTGGGGCTTCTTCGCGACGTGCATGCTGTTGCTGTCCCTGCAGCTCGTCTACGGCTTCATCATGGGCTTCGCCCGCGTGGGCATGGACGGCCTGCACGAGTGGATTCCCTTCAACGCCGCCCGCGCGACGCACACCAACCTGCTGGTGATGTGGCTGCTCGCCGGCTTCATGGGCGCCGCGTACTGGATCATCCCCGACGAGTGCGATCGCGAGCTCGCGTGGCCGAAGCTGGCCTGGGTGCAGCTCATCGCCCTCGTCGTCACGGGCGTCACGGCCATCATCGGCTTCCACCTGAACTGGTGGGAGGGCCGCAAGTTCCTCGAGATCCCCCGGCCCCTCGACTTCCTCGTCGTCATCGACGTGCTGCTCTTCATCGGCAACATCGGGTGGACGGTGTGGAAGAGCGAGAAGAAGTCCACCACCTCGATGGTGCTCTTCTTCGGCCTGCTCGCCGCCGCGCTGCTCTACCTGCCGGGCATGATCCCCACCGACAACCAGACGGTGGACAGCTTCTGGCGGTGGTGGGTGGTGCACCTGTGGGTCGAGGGCGTGTGGGAGCTGATCATGGGCGCGATCCTCTCGTACCTGCTCATCAAGCTCACCGGCGTCGACCGGGAGATCATCGAGAAGTGGCTCTACGTCATCGTCGGCTTCACGTTCCTCTCGGGCGTGCTGGGCACCGGCCACCACTACTACTTCATCGGCACGCCCCGGTACTGGCTCATGGTGGGCGGCGTGTTCAGCGCGCTCGAGCCGCTCGCGTTCCTGGGCATGGCCATCTACGCGTTCGCGATGGCGAAGAAGGGTGGCCGTACGCACCCGAACCGGGTCGCGCTGCTGTGGACCATCGGCTGCGCGCTGATGAGCTTCGTGGGCGCCGGCTTCCTCGGGTTCGCGCACACGCTGCCGCAGGTGAACATGTACACCCACGGCACGCTGGTGACCGCGATGCACGGGCACATGGCCTTCTGGGGTGCCTACGCGATGCTGGTGCTCGCCATCATCGCCTACGCGATGCCGCTGCTCACCGGCCGCAAGGTGTACGAGCAGGCGTCGGCGGGCTTCGCCTTCTGGACCTCGAACATCGGCATGACGGCGATGACGCTGGCCTTCGCGGTCGCCGGGGTCTCGCAGGTGGTGCTCGAGCGGCGCGCGGGCATGGAGTTCCTCACGGTGCAGAAGGAGCTCGAGGTGCACTTCTGGGGCCTCATCCTCGCGGCGAGCCTCTTCTCGTGTGGCATCATCGCCTTCGTGTGGGACTTCATCCGCTACGGCATGCCCAACGCGCCCCTGAAGCAGGCGACGCCGGAGCCACCAGCCGAGGTGCCCCCGGGAGCGCCCGCCGTCGCGAGGGGCTGAGCCATGCCTGCCTGGTACCGGCCCGTTGGCGATGAGGTGAGCGTCTTCGAGCGCGCCTTCGCCCAGCGGCTGCCGGTGCTGCTCAAGGGCCCCACCGGCTGTGGCAAGACGCGCTTCGTCGAGTTCATGGCCGAGCGACTCGCGCGCCCGCTCATCACCGTCGCGTGCAACGACGAGACGAGCGCGGCCGACCTCGTGGGGCGCTGGCTGGTGCGCGGCGGTGACACCGTCTGGCAGGACGGCCCCGCGACGCGCGCGGTGAAGCAGGGCGCCATCCTCTACCTCGACGAGGTGGCCGAGGCGCGCGAGGACGTGGTGGTGCTGCTGCACCCGCTGACGGACCACCGGCGCAGGCTGTACCTCGACCGCAACGACGAGGTGCTCGACGCGCCGCCCGGCTTCATGGTGGTGGCCTCGTTCAACCCCGGCTACCGGCGCGGGCTCAAGGAGCTGAAGCCGTCGACGCGTCAGCGCTTCGTCTCGCTCCAGTTCGGCTACCCGCCCGAGGACGTCGAGGTCGAGGTGCTGCACGGTGAGACGGGCCTCGACGTGAAGCTGGCGAAGCGGCTCGTGGCGTGGGCGAACAAGGTGCGCGGGCAGGAGGCGCTCGCGCTGGCCGAGACCGTCTCGACGCGCCTGCTGGTGATGGCCGCGCGGCTGATGGCGGCGGGGCTGCCTCCACGGGTGGCCTGCGGCGCAGCGCTCGTGCAGCCGCTGACCGACGACGCGCCCACCGCGCGCGCCCTGCAGGACCTCGTCGACTTGAGCTTCTGAGTCATGCGACCGGCCGCTTCGACGACGCGACGGCTCGCCTCCTCCAGCCCGGGCTCGTGCGGGCAGGCGGCGTCGCGCCGACGCTCCTCGAAGTGCGGACCGTCACGGGTGGCCTGCCCGCCGACGAGCCTTCGCTCTGCCTGCTCGAGCTCCGGAGTGACGGGCGTGGACGGCAGGCTGTCGTCGGCACACCGCCCCACCCAGCGTGACAGCCGCAGTGCGGTGAGGCCGGCCCTGCCTGAGGACCGACGAGGCGCTCATGTCGTGGGATGAGGCGCTCTTCGGCGTCGCGTGGAGCGGCACCCGCCGGCTCCTCTCGCGCGCGCCTCCCGACGAGGTGCTCGCCCGGCGCGTCGAGGTCGAACCCGAGCGCGCCCGCCTCGAGGCCCTCGCGCGGCTCCTCACCGGCCGCGCCGTCACCGTCACCCTCACCGACGACGCACCCGCCGTCGCTGGAGAGGCGCTGTTCCTCCCGCGCGTCGTCGACTTCGCCCCGACGCAGGTCCTCAACCGCGACGCCCTCGTGGTGCACGTCGTCTGGGCCGTCACCGCAGCGCGGCTGGTGCCCGACCGGGCCGAGACCTCGCTCGCCGGCCTCGCCCTGCTCGCGCCTCGCGTCCGCGCGGCCGTCGTCGAGTCCTTCCCCCCGCTCGAGAAGACCCTGACGGCCCTCGAGCGCGCCGCCGCGAGCGCCCGCCGCGCGCCTCCGCCAGACGACGCCCGCGCCCACGCCCTCGAAGCGCTGGTGCGCCGGACGCTGGGTGTCACCGAAGACGCGACGCTCGCCGCCGACGCGTGGAGCTGGGCCCGGAGTGCGCTCGAGCGCGGCGTGGTCGACCTCCCGTCCGCGCGCCGGGGCTGGTTCTCGAGGGCCTTCACCGTGCCGCCGGTGCCCTTCTGGAGCGCCCTGCTGCCGCCGCCCCAGAAGCCCGCCTCGGTGAAGCCCGCGACGGACGACGAGCGCGCGCTCCCCGGCGGCACCGAGCTGAAGAAGAAGAAGGCCACCCGCGCCGAGCGCGTGCAGGAGCCCGAGCAGCAGCTGCAGGAGAACCCGCTCGTGCACAGCTTCGAGAAGGTGCACACGCTCGAGGAGTACAAGGGCGGCAGCAAGCGCATCGACGGCGACGACGAGCTGGCGGCGCACCAGAAGGCGCTCGACGAGCTCGACCTGCGGCAGGTGGTGCGCAGCCACCAGCGCGCGGGCAGCCTCTACCAGGCTGACGTGCTGCTCGACGGCGCCGTGGGCGAGGTGGACGACTCGCTCGCCGGCCCGGCCGAGGCGCTCTACGACGAGTGGGACGAGACGACGCGCTCGTGGAAGCGGGCGTGGTGCCGGCTGACGACCCGCGCGGTGGACGTGGTGCCCGGCGCGGACGCCCAGGTGAGCGCCCTGCGCGCGCGCCTCACCCGCACCACCCAGGGCCTGCGGGCCGTCTTCGAGCAGCTCGAGGCCTCGCGCGCGTGGAAGCTGCGGCAGCGCACCGGCACCGACGTCGACCTCGACGCGCTGGTGGCGCGCTACGGTGCGCTGCGGGCCGGTGAGTGCAACGAGAGCCGCCTGTACGCGACGCGCCGCCGCCACTCGCGCGACACCGCAGTGCTGGTGCTGCTCGACGCCTCGCTGTCCACCGACGCGTGGGTCGCCAACCGCCGGGTGCTCGACGTCGAGAAGGAAGCGGTGCTCGCGCTCGGCGACGCGCTCGAGGGGCTCTTCGACGAGGTGGCGGTGGCGGCCTTCTGCAGCCAGACGCGCCGCGACTGCCGCTTCCTCGTCGTCAAGGGCTTCCCCGAGCCGTGGAGCGTCGGCGCCCAGCGCCTCGCCAGCCTCGAGCCGCACGGCTTCACGCGCATCGGGCCCGCCATCCGCCACGCGACGAGCGAGCTGCTGGCGTGCGGGGCGAAGCAGAAGCTGCTGCTGCTCGTCTCGGACGGCAAGCCCAGCGACGTCGACCGCTACGAGGGCCGCTACGGGGTGGCCGACGTGCACCGGGCCGTGCTGGACGCGCAGGGCGCGGGGGTGGTGACGCACGCGCTCGCGGTGGACCCCGCCGCGCGGGCCTGGCTGCCGTCGATGTTCGGGCACGGCCGCGCGTCGGTGGTGTCGAGGCCCGATGACCTGGTGAACGCGCTCGCGAAGGTGACGAGCACCGCGCTGCGCCGATGACGATGAAGGCGCGCGCGCTCGACGACCCACCGGGAGGCGTTCTGCTCTGGCTCATCGTCGGCCTCGAGCTCGTCACCTTCGCGATCGTCTTCGCGCTGGTGGCGGGCGTGCGACGCGCCCAGCCTGACGAATTCGCGGCCGGCCAGGGGGCGCTGAGCCCGGCGCTCGGGCTCACGTTGACGCTGCTGCTCATCACGAGCGGGGCGCTCGCCGCTCAGGGGGTGCACCGGCTCCGCCAGACGCGGCTGGACGACACGCGCCGGTGGCTGCTGGCCGCCGCGGGCGTGGGCGCCGCGTTCCTCGTGGTGAAGGCCGTCGACTGCAGCGCGCACCTCGGCGCTGGTCACCGGCTCGGCTCCTCGGACTTCTGGGACGCGTACCTGCTGGCCACCGGCTTCCACTTCGTCCACGTGGTGGTGGGTGTGGCGCTGTTGCTCTTCGTCTCGCTGCGGCGCGCCGTCTTCGACGACGTCGAGACCGCCTATGCCGGCGCGGCCCTCTTCTGGCACCTGTGTGACGTGGTGTGGTTCTTCCTCTTCCCGTTGTTCTTCGTGAGGGCGTGATGCGCGCGGCGACCTGGGCCCTCCTCGTTGGCCTCACCTGCGCGTCCGTGGCGAGCGGCCGCCTGTGGCTGGCGCTCGTGCTCGCGGCGCTCAAGGCCGTCGCCGTCGGCCTCGAGTTCATGGAGCTGCGCCACGCCGCGCGGGTCCACCGCTGGGCCTTCACCGGCTTCGTGGGGCTGCTGACGGCGGGCCTGCTGCTCGCGCTGTGACCGTCAGGCGCGGGGCTGGAGCTCGAGGCGGCCTTCGCGGGCGAGCTGGCGCACCAGTGGGGTGGCGGCCGGGCGCGCCGCCTGGAGCACCAGCTTCCGGCGAGGCAACACCAGCGCAGCCAGCGCGTCGTCGACGGCCCGCACCCTCAGCGTCTTCAGCGCAGGCATCGCGCTCAAGACGGCCTCGTACCCCTCGGCGGTGAAGCCGCAGCCGGCGCAGCTCAGCGCCTCGAGCTGCCGCAGGCCCGGCGCGCCCGCGAGCAGCCGCGCGCCTGCGTCACCAACCGTGCGGTCGAGCCCGAGGTGCGTCAGTCGGGCGAGCTGGGGCAGGGCGACCACCTTCCTCAGCACCGGCAGCTCGGCCGCTCGGAGAATGACGGAGGTGAGCGGGGCCAGCGAGAAGAGCCGCGCGGCCTCGAGCACGAACGTCGTGGCCTTCAGCTCGAGCTCGAAGACGAAGCCCCGCTCGAAGCGCTGCTTCAGCGACACCTGGCGCAGCGCCTCGGTCCAGGCGAGGCGGTGCTGAGCGAGGAGCGCGTCCGCGCGCGCCTGCTTCGCCGCGTTGGCCCGGCGGGCGAGGGCGAGCTGCAGCGAGATGAACTCGCCGTGCGGGTCCCCCCGCTCCAGCAGCCAGTCGGCGTACACCGCGCGCGGCGCGTCGTCGGCCGGCGAGGCGAGGACAGCCGCGAGGAGTCGCGCGGAGTCGTCGGGCGCTGCGGGTCGGGCGCGACCGCCTGCAACCACGCGGAGCCGAACGCGGTCAGGTGCCTTCGCGCGGGCCCAGGCCTGCAGGCGAGGCGTGTTCTTCGAGGCGTCCGTGCGGCTCCACGGCTGCAACGTCTTCCACGTGCGCCCGGGACCCGCGCCGGCCGCGCCGGACAGGCCGATGCCCACCGTCACGAAGTCGCCCTCTCTCACCGCCAGACACAACGTCGTGCGTTGGGTCCCATCGTTCGCCTCGCCTCCGTGCAGCACGGCGAGGCCGTCTGACGAGGTGAGCGCACGCGCGACCGTCTCTTCCACCTGCGCCTCGGTCAGGAGCCGCACCTGCCGCGTGCCGTTCGCGCGTCGCAGGGCTGCGCGCAGGCGCTCGAGGTCGGCCGGGCTCGCGGCCGTCTGGGAGAGGTTCATCAGCGCGACACTGGGAGAGTCGCTCGCGGTCGGCAACTGAATCTGCGCGGGGGCGGGGACCTCGGCAGAGTCGTCCAGCGGCTGTCGTGTGTCGTGCGACGGCGTCGGGCACGACTTGCGCTGGCGCAATCAGCAGCGACGGCCTGGGGTTACACCGCCCTCAGATTCCCGAGGAGCACGGCGGGTGGCAGTCGCTTGTCGCGCGCCGAGAAGGGCGTCACCAGGCGCGCTGCGGGCGCGACAACCTGGACATGACGCCGCTCCTCCGTGGACTGCTGCTGCTCCTCCTCGCCCTGTCGGCCTGCGGCCTGGGTGCGCTCGACGTCGATGACCCGCCTCGCGACGGCGGCCTCGACGCGGGCGGGCTCGATGACGGCGACGCCGGTGACGAAGACGAGCCAGACGCTGGTCCTCTGGAGCGTGACGCAGGGTCGCTCCCTGGCGCGCCGGTGCTCGAGCCCCTCGGCGCCCCCGTCTTCCGCGCGCAGCCGTTCGGCGTCGACTGGCGTCCCAGCGCGTCGGACCCGGTGCGCGGCGCCGTGGCCCTGCGCTACGAGGTGCAGGAGAGCGCCGACCCCGCCTTCGACGCTGGCGTGCGCACGTTTCGCGTCGCGGCGCCCTCGACGCGTCTCGACCGCGTGCACCAGAGCCTCTCCTTCGGCGCGGCGGAGCGCCTGACGCGCTACTACCGGGTGCGCACCGTCACGGCCGCCGGCCGCGGGCCCTTCTCGAACGTCGAGGCGAAGGTGCTCGAGGCGTCCTTCAAGCCCACCTACGTCAGCGTCGGCTACCGTGGCCCCAACGCCCCGCCTTTCCCTCTCGGGGCCGACGCCTTCACCGTCGACGACGTGGTGCGCGCCAACGGCGCCTTCACCCGCGCCGGCGCCGGCTGGCTCGACACCACCGACCCGAACAAGGGCCACCAGGGCCACTACTGGTACGTCAGCAACCACGCGCCCCTGCCCCGCGACGGCGCCGAGGCCGCGCGCTGGACGCCCACCATCACCCGTGCGGGCCGCTACGAGGTGTGGGTCAGCTTCTACCGCTCGGAGAACCGCGACGACCACGCCGAGTACTTCGTCACCTCGCGCGACGGCGAGCGGCTCGGGCCCTTCGTGGTGAGCCAGTACCTCGGCACCGAGTGGGGCGACACCGCCTGGGTGAAGCTGGGCGAGTTCTCGCTCGAGGCCGGCACCGCCGCGCACGTGGACCTCGACTGGAGCGCCGCCGGCCGGTCTCACTCCGAGTGCGCCGACGCCGCTGCGTTTCGCAGGCTGTGAGGGCGGCTTCTGGTGTAGGAGTCCGCTCCCGATGACGGGCGGCCCCTTGCTCGAGGCGAAGAAGGTCTCCATCCGCTTCGGCGGGCTGAAGGCGCTCACCGACTTCTCGCTCACCCTCTCGCGCGGCGACCTGAAGGGCCTCATCGGCCCCAACGGCGCGGGCAAGACGACGGCCTTCAACGCCCTCACCGGCGTCTACCCGCCCACCGAAGGCGACGTGCTGATCGGCTCGGAGCGCGTCAACGGCAAGCGCCCGTTCCAGATCAACCGCCTCGGGGTGGCGCGCACGTTCCAGAACATCCGCCTCTTCAAGCAGCTCACCGCCCTCGACAACGTGCGCATCGCGATTCTGCCCACGACGAAGCCGTGGTTCGACGCGGCGCGGGTGCAGGCGCTCAAGCGGGGCGGCGCGGTGCAGCGGGCGGCCGGCGCGGCCCTCGACGCCACCAACAACTACCGCGACTGGTGGCGCGCGTTCCTGCGCACGAGCGGGTTCCTCGAAGAGGAGGCCGAGCTCACCGCGAAGGCCGACGAGCTGCTCGGCGTGATGGGCCTCTCGCACCGTCGCGAGGAGCTGGCCTCGAGCCTGCCCTACGGCGAGCAGCGCCGCCTCGAGGTGGCGCGCGCCCTCGGTACCAGGCCGAACGTGCTGCTGCTCGACGAGCCGGCCGCCGGCATGAACACCCGCGAGAAGGCCGACCTCATGGTGCTCATCCGCCAGCTGAGAGACCGCTTCTCGCTCGGCATCCTCGTCATCGAGCACGACATGAAGCTGGTGATGGGCATCTGCGAGCACCTCACCGTGCTCGACCACGGCGAGACCATCGCGGTGGGCGACCCGGCCAGCGTGCGGAAGGACCCGAAGGTCGTCGAGGCCTACCTCGGAGAGGCACCCGTCCATGCAGCCTGAGGCGCGCGGCACCCGGCCGCCCCGCGAGGCGCTGCTCGAGGTGAACGACCTCGTCGTCAGCTACGGCGCCATCGGCGCGCTCAAGGGCATCAGCCTGTCGGTGGGCAAGGGCGAGGTGGTGGCCCTCATCGGCGCGAACGGCGCGGGCAAGACGTCGACGCTGCGCGCGGTGAGCGGGCTCGTGAAGCCCGCGAAGGGCTCCATCAGGCTCGGCGGGGCGGACATCACCGGCCTCAAGGCCAACCTCGTGGTGGCGAAGGGCCTGGCCCACGCGCCCGAGGGCCGCGGCATCTTCCCGAACCTCACCGTGCAGGAGAACCTCGACCTCGGCGCCTGGCTGCGGAGGGATCGCGACGACATCGCGAAGGACCTCGAGAAGTGCTTCGGCCTCTTCCCTCGGCTGAAGGAGCGCCGCGACCAGTATGCGGGCACACTGTCGGGCGGAGAGCAGCAGATGCTGGCCATCTCGCGCGCGCTCATGTCGCGGCCGACGCTGCTGCTCCTCGACGAGCCCTCGCTGGGCCTCGCGCCGCAGGTGACGCAGACCATCTTCCGCATCCTGCGTGACGTGAACGCGACGGGCACCTCCATCCTCCTCGTCGAGCAGAACGCGCACCTCGCGCTCGGGCTCGCGGCCTGGGCCTACGTGCTCGAGACCGGCACGCTCGTCATGCAGGGCACCGGGCAGGAGCTGCTCGCCAGCGAAGACATTCGCAAGGCGTACCTGGGCGAGTAGCGCGACGCGGCAGGGCGCTCACCGAAACTCCGTGACGCGGCCATGACGAAGGGCGAGGACAGTGCCTCGCAATGTCCAAGGTCGTCTCGATTCTCCGTTTCGTCATCGGCTTCACCGTGATGGTGGTGATGACCCTCATCGTGATGGTGGCCGTCATCGTGCTGCTGCCGTGGCGCGTGGGCCGCATCTACGTCTGCAACTGGTGGGGCCACGTGGTCGGCCGCACCATCGTCTTCCTCGCGGGCGTGACGCCGGTGGTGCGCGGCTGGGAGCGCCTCAAGGGCTCGATGCCTGCCATCTTCGTGATGAACCACGCGTCCACGCTCGACGCCTTCTCGGGCATCTGGATGTGCCCGTACGGCGGCTGCGGCGTCTTCAAGAAGGAGATCGTCAAGGTGCCCTTCTACGGGCAGCTCGCGTGGATGTCGGGGCACCTGCTCATCGACCGCTCCAACACCGGCAAGGCCGTCGAGACCCTGAAGGACATGGCGGTCTTCATGAACAAGCACCGGCTCGGCATCTGGATCTTCCCCGAGGGCACGCGCAGCCGTGACGGGCGCCTGCTGCCCTTCAAGAAGGGCTTCGTGCACATGGCCATCGCCACCGGCTTCCCCGTGGTGCCCGTGGTGGTGCACGGCGCGCACAAGAACTGGGAGAAGGGCTCGATGCTCGAGTTCAAGCCGATGACGCTCGAGGTGGACGTGCTGCCGCCCATCGACACGAAGGGGTGGACGGAGGAGACGGCGGCCGAACACGCGCAGCAGGTGCACGACGCCTTCGTGGCGACGCTGAAGGAAGACCAGCGCCCGCTGCCCGCCGCGACCCCCACGGTGACGCCGTCGCCCGAGGCGGCGGTGAGCACTCCACCGACGCCCGTCGCGTCCTGATCCGACAGCTGTTCGGCGACGTCGTCGCGTCTGGGCCGGTCGATCACGGCCGACGCAGCTTCAGCACGTTGCGCCGCATCGCCGAGACGGCCGCTCGGTTCTTCTGGTCGACGCCGCTGACGCGCACCTCGGTGCCGGTGTTGCCCCGCCAGTAGTGCAGGGTGACGTCGGTGTTGTCGCCCTGGCCGACCTGCCACGCGGCCCCGTCGGCATCTCCGGCAATGGGCTCGAGCCGGCCGGCCAGCAGCTTCCGCGAGCTCTCGGCGTTGGTGGCCGGAGCGCCCGTCGACATCACCGTCCGGTTGACCCAGACGCCGCCGGTCGAGCCCTTGTAGAGGCACGACAGCCTGGTGCCCGTCGAGAACGTCGCTTCGGTGCCTTCACCTGCTCCCACTTCGAAGCCGAGCGCCGCCTTGAGCTCAGCCGGCGCGAAGACACACGCGGCCGGGTTCGGCACGAGCCCCGGCGCTGCGGCGGAAGGCGGGGGCGCCGGTGGACCCGCGACGCCCGAGGCCTCGGCGAGGGTGGTGAAGCGCGCCCGGTCCGCGACGATGGCTCCGGCGGTGACCCGACCTCCCGCGATGGTGACGCCCTTCACGCGGTCGCCTTTCAGCACCAGGTCGAGGTTCGACGGGAGCGTGACGGTGACGGGCGACGCACCCTCGGCCGTCACCAGGTCCAGCGCCATGCCGTTGGTGAGCGACCCCACCACGGCCTCGAGCGTCACGGTCGCGCCCTCGACGGACACCACGCGCGCCAGCGTCTTCGGCGGAAACGCGGCGACCGCTGCCTGGGCCGCGACCCACGACGTCACCTGGCCAGGCTTCGTCAGCACCGCGCGCGGCGTGGGGGTTCCTCCGCGACACGACAGCCCACTCGCGCTTCTCCCCCGCTCGATCCACCCGCTGCCTGGCACCGTCATCGTCACCGGCTTCTTGCCCGCGGGTGTCCACAGCTCGAGCGCCTCAGTGTCCGAGACGCCGCCTTCCAGCACCTCGAGCGTGAAGGTCGCGCCCTCGACCGACACCACGCGCGCCAGCGTCCGCGCTTGCGCCAACGCCACCACGGGAAACAGCAGGAGCCACACGGCCACGGAGCGGGTCATCGGTCCCCCTTCAGGAAAGAGCTTGCGGCGCAGCCTCATACGTCAGGAGTGCGTGCGACGGCACCTCGCTCGCGACACCCCCCGAGGTACGGCAGACAACCGTGGGTGCGCATGCCCTGGTCGTGCACGGACGCCGCCGCGTCGCCGACGCCCGTCGAGCCCGATCCGTGCCACCATTCCCCGGTGTTCGCAGAGGTCGTCGCGTTGCCTCCCGATGCTCCCGACGCCATGCGCCCGGGGGCGCGCTTCCAGTTGACGGAGGAGGCGCCCCTGCGGGTGGGCCGCTCGTCGCGCTGCCGGCTGCAGGTCGACGTGCTCCAGGGCGCCGACCTGCTCATCGGGCGCCTGCGTGGCGAACCGAAGGCATGGACCGAGAAGGGTCTGCCGGTGGCCTGCTCGCTCAACGGGCAGACGCTCGACCTCGCCCTCTCGTACGCGCTCGCCGACGGCGACCACCTCGTCTTCTCGACAGGCCTGGTGTTGGCGGTGCGGGAGCGGCCGCTCCAGACCGCGCGGCACGAGGGGCTCGAGGCAGCGCTGGCCGTGCGGCCGGACGACGCCGCCACGCTGGCGGTCTACATGGACTTCCTGAAGGAGCACGGCGACCCACTCGGCGACTGGCTGGCGAGTGACCGGCGCTCGGTCGAGGCCGAGAGGTTCAAGGTGCTCGGCCCGCTCTCCGAGAGTGCGCGCACGCAGGCGGTGCAGCCGAGCTTCAGCGCCGCGGGCCTGCTGACCTCGGTGCGGGTCGCGCGTCACGCCGTCGTCGGCGCTCCGGGGCTCTTCTGGCACCTCGCGCAGCTGGGCACGCTGCCCGTGGCGCGCACGCTCTCGTCCCTCACCATCGACTACGTGGTGGGCACACCGGCGAAGCGCGTGCTGGCGCCGCGCGGGACGCCGGGCTGGCCGAAGGAGCCGCCGCCCGAGCTCGTGGTGCCGGCCGTCGTCGAGCTGGTGGGAGAGGCCGCCTTCGCGAACACGCTCGAGCACCTGTCGCTGGGCCTCGCGGTGAACGACCTCGAGCTGCCGAAGGCCGTGGCGGCACGGGCGCGTGAGCGGCTGCCCCGGCTCGAGTGGAGCGGCTTCGTCGAGCGCACCCGCAGCGCGTGCCTGGAGCTGGTGTCGTGCCCTGAAGGCGTCTCGGTGTACCCCGGGTTCCGCATGCGGCTCGCGGCAGACACGCGGCTCGGCGCGGCGACGGCGAGCCAGGTCATCGTGCGTGGCCCGAAGGTGCCCGAGCAGCTGTGCCGCATCGTGCGTCGCGACGAAGGCTGGGTGGTGTTCGACGACCTCGGCGTCGCGCTGCTGCGGGTGAACGGCCGGGCGACGCCGCGCGCAACGCTCGAGGTGGGCGACCTCATCGAGCCCCTGCCCGGCCTGGTGCTGCGCTTCGCCGTCACCCTCGAAGGGTGAGCGTCATCGCGGGGCGAAGAAGTTGAAGAGCCCGTTGCAGGTGGCCGTGCCGCACGAGGGCGCGCCAGTGACCCAGTCGACGTTGCGCAGGCTGACGTACCAGGTGGTGCCCGGCGGAAGGACGACGGCGCCGGGCGGTGAGAGCCGGAAGATGAGCTGCGTGTTGATGTCGTTGGACCAGACGACGGGGAAGCTCACGCCGGTCGGGTCGGTGCGGCTGACGCCACCGGGCACGAAGCCGCGGAAGTCGCACGGGAACCGTGAGAGCGTCATCTGCCGCTGCGCCTGGCCGTCGATGTACTCGACGAAGCGCACCTGCCCCGGTTGCGCCAACGGCATGGCAGCGGTGGTGGGCACCGTGATGCGGCCCACGGCGATGGTGTCGGCGCGCACGCCACCTGCTTGCATCGTGAGCACGCTGCTCGAGTCGCTCCACGTGAAGTCGAAGGTGACGACGTCGGGCAGACCGGAGCAGGACGGGCCCATCACGCCGGCGTCCACGGCGCCAGCATCGACAGCGCCGGCATCGACGGCGCCAGCATCCAGCGCGCCAGCGTCGACGGTCCCAGCGTCCACCGCGCCTGCGTCAACGGTCCCAGCGTCCACCACGCCTGCGTCAACGGCTCCAGCGCCTGCATCCATCGGGGAAGCACCCGCATCCGGCGCCCCGGAGTCGGGCGCGACCATTCCTCCGCTGCAGGCAGTCAGGGTCACGAGGAGGGGAAGCACGCGGCGCATCCAGGAGCGACTCTGCCCGACCCGGGGACCTCCCCGCTGCGGAAACCGACGTCGCCACGACCGCCGGGCCGCCGAACACCCTGGCCGCCGTGAGCGTGGCCTTGCCCATGACGGTGTCGGCGAACTGCATCACCGATTGGCGTCCCAGCGTGTTGTCTTTCACGTCAGGCGGCTCGTCCGGGGCTGGCACCCGTCCCGCCCGAGTGCTGCGCGCTCACCCTCACATGAGCTGCGTCCACCGCGTGCCGGCGAAGCGCGCTCGGAGGCGTTCCTGTGCGGCCTCCGGGAGCGAGCGCGGTACCTCGAGGAAGCCGAGCGTCGGCAGCGCGGCGATGACGGCCTCGACAGCGCGCTCGCTGACCTGCGCGCGGGAGAAGGAGAGCTGCTTCAGCTTCGGGTGCGCCTTCGCGACGCCCACGACGTCCGCGTCCGTCAGGCCGGGGAGGTCGAGGACGAGCCAGTCGAGCTCCGCCGCGGCGTTCACCGTCTCGAGCGCTCGCGGCGTCAGCGCCTGGCAGCGGGCGAGCGAGAGGCCGGTGAGCGACCCCCACCACGGCGCCTTTGCGAGCGACGAGAACGCGGTGTCGTCGAACTCGCCGTTGTACAGCCCGAGGCGCAGGATGGAGCGCGGCGAGGCGAGCGCGCGCAGGCACGCGTCGCCCAACGGGTTGCCCTCGAGGTTGAGGCCCGTCACCTTCGAGAGGAACGGCGACGCGAAGAGCGCCGCGGCGCCGTCATTGAGGCGGTTCATGCCGAGGTTGAGCGTCTCCAACGTCGCGTGGGGCGCGGCCTTGCACAGCGCCCGCAGGTGCGTCGCCTTGAAGCCGGTGAGCTTCGCGGACTCGAGCGGCGTCTCGGCCAGGGCGCTGTCAGTGGCGGCCGCGAACGTCGCGAGGTCGGTGATGACGTGGTTCACGAAGCCGCGCCTGAAGCCCCACTGCCGCACCACCTTGCGAATGGGCGCGATCCACTGCTTCTCGTGCGCCTTGAGCAGCTCCTGCTCGCGTGCCTCGAGCTGTTCGCGCGTCTCGAACGGCAGCGCCTTGCGGCCGCCGAGCACCCACTTCCCTTCGGCGCCGAAGAGGGCGCGGCCGAGCGCGCACTGCACCTGGATGAACTCTCCCCGGGGGTCTGCCTGCTCGGTGAGCCAGTCGGCCAGGACGAGCCTGGGCGCGTCGTCATGGGGCGCCGCCATCACTCCGCCGATGAGCTCCTTCGGGAGCGCGGCGACGTGCTTCACCACCGTCTTCGCCGCGCCCTTCTGCTGCTTCGCCCGCGCGGGAGCGAGCGCCTCGAAGCCGGGCAGCGCGGCGCCGTGCTCGTACTGGAACAGCAGCACGCCGCAGGCGAACGCGTTGGCCATCACCTCGCGCGCGGTGTCGTCGTCGGGGCCGAGCGACTCGATGAGCGCGCGGGCGGTGGCGGCGTGGGGGCTCGCCAGCAGCGCCGGGCCGGAGCGCGCCGAGGCGCGGAGGAACCGGGTGAGCGTGGCCTTCGGCGCGAGCGCCTTGCCCTTCGCGACTGGAACGCCGTGGACGTGCTTCGCGAGCGCGTAGCCGTCGAGGAGCGCCAGCATCGCGTACGGCCGCTTGTTCCCCGCGCCGCGCGTCAGCTCGTTGCCCGCCTCGATGAGGATGGAGAGGTACGAGGCGTGGTCGGCGAAGCCCATCGCAGCGGCGACCGGCGGGAGCGTCTTCGGGAAGGTGCCGTAGTCGGCTGCGTCGGCGAGACGAAGCGCGTGGGAGCGGCGGCTCTCGAGGACCAGCTGAACGGGGTCGGCCACCGGGCGAGCATCGCAGACGAGGGCCGTCTTCTCGACGACAACAGGCACGCCCGGCAGAGGCGGAAGCCGGGAGTCAGGCCCGCTCGAGCAGGCCCACCGCGCAGGCCGCCTCGTCGAAGCCCGTCAGCCCTCCCGCGTTCTGCCAGAGCGCGAGTCGGGTCGAGCGCGCCTGGCGATTGCCCGCCTCCTGGCGGAGCTGAGTCACCAGCTCGTGGACCATCGCGAGGCCGCTCGCCGCCAGCGGGTGGCCCTTCGAGACCAACCCGCCCGAGAGGTTGATGGGCCGCTCGCCTCCGAGGCTCGCCCGGCCGCTCGCGACCCAGGGCCCACCTTCACCCGGGCCGCAGAACCCCAGCGCCTCCACCGTGCTGATCTCCGAGAAGCTGGTGGCGTCGTGCACCTCGGCGACGTCGACCTGGTCGGGCCTGCGGTGGGTCCTGGCGAAGAGCCGCTGGGCGCAGCGGGACGTGACCGACGGCTCGCCCAGCGCGCGGTAGCGCCCGGTGGCGAGCTCGAGCCCGACCACCTTCACCGCGCGCGCACGGACGGCGTCTGGCAGGCCCTTCACGGTGTCGGCCGAGGCCACCATCACCGCTGCGGCGCCGTCGGAGATGGGTGCGCACATCGAGCGCGTCAGCGGGGACAGCACTGGCTTGTCCGCCAGCACCTCGGCGATGGAGCGCGGCTTCTGGTGCTGAGCGTTCGGGTTGAGCGCTCCGTGCGTGTGGTTCTTCGAGGCCGAGGCCGCGAGGTGCTCGGCCGTCGTTCCATACGTCTTCATGTGCCACCGCGCCTGGAGCGCGCACACGTCGAGCAGGGCGATGCGATCGGGCGTGGGCGCGAACTCGAGCCCATGCTGGGCCGCCGCCTGCGCGTAGAAGGCCATGGGCGCGTCAGGGGTGAGACGATCCATCGCGCCGTCGAACAGCTCCTTCGTCTTCTCGAGCAGGTTGGGGAGGAACGTCTTCTCGACACCGATGGCGAGGGCGACCGACGCGCCGCCGCTCGCGATCGCTTGAATCGCGCCATGCAGCGCGAAGCTGCCCGTCGCGCACCCCGCCTCGACGTTGATGATCGGCGTCGACGGCTCCAGTTGGCCCGAGGCCAACGGGCCCGAGAGCACCACCTGCCCGCGCGCGGTCGCCTGGCCAAACACGTGCAGCGCGCAGTTTCCGAACCAGACGGCGTCGGCTCGACTCGCGGGAACCTGCGCGTCGCGTTCGAGGGCGTCGAGCGCCTGTTGGGCGAGCTGCCGATGGGTCGCCTCGGGCCAACGCCGAAACGGGGTCGTCGCCACTCCAATCACGAAGACGTCGCTCATGTGGGCATCATGCCCGACCTCTGGCGATTGACCCACGCCAGCTGCAGCGACGCTCAGCGCAGGTGTTCTTCGAAGAACGCCCCTGCGGCTTCCATGACGAGCGGAAAGCCTCGGCCCTCGCCGTAGATCTCGTGGTGCTTGATGCCCGGCAGGGTGACGAGCCGCTTCGGCTCTCGGGCGAGCGCATGGGCGCTGGGCAGCTCCGCGCCGGCGATCAGGCGATCGAGCTCGGGCGCGATGAACATCACCGCCCGCGGGCTGATGTCGGCGGCCACCTGCTCGGGGCGGAACTCGAAGAGATCGACCAGCGACTCGAACGTGAGCTCGGGCCTCCAGGCCGGGATCGCCGCCGCGTCACGCTCGATCTTCGCGCAGGTGTCAGGGTCGCTCGCGAGCAGCCGCGTCAACTGGATGGTGCTGACCTCGCCGGTGCTCACGGCCTTGCGCCGGGCAGCCCACACCTTCTCCTCGAAGCGCTCGAAGCCCGGGTACGCGCGCCACACGCGGCCCAGGTCCATCGGGCCCGCGACCGCCACCGTCGCCTTCGCGCGTCGATCGACCCCAGCGGTCGCCACCGCCACCGAGGCCCCCAGCGAAACCCCGAACAGGCCCAGGCGCGCCCGGTCCACCTCTGGCTGGGTCTCGAGGAAGGTCAACGCCGAGCGCACGTCTTCGACCTGCATCGGCGGCACCAGCCGGCAGCGAGGCTGGCCCTCGGAGTCACCGAACCCGCGGTAGTCGAAGTTGAGCGTGGCGTAGCCGCGCGCGCACAACCACTCGGCGTTGGCGGGCAGCCACACCTCTTTCGTCAGCGTCATGCCCGCGCACATCACGATGGCGGGGAAGGGGCCCTGCCCTTCGGGGACCCGAAGCACGCCAGCGACCCGCGCCCCATGGGAGAAGAAGACGACCGGTCTCATGCGCAACACCTCCTCGACACCTGGGCGCCCGCTCGCCGAGCGCCGTTCGGTGGACCTCGTACTCGCCAGCCGTCGCCGCGTCGTGCGTCTTGTCCGTGAACGGCACCTCGGCCGGCGTTCGACCACAGGCCGATGACCACCACCGCGCCCTCGTGGGTCATCGAGCTCGCCGCTCCGCGGTCCAGGGCGGGGAAACCTCTCCAGAAGGCGCACAGGGTCATCGCGACCCGGAGCGTGAGGCTGACTCGTCGCGATCGCCGTGATTCGGCGGCCCTTCCCCGGGCACAGGGGGTGCTCTGCCTGAAGGCGTGCCGTCCTTCCCGCGGCGTCTCATCGCCCTGCTCCTCACATGTGCGTCGTGGTGGTCGTGTGGCGTCGATGACGTCGACGCGGTCGTTCGCGTGGACGACGAGCCTCGCGCGACCTCGACCAGCGGCCGCCGGGTCGATGCGTTCGACGCAGGACACGCCAGTCCCCTCGCGCCCGCCGACGCCGGACCCTCGCCGGTGCACGACGCTGGAGCGCCGTCGCAGCTCGCCGCCGACGCGGGGGCCGACACGCCGACCGACGCAGGCACCCCAGGCCTCACAGTCGATGCAGGTCAAACCGCGCCTGCAGACGCCGGCAGGCCCGTCGACGCGGGCGCGGCGCTCGCCGGAGCCGATGCGGGCCGCGAGCCCGATGGGGGCGTCGTCGCGCCGGCTGCGCCCGGCCCTGGAGCCACCCTCAGCGCCCACACCGCCCTCGGCCTCCCCGATACGTCCGCGGTGGGCGCGCTCGACCGCTGGCTCCTCGTGAAGCCGCAGTTCGTCGTCTCCTACGACACGGTCCGCAAGACGCCGCGCTGGGTGTCGTGGCGCCTCGACACGACGTGGCTCGGGACTGCGACGCGCGCGACGAGCTTCCGCCGCGATGCCCAGCTTCCGCTCAGCGCCGGGCAGGCCCGCGACGAGGACTTCCGCAACAGCGGCTTCGAGCGCGGCCACCTCTGCCCCAGCGCCGACCGCACCAACACCGACCCCGACAACGACGCCACCTTCGTCTTCACCAACGTCGTGCCGCAGACCCGCGCCAGCAACGGTGGCACCTGGGCGACGCTGGAGGACGAAGCGCGAGCGCAGGCGCGCCTGGGGAAGACGGTCTTTCTCGTCGCTGGGCCGCTCTTCGGCGTCACCCCGCAGTCCATCGGAGCGGGTGTGCCGGTGCCGACCTCGACCTTCAAGGTCGCGGTCATCGTCGATGGGCAGGTGGGAGCGGCGCCATCGGTCACCACCTCGACTCGCGTCATCGCGGTGGTGGTGCCCAACACCGCCTCGGTCAGCGGGAGCTGGCGGGCGTTCCGCGTCTCGGTCCGCTCCGTCGAGCAGGCGACGGGGCTCGACTTCCTCTCTGACGTCCCTCGCGCGGTGCAAGACGTGGTCGAGACCCGCGTCGATGCCGAACCGTGACCGAGGGCCTCCCTGGAGACGAGGGAGTCGGCAGCCGCAGGGTGCAGACGTCCCGCTCCTCAGCGGCCGCGTTGAAAGGCCGCCATCAGCGTGTACGCAACCCATGACGCCCCGCCACACATCGTCGCCACTGCCACGAAGAACAGCCAGACCAGCACGCGACTGCGGGCGATGCGGCTCACCACCGTGAGCGGAGCAGTGTCAGCCGTCGGATCAGGTCTGGGTTGAGGCCCAGCGCCGAGGCTGCCGAGGATGACGACGACATCTGCTGCGGCGTAGCCCTCCTTCACGAGGGCCGCGTGAAGCGACTCGGCGCTCAACCCAGACGCCTGGAGCGCTCTGGCCCGCTCGAAGAGGGTCTGCGTCATCATGTGGCGAACCTACCCGCTCGAGGCTCCCGCAGTCGCAGTGCCCCCCGCCGAACGGCGCTTCGCCAGCGCGGAGTCCTGGCGCGCTCGCCCTGGCCGACGGGCATGAGGCCGCCCGCGAGCCGCTTCGCCAGCGCGGAGTCCTGGCGCGCTCGCCCTGGCCCTACGGGCATGAGGCCGCCCGCGAGCCGCTTCGCCAGCGCGGAGTCCTGGCGCGCTCGCCCTGGCCCGACGGGCATGAGGCCGCCCGCGAGCCGCTTCGCCAGCGCGGAGTCCTCCACGGGGTTCGGGGCCACCGCACGAGGGGAGCATCGAGCATCGCGCACGTGGCGCGCCCGGTCCCGCCCGCTGTGGCAAGGTGCCGCGCGGTGGCGTCCCTCCCCTTCAGATTCGCCTCGGCGAGCGACTTCTTCCGCTTCTGGGGCGAGGTGCAGGCGACGCGCAGCTTCTTCGTCGCGACGCCCACCACGCCCGACATCGGGGAACCGGTCGAGGTCGAGCTCATCGTCGGCGCGGTGCGGCGCCTGCTGCCCTGCGAGGTGGAGAGCGTGGAACTCGACGCGAGCGGGACGGCCGGCATCCGCGTCGGCTACGGCGAGGCGGGGGCGAGTGTCCTCGTCGCGATGCGCCTGTCAGTGAACACGCCTGCGAGCGCGCCAGCCTCGACGCTCGAGGAGGAGCCCCGCACCGATCCGGCCGCCGCGCCCGCCGGCATTCCGATGAAGACGGTCATCGACCCGACACGCGCGCGGCAGGACCTGACGGAGTCACCTGCACAGTCCGGCGGAGTGCGCATCGACGAGGCGAGGCCGCGGTCCCTCACACCACAGCAGCCCTCGACGGTGACGCCCAACCGCGTGCGCATCGACGCCGCGCCGGTCGCGCCGACTACCGCGCAGTCCGTCGGCGTCGCGCCACCGGTGCGCCTCGACGAGGCGAGGCCGCAGTCCCTCACACCACAGCAGCCCTCGACGGTGACGCCCAACCGCGTGCGCATCGACGCCGCGCCGGTCGCCCCGCCGGTGCGCCTCGACGAGGCGAGGCCGCAGTCCCTCACACCACAACAGCCCTCGACGGTGACGCCCAACCGCGTGCGCATCGACGCCGCGCAACCGTCGTTACCACCGCCGTCCATCGCGACGCGAGAGTGGCCTGCGCGCAACCCCGTCGGTCCGCTCGTGACCGCGCCGCCGCCCGCGCCCGTCGCCTCGGCTCCGCCTCCACCAACGCCGATGGCGCTGCCGTCACTCAGCACGCTTCGTCCGCCCGGGAGCACCGGCTCCACCCCGGCTCTCACGCCCGGGCTCGCGCCGTCCGCTTCCCCGGACGGACACGTCGGACGCATCGGCGAGCAGCTCAGCAAGCTCGGCTTCCCGTTGACCGTGGAGCGCATCGGCAGAGCCGAGCGCACGCGCGCCGCGTTGCCCGCGACGATGCCCATCGCCTGGCTCCTCGGGGTCGAGTGGGTGCGCGCCTCCGACGTGCCGAGCCTGTCCACCATCGTCACGCTCACCACCGATGTGTGCGCTCACTTCGGCGGCGTCATCGACGACATCAGCCCCACCGGAGCGCGCTTCGTCTTCTTCGGCCTCGGCTCGCAGGGCGCGTGCGTGCTTGCTGCGCAGGAGCTCCGCGAACGCGTCGAAGCGCTCGCCGACGGCCGCCCCGACGCGCCCTCGCTCAAGCTCGCGTTCGTCGGCAGCCGCCTGCGCGCCGAGCCCGACTCCCCCGTCGAAGGCGATGGCGTGAACGCGCTCGGGCCGCTGCTCCGCAAGGCGCAGCCGGGCCAGTGCCTGCTGACGCGCAGCCTCGCTCACGGCATCAGCGACCTCCTGGCCACTGCGCCCGTGGGCGACGAGGTGCAGCTCACCTCGCGCCGCCCCTCGCCCCTCGCGCCCTGGCCCACGCTCGGGCTCGACGCGCTCGCGCGGCTCCTCGAGCTGCGCGTCACGGCGCTCGAACGCGGGCCGGTCGCCCCCCTCGTGCTCGCCGGCGCGCGCCGCTCCGGGCGGACGCACCTCGCGCAGGAGATCGCCCGCCGCGCGCACGGCAAGGCCTTCGTCGGCTTCTCCACGTCGCTGAAGAGCCGGGCTCCGCTCTCATCGCTGGCCGAGCTGGTGTGCTCTCTCTGCCGGGTGAGCTGGGAGGAGCGCCACGCCGCGCTGGGACCAGCGCTCACGTCGGCCGGCGTCGCGCCCATTCGTCGCGAGGCGATGCTGGCTGCCTTGCAGCTCGTCCCGGCGCCCACGCCCTTCACCACCCGTCAGGTGGTGGACGCGCTGCGCCTGGTGCTCGCCGACCTCACCCAGCGGCGCCCCCGCGTCCTCATCTTCGACGGCCTCGACCAGGCCGACGCCGAGACGGTGGAGGTGGTGAAGGTGCTGCTCACCGCGCCGGCGCCCGGGGAGCTCGTCGTCTGCCTCACCGCACCCGAGCAGGTCGCGCACCTCGGCGTCGAGGCCGGCCCCGCGCTCCCCACGTTCGGCGCGACCGAGGTCGACGCGCTGCTGGTGGCGGCCATGGGCGTCGCGGTGCCGGAGCTGAGAGAGCTCCTGCTCCAGCGGTCCGGTGGGCTGCCCGGCCTCGTCGTCGACCTGCTGCTGCTGACGGTGGCGCGGGGCGCGGTTCGTCCCAGGGGCGAGTCCCTCACGCTGGAGGGCTCCGTACCGGCCTTCAGTCCCGCCGAGCTGCTCAGCGAGCGCCTCGCTGCGGAGGGCGCGCGGTGCGGGCGGTTGCTGCAGGCCGTGTGGATGCTGGGTGATGCCGCCGAACCCTCGTCGGTGGCGCAGGTGCTGCCCGGCATCGCGCAGGAGCTGTGGCCGCGCGCGACCACCGCGCGGCTGCTCGTCGGCAGCGGTGGCAAGGCGGTGGTGGCGCCGGCCTTCGAGGGGCACGTCGCGTCGCTGGGCCTGTCGGGGCCAGGGCTCGCGGCCCGGGTCGCGGCGCTCGTGCAAGGGCTCCCACAGGCGTCCACGGCGCTCACGCTCCGGCTCGCCCAGGCGCTCGAGCGCGCCGGTGACGCCCAGCCCGCCGGTCAGCAGTTCCAGAAGGTGGCGGAGGCGGGTGTGCGGGCCCGCGCCTTCGAGCTGCTCGCGCTCGGGCAGGAAGGGATGGCGCGCGTCCTGCGGCGTCACCCTCAGCGGGACACCGGCCCCGTGCTGACGACACGGCTGCAGCTGTGGGCGCGCGGAGCCTGTGCGCGGCTCGCCCTCGGTGACGTCGCCGGCGCCCGCCACGCGCTGAACGAGGGCCTCGACGCGAAGCCGCGCCTGGCTCCGCCCGAGCCCGAGCTCGCGTGGGCGCACGTGCGCGTGAGCGAGGCGGAAGGGAAGGCCGACGAGCTGGCCGAGGCGCTGGCCGAGGCGCTGTCGTCGTCGAAGACGGCGCCCGTTCGCGCCGCGGTGCTCGCGTCGCTCGCCCAGACGCTCGAGGCGAGGAACGACGCCGCGAAGGCTCAAGACGCGTGGCACCAGGCGCTCGCCGCCGCCGACCCGTTCCTGCCCATCGCGCCCTGGTTCGGCGAGGTGGACTTCCGCGGTCGTGTCGAGGCCCGCATCGGCGCGCTCTTCATCGTTCAGCAGCAGCCGTCCCGCGCGCGCACGTGGCTCGTCTCGGCGGCCGAGCGCTTCAAGGCCGCCCACGCCCCCCTGTACGCCGCGCGCGTGATGGCCAACCTCGGCGCCCTGTCGATGCAGTTGTCGAACTTTCAGGACGCCGCGCAGTGGTTCAACCAGGCCGCCGTCACCGCCGAGACGGGCGGAGACTTCCTCTTCCAGGCCCGGCAGCTCGCGTCGCTCGCGAAGGTGCTCGCCCGCCAGAATGATCCGAAGGCCCGCGAGGTGGCCGCCGTTGCCCTCGGGCTCGCCGAAGCCCTCGGCTGGGACGACGGGGCGGCCGCGCTGCGAGCGCTCGGCTGATCGTCAAGACGGCTGACAGAACACCCACAGCACCGCACCTCCCACCGTCGGAGAATAGGGCATGCTGCCCGGCCTCGCCGCCAGAGTAACCCAATGGATTCGAGACCTTCCGCGGGCGGTTCGTCCTCCGCCCGAGTTCGGTGAGGTGCTCGAGGCGCGGCTCCGTGCAGGAGACTCCCTCAAGCAGGCGCTCGAGCAGGCGATGCCCCGTCTCGGTGAGGACGCAGTGAAGACCAGCCTCGAGGCCGAGGACGGTCCCGTCGCGCTCGTCTGTGTCGACCTGCTGCGCAGCCTGAGCGACCAGCTTCACCGCGCGTCCCTCGACTTCGGCAAGGTGTCCGAGCCCTGGGCGCAGTGGACGAGCGCCCGCATGGCCGACTTCGCGACCGCGCTCGAAGACGACGTCGTGCATTCGCACCTGGTGAACGCAGTGCTTGCCGAGGCAGCGGTGACGAGCGAGCTGATCCCCATCGAGGTGCGGCGGATTCATCGTCGAGGGCTCGAGCAGCGCGTCGTGCAGGTGCTGCTGGCGATGCGGTCGACGTTCTTCACGCCAGCCGACCTGGTGCAGACCGCGTCGACGCTGGGGCGCTCGGTCTCGTCACGGCGCCGGCTCGCAGACGCCTGAGCCGCCACACATTGGCGTGCATTCGGGCGCTCCCGCCGGTTAGCTCCCCGTCATGAAGGCGCTCATCGTCGGAGCCGGCCCGGGAGGACTCTCGGCGGCCATCAACCTCGCGGGCCTGGGGCTCGACGTCACGGTGGTGGAGAAGGAGGCCATCCCCGGCGGCCGTATGCGGGGCCTCACGATGGGGGCGTACTCCGTCGACACCGGGCCCAGCATCATGCAGCTCCCGCAGGTGCTCGAGGGGGTCTTCCGCCGCGCCGGCAAGCGCATCGAAGACTACGTCACGCTCGTCCGGCTGCCCGAGAACACGCGCCTGCACTTCTGGGACGGCTCGCGCCTCGACACCCACTGGGACCAGGCGAAGATGAAGGCCGAGCTCGCGCGCCTCAACCCCGCGCTCGTGCCGGCGTACGAGAAGTGGTTCGAGCTCTCGAAGGACAAGTACGCCATCGCCTACGAGAAGTTCATGGCGCACCCGGCCGACGACGTCGGCTACTACAACCCGCTGCGCCTGCTGCCGACGCTCAGGTTCAAGCCGTGGCAGACGCTCTATTCGCACCTCGACGAGCACTTCCACGACGACCGCGTGTCGTACGCGTTCAGCTACCCGTCGAAGTACCTCGGCCTGCACCCGACGACGTGCTCGAGCGTGTTCGGCGTCATTCCATTCCTCGAGCTGGCCTTCGGCGTGTGGCACGTGATGGGCGGTTTCCGCGCGCTCGCGACGGGGATGAAGCGCTGCGCGGAGGACCTCGGCGCCACCTTCCGCATGTCGTCGCCGGTGGACGAGGTGCTGGTGGAGCAGGGCGAGGCAAAGGGCGTGCGGCTCGCGTCCGGTGAGGTGCTGAAGGCCGACCTCGTCGTCGTGAACGCCGACCTGCCGTACGCGGCGCAGCGCCTCATCCCCGAGCGGTGGCGCGAGGGCACGCGACTGTCGAACGCGAGCCTCGGCAAGGCGAAGTACTCGTGCAGCACCTTCATGCTCTACCTGGGGCTCGACACCGTCTACCGCGAGCTGCCGCACCACCTCATTTACCTGTCGAACGCGGCGCGCCGCACCGACCGCGCCGCGCTGGAGGACCGCGAGCCCGACCTCGACGACCCGCCGTTCTACGTGGTGAACCCGACGGTGACGGACCCGGCCGGCGCGCCGAAGGGCCACTCGGTCGCGTACGTGCTGGTGCCCACGCCGAACACCGGCGGCCCGCACGACTGGAAGCGTGTCGAGGCCGAGCTGACGAACAAGGTGCCGGGCTGGCTCGAGAAGGTGGGCATGAAGGACGTCGCGAAGCACATCGTCGAGCAGCGCGCGTTCACCGCCGAGACCTGGCGCGACGAGTTCAACGTCTTCCGCGGCGCGGTCTTCAACCTCTCGCACACCTGGCTGCAGCTGGGACCGCTGCGCCCGAAGGTGAAGTCACCGCACGTGAAGGGCCTGTACTGGGTGGGCGGCGGCACGCACCCGGGCTCGGGGCTGCTCACCATCATCGAGAGCGCCAACATCGTCGGGCACCACGTCGCGCCGCTCGTCGGGAGGACCTTCACCCGGTGGCCGCACGTGCCGGCGCTCGAGAGCCTGCCCACGAGTGAGGGGATGCAGTCGCGGGCGGCCTGAGACTCCCGTCGCACACCCACCGGCCGTGGCGAGTCAGCCCAGCTGCCGCTTGATGGTTTTGATGTCGTCCTCGCACTGCTCGACGCGGGGCCGCAGGTCGTTCGTCTGCTTGAGGAAGCTCGTCATCTCGCGAACGGTGCCGGCGAGCTCGGTGATGGCCGTCGCGGTCCGAATCTCGGACTCGACGATGCGCCGCGAGAGCTCGTCACGGAGCGCATCGAGGCGCGAGTTCGTCTCGTCGAGGCGCGAGTTCGTCTCGTCGAGCCGCTCGTTCGTGCGGCGGCCCTCCTCGCGGATGCCCTTCAAGATTTCGATGCTGAGGTCGGTTGGTTCCATGCGCAGGCGTCTAACAGGTGGGGCTGACATCGAATCGGAGCACTCCTTCGGCTCGCGGCGCAACCGCCCGGCGGCTGATCACCCGTGACCGCCCATTTCATTCGATCTCCGTCGCCCGCCGGGCCCGACGGCATCAAGAGGGCTCGGTGCCCGGGCGCAGGTCTTCGTGGCCCCGAACGCGCACAAACCCGCTGGCGAACGGCTGCGAGTTGGGCGAAGAGAACGCCATGTCACGCCCGTTCCACGTGCTCGTCCCCGGCGTCGCGCCTCGTCTCCAGGCCTGGGAGGACATTCAGTCGCGCCTGCACCAGGAGACCACCGTCAAGCCACGCGCGACCGTCACGCTGTCGCGCTCCTTCGGCTGCGAGGGCTTCCCCATCGCCGAGCGGGTGAAGCTGGCCCTCGAGCAGGCGAGCGGCGAGCCCTGGAACATCTACGACAAGACGCTGCTCGAGGCGGTCGAGAAGGAAGAGGGCGTCTCGGCGCGGGTGATGCAGAACCTCGGGCTCACCGCGAGCCGCTTCGAGCGCCTCGGCCTCGCGCCGAAGGAGTACTACGAGCAGGTGCGCGGCTTCGACGCCATGGCTCGACACATCGTGTCCATCGCCGGCGGCGGCAACGCCATCATCGTCGGCCGCGGTGGCGCCGTGCTGTGCCAGGCGATGAAGAACTGCTTCCACTTCCGGGTGGACGCGCCCTTCGACTGGCGGGTGGACAGCATCGCGAAGCGCCTGCAGATGCCCGTTCGCGCTGACGCCGAGGAGTTCGTGCGCGCGAACAGCCAGCGCCGCGACGAGTTCGTCAAGTCGATGCTGAAGGCCGACCCGACCGCGCCGATGCTGTACGACGCCGTCTTCAACAACGCGCGCCACGGCGTCGATGAGATCTCGGCCGCCATCATCGCCTACGTGCAGGCGGGCTGGTCGTTCGCCGACGCGGCGCCCACGCCCTGAAGGTTGCACGTCGAGCGCGCGTGGAGGGTCATGCGGCCGTGAGGTGGCTGCTCGCTCTGCTGCTCGTTGCCGGCTGCCGGTGCCCGCGGCCCGACGTGACGGACGTCTCTGACGAGGTGCGCGTCGAGCCGGCGAGCCTGGACTTCGGACCGGTGTACGTCGGCCGGACCGCGACCAGGGCCCTCGTGCTCACCAACGCCGGGCGCGCGTCGAAGCGGGTGACGCTGGCGACCGCCGCGCCGTTCCAGGTCGGGGCCGGGCTCGACGTCGGGGGAGGCGAGTCGGTCGAGGTCTTTGTCGCCTTCGCACCGTCGTCGCCGGGGCCAGTCGAGGGCGCGGTGTCGCTGACTGGCGCGGCGTCGCAGACGGTGGCCCTCACGGGAGTCGGCCTCGAGGTGCCCGTCTGTGCCTCACCCACTGCGTGCCAGGCGAACGGCTTCGACTTCGAGCGCGGCGCGTGCGTGTCCTCGGTGCTGGCTGACGGCACCGCCTGCAGCAACGCCTGCCTCGTGAGCGGCACCTGCGTGAGCGGTGAGTGCCGCGGCGCGGTCTCGGCGGCCTGCGACGATCGCGACGCGTGCACCGTGGACGCCTGCGGGGCCGAGGGGGCGTGCGTGCACGTCGCGCTCGAGTGCGCGGTGACCGACCCATGCACGGTGGCCTTCTGCGACCCCGCCATGGGTTGTCAGACGCGACCGGTGGACGACGGAACGGCGTGTGGCGAGGAGACGTGCCGGGACGCGCGCGTGTGCATCAACGGCCAGTGCGTCGTGCGGCAGCGACCGGGTGCCGTTGAGGAGTGTACACCCGTCGATCTCGCGGCGTCCTACGGCTCGACCTGCATGTTGACCCGGGCCGGCACGCTGAGGTGCTGGGGCTCGGGGCACGCCACGCCGGGGAACATCTTCTCGCGACCTGGCACCCTGCGCCGCGCGGGAAGAGCCTCCACCCTCTCGATGGGGGTCGCGACGTGCAGCGCCCTCGAGGCGGGCGGGTTTCAGTGCGGCGACGGCAGCGCTCCGCCGCGCGACGCCGGCACCGTCGTCAGCGTCGTCAACAACGGCTCGGGTGCGTGTTGGGTCGGCGTGGACGCGGGTGTCGGCTGTCAGGTGCAGTCCTGGATGCCCTCTGTCACGGGGCTCGCGCTGACCTCCCTCACCGCCGACGACAACTCGTTCTGCGGCGTCGCGCTCGACGGCGGTGTGGCGTGCTGGGGGTACCTGAACGACGTGCTGCCGCCAGGCGACGCGGGCTTCGTCGGCGTCGCGGAGTTCGCGCTGCGGGCGCCAGTGCGCGCGCTCAGGCGGGGAGACCGGGGCACCTGCGCCCTGCTCGATGACGGCATCGACTGCTGGGCCGCCATGACGCGAACCGACGGCGCCGGTCAACCCGGGCCGCCGCCGGCATCGGTCGTCCGCCTCCCCGCGACCGTCCACGACGTCGCGGTGTCGTACCGGTGGGGTGACGTGACGCCGGTGCTGCGCGACGGCGGCGTGCTGCGCTGCGCCTTCGAGAGCGACGGCGGCCTCAGCTGCGTCACCCACGACGCGGGGTTGCCTCCGGTGCGCAAGGCCGCTGGCGGCACCGACCATGTGTGCTTCCTGACGACGTCCGACGAGGTCGCGTGCATCGGCTCGAACCGGTCCGCCGAGCTGGGCGACCTGAGCCCCGCGCCGCCGTCGCCGTCCGAGGTGCCCGGGCTCAGGCTCGAGCGCCTCGCCTTCGGGCTGGGCGTGCGCTCCGTGGTCGGGGTCCTGCGCGACGGGGGCGTCGTCACCTGGGGCGCGGGCGTGGCGCGGCCCGCCTTTCTGCCGCTGCCCGCCGCCGGGGCGAAGGAAGTCGCGTCGGTGCCCGACGGCACCTGCGTGGTGCAGGCCGACGGCGGCGCCGATTGCTGGGACGGGGCGCTCCATCGCATCGCCGGGGTGCCGCCGCTGGTCGGCTTCCTGCCGTGTGTGAGCGGGTCGGGCTTCGTCGCCGGCCTCTCGCGGACGGGCGTGCCCTGTGCGTTCCGGCCGAGCGGCGCCGACGTCACCTGCAACCCGCTCGCCGAGGCGCCCGCTGCGTGCGGGTTCGCCGATGCCCGCTGCTCGGTCGTGGGTGACGGCGGCGTCGTGTGCGACGGCACCAACCGCTACGGCCAGCTCGGCACCGGTGACACGACGGAGCGATTCCGCCAGACCGCCGTGCCGCTCCCGGGCCCCGCTATGAAGGTGGCGATGTCGCAGGTGCAGGCCTGCGCGCTGGTCGCCGGCCAGGCGTGGTGCTGGGGCCTCGACGTCTCGACGGGCCGCCCGATGACGCCGAGCCCGCTGGCGCGTGTGCTGCCCTTCGCCCGTGACCTCGCCTGCGGCAGCTCGCACTGCTGCGTGCTCGTCGGCTCCAACGGGGTGAGCTGCTGGGGCAGCAACCTGTTCAACGAGCTGGGCCGGGAGGGCAGCCACAGCGCGCTCCCTGTGCCCGTGGCGTTGCCCGGCCGGGTCGCGCAGCTGGTGGCGCGCGAGGGCACGACCTGCGCGCTCCTCGCCGACGGGGCGCTCTGGTGCTGGGGCGACAACCGCGAGGCGCAGCGCGGCGTGCCTCCGCTGCTGTTCTCGAGCGCTCCCGTCTTCGTGCGCTGAGACGGGTGGCTCCGTCAACGGAGCGCGGCGACAGGACCCTCTTCGAGGTGGTGCTCGAAGCGGAGCGCGGACTCCCGAGGTCTTCGCCGCCCGCCACCTGGAACCAGGTGCCTTCGAGTCATGGCGTCCCGTCGAGGTCGACGCGCGACGGGCTGGTGCTCGACGACGTGGTGTGACCGATCTCGTGGCAGAAGGAGCGTCATGGAGCTGATCATCGAGGTCCTGCTCGAGCTGCTCGTCGAGGTGCTCTTCGCCGCGGTGGTGGGCCTGTTCGACAGCCCGGCCCTCGACGCTCGCACCGAGCGCGTGGTGCAGCGGGCGTTCGCGCTGGTGCTCGTCGGCATCGGCCTGGGCGTCGCCAGCGCCTTCGTGTTGCCCGAGCACTTCATCGGCGTGCGAGCGCTGCGGGTGGCGTGGCTGGGGCTCGGGCCGCTGCTGGGTGGCCTCGTCATCGCCGGCTTCACGGTGCTGCGCCGCTGGCACGAGGAGGAGCGCTGGCGGTGGGAGAAGTTCGTGCTCGGCGCCCTCTTCGTCGGCGCCCTCAACGGCACCCGCTTCGTCATGCTGGGCTGACGTTGACGGGGTGAGAAGCCGCGCTTGGGGCTCACCGGCAGGGGCTCGCTTTTCCGCTTGCTGCGCTGCCTGACTCTGGTACGCGCGCCCCGGTTTGAGTGGACCGGCAGATCAGGCGTCGGCGGTCGCGCGGGCATATCGCGCAGCGGCGCCCTGGTTGAGCGCGACGTGGCAGTTCGTCGGCGCGGCGCTGGTGGGCGTGCTGGTGGGCTACGGCGTGGACCGGTGGCTGGAGTCGGCGAAGCAGTACGGCGTGGTGGTGGGTGGGTTGCTGGGCAGCACGTTGGGGTTCGTGGCGTTCATCCGGCAGGCCCTGAAGCTCCTGGAGAAGAAGCAGTGAAGCCTTCGATGTCGTCGAGCGCGGTGATGGTGACGCTGGCCGGCCTGTTCGCCGCCGGCCTTGTCTTCGCGTTCAACCTGGCCCGCGAGCTCGAGCTGGCGGCCCTCGCCGGGGCGGCGGTGTCGACGGTGTTCGGAGTCCTCGCGCTCGCGCAGAAGGCCCGCACGTCGGCGTCGCTCCCCTCGGGGCCCGCTGGGGTGAAGCAGTTGTTGTCGGCGCAGGTCGTCACGCTGCTGCTGCGGCTGTTCGCGGTGCTGGTGGGCGGCTTCGCGATGAAGCGGTTCGGGCTCGAGCCCATCGCTTACGTGCTGGCCTTCTTCGCCTGCTACGTGGTGCAGCAGCTCGTCGAGATGCGGTTCGTGCTCGCGGCCAACCGGCACGCGAGCGCAGTGGAGGCACGGTCATGAAGCGCGTGTGGACCCTCGTCGTCGCGGCCACCACCCTCACGGTCCTGGCGTTGCCGGCGTTCGCCTCGAGCGGCGGGCACGACGAGGCCGGGCACGGTGACGCCCACGGCCAGCCGAAGGACAAGGCGAGCGAGTCGTCCGAGTTCATCCTCCACCACGTCGCCGACGACACCGAGTTCGAGTTCGAGCTGCCGTTCGTGCACCTGCCGCCGATTCACATCGCCGAGCTGTTCGGCAAGGAGCCCGGCCAGGGCCTCTTCATCGAGCGCGAGCCCGGCGCCTGCACGCGGCCGGTGGAGAAGAGCCAGGAAGCGTTCGCCAGCATCTTCAAGTTCATGAACGGCTGCTGGGATCTGAGGCCCACCAAGGCCGTGCTCAGCATGTGGATCGCGATGGGGCTGCTGGCGCTCATCCTCTTCCTGGGGCGCTCCCGCGACCAGAACGGCGTGCCGCGGGGCGTGTTCGCGAACATCGTCGAGACGCTGCTGCTCTTCGTGCGCGACGAGATCGCGATCGCGAACATCGGCAAGGAGGAGGGCCCGAAGTACACGCCGTACCTGGCCTCGGTCTTCTTCTTCGTGATGTGCACCAACTACCTGGGCCTCATCCCCGGGTTCTTCACCGCGACCGGCGTGCTGGGCGTCACCATCGCGCTGTCCATCGTCACCTTCATCATGACGCAGGTGGCGGGCATCCGGTCGGCGGGCGTCGTCGGCTTCTTCGCGCACCTCTTCGGCGACGTGCCGACGTGGATGAAGCCGCTCATGTTCCTGGTCGAGTTCCTCGGCCTCTTCACCAAGCCCTTCGCGCTGCTCGTTCGTCTCTTCGCGAACATGCTCGCCGGGCACATGGTGCTCTTCTTCATCCTCTCGCTCATCTTCGTCGTGCACCTCGGTGCGGCGGTGGTGAGCGTGCCGCTGGCGACGGGCCTCTACCTGCTCGAGCTCTTCGTCGCGCTGCTGCAGGCGTACATCTTCACGCTCCTGACCGCGCTGTTCATCGGCCAGGGCGTCGCGCTGGGCCACCATCACCACCCCGAGGGCGGTGACGCTCACCACTGAGCGGCGCGTGTCAGCACCCCACGGCAACGGTGCCGTGCTGGAGGTCGTACCGATGGGACAGTTGATTGGCTCCCCCGAGAAGCGAGCCCCGCAGTCGAAAGAAGGTTGAACTCACATGACGTCCATCGCTCTGGCATTCCTCTCGGCTGGCATCGGCGCCGGCCTCTGCATCATCGGCGCAGGTCTCGGCATCGGTCGGCTCGCCGGCTCGGCCATGGAGGGCATCGCCCGCCAGCCGTCCGCCGGTGGTGACATTCGCGGCGCGATGATCGTCGCCGCCGGTCTCATCGAAGGCGCGACGTTCTTCGCCCTCGTGATCTGCATCCTCCTCGCGCTCAAGTCGTAAGCGTCGGGGACGACTCCGGGGCGTCGGTGACGGCGCTCCGGAGCTCGCCGCAGCAGGCAACACCGCAGCACCCGCAGCACCGCCGCACCTCCCGGAGTCTTTGAGCCTTCCCATGAACACTCTCGTGCTCGCCAGCAGCTTCACCGACGTCAAGCCCGGCCTGATCATCTGGACGTGGATCACCTTCATCGTGGTCCTGTTCATCCTCAAGCGCGTGGCGTGGGGCCCGCTGCTCAAGTCCGTCGAGGATCGAGAGAAGAACATCATCAACGCCATCGAGTCGGCCAAGCGCGAGCGCAGCGAGGCCGAGAAGCTGCTCGGGGAGCAGAAGAGCGCCGTCGCGCAGGCCCGTCAGGAGGCCGCCGAGCAGGTGCGGAAGACGCAGGCTGACCTCGAGAAGTTCCGCGAGGACCTGATGGGCAAGGCGCGCAAGGAGGCCGACGACCTGAAGGCCGAGGCCCGCCGCACCATCGAAGAGGAGCGCGTGAAGGCCGTCGCCGACATCAAGGCCCAGGCCGTCCAGTTGTCGCTCCAGGTGGCCGAGAAGCTCATCGCCGAGAAGCTGGACGACGCGAAGCACCAGGCCCTCGCCCAGCAGTTCGTCACCGACCTCTCACGGAAGCCGCCCAGCGCCTGAGCGCCCCACTCCGAATCGCGAGCCGCCGCACCCCGGTGCCGGCTGGCCATCAGCCTTCGCATTCTCAGCGACGACTCACCTCCAGTGTCCGCCGCCCACGCCACGTGAGCGGCCCTGGGTCACTGTTGCCCCGCCCTGCCACGCGAAGCCGTGGCTGTTAGGGTTTCCCGAGCATGCGTTGGGTGGAGCGCTTCCTCAGTCCTGCGTTGAGAGGATCTGCCCAGGAGGTGAAGGCGCGGTTCCTCGTGGAGCAGCTCGCGGTCGGCTTCCCCATCGCGACGGGTTTCGCGATCGCGTATTGGCTGCTGGACCGGCCGCGCGAGGCGCTCATCACCGCGGCCGGGGCGCTCGGCCTCGGCCTGTGCCTGCTGTCCCTGCGGTTCGTGCGCTCTCACGTCCCCGTGACGTGGGCGGGCATCCTGGTGTGCCTGGCGTTGTTCGGACTGCCCGCGGGCCTCGAGCCGGCGTTCGACCCGGCGGTGATGGCCTGGGTCGTCATCGTCCCCTTCGTCGCAGCCCTGGTGCTCGACCCGAGGCACGCCGTGGCAGCGCTGGCCGTCTCCGTCGCGGCGGCGGCCTTGATGATGTGGGCGCGGGCCGGGCTGCCCGTGGTGGCGCCCGACCCGTGGGTGTCGTTCGCGCGTGTGCTGGCGCTCCTCGTCACCGTCTTCCTCTTCGGGCTGCGGTTCGCCATCGACCGCTCCATCTCGCTCGCCACGCTCGAGAACGCGAGCCGCGCCAAGTCCGCCTTCCTCGCCACCATGTCGCACGAGATCCGCACGCCGATGAACGGCGTGCTGGGCATCACCGAGCTGTTGCTCGCCGGCCCGCTGGACCTCGAGACGCGCGAGAAGCTCACCCTCGTGCGGCAGAGCGGGCACACGCTGGTCTCGCTGGTGAACGACCTGCTCGACTTCTCGAAGATCGAAGCTGGTCGCCTCAAGGCCGAGCCCACGGACTTCGACCTGCGGCTGCTGGTCGATGACGCCTCGGGTCTGCAGCGGGCCACCGCGAAGCTGAAGGGCCTGGGGTTGACGGTCACCTTCGACTCGTCGCTGCCGACGGTGGTGCGCGGGGACGCCTTCCGGTTGCGCCAGGTGCTGACGAACCTCGTCTCGAACGCCGTGAAGTTCACCGAGCGGGGCGAGGTGCGGCTGTCGGTCGAGGAGGTGCGCGGCAGGGTCGGCGCGGCCCACTGGATCCGCTTCGTGGTCGCCGACACGGGTGTCGGCATCGCCCCGAACGCGCTGCCCCGGCTGTTCAAGCCCTTCGAGCAGGCCGACAGCTCGACGACGCGGCGATACGGGGGAACGGGCCTCGGCCTCGCGCTCTCACAGAACCTCGTGCGCCTCATGGGCGGGGAGATCGCGGTCGAGTCGGTCCCGCAGGTCGGGTCCCGGTTCTCGTTCGAGCTGCCCTTCGAGACCGGCGTGTTCGCGCTCGCGCAGCAGCCCATCGAAGACGCGGCGCCGGCCCGGCGTACGGATCTTCCGGTGCTGGTGGTGGATGACAACCACATCAACCTGAAGGTGGCCTGCAGCCTCGTTGAGAAGGCGGGCTATCGCACCGAGCGCGCCACCAACGGCGCCGAGGCGATCGAGAAGGTGACGAGCGGGGACTACCTGCTGGTGTTGATGGACTGCCACATGCCGGTGATGGACGGCTTCGAGGCGACCGAGCGAATCCGGGGCCTCGACAGCGACGCGGCGATGTTGCCCATCGTGGCGCTCACCGCCTCCGCGATGCCCGAAGAGCTCGAGGCCTGCAAGCGCGCGGGCATGAACGACTGCCTGACGAAGCCGGTGAGCCTGCAGACGCTCAAGGCGCTGCTCCACCGCATCGAGCATTACCGTGGCATCGCAGAGGGCGCGGCCTGACGGTTGCCATCAGCCCGGCTTGTCGTCTCGCGGTTCGGCGCTCGCGCGTCAGCGGACACCCGGCTGAAGCAGCGGTAAGGCCACGGCGTGTGTTCGGGAGTTGAAGTCCTCCGGTCCGGGAACGCGCGGCAGCGGGCCGGGGAGTTCAGCACACGCAGCTCCACTCATGGCCGCGCGCACAGGGAGACTCCATGTTCCGTGCAAGCCTCACCACCGCGCTGCTGACGTTGCCCCTTCAGGTGTTCGCCGCTGACCTGTACGTCTCGGCCGCTCGGGGCGACAACGGGGCCGCGGGCACGAAGGAGGCGCCGTTCAAGGACCTCGACGTCGCGGCCAGCAAGGCGAAGCCAGGCGACACGCTGCACGTCGCGGCGGGCAACTACTTCGGCGTGCGCGGCAAGGGCTACATCGAGCTCAAGGAGCCCGTCACCCTGCTCGGAGGCTACGACGACGCCTTCAGCAAGCGTGACGTGCTGGGTCAGCCGACGCTCATCCAGCCGACCAACGAGAGCGCCGGCAAGTCGCGCAAGCCGCTGCTGACGCTCACCTCGAGCAAGAAGGGGAACCTGCTCAAGGTCGATGGCTTCATCTTCGACGCCGGAGCGCGCAACTCGTACCACAAGGCCGAGGGCAAGCCCGAGGGCGTGGAGACGGGGCTGATGCTCATTCCGCCCGAGAAGTCCGGCGAAGACGCCCCCACCGTCACCGAGCCGTGCCTCACGGTCGAGACCGCCGCCTCGGCCGGCGACGTCGAGCTGGTGAACAACGTGTTCGTGAACTGCGCGAACTTCGCGGTGCAGGCAGGCCACAAGCAGGGCACGTTCAAGATCGTCAACAACGTCTTCGTCGCGAACCGCATGGCCGCCATCGAGGTGTACGGCACCGGCGGCAAGAAGGGCCCCAAAGGCCCGACCGAGAAGGACGGAGAGGTCGAGGTCGCCAACAACACCATCCTCTTCACCTGGAGCCGCGTGAAGGACTTCCAGGACATGGGCTACGGCGTGCGGGTGATGACGAACCTCGGCTACGACATTCACCACAACATCATCGGCGGCAGCGTCTTCTCGGCGGTGGACCACACGCGGTTCAACAAGGGCGAGTGGGTCAAGCTCGACAAGAACGTCTTCTTCGGCAGCAAGCAGTCGGACCTGACGTTCAGCGAGGCGGGCAACGTGCAGCTCGAGCGCGTGAAGGTGAAGGACTTCGGCGACCTCGGCCTCGCCAGCGCGCAAGGCAATCAGGAGCTGATCCCGAAGCTGCCCATCGACAAGGCGTACCTCGAGGGCTACCTCTCGGCGAGCTACTCGGAGAAGGCTGACTACGACCCGAACTCGGCTGCGAACCAGTTCCGCGAGGCGATGGGGCTCAACAAGCAGGGCAAGCTCACGACGAAGGTGAGCATGTTCGCCAACCGGTACCCGTGGAAGGAGGCGCTCAAGCTCTTCGGCGCCCACCCCGAGTTCGGCGCGCAGTCGCCGAAGTGACCGCTCGCCATGGACTCCTGGCGCCCCGTCATCATCGGCGCCGTCGTGCTCCTCGTCGTCGGCCTGCTCGTGCTCGCGGTTCGCGGGCACCGGCGCATGCAGGCTGACGCGAGGGAGCTCGACGCCACCGTCGTCGAGCAGTACTGCCGGCTGGTGGCCTCGGAGCACTTTGCCGAGGCGTTCGAGCGCTCCGTGACGGCGGCCTACCGGCAGCGCCTCAGCCTCGAGCAGTTCGTGGACGCCCACCGCCGCCTCCGCGCCGAGCTGGGTGGGCCCCTGCAGGGCCGCGAGCTGCTCATCATCCAGTCGAGCCGCAACCTCTTCAGCAGCGAGCGCACGTTCAACCTGCGCTACGAGCTGCGCTACCCCACGGGGACCCGGGCACGGGTGGTGGTGCTCAGCGACGCCGAGGGAGCGTTCCGCGTGGACGGCACCTTCGTCGAGTTCGGGAGCGACGACAGCTTGTCGTTCGAGGTCTGGTGAGCCGTGGCATAGAAGCCTGAGCCATGGCCGGCGCCTCGCTCTTCACGCTGCTCGATGACCTCGCTGCGCTGCTCGACGACGTCGCCGCCATGACGAAGGTGGCGACGAAGAAGACGAGCGGCGTGCTGGGCGACGACCTCGCCCTCAACGCCGAACAGGTCGCTGGGGTCTCGACGGACCGCGAGTGGCCGGTGGTGTGGGCGGTCGCGACGAGGTCGCTCCTCAACAAGGCGATGCTCGTCCCGGCGGCGCTGGCCATCAGCGCGTTCGTCCCCGTCCTCGTCAAGCCGCTGCTGATGGTCGGAGGGGCGTTCCTCTGCTTCGAGGGCGTCGAGAAGCTGCTCGCGAAGAAGGAGAAGGTCGCGCCAGCGCCGATGAGCGAGGCGCAGCGCGTGGCCGGCGCGGTCCGCACCGACTTCATCCTCTCGGCCGAGATCATCGTCATCGCGTTGGGCACGGTGGCAGAGGCTCCGCTCGTGCGGCAGTTCCTCACGCTGGTGGCGCTCTCGCTGGTGATGACGGTCGGCGTCTATGGACTCGTCGCCGGCATCGTGAAGCTCGACGACGCCGGGCTCGCGCTCTCGAAGCGGGGCGGCGTGAGCGCGGCGGTAGGGCGCGGGCTGGTCGCCTTGTCGCCGAAGCTGATGAAGGGGCTGTCGATCGCCGGGACCATCGCGATGTTCCTGGTCGGCGGCGGCATCATTGGACACGGAGTTCCGCCACTCCACGCGCGGCTCGAGCCGATGAGCGACCTGCTCGCGGCCGTGCTCGAGGGGGTGCTCGGGGTCGTCACGGGCGCGGCGCTCGTCGGCCTGCTGGCGGTCGTGCGGGGCCTGCGTGGCACGCCTACGGGAACAGCGCCTTGAACTGGCGGTAGTGCACGAAGGCGAGCCCGATGCCGACCGCGTTGAGCACGTGCCAGATGGCGTGGCCCTGAAAGACGTGGTCGTGCGGGTCACACCAGCGCCGCGAGACGTCAGAGCCCGAGAAGCCGGCCGCGACGACGATGGTGACGAGGGCCAGCAGGAACCAGCGCACCTGCGTCTTGCGCTTCACCGTCGCGAGCACCTCGGTCGCGACGCCGCCCAGCAGCATGACGAAGATGATGCCCTGCACCGGCAGGCCCACCTTCGCCACCACCACCGTGAAGACGGTCAGCCCGATGATGCTGATCCACAGCACCTTGAAGAGGCGCTCCTTCGCGAGCACCTCGAGGCGGACCAGGTTGAGGAGCAGCACCAGCCCGAAGAAGAAATACATGCCGAAGAAGTCGAACACCTGCAGCACGAAGGTGACCGACGCGTGGTACACGAGGGACGAGACCCCGACCCAGAACGTGGCGGTGGGCCAGAAGCGCTCGGTGCGGCTCGTCTCCTTGCGGGTCACCAGGAAGAGGACCAGCGCCGTCACCAGGAACGCGACGTTGGACCACGTGTTGGCCGGCTCGGCCACCCACGAGCAGAGCGTCTCCTCGCACCACTTCACGTTCGGCAGGCCGCCCCACTCGCGGAGCGGCGTCCACGGACAGGCGGGGTTGGTGAGCTCGGGGTAGCCGGTCAGGTCCATGGTGAGCGGTGTCATCTGTCTGGTTTGCGTCGTCAACGTGACCGCCGGAAAACGAACGGTGCATCGGGTTCGCGAATACGAGAGCGTCGTGCCCATGGCTCCTCGTGCGCTCGAGACGAAGGCGGAGTTCGTGCAGCGGCTGCGGCGTTCCTGGCGTGCGGACGGTGGGGCGCGGGTGGGGCTCGGCGCCCATCATTGGACGCACGGCGTGGTGCTGGAGGAAGGGAAGCTGCGAGTGCGGCGCCTCGTGCTCGAGCGGGCGAAGGCCGACGCCTACCTGAAGGAGCACGGCCTGTTCATGCCCGAGCACGCCGAGCAGTTGAGCGAGCCGACCGGCGCCATCGTCTACGAGGCCGCGAGCCTGGACGAGCTCATCGCGCGCATCGAAGCGGGCCCGTGGCCCCTCTGACCTGCCCTGAGGAACGCCTGCGCCTCAGGAGGAGGACCAGCGCGAAGAGGCCAGGCGCGTTCACGCTGCTGCAGCTCGAACACCCCATCGGCTGAGTCGACGAGCCGCCGCCGGACGAGCCACCAGCCACGCCGCCACCGGACACGCCGCCACCGGACACGCCGCCACCAGACACGCCGCCACCGGACGCGCCGCCACCGGACGCGCCGCCACCAGCCGCACCACCGCCGGCCGCACCACCGCCAGCCGCACCACCACCGGCCGCACTGCCACCGGCCGCACCACCGGAAGCACCACCACCGGAAGCACCGCCACCGGCCGCACCGCCACCCGCCGCACCGCCACCCGCCGCACCGCCACCGGCCGCACCGCCAGTCCCACCGGCTGCGCCTCCTGCCCCTCCGCCTCCTGCGCCGCCATCCGACTCGACCCGCAGGCCGAAGAAGTCGGCGATGTCTGCTGCCCAGGCGGTGCGCCAGGAGTGACCAAGCGCGGGCACCTCGTTCAGCTCGACGAGCGCGTCGCTTCCAGCCGCCGCGCGAAAGACGCTTCGAGTCCCGCCACTCGAGATGACGCTCGTCCCGTCGGCGGTCTGGTCGATGCCGTGCACCGCCGTCCACTGCTGCATCGACTGCTGCGAGTTGACGGGAGCGACGAAGACGTCCGACAGGCCGTGCCAGAGGGACACCCGGGGCGGCGGGCCCGGGTAAGAGGGGAAGGCCGCGCGCACGAGAGCCGCGCGCTCGGCGGGGGTTCGCGCGCCGCCATCGGGGTTGGTCGGCATGGCGCCGTTGAGGCAGGCAGTCGAACCGGCCAGAGACTCGGTGCACTTGAACGCGATGCCAGCGGCGATGGCGCCAGCGCGGAAGCGGTCCGGCATCGTCGCGAGCACGTTCGCCGCGGCCGCGGCTCCAGCCGAGAAGCCGGCTACGTAGACGCGCTGTGGGTCAGAGCCCTGATCAGTCACCATGCGGTCCACCATCTGCGAGATGGACAGCATCTCGCCGGCGTTCCGGGTCTGGTTCGCTGCATCGAACCAGTTGAAGCAGGTCTGCACGTTGTTGATGAACTGCTGCTGCGGCAGCAGCAGCGCGACCTGTCGCTGCGTCGCCAACGCCTCGAAGCCGCTCGACGTCGAGAAGCTGGTGGCGGTCTCTCCGCACCCGTGCAGGAGCACCACGAGCGGGCGACCCCGTGGCAGGCCCACAGGCACGAAGCGATACATCAGCAGGTTGCCCGGGTTCGAACCGAAGCCCGTCACCGCCTCGAGTCCCTGTGAGGAAGACGTCGTGGGGACTTCGCCGGTCGGCGTCACGCCGCAGGCGGACGAGAGCAGGGTGAGACTGACGAGCCAGCGCATCAAGTCCCCGTACGGGACGTCATCCAGGGCGTCAACCGGGTTGGGTCACCAGCGACGCGGCCGACGTCGGCGCGAATCACGCCCGCCGGCTGGACGGCGGTCGGAGCCTCCTTCTCCAGTCGGCTGCCGGTTGAACGAAGCTCCGGGCCCGCGCTCGTTCGCGCCGCGTGGCTTGCCGCCGTCACGGCTCTGCTTCCACGGCGGCCCGCGGTGCTCGGCGTGTCCGCTCGCGCCCTGCGGCGGGCCGTTGAACGAGCGCTCGGGGCCTCTCGTCTCGCGTGGCTCACTCGGCCCGCGCTGCTCAGCGTGTCCGCTCGCGCCCCGCGGCTGACCGTTGAACGAGCGCTCGGGCCCTCTCGTCCCGCGCGGCTCACTCGACCCGCGTTGCTCTCCACGTCCGCTCGGGCCCTGCGGCTGGCCGTTGAACGAGCGCTCAGGGCCTCTCGTCCCGCGTCCTTCGCCGTCACGCCCCTGCTTCCACGGCGGCCCGCGGTGCTCAGCCTGTCCGCTCGCACTCTGCTGACCGTTGAACGAGCGCTCGGGGCCTCTCGCCGCGCGCGGCTCACTCGACCCGGGTGCTCCACCGTCACGCCCTTGCTTCCATGGCGGCCCGCGGTGCTCTGCATGCCCACCACTCCCTCTCGCGCCGGGCCCGTTCGCGTCGCGCGGTGCAGCGGTCGTGACCCCGCTCGCGCCTCCCGTCGGCGTCTGGCCCTGACCCTTGAACGAGACCTCGGGGCCGCGCGGACCACGCTGCTCACCCGGCCCACGCGGCTTCCCGCCGTCGCGTCCCTGCTTCCATGGAGGCGGCCCGCGCCGCTCGTCTCGGCGCCCCGGAGGCGAGTCAGCGCGACCCGCGTGGAAGGGACCGCCTGGTCGCGGGGGATGGGGTGGCCTCGACGCGCTCCGGCCCGTCGGCACGAAGTCGGCCGACAGCTCGCGGCGGGTGTAGGCGCGCCAGATCTCGTCCGCGTCGCCCTGATGCCGTGCGAGGTCCGGGTCGATGCCCGAGAAGAAGCGCACCAGGTTCCCGAGGTCGCGCCGGAAGAAGTGCTCCGAGCGTGAGTTGCGCGCCGCCTCGACCGTCTGCGGGAAGTCGATGATGACGGGCCCATCGGCCCCGAGGAGGATGTTGAACTCCGACAGGTCGCCGTGGATGAGGTCGGCGGCGAGCATCTTCACCACCTCGCCGCGCAGCCGGCTGTAGAGGCCTGGTGCCTGCTCGCGCGTGATGCCGGCCTCCACCAACCGCGGCGCCACACGCCCTTCGGCGTCACCGATGACCTCCATCAGCAGCACGCCTTCGTAGAAGAGCACCGGCCTCGGCACCCGGACGCCTGCCGCGTGCAGCGCGTAGAGCGCGTTGGCCTCGGACGCCTTCCACGCCTCCTCGGAGGCGCGACGCCCGAACGCGGTGCCCTTGTCCATGGCGCGCTGCGTGCGCGTGTTCCGCACCTGCCGGCCCTCGAGGTAGCCAGCGTCGTTCTTGAAGCTGCGGAACTCGCGCTCCTTGTACAGCTTGGCCGCGACTGGCTCGCCGCGATGGCTCACGAGCCAGACCTCGGCCTCTTTGCCGGTCTTCAGCTGTTGGAAGACCTCGTCGATGATGCCTTCGTCCAGCAGGTGCTGCAGCCGCTCCATCAGGTCCTCGTCACTCGCCCCCGCGCTTCCGTTACCACCATCAGGGGCAGGAGACGACCTGCACGGAGTAGGTGATGGGCGTGGAGAGGGCCGGGGCGCTGACCGTCACGTCGTAGGTGCGGCCAGCCTGGGTCGTCCAGCCCACCGGGTTGAAGCGGATGGCGTAGCGGCTGCCGTAGTTGTCGCCGAGCTGGGTGACGGTCACGGGGCGATTCTGCCCGCCCTCCGTCACCGTGACGGTGGCGCCGACGAGGCTCCAGGTGGACGCGTAGCTCTGCACCGTCCACCCCGTGGAGTCCACCGACGGGTTGCCGGGGATGGCGATGGCCTCGAGCGGCACCGGCCCGGGTGGTGGGTACGCGAGCCAGGGCTTCGTCGACGTGCCCGAGCCGCCGATGACGTGGTGGCAGCTGCCGCCGGTGGTGCCCCCGATGCCGATGGGGCCGAGCTGATTCGACAGGAACCATCGGCGGTGGCCGATGGTCGTCGCGTTGCCGAAGTCAGACATGTACATGTCGATGCAGCGGACCGCGCGCGTCGAGCAGATGTTCGATCGCCCCGCGGCCTGCGCTCCGCTCGCCGAGTAACAGGTCCACGACGCTGGCGGGCTGTGGCTGAGCTGGTTGTTCGCGTCCATCATCAGGGCGCACTCCTGGGCCGACTGGTTCTTCGCGGCGTCGAGCGTCACCGGCGGCAGGTCGGCCAGGAAGCGGTACAGGTTGATCAGCTTGAGCGCGTTGTTCCTGCCCGTGTCATTCAGCGCGCCGGCCGCGCAGGGAGACACCGTTCCCGACCACGTGCCCTCACTCAGGTCCATGCGGTCGCAGCGCCACCGCCGACACACCTGCTCGACCCGCGTGCCGCCTGTCATCGAGCAGGGGCCGGTGACGACCATGCCGCCTGCCGCGCCGCCGGCGCTCGCTCCACCTGCCGTCGAGCCCCCTGCCGTCGAGCCTCCTGCCGTCGAGCCTCCTCCCGCGGCCCCCCCGCCTGCGTCCCCGCCCGCCTCGCCTCCGGCCGTTCCCCCATCGCTGTCATCGAGTGGAGGCGGGCCGAGCTCGGAGATGGCCGTGCCCGTGCAGGCAGTCATCACGAAGCAGCACACGGCGACGCGGGGGAACATCGGAGCGACAGTGTGGAGTCAATCGCCCCCGTCCCGCAACGGGTACAGGCGTCGAAGCGCCTCTCGCTCGAGGGCCTGACACGAGCTCACCGGGAGGGACAGGTCCACCCAGAGGTAGCGCTTCTGCTCTCGCGGGGCCCCGAACAGCACCGGCTGGACCTGGTTCTCGCCTTCGATGAACCACCCGCTCTCGTCGCGGTCGTGTCCGTGCACCACCACGCGCAGCTCATGGCCCGTCTCGGCGCTGACCCGCGCGAGCAGCCGGGCGGCGACGGGACCTGGCTGGCCGTAGCTCCACAACAGCTCGTTCACGGCGCGGAAGCGGGCGTCGTCAGGTCGCTCAGGCGGCAGCGGACCGTCGAGCATCGCCAGCGTCTCGACCGCGTCGCCAGGCGCACCGTGGGTGAGCAGCAGCCCGCACGGCGCCACCAGCGCGAGCAGCGCTTCGGAGCAGAGCCGCTGCAGCCGGTCGCGCTGGCCGACCGTCAGCCGCGCCTCGAGCGCCTCGACTTCGTCGGGGTGGAACTTACCGGTGTGTTTGAACCCGAGGTGCCCCGCGTCGTGGTTGCCGAGGACGAAGTGCACGCGTCCCGGGTGCCGTGCCATCACGGCGGTGAGCGCGTCGATGAGGGCCGGGCTGTCATCGGGGAAACCATGGAGCTGCGGGGTGCGCGCCGCGGCCTCGGCGTCGGGGCCGTGGACGAGGTCCCCCAGCACCGCCCAGTGGAGCTCCACGCCGGCGCGCCAGGCGTCCTCCGCGACGCGCTCGAGGGCGCGGAAGTCCTCGAGGTTGCCGTGCAGGTCGGTGCTCACGAGCAGCCAACCCGACGACGGCAGCACGCGATGACGTGGCGTGATCACGCGTGGAACGTTGCATGAGCGCGCGCGCGAACGCGAGGGCGTCGCTTGCCTGCGCAGCGGTTTCGCTGTCTGTTCCCGCGTGATGAGGCTGCTCCTGCTGTCCGTCCTCTCGCTGGCGGGCTGTGGTGCCCAGAAGCCGGCGTGCCCGACGCCCGCCGTGGTGAACTCGCCGTTGTGCGCGTCCACGTGGACGGCTGCTCGCGCGCGCTGCACGGCGTCGTCTGCCTGCCCCTCGTCGAGTGGCCTGAGCTGCGTCTACCCGGGGGCTGGCGACCTCTCTGGCGACTGCATCGCCGCGGGCGTCGCGCAGTGTCAGCCTGACGCCGGGTGGGTGTGCGCCCAGTAGAGGTCTCCGCCTTCGTGGTGCCCGGGGACCGACGCCGCTCCGACCGGCGCGTGCGAGCGGCCGCAGGTCGCCGCGGCGTTCACCTCGCCCTCGGCGGTGCCGGGCCATCGTGCGGTTTCACTGGGAGCGGACGCCGCGCCGAATCCCGCAGCGGCCCGGGAGGGCGCTTGTATGGTGGCGGCGATGAACCACTCAGCGATGGAGTTCGAGTTCCTCGATGACGGCGGCGACGGCCAGCTCGTGCCGGTCGGCGGGTCTCTGGGTCAGCTGCGCGCCGTCCTGGCGAAGGGCGACATCGACGCGGCCGTGAAGCTCTACGAGGAGACGGGTGGCTCGGTGCGGCAGAGCCTGTTGGCCGAGGCGCAGACCGCGTCCTTCGACTCGAGGAAGAACCTCGCGCAGGTGTTCCGCCGAGCGCGCGACTTCTCGGCCGCCGGCGCCCTCTATGAAGCGCTCAAGCTCGACGCCGAGGCGGGCCCCTGCTTCGAGCAGGCGGGAGAGCTGCAGAAGGCGGCCGAGGCGTGGAGGCGCTGTGGCGAGCTGACCCGGGCGGCGTTCGCCTGCGAGCGCGCGGGCCGGATCGACGACGCCATCGCGCTGTACTCGCAGACCGGCGCCCGCGAGCAGCTGGCAGAGTGCCTCGTCCGCGCGGGTCGCTTCGAGCAGGCCGCTGACCTCTACCGGGCGCTGGGGAACCTGCACGGCGAGGTCGAGAGCCTGCGCGGGGCGGTCGCGGCGGCGCCAGGCGCGGTCGCTCCAAACCTGCGCCTCGCCGAGCTGCTCGCGGGGCACGGGCACGCCGAGAAGGCCGTTCAGTTGCTGATGAACTGCGGCCGCAGCGGGAGCGGGAAGGACGACCCCTCGCTGTTGAGCCTGCTGGCGTCGCTCCTCGAGTCCCTGGGCAACCACGAGGCGGCGGTGAAGGTGCGCGCGCGCCTGCCGGTCTCGACGCCGGTGGAGCGCAAGCCCGTGCCGGTGCTTCAGACGGTGCAGCCGCTCGCGCTCACCGGCGAGGCCTACGGGTTCCTCAAGGCGCTGCCCTTCTTCGCCGACCTCAGCATCGACGACATGCGCGCGGTCTTCCGCATCTGCGTGCACCACACCTTCAAGGCGGGGGCGCACCTCATCGAGCCCGGTGAACCCGGGCGCGGCCTCTACATCATCATCGAGGGCCAGGTGGAGGTGTACGACGGCTCAGGCAAGGACGCGCGGCTGCTCAACACCCTGGGCGCCGGGAGCTCGGTGGGAGAGATCTCCCTGCTGCTCGACGGGCCGACCTCGGCGCGCGTGACGGCGCGGACCAACGCCCGGGCGCTCTTCATCGGGCGCGAGGCCTTCCGCCAGTTCATGGCCAACACCCCGACGGCGGCGCTGCGCATCTACCGCCTGTTCAGCACCAACCTCGCCGAGCGGGTGCGCGCGCTGTCCGCGGCGAGATAGGAGTCGCTGTCGTGAGTTCGTTCGAAGAGCTGGCTGAGCAGTTGTCGATGACGGAGCTCATCCGCCTGCAGGACGTGCTATCGCGGGCCCTCGTCCGCCGCTTCGAGAAGCGCCTCGCGCTGGTGTTCTCGGACGTGGTGGGCTCGACGCCCTACTTCGCGAAGTTCGGCGATGAGGCCGGCCGCAAGCTTCAGCAGCGCCACACCGACCTGGTGACGCGCATCGTGCTGCCCGCCGGAGGCCGCATCGTCGACACCGCAGGCGACGGCATCTTCCTCTGCTTCGAGGACGTCACCGCCGCCCTCCGCGCGCTCCTCGACCTGCTGCGCGCCATCATCGCCGACAACGAGTCGCTGCCCGTCGAGCATCGGCTCCACGTGCGCGTCGGCCTTCACTTCGGCCACGCCCTCACCGACGGCACCCTCGTCTCGGGCGACGCCGTGAACTTCGCGAGCCGGGTGGCCGCCTCGGCCGCCGCCGATGAGCTGCGGATCTCCCAGGCGGCGTTCCACGAGCTCTCCGACGCCGAGCTCAGGCTGCGCTCGCACCGGGTGCGCGACGTCCAGCTCAAGGGCGTGCCCGGCACGCACGACCTCTTCACCGTCGAGTGGCTCGACGCCCGGGACTTCCCGACCCGGGTGCGCTTCGAGGACGGCACCGAGCTGAAGCTGCCGCAGCAGGAGGTGATCCGCTTCGGCCGGCTGCGCGACCAGGGCGACGGCACCGGGAACGACATCGTGCTGGCCATCGCCGACCCCGAGCTGCAGAGCCGGGTGAGCCGCTGGCACTTCGAGCTGCACCGCCGCGCGACCGGCTTCGTGCTGAAGCCCGTCTCGAAGAGCCCGACGGAGATCGACGGTCGCGCCATCAAGAGCGGTGAAGAGGCCCCGCTGCCGCCTGGCGCGAAGGTGAAGCTCGGAGGCGCCGTCACGCTCGAGTTCCTCGGTGACGACTTCTCGACCGAGACGACGCTGCTGCCGCCGCGCTGACGCCCCGACTGAAGAAGACTCACGACCGTGCCGATGAACGAGACGATGCGGACCGTCATCACGCTCCTGGTGTGGGGCTCCGCCTGCGCCACCACCGACGAGCTCATCGCGCGGGGTGACCTGCTGGGCGCGTGCGCTCGCGGCGACGCGGCCCTGCTCACCCACCTGGCCAACGACCCCGCAGGCTTCTTCGCTGCGCGCATCGACGGCGAGCTGCTGACCCTCGAGGAGCTCGTCGTCGCAGGTGACAGCCGCAGGCTGAGCGGGCCGACGATTCCGGGCTGGAGAGAGGTGCGGTCACCGTCCCGCGCGCTCGCGCTGCTCGGCGGCCAGCGGCCGGCAGCGGAGCCCGCCGCGCCGCCGCGCTCGAGCCTCGCCACCGTGGGGGCCGTGCTCGGGACCATCACCGGTGCGTTGCCAGCGGCCAGCGTCATCGCCAGGCGCGACCTCGTGACGCCTGCCTTCACAGGGCCCGCGGAGCCGCCTGACTGGCAGCCGCCCGACGCGCTGCTGGTCGAGGGCAAGCGGCTGCGCGTGTACGAGCGCGCAGGGTCGTCGTCGCCGCGCGGTGAGGTCTCGGTGTTCGCGATCTGGCGCTTCCCCAGCGGGGGTGAGACGTGCCGGCGGGAGACCACCCTCACGTGGCCGCTGGGCGAGTCGCTCGAGGTGTCGCTGCGGCAGCCCCCGAGGAGGCTGGGCTGCGCGCTGGACCCGCCCCGATGTCAGTGAGCGGTCTTCACCCCGACGTCACCCATTCTTGAAGGCGCTCGCGTCTGGCAGGCCGCTGCCCGAGAGGTCGGCGCCCATCGCCGTGAGGACGCCCGAGAAGATGTCGGGCTCGTTGCTCTCGAGCTTGCCGGGCTGGGGCGTGCCGGTGCGCGGGTCGAACCCGTAGCAGAGCGTCGAGCTCGCCTCGACGCCGCCGAGCACCGTGTTCCCCTTCACCATCGGCGACAACATCAAGAAGCCGTTGTTGAGGTCGTGCCCCGAGCCGAACTCCACCGCGTTGTCCGGGCGGGGGCGCGTGCGGCCGAAGTCCGTCGCGACGTAGATGAGCGTGCGGTCCCACAGGCTCTCACCGGTCGCGGGGTCGAACGGCTCGGCCTTGAGCAGCGTGATGAGCTGGTCGAGGTTCGCGAGGAGGCGCGCCCACATGAAGGCCTGCCCGCTGCGGTGGTCGTTGTGGCTGAAGTCGAAGGCGAGCGGCGGGTTCGCCAGGCCGTTCGCGCCCCCGAGCGTGACGTTGAAGTCCGGGCCGATGGTGACCGCCACCGAGACCCGGTACTTCAGCAGCAGGAACGCGAGCGCCGCCTGCGCCTGGAACGGGTCGTCGAAGAAACCGGGGAAGGCCTGCCTGACGCGCGCTCCGTCGGGCGACGACGCCAGCCCGTACTGGCTGAGCGGCACCCGCGGAGGCAGGTCGGGGATGACGTTGAGCCGGGTGATGAGGTCCTGCGCCTCGAGCCGCGCGCCTTCCGCCCGCTGCGCGTTCCAGCGCTTGAGCGCGTCGGAGTCCTGGAACGTGGCGCCGAACACCGACGAGGCCTCGAGGTCGGCGCGGGCCTGCCGGGCGAGCTCCACCTCGGCGCGGGCCGGTGCGCCGCGAACGCCACGCGAGCCGTCGAGCCCCAGCGGCCACAGGCTCGGGCTGGTGACGGTCTCGGCGTAGACGCTCGCCGGCATCGACGTGTCCGTGCCGCGCTCACCGAAGCCGCCGACGGCCATGTTCACGTTCGGCAGCGCGAAGCCCTGGCCCCACTGCAGCGCGACGCACTCCTGCAGCGTGCGGCCCTTCCACGCGGCGTTCCCGGTGATGGACCGCTTCTGCGCGATGACGTGGTTCACGCTGGTGCCGACCGACGTGGCCACCAGCATGTCGTCCTTGTACTTGTTCACGAAGGCGAGCTGGTCGGTGTTCACCGGCACGGGGATGCTGCCGAGCCGCGGGTTGCTCACCCGCACCGCGCGGAAGGGGCTGTTCGCCACTGCCTGCACCTGCGCGTCGGGGAACGTGTTGAGGCGCGCGGCGTTCAGGCCCGCCTCGCCCGCCCGCACGGCGAGGAAGCTGTCGACGATGCTGGCGCCGCCCGCGGCCGCGACGACGATGAGGAACCTCGGCTTGCCGTCGAGCGCGTCGCGACGCAGCCCACGCTCGACGTCCTCCGGCGTCTGCTGGGCCTGCCGACAACCGGCGAGGAACGGTGACAACGTGGTCGAGCCCGCCGCCGCGAGGGACAGCGCCTTCAGCATCTCCCGGCGCGACAGCCGGCCATTGCGCTTGAGCGACATGGGGTGCCCTTTCAGTAGAAGACCGACTCGGCCGACGAGAGGATGGCGAAGCACACCGACTGCATCCACGCGCGGGCCGGCTGCGCCGACGTGGCCTCGAGGTCCTTCGCGAGCTTCACGTAGCGCGTCACCTCGTTCGCGTAGGGGTCTCGCGTCAACGCCCGCCGGGTGAGGTCCACGATGAGGTTCGAGACCTCCTGGCCTTCGGGGTTCGTGAGCTTCCCGTTCGACATCGGCACCCCGCGGAACACCTGCGCCAGGCCCGGCGCGAGGAGGTCGAGGTCCACCCGCTTCGTGCAGGCCGACCAGGCCAGCCGGTCGATGACGAGGGGCGTGGTGACCGCGGTGATGCCGGAGGACTCGTAGAGGCCCGGGCCGTACGGGTCCACGCCGCCCAGCGCCACGTTGTGCACGAAGGTGGCGCACTGGTACTGGCCCAGCTCGGTGCAGACGTCGGACGGCTGAAGCTCGAGCGCGGCCGCGAAGTCCGCCTGCAGGCGCTCGGGGCCCTTGAAGCGCAGGTTGCCGCGGGCCGAGCGCGCGAGGCTGCCGGCGTCCGGCGTGTCCACCACGATGGGCGGCACCGGCGGCTCGATGATGCGGCCGGGGCAGCCGGACAACGCCACCGCCAGCGAGCTCAACGCGAGGAGTCTCTCAGGGCGCACCGTAGGCCTCCGTCTTCACGAGGTCGTGGAGCAGTCGCTGCACCCGGTACTGGTGCTCGCCCTTGAAGCGGCGCCAGGTGGCGACGAACTCGGCGTTCTCCTCCGGCCGCGGCGGGTGGCCGATGAGCAGCTTCCAGTAGTCGGTGGTGGTGGCGATGGCGAACGCGTCGCTGTCGGCGCCGACGCGGGCCCACTCGCGGAGATCGTTCACCGGCTGCCCGAAGATGACGCCGCGCTCGGGCGTCTGGGTGATGCGCGGCGCCAGCGTGCTGAAGCCCAGCTCGAGCCGGTTGGGGATGTAGCGGTTCGCGAACATCGCCGACGAGATGCCGTTGTAGTTGCGGAACGGGTAGCTGAGCGGGTCGAGCGTCGCGTGGCACGCCGCGCAGGCCGGCGCCTGCACGCCCTTGGCGTCGTAGTCCTGCGGCTCGTTGGGCACGCTGTAGAGGCCCTCCTGCTTCGCGATGTCGAGGCCCAGGTACGCGCGGTAGGCCTGCGACGCGGCGTTGCGCGGGAGCGCGGTGAACATCACGAAGTACGTCAGCGCCCACGCGGTCGTCATGTTGCCGGCGCGATGGGCCAGGTCGACGTTCTGCGAGGGCAGGTTCGCCACCTTCGTGTACGTCGTCGGGTTGGCGGTGCGGCGAACGAAGTAGTCGGCGGTCAGCACCTCGCGCGCGTCGCGGTCCTCGGTCTGCGTCCACACGAAGAGCGCGTAGTCGTCGTAGTAGTCGGCGAGAGGGATTCCGCCCGGGTCCTCGCCCTGCTTCAGCGAGCCGACCGGACGGATCTTCGGGTGCGCCACCTTCCAGAGCTGGCCGTTCTTCCCCCGCCAGAAGTCGGTGCGCGTGCAGCGGTCGAGCTCGGTCACGAGGAAGGCGCGGCGGTCATCATCGGTGGGCCACTCGAGGAAGCGCTTCACCTGGGCGTACGACGGCGACGCGCCGCAGAAGTCGAGCAGCAGCTTCTTGTAGACGTAGCGCAGGTCGTATCGGCAGACCGAGAACTGTGGGTTCTCACTGCCCTCGCAGGCGCGCTCCACCGGCTTGCTCGCGGCGTCGGCCGGCTGCGTACCCCGCTGAATCTCGAGCAGGTTGGTGACGCCGTCGCCGTCAGCGTCCCGTGACTCGACGGCCATCAGCGCCGCCGGGAGCGCCATCGCGAAGTCGGCGTCGGACAAGGGCCGCGGGGCGCCGGGCGCGAGGGCGGCCTCGAGCGACGCCCCGAAGACGTTCCGCTGCGGGGGCGCGACGTGACAGTACGCGCACGCGGGTTGCCGGCCGACGCAGTCAGGCGAGGTCGGGTACTTCGCGCAGAACACGCCCCCTGCCGGTGGTTTCGCCAACGCAGCAGCAGAGAGCAGAACGCTCCAGACGAGGAGGCTTCGGTGCACGCGGGGGTTCTCCTTGCGACGAGCGGCGGCTGAGTGGACAGACACCGCAACCCGCAGAATAGGAAAAAGTCTCGGCGGGTGTGCGGGGCCGTCGGTTTCGCCGTCGAACTCCGCGTTTTCAGGCACACTGCGCGGCGTGCGTGGCGTCCTCTTCGCGTTGCTCTGCCTGTCGGGGCCAGTGCTGGGTCAGGTGCAGCAGCTCGGCGATGGGCGTGACGGCGTGCTCGAGGTGACGACGCTGAGTCGCGTCATCAACGCGGCCACTGCCCTGGCCGCCGACGCAGCCGCCGGAGACCCGTTCGTTCTCGTCGCAGACTCCACGCCGTTCTCGAGCGGCGCGGTGGTGCTGTTGCTGCAGAGCCAGTGGCGCTCGGACGGGGAGCGCTACCGTGTCGGCGAGTACTCGCTGCACTTCGTCGAGCGCGTCGTCGGCCCGAAGCTCGAGCTCGCGACACCGCTCAACCGGCCGTGGCGACAGGGAGAGAGTCAGGCGGTGCTGGTGCCCCAGTTCACCGACGTCATCGTCCACTCGGGGACGTCGCTGGTCGCGCCAGCCTGGAACGGCGCCAGCGGCGGCGTGCTCGCGTTGCTGGCGAACGGGACGGTGCGCAACGACGGAACGTTGTCGGCGAACGGCGCCGGGTTCCGCGGCGGCGCCCCCCGCGAGATTGGCCAGGCCGAGCTCGGCTGCCTGGGCGAGGACGAGGCCGGTCCCCGAGGCGCGGAGCGGGGCGAGGGCGCGCTCGTCGGAGGGTTCGGCACCACCTTCACCGGCCGGCGCAACAACGACTCGGGCGGCGGCGGCGGGGCGTGCGCGTACTCGGGCGGCGGCGGCGGCGCCGGACTCGGCGAAGGCGGGCAGGGCGGGTTCAGCGGTGACGGGAAGCGCGACGTCGGTGGGTTCGGCGCCGCGGCGCTCACGTGGGCGGGGCTGCTCTTCGGGGGCGGCGGCGGGGCGACCAACGGCACCTTCGGGCGAGGGCGCGGTGGTGGGCGCGGCGGCGGCGGCGTCTTCCTTCGAGCGCGGACCCTCGAAGGCGCGGGGCTCGTGGTGGCTGATGGCCAGGAAGGGCCGGCGACCGACTCCCGGTTTGGCGGAGGTGGTGGGGCGGGCGCGGGCGGCTCCGTCGTCGTCGAGGTCGTCGAGGCCGCGCGGTGTGCCCTGTTCGCGAATGGCGGCGCTGGTGGTGCGGCCACCGACAACGGGCCCGGCGGTGGAGGTGGTGGCGGCCACGTGTCGCTGCGTGCAGGTCGCGTGGCCGAGTGCCCCATGTCCGTGCTCGGCGGTCTCGCGGGCCGGGTGCCGGCGGGCGACTACGGCGCGGGCGCCGGGCTGCCGGGCAAGTCGTCAGTGCTCGAGGTGCCGCCCAGCTCGTCGCCGTTCCCCAGTGGCCCCGGAGTCACCATCCAGCGCCTCGGGTGCGGGTGCGGCTCGGACGCGGGGGCGGTGCCCGGACTGGCGCTGGCCTTCGGTGCCATGCGCCGCCGACGTCGGGAGCGCGTGGCCTCGGGTCGTCACTCAGATGGCGCGGGCTCGACCGGCTCCGCGAGCCCGCGCAGCGCGCGGTAGTCCGCCACGGCGCGCTTGAAGCCGACGTCCTCTTTCTCGCGCTCGGACATGAGCCACTTGTGCTCGAGCACCTGGCAGAAGAGCTCGCAGAGGTCCTCCGGCGCGCCGGCGCCCTGCATCGACTGCGTCACGCTGAGGAAGCGCTCGTTGAGCCAGCGGTGCGCGGCGACGGACAGCGGGAGGCTGCGGTTCAGCTCGCGGGTGGCGGCCACCTTCCACTCGCGCACGTCGTTGAGCAGGAGCTGCGCCTGGTGCTCCTCGGCGACCAGGCCGGTGAGGTTGTGCAGCAGGTGCCGGTGGTGGTTGCGGTCGGTCACGATGGTGCGCATGCGCAGGTGGGCGCCGTCACCGGTGGCGACCAGCTCGACCTCCCCGACGCTGAAGCCCAGGGCGTTCAGCTTGCGAATGCGCTCCTGCACGAGGAACGAGTCACCGGCTCCGACCAGCTCCTCGCGGGTGATCTCCGCCCAGAGCTGCTCATAGCGGCGACGCACGCTGGCGCTCGTCTCGCGCCAGTCGAGCGCGGCAGCGCTGGCGGCTCCCGCGGCGATCAGGTCCACCAGCCCGCCCGCCACGTTCTCCTCCATCAGGTCCAGGTCGAAGCGCCGCTGCCCGTCCGACAGCGTCGGGTGCAGCTCGGACGTCTCGGCGTCCACCAGGTAGGCCTGCAGCTCGCCTGCGTCGCGGCGGAACAGGCTGTTGGACAGCGAGCAGTCGCCCCAGAAGCAGCCGCCCAGGTGCAGGCGCACCAGCAGCACCGCGAGGGCGTCGACGAGGCGCGCCCGGTAGCGCTCGAGACCCGGCTGCATGAAGAGCGTCCGGTAGGGGAGCGACCCCTGGAGGTACTGCGTCACCAGCACCCCACGTTCTTCGCCCGTGCCCTCGGGCCGCGTGTGGGCGAGGCCAACGGGCGTGACGGCCGGCAGCGCCCGCGCCTCGAGCTCGCGCAGCGCGGCGTACTCACGCTCGGCGACCGACCCCGGCAGCTCCTTGAGCGCGTAGACGACCTCGCCGTAGCTGACGAAGAGGACCTCGTGCCGCGAGAGCCCACGCGGAATCTCCACCCAGCGGGGGCACGCGCCCTCCCACGCGCTCAGGGGCAGGTGCCAGGGCAGGTCGAGCAGGTCAGGGTGGCCTGGCCTGAGCTGCAGCGTCAGCAGGCCGGCGGGCGGCGAGGGCGACATGCGCCGGTTGCATAGCGGTGTCGCGAACGCCAGGGAACCAGCAGCGCCTGCCCTCGCGCTTTGAGCGTGAGAAAGCTCGACGTGACAGGCACACTGCAGCGCTGTCGATGACCGCGCTTCTGCTCACGCTGGTGCTGGCCGCGCCCAGGGTGTCCATCGGGCCACCCCCGCCGCTCATCGTCATGATCCGCACCGACGGGCCGCCGGCGTTCGTGAAGACGCAGGCGCGCCTGCATGAAGAGCTCACCCTGCTCCTCGACTCGTTCATCGTGCTCAACACGCCCATCGCGGTGCCCGACTTCCCGCGAAAGCCGCTGGCCGATCAGCTCGCCGCGGTCCTGCCCGTCGCGAAGGCCAACGACGCTGCGGCCGTGGTGTGGCTCTCGGAGCCGTTGCCGGGACAGCTCATGCTGCACCTCGTCGCCCAGGGCACTGGCCGCACCCTGGTGCGCACGCTCGAGTTCGACCGCAAGAGCCGCAACGAGAGCGCGCTGGCGTTGATGATGCGCGAGCTGCTGGGCACGGCCTTTCTCTACGAGGCGCCCGCCAACGTTCCGCCCCAGCTGCGAGCCGTGGTGAAGCAGACGCGCGCGACCATGTCGTACGCCCCCGACGTCGCGCCGCTGGCCATCGCCGACACGCCGATCGCGCCACCCGCGCCTGCCCGCCCACCGGACCCGAAGCGCTTGCGGCTGATGGCCTTCGGGCTCGTCGACTCGGGCGTGATCGACCACCTCGGGGGAGCGACCCGCTATGGCGGCGCCCTCAGCGCGCTCTTCAAGCTGAACCACCGCCTCGGCTTTGGCATCGACGTGTCTGCCACCGGCCACCGCGCTGTGCCGCTCGAGTCTGCCGCCGTCTCTTCGGTGTCGCTTCCCGTCCTCGCAGTGGGGACCCGAAGCTACACACTGGGCGACTTCGCCTTCTGGCCACGCGTCGGCCTCGGCCCGGAACTCACCTGGACCAGCTCTCGCCAGTCGGTGCCCGGACAGATCACCACACTCACGGGGGCTGGACTCCTCGGCGTCGATGTAAGTGCAGGTACTCAGGCCTTTTCCATCGTGTTCCGCCTCCAGGCCCTCGCCCGCCTCGGCCGCGCCCAACTCGTTGAACTGCCTGGCGATCATGTCGTCTGGCGGCAGCCTGCGCTCTCGCTGCACGCCGGCATCGGTCTCGCATGGGAAGGACTTTGAGCCGTCACGGGATTCCAGATGAATTGACGGCGGGTGAAGACGACGACGCGTGTGTCAGGCGGCTGGTGGCTGGCGACCTGAAAGCGCTCGGTCCTCTCTACACCCGTCACAGGGGAGTGGTGATGAACGTCCTTCGACATCAGGTACGAGACAGCGAGCTCGACGACCTCTGTCAGGAGGTGTTCCTCACGTTCGCGAAGGTGGCGGACCGGCTGCGCCCCGGCGTGTCGGTGAAGTCGTTCCTGGTCGGCATCGCAGCGAAGAAGGGGAAGAAGTCGGGCGTGGTGGAGTGGGTTCGCGGCAAGCTGATCGACCGCCACGTCTCGAAGGAAGAGCGAACCACCACGCCGCAGCTCCGCGTCGATGCGGGTCGCGACGCCGAGCGGTTGCTCGCGAAGCTGCCCGAGGAGTGGCGCACGGTGGTGGTCCTGAACGTCGTCGAGGGGTGGACGGCCGAGGAGATCGCCGCGTCGCTCGGCGTGAGCCCCAACACCGTCTTCACGCGGCTCCACCGGGCGCGGCAGAAGATCAAAGAGCTTGGCGAGAGTGGAGGTGCCGAATGAGCGCCGACGCTCCCCAGACGCCCGCCACCGACCCGGCGTGGGACAAGTTCTCGAGTGAGCTGAAGCTCGCGCGCGCGCCCTTCGCCCAGCCGCCGGGACCGAACGACGTGGCGCGACTGCTCCAGCGCGCCGAAGAGGCCGAGGCCCAGGCGCCGTCGTGGCTGCGTGTGTTGGCGCCGGCCGGGGCGCTCGCGGTGGTGGTGGCGGGCGTGCTGGCCTTCGTCCTGCTGCGCGGCGAGCCCGAGGTGGCGTGGACGGCGAAGCCGGTGGTCGCGACGGCGGTGACGACGACGGGCTCGGTGACCGAGACGGCGGCCGATGGGCGCACCATCTTCTCGCTCGGTGACGACACGGTCGGCGTGGGACCGGACTCGCGGGTGGAGATCGCCGCCGCCAGCAACAAGGCGACGCGGCTGGTGTTGTCGAAGGGCTCGGTGGCGGCGCACGTCGATCCATCACGCGGCAAGCGCAGCTTCGACGTCGAGACCCCGCTCGGCCGCGTGCACGTGGTGGGCACCATCTTCCGCGTGCGCGCCCTCGAGGACGAGCTGTCGGTCGAGGTGCAGCGCGGCACTGTCGAGGTGACGTACGGCCAGCAGACCTCGCGGGTGACGGCGAACCAGCTGCTGACGGTGAAGGGCGGCGTCGGCGCGCTCAGCAAGGTCGAGAGCGCGGGCGTGTTCGACGAGCTGAACGAGAAGCCCGCGGTCGTTCCCCCCGTGCCGCCACAGCCCGAGCCGGTCGTCGAGGTGCAGCCGGTCGAGGAGCCCGAGCCCGCCGTGAAGGACGAGCCGGCGAGCCCGAAGAAGAAGGGGGCTCCGGCGGCGAAGCTGGCCGAGTGGCGTACCCGCGCGTCGCGAGGCGAATGTGGGCTGGTGATGGTCGAGGTGAAGAAGTCGCTCGGTCAGGCGCCCGACGACGTGCCGGCGCGGATGACGCTGGCTGACTGTCAGCGGCGCACGGGAGACAAGAAGGGCGCCGTCGAGAGCTACCTCAAGGCCTCCGCAGGCAAGGGCGTCGAGGCGAACCGGGCGACGCTGATGGCGGCGTCGGTGCTGCAGGACGAGCTGTCGCAGCCGGCGAGGGCCATCAAGCTGCTCGACAAGTACCTCGCGCGGGGCGCCGAGTCCCGCGACCTCGAGGCGAGCGTGCTGGTGCGCAAGGCCCGCGCGCTGCTGGCGACGGGGAAGAAGGACCAGGCCCGCGCCGTCGCCGACGTCGTGCTGAAGAAGTTCGGCGACACCTCGGCGGCGCCCGACGCGCTGCGCCTGCGCGACTCGCTCTGAGCCACCGTCAGTGAGGGCCGAACCCACCCGCGAGCGCTGACATCACGACGCCCGCGAAGGTGGCGATGAGGCAGCTCGGCGACTCGCGCCAGCCGGAGCGTCGCGAGCGCACCTCAGAACGCCGGCGGAGGCACCGAGCCCGGAAACGCCGTGCGAAGCCCGTCACGCAGCGCGCTGTAGATGGAGCCCTCGAGATCGCGCAGCAGCCGTTGCCCCCGGTCCTCGCCGGCGATGACGCTGACGTCGGGCTTGTTCGCCGCGTCGATCTGGAACGCTCCCACCGACTTCCCGCTGGTGAGATCGATCGCCACCACGTCCGCGCGGAAGAACCCCGGCTCGAACTTCTGCTCGGAGGTGACCTGCGGCGCCTTGAACGCGGTGCCCTGAATGACGAGCGCGTAGCGCAGCCGCGCGCACGCCGAGAGGTAGGCCCTGGCGACGGTGGGCGTGAGCGGGGTCTGCGTCAGCCGCATCTGCGGACCTCCCGCGGAGAGCTTCCCGGTGTCGAGCAGCGAGCCGCACTGAACCAGGGTCAACGAGTCCATCGTCCTCAGCGGAACGTCCTTCGCGCCGCCGGGCTTCGCGAGGTCTTCGCTGTAGATGAAGGCCGCGTTCACACCGTCCTTCGCGGACGTCTGGAGCACGAGCGGCACCGCGGGCGCCTCGTGGGTCGTCTGGGGCAGCTGAATCCGTCGAATCGCGTCGAAGGTCGCCTCGACGGCGGCCCGCTGTTCCTTGATCAGCCCGTCCACTGACTCCGAGGGACAGCCGAGCAGGAAGAGGATGGGGAGGACACGGAGCGCGCGCATAGCGAGGAGGGTTGCACTTCGTGCGCCAGCAGTCGCCCGAGAGAAGGCGTGGCGGCCTTGCGCAGTTCGTGCGCTCGACGGAGGCCCACGCACAAACTGCAGTCGCGCCGGCGGGAACGCCCCGGTCTTCCGACCTGCAGCGGGGCGCAGGCAATGCAGCCTCCGCGGAACGGACATTTCCATGTCGCGCTCCACTGCCGGCTCTCACCACCTTTGACCCCCTGCTTCTCAAAGGCATTGACCCCGGGGGTCTGACCTGAGCGACGACGTAAGAGTCACCGAAAACGAGCCTGCGATCCAGCGGGCGCGTCTTGTCCCCTGAGCCATGAGGGGTCGGGCTTGAGGACAAGTCCGTGGCGGCCCAGGTCGACCCGGAGGGCGCGTGCGTGAGCGCGCGCGGCGAAGCCGTCGACCGGAGCGGGGGCCGCGGGCACGGCGTGCTTCATGCGGCCCTCCTGCGTCGACGCGAATCCCGACGCTTCGGCGGGACGGGCTGTTGAGGGACGGGGTCCTTTGAGCGCGAAGGCTTCTGCCGTGGACGGTAGCTCTCGCCTTCGATGATGAGGTCGTACGCGTTGCCAGTGAAGCGGTCGACGGCGCTCTGCGCTCGGACCGGGTCGGCGAAGGTAGCGAGCCACTCATCGGGACCGCGGTTCGAGGTGATGATCATCGAGCCTGCGCGGTGGCGCTCGGTGAAGATTTCGTAGGCGTCACGGCTCTCGACGGCATCCATCTTGTCGAGGCCGAAGTCGTCGACGACGAGGAGGTCGACGGCGAGCAGCTTGCGCAGCTCGGCCTCGTAGGAGTTGTCGAGCCGTGCGTGTCGGAGCGTCTTCAGCATGGCGTCGGCGCGCGCCGCGTGGACGGTGTAGCCGCGCCTGCAGGCGACGTGGCCGAGAGCGTGAGCCAGGAAGGTCTTCCCGACGCCTACAGGGCCGACGATGGCGACGTGGGCGTGCGTCTCGACGAAGCGCAATGACGCCAGTTCGTTGAGCAGCATCTTGTCGAAGGAGACGTTGGCCGACGCGTCCCAGGCCTCGAGTTGCATGGCCGGGTCGAGGTGCGCCCGCTGCGCGCGCAGCGTCGCGGAGAGCCCCTCGCGCCGGGAAACCTCGTCGGCCAGCAAGAGGAGGAGGAAGTCCTGGTAGGGCATCATCTGCGTGCGAGCGAGCGCGAGCCGCTCGGGGAGCGTGTGCAGCAGGCCAGACAGCTTGAGCCGTCGCAGCACGGTCGTCAGGTCGGGGGAAACCACTTCAGTCGTCATCGACTTCTCCTTGGGTGGGTGATGCAGCCTGCTCGCGGGATGCGAGCGGGAGGGCGTACTGAGAGGAGGGCCGCAGGAAGCGGGCGAGCGGCACCACGTTGTCGTGGGAATCCGGTGGTGGCTTCGGCGGCGGGGCTGTCGTGACGCCCAGCAGCACCATGCGCTTCAGTCGCTTGTACTCGTGCATCTCGACGGAGAGCGCGAGCTGACAGGCCTCGTCTACGCGAGCAGGCGTGAAGCGGCGACACAGGCCGAGGAGCCCGAAACACTGACGCATCGAGAGCCATGGTTGGGGTTGCTCGAGCAGCACCTTCGCGAAGCGGTGGACGTTCGGCCCCTGGGCCTCGGCCTGGCGGATGAGGAAGCCCGCGTCGCGCTGCGCGTAGGCCAGCTTCTCCGGCGGGAAGTGTTCCGGCTTCGTCGAGCGCCCGCCCGGAGGCTTGCGTGGGTGCGTCTCGATGAGCTGCTGGTTGAAGTAGAAGCGCACCGTCGAGCGATCTGCGCGCGCGTGGACCTTCTTGCGCCGGTACTCGAAGGCCAACGAGTAGAGCGCCTTCGCCACCTCGGCGTGCTGGTCGAGCCCCACCTTCGGGTCCGAGTACAGCGGCACGTCGTAGAGCTCGGTCGGCGCCGGCCGCAGCTTCGCCTTCTCGTCGGCCTCAAACGCCTCTCGCGGCAACCGCTGCGTCCGCGAGTGACGCCGCATGCCGTACTCGTCGAGGCACCAGGTGCGCGCTCGGCGGTGACAGTCGTCGAGGTTCCGCAGGCGCTCGCCGCGGAAGCAGTCTTCACGGGTCGGCTGCACCGCACGCTCGACGCGCCCCTTGTCGCGCGGCTTCCTCGCGCGCGTCGGGTCCACGACGAAGTTCCGCGACTGCGCGTACTCGAGGAAGGCCGGAGTGATGAGCGGGTCCAGCGGGTCTGCCCTCTGGACGATGGTCTTCGTGTTGTCGGGGATGACGACGGGGAATACGCCACCGAAGAAGGCCCACGCCGCCTCGCATGCCTCGATGGCCGACTTCGTCGTCTCCTCGAAGCACGGGTACACGAAGCGATGTCGGCTGTAGACGGATGTGAAGATCCACGCGCGAAAGCGCCGTCGACGCCCGAGGATGTCTGGCTCGAGCAGCGTCATGACGCCCGTGTCGAGCTGCACCTCAGCGCCGGGCGCACAATCCGCCACCGGGATGGTCGGCGCCTTGTCACCGAAGCCGAGCTCGCTCACCGCGAAGCGGTGCAGCGTCGCGTACGGCACGGTCACGCCCTGCCTCATCAGGAGCCGATGGGCCTTTGTGAGCAGCAGCCCCTCGTCCAGCTTGGCCTTGATGAAGTCGCGGTGGCGGTCGCAAGCCGCCCACGACTCGCCACGCTGCGGCTCGAGCTGAGCGCCGTGCAACTCGGCCATCACGGAGGCGAGCGCCTCGTCAGTGACAGTGCTCTGGCCTTCGAGCCCGCACTTCACGCCGAGGCGCACGTACGTGCGCACGGTGTTTCGGCTCACGCCGACGGCTCGGGCGATCGCCTTCTTCGCCTCGCCAGCCAACCACCGACGGAGGACCTCTTTGACTTCCAGCATCGACACCTCGCGAAACGCCACCTGGGCCTCCCGTCCCAGCCGACATGGCTGGTGCGGGCGGCCTAGCCGCGTCGCGCAGGTGCAGAGGGGTCAATGCCCCTGAGAATCCCCACCCCGAGGGGGGTCAATGCTCGTGAGAAACTTCCCCGCAGAGGGGTCAAAGCCGGTGAGAACCGTCA
>JAEUJQ010000029.1 GCA_016793095.1 Myxococcaceae bacterium | reverse complement strand
TCAGGTGGTGGCCTGCTTCCGGGCTCTCCGGCGATTACCCGTGCGGGACTTTCACCCGCTGGTGAAGTGCAGCGTGACTCCGCCTCCTGCTCGGCCGGTCGCCCGTCCGTCGGCTCTGAGTCGTCACGACGCACCATGCGGACCTCGTACCACCGGGCGGGCCAGGTTCACTGCTCCAGGAGAGGGGAAGGCGCGCTTCTCACCGGCGCGCCGGGAACGAGGTCGTCACCGTCTGTGGGGCGCCTACGATGCCTGCCGTGCACGAGCGGCCCTTTCCTCTGGAGCGTCGACCTGACGGACGAGCAGTTCCGTGAGCGGCTTCGCGATCCCGACCCCGCGATCCGCGCGCAGTGGCAGGGACTGCTGATGCGTGAGGCGCGCTGGCACGAGGTGTGGGCCTCCCTGACGCTGACGGACGTGCTGACGAACTGGGAGCACCTTCAGCGCCACCTCGGTCGGAAGCGGGAGTTCTGGGTGTGGCTGCTCGATGGCTGGCGGAAGGACGGTCTCCTCGATGACGCCCCGACTCCCCTGCAGCGTGACCTGCGCGCCCTGGCGCTCGCGTCGACCCCCAGGTGATCACTTCGTGGGCTTCGACAGCTGCTGCGCCGCCCGCGCGCTGATCAACTGGTTCACGTCGAGCGTCTGCAGGTTGGCGCCCTTCCCCGTCGGAACCAGGACGATGCGCTTGCCCTGCAGCGCCTGAGCGATCTTCAGCTTCACCATCGTCCGCCCGCCGGCTCCACCGAGCGCCGCGTTCTCCTTCTCGATGGACTGGGCGCGGGTCCGGGCCTCGGTGAGCGACGCGGTCGCCTCGTTCCTCGCCTTGATGAGCTGCGCGTCGGCGCCGAGCTTCGCCTGCTCGAGCTCACCCTTCGCCGTGGCGATGTCCTTCGACACCACGCCGCGCGCCGACTCGAGGTTGCGCTTCGACTCCTCGGCGGCCGCCTGCGCCTCGCTCTTCAGCTTCTCGGCGTTCTGCTCGGCGAGCTTCTTCTCGCGGATCACCTCCTCGTAGGCCGGCGCAAAGCGGTGCTCTCCGAGGATCACCTGCTCGACGATCACCCCTTCAGGCCCGAGCGCGCCGAGCAGCAACTGCCGCGCCTCTTCGGCGGCCGCGAACCGCTTGTCGGCCACGTAGAAGTCCTCGGAGCGCAGGCGGTTCAGGGCGTCGCGCACGTACGCCCGCGCCGCTGGCCGTACGAGCCGCTCCTGCACGTCATCGGTGGACTCCCCGACCCGCTGCAGCACGTTCGGAGCCTTCGTCGGGTCGATGCGCCACGTCACCGTGACGTCGACCGAGATGTCGTTGCCGTCCACCGTCTTGAACTCGACGTCGTCGATGACCCCGTCGGTGCCGGGCTGCTTCATCATCTTCAGGTTCTGCAGCTTCGTCTCGAAGGTGTGCCAGTCGGTGATGATGGGCGCGAAGAAGTACGTCGCGCCCGACGCGTACACCTCGTCCTGCACGCCCTTCTTGCCGAAGGGGGCCAGCTTGCGCGTCAGCACGCCGACCTCGTTCGCGCTGGTGGAGTGACAGGCGCACCCGCTCATCGACGAGCCGAGCGCGAGGAGCATCGCTGCGTTCAGTGCCTTCATCTCACTCTCCCCTCACGTCGAAGCGCCGGAGCAGCTGGTTGAGATCGAGCGGGTTGGTGCCGCCCTCGCCGTCGCTCGGCACGACGATCACGTCCACGCCCTCGAGCACGTCGGCCATCTTGAGGCCCACCATGTTCTCACTGCCGGCCCCCCGCAGCGCCCTGTTCTCGAGCTCGGTGCCCTGCGCCTTGGCGAGGCGTACGGCGAGCTCGCCCTCGGCGGCCTTCGTGCGCGCATAGAGATCGGCTTCGCTTCGCAGCTTCTCGACCTCGGCCTTCCCGCGGGCGTACTCGACGTCCACGTTCGCTGCGCCCTCGGCGACGATCTTGTTCTTCTCGGCCTCCGCCTGCGCCGCCTGGGCCTCTGCCTGGTTCTTGAAGACCGTCTGGTCCTGGATCTTCCGCGACTCGATGGCGGCCTGGTACCGCGAGTCGTACCGGTATTGGCGCACCAGCACGTGGGTGACGCGAATGCCCCGAGGCACCAGCTCGTCGGTGAGCAGCTTCTGGGCCTCCTCGGCCGCCTTCTCGCGGGTGTCTCCCTTGTAGAACTCCTCGGCGTCGAGCTCACCGAAGGTGCGCCGCAGCTGCTGCTCGGTCCGCGGAATCACGACCGAGTCTTCGTAGAGCCGGCCCGGGCCGATCTGCGTCATCACCTTGTAGGCGTCGTCCACCCGGTAGAGCACGGTGACGTCCACCGACACGGTGTAGCCCTCGGAGGTCTGGATCTTCAGCGCAGGCACGGCGCGGAGGTTGGGGATGTGGGCGGACGGCTCCTGGGCGTCGCTCATCTCGAGCACCTGCAGGTCCGCCGGGAAGTGGTGCATGCGCTCGGCGCCGGGCGTGAGGAAGTAGAGGCCCGGCTGGTAGATCTCGGTGTGCACGCCCTGCGACGAGCCGAAGATCACCTGCTTCACGCCCCACTGCCCGGGTCGCACGTAGGTCGAGCACGAGGTGTAGCCAAAGACGAGGACGAGGAGGATCGCGACCAGGGGCCAGATCAGCCGCAGCCGCCTTCCGAGCGCACCACGCAGTCTCTCTGCTGGAGTCATGTCCCGGTTCTCCTCCGGGATCAGGCGCTCGTCGAATTGCTGGCAGCGGCTTGTCAGCGTTTGTGCAGGTAGCTGCGCCGCCAGCCGGCCAGCTGTCGGGAGACATCGCGGCGATCCTCGACGGTCGGCGATCCGGCCAGCCGCGCGCGCTGCTTGTTCAGCACGGAGAGCGCCTGATCGAGCTCGTCACCAGCGCGCGCCTGCGCTCGAAGCTGCCGCTCGGACTTCGCCATCATCGCCAGCAGCGCCTCCGCGTCGGGTGGCGGCCTCGGCTTGCGCGGCGAACGCGGAGGTCGTGCGATCGGGGGGGCGGGCTTCTCTGCCGGAGGCGACGTCGGCGCGGGCTCGACCGGCGCGAGCGGCTCTGGCGCTTCGAGCGGTTCGGCCGCGGCTCCCTCGAGGAGCGCGATCTCCTCCTCTTCGGTCAGCCGCGCCTCGTCGCCTGGCTCGTCGCGTGCCGCGAGCACCAGCCCGCCACCTGCCAGCGCGGCCACCGCCACCGCCGCGAGCAGTCCCACCACCCACCGCCGACCAGCCGGACGGCCCGCGGCACTGAGCTGGAGCGCGAGATCGGACAGCGCCTTGCGGGCGGCGGTCGCGTTCTTCACGCGCCCGTCAACGAGCGCACGCAGCAGCCGATCGACGGGCGCCAGGAGCTCGCTGGCCAGCGGTGGCAGCGGCCCCTCGCTCCGGTCCTCGCCGCTGAGCAACGTGAAGCCCAGACGCCCGAGCGCTTGCAGGTCGGCCTGGGCCGTCGGCGGCTGGCGCGCGAGGCCGAAGTCGATGAGCTTCACCTCGTCGCCGACGACGAAGACGTTCGACGCCAGCAGGTTGCCGTGCGCGACGGCCCACGCGTGCGCCGCCTCGAGCACCGTGGCGACCTGCCCCAACCGCTTCACCACCTCGAGTGGCGGCAGCCTCTTGCGGGTGTCGAGCACGCGCTCGAGCGGGTCGCCGTCGATCGACTCCATCAGCCGCCAACGCCGCCCATCGGGCAGCTCACCGAAGGCCGTCACCGTCGCGATGCCGGGGCACTTGATCGCGTTGGCCGCGCGCGCCTCGCGCTCGTTCTCGACCAGCTGGGTCCGCATGACCTCGAGCGTCGCGGGCTGGCCACCGGAGAGGCCCTCGCAGCGGTAGATGGTGCCGAAGCGGGCCTCGGCGACGTGGCGGACGACCCGGTGGCCGCCGACCGTCGTGCCCACCACGCGATCGACATGCGACTGCGTGGTCTCGGGGATCGGCTGCCGGGGCGTCATCGCTCCTTCACCGCGTCTGTGCGCTGGGGCGGGGCCGCCTCGCCGCTCGCGCCGTCATCGACACCGAGCGGCTGGTAGGTGCGGCGGTCAACCGCCTCGGCCTTCATGTCCTCGACGAGCGCGAGCAGCTGCTTCGCGTAGCGTCGCTTCGCGAACCAGGCCTGCAGGTCGGGCAGCAGTGGCCCGCCGATGAAGAGCGCCAGCGGCAGCGGCTCGAGCCAGTCGGGAATGGCCGTGCGCAGGACGATGAAGCCGCCAACGAGGCCGATGCCGGCATAGACGACCCGCGAGAGGAAATCGCCGCCCCGCCAGGCGCCGTAGCCCTTCTTCTCCAGCGCGTGCTGCTCCTTCGCGAGGCGGAAGTAGCGGGGCATCGCCACCTCGAGCAGCGCCTCGGTCGTGCGCTGCCAGTAGGGAGCGTCGGCGGCGACTTCCTTGAACTGGCGGCCGGCCTCCTCGAGCGCTTCCTTTGCGGCCTCGAGGAGCATCGCCTCGGCCTTCTCGTCCCAGGCGTCGACCCCGGCGCGCCGACGCTCGAGCAGCGCGACCAGGTGCGCGGTCAACTCAGGGAGCTGGTACTGGCTCGGGTAGACGCTGCTCACGGCGAGGCGGACTCTACCCCACTGCCGCGGGCCCGATGTCAGGCTTCGTGGCGACGCGCGTTCACCGAGGGTGCATGGCCCGCCCCGGTTGGCTATGCCGCGCCCTCCACTCCGAGGGCCCGGATGAACGACGCCACCGCCACTCCCAACCCGCGCCTCTTCGCGCGCTGGTTCCCCCAGGGCACGACGCGCTACTACGTCTTCCTCGCGGCGATCGCGGTGCTGGTGCTCGGCCCGCTCGGTGGCGTCACCGCCAGCTACATGAACTTCTCGCTCGGCTTCTTCGTGGGCGGGCAGGTGCTGGCTGGCATTCTGGGCTCGACCATCACCTGGTTCTACGGGCCCGAAGGAAGACACGGCGCCAACTACATGCAGACCGCCGCCGCCTCGGTGGCGTCGATGGCGGCGATGGGCGTGCTCATTCAGGCGATGGTGTGGCTCGGCCTCGAAGAGCCTCCGGTGTGGAAGTTGATCCTCTACTTCCTCTCGGTGGGCATGTTCGGGGTGGGCGTCGGCATGATCTTCACGCCGCTGCTCGTGGACAAGCTGCAGCTCACGTACCCGTCGGGGCTCGCGGTCGCCAACATCCTCCGCGCGCTCACCGACGTGCGGCTGCTCAGGCGGAGCGTCGGCCAGCTCGCGACCGGCATCGGGATCGGCACCATCGTCCCGCTCGGGCTCGAGCGCCTGGGCCAGGTGGAGGCGACCGCCGAGAAGGCCGCCGAAGCGGCAGGCCAGAAGTACGAGCCCGGCGCGCTGGCGAAGCTGCTGTCGCTCGATCTCAGCGTCTCGACCGTGGGGGCGGGCATCATCCTCGGAGCGCGGGTCACGGTGCCGGCGTTCCTCTACGCCGTCGTGTGGCGAGAGCTCACGCCGTGGATCCGCGCGAACGGGTGGCTCGGCGAGACGGAGCCCTTCCGCAAGTTCGCCTTCCTCGTCGCCCTCGGCACGATCATGGGCGCCGCCGTCGTCGACATCGCCCTCATCCTCCGTCAGGCCGTGCAGCGCATTCGCAAGGCAGCCGCCGACAAGCCGGCGCCGGTGGCCGAGCCTGGTGAGGCGTGGAAGCGCACCAACACCACCCGCCTGGTCGCCTGGCTGGCGTTCTGGGCGTTGGCCGTCATCGTCGTCTCGGTGGGGCTGCTCGACGTCGGCCTCGGCTGGGTGCTGTTCGCGATCGTGCTCGCGTTCGCGATGATGCTGGTGAACGGCATCTCGTTCGGCATCACCGACTCGAACCCCATCTCGTCGGCCTTCGTCGTCAGCGTGGTGTTGATGGCGCTGGTCGGGCTCAAGGCGCCGGTGGAGGGGCTGATCGCGGCGAGCATCGTCTTCGTGGTGACGGCGATCGGGGGCGACATGCAGCAGGATCGCTCGACCGGCTGGCGCCTGGGCACCAACCGCACGCACCAGTTCCGGTACCAGGTGATCGGCGTGTTCCTCGGCGCGGTGCTGAGCGTCTACATGGCGAAGCTCTTCATGAGCGCCTACCCGATCCTCAAGGTCGATGGCGGCGGCTCGGGGCACTGGCAGAGCGCGATGACGCTGAAGATCGCCGGCGCGGTGCGCAGCATCACCCAGCCGAAGGCCTTCCAGATCCCCGCGATGCTGATCGGCGTCGCGATCGGCCTCGTCACCGAGATCGTGCGCAAGGTGGTGAAGGGGAATGCGCGCTACAAGGCGTGGAGCGCGACGAGGGTCGGCTTCGGCTTCGACTTCTGCTTCGACTGCTTCCTCGTGCCGTCACCGTATGCGTCGTCGTTCGCGGGCTTCGTGAGCTTCGCGACGAGCGTGTGGTTCAGCCTCGGCGGAGCCGTGTCGTCCTTCGTCAACTGGTACGGGAAGAAGCGCGCGCCGGTCGCGAAGGAGGGCGAGCCGCTGCCCGAGGACATGTCGACGACGTCGCTGGTCGGCGGCGGGCTCATCGCGGGTGACTCCATCGCCGCGCTGGCCACGGGCGTCGCGGGGCTGCTCTCGCTCGGCAAGGGCAAGTAGCGGAGGGAGCGCCAGGCCCGTGTGCATCGAGCGTCGACTGGGGCGCTCATGCCGGTCGCGGCGCGACGGCGGTCGATTCGAGTGGGCGGTGAGGTAGCATCACCGCATGTCGCTGCTCCAGGTGCGCGAGCCTCGCCCCCGTCTCTTCCGTCGCGAAGAGTACGAGGACCTCGTCCGCCAGGGCACGTTCGAGCGGGAACGCGTCGAGCTGATCCGGGGGGTCATCGTCTCCATGTCTCCACTGAGGGTCGCGCACAACTTCACCGTGATGACGCTCAGCGAGCTGCTCACGAGCGCCCTCGGGCGGAAGCGAGCCTGGGTCCGCGTGCAGATGACGTTCAGGGCGGGCTCCTCGCTGCCCGAGCCCGATCTTGCCTGCGTGCCCCGCAACCGGGACTACGCGCACGCCCACCCGAGCGAGGCGCTGCTCATCGTCGAGGTCGCCGACTCGAGCCTGAACCATGACCGCGCCACGAAGGCCGCGCTGTACGCGGAGGCCGGCGTGCCAGAGTACTGGGTCGTCGATCTGGCCGATGGCCTCGTCGAGGTGAGGAGGCACCCCCGCAAAGGCTCGTACGCGAGCTGCGACGTGGTGCTCCGCGGTGAGCGCCTGCGCGTCCCCGGCACGCGGAGATCGCTCAAGGTGAACGACTTCCTGCCACCCCGGCACCGCGCGAGCTGAGCAGCAAGCGAGGGACGCCGCGACTCGCCGGTCGTCGAGAGGCGGGGCTCCGTGCATATGGAGCCCACGCCATCGTCGCATCGCAGCTCGTGCAGGTGGAGCGGGAACGCGCGGCACTGGCGCGCGCTGGTGGAAAACCCTCAGCCGAAGCGCTGCTCGAGCGGCGGCGGCACTTCCTTGAGCTGCGTGCTCCCGTCGCGGCGCCGCGTCTCGCGCTCCTTGTAGCGGCGGATCGCGCCCGACAGGATCTCACCGATGAGCGTCGGGTAGTCCATGCCCTCGCCCTGCGAGATGAGCACCAGGTCGCTCCAGCCCGGCGTCAGGCCCGGCAGCGGGTTGCTCTCGAGGAAGTAGATGCGGCCCGTCTCGTCCATGCGGAAGTCGATGCGGGCCACGTCGCGGCACCCCAGCGCCATGAAGGCCCCGCGCGCCGCGCTCTTCATGCGCTCGAGCTGCGCCGGCTCGAGCTTCGCGGGCACCTCGTACCTGATGCGATCGTTCGCCTCGAGCTTGTCCTCGAACTTGTAGATCGGGGTCTTGTCGTTGCGATCGGTGAAGACGATCTCCATCGGCGGCAGCACCTTCGGGCGCCGCTCGCCCAGCAGCCCCACCGTGAACTCGCGCCCACCGATGTACTCCTCGATCAGCGCTGGTTGGTCGTACCGCTCGACGAGCTCCTTCACCACGCCCCGCAGCTCGGCCTCGGAGTGGCACACGCTCTTCTGCACCACGCCCTTCGAGCTGCCTTCGGCGACGGGCTTCACCATCAACGGCCAGCGGGTGAACTGCTTGTCGAGCCGCTCGCGGCCCGTCGTCATCAGCTGGAAGTTGGGGGTGTCGATGCCGGCGGCGCGCACCACCTTCTTCGCCAGGGCCTTGTCCAGGGCGAGCGAGAGGGACGCCGGGTCCGAGCCGGTGTAGGGAATGTCGAGCAGCTCGAGCAGCGCGGGCACCTGGCTCTCGCGGTTCCGGCCGCGGAAGCCCTCGGCGATGTTGAAGACGATGTCGACGGGCGTGGTGGAGAGCACGATCGGCAGCTCGGGGGTGGCCTCGAGATCGACCACCTCGTGGCCGTGGCTCGCGATCGCCTCGCGGATCGCCTGGAGCGTGCTCGGCGAGTCGTACTCGGCCTCGTGATCGTGCTGGCCGTCTGCGAGGGGCTTGATGCGCTTGACGTTGAAGGTGAAGCCGACGCGGAGCGGGCCCTTGCGCGCGGGCCTCGACGAGCTGCGCGCGATGGACTTCACCTTCTGGCGCTTCGCCGCGTTGTCGATGATCGCGCCGATCACCGCGTCGAAGTGCAGGCCGTCGAGCTCCGCGGCGGCGTACAGGCCCGCGCCGGGCTGCAGCGACGGCAGCGCGTTGATCTCGAGGAAGTACGGCACGCCCGCGTCCGACAGGCGGAAGTCGAGGCGGCCGAGATCGTGGCAGTCGAGCTTCTGCACGACCGAGCGCGCGATCTTCCGCAACCGCTCGCTCATCTCAGGCGCGATCGCCGCCGGCGCCTTCACCGTCACGGCCTCGTCGTACCTGGTCTTCAGATCGTAGTCGTAGATCGAGAACTTCTTGCCCTGCGTGTACTGCGCGTCCACCACGTACTCGACCGGTGACAACACCCCGTCGAAGTCGTTGTCCACGTTCTCGAGGAACGGCACCGTCAGGTCCTTGCCGACGATGAACTCCTCGACGAGCAGGCCCGCCGGGTACCTCGCGAGCGCGTCCGCGACCTTCGCCTTCAGGCTCTCGACGTTCTCGGCCACCGAGTCCTGGGTGATGCCCTTCGAGCTGCCCTCGAAGTTCGGCTTGACGATCACCGGGAAGTGCAGCTCCTCGGCCTTCAGATCGGACGGCTTCTCGACGAACTGCCAGCCCGGCGTCCGCACGCCGTGTTCGCGCAGCACGAGCTTGGTGAGCTGCTTGTCGAGCGTGAGCGCCAGCACATAGGCGTCGCTGCCGGTGTAGGCGAAGCCGAGCTCTTCGAAGAGCGCCGGGAAGAACGCCTCGCGGAAGCGACCACGTCGCCCCTCGGCCGTGTTGAAGATGAGATCGGGCGAGAAGGCCTCGAGGCGCGCGACCAGCTGCGAGGCCGGGCCTGACACCTCCATCTTCTCGACGCGGTGGCCGAGGCGCTCGATGGCCGACGCGAGCGCGTTGACGGTCTCTTCCGTGTCGAACTCGGCCTCTTCTTCGGAGTCCGACAGCCTCAGGTTGTGGGTCAGCGCGATGCGCATGGTGATTGCTCGGGGGTCAGGCGTCCGTCGTCTTCTCGGTCGTCACCTTCAGGCGCGCGGGTGCGCGGGCGGGCTCGGCGATCGAGCCGGTCTGCGGCTGGCCGGCGACGACCTTGCCGTCCACCACCTGCGTCTGCGCCCAGAGATCGCCGAGGCGCAGCCCGTCGGGATCGCGCCAGCACTTCACCGCCTCGATGACGCCGATCACCACCGCGCCCGCGACGAAGGCCTTGAAGCCCAGCTCGGGCATCATCGAGAGGATGATGACGAGGCCGAAGGGCGCGTTGCGCAGCACGCTGTCGCGGTGCCGGGCGCCCTGGCGGGTCGGCAGGTAGACGACCTTCACGCCGAACAGCTTCTTGCCCGGGCTCTGGCCCTGGATCATGCCGTCGGCGAAGAGCAGGTAGAGCAGTGCGATGACGATGCCGGCCGGGCCGGTGGACTGGAACAGCACCCACGCGATCACGAGATCGACGAGCCGGGCGCCGCCGCGCAGCAACAGCGACGCCTTCGGGTAGGGCGAGCCTTCCTCCTCGGAGACGACGCGCAGGCCGGGGCGCTGGGTGGTGGTGCTCATCGACTCACTCGTCCTCGCCCGCGAGCTGCGCCAGCCGGGTCCACGCGTCGACGGGCGCGACGCTGGCCGCCTCGGGAGCATCAGGCCCCAGCACCAGCCTGCGCAAGTGGCGATCAGCCTCGCTCTCGGAGCGGAAGGGCTGGGCCGCCGCGTGCTCCTCGAGCGCGGGCCCTTCCTTCGTGAAGAAGACGAAGGCCATCGACGGCCGCTTCGACGACTCGCGCATCGCGAACTGCACGCCGTCGAACGTCCACCCGTGCGCCACCCACTCGTTCAAGGTGCGCTCGAGCGCGCCTTCGTCCACGTTCGAGAGCTCGACCACCTTGTAGTGGAGCGCCTTCTGGACGGGCGCCGGCGGACGCGGAGCCTTGCGCGCGCCCTTCTTCACCCGCTTCACCACCAGGGGCTCACCTTCTCCGGGGCGCGCCCGCCGACGGCCGGCAGGGCCCAGTTCTGCGGTGCGCCTGGCGCGGGCTGGTTCGCGTTCGGGTTCTCGGCCGCCTCGACCCAGAAGATCGAGACGATCGTCTTCGCGCCGATCGCGCCCACCGCGCCGAGGATGTAGGGCACCACGCCCGTCGCGTCGCGCCCCCAGTTGAGGCCCAACACCAGGCCGCTCAGGAGGAAGACCGCCGCCCCCACGCCGACGCCGAAGAGGTTGGCGCGCATGATCTGCATCGTCGACGGGTTGAACTTGAGCGTCGCGAACGCCATCGCCGCCGCGCCGATGGCCGGCGTGATCAGCAGCGCGTCCACCCCGCCGCGCAGGTCGCCCTTCGAGCCCGCCGCCGCGATCATCCCGCCGATGAGGGCGGTGTAGATCATCGCCCACGCGGCTCCCGAGACGACCAGCGTCGCCTTGTTCATCGGAATGTCGCCGCCGCCGATGATCATGCTGAGCCACGAGCCGGCGACGGCGCCGAAGAGAATGCTCCAGGTGACCGCCTCGGCGCGCCCGCGAGGCGTGGCGTTCGCGGCGCCGGCGATGAGATCGGTGAGGCCTCCCACGAAGGCGGCGCCGACGAAAGAGTTGATGATGCCGAAGTTGGCCGAGCGGTGGCTGATCCAGTGGTTGAACTGCCACCAGGCCGACGCCCCGAAGCCGACGCCCGCGCCGATGAGCGAGCCGGCGAGGTAGGCCACGCGCGCGTCGGGGCCGGTGAAGAGCTCGGGGTTGGTGGTGCAGCCCATCTGCCCGAGGCAGTACGCGTCCACCGCGCGGGGGATCATCTGGGAGGCGAGCACGCCGAGGCCGATCATCGTCGTCTGGTGCAGCACGAAGGTCATGCTGCCGGGTCCGGAGAGGAAGGCGCCCTCGCGGGGGTGCCCATCGAGGAACGCTCCGGGCTGGTCCTGCGGGGTGCCCATCACGTCGTTGTTGGGCACCAGGTTCGGGTCGACCGGTGGCGGCGTCGGCGGCGTGGTGGCGTCGATGGTGCGCGTCTCGGGAGGTGGCGGAGGCGGTTGCTCTACCGGCGGGTTGGGCGGTGGGGGTGGTTGCTCGACTGGCGGCGTGACGGGCGGGGGCTCCACCACCACGCCTGCGTCGTTCATGCCCGGGTACGGCACGACGATCACCTTCGGCTCGACGGACTCGCTCTGCGCGAGCGCTCCTTGAGGCAACAACGAGGCGAGCACGGCGACGAGCGCGAACGCGGACGATCTCGGGGAGTGCATGCGGTGGAGAACCATACTCTCTTGTGCGAGGAGCGCAGCATGACGATCACTTCGTACGACGGGCTTTCGCCCACCCTTCACCCGCGCGCCTGGGTGCACCCGAGCGCCGAGCTGCTCGGCGACGTCGCGCTCGACGAAGACGCCTCGGTGTGGCCCACCTGTGTGTTGCGCGGCGACTCGGGGGCGATCCACCTCGGCGCCCGCACCAACTTCCAGGACGGCTCGGTCGCCCACGCCACGCGCGGCGTCTCGACGACGACGGCGGGCGTCGAGTGCACCATCGGGCACCGGGTGATCCTCCACGGCTGCACCATCGGCAACCGCGTGCTCGTCGGCATGGCCTCGACGCTCCTCGACAACGTGGTGGTCGGTGACGACTGCTTCATCGCCGCCGGCTCGCTGCTGACCCCCGGGAAGGTCTTCGAGCCGAGGAGCTTCATCATGGGCGCTCCGGCGAAGCGGGTGCGCGAGGTCTCCTCGAAGGACCTCGAGTGGATCGCCGGCTCCTGCCGCAACTACCTCGACCTCTTGAAGAAGTACCGGGGCGCGTGACGCGGCGCCCCCGCCCCGCGCTCGCCAGCTCGAGCGGCCCGGAGTGCGGCCTTGCTCAGCGCTTCTTCGCGGCGTCTTCCCGGTAGATGTCGGCGAGCGCGTGCGCCCGCTCGATCTCGTCGCGGGCCCGATCGAGCTTGAGCACCCGCTCGACCTCGTCCACCCGCGCCTTCAGAGCCTCGCTCACCACCACGCCGGCCGACAGCCGCGCCTGCGCGCTCTGCCGCTCCTGCTTGAGCGCCTCGACGCGGCTCACGTGCTCCTGCACGGCCCACGAGAGCAGCCCCGCGTCCTCGTCGGCCTGGGCGCGCGCCTTGAGCGTCTCCTCGAGGCGGTGCTGAGTCGCCACCTCGTCGCGCCGCAGCACCTGCTCGGCCTTCGCGTCACCGAGCTCGCCGGCCTCGTGGATGCGCTGGGCGAGGTCCTTCACCTGGTCGCGGTAGCGGGCCTCGTCGCGCATCAACTGGGTCTTGAGGGCCAACAACGTGGCGGCCGACTTCCGCAGCTCCTGCCCCTGCCGCTCCATCGACTCGAGCACGGCGTCGAACGAGGCCAGCGGGTCTTCGACGACGGGCGGTGGCGCCTTCTTCTTGAAGAACCCGAACACGACGCTGGACTCTACGCGAACGGCCGGCAGATCAACCGCACGCGCTTGCGGGCCGCGACCAGCGGGGGGAAGTCACTGCCGATCGCCTCGAGGTACCGCTGCGGCGCGAGGCCGTACACCCCCAGCAGGTGCGTCAGCAGGCCGACCGCTTCGCCCGAGCGCCCCTCCATGGGCGCCAGCGACGCCGCCTCGGCCACCGCGTCCACGATGTCCGCCAGCCGCTGCGCCGCCGCACCGGCCTTCACGAGGGGCGGGTTGACGGGGAAGAGGGTGTCGAACTGGCTCTCGAGCCGCTGGGGCGCCCTCACGGGCCGGCCGGCGGCCAGGGCCTCGAGCGCCTCGAGGTGGGGCAGGAGCTTCTCGAGCGTCTCGGGCCCCGGGCTGACGTCGGCGGGCAACAGCGTGCGCCAGGCCGAGTCGAAGTCGGTGCGGGCCAGCTTGATCTCCTGGTCCGAGAGGTGGTGGTAGAAGGCGCGGCTGCCCTCGTCGCGCTGCTCCATGATCAACGACTTGAGATCGGCGTTCTCTTCACCGAGCGAGATGAACGAGAGGGTGATGTCGAGGCCCTCGAGCGGCTTGCGCGTCTTGCGAATGAGCTCGAGCTCGACGCCGTCCTCGCCGTCCGTCACCAGCACCACGGTCGCGCGCGCCAGGTAGGGATCCCGCCCCTGGGCGAGGCGAATCGAGTCGAAGGCCGACATGAGCGCGAGCGTGATGTCCGTCTGCCCCTCGGCCGGTGAGGCCCGGAACAGCGCCTCGATCTGGCGGGTCGCCTCCTGCCCCGAGTCGACCCGGTTGAGCCGCGTCGGCGTGTCGTTGAAGAACGAGAAGTAGAGCGGGTCGAACGGCACGCCCTGCTTCGCCTTCACCCGGATCGCGTTGAGCTCGGAGATGAGGATGGCGTCGCGGAACCGGGCCCGGGCGCCGTGCATCGAGCCCGACGCGTCCATCACGTAGACCCGCACGGCCGTCTTCATCACCTTCTTCGGGCGCGGGGGCGGCTCCTCCTCGAGGTACTGCCGCACCATCTGCCGGCCGGCGGCGAGATCGAGCACGATGCTGTCGGGCCTCGTGAGCACGAAGTTGTGCACCTGATCGAGGCTGTTGGTGAACTCGTACGTCATCACCTGGGTCGGGTAGGCGACGCGTCGCTGGATCGGCCGGGTCACCTTGAGCTCGGCCTCGACCAGCTCCTCCGAGAGGGAGTCTTCGATGTCGAAGAAGCGCGCGCACCCGGCGGCGAGCTCGAGGGCGCGCTGCTGGTTCTCGTCGAGATCGAAGGCGAGCTGGGCCAGCAGGTCGTTCACGTCGTCGCGGGTGGCTGAGCCGCCGGCCGGGAGCGCCTCCGGGGCGGGGGCGGTGGGTTCCTTCCAGTTGAGCAGGCGCTTGAGCTCGTTCTGCTCGGCCAGGCGTGCCTTCTCGGCCGCGCCGCCGGGGAGCAGCGCGTCGAGCGCCCGCTGGGCCACGTCGGCGAGCTCCCGATCCCCCGCCTCGACGGCGCGCTCGTAGAGCGAGCGCATCGAGCGCCACGCGATCTTCGGCTCCCGGCGCGCGGTGTGGCGCAGGTGCTTGACGAGATCGTCGAGCGATCGCACCGCGGGCGCGAGCCGCACCCTCGTCCTCGCCTCCGCCACGTCGACGCGGAGGCGCCGAAGCCGCTCCCGATCGTTCTTCTCTTCGGCGCTCATGCGCAGCAACAGCTCGTGCGCGAGATCCAGGTCCTTCCGCTTCTGCGCGGTGTCGCCCACGTTGGCGCGCGCGCGGTCGGCGAAGTACTCCGCGGCCGCGAGGCGTGGGCTGTTCGGCGCGCCGGTCGCCCGGGTGGGCCGATCGATGATCTCGAACTCCGCGGCCTCGGGCGCAGAGAACACCGCGGCCACCTTCACGATGCGGGCGAGCTCGGCGAAGGCCCGCTCGAGCCGCGCCACCTCGGCCGGGGCCAGCCTCTTCTCGCGCGCCGCCACCCGCTCGGCCTCACGCGCCGCGAGCTCGAACGCCGAGAGCCCCTCCCCTGCCCTCAGCAGCAGGCCGCGGCTGAGCTCGCCGAGCCGCCCCTTCGCCGACGACAGCTCACGCAGCAGCCGCGCGTCAGCGGTGGTGTGAATGCCGACGCGATCGAGCTCGGCGCTCAGGCCGTGCACGGGCTCGAGCGCCGCTTCGCCGGCGGGGTCCTTGAGCGAGCTGCGCAGGCGCTCGAGCAGGCTGACGGCGGGCAGCTCTCCGGCCTTCAGTCGATCGAGGCGCTCCCGAAGATCGTTGAGCCGGTTCGCCAGCACGGATCATCACCTCGCGACGCGCGCGTCGAGGAGCTGCCGCGAGAAGACCTGAAACTCCTCGGCGATGAGCTCGAGCGACGCCTCGACCTTCTTCGCCGTCTCGCCACGCTCTCCCGGCTCGGAGGCGAGCCGGCTGGCCGTCGCCTTGAGCTTGACGAGCTCACCCTCCCGCGTGACGAGCATCGGCAGGCGGCTCTTCAGCAGCACCTCGAAGGCGCGGTCGGCCTCGCCCCGATCCTTCACCTGATCGGGCGCCGGCAGCCGCTGCAGGAGCTGGGTGAGCCACGCGCGCAGATAGCGGGCCCTCGCGAGCAGCCAGGTGAGCTCGCCCGTCGCGAGCGCGTCACGCAGCGGCGGTGGCAGCGCCGGCGCGCCGAGGCCGTTGAGCAACGAGGTGAGGTTCCGGAACGCCAGCAGGTCGCCGTCGGGCGCGGGCGCGGCGAGCTGCTGCCGGTAGGCCTGGTAGGCTTCCCCGCTCACCACCTGGGCGCCCTCGGGCCCGGCGAGCTTCGGCGGAAGGTTCGCGACGCGCGCCAGCTCCTTCACCCGGCCCTCGATCAGCTCTCGCACGCCACGCACGCAGACCTCGGCCGAGGCCCCCTCTCGGCGGAGGTTCTCCACCACCGCCTCGACGGTGCGGACGAGCTGCTCGAGCCGGTTGAAGCTCTGGGTCGTGAGGGCCTCGCGCGCGTACGCCTCTCCCAGCGGCGTCAGCAGCTCCTCACGCAGCCCCTTCTGGGCAGCGGACAGCTCGACCAGGGAGGTCTCGAGATCGCGCAGGCGGCGGCTGTCCTGGGTCAGCTGCTCGAGGGGCTCGATCTTGCGCCCAGCCGCGGGGCTGACGAAGGCGCGGGTCGCCCGCCGGCGGAGCGCGACGGCGACGCGTTCCCGTACGCGCGCGAGGGTGCCCCGAACGTCGTCATCGCCAGCGCCAGCCACGGCGCACGTCTGCAGCACCTCGCCGAGCCGCGTGAGCTCCTCGGCGATGTTCGACGCCAGGCCGGCGATGCCCTCGACGCGCAGGTTCTCCTCGAACTCGGCGCTCTCGGCGGCGAGGGCGATCAGCTCGGAGGCCTGCCGGCAGTACTCGCGCACGTTCGTGGCGACGGCCGGTACGCGGGCCTGCAGCTCGGGCACCTTGCGGACGAGCTCGAGCACGTCGTTGAACGACACCAGCAGCGCCAGCCCGCCGCGCGCCTCGGACTGCGCCGAGAGGCCTTTCGCCGTACGGGAGTCGAGGCCCGTCAAGAGGCACTCGGCCGCCCGGACGAGCGGGCTGCGGTTCTCGGGGTGTCGCGGCCCGGGCAGCAGCTTGTCCCTCAGCGCCGCCGCGACGGTGCTGGCCACCGCGGGAGACCAGGTGCGCGTCATCGCCTCGGCGGACGCGAGGTCGTCGCGCATCTGCAGCTCGGCGGCCTCGCGCTCTGCCGCCTGCTCGAGCATCGGCCGGACCTTCGCGAGCGCCTCGTCGAAGGCCTTGTGCTCGACGCGAATGATCTCGAGCTGCGCGCGCTCGCGCGGGTCGGCGGCGCCCTTGAGCAGCGCCTCGAGCTCGTCGCCCTTCGGGCCGCCGAGCAGGAAGAAGGAATCGAGCTGGGTGAGATCGCCGACCTCGGCGACGAGCTTGCGATCGGCCCGCCGGTACATGCGATCGCGCACCACCGCGGCCTTGAGCGCCCACAACGCCTTCACCATCGTGCGCTGCGAGAAGTACTTGGTGGGGACGTAGTCGGGCAGGCGGGTCACCTGCGCGACCAGCTCTTTCTCGAGGGTGTCGGCGAGCACCTCGAGCCCCTCGGTCACCACGGGGGGAACCTCGACCGACGCCACCGCCTCCTGGAGCACGTCGAGCTGCTGCAAGGTGAGGCGCTCGTGCAGGCTCGGGCGCTGCCCCGCGCTGGCCCGCCACAGCATCTGCGCGCGGCTCTGCTTCCGGGCAAAGCCACGCGGCGCGAAGCAGATGAACGAGATGCGATCGGCGAACGCCTGCAGCGTCTCGGGCGAGCGCTGCAGCACCTCGGACAGGTACCGGTTCGACGTCATCACCGCGCACTCGCAGCGGCCCGCCGTCACCTTGCGCCCGTGCTTGAGCTCGCGCTCGTGCAGGACGTTGAGGATCGAGCGCAGCAGCATGTCGCGGCCGTCGAAGATCTCGTCGAGGAAGGCGTGCACCGCGCCCAGCATGCCCTCCTCGGTGAGGTACTCGGTGCGCCCCGTCTCGGTCAGCACCTTGAAGTCCACGGGGCCGATCAGATCGGTCTGCACGGTGTTCTCGGCGAGCTGCTTCGAGAAGAGCGATGGCCGGTTCGACTTCTCGTCGACGATGCGGCCAAGCACGGCGCTGGCGACGGCGCTCTTCGCCGTGCCCGGCGGGCCGATGATGAGACAGTGCTCGCGGCACAGCAGCCCGAGCTCGATCTGGGTGAAGAGGGCCTCGCGCTCGAGGAAGGCGTCTCGCAGCTCGACGAAGAACCGGCGGAAGGCGCTCGCGGCGTCCGAGAAGCTGACGTCGAGGGCGTGCGAAGCAGGCGCGTTCAAGGGGAGTCCCGGGTGGATTCTGAGAGGTACGTCGCCGTCGCCCCTCAGTATAACGACGCGGGGGGAATTCCCCCCGTGCACCGTGATCGACCCGGCCCCCGAAGAAGAGGCAGTGCAGCGGCCGGACCTCGGGCAGGTGGCCCTGGTCGCCTTCCTGGCGGTGGGCGTGCTCTTCCTGACGGTGGGGGCGTCGGCGCAGGTCTTCAACCTCGCGTGGGGGCTGTGGTTCTCCGAGGCCTTCGTCTTCCTCGCGGTGCCCTTCCTCGCCCTGGCGGTGACGGGGCGGCGGCCGTGGCGGGCGACGGGACTCGATCAACCGGCCTGGGGGATGGCCGCCGGCGTCGGGGTGGGGCTGTTCAACTACGCGGCGTGGGCGGTGCCGCTCATGTGGCTCGCCGAGCAGCTGTTCCCGCCCGAGGTGGTGGAGCGCTACAGCGCCGCGAGGCTCTTCGATCGCCAGTCCGGCGTCGAGCTGGTGCTGTTGATCGCCGGCGTCGGCGTGGCCGCGCCGTTCTGCGAGGAGTTCTTCTACCGGGGGCTGGTGCAGCCGGGCCTCGCTCGCCGTGTTCCCGCTGCGCGCGCCCTGGTGATCTCCGCCCTCCTCTTCAGCCTGATGCACTTCGACCCCGTCGGCTTCCTGGCGCGCTTCGAGCTCGGCCTCGTCTTCGGCCTGCTCGCCTGGCGGAGCGGCTCGCTGTGGCCGGCCATCGGGGCCCACGCAGCGAACAACCTGATCTCGGTGATCGTCTTCTTCGTCGTCGGCGACGGCACCGGACTGCCCGGCTGGCTGATTGGCGCGCTGGCGCTGGGCGGCAACGTGGGCGTCGTCGCGCTCGTCGTCGTGCTGCGCCGCGCGCGCTGGTGGGTGGCCCCGGTGCCTGCGGCTGACGAGGTGGCGCCCTTCGCGCCCTTCTTCCGCGCGGTGGCCCCGTGGATGGTGGGCGCGCTCGCGGCGTTGATCGGCCTGACCGTCGTCGATCGCCGCGGGGTGCAGCTCAACATCATCGATCTCATGAACCCGGTGAAGCGCCCGGGGAAGGACGCGTCGGCGGGCGAGCGGCAGGCGTGGCAGGACCTGCAGGAGCTGCGGGCCCGCGTTCGCGCCGGTGAGGGGGGCTTCGACGAGTACCGGGCGCTCCGTGAGCTGGCTGGTGAGAAGCCGCCCGCGGAGTGACGGCGCTCACCTCAGAGGAAGGTGTAGCGCTTCACCACGAAGCGCGGCCCGGCCATCGCGAGGTTGGGCGACTCGGTGTCGATGTCACCCTCGACCGAGATGCGCGCGCCGTTCTTCTTGATCTTCCGGTCGCCGCCCGCGAGCACGTAGAGCTGCCCGTCCTCGGCCTCGAGCAGCCAGAGGCCCGTCTCGAGGTCACGGAAGCGCACGGTGCCTGTCATCGTCGTCATGGCAGACCTCAGGCCGTCTCGCGCTTCAGCATCGCCCGCGCGAGGAAGAGGCAGAGGAGCGCGTTGCCCACCAGCCAGGGGATCGCCAGGAACGTGAAGGGAAGCCACGCGAGGCCCGGCGCCTTCGCCCACGCCGTGTACGCGAGGATGCCCGCGAAGCCGAGCGCCAGCCCACCCACCGCATGCCGAATACCCTTCAGCTTGATGGCGACCAGCGAGAGCACCACCGGCGCCAGCGCGCTGTAGACGAGCGGGTTCGCGAGCGTGCCTCGGCCAAAGATGATCTTGTTCAGCCAGTCGGGGATGGGGATGACGAGGGAGCTCGTGAACTCGCTGGCGGGCGCGACCCAGCGCACGAAGAAGACGCCCATCGTCGTCAGCACCAGGGGAATCGCGAAGCCCGGCGAGAAGAGGACGTTCAAGTAGCCGGGGCGCTCCTTCTTCCCGAGCGTGAGCAGCACGAAGGCCAGCATCGCGGCCGCGAAGGCGAACGGCTTCCAGTCGATGGCCCCGTAGGCGAACGCCTGCACGTCCGAGGCGGCCTCGAGCGGCTCCTGCTGGGCCGTCTGCACCTCTGGAGGGAGCAGCTCGTCGAGCGCACCCGCGCCGCCGAGCTTCTTCAACGCCTTCAGCGCGGCCTCCGCGTCGATCACGCCGTGACCGTACTGATCGGTCCAGCCGGTCGCGCCCTTCGGTGGGTGTGCCGACGCGAACAGCGCCTTCTCGACTTGGTCCGGGTTCTTCGCGCCCGCGGCGAAGAGGAGCGCGGCCACACCCGCCACGTGCGGGGTCGCCATCGAGGTGCCCTGGTAGCTCGCGTACACGGAGCGGCTCACGTCTTCCCGGTCGATGGTGTTCTGAATGATGCCGGCTTCCTCACCCTGCAGCTTGTCACCACCGGGCGCCGCGACGTCCAGCTCCTTGCCCCAGGACGAGTACGGCGCGCGGGTGCCGCCAGGGCCGACCGCCGCGACCGCGACGGAGCCCGGGTAGGCCGCCGGGTACTCGACGATGCCGCGACCGCCGTTGCCCGCGGCGCACACCACCACCACGCCCTTCTTCCGTGCGTACTCGACGGCCTTCTCCATCACCAGCGAGCGCCCGCCGCCACCGAGCGACATGTTGATGACGTTCGCGCCGTGGTCGGCCGCCCAGCGGATCGCGTCGGCGATGTTGGCCGAGGTGCCGCCGCCGAAGTGATCGAGCACCTTCACCGGCATGACGGCCGCCTCGAACGCGACGCCCGCGACGCCCTCGCCGTTGTTGGTGGCCTGCGCGATCGTGCCGGCGACGTGGGTGCCGTGACCGTGATCGTCGTTCGCGTGGCGGTCCTTGTTCACGAAGTCGTAGCCCTCGACGAACTTCGTGCCCTTGAGATCGGGGACCCGGATGAAGTCGTCGTGGTCCTCGTACGCGACACCGGTGTCGAGCACCGCCACCACCACGCCCTTCCCCTTCACCCGATCCCACGCCTTCGGCATGTTGATCATCCGCAGGTTCCACTGCTTCTCGTAGGCAGGATCGTTGGGGACGAAGCTGGCGTTGAAGGTCATCAGCGGCTCGGCGGCCTCGACCTTCGGGTTGGACCGGATGCGCGCGAGCAACGACGCGAGATCGCCCTGGAACGTGCCGACGGTGATGGCGCTGTCAACGCCCTCCTCCTCGCCGGCCAGCTCGAGATCCAGGCCCCAGTCCTTCTCAATCACGTCGAACTCGGCCTTGGTGGTGCCGTCCTCGAAGTCGACGACGACGACCTCCGGCAGATGAAACGCCGTGTCGTCGGCCTGGGCCGAGACGTCGATCGCGGGGCGGTCCAGCGAGGCGAGCTGCTCGGAGTCCGCCTGGCCCTGACAGCCGGCCAACATCAACATCGTCACTGCGGCAACGGCGACGGCAAGAGAAGGTGTGCGCATAGGGAGCCCGTGCAGCGAACGAACGAATGGGAGAACGATTGGATCTCTCGGAGTCTTCCACTGCCTGCGTGAAGTTGTCTGAAGACCTGGAAGCCTAGTGTGTCTCAGGGGTTCCCGCTCGCGGCCCCCACCCGACGGGTCAGGGCCACCACAGCCTTTCCGACCTGAGGAAGATTGCGGTGATAGGTGCGGTCGGCGCCGAGAATGACGGACAGGCAGCCGTCCTCCAGCTGCGCGCTCCACGCCTGCCGCGGGGCAGCACCTTCGAGCTCCGGCAGCACCACCACGTGGGGGACGGGGGGATGGAAGGGGGCGAGCTGGGGGTGAATGAGGGCCCAGCCGGCGACGGCCACCTCCACCACCAGCCGGAGGGCGACCCGATCGGAGCCTCCGACGGAGACGACCACGGGCGGTACGCCGTTGGCGTTGTCGCGAGCGAGCTCCCACGCGGCGACGGCGTCCTCCAGCAGCTCGAGCTCCGAGGCCGCCGGGCGGCCCTGGCTTCCTCCCACGCCACGGAAGTTGAAGCGCAGACACTGGTGGCCCGCTTGCGAGACGGCGAAGGCGATCTCGGCGCCGACGACATGATCCATGCCGCTGCCTTCGGCAGGCGTGGGCGGCAGCACCAGCACCCCCGGGCGTTGCCCTCCGCGGTGCGCGACGCCCTCGAGCACCAGCCCATTGCCCAGCGGGATGAGCGTGGGGCGCTCGAGGAACTGGCCCTTCATCACCATCGGCTGGACTCCAGGGCGAAGAAAAAACGGCGGCCAGAGCCGAGCTCTGACCGCCGCGAAATCAAACCGAGCAGGGGTTCAGCCGTGCTCAGCGACCACAGGCCGGGCCGTCGCAGCCCGTGTTGGCGTAGTTGGTGTTCTGGTTCACGTCGATGCGGCGAGCCACGAACGGCACCTCGACCTGGCACTCGGCCGCGTCGGTGGCCGGCTGCTCCTGGCGGATGATGTCGGGGCAGAGCTCGTTCGGCATGCCGCCCGCGTTCGCGCAGCGGTAGGTCGAGGTCACGCGGATGACGCCGGTCGAGGCGGGGTTGTAGGTGTCCCAGGTGACGGTGATCTGCCCGATGCGGGTCTCGATCGCCTGACGGGGCGTCGCGCCGCACGACTCACGGCACGCGAGCGAGGCGCAGCCCATGCAGCTGATGGGGCCGAGGCTGGCGACCTGGCGCTCAGCGACGAAGGTGCGCGTCTCGGCGTCACCCTCGATGGCGTCCTCCACCACCACGCGGGGCGCGTCACCGAGCTTGAACTCGGGGTTGCCGATGTCGAGGTACTGCTTGGGGCGGTTGTTCGCGTCCGCCACGCCGTCCCAGATCACCCAGTTGGCGTCGCGGCGATAGTTCGACTGCGCCGTGCGCGCCTGCGGAATGCGCTTGGAGACGTAGCACTGCGCGTTGTCGACGAAGACGAACCGGCTGGTGTCGTAGGCGACGCGCCAGATGCGCGGCTGGCCCGTGTTGCACCCGGTGACCACGAGGGCGGCCATCACGGCGCCCAGAACCTTCACGGAATTCATTGTTTCCCCTTCGATGGTTGGCCCAACAGCGCGGGCGGTTTGTCCTACATGCACATCCATGTCAACGGTTTCGCACCGTGTCAGACACAGAACCATCAGCAGGAGTGCAAAGAGCCTTCGTCACAGCTCACGCGACTGAAGGACGAGGAATTTCAAGTACCTGCCTTCGGGGAACTGGAGCCGCAGAGGGTGATCGGGGGGCTGGTACCGCTCCTCGACGAGCGTGAGATCGACCCCGGCGTTGAAGGCGCCTTCCCGAACCGCCTCGAGGAACATCTGCTGGGTGACGCGCGCGCTGCACGAGGCGGTGGCGAGGAGACCGCCGGGACGGAGCAAGGCGAGGGCCTGACGGTTGAGGGAGGCGTAGCCGGCGACCGCGCCCTCGACGGCCTTCTGGCTCTTCGCGAAGGCCGGCGGGTCGAGCACGATCAGATCGAAGGTGCGCCCCTCGCGCTTGAAGGACTCGAGCAGCTCGAAGACATCGGCGGCGAGGAAGTCGTGCGCGGCCGGCTCGAGCCCGTTGAGGGGGAAGTTCTGGCGGGCGAGCGCGATCGCGTCGGCGTCCTGATCCACCGAGAAGACGCTCTTCGCGCCGCCGAGCGCGGCGTTGACCGAGAAGCCGCCCGAGAAGCAGAAGCAGTTGAGCACGTCGCGGCCGTGGCCCAGGCGCCGCAGCAGGAAGCGGTTCTCGCGTTGGTCGAGGAAGAAGCCGGTCTTCTGTCCGGCGTACACGTCGACGAGGAACTTCGCCCCGCGCTCCTCGATGGTGAGCGGGTTGGGAGCCGGCTCGCCCCACAGCACGCGGCCGTTGCCCTTCTCTTCGTCCACGTCGGCGTCGTCGCGGCCCACCTCGTCGCGGCCGATCACGCCCTTGAGGCCGGGCACCGTCTTCGCGAGCGCCTCGACGATGAGCGGCCGGTGCGGGGTGAGGCCGGCGGAGTACAGCTTCAGCACCGCCCAGCCGCCGTAGAGATCGACGATGACGCCCGGCAGCCCGTCGCCCTCGCCGTGCACGAGGCGGTAGGAGTCGGTGGCGGTGAGATCGATGAGCTCACGGCGCGCGCGCACGCACCGGCCGAGGCGCTGCTCGAAGAAGGCTTCGTCGATGGAGGTCTTCGGGTCGAGCGTCAACACGCGCACCGCGATGGCCGAGTACGGGTCGAAGTACCCTCGCGCCACGAAGCGGTGCCCGTCGACGAGATCGACGACGCTGCCAGGCGGCAGGCGGGGCACCTGCGCCAGGCCCTTCTTGAAGACCCACGGGTGTCCGGCGCGCAGGTGGCGTCCCAGGCCCGGCTTCAGCTCGACCTTCGCGAGGTGGCTCACGCGGCGCCTCTCTTCGCGCGGCGGGCGCGGGCGATCGCGTCGACGACCTCTCCGAAGCCCTTTCCCTCGGCGGCGCGGGTGACGAACTTCGGCGGGTGCTCGAGCCGATCGAGCACCGCCCTCACGTTGGCGACCCCCACGGAGAGCGGGAAGGCCTTGAACAAGGGCTGATCGTTGAAGGAGTCACCGACGTACACGAAGCGGCGCTCCTTCGGGGCCAGGCGGGTGCGCCACTCGGCCCGGAGGAACTGATCGACGGCCGACCGCTTGTCGAAGGGGCCCAGCCAGCAGTTCACGTGCACCGACGAGCGCACCGCGGTGACTCCGCGGGCGTGCAGGAACGCCTCGATGCGATCGGCGCCACGCGGACCCAGCGACGACTGCTCGGCGTAGTCGATGGCGAGATCGACCTCGGTCGCGGCCGAGTCCATCGACAGCGCCGCGCCCTTCACCTTCGCGAGGGCGGCGGCGACGTGGCGCTCGAGCGCGGCCCGGTTGGAGCGGCGCACGCGCTCGGGCTCGGCGTAGCGCTTGTGCACCTCGTCTCCCCGCTTCACGTAGGTGACGCCGCCGTTCTCGACGATGACGCCGGCCACGGGCAACTGGCGCACCCAGCACTCACCCCAGCCGGAGGGGCGGCCGCTCACCAGCACCACCGGCACCTCGAGCCTCGCGAGCCACTCGATGGCCCGCAGCGTCGAGCTGGTCAGCCTCCCCCTTGAGGTGAGCGTGCCGTCGACGTCAGTGAAGACGGCGCGCACCGACGAGAGATCGGCTCGGGACAGAGGGAGCACGCCGCGCTCATTACGCCGAGAGGTTCGCCATGATCATCAGAAACTGCTCGGTCTCGGCGCGAATGGTCCCCATCGTTGGCGGAGTCTTGCGGAGCTTGCGCAGGTACGCGTCGAAGTCTCCGTGGCGGCCGTACATGGTCTGGGCGAGCCCCACGGCCTCGGTGAAGGCCTGCGAGGCCTCGGCGTCAGCCACCGCGTTGACCGCGCGCTCGAGGGTCACGCCCATGGTGGCCAGCACCTCCTGGTCGTGCTGCACGAGCAGGTCGCGCTGGTTGATGGCCTCGAAGTTGTCGCAGAACTCGACGAACGGCTCGAGGAGGGCGAGCAGGTCGAGCTTGCCGAGGTCAGGTCTGGAGATCTCCTTCAGGCGGGTGCGGAACTCGAGGATCGTCCGCTTGTCCTGCGCCCGCAGCGCCCGCCAGGCGGCCGTGCGACCGAACGCGTTGAGCTCCTTCTCGATCTGCTTCGCGTTCCACTCGACGTCCTCTGGGCCCGCTTCGGAGACCTTGTGGATGCGCGCGCGCATGAGCCGGCGCAGATCGGCGGTGGTGCTGCGCACGACGAGGGTCGAGGCGAGCTCCTCGTCGTAGCCCGGATCGACCTCGCGCCGGCGGCAGTCGCCGAGCTGCTGGGCCGCCTCGAACACCATCGCGCCGATGCGATCACGGAAGCGGTAGCGGAAGCTCTGCAGCTCGGAGATCAGGTTCCAGCGATCGCCCACGACGGAGGGGTCGCGGACCCGCATGCCGAAGGCCGTCACCTCGCCTTTGAGCTCCTCGGCCGCCCGCTGGAAGGTCTCGTCCACGGCGCCCTGCCGCGGATCGACCGAGAGCTCACCGGGCGGAAACTGCGCGTGCAGCTCGGTCAGCAGGGCGTTCACGTCGGCGATGGTGGCGCCGACGACGGGCGCGAGCTCCTCCCACAGCGACAGATCAGCCGACGCCTCGATGGGGGCGTCTTCGTACTTGATGAGCTCGAGCTCACCGAGCTTCGAGATCGCGCGCGCGGCCGCTTCGAGGACGCGGCTGAGCCGGGCCGAGAAGACCTGGTCGGCCTCGAGCGCCAGCATGGCTCCGAGCCGGGGTGGCAGCAACCGTTCCACGTCGCCGTCACCATAGATCGAACGTGCCCGATGCCTAAGAACCGTGATGAGGTGCACCAGACATGTTGCGCGTCCGCGTCTTCGAAGACGGCAAGGTGCTGCAGGGGGGCGAGGAGCTGCTCCAACACGCCGGCCCGAAGTGGCTCGACGTGCAGGATCCCGACGAGGCCCTGCTGAACCGGCTCGGCGAGAAGTTCGGCCTTCACAAGCTGGCCATCGAAGACTGCCTTCACCTCGATCAACGGCCCAAGCTCGAGGAGTACCCCGGGCACCTCTTCATCGTGTTGCAGGGCTTCACCTGCCCTCCCAACGCAATCGCCGACGCCGAGCTGCACGAGCTGCACTTCTTCCTCGGCCCCGGGTGGCTGATCACGGTGCACGACAAGGCGCACCAGGCCGTCGACCAGGTTCACAAGCGCCTCGATGCGGATCCCTCGGCGATCGGGCGCGGCGTCGACTTCGTCGCCTACCTGCTGGCGGACGCGCAGGTCGATCTGCTGTTTCCCTTGATGGAGCAGTTCGCCGACGCCATCGACCAGCTCGAGGACGAGATCTTCGAGTCGCCGTCGAAGGACCTGCTGCAGCAGATCTTCGCGCTCAAGCGCACGCTGGTGGTGGTGCGCAAGGTGATGTCGCCGCAACGCGACGTCGTGGGGCTCTTGTCACGGCATGGGTCAGGGCCGATCAGCGAGCGCACCACCGTCTACTTCCGCGACGTGTACGATCACCTCGTGCGCATCTACGAGCAGATCGACACCAACCGCGATCTGCTCGGCAACGCGATGGACGCGTGGCTGTCGGTCGTCGCGAACCGCACCAACGACATCACCAAGCAGCTCACGATCCTCGCGAGCGTCTTCCTGCCGATGTCGTTCGTCGCTGGCTTCTTCGGGCAGAACTTCGACGTGCTCAGCGGTCAGCCGTTCTTCATCGCGATGCTGGCGGCGATGCTGCTGATCCCCCTCTCGATGGCGCTCTGGTTCCGGAGCAAGGACTGGTGGTGACGTGAAGACGATCTCGTTGAAGGGCCGGGCGTACGCGTACGAGGAGCGCGGCGAGGGCACGCCGCTCCTGTTGCTCCACGGTTTCCCCTTCAGCTCGGAGTCGTTCTGGCCGCAGCTCGAAGCGCCGCCGAAGGGGTTCCGGCTGATCGCGCCCGATCACCGCGGCTTCGGGCAGAGCGGGCTCGGCGAGGGGCCCGCGACCATGGAGGCGATGGCCGAGGACGCGCTCGCGCTGCTCGACGCGCTGAAGGAGCCCTCGGCGGTGATCGGCGGCGTGTCGATGGGCGGCTATGTGGCGCTCGCGCTGGCCCGCCTGGATCCCGGCCGGGTGCGCGGGCTGCTCCTCATCGACACGCAGAGCTTCGCCGACGACGAGGCGGGCAAGGCGAGGCGGGAGGCCGTCGCCCAGGACGTGCTGCAGAACGGGGTGGCGGGGCTGACGGCGGGCATGCTGCCGAAGCTGCTCGCGAAGACGGCTCCGGCGGCGATCAGCGCGCGGGTCGAGGCGATGATGCTGCGGCAGGATCCGAAGGCGGTGGCCGCGGCGGCGCGGGGGATGGCGCTGCGCAGCGACGCGAAGGACATCCTCGCCCGTTTCGCCAACCCGACGCTGGTGATCGTCGGCGCGGAAGACGTGATCACCCCGCCCGAGAAGGCGCAGGTGATGGCGCAGCTGGTGACGGGGGCGCGGCTCGAGGTGGTGCCGGGCGCAGGCCACCTGGTGAACCTGGAGCAACCCGCCGCGTTCGGAGGGCTCGTCGAGGCGTTCGCCACGCGCTTCTGACGAGCCGTTCAGGGCTGGCAGATGATGAGGTCGCCGAGCTCGGTGCAGGTGCGGCAGATGTTGGTGAGCACCAGACCTCCGTCCCGGCACTCGAGGGTGCCTCCGCCATCGGTAGCGCACAGGCCCCGCCCTTCGGCCATGGAGGCGCAGCCATCGCCGGGGAAGTTGCCACGCATGTCACAGCGGACGAGGCCGGCATCGACGGAGCAGCCTTCGGCGCCCCGGCACGGCAAGAGCACCCACTGAGCCCACCTGCACTCCACTGCGGCCGAGGGAGAGAAACAGCCGAAGCCAGCGACGCTGCAGGGGGCGCCCGGCACGATGCCGCCGTCGGTCGAGCCGCCCGCTGAGCCACCTGCTGCTGAGCCACCTGCTGCTGAGCCACCTGCTGCTGAGCCACCTGCTGCGGAGCCACCTGCTGCGGAGCCACCTGCTGCGGAGCCACCTGCTGCTGAGCCACCTGCTGCGGAGCCGCCTGCTGAACCGCCCGCTGCTGAACCGCCCGCTGCTGAACCGCCCGCAGCTGAGCCGCCCGCTGCTGAGCCACCTGCCGCGGAGCCACCTGCTGCGGAGCCACCTGCTGTCGTGCCACCTGCCGCGGAGCCACCCGCTGCGGAGCCGCCTGCTGAACCGCCCCCTGCTGAAGCGCACGCTGCTGGACCGCCCGCAGCGGAAGCGCCCGCGGCTGAGCCGCCCGCTGCTGAGCCACCTGCTGCGGAGCCACCTGCTGCGGAGCCGCCGGCGGCGGACCCACCGGCGGGGGACCCGCCGGCAGAGGCGGCTCCTGATGCGGGAGTGCCGGGTGG
>JAEUJQ010000011.1 GCA_016793095.1 Myxococcaceae bacterium | reverse complement strand
TGCAGTCGAGCCGCCAGCCGTCGACCCTCCTGCAGACGAGCCGCCGGCCGTCGAGCCACCGGCAGTCGAGCCACCAGCCGTCGAGCCGCCCGCCGTCGAGCCACCGGCCGTCGAGCCACCGGCCGTTGAGCCGCCCGCCGTTGAGCCGCCCGCCGTCGAGCCACCGGCCGTGCCGCCAGCGCGACCACCGGCCGCCGAGCCTCCAGCCGTCGAGCCTCCCGCGGAGCCGCCACCAGTCGCGAAGCCACCACCCTGGTTCGTGGGTACGCACGAGCCCGTCATGCAGCTGAAGCCCGTCGGGCACGACACGCACATGTTGCCGCGCGCGCCGCACGCGTTCGCCATGTTGCCCGCGACGCACTGGCCGTTCGAGCAACAGCCGTTCGCGCACGACGTCGCCGAGCACTGCGCCGGCGGAGGAGAACACGACGTCGACACCGACGCCGACAGGCCGAGCAACGCGCCCAGGCCGAAGACACGGACAGACAGGTTGAGCTTCACGGGTGGCTCCTTGCTGACTTCGTCTGCGCTGCGCATAGCCCAGGTCCGGCCGACCGGGAGTCACAAAGCTGCTTCAGGTCTCGCGCTTCACTAACACCTCGAGGCCGAGCAGCGCCGCGAGGAAGGCCTTCACCTGGTGCTCCGGCCTGCCCGCGAGCACGAGGATCTCGGCGTTCGTCCGGGTGCCGTCGAGGCGCGGGAGCAGCGTGGCTTCCCACTTCTCGAGCTCGATCTCGTTGAGCTGGTAGGGCGGCTGCGGGCTCGGCATGAGCCGCTCCTCGGGCCGCACGAGCCGCGCGATGCGCTCGGGTTTGTAGAGCTTCTTGATGCCGCGGATGATGAGGTTGCCCGGGAAGACGTCGAGCTTGATCGACTCGGCGCGTGCCTTCTCGCGGAAGGTGAGCACGAACTGGCCCTCCTCCCAGCCGAAGAGGCTGTAGATGATGCTCTTCACCTGCTGGCCCACGTAATAGAGGCGCTCGGTGTCCTTCAGCAGGCCGCGCTCGACCAGCACGTCACCGGTGCGCCGCCCCGTTTGCTGCGCCACCACCGCCACGTCGTCGAGCTGGTCGGGTTTGATCTTCCCCACCCGCACGAGGAACTGCCCGAAGCGGTCGGCCGCGAGGTTCGACAGCGCGAACACCGGCTGCCCCTCCTCGAAATAGACGACCTTCTTCACCTTGCCCTTCTTGCACGAGAGCTCGCCTGTCTCCCTCGACAGGTAGAAGGCGGTGATGAGACCGGGCAGGCTGTCCTTGAGCTCGCCGGTCCGGGCGGCGCGAGCGCTCGGCTCCGTGGCGTCGGGCGGCGGCGGGGGTGGCACCGGCATCGCGTGCACGCCCGACGTGCTCGAGGGCCTCGCTCCCGGCACCGCGCCTTTGAGCGGCTTGCCCGCGGTGAGCGCAGCTCCAGAGAGCTCAGCGGTGATGTTGCCGCCACCGGTCACCTTGATGCGCCCGGTGAGCTCCATCGCGTCCTGCTCTTCGTCCTCGACGTCGATGTCGAGCTCGACGTCGAACTCGGCGGGGGCGGCCGCGGGCGCCTGCGGGACAGGGCTGCTCGGCAGCGGCGCGAGCCCCATCACCGTCTCTCGCAGCTTCTTCGCGTCGAAGGGCTTCTCGACGAAGAGCGCGCCGGGGAAGCGCTCGAGCGCCTCCTTCGCGTGGCGCGCGCCCTTGAAGACGCCCGTCATGAAGATGAGCTTGAGGTTGGGCCGTGCGCCGAGGACCCCTTCAGCGACGTGGTAGCCCATCATGTCGGGCAACAGCATGTCGATGAGCGCCACGTCGACGGGCTCCGCCTTGCCGACCTCGACCGCAGGCCGGCCTTTGCTCGCGCCGATGACGGTGTAGCCCACCTCCTCGAAGAGCGAGGTCAGGAGCGCCACCAGCTCCTTGTTGTCGTCGACGACGAGAATGGTGGGCGCCATGGCTGGGCCGCTTTATAGCCCGCGTGGGCAGGCGCGCGATCCACATTCTCCGGCAGAGCGATAGGCTGCGGCACGGGAGGCAGTCGATGAGGTCGATGAGGAGGACACTCCTGACGGTGCTGGTCCTGGGAAGCGGGACAGGGTTCGCGCTCGACGCCTCGCTCCCCGACGCGTCCGCGGGCATGGGCGGCCCCGACATGACCTCGGAAGAGAACGAGATGCGCGACCCGTGCCTGTCAGCGCGAGACTGTGACCGCGGCTTCAGCTGCACCAACGGTCGCTGCGTGCCCGCCCCGGTGAAGAACGCGTCGGGGTGTGGTGGTGGGCTCGCGGTGTCGATGCTGCCGTTCGCTGCGGGCCTCGTGCTGCTCGCGCGCCGACGCTGAACGTCGGAGGCGCCCCACGAATAGCGTTGCGCGCTGAGCATCGAGGGGCGTAGAGCCGCGCGGTCGGTCAAGGGAACCCGGTGCGACTCCGGGACTGCCCCGCAGCGGTGAGCAGGAACGAAAGCCGTCATTGAAGCACTGGGCCTTCCAGCCCGGGAAGCGACGGCGAGTAGGCAGCCTGCAAGTCCGAAGACCTGTCCGACCCGGAGGCCTCTCCATGGGGGAGCGGCCCACCGGACGAGCAGTCCCATCCGCTCCGAGGGGAGCGCGACGGACAGGCCGATACGCCTGCGCACGCCTTCCACAGCGTCGCACCTGCGTTCCGGGCTCTTCGTCGCATTCGTCCTCGGCGCAGCGCGAGTCCGCGGGGACTCGGCAGGAGGAACGATGCAGGCGAAGACGTGGCTGTGGTCGGGGCTGGTGTTGGTGCTGACGAGCGGGTGCACGGCGAGCGGTCCACGCTGCACACCGCAGAGCTGCGCGAGCGGTTGTTGTACGGAAGGTGGCGTCTGCGCCGTGGGCACGGTGAACGCCGCCTGTGGCATCAGCGGCGCAGCGTGCGTCGCGTGCTCGGCCGGAACGACGTGTCAACAGAACGAGTGCCGGGTGACAGGCGCGGCGGGCGGTTCGGCGGCGGGCGGTTCGGCAGCAGGCGGTTCGGCGGGTGGCTCGACGATGGATGCGGGGGTGAGCTGCGCCACGGCGAGCCTCGATCCGACGCTGGGCTCCTTCGTGCTCAGGGCCTCGACGACGGTCGTGACCTCTGGCGCCGTGCCGCCTGGCGCATCAGCGCTCGGGCTCCACAACGGAGTCCTGTTCACCGTCACGTCGGACCACCAGCTTCGCCGGCTCGGAACGCTCCCGGCGCTCTCGGCGGGTCCGGCCATCGTGGACGTTCGAGCACCGGCGGACCGCGACGGCGGCACCTTCCTCTCGGGTACCATCGCGTCGAACGGCCTGCAGATCCTCACCGGCTACACGAAGGCCGGCGCTGGAGCCCCCGGCATGGTGGCGCTCGTGGAGCCTGACAACGGCGCCGTCGAGTACCTGAACGCGCCGGGGAACTACACGGCGGTCGGCCTGTCGACGGGCGCCTTCATCATCAACGGACTCGGGCTCGGCGCAGCCACCGGCAACGGGCTCTTCACGCTGAGGCCTGGCGCCGCTGCTGGGCGCACGGCCGCGCTCACCACCTTCCCCGACCCGTTCGGCGGCAGCGGCTTCACCACCATCACCGCGAACGGCGTGCTGGTGGCCGGGAACGCCCGCATGGACTTCAGCAACGTCGCGCGTGCGATCGTGCCCTCGACCTGGCTCTCGCCGGTCGCGACCGGCGGCACCTTCACCTACCAGGCGAGCAACGCGCCCCTCGTGGCCGAGGGCGACACCTTCGCCGACCTCACCGCGTACGAGAACGACGTCATCGTCGTGCGCGGCGGCTACGACGCGATGTTCAACCCCTTCACGACGCGCGTGGAGCGGGTCCCGCTGACCCTCTCGGGCTCGGGGGTTCAGACGGTGTCCGTCGGGACGCCCGTCGCGCTGCTCGAACAGCAGGGGCTCGCCTGCACGCGGGTCTTCGCGGCCGTCGGCCGCGGGGCCGATCTCTACCTCGGGCTCGAGGATCGGCAGGGGCGTCGGCTCGTGAAGCTCGCTCCATGAGGGCGGCGCTCCTCTCCTTCGCCCTGCTCTGGGGCTGCGGGCCACCTCCACGCGCCGTCGATGGAGGTGATGAAGCGACGGTCGACGCGGGGCCGCTGACCGGCACGGGGACTGACGCAGGCGCGCGGGACGCGGGGAGCCAACCGCCGGATCCCTGGGCCGACCGCGTCGTGCGGGTGGCGTTCGGTGACGGCGCCGGCTTCGGGCAGGACCGCTTCCCGCAGGTCGTGCTCGGGCCCCCCGAGGGCGGCGGCGCGTCGTCCGGCTCCCTCGACGTGCTCTCCCTCGGCCGCGAGGGCGTCATCGAGCTCGAGTTCACCGACCTCGTGGCGGTGGACGGCCCTGGCGTCGACCTGCTCGTCTTCGAGAACCCGTTCGGCTCCTTCTTCGAGACCGGCGCCGTCGCGGTGAGCGACGACGGCGTCGATTGGCGTGAGTTCCCGTGCGCCGACGACGCAGACGGCGGGTTCCCCGGGTGTGCGGGCACGAGCTTCGTCTTCGGCAACCCGGCCCAGGGCATCTCCGCGACCGATCCAGCCGTCGCAGGCGGAGACGGCTTCGACCTCTCGCGGGTCGGCCTGGCCCGGGCCCGCTTCGTGCGCGTGCGCGACTCGGGGAAGAACCGCTTCTATGGCGCGCCGGGCGGTGGCTTCGACCTCGACGCCGTGGCGGTCGTGAATGGGCGGCTGCTCGACGCGGGCGCGCCTTGAGCCAGGGCGTCAGCGACCGCGATCGCCGGGTGGCCCGTTCTTCCCGTGACCCGGCCAGGCCACCCCGACCGGCGCTGCGGGACGCCACCAGCCCGAGTCGCTGCCAGGCTCCTGGCGGCGTGCGCGACTCTGGCAACGGTCCGCGACGTTCACCCGGACTTCGCGGCAGCGTCAGCTCGCCTCCTTCTGCGCTGATGATTCGCGCCATCGCGCCAGGAGCGGCAGTTCATCGACGTCCGGCGCACACTCTGCGCGTGCGCTTTTCGTGCTCGGGAGCAGACTGCCGGCGTGACTGCGATCCCTGACCCCTCCGTCGTCGATGTCCTCGCCACCCGCTCCGTCCTGCGTGATCTCGGCCGCGAGGGTGTCGAGCGCGTCGCCCGCCACCTCAAGCTGAGCGAGCTCGGCCCCGGTGAGATCGCGGTGCGCGAAGGCGAGACGGGCGACGAGCTCTTCTTCGTCATCGACGGCGAGGGCGCAGTGTCGCGCGGCGGCGTCTCGGTGCAGACCATCGGACCCGGTGGAGAGTTCGGCTCGCTCGGCATGCTGACCGGCCGCTCCCGCGCCGCGACCGTCACTGCGCAGACCCCCATGCGGCTCGCGCGGCTCTCTCCCGCGGCCTGGGCGTCGCTCAAGCAGAACGCGCCGCTGTTGTCGCTGCAGCTGGTCGAGGCGCTCTTCGAGCAGGTGCGCGAAGACCTCACGCACGTGACCGATCTCGCGGCCTCGCTGCTGCGGGGGCGCTCCCTGCCCCGACAGGGCCAGGTGCGGATCAGCGTGTCCGGCGAGGAGCGCGTCGTCCCCACGGGCACGCGCGTCGCGGCGCTGCTGCCGCGCGAAGTGAAGGGCCACCTGGTGGTGGCCGCGCTGCTGAACAACAAGCCCGTCGCGCTCACGACGCCCGTCGTCTCCGACACGACCGTCGAGCCGCTCACCGTCGAGCACTGGGAAGGTCGGCAGATCTACGCGCGGAGCGTCGGCCTGCTGCTCCTCGAGGCGGCGAACCTGCTCGACCCGCAGCTCGACCTGGTGCTCGGCCCTTCTGCGGGAACCCATCAGGTCATCGAGCTCGACGCCGATGAACGCGACCTCTCGCGGATCGCTGGTGGCCTGCTCGAGCACATGAAGACGCTCGCGGACCAGGGCCTGTCGCTGCGGCAGGAGCACTGGACGGTCGACGAGGCCCGCCACCACTTCGACGCGCTCGGCTGGGAGGCGTCGTCGCGCCTGCTGCTCACGCACCGCACCGCCACCGTGCCCCTCGTCTCGTACCGCGACGTCTACGCGCTCAGCCCCGGGCCGCTGCTGCCCCGCACCACCGATCTGCAGGGCTTCCACCTGCAGGTCACCAACGGCCGGCTCGCGCTCGACCTGGGCACGAGGGACCCGCGGCGCCGCTTCACCACCGCGCCCGCCCCCGAGGCCACCATGGTGGGTGAGCACCGCCGGTGGACGAAGGCCATGGGCGTCTCGAGCGTCGGCGCGTTCAACGACCTGTGCATCAGCGGCAAGGTGTCGCAGCTCATCCGCGTCGCCGAGGGCTTCCATGAGAAGCAGATCAGCCACATCGCCGACGCCATCGCGAAGGTGAAGGACCGGCTGCGCATCATCGCCATCGCAGGGCCGTCATCGTCGGGTAAGACGACCTTCATCAAGCGCTTGTCGGTGCAGCTGCAGATCAACGGGCTCACTCCCATCAACCTGTCGCTCGACGACTACTACGTCGATCGCGAGCGCACCCCGCGCGATGAGCACGGGGAGTGGGACTTCGAGGCGCTCGAGGCCATCGACCTGGCACGCCTGCAGGAGCACCTCGCCCGCCTGCTCGACGGCGAAGAGGTGACGCTGTCGCGCTACGACTTCAAGACCGGCAAGAGTCACCCTGCCGGGGGCCACACGCTGCAGATGCGACCCGGCGACGTCCTGCTGATCGAGGGCATTCACGGCCTGAACCCCGCGCTGCTCGGCGACGTGCCGAAGCCAGGCCAGGTGTTCCGCGTCTTCATCCACCCCGCGACGTCCCTCCCGTTCGACCGCCTCTCGCGGGTGAGCCCCACCGACCTGCGGCTGTTGCGGCGCATCGTGCGCGACCGCCACACCCGCGGCGCCTCCGCCGCCGACAACATCGCGCGCTGGCCCTCGGTGCAGGCGGGCGAGCGCAGGCACATCTTCCCCTTCCAGCAACAGGCAGACGCGGTGTTCGACTCGTCGCTCGTGTACGAGCCGGCCGTGCTGAAGGTCTTCTCCGAGCGCTACCTGCTCGAGGTGCCCTCGTCACACCCCTCGTTCGCGACCGCCTGGCGCCTGCGACACCTGGTGGACCGCTTCGTGGCCATCTACCCCGACCATGTGCCGCCGACGTCCATCATCCGTGAGTTCATCGGCGGAAGCGGGTTCGAATACTGACTGGACGTGAATAGGATGAAGCGCCGCCCGTCAGGGGCACACCACTCACAGGGGAGCGATACATGACGACGTCTCGGGCCGCGCTGGTCGCAGGGTTGTGCTGTGCCTCTCTCGCCGTCGCCCAGTCGTCGCCCCCGCCTCTGCCGCCACCTCCGCCCTCCGACGCCCCCGTCGCCGCCACGCCGCCCGGACCGCCCGCGCCTCCACCCGAGACGCCGTACAAGATCGGCTTCCGCGTCGGCGGCAGCACCGGGCTGGGCGCGTGGGTGCCGGGCCCCATGATCAGCTTCCACCTGTTCGACGCGCACGCTGGCGTGCAGGTGACGCCGATGTTCGGCGCCTATGCGCGCGTCGGCTACAGCGCCTCGATCGGCTTTGGGATCATGGCGAACACCATGGGCGCCTCGGTCTCGGCCTCGGCCGCTGGCATGTGGCTCGTCGGGGCGAACGCCGAGCTCGGTCTGGGAGACGCCTTCTTCATCGCGGCTGGCCCGCAGGTCGGCATCGGAGCCTGGGCGCGCACGCGCGTGGCCGGCAACACCAGCGGGGGCTCGGTGCAGGCCATCGTTTCGAACGGCGCCCACCCGGGCCTCGACTTCAAGATCGGCTTCGGCCTCGGCCAGCCGAACAAGGTGACGAAGCGGCGCACGCAGGCCACCATCGCGCTCGACCTCTCGATGCTCTACGCCACCAACGTCACCGAGGGCTCCATCGCCGCCGGCTCGACGGGCGCGAGCGTGGCGGTGAACTTCACCGAAGCGCTGGCGGTGGTGCCGACGCTGCATGTGGGCTTCGAGTTCCGCTGAGGTCCGTCACTTCAGCTCGAGGTCACTCTGCCAGCGGCCCCGGCTGACCACGAGCGCAGTGAGCGCCGCCAGCGTCGCCACCCCGTAGAAGACGCTCGCGTACGCCGGGACGAGCACGGTCGCGAACGCGCCAGCGAGGAACGCCGCGGCTCCCGTCAAGAACAGCCAGTGCACCGAGATGCCGCCGAAGGCGAGCAGGGCCGCGGTCAACACGAGGTCGCTCACCATCACCTGCTCCCGCGCCGCGCCCAGCTCCGCGCTCAAGAGCCGGTTCAGCAGCGGGCCTGCGATGGCGAGCCCCACCAGCCCCGCCACCCGGCGATTGGGGCGCGTCGCGAGCAGGCTCTTGCGGCCGAGCGTCACGAGGATGACGAAGGCCACCGCGTAGGCGCCCATCAAGACGCTCAGCGAGTGGCGGCCGAAGGTAGCGAGCCACGCCTTGCCCGTGGGCCAGAAGTTCGCAGAGAAGACGAGGACGACGGTGAGCACACCCATCGCCTTCAGGAAGTAGTTGCGCTGCCCCCGCTTCACTGACGGGTCTGACTCCTTCACGAGCTGCGCGAGCTTCTCCTCCCTCCGAGCTCGCTCGGCCTCCGCGGCCTCGAGCCGCGCCACGGCCTCCTTCAGGCTCGCCGGCACGTCCGTGAGCTCGCGCACCAGGGCGCGGCCGGCCTCGAGGTTGCCCTGGCTCAGCTCGAAGCGCGCGGCCGCTTCGATGCTGTCGCGCAGCCCGAGCTTCGCGAGCTCGTTCTCGGGCCACTCCTTGAGCGCCTGGGTGAAGCCGAAGCGCGAGGCCGAGAGCAGCGGGGAGATGATCGCGCGGTCCTTCGAGCCCGAGCGCAACACCGAGAGCAGCTCGTCGAGCTGCTCGTGCGCGGCCTGCGCGAGGGTGACGGAGCCACGGTGCCGACGCCAGGCCGCCAGGGCGTCGCGCAGCGCGAGCGCGTCGGGGTAGCGGTCGGCGGGCAGCCGGGCCATCGCCTTGCGACAGATCTCCACCAGCTCGGCGGGCGCGGTGGCGGGCAGCGGTGGCGGCTCACAGCGCCATGCGTCGGCGAGCACCTGCCTGAGCGAGGCGCCAGCCCAGGGTGGCCTCCGCGCGAGCACGTCGTAGAGCGTCGAGCCGAGCAGGAACACGTCGGTGCGCTCGTCCATCTGCGCGTCGTCGCCGGTCACCATCTCGGGGGCGAGGTACACCGGCGTGCCCACCACCGCCGCGCGGCGCTGCTCTCCCGGCGCGGGTCGCACGCAGGCGACGCCCCAGTCACCCAGGTACACCTCGCCGAACTCGCCGATGAGGACGTTGGCCGGCTTGATGTCGCGGTGGAGCACGCCCTTGCGGTGCGCGAAGGCCACCGCGTTGCACACCTGGAGGAGCACCCCGACGTTCGCCTCGAGTCGGTCCGTGCCCTCGGGGACCAGCCGGCTCCACGCAGGGTCCACGTCGTCGGCGAGCAGGTGGCTCCACGCGACGCCGTCGATGCGCTTCATCACCAGCGCGGGACGACCGCCCTCCGACGCCAGGGCATAGACCGGCACGATGCAGGGGTGCTCGAGCGTGCCCATGGTGCGGGCTTCGTGCAGCAGCGCCGTCGCCAGCGCCTCGGGTTGGCCTGGCCGCAGGACCTTCACCGCGACCTCGCGCGAGAGCGACTGTTGCCGCGCGAGCAGCACGCGGCCCATGCCGCCCTCGCCGAGCACGCCCACCATGAGCAGGTCGCCACGCTCGCCCGGTGAGGTGATCGTCTCGCCCGGTGGCGTCAACGAGACGCGCGGCAGATCGACGCGCTCGGTGGCAGGGTCGTGACGGGCGGCGCGAAGGGTCGCCTGGGCCCAGTCGGGCGTGCGGGTCGCGCGCAGGTCTTCGACGGCCCCGGCGTCTGGCGGCAGCGAATCGAGCTTGAGGCGCTCCCACAGCTCGTTCAGCGTGCTCTCTGGCTCCCGGGGCATCCTGGCGCGACTGTACGTGTGTCGCGGAGGGACGGCGAGCGCGTGGGCGCGTCGGAGAGCCGGGAGGTCCTTCCGGCCACGCCTCGACCTCGCTGCGCAGCTTCACCAGGTCGACACGCAGGGTCGCCGCGTCCGGCGCTCATCCCCCCAGGCCGGTGGTTCGGCGCAGGACGAGGTCTGCCTCGACGTCATGTACCTCGACCCGGAGAGCTCGCGGCGCTCGCCTTCGTGCCGACTCGATGCGCGAGGGACTGTGAGCTCGCGGATGAGGTCGGCCTGCTCGACGAAGGGCGTGCGGTCGGGCTTGCCGCGCCCCGGAAGACACGGGAGTCGGCCTCGCTCGCGGCGGAACAGCCGCGGGACTCGTCAGCCGGTGAGCTCGCGGATGAGCGAAGGGCGTGCGGTCGGGCCTGCCGCGCGCCGGAAGACACGGGAGTCGGCCTCGCTCGCGGCGGAACAGCCGCGGGACTCGTCAGCCGGTGAGCTCGCGGATGAGCGAAGGGCGTGCGGTCGGGCTTGCCGCGCCCCGGAAGACACTGGAGTCGGCCTCGCTCGCGGCGGAACAGCCGAGGGACTCGTCAGCCGGTGAGCTCGCGGATGAGGTCGGCCCGCTCGACGAAGGGCGTGCGGTCGGGCCTGCCGGGCGCCCAGAAGAAGCGGGAGTCAGCGACGCTGGCGGCGCGGAACAGCACGAGGGACGAGCGGGTGCCGTAGTTCCACTCCGGCGCCTCGACGCAGAGGCCGCCCAGGGGGTCGCCGGTGCGGGTGGTCGCGAGCAGCTGCTGCAGCGCCTCGGGCGTGGGGAGCGCGCCCCGGGGGCTGACCCGGGGCCACTGCTCACGGATGAGCGAGGTGCGCGCGTGGTCGTCGCCGCCCAGGCTGCGCTCGGTGACGACGTGGAGCCCGGGCGCGAGCGTCTGCTGGCGCACCACCTCACCGTCACTCCAGGTGACGAACGCGTCTTCGCGATCGGCGTACAGCAGGTGAAAGGCGTTGAAGCGCCGCGGCGAGAGCGACGCGAGTGACCGGTGGAGCGCGCGGGCGTCGGGGGCCTTGAGCGCCTCGACGACGAGGACGCCGCGCGACTCGCGGTCGTCGTGTTTCGGGGCCAGGAAGCGGTTGGTGACGCCCACGAAGAGCCCGCCTCGCGTGAAGCCGAGCCAGGTGCCCCCGGCCTGCTCGTCGCGTGGCGCCACGAAGGAGAAGGGCCGCCAGAGCGCCGGGTCGCTCGCCGGCCGGCTCAGCGACTCGTCACGGTTCGCCGCCACGACGACGGGGTGTGTCGCGTGTTCCCGAAAGGAGACGATCAGCGTGCACATGAGAGGTATACGCTGCCTTTCATGAGAGACCGCCAAAGGGAAGAGACCCACCGACGGCTGTACCTGGCCGCGCTCGAGGTCTTCCGTCGCGACGGGGTGCACGGCTGCCGCATCGACGACATCGCGCAGAAGGCCGAGGTCAGCCGCGCCGCGTTCTACTTCCACTTCCCCACCAAAGAGCACGTGCTCCTCGACTTCCTCGCCGAGTGTGAGGCGCCCCAGGCGAAGGCCCTCGCCGAGGTGCCCCAGTCGGCGTCGCTGGAGCAGCTGCTGGCGGTCGCGGTCGAGGCGATGGGCGCCGTCTGGCAGAAAGAGGCGTCGCTGCTGGTCGACGCCATGGTGGTGTCGATTCGCCACACCGCGGTGCTGGACGACCCGGAGGCGCGCAGCCCGGTGCGCCAGCTGATGGCCCAGCGCTTCAAGGAGCTCGCCCGCCGCGGAGAGCTGTCGTCGATGCTGCCGCCCGAGGTGCTGTCCGACTTCTTCCTCTCGGAGTGCTTCCTCGCGCTGATGGCCTGGGCGAACGCGCCGCACCTGCCGGTCGACACCATCCTCAAGGGCACGGTGCAGCTCTTCCTCCAGGGCGCGCAGAACAGGCCGCACGCGAAGTAGCGCCGGGAGTCGCACCTCATGGCAGGCATCTTTCGCGACGGCCTCTTCGAGGGCCGACACGTCTTCGTCACGGGTGGCTCGAGCGGCATCAACCTGCGCATCGCCGAGGCCTTCGGCGCGGCCGGCGCGAGCGTGTCGGTGCTCGCGCGCAAGCAGGACAAGCTGGACACCGCCGTCGCGTTGCTGACGAGCCAGGGGACGCGGGCGCAGGGCTTCTCCGCCGACGTGCGCGACTTCGCGGCGCTCGACGGCGCGATGGCGAAGGCGGTGGAGACGTTCGGAGAGCTCGACGTGCTCGTCTGCGGCGCTGCCGGCAACTTCCCTGCGCCGGTCGCGGCCATGTCGTCCAACGGCTTCAAGGCGGTGATGGACATCGACCTGCTCGGCACGTTCAACGCCTGCAAGGCCGCGTTCGACAAGCTGCGGCAGCCCGGCGGGTGCGTCATCAACATCTCCGCGCCGCAGGCTTCGGTGCCGTACCCGATGCAGGCGCACGTCTGCGCCGCGAAGGCGGGCGTCGACATGCTGACGCGCACCCTGGCGATCGAGTGGGGTGGGCTGGGGCTGCGCGTCAACTCCATCTCACCTGGGCCCATCGACGAGACCGAGGGCATGACGCGGCTCGCGGGTGACGCCGAGGCCCGTCAGAAGGTCGCGCAGGCGATGCCGCTGCAGCGCTTCGGGACGCGAGACGACGTCGCCAACGTGGCCCTCTTCCTCGCCTCCGACGCGGCGAGCTACGTCACCGGCTCGGTCTACGCGTGTGACGGTGGCATGGGGCTGGTCGGCGGCACGTTCCTGACGTCGTGACCTCTCGCGCGAGCGCGCGCCGAGCAGCTCAGCGCTTCTTCGCCTTCACCTTCGTCGAGAGGCCCTCGGGCTTCGGGCCCTGGCCGAGCACGTGAGCGACGAAGAAGGCGCCGGTGACGTCGCGCTTCTCGGACTCGCGGCCCGGGTACTGCCACCACCAGCGTGAGCCCTGCCAGATGGCCTCGGGGCTCGAGGCGCGGCTGGTGAGGCCGGGCGAGAGGTCGAACCCGCAGGCGTTGAGCAGCGCCTCCGCGGCGGCGGCTGCTGGCACGCCCAGCTCCTGCTGCAGCGGGTTGGCCGCGGGCCCGACGCCCCACGCGTGCGCGAGCCACGAGACGGTCAGCTCGACGAGGTCGATGACCGGGCGCTGCTTCTCGAGCCTCGCGATGGCGGCCTCGACGTGTTCCCACGGCACGGACACGGAGAAGACGGCCACGTTGGGGAAGTCTCCGGCGTCGGCGTAGCGGCCCAGCTTCCCGCGCTGGAGCGCGTTCGTCTTCGGCGGGTGCCCGAAGCCTCCAGCGGGCGCGAGGGAGATCTCCACGACCTTCGTGTCCCGCATCGTCTTCGCGCGGGGTCCGGCGAGGGCGACGTGGCTCCAATGGCTGGGGGTGAAGTCGTGGCGCACATGCGCCTGGGCGGCGCGCACGCGGAAGTCGATGGGCCCTGTTCCCCCGAGGAGCACCAGCCGGGTGCGCCCGTCGTCAGGCCCCCAGTGGCGGGTGAACCACCCCAGGTTGTCCTCGCGCTCGCTGCGGACCTGCTTCGCCACCTTCGGGTTCGGCTTCTTCGACGTCGAGGCCTGCATCGTCATGGGGCTCTCCTTCGCATGCGGAACGTGGGGGCAGTCGAGACGCGGTTGGTGCCGACCTCGATGTAGTGCGCGGTGACGTCGAGGGCCGCAGGCGCACGGGTGAGGCGCAGCACGCACAGCTGGTCGCCCTTGTGCGGGAAGAGCGTGCGCGCGACGTACGAGGAGCCCGGCAGGCGGAGCACCGAGGGCGGATCCGGCGTGTCGCTGTGCCGCGGCCAGCGCTCCTTGCTGCCCCCGAGCCAGTTCTTCGCGCGCGAGAAGAAGTCAGCGCCGATGGTGGTGACGAGGGTCGAGGGTGACGAGATGACCTCGTACAGGCGCGTCTGCGTCCCCAGCGAACCCGTCGGCGTCAGCTCGGCCACGCGGCCCCAGTGCACGTCGCCGGTGAGCAGCAGCACGTCGGCCACGTCCTTCGCGAGCCGGTCGAGGCGGCTCATCACCTCGGGGTAGTCGCCGTAGTTCGACTGCATGTAGTCGGCGGCCGCGCCCGAGAGCTTCGACGAGGGCAGGTCGAGCATCGACTGGCCGGTGAGGAACGCGGGGAAGCGGCCCTGCGCGCCCACCTGCGTCGCCCAGGCCGCGAAGGCCTCGCGCGTCTGCGCCGAGAACGAAGCGGACCGGTCTTCCTTTCGGGCGGTGCGGCCGTTGGCCACGAAGAGCGAGAGCGGCCCGACGTCGAGGGTGACGTGCGGCTGGCCGGGCGTGCCGGTGACGTTCTGGTAGCCGTCGAAGAGCGCGTCGCCGTTGCGCCTCCACAAGAGCCGGCCCGCGTTCGTCCACGAGTTCTGGATGAAGGGCGAGACGTGCGGGGCGTTGTTCCAGTACTCGTGGTCGTCGGGCAGGCAGAGCACCGGCGCCACCTTCAGCAGATCGGCGAAGGTGTACTCGCGGCGGCCGTCGGGCAGCCAGTTCCGCGCGTAGTTCGCCTCGAGCACGTCGAGCAGTGCTGGGTTCTTCTCGGGCAGGTTCCTCGTCGTCGGAATGTCGAGGTACACCTGATCGCCCATCAGCAGCGTGGCGTCGGGACGGAAACGGCTGGCGACGAAGCGGGCCGTGCGGCCGAGCGCGCCGTCGTCTTCGTCGTGGCAGTAGCAGCTCGCGAGCAGCAGCGTGAAGCCGCCGGTGGGGCCGGGCTCGAAGTCGGACGGCAGAGGTCGGGTGACGAGGGTGGCGGTCTCGGCGCCGACGGAGACCTGGACGCGAAAGGCCGGGCGCTCGACGCCGGCGGCGGGCGGCACGGGGAACTCGAAGAGGCCGCTGAAGGCGCGGGCGGCGCCGTTGGCCGGAGGCACCATGCCGCGCGCGGGGCTGAGCGGCCGCACGACCTCGGGCGTCGCGGCGACGGGAGCTCCGCTCAGCGCACCGAACGCCCACGACGGCGCGGGTGCCTGCGACTGGCCGGTGATGCCGAGCCACACACGCACGTGCGCGGCGTCTGCCATCGCGGGGTAGAGCGCGATCGTCACGGGTCCCCTCCTTCGACGAGGGCGCACTACGCCCCGAGCCACGGGCGATGTCCACCGCTGATGACGTGTGGACACCAGACGTCAGCGGCGGCGTCGCTTCGCCAGCCCTGACATTGACGGGTGATGACGCAGGGCGAAGCAGAAGGCCACCGGGTGACCGACGAGGTCGACGAGCAGACGAGGCAGGAGGTGCAGCAGGCAGCCCACCGCGCTGTCACGGGGCAGCTGCGCTAGGCTGGGCGCGTGCGTCGACTCGACGTTCCCTGGCTCGCGGGGCTGCTGGCGCTCGCGGCCACCTGCACGCCGCTCACCCCGTTCCGCCCGGACGCCGGCGCCGGTGGAGGCGCGACCGGCGGAGGCGAGGCTGGAGGCACGGCTGGCGGCTCCAGCGGGGGCGGCGTCGCGTCGGACGACGCCGACCGGGTGGCCGTGCGCCCGGGCTCGGGCCTCGTGGGCGCCTGCGTCGCGCTCGAGCTCCAGCCCACCGACATGCTCGGGCGGGTCGCGACGGTGGCCGGCGGACCCGCGACCGCGACGGTGGCGTGCGTGCCTCCGCTCGGCTTCCAGCGCGGGCCACGCTGCGACGGCGGCGTCGCTACCAGCGTGTCGCTCGAGGGACCGCAGCCGTCCGTCGTCTCGACCGGCGCCCTCGACCTCGTGCGCTACGACTGCTCGGTCTCGGCCCCGCCGCTCCGCATGTCGGCCTTCAGGCTCGAGGGCCACGCCAGCCTGCGGGTCGAACTGACGGGCGGGGCGGACACCCTGACGAAGAACCGCTGCATCGAGCTGCGGGTGCGCGCCACGACGGTCGCAGGAGACTCCGTCTTCATGCCGGCCACCAGCGTCGTCACGGTGGCGGTCGACGGAGGCGCGGTGGGCCGCTCGTCGCTCTGCGACGACGGCGACGCCGGAGCGACGCTCACCATCCAGGCTGGAGGCAGCTCGGCCCTCTTCTACGTCCGCGCGACGAACGGCAGCCCGGACGGCGGGGCGGAGGTGGTGCTGCGCGCGTCGCCGGGGCCCGGGGTGCTCGCCGACGAGTCGGTGCGGGTGCTCAGCTCAGCCTGTCTGCCCAGCGGCGCGAGCTGCCGCGCCACGCCCGGCGCCTGCTGCGTGTCCTGCAACATCAACACCGACAACTGCTTCTGAGGGTCGGGCTACCACCTCGCAGGCGCGCAGCCCGCGAGCCGCAGCTGCCGCTTCGTCGAGAGCCTCGCGATGCGCCGGGCGTGGGCGACGGGCGCCTCGACGGGCCGGGCGAGCAGCGCGTGGCGTTCGGCCGACGGGGCGTCGCGCAGCCGGTGCTCGTACAAGCGCGCGAGGGCGAGGTGCAGCGAGGGGTCGTCGCAGAGCGGCGCCGCGCGCTCCCACGCCGCGGCGGCCAGCTCGAGCGCGCCCCGCCGCCGCAGCAACCGCCCCGTCGCGACGAGGGCCCGCGCCTGCACCTCGACGGAGCGGCTCTGCGTCGCCTGCTCGAAGAAGCGCTCGGCCTTCGGCGTGTGACGCGCGCGCTCGGCGAGCTCGCCCAGGCCCAGCGACACCTCGGGCGGCACCGGCTCGTGCTCGTCCCACGCGCGCCCCAGCCACGAGAGCAGCTGCACGGTGCTGCGCAGGTCCTGCAGGTTGTGGGTGAGGACGCGCGCCAGCATGGCCACGCGGCCGGTGCGCAGGTAGTCGAACCACGCCTGCGGCACCTGCGCGCCCTCGAGGTCGGCCACGCGCCGCACGTCGAGCACCGCCCGCTCGACCGTCGAAAGCCTCGTCTCACGCTGCCAGTGCCGCAGCACCCGGCGGCTCGCGTGCAGGAGGTCGAGGTGGGGCCGCTGGGCAGGCGGCGCGAGCCGGTTCATCACGAAGCGCGTGCGGAGCAGCGGCCAGTCGAAGGAGCGCCCGTTGAACGAGACGAGCGCGCTCGCCGCCGAGACCCGCTCGTGCAGGCGCGCCAGCACCGGCCGCTCCGCCCCGGGGCCCGAGAGGTGCAGCTGCTCGACGACGAGCGCGCCGGCTTCGACGAAGGCCAGCCCCACGAGGAACGGCAGGGTGCCGGCGCCGCCCGCGAGGCCCGTCGTCTCGGTGTCGAGGAAGAGCAGGCGCTCCACGTCTGCCCCTCCGAGCGCCTCGTCGAGCCCCAGCGCCGCGAGCGCCGTTGCCAGCGGGAGCCGCGGCGCCGTCGAGCGGGTGTGCACGACGTGGAGCGGCCCCGCGCTCGTGGGCGTCGGGGGAATGAGCGCCGAGAGCGGGTGCGTGCGCTGCGGCGCGGGCGTCGGCGCGGGGACGGCGGGCCGCGCGAGCAGCCCGAGCTTCGCCTTGAAGTCCATCGCGCGTCCTCAGCAGAGCGGCGTGACGCCGAGCGCCGACAGCACGGCGAGGGCGAGGGTCTTGCGGCCACGGTGCACCGCGTCGACTGCGCCCGGGCCGACGCACGCAGGGCAGCCCTCGTCGCAGGGGCAACCGTCGAGCAGGTCCCGGGTGCGCCGCAGGAGCGCCTCCCGCTCGTCGAAGAGCCGTGACGAGAGCCCCACGCCACCGGGCACGTGGTCGTAGAGGTACAGCGTCGGGTCGAAGAGCGTCGAGCCGTGGCCGTCGCCGTCGCGCCCGCCCACGCACTGGCCGAGGTCGCGCGGGTCGACCATGAGGCCCACCGCCGCCACCGTGTGCATGGCCGAGAGCAGCCCGCGGAGCGCGTCCATCACGTCGGGCCGCGGCGCCACCAGCGTCGTCAGCGTCGCCTCGGGCACCGTCAGCCAGACGGCCGTCGTGTGCATCTGCATCTCGGGCAGCCGCACGTCGCCGTAGCCGACGTTCTCGTGCGTGTGGAACTTGATCTTCTTGTACCCGACGACGCGCTCCACCACCGACACGTCCCCGGCGCCGAGCTCGTGCGTGGGCGCCTTCGCCTCGTGCGCGCGGCTCATGACCGTCACCTTCGTGAAGGTCATCGCGTCGGTGTAGTAGTCGGGCTCGACGGGGCGGACGAAGGCCTTGTGGTTCTCGAAGTCGAGGCGCTCGACCTGAAACTGCCTTCCCTCGTGCTGGTAGATGGCCTGCTCGTGCAGCATCGTGTGCGTCGAGCGCCAGTCCATCTCGGCGATGGTCTTGTCCGTCGAGACGTCGATGATGACGAAGTTGTCCCAGCCGATGCTGCGCAGCGAGACGTCGTTGGCCGGGTACGCGTCCGCGCTCCAGTGCCAGGCCGCCTTGCCGGCGGGGGTCGTCACCGCGTGCACCACCCGGTGCTCGGTGAGGTAGCCGAGCGCGTCGCGCACCTGCGTGGCAGGCACTTCCCGGAAGCCCTCGTCACCCTCGAAGGGCAGCTCGAAGGCCGCGCACTTGAGGTGCTGCACGAGCACCTCGACGTTGTCCGGGTCGATGCGGGCCTGCTCGGCGGGCGCTGACAAGAGGCTCCGCGCGGTGGCAGCGACGTACTGGTCCACCGGCGCGCTCGAGGTGACGAGCAGCGACAGGCTGGTGCCCTGGCGGCGGCCAGCGCGCCCGAAGCGCTGCCAGAGCGCCGCGACGCTGCCGGGCCAGCCCGCGCACACCACCGCGTCGAGGGAGCCGACGTCGATGCCCAGCTCGAGCGCGCTCGTCGCCACCACGCAGCGGATGTCGCCCTCGCGCAGCCTGGTCTCGATGTCGCGGCGCGTCTGCGGCAGGTAGCCGCCCCGGTAGGCGTGCACGACGTCGGGGTCGATGCGCACGGCCTGGAGCGCGTCGCGCAGGTACTTCAGCATCACCTCGACGCCGTTGCGTGACTGCCCGAAGAGCAGCGTGGGCACGCCGGCCTTCACGAGGTCGGCCGTCAGCCGCGCCGACGCCTTCACGTACGACTGGCGGATGCCGAGCTCGGCGTTCAGCACCGGCGGGTTGTAGACGAGTACGCGCCGCTCGCCGCGCGGAGCGCCCGACTCCGCGACGAGCTGCACGTCACGGCCCACCATCTTCGAGGCGTGCTCCTGCGGGTTGCCGATGGTAGCCGACGCACAGAGGAACTTCGGCGACGCGCCGTGGAACTTCGCGACGCGCTCGAGGCGGCGCAGCACGTTGGCGAGGTGGCTGCCGAAGACGCCGCGGTACGCGTGCAGCTCGTCCACCACCACGTACTTGAGGCCGGCGAAGAAGCGCGCCCACGAGGCGTGGTGCGGAAGGATGCCGGTGTGCAGCATGTCGGGGTTGGTGAGGATGACGCCCGAGCGCTCCTTCGCCGACCGGCGCGCGTCGGCGGGGGTGTCGCCGTCGAAGGTGATGGCGCCGTGCTCGAGGCCCGCCTGCTTCAGCAGCACGTGGAGCGCCGCCTCCTGGTCGCGGGAGAGCGCCTTCGTGGGGAAGAGGAAGAGCGCGCGCGCCTCGCGGTCGGTCGCCAGCGCCTGCAGCACCGGCAGCAGGTAGCAGAGGCTCTTGCCCGACGCGGTGGGGGTGGCGACGACGACGTCTCGCCCCTCGGCCGAGAGCGCGTACGAGCGGGCCTGGTGCGTGTAGAGCTGCTCGAGTCCGCGCGCGCCCAGCGCCTGCACCACCGGCCGGGCGAGCCCTTCCGGAAACGCCGCGAAGGACGCAGCCGCTGCCGGCAGCACCTCGTCGAGCACCAGGTTCGGTCGGACGTGGCGATCGCTCCGCCACTGCGCCAGCACCGCCTCCACCCCCTGGAGCCGTTGCCACGGCGACCTGCGCTCCCCGATGAACGACCCCTGCGAACGTGGCTGCATGACCTGACCTCCCGTTCAGGTGACTGTACGGACGCTCAGGTGACTGCTCAAGTTTTCAGCGTCAGCCCGTCACCGAGCGTTGCCCATGTTCTGCCCGGTGACGCTCGACGTGGCGGGCAGGACGGCACAGAGGGCGCGGTGCATGCGTACCCTCGTCGTCCCGGCGCTGCTGGCCCTCGGCGCCTGCGGTCCTCAGCTTCAGGGGCCGTCGCCCCGCCCCGTCGGCTCGCGCAGTCCGCTCCCGGTCGGCTGTGACGCGCAGGACGCGACGCGGTGCCTGCTCCCGTGGCCGAACAACGCGTTCACCGTGAAAGACGACACGTCGCCCACGGGCCTGCGGCTCGCCGTCGAGCGACGCTGGCTGCCGAGCCCGGACTCGCCCGGCCCGCTCAACCAGCTCGACGGCTTCCCGGTGGTGGGCGCGCTCGCGGTCGGCTTCGACGGCCCCGTGCAGGTGGCGACCGGGCCCCGCCGCGCCACCGCGATGCGGCTGTTCCGCGCGACGAAGGAAGGCTGGGGCGACGAGGTGCCGCTGCGGCTGTCGGTGCAGTCGGACTCGACCAGCGCGGCCAGCCTGCTCATCGGCTACCCGCTGCGGCCCCTCGCCTACGACACCGACTACGTCGCGGTCACGCTCGACGAGGTGACGTCGGTCTCCGCAGCCCGCCTGCCCACGCCTCGCCGGGTCGAGGTCGCGCTGGGACTCCAGCCGCCAGCGGATGACGGCGAGCGGGCGCTCGTTGCGTACCACGCCCCGACGCGGCAGCTCCTCGAGGACGTGGGCGTGGAGGCGCGGCGGGTGCTGCGCGTGTGGGACTTCACCACGCGGTCGGCGCAGAGCGTTCGGGCGCCGTTCGAGGCGATGCGTGAGGCAGCGCGAGCGGCCGTGTCTTCCGGCGGCGTGTCGGTGGCGTTCTCGTCGGCGCGGCCGCTCAGCGGAGGCGCGCTCGAGCTCCGGGGCGTCGTGCAGGGGCTGCCGCGCTTCGTCGATGACGCCGGTTCGCTGGGCCCCGGCCTGCCCTCGGCCCGCGGCACCCATGAAGCGCCGCTGCGCGTCGTGCTCCCGCCGGCGCAGGCGCCGTTTCCCTTCGTCGTCTACGGCCACGGCACTGGCGGCGCGGTGAATGACGACACCTTCGACGCCGACATCGTGGCGGCGGGCGCCGGGAAGCTGAACCTCGAGTTCGCCGGCTGGACCGAGACGTCGGTGCTCGACACGCTGGTGGGGCTCGACAAGCGCTTCACCGGCTCGGAGCGGTCGACCGCGCGGCTCCTCCAGTCGCTGGCCGACGCGAGCGCACTCCACGCGCTGCTCGACGGGGCGCTTGGCGAGGCCCTCGCAGCGCCGACGTTCCTGGGCATCGCCAACCCGGCGGCTGGCCAGCGGAACGACCCGGCGAAGCGCGTCTACGCCGGCGGGTCGCTCGGCGGGACGATGGGCTACGTGCACGCGCTCACCGAGCCTCGCGTCGCTGCCGCGGTGTTGAACGTGCCGGGCGCGGGGTGGACGCACTTCGTGCCGACGTCAGACCCGTTCTCGGCGCTCGACGCGCTCTTCGGCACCACGACCCCCAGCGCCCTCGACCGCGCCCTGTCGGTGGTGATGTCTCAGGGCAGCTGGGACGCGGTCGACGGCGCCGCCTGGGCCGCGACGGGCGTTCGTCCCGGGCTCGTGGCGCTGGTCCAGCAGTCCATGGGCGATCCGATCCTCCCCAACATCGGCACCCACCTGGTCGCGACCTCGGCGAACGCAGTGCAGATCGGCGCCGTGCTCGAGCCGGTCGAGGGCGTGGCGCGACAGCCGGCCTCGGACGGCCGGACGGGGCTGACGCAGTTCCGGATCTCGAACCGGAACACCAACCCCATCGACCGGCACGGCTTCGGTGGCCGGAGCTCGACCGCCGGGCGGGCGGCGAGGGAGCAGATTCGCGCGTTCTTCGACTCGGTGTGGCGAGGAGCGCCGCGCATCACGGTGCCGCCGCTGTGCACGCGCGGCGGCCTCGACAGCTGCGACTTCGGCGACGAGCCTCCCTGAGCGGCGCGGTCACTTCTTCTTCGGAGCGGGCGCGGGGCGCAGGGCCTCACCAGCGCGGGCCTTGACGCCCTTCACGTTGAGCTCGGCGATGGGGCTCTCGGCGAGCGCCTCCACCTTCGCCGGGTCGCGCGTCACGAAGGCCGTGTCCTGCGCCGACTTCGTGCCGGCCGATTGCTCGCCCGCGGGAGGCCCGCCCCAG
>JAEUJQ010000009.1 GCA_016793095.1 Myxococcaceae bacterium | reverse complement strand
CTGGGGCGGGCCTCCCGCGGGCGAGCAATCGGCCGGCACGAAGTCGGCGCAGGACACGGCCTTCGTGACGCGCGACCCGGCGAAGGTGGAGGCGCTCGCCGAGAGCCCCATCGCCGAGCTCAACGTGAAGGGCGTCAAGGCTCGCGCTGGTGAGGCCCTGCGCCCCGCGCCCGCTCCGAAGAAGAAGTAAGGAGAACCCATGGGAGCGACCGCGTTCACCCGGAACTACACCGACCACTCGAACGACAGCGGCTACCAGTTCGAGTTCCACTGCGACAAGTGCGGCAACGGCTTTCGCTCGAGCTTCAAGACCTCGACGATGGGGGTCGCGGCGAGCCTGCTGAAAGCAGCAGGGAGCCTGCTCGGCGGCCGACTGCACCAGGTCGCCTCCGGAGCAGACCACGTGAAGGATGCCTTCCGTGGCGAGGCGTGGGACTCGGCCTTCAAGGAAGCCGTCGCCGAGCTCAAGCCGAAGTTCCACCAGTGCACGAAGTGCGGCCAGTGGGTCTGTCCCGACGTCTGCTGGAACGACGAGCGTGGACTGTGCGAGGCCTGCGCGCCCCGGCTCCAGGAGCACGCGGCCTCCATTCAGGCGCAGGTCGCCGTCGAGCAACTCTGGGACAAGGCGCGCAAATCAGACCAGACGCAGGGCTACGACGCCGAGGTCGCGCAGCAGGCGACCTGCAGCAAGTGCGGGACCGGGCTGCAGCCGAAGGCGAAGTTCTGCACCTCCTGCGGGACACCCACCGCCGCGACCGCGAAGCGCTTCTGCGGTGAGTGCGGCGGAGAGCTGCCCGCCAACGCGAAGTTCTGTGGCGGCTGTGGGGCGAAGGCCGGCTGAACGGCGTCACGAAGCGCCGAGGACGACAGGCGGTCTCGGCGCGCTCGAGCACCTCGAGTTCGTGGTGGACGGCCAGCTTCACCCACGAGGTGGATGAGTCGAGGCGAAGACTCACGTGGGGTGGCCGCGGGTTTCCTGCTACGCGACGTCGCATGAAGCTCTTCTACGTCCCCCGCACACGCGCCAACCGTCCACGCTGGTTGCTCGAGGAGCTTGGCGTGCCCTACGAGCTGGTGCGCCTGGACCCGACGAAGGGCGAGACGCGGACCGACGAGCACACGGCCCGACACCCGCTCAAGCACGTGCCGGTGCTGGAGACCGCCGACGGCGCGCTCTTCGAGTCGGCCGCCATCGTGCTGCACCTCGCCGACCTGCACGGCAAGCTGATTCCCCCGGTCGGCTCCCGGGAGCGGGGGCTCGTGTACCAATGGCTCTTCTTCGCCATGACGGAGCTCGAGCCTCACGCCGCGGTCTCCTTCGCTGAGAAGGTCATCAAGAAGACGCCCGACAGCGAGCTCGCGCTCAAGGCGAAGGTGAAGCTCAACGAAGGCGCTCAGGTGGTGAACTCGCAGCTCGAGGCGCGCGACTTCATCCTGCCATCGGGCTTCTCCGTGGCCGACATCGTGCTGGGGAGCGTCGTGTGGTGGGCGAACCGCATGGGCGCCATCGAGCACGCACCGCACGTCCAGCGGTACCTCGAGCGCCTCACCGCCCGGCCGGCGTACCAGCGCGCCGTGGCAGACTGAGGACGTGTCGCGGGGCACCGACAGCGGCCTGGCCGTACGACGCGGCGTCGTCAGCGCGTTGTGGGCGGTGCTCGTGCTGGGCATCGCGGCGCTCCCGTCGCGGCTCGCGAACGTCGTCGCAGGCTGGGGCCCCGTGTCGACGCGGGTCGAGCGCGCGCTCGCGGGGGGGTTGCTCGACCTGGCCGCGGCGGTGCTGGTGCTGGCGCCCTTCGCCGCGCTCTTCACCCTGCTCGTGCCGATGGTGTTCCGGCCGCTCCGTCGCGTGGGGTGGCAGGCGTGGGGTGGCGCCGTCGTCGCGCTGCCGCTCGGCTTCGCCCTGTGGGTCCTCACCGTGACGGCGCAAGAGGTGAAGAATGAACGCGGCAGCTTCCCCACCGTGTTCGACCTCTTCGAAGGAGGCACCAACGCCTCCTTCATCGAGGGGACGCTCGGGTTCATCGGGTACGACCGCATTCGCGCGCCGGCGGTGGTGGGCGTCGTGCTGGTGCTGTCGGTCCTCGCGGTGGCGTACCGACGAGCGCCGGCGGACCTCGTCTCGTGGCGCGGCTGGAGCCTGGGCTTCGCGTTGGGGCTCTTCGGCAGCTCGACGGCGCTGGTGCTGACCGAGCGGGCGGTCGCCACCATCAACCGCTACAGCCCCGCCGCCCTCGGAGACCCGCTCACCGGGCTGCTCGAGAGCGCGGTGGACCTGCTGCAGCACCGGGGCCCGACCACCGCGAGGGCGCTCGTGCTCGATGCCGAGCTGCCGCCGGAGTCCGCAGCGCAGGGCGAGCGCCTCCTGGGTTGGCCCCCGGGCGATGGCGGCTGTGCGCCCCACGCGCGTCCGCTCGACGCCGAGGTCGAGGCGCCAAGGACAGACCCGCGCGGCGGCGCGCTGCTCTCGTCGCTGCGAGAGGCCTCGAAGGCGTTGTTCGCCGACGGGGACCCGCGCGTCGTGGTCGTCTTCGCCTCACTCGAGGGCTTTCGTGCCGACGACGTGCACGCGCTGAACCCGCTCGCGCCACGCGACGTCGCGCCGTTCACGACGTCGCTCTACGAGCTCGCGGCGCGTGGTGACGGAGGCGTGCTGGCTGCGCGGCAGATGCTTCAGGCCGGCGTGCGCACGGCTCACAACCTCGGGGCGATGACGTGCGGCATCGGCACCCTGCCCTACAACCTCGCGTTCATCCGCGACCTGCAGCCCTTCCCGGTGCGCTGCACGAGCGACGTGCTGGCCGAGGCCGGGTTCCGGCACTCGTTCTTCTACGGCTCCGATGGGACGTTCGACGAGATGAACCGCTTCTTCGCCGAGCACCGCTACGAGGAGCTCGTCTCGCAGAAGGAGCTGCCGCCCGGCCTGCCGACGGGCACGTGGGAGGCGGTGACCGACCGCGCGGTGTTCGACTTCGGCGTCGGCCGCCTCGAGCAGGAGCTCGCGCGCACGTCGGCGCCACAGTTCGCGATGCTGATGTCGCTGTCGCATCACTCACCCTTCACGACGCCCCAGGACCTGCCGCGAGAGGTGCCGGAGCGGGTGCAGCGCGCGCTCGCCACGACGGAGCACCACGCCGACGCGGATGACACGAAGCGGCTGGTGGCGTTCTCGTACACGGACCATGCGGTCGAGCGGCTCTTCGCGCGCCTCGACGAGAAGGGGCTCTCGGAGCGCGCCATCGTCTTCCTCGTGGCGGACCACTCCACCGGGCACGCGTACGTCTGGGGGAAGGTGGCGACCGAGACCGACGCGCAGAAGGCGCAGGTGCCGTTCGCCATCGTGGTGCCGCCGCGCTTCCGGGAGCGCCTCGCCGACCTCGCCAGCTTCGACGAAGCGTTCCGGCGCGCACAGGAGGCGCTGGGTGGCCCGGTGTCGCTCAACGACGTGCCGGCCATGGTGCTGGCGTTGCTGTCTGCGCACCCGAACGTCAAGGCGCTGCCAGCCGCGCAACGCTGGCACACCCTCGGGGGACAGGTGACGAGCCCCTTCTTCAAGCCCACGGGCGGCGCCGCGGTGTTGTCCATCAATGGCGTCTCGGAGTTGTTCGCCGTCGATGCCAGCGGCGAGCGGATGGGGGACTACGAAGACTCCGTCTTTCTCAAGACGCGCGCCGACCGCTATCGGGTGACGCCGCGGCTCATCCCCGTCACGGCGGCGCTGCAGCAGGTGTTGCGGTGCGCTCCGGAGAAGGCCGACGCGCCCCGATGACCAGGCTGATGAAGTCCTGGCCTCGCCACGTCGAGGTCTCGTCGTAGCCGTCGGCCCGGCGCGCGACGCACGACGCGCCATCGCAGCCGAGGGAGGCGTTCGGCGGCGCACAGATGACGCGCGCGGCGCGGCGCTCGCAGCGCTCGGTGAAGAACCGCTCGTCTCTCCGCGCGAACGAGGCGAGCCAGTCGGTGTCGAGCGGCTGGTCGAGCTGCGACCGGTAGAAGCCGATGGTCGCGAGCTTCGCGTCCGCGTCGATGGGCAGCCGCTCGTCGGCTTCGTAGCCCTCGAGGGGCGGGGGCAGCGGCGGCTGCTCGAGGTCGAGGCGTCTGGGCGCCCCACAGCTTCCGGGCCAGCACGGCTCCGAGGCGTGAATGACGCTGCGGTGGAGGCGAGGCGCGAGGCCGGCGCGGTCGAGCGCGCGGCGGACGAAGACGTACGTCATCGCGTGGTCTCGGTGGGTGTCGATGGCGTGGGGGACGACGAGGTCGCGTGGACGGAGCGCCGAGAACAACGCTGCGAGGTCTTCGACGAGGCCGTCACTCGTGAGCGTGCCCGGGTGCCCGGTGCGCCAGGTGTGTTCGTCGACGTGGCCCGCGCCGCGGTTCGCCCAGGTGCTCGACGAGGCGACACAGCCACCGTCACCGGCTGTTCGCGCCACCGACAGCGTCGTGGCCGTGAGTTCGTGCAGGTGTCCATCGGGGTAGCCGAGGAAGTGCACGTCGGACTCACGGAGGCCGAGCGAGCCGAGCGCGGCGACGGTCTCGGCCTGCCGCGCCCGCCCATCGCGCGCGCAGGTGAAGTCGCCGTTGGTGACGACCACGACCGCCACGCGACGGTGCTCGGCGAGGGCGCGGCGAAGCAGCCCAGCAGCCATCAGCACTTCGTCGTCCGGGTGGGGCGCGATGACGAGCAGGTCATGCGCAGGCGCCGGGCCGCGGGCGGAGTGGGGACACGCGCTCAGGACCGTGAGGAGCAGAGACCAGCGCACCCCGTCCTCGTACCAGAGATGGTTCGCCACGCGGAGTCAGCGGTCGAGGCCGGAGGCGCCGGGGGCCACGGGCCGGACGTTCGCCCTGCCTTTCCTCGAGTCGCTGCTGCCCCGGGCCGCGCGCGCAGGCCTCGACGCTGCCTCGCCGCGTCATCTGGGTCTTCACGGCGAACCGGCGAACAGGCACACGCGCTCGGGACCGTGAGCAACAGAGACCACCGCGCCCGTCCTCGTACCAGAGGTGGTTCGGCACGCGGAGTCGGCGGTCGAGGCTGAAGGGGCTTGAGGGGATCGACTCGGCGGCAGGCGGGGACTAATCGCTCCGTCGTGCCCGCCCCCGAGCTCCAGCCCCGGCTCACCACGCCAGAGGCCATCGTGCTCGACGGCGCGAACAGCGTCACCGGAGCGCCGCGGAAGCAGTTCCCCGAGGCGGGAGCGGGACCGGGGCTGAGCCTCGTCGCGCTGGTCGTGACGGTGGCGTTGCTCCGGACACGCCGCGCCAGGGTGGTGCTGCCCGCGCTCCTGCTCCTGGCGGCGGTGCCGGGCGCGTTCGAGGTGCTGGTCCGGCGGGCTGACGCGCCAGGTCGCCGGGCATCCCTCGCGACGCTCGTGCGGGTGGGACTGTCCGACCTCGAGCAGGTCGCGAGCTGGCCCAGCGCGCCGGTGAAGGTGGTGCGTGACGATGATGACGTGTTGTTCCCGCTCGCGCGGTACGCGTGGCCGTCGCGGCCCGATGGCGTCGATGGCGGGGTCGAGGTCGAGCTTCGAGGCAACGTCCTCACGACCGCGTGCCGCGGCGACGCGCTGGCGGGGCGAACCGTCTGCGGAGTCGGGCCGTGACGAACGCGGCCGCCTTCGCCGGAGCGGCGTTCCTGCAGCTCATGGGCGCCGTGCTGCGCGCGCTGGTGCTGCGGGCGCGGGTTCGAGATTCACTGGTGGCGCCGTCATCGATGTTCTTCGCGTTGGCGCTGCTCTATGCGAGCGCGCTCGGCTTCGCAGGCGTGGTGCTCGGCTCGACCCTGCTCGTGTGCGCGCGGCTGCTGCCACGCCCGGTCGACGCGCCGGCGCGCAGCCTGCTGCCCTGGGGAGCGCTGGCCGTCGTCGTGGCGCTGGTCCTCATGCGTCCGTGGGTGCCGACACACTGGGACGAGTTCGTCTGGCTCGCGAAGGCGCGCTTCGAGGCGCATGGCTTCGGCGCCGGGGTTCGCGCGTCGCTCGACACGGCCCAGCACGTCATCCCTGCGGGCTATCCACCGCTGTGGCCCGCCGCGGTCGGGTGGTTGTCGCTCGGCGGCGATGGACTCGAGACGCACGTCGCCGCGGCGTCGCTGCTGGTGTGCTGGTGCGCCGCAGCAGCGGCGGAGGCGTGGTGGCCGGTGCTCAGGCGCAGGGAGGCAGGGCTCCTCGCGCTCACCGTCGTCGCCGCGGCGCCCCTCGTCTGGGTGCACGTTCGCTCGGTGTACGTCGACCTTCCTGTCGGGCTGCTCACCGTCGCGCTGCTGGGCTTCCTGCTGACAGACCGCATCGCGCCCGCGTGCGTGCTCGCCGTGGTGCTGACGGGGTTCAAGGACGAAGGGGTGGCGCACGTGCTGGCGGCGACGCTGGGGCTCTTCGCCAGCAGGACCGTCAAGCGCCCTGTCCTGCCGTGGCTGACGCCGGCGCTGCTGGCGCTCGTGGCGGCGGTGACGTGGCGCTGGCTCCTTCATCGCCATGGCGTGGGGGTCATCGACCACGCCGCTCATGCGCCCGTCGTCGAGTGGCTGCCGACGCTGGGGCGCCTCCTCGTCCACCACGTCACCGACCTGCCGACGTGGGGAGTGTTCTGGGCGGTCGCCGTTGGCGCCCTCGTCTCTGCCTCGATGACGCCGCAGGTGAAGGCGCTGCGGTGGACCTTCATCGCTGGGCTGGTGTTCCTGGTGGCGGCGCTGGTGACGGGTCCCGAGCGCGTGCGGGTCTTCGCCGAGAACGGCACCTTGCTGAACCGCATGTTGATGCAGTCATGGCCCGCCGCCGCGCTGCTGCTCGTGCTGCGGCTGAACGCCCCCGCTGGCGAGACGTCCGGGACGTCGCCGACCCGCACCGCTGAGCCGTCGAGCGAGAAGTGACCATTGGTCACACTTCGAGGCCCGCAAAGTGGCCATTGGTCACATGAGCCGAGGCGCGGCGCCGAGCGTGAGGTTTTTTGACGCGAAGCGCGGGGCCCGTAACATCGCGCCACACCCTTGCAGCACCTCTCCAGGAGTCCGCATGCCCTCGAAGAACCATCGCCGTTTCACGCGCCTGACCCTCGAGGACACCTCGGTCGGAGTGGTGGACATCGAGAGCGGCGTGGAGTTCGCCGGTGACGGGCGGAACCTCTCGAGTGAAGGCCTTGCTTTCCGCTCGCCACTCGAGCCCTGCGTCGGGGCGGACATGCAGGTCGTCCTGCGGGGGAAGGACGCACGTCTCGCGCCGCTTCGCGCGAGCTTCAAGGTGGTGCGGGTGACGCCGGTGGGTGGGCAGTGGGATGTCGCAGGAACAATCCACCCGCTCTGAGTGAACGGGGCTGATCAGCCCGCTCGGTTCGCGTTCTCCAGCTTCATTCGGCCTGCCCTCCTCGGCGGCGGGTGACAAGCGCCTCCACCCCTGGCTCCGTGTCCATCGCACGTGACACGTCGCAGCACCTGTCCAAGACTTCCGGGTCTATGCGCTCGCTCGTCCTGGCTCTCGCCGTCGGCCTCGCTTCAGCCGTGGGTGCCGGAAGTTGTGGCCCGTCGAAGCCCGCCTGTGGCCCTGGCACCTGTGCTGGTTGCTGCTCGACGTCGACCGGGCAGTGCGAATCAGGGAGCAGCCTGTCGGCGTGTGGAAGGAACGGGGACAGTTGCTCAGTCTGCCAGCTGGGGCTCATGTGTCAGTTCGGCCAGTGCCAGAGCACGAACTCGGCAGGTGGCCTGGCAGGCGGCGGCTCAACGGGCGGCGGTGCGACGGGCGGCGGTGCAACAGGCGGCGGTGCGACGGGCGGCGGTGCGACGGGCGGTGGCTCAACCGGCGGCGGTGCGACGGGCGGTGGCTCAACCGGCGGCGGCTCGACGGGCGGCGGCTCGACGGGCGGCGGCTCGACGGGCGGCGGTGCGACGGGCGGTGGCTCAACCGGCGGCGGTGCAACAGGCGGCGGTGCGACGGGCGGCGGCTCAACCGGCGGTGGCTCAACCGGCGGTGGTGCAGCGGGCGGTGGCTCGACGGCCATGCCGACGACCATCACCGCGGTGCAGCAGAGCGCCGTCGTCGCAGGGACCTGCGTACGGGTGGCGGGCGTCGCGATGTCAGCGGTCTTCGCCGATCCCGACGACTCCTTCCTCCCCGTCGATGCCGGCGCCCGCGTTCCGCGGCAGGCGTTCTACCTGTCCGAGAAGAACCTCGCGACCACGGCGCCCTGGTCCGGCATTCAGGTCGTCTCGACGCTCCCAGCCTCACTCCTGGCCGCGACGGGCGATGACCTCGTCGTCGTGGGCGAGTACGCAGAGAACTTCAACAACTCCACGTTGCGGCTGACCGCGAGCTGCGGCTCCGTGACGCGCGTCGGTGCGGCCACAGTGCCTCAACCTGCGGTGGTGACGATTGCGCAGGTCGGCCAGACGGGCGGCTCGACCGGGTGTCCTCCGACCGGCGCGCCGTGGGTCGATGGGCCCAACGCTGAGGACTACGAGGGCGTGCTCGTTCGCGTCCAGAGCGGCACGGTGTCGGCTGGCCGTGACACCTTCGGCCTCTTCGAGATCTCCAACGGCGTCGAGCGGCTGCAGGTCTCATCGAGCTTCGGCCTCACCCAGAGTCCCCCTGTCGGAGGCGTGGTGAACTCCATCACGGGCTTCGGCCACTTCTCCTTCTGCCGTCGGAAGCTGCGACCGCGCACGGACGCCGAGGTCGTCATCTCGGCCAGCTCGACGTGCGGAGCGGCTCCGCGGACCAACCACCTCGTCGTCACGGAGCTTGGCGTCACGCCGACGGCGGGGGAGTTCGTCGAGCTCTGGAACCCGACCGCCGCGACGCTCTCGCTCACCAACGTCTACGTCTACAACGCCACGTTCCTCTCGTTGGACGGTGGGACGAACTGTCTCTACCCGTTCGTCGTCAGCGGCGGCGCGTGCGGCACGACGTTCAACGACTTCAACCTGCGTTTTCCCGCAGGGGCCTCCATCGCGCCTGGCGAGTTTCAGACCATCGCGCTCACCGGAGCGACCCGCTTCTGCAGCGTCTACTCCTGCGCGGCCTCGAGACCGACCTACGAGGTCGCGGGGACCGGTCAGGTCGATGACCCCCTCGTCGCGAACATGCTCGGCGACTTCGACGACCGCGACGTGGTCTTCGGCCTGTCGGACGGCGGCAGCGGCCTGGGCCTGCTCAGCAACGCTGGCGAGGAGCTGGTGCTGTACTCGTGGGACGGCACCTCGGCGACGGTCCAGGACGTGGACTACGTGCTCTGGGGCACCAGCACGACGTACCGCACCGACAAGGCAGGGCTGCCGGGCTACGTGCCAGACACCTCCATCGCCCTCCAGCGCCCCATCTCGGGCTCCGCCTCCACGAGCACCACGTTCCAGCGCCTGTGCACCAACGAAGGCCTCGAGCGACGGACCAATGGGAACGGCGTCACCGGTCACGACGAGACGGGCGAAGAGCTGGACGTCACCTGGGTGATTCAGGCGCCGACCCCGAAGGCGCAGACCGTGGGCGCAACGCCCTGACGCCCCATGTCACCAGTGGAAACATGACGAGTCACCACTGGTAACATTGCGGGCGGGGGCGATGGGCTTGTGGGGAGCAAGCCCACCACACGGGCCCCTCCGTCGTCCGGTGCACATGCTAGGCTGGGCTTCTCTCAGGGCCCGCTCGGGGGCCCTCTCGCCCTGGCGCTCTCATGATCCCAACTCCGCTCCGCGGCCTGGTCTTCGCGACCGGACTCGTGCTCACGCTCACCGGGTGCCCTCGCAAGACCGAGGGCGGGCTCCTGCTCAAGGTCTCCATCGACTCGTCCGTCCGCGCCGAGTGCCTGGTCGTCGATGCGACCAGCGGGGGATCGCGCGTCTCGCGTTCCGTGGTGCCCCGCCAGAGCGGAAAGAGCGAGTACTTCATCGGCATCGCGCGCGGCGACTTTCCGGCGACGTTGTCGTGGCAGGCGACCGCCTACCAGGGTCGCTGCGCGGACGAGACGGCCTGGAAGCTGTCCTCCCGTTCGGAGGAGAAGAGCCAGAGCTTCCCCGCCACCGGCGTCACCGAGTTCGAGCTGGTCGTCGGTCAGCCCGACATGACGCTCGACGGCGACCGCGACACCTGGGTCGACCGGCAGAAGGGCGGCGCCGACTGCGACGACACCAACGCGCAGGTGAACCCTGGCGCCACGCAGGTCTGCGGCTCCACCACGGACACCAACTGCGACGGGCGGCTCTTCTGCAGCGACCCGACCTGCGCGAACGAGCTGGCGTGCAACCGGCCTGCGATGGGCCTGGTCTTCGACACGCCCCCAGCCTCCGTCGTCGCCGCCGACTGCTCTGGGGAAGTGGCCCTGCAGAGCATCGCCGCTGGCATGCCCGCGCCCGTGTCGGTGGACACCATGGTCACTCTGGCTCCGACAGGGACGTCGGCGACGGGCCTCCAGCTCTTCAGTGACGTCGCCTGCACGACGCCGCTCACCACCTCGACGCTTCTGCTGCGCTTCGGGGTGAACCGCGCCACGTTCTCGTTCCGGGCGGCGGCCCCGGGCTCCCTCACGCTCACCGCCAGCGCGACGGGGCTGGGCTCCACCACGTTCACCGCCACCATCACCGACCGCCCCGTCACGCGCCTCGCGGTGAACCCGGTGTCGCTGTCCGCGCAGGCGGGGGCGTGTTCGACCGCCGTCGACGTCATCGCGCAGGACGACCGCATGATGCCGACCAACGTCGGAGCGAACAGCCTGCCCCTCGCCGTCACCTACCGACCGCCCGGCACGAACACGGTGCGGACGTACACCGACCCGACGTGCACCACCGAGGGCGTGCCGTCCATCGCGGCGGGCACCTCGACGGCCCGGCTCTACCTGCGAGGCACGCGGGCGACGCCGACCGGCATGCCCATCACCGTCGAGGTGAGCTCGCCGGGCGTCAACATGGGCATGCCCGCGACGCTGCCGTTCACCGTCACCGCTGGAGCGCCCGACCACCTCGAGTTCGTCACTACCGTGCTGGGGTTGCTCAACAACGACTGCGGCCTGATGCCGGCCGAGGTCGAGCTCTTCGACGCCAACGACAACCTGACGGTCGCCGGGCCTGGCGGTGTCGACGTCTCCCTGGCCGTGATGCCGCCCGGCGGCGGAGGCACGCTGCAGTTCTTCGCGAGCACCGGCTGCGGCGGGAACCCCCTGACGACGCTCACCGTGCCGGCAGGCCAGGCTCGCGCCGGCGTGTACCTGCGGGCGATGGGGCCGGGGACGTACCGGGTTACGGCGACGGCGAGCACACTGCCTGACCCCGCGAGGTCGCTGCAGGTCGATGTCGCGACCATGCCGCCCAGCGCGCTCGTCTTTCCTGCGAGCGCCACCACCATCACCACCACCGCGAACGTCTGCAGCCCGCCAGTCCGTCTGCAGACGCGCGAGCAGAACTCCCTGACGTCGCCCGTCTCGCCGGTGCCCGCGATGACGACCGTGACGCTGAGCCCCAGCGCCGCCGGGTTCGTCACCCTCTTCAGCGACTCGAGCTGCACCACCCCGCTGACGTCCAACCAGCTCACCATCAACTCCGGCTTCAGCGAGGTGTCGTTCCACTTCCGTTCCACCCGCGCCGCGTCGTTCACCCTCACGGCGAGCGCGACGAACCTCACCACCACGGCTCCGCCGCAGCCCGCGCGGGTGAACCCGGGCCCGACGAGCAAGCTCGTCTTCGACCCACCCACCACGGTCTCGACGACGGCTGGCGTCTGTGGCCCTCCGCTGGTGCTGCGCTCGTTCGACGCCTTCGACAACCCGACCTCGGCGAGCGGCCCCATCACGCCCGCGGCGAGCCCGGTGGTGGCGCTGCCGGCCGGCGTGGCGTTCTCGGCAGCAGCCACGTGCACTCCGGCCTCGCCGACGGTGGCGATGAGCGACGGCGGCGTCACCTTCTTCGCCACCGCCCAGCGCGCGCAGCCCTACACCCTCACCGCGACCGGCATCTCGACGTCGTCCACCAACACCATCACCTTCGGCGTCGATGCAGGAACGGGCACGGCGCTGCGCGTCGTCACCCAGCCGCTGGCGGCCCTCGGCGCGGGAGCCTGCACGACGGTCACCCTCGAGCGGGTGGACGCGTTCATGAACCCGAGCCCGGGCGCAGCGCTCCCCTTTGCCGTCGCCGTCAACACCACCGGAGTGCTCTCGGTGCACGGCGACACGGCGTCCTGCATGAGCGGCACGCCGGGAGCGGCCTTGAGCTTCGGGGCTGGCGAGACGCGCGCGACGTTCTCCGTTCGCGGCCGGCTGGTCGGCACCTCGACCCTGACCGCGACGGCCACGGGCCACACGCCAGTGACGACGAGCGGCGTCACCGTGAGCGCGGGCGCCGCCGAGCTGCTGCGGTTCGCGACGAACAACCCACCCGTCAGCTCACCCGTGGGGGCGTGCACGACGGTGACCGTCGAGCGCGTCGATGGTGAGGGCAATCTCGCCACGACGCCGGCGGGCCAGATGGTGTCAGCCACCGCCTCGGGACCGGGCAGCCTGGGCGGCATGCTGATGGCCGAAGGAGCCACCTGCGGCTCCACCGCCCAGACGATGGTGACGCTGACGTTCGCGGGCAGCTCGAGGACCTTCTCGTACTCGCCGCGCGCGCTCGGCGCGCTGAACTTCGTGGTGAGCGGCGGGCCGGGCGTCACGTCAGCCATGGGCTCGACGACGGTCGGCGCCGGCGCGGTCGGCCGGGTGAACTTCGTGAATCCACCGACGACGGACCAACCGTGGGGCGGCTGCACGGCGCTCGAGCTCGAGGCGCTCGACGTGGGCAACAACCGCGTGACGACGCCGACCTCGGTGATGCTCAGCTCGGCCTCTGGGGCCTTCTACACGGCGTCGGACTGCAGCGGCGGCACCACCACGTCCGCCACCATCCCCGCGAGCAGCACCGTCATCGTCGGCTTCCGTCCCCAGCCAGCCGCGCTCGGAATGGTGACGGTGACCGCCACTCCGCCCATGCCGGCGACCGCGGGCAGCGCGTCGTTCAACGTCGTGGCGGGCACTGAGGTGGCGCTGCAGCGCACCAACTTCCCCTCGGCGATGACGTCGGCGGACGGGTGTGTGGACTTCACGGTGCGCCGGGTTGACGGCGGTGGGAACGCCACCGGCGGCGCGCTCCGCATCGTCACCATCACCCTCTCGGGCGCCGCCTCGGTCGCCCCGAACGAGGCCCAGCTCTACGTGGGGACGGGCTGCATGGGCACCGAGCTGTCCAACCCCGGCGCAGTCAACCTCGCCGCGATGGCGTCCACCGCTACCTTCAGCGTCAAGCCGCGGAAGGTGGGAGCTCTCACGGTCGCGGTCTCGAGCACACCGCTCGTCGCGCCCCTGGACACCTCGACCACGGTTGTCGGCGGTGCGCTCACCACGCTGGCCTTCGTCACCACGCCACCCGCCTCGCTCGCGGCGAACCTCTGTAGCCAGGCGGTGACGGTCTCCGGCGCGGACCAGTACGGCAACCCCACGGCCATCGGCACCCAGGCGCTCACGATGGCGAACGGCACGTTCTTCGCCATGCCCGGCTGCACGGGCCCCATCACCGACCTCGCGGCCGGCACGGCGACGTCGGCGAGCTTCTACCTGCGCAACTCGACGCCGGACCCGATGGCCGGGCTCAGGGTCGGCACGCCGCCGCTCGCGGCGACCCAGAACTGGAACATCATCGTCTCGTCGGCGACCGCCCTCCGATGGAAGCAAGGGGCCGCGCCGCCAGCGACCCTCGCCCGGTTCACCTGCAGCAGCGCCTTCCGGGTGGAGGTGACCGACGGGGTGGCGCCCATCCAGACGCCGACCGCGCGGGTGCTCTCCTTCGCGCCGGCGGCGACCACCGGCTTCCGGTTCTTCACCGACCCGACCTGCACCACCGAGGTGACGGGCGCCTTCCAGATCAACGCCATGCAGACCGAGTCCCCAGACCTGTATGCCTATGCGGTGGTGAATGGGACCTTCAACGCCGTCGCGACGGACACGTCGGGGTCGCCGCTGACGCCCACGCCGGCGGCGTCTGTCGTCGTCTCGGGAGGACCGGCGGCGGCGCTCACGGTGTCGCCCGGCACGACGGACCTGCTCTTCAAGACGTGCACGCCCGTCACCATCCTGCGGCAGGTCGGAGGCACCGACTTCACGCGCTACGACACGACCGTGAACGTGACCGTGGGCGGTTCTCCTCCGGCTGGCTCGTACACCCTGCACACGACGAGCAACTGCTCTGACAGCGGCGCGGCGACCCTCCCGGGCCGAACCATCGCGGCCGGCAACGCGACGACGCTCGTCTACCTCAAGGGCCTGAGTGCTGACCCGGCGAGCTCGACGGCCACCGACTCCGCAGCCACAGCGCGAACGATGACCATCACCGCGACCGACCCGAGCTCGGTCTTCAGCGCGGGCACCAGCGCCGCCATCTCGATTCACCCGGCCGTGCGCCGCGGCACGTGCACCATCGAGAACAACGAGACTTCATCTTCGACCAGCGCGAACCCCTGCACCATCGTGCCGCCGCTGCCGGCGTCGGCGCGCAGCACGTCTTTCTACACGTTCCAGGCGGTCGCCCAGAACGGCCCCAACACGCCCGACTCAGCCTCGACGGTGTGCACCATCGACGCGATGGCCACGGCACTGGTCTGCCAGCGCACGGGCACATCACAGGAGGTCCGCGTCACCTTCCAGGTGGTGACGATGGGCGCTGGGCTTCAGGTGAACCACTTCAGCGGAAACGCCGGCGGCTCGAGCGGCACCGTCGCCGTGGACATCAGCGCAGCCGGGCTCAGCTCGACGACCGGTGCCTTCCTGTTGTTCGGCTACCAGAACAGCGGCACGACGTTCTCGTTCGACGACGGCGTCACCGCCGAGCTCGCGAGCGCGACACAGGTGGACCTGAAGGCGGCACCGATGGCGGCCTGGTCGACGACGGTGAACTACTCGCTCCAGGTCGTGCAGTTGGCCGGCGTGACGGTGGACCGCGGCGTGAGCACGTCACTCACGCCGGCCGTCGCGGCGCCGCCTGCCAGCACCACCTCGGTGTTGCTGCACACGCAGCGGGTCGAGAACCCCTCGACGGCGCCCGCGAACGAGACGGCCATCTGCAAGTACCGCCTGCGCGGCGTGCTCACCAGCGACACCCAGCTCACGTTCTCTCGGGGCGTCGGCACCATGGGTAACTGCGTGAACCTGGCCTTCGACGGCATCTCATGGGAGCGGCTCGCGGTGCCGAACACCCTCGCGGCGGTGCAGGAGTTCGCCGGGGTGACCATCAACGGCAACACCACCACCAGCAGCACCCAGGACATCGGCACCCAGACCCACCCGCTCGACCGGACCTGGTCGTTCGTCGGCGGGCAGGGCCCTGGTGGCCAGGCCGGCGGGGAGACGAACGTCAGCAGCGACGACGTGCTCGGCTACACGCAGGCGCGGGTCGTCTACAGCCGCACCGCGTCGAACACCCGCATCACGCTCACGCGCGGGGCGCAGGGCGGCGGCAACGACTCCACCTTCGGGTTGTTCGTGCTGACGTTCGCGCAGTGACGCGGCCGCTCGTGCCGGTTACAACCCGCGCCAGTCATGAGCGACACGACGGGTGACGGAGCGGCGGCGCAGGACGACCTGAAGGCAGTCGAGGCGCTGGCGAGGGCGCGCGCGGCCGTGCTGGAGCAGATCGACAAGCGCGTCGTCGGCCAGAAAGAGGTCGTCGACCACCTGCTCATCGCGCTCTTCTCGAAGGGCCACTGCCTCTTCGTCGGCGTGCCGGGCCTGGCGAAGACGCTGCTCATCTCGACGCTGGCCGAGGTGCTGACGCTCAGCTTCAACCGGGTGCAGTTCACGCCCGACCTGATGCCGAGCGACATCACCGGCACCGACATTCTCGAAGAAGACCGCTCGACGGGCCGCCGCGAGCTGCGCTTCATGAAGGGCCCCATCTTCGCGAACATCGTGCTGGCCGACGAGGTGAACCGTACGCCGCCGAAGACGCAGGCCGCGCTGCTGCAGGCGATGCAGGAGTACCGCGTCACCGCCTCGGGCCGCACCTGGCACCTCGACCCGCCCTTCCTCGTGTTCGCGACGCAGAACCCCATCGAGCAGGAGGGCACCTACCCGCTGCCCGAGGCGCAGCTCGACCGCTTCATGTTCTACGTCGACGTCGGCTACCCGTCGGCGGACGAAGAGGTGCGCATCGTGAAGCAGACGACGAGCGGCGCGCAGGCGGCCCTGTCGAAGGTGCTCTCGCCGCAGGACATCCTCACGCTGCAGGACCTGGTGCGCCGGGTGCCGGTGCCGGACCACGTCGTGAAGTACGCGGTGGACCTCGTGCGGGCGACGCGGCCGAAGGAGCCGGGGGCGTTCGACTTCGTCTCGCGCAACGTCTCGTGGGGCGCCGGGCCGCGCGCCAGCCAGTACCTCGTCATCGGCGCCAAGGCGCGGGCGATTCTCTCGGGCCGCTTCGCCGCCTCGGTGGACGACGTGCGCGCGCTCGCGAAGCCCGTGCTGCGCCACCGGGTGCTGCCGAACTTCACCGCCGAGTCCGAGGGCCTCACCTCGGCGAAGCTCATCGAAGGCATCGTCGAGCGCGTGAAGGCGTGAACAGGCCGCTCGGGCGCCTTCGAGCGCCTCCCCTCCGCGAAGCCCTCACCGAAGGGACCGTCGAGCGCTCGAAGGCGTGACCGGCGGCCCGGGCGCTTGCGCGTCGAGGGTTCACCCTGGCGAGCGGAGGCATCGTCGAGCGTGACAGCAGGCGCTTGCGCGGAGAGCGCCCGTTCATACAGTCCCGGGCGTGCACGAGGTGAGGCCGTCTCCAGCCCGAGGGGGTGAGCACGTCGTGACGACGCGCCAGGGGCCTTCGCCAGGCACACGGCGCGACTGGGGGAGCGGCTCACGCCTGAGGGCGCCTTCGCGGATGTGTGAAGTCGATTGGAGATTCGTGTGACGACGGCCTGGCACGCAGTCACCCTCGCGCAGGCGCTGGAGACGGTGGCGAGCTCCGAGCAGGGGCTGAGCGCGACCGACGCCGAGGCGCGGCTCCAGCGCGACGGGCCCAACCTCATCACCTCGCGCAAGGGCGTGTCGTCGCTGAGGAAGCTGCTCGACCAGTTCCTGCAGCCGCTCGTGGTGGTGCTCATCGGCGCCGGCGCGCTGTCCGTCTTCCTGGGTGACTACGTGGACGCGGCCGTCATCGGCGCCGTCGTGTTGCTGAACGGCCTCATCGGCTTCGTTCAGGAGCACCGCGCCGAGCAGGCCATCGCCGCGCTGGGGAAGACCATCGTCACCGAGGCCACCGTGTTGCGCGACGGGGTGCTCCGGCGGATCCCGAGCGAGCAACTGGTGAAGGGCGACGTGGTGGCGGTCCAGTCGGGCGACACGGTGCCCGCCGACGTGCGGCTGTTCCTCGTGAAGGACCTGCAGATTGAAGAGGCCGCGCTCACCGGCGAGTCCGTGGCCGTCGAGAAGGCGCTGCCTCTGCTGCTCGAGAAGACGCCGCTGGGCGACCGGAAGAACCTCGCCTTCGCGGGCTCGTCGGTGACCTGGGGGCAGGGTCGCGGCGTCGTGGTGGCGACCGGGAATGACACCGAGGCCGGCCGCATCGCCGGGCTGATGGAGCGGACCGAGCAGCTCGAGACGCCGCTCACCCGCCGGATCGCCCAGCTCTCGCGCCTGCTGGTGTGGATCATCCTCGGGGTCTCGGCCGCGCTCTTCGGCATCGAGGCGCTGCGCGGACGAGACCTGAACACCACCTTCAACGGCGCGGTCGCCCTGGCCGTCGGCGCCATTCCCGAGGGGTTGCCGGCGGCCGTCACCATTCTGCTCGCCATCGGCGTCTCGGCCATGGCGCGTCGTCGCGCCGTCATCCGCCGCCTGCCCGCCGTGGAGACGCTCGGCAGCACCACCGTCATCTGCTCGGACAAGACGGGCACGCTCACCGAGAACCAGATGACGGTCACGACGCTCTGGGTGGCGGGCCAGCAGATCACCGTCACCGGCGTCGGCTTCGACACCGCCGGTCACTTCGAGCGGGAGGGCGCGCGGCTCGACCCCGGCTCCCTGCAACCGCTCCTCGACTGTCTGCGCGGCGGGGCGCTGTGCAACGACACCAGGCTCGTCGGGCACCCGGGCGAGGAGAAGGTGGAAGGTGACCCGACCGAGGCGGCGCTCACCGTCGCGGCCCGCAAGGCCGGGCTCGACGCGGCGGCGCTGGGCCCCTTCGAGCGTCGCGACGTGGTGCCGTTCGAGTCCCAGCACATGTTCATGGCCACGCTGCACGCCTCGCCGACAGGCGCCGTGGCGTACGTCAAGGGCTCGTCCGACGCGTTGCTCAGCCGATGCGTCACGCAGCAGACCGTCGAGGGCACCTCTCCCATCGACCCCGCCGCGCTCCACGCGCGGGTGGACGAGCTCGCGCAACAAGGGCTGCGGGTGCTCGTGGTGGCGCGCAAGGACCTGCCCGCCGCGACCGACAATCTCAGCCACGCCGACGTACAGGGCCTCACCCTGCTCGGTCTCGTCGGCATGATGGACCCGCCGCGGCCGGAGGCGAAGCGAGCCGTGGCCGCCTGTCTGGCCGCGGGGATTCAGGTGAAGATGATCACCGGCGACCACCGCGTGACGGCCGCGGCCATCGCCGACGCTCTCGGCCTGCAGGGGGAACGCACCGCTGATGGAAAGCTCCGCGCGGTGTCCGGGCAGGAGCTCGATGACACGCCTGTCGAAGTGCTGCCGACGCTCGCCGAGCAGGTGTCGGTCTTCGCGCGGGTGGCGCCGGAGCAGAAGCTGAAGCTCGTGCGGGCGCTGCAGAGCCGGGGCCATGTGGTGGCGATGACGGGAGACGGCGTCAACGACGCGCCGGCCCTCAAGCAGGCGGACATCGGGGTGGCGATGGGCAAGGGTGGCACCGACGTCGCGCGGGCGGCGGCGGCGATGATCCTCACCGACGACAACTTCGCCACCATCGAGGCGGCGGTCGAAGAGGGCCGCGGCGTCTACGACAACCTGGTGAAGTTCATCGCGTGGTCGCTGCCGGCGAACGGGGGACAGGGCCTGGTGCTGCTGGCGGCCATGTTGCTCGGCACGGAGCTGCCGGTGCTGCCGGTCCAGCTCCTCTGGGTGAACATGGTGGCGGCGGTGCTGCTCGGCACGGCGCTCGTCTTCGAGAAGAAAGAGCCGGGGCTGATGCAGCGACCGCCGCGCAAGGTCGACGCGCCCATCTTCGACGTTCGGCTGGGCGTGCGGACGCTCCTCATCTCCGGCGTCATGGGTGCGCTCGCGTTCGGCTTCTTCGAGTGGGCGGAGCACCTCGAGCTGGGCCACCCGCAGGCGCGCACCATCGCCGTCAACACCATCGTCGCGGCGCTGGTGGGCTATCTCTTCGCCTGCCGGAGCCTGCGCCTGCCGCTCTGGCGCCTGGGCCTGTGGACGAACGGCTGGGTCTGGCTCGGCTCAGGCGTGATGCTGGCGACCCAACTGGCGTTCACGTACCTGCCCTTGATGAACCGCCTGCTGCACACCGAGCCCATCGCGTGGTGGTGGTGGGCCGTCTTCACGGCAGCCGGCTTCGTCATCTACCTCACCGCCGAGGTGAAGAAGCTGTTCACCCGGGACGAGGCTGTCATCGACGCGCCTCGGCCCGGGCTGGCGTGACCTGCCACGCGCGGTGACTGCACGCTGGGCTCGGGAGTTGTAGAGGGTGGGCGTGTCTGCCCGACGACTTGCGCCGCTGCTGCTCATCTTCAGTGCCTGCCTCGCGCGCTACGCGCCGCCGCGGCTCGACCCGAAGACGCCGCTCACCCTGACGGTGGACGGCCCGACGGCGCGGGTGGAGGTGTTGCTCGACGCGCGGGGCATTCCGCACGTCTTCGCCGAGCGCGAGGCTGACGTCGCTTTCGGGCTCGGCTTCATGCACGGCCGCGACCGCACGTTCCAGGTGCTGGTGATGAAGCACGCCGCGCGGGGACGGCTGACGGAGCTCTTCGGCGCCGACGCGCTGCCGCTGGACCGGCGGCTGCGGACCTTGACGTGGCGGCTGGGCGACGCCTTCGCGGCCCTCGAGGCGAGAGACCGCGCGACGCTCGAGGCCTACGCGAAGGGGGTGACGGCCGGCGCGGCGCACGCGGGCACGACGGCCGAGCTCGCGTTGCTCGGCGCGTCCTTCGGGACGTTCACGGCGGAGGACAGCTTCGCCGTCATGCGGCTCCAGTCCTGGTCGCTCGCAGCCGACTTCCGCGACGAGCTCGCGCGCGCCCAGTTACTGGCGAAGCTCGCCGCTGACGACCCACGTCGCGCGCTGCTCGACGCCCCGCACTGGACTGGCGGCGTGCCCATCGTCGCCGGCGGCGCGCCCACGCAGACGGAGCGGCCCACGTCACTCCTCGACAGCGTCTCGGCGCTCGTCCAGCCCGGCCCAGCGGCCACGGCGGCCGGGAACACGCCAACGCTCCCGGCTCAGCCGGTGAGCTCACCTGTCACGGGCGCGAGCCTGCCGTCGGCTCTCGAGCTGGCGGGTGGACCGGTCGCGCTCGCCACGCTTCCATCGTCAGCCGCAGAGCTGGCCGACCGGCTCGGCCTCGAGCAGCTCGGCGCGTCGAACTCCTGGGCCGTGCACGGCTCGCGAACGGCGGCGGGCGTGCCCGTGCTGTGCAACGACCCGCACCTCAACCACGAGCTGCCGTCGGTCTTCTACCTCGCGCACCTCGAGCACCCGGACTTCACCGGCGTCGGAGCGACGTTCGCGGGCATTCCCGCCGTCCTCATCGGCCACACGCGGTCGCTCGCCTGGGGCATGACCGTCTCCTACGCCGACACGCAGGACCTCGTGCGCCTCGACCCCGCACCCGACGGCGGCTTCGCGGTGGGCGGCGTGCCCGTCGAGGTGACGCGCGTGGAGCAGCGCTTCCGCCTCGGCCGCAAGGAAGACGCCGAGGCGAAGGTGGAGACCTGGCTCGAGACGCCCTTCGGCCCGGTGCTGTCCGACGCCTGGGTCAGCTCGCCCGAGCGGTATGCGTTGCTGTGGCCCGGCTTCGAGGTGGGCGGCCTCAACGCGGGGCCCGTCAGCGGCTTCTGGGACTTCCTGCGCGCGAAGGACGCCGACGAGGCGACGGCGGCCATCTCGCGGGTGCAGGTGTCGGGGCAGAACGTGGCGCTCGCCTTCACCGATGGCACCATCGCCTACCGGTTGGCCGCGTATGCGCCGCTCCGACCACCCGGCGTGAGCGGGCGGCTGCCGCGCACCGACGCGCCGGGGCCGATGGCCGAGCGGTTCCTCCTTCAGACCGAGAAGCCGGCGCTCACCAACCCGGACGCGGGCTACCTCGTCGCGGCGAACCAGCGCGTGCTCGGCGACGACGACTGGCGCGTTCGGGCCGTCGGCACCTCCGGCGTCCCTGCGCACCGCGCGCGGCGCATTCACCAGCGGCTGTCGGCCCTGCTCGGCGCGAAGAAGCCCTCGGCCGACGAGCTGCTCGAGGTGCAGCAGGACATCACCTCGCTCGAGGCGAAGGACGTCATCGCGGTCCTCGCTGCGGCGTGTCCTGCGGCGACGCCCCGTCATGACGCGGCGCTCGTCGCGGACTTCTGTGCGGCGCTGCGGGGCTTCGACGGCGTCTTCTCGACCGACAGCCTGGGCGCCCTGCCCTTCGTCGCCGTCGTCACCGCGCTCAGAGGTCAGGTGGTGCGGGGCCTCGGCGTGGACGACGCCGTCGCGGTGAAGGCCCTCGCGCGCAGCTTCCCGGTGTCCAACGCGGTGCACCTCGCGCTCCGAAGCGGCGGGCGTTCACCGCTCTTCGGAAGCGACCTGCGCGCGATGATGGTCGCGGCGGTCGATGATGCGCTCGACGACGTCCTCGCTCGCGCTGGCACTCGCCCATCGACCTGGCGGTGGGGCGCGGTGCACACGCTGCAGTTCAAGGGCGTGCTCGCGCGCGCGCCGCTGGTGGGCGGCTTCTTCACGAAGGAGCCCGTCGAGCAGTCGGGCCACGCCAACACCGTGCGCGCCGAAGCCGGCCTGCCAGTGGACCATGGGGCTGCGATGCGCATGGTGGTGGAGCTATCGTCGCCGCCGCGCGCACGCTTCACCATCGACACCGGGCAGTCAGGGGCGCCGAAGGAGCCCCACGCGTTCGACCAGTTCCCCGCGTGGGCCGCCGGGGCGCCCAGGCCCATGCCAATGACGCGCGCCGAGGTCGAGGCCGAGCGCGAGGGCGCCTTCGTGCTGCTGCCTGTGAAGTGAGCGCGCGTGCGCGGTGGTTGGTGCAGCGCCTGACAGGTGTGTGGCCGGATGATCCGGGCCTCCGCACGTGTCGGCACCGCTGCGGTGCACGAGTGACTCGCTTCACGTTGCACGAAGAGCCGCGCTCGCGCTGAACATCGGCCTCTGTCCTGGAGGTCCAGTGCGCCGGCGAAGTGGCGGCCGACGACGAACAGCCATCGAGGCCAGAGAGCCACGCTATGGTGCAGGGACGATGAAGCGAGGAGTTCTCAAGCGTCAGTGGCTGGGTGTCGGGCTGGTCTGCCTGGGGATCGCCTGCCGGGACGGCACCCCGCCGCCCGTGTCTGCGCCGCTGTCGCTCACGCCCGTCGCGGAGTTCTCCAGGAGAGGAGCGACGGTAGGGGCGGTGCTGAACGAGCTCCTGGTTGAAGCGGGTGATGAAGGCCCTGTCAGGGTGAGCCTTCATGGCGTCGTCGGACCTTCGCTCCGCCTCTCGGGCGGCGCGACCGGGGCCCACTGGCAGGCTGAAGGTCGGCGCGCTCGCCGAGCAGGCTACCTCTTCGAGCTGCCCCCCGAAGGCCTCGAGGTGTCGTGGCGCCAGGCTCGCCGTCCTGCTGGGGCTCGGCGCGGCCTGGGCCTTCTGACAACCGTCCCATGACCCTTTCCAGGCTCGAAGCCGCCATCCCCGACCGCCTCGACGACGCGCTCGTGCTCGCGCTCGCGCAGTGGCGCACGTCGTTCGACCCCGAGCTGGGCAAGCTGATCGAAGAGCTCGGCGCGCGCTGCGCGAAGCCGCTCGAGGATCTCCCCACGAAGAAGAAGGAGCGCGCGGCCGCCCTCGCCACGCTCGCTGCAAAGACGCCCGCCGCTGGCCGCTCAGGAGTCCTCGCGGCCTTCGAGGGCTTCGCGAGGGAATCGACCGGCGGCCTCGTCTGGCCCTCGGTCGAGGCGTGGGCCGAGGTCGAGCTGGATCCGCGCGTGGCGCGCATGGCGTTGCGCGTGCTGTCCAGCGAGCAGGAGCTCACCGGCAAGCTGTGGAGGCGCCTCGTCAACTGCGTGGAGCGCCACGGCGATCTCGGCGTGGTGGCGGAGGCGAGGAAGTACGAGGCCGGGCTCCGGTCCGGCTGGGGTGCGTCGACCGAGCGCTTCTCCAACGTGCTCAAGAAGCTCACGGCTGCACGCCCCTGCAAGGACCCGCTCGACGACGAGACCGTGGCGCGCCTCAGGCGAAAGCTGGGAACGAGCGCGCCCCAGCGCCCGCCGCGCGATGCCCGCGACCAGGAGGCGATGCTCGAGGCGATCGCGGCCGCGCCCGACGATGATGCCCCCCGGCTCGTCTACGCCGACTGGCTGACCGAGCAGCAGGACCCGCGCGGAGAGTTCATCACGCTGCAGATCCGCCGCGCGCACCGCGTCGCCACCGCCGCTGAGCGCAAGCGCGAGACCGCGCTCTTCGCCGACCACCGCAAGGCGTTCCTCGCTCCCTTCGAGAAGTGCGTGGCGCTGAGCGGGCTCAAGTTCGAGCGCGGGTTCCTCGTCGCGGCGCGGGTCACCACCACCCTGCCTGCCTCGACACTCACGCGCCTGCTCCGCTCGCTCGAGTTCGAGGGCGGCGGCTTTGCTCCCGGCGCCCGCTTCGATCACCTCGAGCGCGCCGACTGCTCCAGGGTGAGAACGGGCTACAGACTGACCGGGAAGGCGCCGCGCCTCCGCGAGTGGACCATCAGCGCGCAGACGCCCGAGGAGCTCGAGCAGTGGCTCGGGAAGACGTCGCTGCGCGTCCTTCACCTGAAACGAATCGGCGCAGCCGTCGGCGCCGCGCTCCCGGCGCTGTACGCCCACCGGGCGCTGGCACAGCTCGAGGAGCTGGACGTGCAGGCGCCCGACCTTCCGGTGCTCTCCCTGAAGCAGGCCCCCGCCACGCTCCGGCGCTTCGAGCTGCAGGCCCGCTCGCTGAACGTCGCACTGGAGCGGGGCACGAAGGGCTGGACCGGCGCGGTGAGCGCCTACCCTTCGACCCGGCGCGACGAGCTGCAGACGATCCTGCGCAGCGAAGCCTTCACCCACCTCACGCGCCTGGTGATGCGGTGCAACGAGTTCAGCAAACGTGAGCTCCTCGCGCTGGCTGCATCGATCGTGAAGTGCCCGGTGACGCACGAGCTCACCAGCTGGTGAGCTCTTCTCATTCCCGAGCTGACTCCGTTTCGAAGCGCCCAGCCGATTCAGCCGCGGCGCGGGTCACTCGCGGGTGAGGAAGACCATGTAGGCGGCCGTGTCCGCGAGAGGTGAACCTCCCGCGTCAGGGGTCGTGGCGCGGCAGCAGTCAAACGCGAAGGTGGTCGGCGTCGCCACGAAGACGCGCGGCGCATCGCTCAGGTCGTAGATGCCCGCGTCGGTCAGAGAGCAGCTGGGCGTGCCGAAGCTGATCATCTGCCCGTCAGGTGAAATCGTCGCGAGGCCCCGGCCGGCGCCGATGCCAGGCACCGCGCCTCCATCGGGGAGCACGAAGGTTCGCGCGAACTCGTAGTCCAGCACCCGTTGGTTCATCGTCGCGGCGAGGCGGAGGCGAATGGTCTCCAGAATCATCGTCGGGGCCGCGCAGAGCCCTGTCCCCGCGTCGACCTGGTACGCCTGGCCCAGGACGACCGACGTCGAACGGTAGGTCCCTGGCACGATGGTGCCGCCAACGTTCATCGGCAGCGAGGGCGGACACTCGAGGCGCATCGGGGCAATTCCCGCCGTCGTCACCGTCGGGCACGTGCCGATGGGCGAGCCACCTGCCGAGCCGCCGGCCGCGGAGCCACCTGCAGCCGAGCCACCTGCAGCCGAGCCACCTGCAGCCGAGCCACCGGCAGCCGAGCCGCCTGCTGCCGAGCCGCCTCCTGCCGAGCCGCCTCCTGCCGAGCCGCCTGCCGTGGAGCCGCCTGCCGCCGTGCCACCGGCCGCCGAGCCACCGCCGACTCCGCCATCAGAGGTCGAAGGGCTTCCGCAGGCACACGCCATCACCACCACGACCATCAGAGGTCTCTTCATGCAGTTTGTCCTTCACTGTCCCACGTAGGAGATCATCAAACTCCGTGGCCAGGAAGAAGTTCGCGTTCGGTCCGTGGGAGTGATGCGTTCCCCGACCGGGGAGGAGCGACGGCGCGCCTGCCGTTGTCCTCGCCGTGCTCACCACGCCCGCACGGCCGAGCTCGAAGGTGGGTGACCTTGCGCCCGCCTCGGGACGCCTCGCAACGAGCGACGCACTTCGCGGCAGCGGTGCCATAACCTCGCTCCATGCCGGGGGACCCGAAGCCAGCGTCGAGCAGCGAGCCAGCCCGCGTCTTCCTGGTCGACGGCGACGGCCTCGAGCGCCGCCTCATCGACGAGTGGCTCGAGCAACAGCAGCCCGGCGTGGCGCGCGAGGTCGTGCGCATCTCGTCGACGCGGGCGTGGGACGCCGGCCGCGTGGACCCGGCGCTGGCGGCGCGGCTCGCGAAGGGTGACGACCCGCTGCTCACCCCGGTGCGCGTCGCGTGGCTCCCTCGTGAAACTCAGGGCGAGCGCGCGGTGCGCCTCACCGACCTGCTGACCCTGGGCAACCCGCGCGCGCCGACGCCCATCGGCAAGCGCTGGGTGCTCGCGCGTCATCCCGACCGGTGCCGCGTGGTGGCGGGAGAGGCGGCCAGCGCCTCGGCGCTCCGGGAGCGCTGGCGCCAGGCCGGCGGAGAGTCGGACGAAGACGTCACGGCGTCGTTCTCGCTGTTCGTGCTGCGACAGGCCGCGCTGGCGCTCGAGCGCGCGGAGCGTCCACTGCGAGGCGCCCGCTACAAGGTGCCGCGCTTCGTGCGCCAGGAGATCTCCGCGCACCGGGAGTTCCGTGCCGGGCTCGCGACGCTGACCGCCAGCACCGGCCAGTCTCCCGAGCGCGTGCGCCGCCGCGCCAGGCACTACCTCGAGGAGATCGCCGCGCGCGTCAGCCCCTACGTCATCGACCTCGTGCACCGGTTGATCGGCGTCGTCTACCGCCAGGGCTACGCGGGGGAGCTCGACTACGACCGCGCCCGCCTGCAGGCCCTGCTGGCGCCGAAGCCGGGCCAGACCGTCGTCTTCCTTCCGACGCACAAGTCGAACCTCGACCACGCCATCCTGCAGTACCTGCTCTACGACAACGGCTCGCCGCCGAACCACACCGCCGGCGGCATCAACATGAACTTCTTCCCGGTCGGCCCGGTCTTCCGGCGCACCGGCGTCTTCTTCATCCGGCGCAGCTTCAAGGACAACCCCATCTACAAGTTCGTCCTGCGCCAGTACGTCGACTTCCTCGTCGAGAAGCGCTTCTCGCTCGAGTGGTACATCGAGGGCGGGCGCTCGCGCTCGGGCAAGCTGCTGCCGCCGCGCTTCGGCATGCTGGCGTGGGTGGTGGACTCGTGGCGCCGGGGCCGCGCCGACGACGTGCTGCTGGTGCCGGTGTCCATCGCGTACGACCAGATCTCCGACGTCGGCGACTACGCCCACGAGGCGCGCGGCGGCGCGAAGCAGAAGGAGGGCCTGGGCTGGTTCGTCGGCATGCTGCGCGCGCTCAAGCGTCGCTACGGGCAGATCCACGTCCGGTTCGGCGAGCCCGCCTCGCTCAAGGCCTCGCTCGGCCCGCCGGTGGCCTCGCCCCACGCCACCCGCGACGACGACGGCGAGGAGAAGAACCTGCCGGTGCAGAAGCTCGCGTTCGAGGTGTGTCACCGCATCAACCAGGCCACCCCCATCACGCCCAGCGCCGCGCTGTGCCTCGCGCTCCTCGGCGGGGGCCACCGCGCGGTCACGGTGGACGAGCTGCGACGCGGGCTGGTCAACGTGGTGCGCTACGCCCGCGCTCGCGGGCTGCCCACCGCCGGTCCCGTGGACGAGCTGGAGACCGCCGAGGGCCTGACGCGGCACCTCCAGGCGCTCGCCGCCAACGGCGTGGTGCGCTGCTTCGACGAAGGCCCTGAGCCGGTGTGGTCGGTGGTGCCCACGCAGTTCCTCACCGCGGCGTACTACCGGAACACGGTGCTGCACTTCTTCGTCACCAGCGCCATCGCCGAGCTGTCGCTGCTGCACGCGGCGACGGCGAGCGGCGACAAGCGCCAGGCCTTCGACGAGGAGGCGATGCGGCTCCGCGACCTGCTCAAGTTCGAGTTCTTCTTCGCCGAGAAGGACGCGTTCAAGAAGGCGCTCGCTGACGAGGTCGCCTTCCACGCCCCCTCGTGGGAGGCGTCGTTCCCGCAGGGCGCAGACGCCGTGGAGGCCGTGGTGCGCGCCTTCAAGCCCTTCAGCGCGCATCGGGTGCTGCGGCCCTTCGTCGACGCCGATCGCATCGTCGCTGACGCGCTGCTGCGCGAGGGCACGGCGGCCGTGGAAGAGGCGCCCCTCATCGCGAGGTGCCTCGGGCTGGGGAAGCAGTACGTCATGCAGCGCCTCGTGCACTCCGAGGAGAGCGTGTCGAAGGTGTTGTTCGCGACCGCCTTCAAGCTCGCCGCGCACCGCGGGCTCGTCTCGGGCGACGGCCTGGAGGAGAAGCGCCGGGCCTTCGCGGGTCAACTGAAGGACGTGGTGCGCCGCATCGACGCCGTCGAGGCGCTCGCGGCCAGCCGGCGCGCGGGCCTCATCGACTGACCGTCAGTTCCACCGGCGCCACTCTTCTTCATAGGTGTGCACGAGCACCTGGTTGTTCAGCTTGTTCACCTCGCTCGGCACGCGCTCCATGTCGGACGGGAAGACGAAAAGGGTCGGCAGCGCCGCCTCGGACAGGAACCGGAGCCCCTCGGGCAGCGGCCGCTTCGGCTCCAGCGACGACGTCGAGCCGAGCACGTAGCCCCACTCCCCGAAGCTGGGCACCCACACGTGGTACGGCCGCGTCGCGAAGCCCGCCGCGCGCACCGTCTCGTCGATGCACCAGAAGCTCCTCCGCGCGAACAGCGGCGAGGTGGACTGGATGACGGCCACGCCGCCCTCCGAGAGGTGCCGCTTCACCATCGAGTAGAACTTCGTCGTGTAGAGCTTCCCCAGGGAGAAGTTGTTCGGGTCCGGGAAGTCGATGACGGCGACGTCGAACGTCTCCTTCGTCTCGTCCAGGAAGTGCAGCGCATCGTCGTTGATGACGCGCAGCTTCGGGTTCGTCAGCGAGCGGCCGTTGAGCGCGGCGAGCTCGTCGTACTCCACCGCCAGCTTCGTCATCGCCGGGTCCAGGTCCACCAGGGTGATGGACTCGACCTCGGGAAAACGCAGCACCTCGCGCGCGGCCAGGCCGTCGCCACCCCCGAGGATGAGGACCCGCTTCACCTCCTTCGCGGCGCGCATCGCCGGCACCACCAGCGCCTCGTGGTAGCGGTACTCGTCCACCGCGGCGAACTGCAGGTTGCCGTTCAGGAACAACGAGAAGCCCCGGTGCCCGCGGGTGATGACGATGCGCTGGTACGGCGTGGACTGCGCGTGCACCACCTCGTCGTTGTAGAGCTGCTCCTCGAGCAGGTCGGTCAGCTCGCCGCCCATCGCGAGCCCGACCAGCAGCACCACCGACACCAGGACGGCCTTGATGCGCAGGCGCGTGGCCGAGGGCAGCACCGACTCGAGCAGCCAGGTGCTCCACAGCCCGACGAGCGCGTTCAAGAGACCGAAGGCGAGCGAGGTGCGCACGAGCCCCAGCTTCGGCACCAGCACGATGGGGAACAGCAGCGAGGCGAAGAGCGCGCCGAGGTAGTCGAACGTCAGCACGCGCGAGACGAGGTCCTTGAACTGCACCTGGTCCTTCATGATGCGCAGCAGCAGCGGAATCTCGAGGCCGACCAGGGTGCCGATGACGGTCACCATGCCGTAGAGCGCCACGCGGAACGACGCACCCGATGAGAAGGTGGCGAAGAGGAACGGCGCCGAGATGCCGCCCGTGAGGGCGACGGCGAGCTCGATCTCCACGAAGCGCGTCGGCACGCCCTTCTCGATGAAGCCCGAGAGCCAGGCGCCGATGCCGAGCGCGAAGAGGTAGACGCCGATGACCGTGGAGAACTGGGTGATGCTGTCGCCCAGCAGGTAGCTCGCCAGCGTGCCGACGAGGAGCTCATAGATGAGCCCACAGGTCGCGATGATGAGGACGGTGACGTACAGCAGCGAGCGGTTCACGGCGGGGGCGTCACACCACCCATGCGGGGGCGTGGCAAGGAGCGCCCACCATCACCTGCCGGTGGTCTTCTCGCGTCACCTGCGCGAGGCAGGTCACCAGCCAGGCGCAGGACAACGGAGGTGCGGCAGCCCATGGAGCCGCCTGCAGCGCTGCTGCGGCCACCGACCTTCTTCACGGCGCCGCGCTCGCGCCTGGCTCGTCCTTCGACGGCGGCGTGGTCCAGCTGTGCGCGTGTCCGCGGCTTCGTGTAGGACCGCCTCGCCTTCCAGGCCCAGCGCAGCGGTCGCCCATGAACGTTCGCCTCTTCCACCTCTGCGCCACGCACGCGTGGAGCGCCGTGACGACCGACTATCGGCCCGCGTCGCTCGGCACCGAGGGCTTCATTCACCTGTCGACGGAGCAGCAGTGGCGCGGCACGGCAGCCCGCTTCTTCCGGGGCTGTGACGACCTGCTGTTGCTGGAGCTCGACGCCGCCTCCCTCGCTGGGCTGGTGCGCTTCGAGCCTGCCGACGGAGATGAGTTCCCCCATCTCTACGGCCCGCTGCCACGCACGGCGGTCGTCGCGGTCACCAACGTGTCGGTGGATGAGGCGGGGCGCGTCACCACGCGAGCCAGGTGACGAGCCTCTCGTCGACCGCCGTGGTGCCCGGGTGGACCGGGAGCCGTGGATGGCGACGGCGTTCGACCTGGCGTGAAGGGCTCTGCCCGAGGTCGTTCACATTCGACCAGCGACCCGGAGCCCGTCATCATCGCGCCCATGCGCGCGCTCGCCTGCCTCGCCGTGATGGCCGTGACCCTGGGCTCCTCCGACGTCGAGGCGTGCTCGTGCCAGGCGCCCGGCCCTCCCTGCGAATCGATGTTCACGTCCACGGTCTTCGTCGGAAAGGTGAAGACGACGACGCCCGCAGCACGCGGCGCGGCGACGACGACGTTCGAGGTGCTCGAGACGCTGCACTCGAAGGCGGCGCTCGGGCCGACCGTCGAGGTCCGCCACCGGACCGATGGCAACGTCTGCGGAATCGCCTTCACGCCGGGGCGCTCGTACGTCGTCTACGCGGGCGGCACGGCGCCAGGAGCGCTCAGCGCCGGAGCCTGCACGCGAACGCACGAGCTCAAGAAGAACGACCAGGACGTCGCCTTCGCCCACGCGCTGCCGAAGCGAAGCCAGGCCCTCATCGAGGGGCGCCTGTTCCGCGCCGACGGACACGAGGACGCGCCTGTCGAGGGCGTCGAGGTTGGCGTCGTGGACGCGGGCGTGTCGGTGAAGACGAACGCGACCGGCGCCTTCCGGCTGCTGGTGCCCCCGGGCACGTGGCCGCTCGAGCTGCGCTCCGAGGGAGTGACCGCGTGGCAGCGCGAGCCCAGCGTGGTGTCGGTGCCTCACGCCGCGGCCTGCGCCTCCCCGAGCATCGCGGTGCAGTGGAACGGTCGGCTCTTCGGTCGCGTCACGAGCGCTGACGCGAAGCCGGTCGCCGGCGTCGAGGTGCACGCGCTCAGCCGCCGGCCCGGGGATCGCCACTGGCGGCTCTCGGAGTACTCGGCTGCCGACGGCACCTTCGAGATCCGCGGCGCGGCGCCAGGCGAGTACCTGATCGCCCTCTCACCGGAGGACTTCGGCGGCCCCAGCCCGCAGAACCCCTGGCCGACGACCTGGGCGCCAGGAGTCGGCAACGTGAAGCAGGCGAAGACGTTCACGCTCTCACGGGGCGGCCGCGTGGGGCCGATCGCCCTCGTGGCCCCGACACGGCTCGAGACCGTCACCGTGCACGTCGCCGTCAAGCGCGCCGGCAAGCCCGTGACCAGCGCCGTCGTGTCCCTCGTGCCGGTGGGCGCGAACCGCAGCACCGGCGGCCTCACCGACGACCAGGGCACGTGGACGGCCGTCGAGTTCGCGGGCCAGCGCGTGAAGCTGCGGGTGTGCAGCGAGCAGCAGACTGACTGCGTCGAGCAGGAGCGCGCCTTCGACGCCGACGTGACGCTCGAGGTCCCGCTCGACCAGCCGCGGTGAGCCGGTCGGGTCCGACTCCTCGCGACGAGGCGTCACATGCGATTGCCGATCGCCGCGAGCGCCTCCACGTCGGCGCGTTGATACCCGCGGGCAAACGCGTCGATCATCTGCTCGAACGGCAGCTCGGCATACAGCCCGTGGAAGCGTACGTAGGTCGCGTGGGGCGCGCCCGTCAGCGTCGTGGCCGAGTGGAGCGCATCGGCGGTGCCGTCGAACTCCACGGGGCGGTACTGCTTCCGCGTCGTCACGTCGGGCGACAGGCTCGCGTCGGCCTTCAACCACCGGCCCTCGAGGAAGAACGCGTTGAGCCCGTGGTGGAACATGGTGTCCGTCCCCATCGCCTTCACCACCCGCGGTGACAGGCTCTCGTCGCGCAGGTCGCTCAACACCAGCGCGCAGGGCACGCCGGCCGCTCGCGACAGCGCGCACAGCAGCACCCCCTTCTGCACGCAGAAGCCACGCCCGGTGCGGAGCACGTGCGAGGCGAGGTACTCCTCGGGCGTCAGCTTCGCCATGAACTCGTACTGCACGTCGTCGCGAACATGACGGAAGAGCGCCACCGCGCGCTCGGTCTCGGACAGGCGCCGCAGCTGCAGCGCTTCGACCCGCTCGAGCACCTCCGGGTGAGTGGACTCGATGAAGCGCGTCGGAGCCAGGCACGCCTCGGGCGTCAATGAGGAGCTCATCTCGTCGTGATGCCTCGTGGAGCCGGGGCTCGCAAGCCTCGGCTGAGTCCTGGGCGCGCTCGCCCTGGCCCGACGGGCATGAGGCCGCCCGCGAGCCGCTTCGCCAGCGCTGAGTCCTGGGCGCGCTCGCCCTGGCCCGACGGGCATGAGGCCGCCCGCGAGCCGCTTCGCCAGCGCTGAGCGTTGTTCCAGGGCGCGGCGAAGGCCGATGGGGCCCGTGCGCTCAGCGCGCCTGCTCGAGCCGGCACACGTGCGGGGTGTGGTCGAAGTAGGTGAACGGCGACACGCGCGGCCTGCCCTCGGTGACGCCGGCCACCCAGCAGGAGCCGGTGTAGCCCCGCGCGACGACGTGGTCGATGTTGAGCAGCCCTCCGTAGCTGCCCGGCGCGTCGGCGCTCATCGCGGTGATGAACTGAAACGGCTTCCCGGGGCCGGCGAAGTCCCGCCAGCGCACGGCGCTCACGTCGCCCGGCACGAAGCGGGCGGGGTCCGTATTGAGATCGCCCAGCACCACAGCCGCGCCGTCGCCCACGGCCGGGCCGTCGCCCACCCCGAGGTCGAGGAAGATCTGCTCCACCTGGCGCTTCCGGCAGTCCTGGTCAGCCGTGGAGACGCCAGAGGTGCCATGGACGTGGACGACGGTGAGCGTGCCTCCGTCGGCGAGGTCGATGAGGCCCCGACCCACGCGGGAGCCTGAGCCGCAGCCCTCGACCCGCGCGCCCGCCAGCGCGTCGAGGCAGAGGTCCGCGTCGCAGCCCCGCAGCGTCCCGAAGCTGCGCTTGACGGCGAGGCACTTGTCCGGCTTCCCGAGGTTGCAGCCCACCTGGTAGCCCTCGCCGAGCACCACCTGCGCCACCGTCGGGTCGCCAGGCCTCCAGGTCTCGCAGACCCAGCCCTCGCGCGCGCTCGCCGGCACGTTCACGCAGTCGGGGCTGTGGAACACCTCCTGGAACCCCACCACGTCGGGGCGGAACGAGGCGAAGAAGCGCCGCGTGTCCTCGACCGAGACGCGCCACGCCAGGCCGTCGCCGTAGAACTGGTCAGACAGCGCTGCCTGCGTCGGGCCGTAGCCGGAGTCTGGCGTCCATGGCTGCATCTCCGACGTGCCGGTGTTGAAGGCCACGACGGTGAACGACCGCGGAGCCACCGGCCCAGCCGGTGCACACGCCAGGAGGACTGCGAGGACGGGTGCGCTGAGGTGAGAGGTCCTCATGCGTCGTGCCAAAGCAGAGCCGGTGGACAAATTCCATCGCGCTCCTGCTTTCGCTGCGTTCCAATGCCTCAGCTCATGACGACGCGGACGGCGACTGGCCAGTCGACGCAGGCGGACACGCGGGAGGCGACCTCCGAGGCCTTCGCGACGGCGCTGGCGGCGCTCGGTGGCCCGCCAGACTGGTGCCTGGTGTTCGCCGGGCCCGACCGCGACCTCTCCGTCATCGACGAGGTGTTGCACGAGGAGGCGCCTCGAGCGCTGGTGCAGGGGTGCCACACCGCGGGCGAGTTCACCGAGCGGGGGCTCTCGCACGGCGCGGTGGCGCTGATGCTGCTCTCGAGCGACGAGCTGCTCATCGGCGGCGTGACCGCGAGCGGGGCGAGGGCGGATCCGCTCGGCGTCGCCCAGGCCCTCGCGGCCCCCTGGGAGGACCTGTCGAGCCGCGCCGGAGCCCGTGGCCTGGGTGCGGCCACCTCGGTGCTGCTCGTCGACGGCCTCGCTGGCGGCGGCGACCGCATCGTCAAGGAGTACCAGGGCCTGACCCGGGTCTTTCAGCAGATCGTCGGCGGCGCAGCGGGAGACGAAGGTCGCTTCCACACGACGGGCGTGCTCGGGCCGGGTGGGGTCACCGCGGACGGCGCTTCGGTCACTCAGGTCTTCGGCAAGCAGCCATGGGGTGCTGGCGCGGCCCACGGCCTCGAGCCCGCCTCGAAGCAGCTGACCGTGACGAAGGCGAAGGGCAGCAGGCTGATGGAGATCGACGGCAAGCCGGCCTTCGAGGCGTACGTCGCGCACGCGGCGTCGAAGGGCATCACGCTGACGGAGGAGAACCGCGGCCGCTACCTCATCGGGAACGAGATCGGCGTCTTCGTCCTCGACACGCTCCACCACGCGCGGGCGCCGGTCGGGGTGGAGCCGGACGGCTCGCTCAAGCTGGTCGCTGACATCTCCGAGGGCGCGCGCATCTGCATCCTCGACGGCAGACCTGACGCGATGGTCGAGGCGTGCAGCCAGGCCGCGAGGCAGGCGAGGTCGAGCCTCAAGGGGCGCCGGGCGGCGGGCGTGCTGGTGTTCGATTGCGTCTGCCGCGGCATGATCCTCGGGGCTGTGGGCTTCGAACGGGAGATCGACGCGGTCCGCCGCGTCTTCCCGGGGACGCCGGTGCTCGGCTTCCTCACCTACGGAGAGATTGCCCGCTTCGGTGGGCGGCTCGACGGCTGGCACAACACGACCTCGGTGGTGGCCGCGATTCCGGCGTGAGGGAGCGGCGCTTCGCTCAGCGGGAGAAGCCACCCTGCCCGATGCGGGCGGCCTCGTGCCCGACGAACGAAGTCGTGCGATGGTGGGGACATGGCAGCGAAGAAGCCCCCCGGAAGACCGGTCTTCACCCGCGACGAGATGTCCACGGGGAAGGGCTCGAAGCTGATGCGGCGCGCGGCCTCGACGATTTCGTCGCCGGGCACCGGCGGCTTCCCGGCGCTCAAGGTGGATGACCTCAAGGCCCCACCGACGAAGAACCCCGTTCGCGACGAGATTCGCTACCGCGAGCGCGCTGCGACCGCCGCCATCGTGGGACCGGTGCTGTCGAAGCAGAAGCCTGCTCCAGCCGACACCTTCGCGCAGCAGAAGATGAAGGAGGCAGCGGCGAACCTGCCCGACTGGGACGCCGAGGGGTTCGACGACGACTTCAGCGACGAGGGCGAGCTGGCCGAGGAGTACGACCCGGACCGCACCGACCCGGGCCTCGACGAGAAGTAGTGGACCGCGCGGCCCTCGAGCCGACTCAACCGGAGGTCAGGTGCGCGACGGGGCTGCGGGCGTGGGAACGGTCTCGTCCTTCACGCTGGCGGGGAGCAGGCGCGGAAGGAGGAAGCCCGAGCGGCGCACGTAGCTGGCCCACTCGGGGTAGCGCGACATGCTGCGCTCCTTGCGGAGCATGTTCGGGATGAAGAGGCCGACCCAGATGTACGCCAGCACCAGCCAGGGCGCCCAGTGCATCGAGAGCGCGGCGAACGCGCCGTAGAGCATCATCTCGCCGAGGTAGTTCGGGTGACGGATCCGCGCGAAGAAGCCGTCGGTGATGAGGCCGCGCTTCGCCTTCAGCGTGAAGTACTTCTGGGCGTCGCTGCCCGTCATGATGACGACGCCCATCACGTAGACGAGCGTGGCCACCGCGAGGAGCCACGTGGGCGCCTCGATGCGCCGCGTGACGATGAGGACGGGCGCAATCCAGTAGAGGCCGAGCGCCGCGAGCCACATCGTCACCGCACCCGCGAAGGTGACGCGCTTCTCCCAGTTCGGGTCGGGGAAGGTGACGTGCTTGAGGAGCCAGCAGAGGCCGTAGCTGCCGTGCAGAGCGGCGTACGTCCAGGCGGTCGGCGTCCAGCAGTCGTACGCCCACATGAGCGCGAGCACGAACGGCAGCGTGCCGCCCTTCTGCGCGTTGATGACCCACGCGGCCTTCAGCACCTTCGGCCCACCCAGCAGGTCGTCAGACAACCAGTCGCGAACCTTCAGCCACTTCTCGAGCACGCTCATCGACGACGACCGTACCACTCCTGACGCAGCGCAAGCTCCTGGCCGCCAGGTCGGCGGGCGCTCAGGGGGTCGGAGCAGCCGGGGAAGACGGCGCAGAAGGAGCAGACGGCGTGCCGCCCTTCTTCCGTCGCCGCACCATCACGACCGCACCCAGCACCGCGCCCAGCGCCGCCCCGGCCGCGACCCCCCGCATCTGGTACGTGATGAGCGTGTCGGCGCCGCGCTTCGCGGTGATGCCGCAGATGCACATGCCGTCGCCCTGGCCCGCAGTGTTGTCCCACTCGATGAGCCGCGGGCCCATCAGCGTCACGCCGAGGATGCCCAGCAGGGCTCCCCCCACCAGGAAGTTCAGCACCGCGCGCAGCATGGCCATGGTGGCTGCATAGCAAAGCCACGCGACATGTCTCTCATCCGCCGAGAGCCGAAGTCGGTGAGCACTCGAGGTTGCGGGAACAGCCCCCACTGCTGGTGCATCGGCAATCCACTGGCAAACCAGCCTGACTTGCCAACCGACGTCGATCATTCCGGGAAGGGTCTCCGGCGCTCGGGTGATCCCGTTGGCAGGCACCGTGCACAAGGACCCCACATGCGCTCCCTCCTCCTCGCCGTCGTGCTGACCCTCGCCGCCGTGCCCGCCTGGGCGACGGGAGAACGGGTGCTCCTCACCGGCGCTGCCGAGCCCTTCCGCGAGACCCTCTGCGTCTCGATGACCTGCGTGCGCAGCGGCGCTCGTGACGCGGTCGTCAGCGCGCGGCCGGTGAAGGGCGGCGTCGAGCTGACCGTGAAGTCCGCGAGCGGGCAGGTGAAGCTGGTGCACGTCGCGCCCCTGAACGAAGACGGCGCCCTCTCGAGCATCGACGTCGTCCGCGCGTCGTCTCTCGCCGTGAAGGCCATCGAGTCGGCGAAGCCCCTCACCGCGGCCACGCCGAAGGTGGCGAAGAAGGCCCCCTCGAAGGTCGCCAGGCTGCGCCTCCTCGCCCGCCGCTGATTCTCCCGAGGCGTTTTTCTCAAGAAATACGAAGACTTCGGACCAATAGACGGTCCAAACACCGCGAAATCACACGGGGAGGGGTTCCCTTTGCCCGAACGGTTCGTGTATCAGCGTGCGCCATGTACGACGACGTGAGGCTGGACACGAAGCTGTCGGACCTGTCGCGGGAGCTGAACACGCGGCAGTTGGGAGCGGGGTTCACGATCGCCGAGGCCTTCACCATGAAGGGCTTCGATGAGACGGGGAAGCCCGGCTTGTTCGCGCTGGTGCTGCTGGGGACGAATCCTCCGCCCTCGCTGGACACGCTGACCATCGTGCGCTCGCTGCTGACGGCGCGGCTCAAGCAGATCGACACGACCATGCTGCAGTGGCCCATCGTGGTGCAGGGCGCCGCTGAGGTCATCGACGGTCAGGCCGTGGTGCCGGGCGGGCGCGAGTACTTCGAGCAGGTGAAGGGCGAGCTCATCGCCCGCAGGGAGCGCTACAAGGCGCTCGAGGCGCGTCGCAACAGCCTGACGCAGATGCCTGCGGTGACCGACGCTCCGCCACCGAAGAAGTCCGAGCGCAAGCCGGCCGCGAGGCCTGCGCGCCGTCGCGTGGCGGCGACCCGGTCGAGCAAGGGCGCCCGCGCCGCCCGTCGCTGAGCCTCCTCAGCCGGTCCGCGCGAGGCGCAGCAGCCGGTCTCTCAGGCTCGCCTTGTACTCCAGCAGCTCCTCACGGGTGACCCCGCCGGGTGGCGTTGCGGGAATCAGCAGCGACTCCAGCAGCCAGGCCATCGTGGCGGGCGTCACGCCGGCGTCCTTCGCTTCGGCGCGTGGCAGCTCGTCTTCGACCCGCAGCCCCGCTCGCTCGAGCAGCATGACATCGACGAGGTCACGCACCTCACTGCGCTCGACGAGCGTGCAGAGCTTGTTGACGAAGATCTCCGCGGCCGTGTCGGTCACGACGCCATCGCGCAGCACCTTCTCGAAGTGCTGCACGGAGTAGTCGCGCACGAGATCGACCTTGATCGCCTCGTCGGAGAACTGGACGACGAAGCGACGAAAGTCGGGCGCCGTCGTGATGGCCGACACTGAGCCACCAAGCTCGGCCGCCGCGCGCCGCAGCGCCTGCTCACCCATCGCCATGACGTCCGGGAGCGTGGTGAAGAGATCGAGGTCGTCGGTGGTTCGGTGGGCCAGCTCCCACCCGGCCAGCACGGCGCCGCCGGTCAGGAAGTAGCCCGAGGGCTGATGTCGAAAGAAGGCCTGGGCCAGCCCGAGCTGCCGTCGAGAGAGGCGTCCGAGGCTAGGCAAGGCCCAGCTCCGCCCACGCGTCGAGGAGCCAGGTCCAGAAGGCGCGGCGGCGTCCCAGGTAGCGGCTGATCAGCGGGAAGAGCCGGCGCACCTCGGCCACCGTCGTGAACTCCCAGACGTCGGGGTCCCTCGCCTCGCGCATCAAGCGCCCGAGCAACAGCGCGCGCTCTTCGTCATTCGCCGCCGAGAGGGCCTCGCGGAACTGCCCGACGGTCATCGGCTCGCTCCACAGGAAGTAGGGCCGCTGGTTGGGGTCACTGAAGCGCACCGCGCAAGACTACTCCAGAGGTCGCGGTCGTCGCCGAAGTCCCGCTTCCTCGACGTGAACCTGCTCCTGAGGGCTCTGGGCGGGGCAGTCAGGCTGGAGCTCAGCTCACGTGCGCGGCGGAGCGACCGGCGCGAGCTTGCTCCTCACCAGGTCGACGAGGACGCCGAGCCCGGCCAGCGGCGGGAGGTCGCCTCCGTAGAGGTGCAGCGAGGCGCCGTTGAGGGACGACGCCAGAGCCGCCGCGAGGGCCGGGACCTGCTCGAGCGGCAACGCTTCCAGCCGCAGCGCCTGCTTCGCCCGCTCCTCGAGAAGGCTGAGCTCGACCTGGAGGACGCGCAAGGCCTTCTCCTGGCCCGCCCTCGCGTGCTCGAGCTCGGCGAGGGCCTGCTGGCGCTCCAGGGTCAGCCGGCGGGTCTCGGTGTCCGCCTCGACGCGCTCCCGCGCGAGCCGGTGCTCACGCTCGAGCTGCGCGCGCTGCCGCTCCATCTTCTGGGTGAGGTCGAGCTCGGCTTCCTGCTCGAGGCGCCGGCGGTTGGAGAGCTCCGCGAGCTGCACCTCGTTCTTCATCGCCAGCTCCGCCAGCTGGCTCCTGGCGGTGAGCTGGTTGCGGGTCTCGGCCTCGAGCTTCCGGCGCAGCTCCGCGTCCACGATGAAGACCTGCGCGACCTGCACCACCTCGATGCTCAGCCCCCAGTCCTCTCCCTCCGCGTGGGTGGCGGCCTCGACGGCCTTCGCCACCGCGCCGGTGAGGGTCGTCTTGCGCTGCTCGATGCACTCCTGCATCGTCATCAGCGTCGCCACCGCGCGGAGCTCGCCGAGGCAGATGTGCGAGAGCAGCGACTGCACCTGCTCGTGGCCGGCGCCTTCGGAGAAGTCGAACCGCTGGGCCACCGCGACCGGGTCCACCACGCGGTACACCACGAGGCCCTTCATCCTCAGGGGAATGCCGTCGCTCGTCTCCTGGGTGAGCTCGAAGCAGGCCTCGTGGCGCGCGGCAGAGACGGTGACGCAGCTCATCCCCGGCCAGAGCAGCGCCGTCGCCCCCGCGCCCAGGTTCTCGAGGCCCCTTCGCCTCCGCACCACCAGGAACTCGCTCACCTTCGCCGTGACTCGTCGCATCGCACCGCCTCCTCGGCTCGATGTTCGGAGGGACGGCGTGGCGGGTCTGTGACGAAGGTCACAGAGCAGCGAGAATGGCGGTATGAGCGACGTCCTCGGGCACCTGAACCGCGTCCCCTGGCTGGCCGGCTTCACGGCGGCCGAGCTGGGCCGTCTGTCGAGCGGGTGCGTGCGGCGAACATTGAGGCGTGGGCAGGTCCTCTTCGAGGAGGGGCGGAGCTACGACCGCTTGATCCTGGTGCTCGCTGGTCACCTGCAGCTCCACCGCCGCGCCGGCGCCCGTCAGCTGAGGCTGCGCGACGTGAACCCCGGCCAGCACCTCGGCGTGAGCCTGGTGGCCGGCGCGCTCGCGGGGGTGACCGCGAAGGCAGGGGAAGCAGACACCGTGGTGCTGCTGATCCCCGGCCCCGAGCTTCGGGAGCTGCTCGCCCGCCGTCCCCAGGCGGCCCTCGCGGCCATCGGCGAGCTCGGGCGGTTGGTCGAGCTGCTGACCGAGGAGCTGGTGGAGGCGCGGACCGCCTCGCTCTCCGACCGGCTGCTCCGTCACCTCGTGCGCCTCGCCGGAGCCCGCAGGGAGGTCGCCGTGACGCAGCAGGCGCTGGCCGACGCCATCGGCGCTTCACGGGAGCGTGTCAACGGAGCCCTTGGCACGCTCGAGGCCGCCGGCCGCGTTCGCCGGCACCGCGGGCGCGTCGAGGTGCGTGGCTGAGCGAGTCAACCACGCGAAGCTCGGCGCGATGACTCGCTGGGCCGGCGAGGTTCACGCCCGCTCGGCCGCGGCGCTTCGTCACACGCTCCAGGCGGTGTTGCCCGGCTCGCTCGAGTCTCCGCTCACACTCCACGCGCGTCGGGCGCCCAGAGCACCTTGTGCTGCTGCAGCTGGAACCGCACCGGCAGCCGATCAGCGATGACCCACCCGGCGAGCGTCACCGGCGCGAGGGACGAGAAGACCGTCGAGAACAAGAGCGAGAACGGCCGCTGGTCGAGCCGGTGCTGGCGAATCATCCCCACGCTCCAGTCGTAGTCCTCGCGTGAGCCGATGACGAACTTCAGCTCGTCGCGCTCGTTCATCGACTCGAAGTTGCGCAGGTCGTTGCGGTCGTGCTCCTGCGACGAGGGCGTCTTGAGGTCGACGATCTTGTGCACGGCCTTCGGGACCAGGCGCACGTCGATGGCGCCGCTCGTCTCGAGCAGCACGGTGAGGCCGGCGTCGAGGAACGACTCCATCAACGGGTAGACGCCGGGCTGGAGCAGCGGCTCGCCCCCCGTCAGCTCCACCATCGGCGCGCGCAGCTCGAGCACCCGCCGCAGCACCTCGGCGTTGGGCAACCGCTCGCCGCCCTTGAAGGAGAACTCGCTGTCGCACCACGTGCAGCGCAGGTGGCAGCCGGTGAGCCGCACGAAGGTGCACAGCTTCCCCTGGTGGGACGACTCGCCCTGGAGCGAGACGTAGAGCTCCTTCACCACCACGCTGTCGGCGGTGGGCACGCGGCGCGGCTCGATGGTGGGGCGGCCCTTCGGCATCGGCGGCAGCACATGCTGACTTTGGGCGAAACACGCAAGCCCCGGTCGAACGCACCTGCCGTGGGCGCGGGCCGTCGTTACCTCTGGCTCATGACCGAGCTTCGGCACGACCCACGCTTCAGATGCTCCATCCCCGCCGTCTTCGAGGGGCCGCGGGGCGCCGTGCGTGGCTCCTGTACGAACCTGTCCCTCGGTGGGCTCTTCTTCGAGGGCGGCCAGCTCGTGGTGGGCACCAACGCCGACGTGACGCTCGACGTGCCGGGCCTCGGCAGGCTGAAGCTGCACACGCAGGTGCGGCACCACTCGGTGACGCCGAAGGGCATGGGTGTCCAGTTCACCCGCTTCGAGCCGGGCCAGGTGGAGCTGCTGCAGCGCGTGCTGGCGAGCCTCACCCGCTGACGGCGCGCGCGCTCGGCATTCCCACGTGGGTCGATGCGCCCGACCCCTTCGCCAGGGCACGTGGACGCCGCGCTCGGGTTCACGTGCGTACTTCAGCGCCGTCAACGCGCTCAGCATGGGCCTGGCGCCGCAGCAGGTGAAGAGGTCCCGGCACGGCGAATCAACCTCCTTCCGCCACCTCCAGCACGCGCGCGGCCCATGGACCCAGCACCGCGGCGCGCGGAGCAGCTTCGTTCACCGACAGGAGCACCTCGCCGTCGCGCTCGAGCGTGACGGGCTCGTCCGACAGGTTCAGCACCACCACGATGGTGTGGCCGTCTGGGGTCCGCCGCTCGAACGACAGCAGGCCCTCGTGCGCCTCGAGCGTCACCTCATCGTCCACCAGGCGTCGGCGCAGGGCGAGCAGGGCCGTCAGGAGCCCGTGCGTCTCGGGCTTCGGGCCGTCGAGCGCCGGCATGGGCAACCGCTCGGGCCACGCGTCGTCGAGCCGGAACAACGGCACCCCCGCGGCGAGGTCGAACTCGGTGCCGGCGGTGAGCCACACGGGCTCCGGCGACAGCAACAGCAGCGTCAACGCGAGGCGCACCCGCTCGACGCTCACCAGCGACCCCAGCCGTGACACGTCGTGGTTGTCGATGAAGCGCAGGCGAGACGAGCGCGGCAGCGGCCCCTGGCGGAACTCGCGGAACCGCGTGAGCCCCACGAAGTGCGCCGGCGTCAGCCGTCCCCGGAGGAGCTGCACGAGCGCCTCGCGGAACTGAAAGTCCGTGAGCACGTCGGCGCCGAGGTCGCGCGCGCAGAGGGGCTGCGCGTCCATCACCACCTCGCCGAGCAGCAGCACGTCACGGCGCACCTTCCGCACCGCGAGCCGCAGCTCCTGCCACAGCACCGGCGGCGCGTCGGTCATCGCGTCGAGCCGCAACGCGTCCGCGCCCAGCTTCACGAGGCGCACCGCGGCCTCGATGACGTGCGCCCGCGCCGGCGCGTGCGTGAGGTCGAGCAGCGGCAGCTCGGGGCGGTCTACGTAGGCTGCGTACGTCGAGAGGTCGCCCTGCCGCACGGGGAAGCGCTTCACCTGGAACCACTTCGCCGACGCCGACCGCCGCTGCCGCTTCAGCACGTCGCGCCAGCGCGGGTGGTCCTCGTGCACGTGCGTGAAGGACACGTCGGCCGCCACCTCGAGCCTGGCCCTGCGCGCGGCCTTCACCAGCTTCGTGAACGCGGCGTCACCGCCGAGCCGACCGTCGATGGCGTGGTGGTCGGTGGTGTCGTAGCGGTGCGGCGTCTCGGACGGTTGCACGGGCGTCAGCACGAGCCCGTCGACCCCCAGCGCCTTCAGGTACGGCAGCGCGTGCCGCACGCCGTCGAGGTCGCCGCCGTAGAAGGTGGTGGCGCTGGTGGGCGTCGCGCGGTCCGACACGCGCGCGTCTGCTGCTTCGCCACGTCGGTGCCAGCGGTCGAGGAAGATGCCGTACCAGACGGTGCTGCGCGCCCAGCGGGGCGGCTCGGCGGTGGCGGGCGCCGAGGCTGGCAGGTGGAAGACGTGCTCGGGCCAGCCCTCGAAGCCGAACTCGCCGGTGGCGCCACGGGGCAGCGCGAGCTCGCAGGACAGCAGCTCGCGGCCGCGCCAGTGGCCCCGCGTGACGACGGGCGCCCAGTGGAGCACGCCGCTCACCTTCGCCCAGACCCGCGCCGGCGCCCGCGCCTTCGCCTCGGACTCGAGGTGCAGCCGGAGCACGCCGTCGCTCGTGCGCTGCAGGTGCCGGCGGTCGCAGGCGAAGTGCAGCGGCGGGTGCGTGCCGTCCACCACCACGATGGAGTTGTCCACGCCCTCGGTCCAGTCCACCTGGGCGTCCGGGTCGCGCTCCCAGCGCCTCCAGTCGACGAGGAACTTGTAGCGGTAGCGGCCTGGCGCGAGCTCGAGCGTCAGCTCGTACAGCCCCGGGCCTTCTTCCTCCATCAGCCGCGAGCGGTCCCAGGTGGGGAAGTCACCGAAGAGCTCGACGCGCCGGCCCGGCGCTCCCCGGTAGCGGAACACCACGGGCACCCGACGCGCTGGCGTGCCCACGCGGGGCACGGCTCAGCGGTCCTTCTTCGAGGCCTTCGCTTCCTTCACCGGCTCGACTGGCACGTCTGCGGTGGCCTTCTTGAAGCGCTTCTTGTCGGAGGTGAGGGTGAGGATGACCACGAGCCCGTTCTCGGACCGCAGCGCCACCTGCCGCTGGCACAGCACCGTGTTGACCCGCGGGTCGGAGAAGGTCACGTCCTGGAACACGGCTGGTTGCCCGAGGTACTGGCACTCACCGGCGGCGAGCACCTCGAAGTCGCTGGTCTGTTCCTTCGCCGCACGGTTCGGCGCTTCGAAGACCCGCGCCATCGGCACGGACGGCGGCACCGCGTGGCTCGACACCACGACGTTCTGCGTGAAGCCCTGGGACAGCACCGGGTCTGACTCGTCAGCCGGCGACATGAAGCGGAGGATGGAGTTGTCGACCCACCCTTCAGGCACGCCGACTGTCACGCCGTGCAGCGACGCCGTGCTCACCTCAGCGGCCGCCCGGGAGCTTGTAGTTGTCGTCGGCGTACTGCAGCCACACCTCGCCGGAGTTGGTCTTCAGGCCGTACGCGACGCCGAGGTTCTTCAGGTCCTCGGTGCGAATGCCCGTGCCTTTGATGCTCACCGAGTGGATGTCGTACATGTTGCCGCCGCGGTCCGAGTAGCGGTTCGCGAAGGGAATCTCGACGCGCTTCCATTCGATCTGGTTCTTCTTGTTGCGCGTCGGCACCAGCGCAAACGCCTGCTCGAGGCCGTCGAAGTCGTGACCGGTCTTCCGGAGCGCCTTGTCATTCACCGACACCTCGAGCCGCACCGAGGTGGGCGTCTTGCGGTTCGGCTTCGTGGTGGCCGAGACGTTGGCGTGGGTCGCAGCGTTGTAGCGGGGAAGAATCTTGTTACCCATGAGACCTCCGGGAGCAGCGGTTCAGGGCACGGTCTGGCACATGACCCCCGGTCGCGCCAGTGCCTGTCGGACCTCACCAGCGCCGGGGACCCGGGTCGGCGCGACACGTCGGCATACCCTCGCAGCGCCGGTGGGCGGCCGAGTACGCACGGCGACGAAGCAGGGGCGTGGCGTTCCACAGCGAGAGCAGATCGGCGTCGAGCAGCGAACCGACGGCCGGCTGATGGAAGTCGCCGGGCTTCACCGCGCCGTCGGGCTCGACGCAGACGACCTCCCACGGGGCGCGGCAGGGGTTGATGTCGCAGCGGTTGGCGAAGTCGTCAGCGGCCGAGAACGCCGCGTCGTCCTCGCTCATCACCGGTGGCCGGCACTTCCAGACCTGCCGGTCCTTCGTGTGGTCGACCAGGCGCACGCCGGTGGCGTCGCAGACGGCCTTCGCGCGCCCCACCGCCGCCTCCACCACCGCCGCGTCAGAGATGACCTCGCGCTCGCCCCGCGCGTTGACCGGGAACGTCTCCTCGAGCTTGAGCCAATCGAGGCCGGCCTCGGCGACGAGGTGCGCGACCCGTTCGACCTCGTGCACGTTCGACCGGGTGAGGGTGCAGGAGACGCCGAGCCGCACGTCGAGCGCCTCGCGCTGGCGGAGCGCAGAGAAGGCCGCGAGGCGCTGCTTCAGCACCACCACCTTCGCGCCAAGTCGCAGGGCGTCGTTGGTCTGAGGGGTCGCGCCGTCGAGCGAGAACGACCACGAGGTGATGCCAGCGCGGGCGAGCTGCTCGAAGCGCCGCTCGGTGAGCGCCATGCCGTTCGTCACCACGTGCACCACCGTGGCGCGCCCTCTCCTCGCGCGCCGCAGCCGCTCGAGCAGCGGGTCGAGCAGGGGCGCGAGCGTGGGTTCGCCGGCGTGGGTGAGGCCGACGTAGTGCGCGTGCGCGAGGTGCGGAGTCAACGCGTCGAGCACCGCCTCGCTCATGGTGCGGGCCGAGCCGTCCGCGGTCCTGGTGGGCGCATGGGTGATGCAGTGCGCGCAGCGCAGCTGGCAGCGCTCGGTGAGGTTCAGGAAGAAGCGTGTCGGGGGCGTTCGCAGTCGCTCCGTGGCGCGACGGAACGCGGTGTCGAGCTGCGTGAGGACGGAGCGACCCACGAGCTCAGCCGAAGAAGCGGAAGATGATCTCCGCCGCGCAGGCCGGCTTCGGTTCGTTCTCGAGCTCGATGGTGCCCAGCAACTGCGCCTCGACGCCGCCCTGAACGTCCTTCACCTCGCCCATCGCGAGCACGAGGCGGTACCGCGCGCCGGCCTTGAGCGGGTTGGGGAAGCGCACCTTGTTGAGGCCGTAGTTGAGGATGTGCTTCATGCCGTCGAACTCGAGCACCTCGAAGAAGAGGCCGCCGATGCGCGAGAGGCTCAGGTAGCCGTGGGCGATGGGCGCGCCGAAGGGAGACTCCTTCGCGCACCGCTCGCGGTCGACGTGGATCCACTGGTGGTCGCCCGTCGCGTCGGCGAACGCCTTGATGTCCTCGTAGCGCATCGTCTGCCAGTCCGAGGTGCCGAGCGGCTTGCCGGCGAGCGCCTTCACTCCTGCGGGTCCGCTGATGCGTGTGCGTGCCATGTGGCCTCCAGAACCCGATGAGCCGGGCGCGTCGACCGCATAGCACTCAGACGGGAGACCCGAGTCGACCGATTTCACCGCGAGGTCGTGCGTCGTGAGGTCGTGCGTCGTTCCCAACACCGAGTTGAGTCTTGACCCGCCCGGGCGGGTGGCGCAACCTGTCACAAACGCGGTCCCGACTCCGAGCTCTCCGTCTTCGGTCCGTTTCAACGAAGAATCTGCCAGCAACTCACTCCAGGAGTGGTGCCTGGGTTCCGCCTTCGAGTTGTTGGCAAACCGTTGCCCAGTGGCCGGACGAGGGTCTTTGACCCCGTCGTGTACTGTCGAATCGGGGCGTTGCCGTGAAGTACTGGGCGTTGCTCGCACTCATCGGGTCGGCATCGTGCAACTGTCAGCCGGTCGGACCCGCTGACGCTGGGGTACGCGATGCCTCGACCGATCTCATGGATGCGGGGACCAACACCGATTCGGGCACCAACTCCGACGCTGGTATTGATGCTGGAGAACCTGTCGTCGGTGTTCCGTGTCGAAAGGCGCCGCCCAGTCCAGGTGCGCTCTGTGTCGAGGGAGGCCCGTTTCTGCTCTCGACGTGGAGCACGTTTCGGCACGTCCCCATCCGGTATTCTGGTGACGGTGGGGTGCAAAGCGAGCCACTCGTGCCATGGAGTCTCCCTCCGTTCTGGCTCGACGACGCGGAAGTGACCGTCGCGGAATACAAAGATGCCGGGTTCCAGCCACCGACAGACTGTGGCGGTTGGTTGGACTACGACATTGATGACGAGCCCTATCGAACAGTTGCACAACGGCCCGCACCCGCAGTCGACGGTGGTTCGCTCGACGTTCCCGTTGTCTGCGTGTCTCGTTCTGAGGCCAGCGCATTCTGTGCGAAGCGCGGTGGACGACTTCCGCTCGTCGCTGAGTTCTTTCGCGCCGCACGAGCGCTGAGGCCAGACACGAGGCGCTTCCCGTGGGGCAATGACGGAGTCGACCCGAACGACATCATACCCATGCCGGAATGGCGGGAGTACGTCACGGTCGAGGTCCTGGGGCGTCAGCCCAGACCTGGTCTTGGCTTCGTCCGAGAGGCGACGAAGGGCCGCGGCCCTGCGGGGCACTTCGGCCTCTCGGCCAACGCGTCGGAGTTCGTCTCTGAGTGCGGCGAAGAGCTCGCGACCCTCTCTCCGCCGGGACGACGCTTTCGCAATGACTGTCGAGCGATTGGGTTCTTCGGAAGTCCGTGGTCAACGCGTGCGAGTCTTGGGTTCATTTCGGCACCAGCGCTGATGGTCGTCTCAGCCGATACCTTCATTCCCTTTGAGGTGCGTTATGCAGGCGCGCACCGTCAGGCGGCGATGGAGCTGACGAGTAGTTGGTTTGGCGTTCGACCCGGTCCGACGACTTCGATGAACGTGAACGACTTCGTCAGTTGGTACGTGGGCTTTCGTTGCGCATACGACGACTTGTAGAGCCCGGCGTGACCCACTCGCCTTCTTGACACGACGGACGAGATGCGGCGCGCCCGCGGCCGTGCGACGCTCGGCACATGGCCCGCCGAAGCGACTTCGTCCGCACCGACCTGCACGGCCACACGCGGCTGTCCGACGGCCTCACGACGCCCGCCGACTACGTGAACGCGCGCGCCGACGAGGGCCTCGAGGTCATCGCGTTGTCCGACCACGACATCCTGTCGGGCGTGCGCGAGGCGGCGAAGGTGGCCCGGCGCCGCGGGCTGACGCTGGTGCCCGCGATGGAGACGAGCAGCTTCATTCACTTCGGCACGCCCGACGCCGAGCAGGTGCACGTGCTCGCCTACTTCCCGCCAGCGATGCTCGAGTCCGACGCGCTGGAGAAGACGACGCTGTACCAGCGCGGCCAGCGCCTCGTGGAGTCGTGGCGCACCTTCGTGCTCGCCTGGATGGACGCGCTCCCTGCCCAGGACCGGGAGACCGTCGACCCCGACGACGCCCTCCACGGGCTCTCGGCCGCTGAGTTCCCCGGCCTGGCCGTCTTCCTCGGGCAGTTGATGGGCGAGGGGCGCCGCCCCGACGAGACGGCGGAGGCCGCCCGCGCACGCATCGCCACCCGTGAGCCCATCGTCACCGCCTTCCACCGCCACCACGTGCGCTTCTGGACCGAGCAGCCGGCGTTCTTCTCGTGGTCGCCCGAGGAGATGATCGACGCCATTCGCGCCGACGGCGCCTTCGACGTGGTGGCGCACCCGAACCGCATTCGCGACACGGCACGCATGGAGCGGGTGCTCGAGTACGCCCAGGGCGTCGAGGTCTACACCTCACGGCACAGCGAGACCGTCTCGGCGAAGTTCCTCGAGTACGCGACCGCGAAGGGCAAGCACTGGACCGCGTCGACCGACGACCACCAGCACCCGCGGCAGCGGCCCTACCGTCCCCCTCCGTCCGGGACACCACGCGCGACCGTCGAGCGCATTCTCGGTGGCGCCCTGAAGCCTCCGGTCCGACGACGCGCGGCGACGTCGCGTCGGGCCCGCACACCGCGCAGCCGGCGCTGAGCAACATCCCCTCGCGATGGCCACCGACGAAGCGTCAGGGCGCAGCCGTTGCTGAGCAAGCTCCTGGCCCGGCGAAGCCACCGACGTCAGGACGCAGCCGTCGCTGAGTATCGCCGGCGCAGGAGCGTGCCCACCGACGAAGCGTCAGGACGCAGCCGTCGCTGAGCAGCGATGGCCACCGCCGACGCGGCGCACCGCGAGGCCGTCGCCAGACAATGCGCGACGGTCGCCGATGGTCCGCGACGACGCTCCGTCACAAGCGCCGCATGCTCAGGGTGACCGCAGCAGCGTGAAGTTCTGGTTCACCGAGCCCGACGCCGCCACCGTCACCATCTGCGTCTGCGAGATGTAGCCGGTCTTCGAGGCGGTCAGCTCCCAGGTGCCCGCAGGCAGCGTGTTGCCGAAGGTGTACGTGCCGTTCGACGCCGTCGTCTGCGAGAAGAAGCCCCGGTTGATGGTGAGCGTCACGCCGGACAACGTCGCGTTGCCCATCGAACCGTCGAAGACGCTGCCCGAGACGTTCCCCGAGCCGGGGTTCGCGCCGACGTAGATGATGTAGTGCGCCGCGGCCTTCGTGGTGGCCCCGCGCGTGTCGCGGTTCACCACGTGGAAGCCCCAGATGCCGTCCGGCGTGTTCGCCAGCAGCACCTGCTTGTTCGAGGTGAAGTTCGTCGGCGTCGCCGCCGGCACCGTGTCCGCGTAGCGGTCGAGCGTGAAGTAGTAGCCGTCGAAGTTCGAGTCCGCCTGCGGGTTCGTCCACGAGAGGAAGAGCGCGTTCGAGCCGCCCCAGGTGCGCTGGGAGGGGTGGCTCGTCGAGGTGATGCTGGGCGGCACGGTGTTCACCCGCACCGTCGCGGTCGCCTTCACCGTGCCCACGTTGAAGGCCGAGTCCACCGAGACGAGGTGCACGTAGTTGGTGCCCTGGACGAGCTGGGCCGCGGGGATCTGCAGGGACTCCGCCTGGGTCAGCGTGCCATTGCCCATCGCTGCCGAGGGCAGCGTCGAGGCCGACGTCGAGAGCTTCCAGTAGTAGCCGGTGAGGCTCGGGAACGGGCGGCTCCACGCGAGGAACCAATCGCCGAGGCCGTCGTTGTACCACTTCGACTGATCCGGGTGGCTGCCCGAGACGAGGTCGAGCGCCGGCATCGGCGAGGTGCGGCTGTTGCCGGTGATGTTGCCGCTGAAGAAGTTGTTCGCCGTGCCGCGAAGCAGCTTCACGCGCCCGTTGCCGCCCGTCGGAGACGTCGCCGCGCCCGAGGTCTGGATGACGCCGGTGCCGCTGATCTGGTTCGCCGCGATGAGCACGCCACCGCCTGAAGCGCCGGCGTTGGTGGCGTTCGCGGTGATCTGTCCGTTGAGCGTCACGGTGTCGGCGATGAGCTGCACGAGGCCACCGCCGCGCGTCGAGCCGTTGTACTGGCTCCCCATGCTGATGGAGAGGTCGTCGTCCTGGTCGTAGGTGCCGGGCGCCGGGCCCGAGATGGTGCAGCTGTTCGTGCAGCTCGAGCAGCAGTAGTACGGGGAGAAGTAGGAGCCGCTCGCGCCCGCTGTGCCGTAGCTCGACCCGACGTTGTAGGTGCCGCTCCGGGTGTAGCTGCAGCTCGTGCAACTGCCCGACCGCGAGCCGCCCTCACCCCGCGTCTCCGTCCCCTGGTCGTTCGCGTTGATGGTGGTGTTGCTCTCGACGGTGATGGTGCGCGCGCGAAGCTTGAGCACGCCCGTCGCGCCGACCCGCAGCTGCCCCTGGTTGCGGATGATGACGCTGTTCGAGAACTTGAGGTCGCCCTCGAGCGTCTGCGTCGTGCCGTCGATGATGAGATCGTTCTGCGTGCACTCGCCGTTGTAGCACTCGTTCATGCACGACTGCGCCGCCACCCAGGCGGAGCCGCCAGCATTGCACGTCTCTGGCACATTGCCGTTGCACCGCTTCTGGTTCGGCGTGCAGGGCCCGGTGCAGACGCCGCTCGAGCACGAGACCGCGCAGGTCTGGTTGTAGAGCCATGCCGTGCCGGAGGCGTTGCAGATCTCGATGTTGGTGCCGTTGCAGCGCACCGTGCCCGCGCTGCAGGCCGCCGACGCGGTGCACGCGCCCGTCGCACACGCCTGCGGACACTGCGAGGTGACGTACCAGTTGCCCTGCGCATCACACGTCTCGACGGCGGGCGCTCCGGACAGGGTGCAGCGACGCTGACCAGCCGTGCACTGCGGCACCCGGCACGTCGTCCCTGGCGCCGAGCACGTCTGGCCCGCCATGCACGCGATGGGCAACGACCAGTCGGTGCAGCCGGACGCGAGCGTCACGCAGGTCTGCTGCTGACCTCCCGCCGTGCAGCGCGTGGCGCCCACCGTGCACTGGTTGGTGCAGGTCGACGAGGTGACGCACGAGCCGCCGCTGCACACCTGGCCCGGCGAGCACGTCGCCTGCAGCACCCAGTCCGTGCAGCCGTTCGAGAGGGTCTGGCAGCGCACCGGCGCACCCGACGAGGCGCACTGGGTGGCGTTGAGGGTGCACTGGTTGGTGCAGGTCGCCTGGCAGGAGCCACCGCTGCAGCTCTGCGTCATCGGGCACGCGACGGGAGCTCCGAAGACCCGGCAGCCCGTCATCGCGTCGAGGGTGCAGGTCCGCACGCCCGCCGAGTCGCAGATGCTGACGGTGCCCGAGCAGAGGTTCACGCACGAGGCTGAGCCGCCACCAGCGCCACCCGCCGCGGAGCCGCCCGCCGCGGAGCCACCCGCCGCAGCGCCACCCGCCGCGGCGCCACCCGCCGCAGCGCCACCCGCCGCCGCGCCACCCGCCGCAGCGCCACCCGCCGCAGCGCCACCCGCCGCAGCGCCACCCGCCGCGGAGCCACCCGCCGCGGAGCCCCCCGCCGCGGAGCCACCCGCCGCGGAGCCACCCGCCGCGGAGCCACCCGCCGCAGAACCGCCTGCCGCAGAACCGCCTGCCGCAGAACCGCCTGCCGCAGAGCCGCCCGCCGTCGAACCGCCTGCCGAGCCACCCGCCGCAGAGCCCCCGCCGGTTGAGCCGCGCGTACAGCCGAACCCCTTCTGACAGACGAGGCCCTGCGAGACGCAGTTCTGACACTGGCCGCCACCGCTCAAGCCACACAGGGTGTCGATCTGATCAGCAGCCTTGATGCACGAGCCGCTCGAGGCGAAGCACCCGTCGGAGCACTCGTTCATCGGCGGCGGCGTCGAGGGACCACAACCCGTGAGAATGACGACCAGAGAGAAGGCGAAGGAGGTGAGAAGGCGCATGGCAGCGTGCTGACACACCATGGCCCACCCGTGTGCAAGCGAAGTTCGGAGCGCCCGGCAGTCGCGCTACGCTCTGGACGGCCTGATGACGTTCCCACTCCGACCCGGTGTCCCCTACCCCCTCGGCGCGACCTTCGACGGGCACGGCGTCAACTTCGCGGTCCTCTCCTCGGGCACGGGCATCGACCTGTGTCTCTTCGATGAGGACGGCGTCGAGCACCGCGCGCCCCTCACCGAGGTCACCAACGGCGTCTGGCACGGCTACGTGCCCGGCCTGCGACCGGGACAGGCCTACGGCTTCCGCGCCCATGGGCCCTGGAACCCCGGCGAAGGGTTCATCTTCAACCCGTCGAAGCTCCTGGTGGACCCCTACGCCCGCGCGCTCAAAGGCCAGGTGACCCACACCGGGCCGCTCTCTCCATTCCAGGGCGCCGCGCCAGACCCACGCGACAGCGCGCCGTTCGTGCCCCGCAGCCTCGTGGTGCGCGATGACTTCGATTGGGCCCACGAGAAGCGGCCCGAGGTCATCTGGCGCCGTACCGTCATCTACGAGGTGTACCTGAAGGGCCTCACCGCCCGGCACCCCGAGGTCCCGCCCGAGCATCGCGGCACCTACCTGGGCCTCGCGCACCCGGCCGTCATCGAGCACCTGCGCACCATCGGCGTCACCTCCGTCGAGCTGCTGCCCGTGCAGCACAGCGTCGTCGAGGGCTTCCTCGTCGCGAAGGGGCTCACCAACGCGTGGGGCTACAACACGCTCGGCTTCTTCGCTCCTGATCCGCGCTTCGCGTCCGCCACCGGTCGGGGAGCGGTCCACGAGTTCAAGACGATGGTGAAGGCGCTCCACCACGCGGGGCTCGAGGTCATCCTCGACGTGGCACCCAACCACACCTGCGAGGGCAACCACCTGGGGCCGATGCTGTCGTGGAAGGGCCTCGACAACCGGGGCTCCTACTGGCTGCAGGACGCCGACCGCTCGAAGTACCGCGACTTCACCGGCTGCGGGAACAGCCTGAACCTGGGCAACCCGTGGGTGCTCAAGCTCGTGCTCGACTCGCTCCGCCACTGGGTGACGGAGTTCCACGTCGATGGCTTCCGCTTCGACCTCGCCACCACCCTCGCGCGCTCCGGCAACGGAGACTTCCAGCCCAACGCGCCCTTCCTCACCGCCATTCACCAGGACCCGGTGCTCTCGCGCGTGAAGCTCATCGCCGAGCCGTGGGACCTCGGCCATGAGGGGTACCGGCTCGGCCAGTACCCCGCGCTCTTCGCCGAGTGGAACGACCGGTACCGCGACTCGATTCGCCACTTCTGGAAGGGCGACCAGTGGCAGGCCTCCGAGCTCGGCTACCGGCTCACCGGCTCGTCCGACTTCTTCAAGCTCTCGGGGCGGCGACCGACCGCCAGCATCAACTTCCTCGCCGCGCACGACGGCTTCACCCTGCGCGACCTCGTCAGCTACTCGAAGAAGCACAACGACGCGAACCTCGAGGGCAACAAGGACGGCAACGACTCCAACCACTCGTGGAACTGCGGGGTCGAGGGCGAGACGACCGACGCCGCCATCAACACCCTGCGCGCCCGGCAGCAGCGGAACTTCCTCGCGACGCTCTTCCTCTCGGTCGGCACGCCGATGCTGAACGCCGGCGACGAGCTGGGCCGCACGCAGCGCGGCAACAACAACACCTACTGCCAGGACAACGAGCTGCTCTGGCACGACTGGAAGCTGACCCCCGAGGGCGCCGCGCACCTCGCCTTCGTCAGGCGCCTGGCCGAGCTCCGCCGCCACCAGCCCGTGCTGCAGCGCCGCAACTTCTTCCTCGGTCAGACGCTCGACGACTCGAAGTTCCACGACCTCGTCTGGTTCAACGCCGACGGCGCCGAGATGCAGCCCGCTGACTGGAAGGCAGCCCGCCAGTACATGGCGTGGTTCCTCGGCGGTGACGCCATCGGCACGCGCGACCCCGAGGGCCGGAAGCTCGTCGGAGACAGCCTGCTCATCTACCTGAACGCCTCGGCGGACGACCTGCCGGTGACGCTGCCGGGCAAGCAGTGGGGCGCGCGCTGGCAGGTGAGCCTGGACACGGCGCTCGAGCTCGAAGGGAAGGAGTACGCCTGTGGCGCGCGCTTCGTCGTCATGGGCCGGTCGGTCGTCGTGCTGGCGATGCGCGCTGGAGCGCCTGCGTGACCGAGGACCGTGAGCTGCGTGCGCTCGTCGAGCGGCTCCAGGTCGAGAACCGGCAGCTGCGCGAGGAGGTCGAGACCATCGACGTGCTCGAGCAGGAGCTGTCCGAGCTCGAGGCGCAGCTCGAAGAGGCCCACCGCCGACTCAGCGTCCTCGACGAAGCTGCCTCGGCCTCGGGCGGTCAGCTCGCGGAGCTGTCAGTCGAGGACCTCGTGACGTTGGTGGTGTCGCTGCAGAATCGGAACGCGCTCTTCAAGCGCGAGCTGGTGGGGGCCAACCAGGAGCTCGACGTGAAGGACCGCGAGGCCGTGCGCGCGCGCCGCGAGCTCGAGATCGCGCGCGAGGAGCAGAACCGGCTGCGTCGCCTGCTCGACCAGACCCGCCTCGACCTGCGCGCCGAGATCCGCAAGCTGCGAAAGTAGCGGCGAGCGCACCGGCGCCGTTCACGGCACGAGCTGTTCGCGACGTCGAGACGAAGCTCGTCGGCACTGCGCGCCGAGATCCGCAAGCTGCGAAAGTAGCGGCGAGCGCACCGGCGACGTTCACGGCACGAGCTGATTCGCGACGTCGAGACGAAGCTCGTCGGCACGACGCCCGCGACTGCACGCCGAGATCCGCAAGCTGCGAAAGTAGCGCCTCCGTTCACGGCACGAGCTGATTCGCGACGTCGAGACGAAGCTCGTCGGCACCACGACGCCCGCGACTGCGTCCGGCGCCAGCTCGAGACGGCACGCCCTGGGAGGCAGCGCTGCGGTGACGTGCCGTGACTGCGCCTCGCAGCTCGCGTCAACGCGTCGTCTTGATGTCGCTGGGCTTCGGGCCGACCTTCACGGTCGCGCGCTTCTTGAGCGTCGCTGCCACCGACGGCTCGGTCGAGTCCGTCAGCGTCGTCTGGAAGGCCTCATAGCCGTCCTTCGTCAGCTTCAAGAGCACCGGCAGCTTCGACTTCTCGAGCTTCAGCTCCAGCGGCGTGAGGCCCTTCTTGTCTCCGCCGAGCTCGATCTCCGCACCGACCGGCTCGGACGAGAGCGTGAAGGTGACGTACTCGATGACCTGCGGCGGGGGCTCGACCTTCACCGGGTCCTTCGGCGTCGGCGGGGTGACCACGACGGGCACGTTCGGCTGCGGTGTCTCGCCGCCCGTCCGGCTCTTCACCACGTAGCCACCGACGCCGATGACGACGGCCGCGACGAGCCCGAGGCCCAACCACAGGCCCGTGCGTGAGGACCCGGCAGGGTTCTGCACCGCCTCGGTCTGGTGCTTGCCCGTGGTGGCGCCCTGCGGGAAGACCTGCCCGCCCTGCTTGTGGCGGTCGATGGTGGTGGCGCCCTGCGCGTTCTTCGGCAGCCCGCCGGCGTCGAGGTCGGTGAGCCCCGAGTCCTCTTCGAGCGAGCGCGGGTCGGCTTCCTTCGCGATGCGCTCGGCGTAGAGCGCCTGCATGAACTCGACGAGGTGCGCGTTCGACGCGGGGATGGCGTTCTTGAAGGCGAAGTCCTCGAGCGCCATTCGGAACGCGGCCGCGTCGGCGTAGCGGTCCTTCGGCTCCTTCGCGAGCGCCTTGAGCACCACCGCGTCGAGCGCTGGCGGCAGCGAGGGCTCCACCTGCGACGGCGGCGGCACCTGGCAGGCCTTCACCAGCCGCTGCGTCATCAGGTCGTTCTCACCCTTGAAGAGCCGCTTCCCGGTCAGCAACTCCCACAGGACGATGCCGAGCGCGAAGACGTCGCTGCGGCCGTCCATGTCGAGCCCGTCGGCCTGCTCTGGCGACATGTACGGGAACTTGCCCTTGAGGATGCCGGTCGCCGTGTGCTGCGCGCGCCCCGCGGCCTTCGCCACGCCGAAGTCGATGAGCTTCACCGAGCCGTCGAAGCCCACGAGGACGTTCTGCGGCGAGACGTCCCGGTGCACGAGGTTCAGCGGGTTGCCCTTCGAGTCCTTCGCCTTGTGCGCGAAGTCGAGGCCCGCCGCCGCGTCCGCGATGATGCGCAGGATGACGCCGAGCGGCACCGGCGTGTTGGCGAGCCGCGAGCGCTTGTCGAGGCGGCGTACGTCTTCGCCCTGGACGTACTCCATCTCGATGAAGTGCACCCCGTTCTCGACCCCGAACTCGTTGATGCGCGCGATGTTCGGGTGGTCGAGGCGCATGGTGATCTTCGCCTCGTCGATGAACATGGTGAAGAACTCTTCATCCTCGACCAGGTGCGGGAGGATGCGCTTGATGACGACGAGCTTCTCGAAGCCCTCGGCGCCCTTCCGCGCGAGCAACACCTGCCCCATGCCGCCGGCGGCGATCTTGCGGAGCAACTCGTAGCGGCCGAAGGGAATGCCCATGCGAGGTCGCGCAGCCTAGCAGGTTGCTGGACGACCCCTGAGCACGATCGGCTACCGCACCGTGGGCCAGCCGCCCATCAGCCCCAGCAGCACCCCGCGAGCGGGGCCGTTCACGCTCGAGCCGTGCGTCCGATGAGGGCTGTCGAAGAGGTTCTCGACCACGAGCGACGCCGAGACCTGTGGCGACAGGCGCACCGAGGCGCGCAGGTCCATCACGAGGAAGCCGGGCGTGCCGCCCACGGGAATGCGGGCGTCGGACTGGTCAGCGAGGGCGAGGCGCGACTGGGGCCCGGCCCACTGCAGGGAGGCCGCAGCGGTGAACGCGCCGGCGTGCGTCCACGACACCTCGGCGACGCCGTTGATGGGGGGAATGCGCGAGAGCGGCACGCGGGGCTGCCAGGGAATCGAGGGGTCCGTCGGCTGCGGGAGCGTGGTGGGGCCGTCTCCCCACGTCGCGTTCATCGTCGCGCGCGCGCCGAGTCCGAGCGGCAACCTGGCTCGCGCGCTCACCTCGACGCCGCGCAGGTCCGACAGCCCGGGCGCGTTGACGAGCTGCAGGCGGTTCCACGACGCGCTGCAGGCGGGCGTGTTCGGGGGGCAGTCGGCGAGCGCGCGCGGCTGCTTGACGATGGCGCCGCCGAGCCACGTCTGAAACGCCCACACGTCCACGGTGACGGGAGCGGTGCGGAGCCGCGCGCCCACCTCGAGGGTCGTGGCCGTCTCGGGCGCGAGGGCGGGGTTCTCGAACTGAAAGCCGGGGCCGGTCTGCTGGCGTGAGGTGAGGTCGTCGAGGTTCGGCGCGCGGAAGCTGTGGTCGGCGTGCAGCAGCAGCGTGAGCAGCTCGACCGGGCGCCACTGCACGCCACCGGTCGCAGCGAAGGGCAGCCACGAGCGCGCGACGACCGACGAGCCCGACTCGGCGTCGCCCGGCGCGTTGACCGCCGCCCAGCCGACGCGCCCGCCCGCGCGCAGCCGCACGTCGAAGGGCACCGCGGCCTCGAGCTCGCTGAAGGCGCCGCCGGTGAGGCCCCGCGAGCCGTCGAGGTACTGCCCGCGGGTCCGCTCGAGCGTGAGGCCGAGGTCGGTGAAGCCCAGCCACGCGCGGGACTCCACGAGGTCGAGCCAGGTGTCGGCGCCGGCGCGCAGCTTGAGGGTGATGCCCGGCCGCGGCGTGAAGTCGCGCGAGACGAGCCGCGCTGAGCCTCCGAAGGAGTCGACGACGTCACGCCCCGTCGACGCCACGAAGGACGCTGGCCGCACGCCCTCGCGACGCTCGAGCTGCCGCTGCCAGGAGCCGGTGACGTCGAGGGACATTGCGGGCGTGACGAGGCTCCACTTCAGGTAGGCGAGCGTGCGGAACTGCTCGGTGATGGTGAGGCACTCGTCGAAGCGCGCGCCGGGGGGCGGGCACTGGTCCGTTCGCGGCGCGTCGAACTGGCGGTAGCCGTAGAGCGCCGCGGTGAGCGTGTTCGTGTCGCTGAGGCGCAGCGTCGCGCGGCCGTCGAAGGTGAGCTCCTTGAAGCCGGTGCCGAGCTGGGTGCGGCCATCGGGGGCGAGGCGGGGCACGTCGGGCACGCCGCCACCGGCGAGGTTGCCGACGGGGCCAGCGCTCTCGAGGAGCCCCGCGGTGCGGCCCCCGACACCGCCGATGAAGCCGATGGGGCCAGCCGCCGCCTCCACCTGCGCGCGGCCAAGCAGCTCGTTGTCGGCGCTGGCCGTCTTGAAGAGCGCGGTGGGCCGCAGCACCGGCGCGGCGCGTCCGTCGGGCGCGTCCTGTGGCTGCACTGCGACGACGCCGCCCAGCGCGTCAGTGCCGAACCAGGTCGATGCGCCACCGCGCAGCACCTCGAGCGACTCGATGGTCGCCGAGTCGAGCGTGAAGAAGTACTGGTTCGGCCCCTGCCGCCACGTCGAGGTGTTGAGCCGGACGCCGTCGAACATCAGCACGGTCTGCTGGCCGGTGAGGCCGCGGATGAAGACCGAGGCCTGTCCGTGCGCGGTGCGCTGGACGAAGACGCCCGGCTCGAACCGCACCGCGTCGGGCGCGCTCCGGGGCAGGCGCCGATCGAGATCGGCGCGGCGCACGACCGTCGAGGCACGGTCCGAGGGCACCGCGTTCCGGTCGCTCGTCACCTGGGTCTCGAACTCGGCGGCGCTCTCGGCTGGTGACGCGATCGGGGAAGGCAGGCCGGCGTCCCATTCGACGCTCGACTCCGATGATGCGGAGCCGCCGTCAGAGTGCAGTGTGGCCCTCGATTCCGGTGACGTGGAGCCGCCGTCGAAGCGCGGTGCGGCCCTCGACTCCGGTGACGTGGAGCCGCCGTCCGAGCGCGGTGCGGCCCCCGACTCCGGTGACGTGGAGCCGCCGTCCGAGCGCAGGGCGGCCCCCGACTCCGATGATGCGGACCCGCCGTCCGAGCGCAGGGCGGCCCCCGACTCCGATGGTGCGGACCCGCCGTCCGAGGGAAACCGGACAGCGCCGACCTGAGCTCGCGCGAGGCCAGCGCCGAGCAGGACGACGAGGAGCACGAGTCGCGACGAGGCCACCGGTGCCACACTCTGCGTCGAGGGGGGGCAGGAGGCGAGCGCGAGTCACCACCGGACGCACCGGTTGCGCCGTCACGAGGGGTGCTCCTCGCGAGAGCACGGGCATGGTCGATGCAAATCCGATGGGGGAGGTCCGCATGATGACCGCCCCCCTGCCATCGACGAAGGTCTCGCGTGAGGTCGTTCGCGGCGTCGTCGTGCGCTTCGTGCAGCTCGGCGTTCAGTTGGTGATCATCACCGTCATCCTCTTCGCGACCGCCGGCTCGCTGCGCTGGGTCAACGGCTGGCTGTACCTCGGCGTGGCCCTGGCAGCGCTGGTGCTGATGGGCGCCTGGGTGCTGCCCCGCAACCCCGAGGTCGTGGCGGAGCGCGCGAAGCTCCACAAGGACACGAAGGGCTTCGACAAGGTGATGGTGCTGATGATGACGCTGACCACCTTCGCCGTCTTCCTCGTGGCGGGACTCGATGCGCGCCAGGGCTGGTCGCCGCTCGGGTGGGGCTGGTGGGTGCTGGGCGGTGTGCTGTACCTGCTGTCGATGGTCCCGACCGCGGCCGCGATGGTCGCGAACGCGCGGCTCGCCACCACCGTTCGCGTCGAGTCCTCGGGGCACGCCCTCGCGACCGGAGGCCCCTACCGGTGGGTCCGGCACCCGTTCTACGCCGGGCTCCTGCTCCAGTACCCTGCCCTCGCCCTCCTCCTCGGCTCCGCCTGGGCGCTGGTTCCTGCGGCCGCGGCCATCGGGGTCCTCGTCGTGCGAACGTGGCTCGAGGACCGGACGCTCCGTCGTGACCTCCCCGGCTACGAGGCCTACGCGCTGCGCACGCGGTTCCGACTCATCCCCCATGTGTGGTGAAGCGATTCCGCGTTTTTCGCGCCAGAGGGAGACGGCTCACTTCCCGTCACTGTGAAGAACCCGTCACGGGGCCTGTGGAGAACGTTGTGGGCTTGTGGAGAACCCCGCGCAGTGCCGCGCGCCTGTTGTGGAAAACCAGTCGGACTGCACCCCGCGACTGTCCGCGTGGCTTTGCGGCAGCACGTACTTTCAGTCATGTCCTCCAAAGGCCACCCCGCAAAACGCGCTGCGCTCCGGCGACCGCTTTCCACAAGGCGTCGTGGTTCGATGAAACCTCTGGTTTCTCAAGGCGTTCGCTTTCGTTCTTGATCATCTCCAGCGGCCATCGCTAAGAGCATCGCCCTTCTGAGTTCTGGTCCGCAGTCTGGTGAGGGGTCACGTCTTTGTCCGCTTTCGTCGAACAGGCCGAATCGACGGCAACCGCACGGAATCTCTGGGAAGGCGCGCTCGATGTCTTGCGCCGCGACCACCAGAACTTCGTCGTTACCCAGGTCCAGCAGCTCGTGCCTCTCCGGTTCGCGGACGGGGCCCTCACCATGGGCGTGGATGATCTGTTCTTCCGCGACTGGGTGGAGGACCACTTCGGGCACCTGCTGGTGACCGCCATCGAGCGGGCGTCGGGACAGACGGCGAAGCTGGCGTGGGAGAAGATCGAGCGGAGCGTCGCGCGGGCGACTTTGCCGTCAGCACCCCCAGTCAATCACCTGCGGCACCCCGTGCGGCTCAACGAGAAGTTCACCTTCGACAGCTACGTCGTGTCCGAGGCGAACCAGCTGCCCGCGGCCGCCGCGCACGCCGTGGCCGAGAACCCTGGCCGTGCGTACAACCCGCTCTTCATCTACGGCGGCACGGGGCTGGGCAAGACCCACCTGCTGCACGCCATCGGCAACCGGGCGCTCGCGCGCAACCCGCAGTTCCGGGTGACCTACCTGTCGAGCGAGGAGTTCACCAACCAGTACATCGAGTCGGTGCGCGACCAGCGCATGACCGAGTTCCGTCGCCGCTTCCGCGACGAGTGCGACGTGCTGCTCATCGACGACATCCAGTTCCTGGGGAAGAAGCAGGAGACGCAGAACGAGTTCTTCTACACGTTCAACGCGCTCCACCAGCTCGGCAAGGCCGTGGTGATGACGAGCGACACCGTGCCCAGCGAGATCCCCGGCCTCGAGGAGCGCCTGCGCAGCCGCTTCGCGATGGGCCTCATCACCGACGTGCACGAGCCGACCTTCGAGGCGCGCGTCGCGATTCTGAAAAAGAAGGCCACCCAGGACGGCATCGCCATCACCGACAAGGTGGCGCACTTCATCGCGCGGGTGGTGGTGAAGAACGTGCGAGAGCTCGAGGGCGCGCTCATCAAGGTGACCGCGGTGCACGCGCTCACCGGGCAGCCGCTCACCGAAGAGCTGTGCGCGCAGGTGCTCGGCGACCTGCTGCCGCAGAAGGTCTCGCTCGACGCCGAGATGATTCAGAGAGAGGTCGCGCGCTTCTACAAGCTGAACGTGGACGACCTGCGCGGCGAGCGGCGCCTCAAGCCGGTGGCCCACGCGCGCCAGGTGGCGATGTACCTCGTGCGCACGCTGACGACCTCGTCGCTCCCGGAGATCGGCAAGAAGTTCAACAAGGACCACTCGACGGTGCTCGCGAGCGTGCGGAAGATCGAGCAGCTCAAGGGCGCCGACGCGCAGCTCCAGCTCGACCTCGGGGAGCTGACGAAGAAGCTCGTGCCCGCTGCTGAGTGACGACAGCGTCCGGCGGCGGCTTCACGACGTCGAGCTGTGAATCAAATCGGGCAGGAACCACCGTCGAGCGCCCGGCATCCACAGACGCCCGGAGAGATGATTCTGCACGAGCAGCCCGGCACTTCGCAGGAGCCGCAGGTTCCACCACACTGGGGGAAGTTGCCGGTCAGCACGCATCTCGACTCGACCTGACACACGCTCGGCGCGAGGCAGTCGCGGCACCCCAGCGTGGAGCAGCCGACCTGGCACGGCTCTCCCGCGGCGCCAGGACCGCAGAGACACCCCTCGAGCAGAACCGCGAGGAGGAGCACGAGAGGCCGCGTGCGCGACTCGCGGGAGTGAAGGACCATGCCGACCCGACGGATACCACGTGAGAGGGCCTGCTTCTCCCACGGTTGCACGCGCCGTGACGTCACCGGTGCTCGATGACGGCCAGCGCGGCGCTGGCGATGGCGGCGGCGAAGGCGTCGTGCGTGGCGGGCTCACGCCAGCGCGCCACCTCCTTCGCGTCGAGCGCGTGGTGCGTCTCGATGATGACGACCGGCGCCACCGTCGTCGCGCGCAAGAAGAACACGCGCTGCTTCGGAGGCCGCGCGTCGATGAAGCACGCGGGCTCGTCGTCGGTCCGGTACAGGCTGCCGTAGTCCTCACCGGAGTACGGGAAGAACCCGGCCGCGCGCAGCTCACGGCTCACCGCGCGGCCCCACGCCTCGCGCGCCTTCACGACGGACCGCGGACCCTCGTCGCTCCACAGCACCGAGAAGCCCGGGTCGCTCGCGTTGCCCCAGCAGATGGTGCCGTCGGCGCCGACCTCGTGCGGCCACGCCTCGGCCCGCGCGTCGGTGTGGAGGCTCACCACGAGGTGCGGCTTGAAGCGCTCGATGGCTGCGATGCGCTGCGGGTAGCGCGTGCCCACCGGCGTCGTGCGCGTCTCGAGCACCTCGAAGCCCAGCGCCGAGAGCCGCTCCGCCAGCGCGCGCGCCTCGACCAGCGTCTCGTCCGCTTCGCTCTGACAATGACAACCATGGTTGCCCGTGTTCCCCGGGGCGCCGTGCCCTGCGTCCACCACGATGCGGATGCGCGAGGCCGGGGGCGGCAGCGGCAGCACGGTGAGCTGGGCCTCCCCCGCGGGCCAGGGCGCTCCTGCGAGGACGACGGCGAGCATCGCGAGCGTGCCATTCATGACCCGCATCTGACAGCACGCGGCGCGCCATCGTTCCTGGCGCGCGACGGCGGTTCTGCGCGCCGCTCCCAGCTTCACCTCGCCGCCTGCACAGGGATGCCGCACGATGGGGCGGATCCTGCGCGGCACTCCCGGCCCGGCCACGTGGCGCGCCCGACACACCGTGCGGTCCGGTCGCCACGGCCACGGCTCGCCTGCGCAGACCGGCGACCTTCCGCCCGCTGCCTGGCTTCGGCTCGCGATTCCGGTTCGACTTCGCTCGGCCTGCGCTCCTCGGCCGCAGGTGACGCGGTGACGAACCCCTCGACTCCGCTCTCACTTCCGCCTTCGTCTCACGCGTTTCCGGTTCGACTTCGCTCGGCCTGCGCTCCTCGGCCGCAGGTGACGCGGTGACGAACCCCTCGACTCGGCTCTCACTTCCGCCTTCGTCTCACGCGTTTCCGGTCGACTTCGCTCGGCCTGCGCTCCTCGGCCGCAGGTGACGCGGTGACGAAGCCTTCGACTCCGCTCTCACTTCCGCCTTCGTCTCACGCGTTTCCGGTCGACTTCGCTCGGTCTGCGCTCCTCGGCCGCAGGTGACGCGGTGACGAACCCCTCGACTCCGCTCTCACTTCCGCCTTCGTCTCACGCGTTTCCGGTCGACTTCGCTCGGCCTGCGCTCCTTGGCCACAGGTGACGCGGTGACGAAGCCCTCGACTCCGCTCTCACTTCCGCCTTCGTCTCACGCGTTTCCGGTCGACTTCGCTCGGCCTGCGCTCCTCGGCCGCACGTGACGCGGAACCCCTCGTCTCACACGAGCGGTCGCCGGCGCGACGAGGCGCTCACGACACGTAGAACGCCATCGCGAAGCGCACCGTCATCCACCCGAGCAGCAAGGCGCTGGCAACGAACCACATCGTCCGCGCGCCGGGGCGCTGCCCGAGCCAGCCATCGAGCTCGAGGAAGACCGGGAACGCCGCGAGCGCGTAGCGGCCCAGCCCGATGAAGTCGCGCGAGCTGATCAGCGGGATCCCCACCACGACGAGGACATAGACCGCGTACCCGAGGCCCAGCGTTCGCCGCAGGCGCCAGCCCAGCACCAGACACAGCCCCGCCAACACCGCGTGGATGAGTGGAAAGACCAGGTCCGCCGGCTTGAACTTCGAGAGCGCCTCGACCTTCAGCACCGAGGCGAGCCCCGAGAGCTGGCTCCAGCCCTTCTGCGTGGTGGCGAAGCCGAAGGCGTCTCCGAACTCGCGGTGCAGGAAGACCATGTAGCCGAGCAGGCCCAGCACGGCGGCCAGCGGCAGGAAGTCGATGGGCCTCAACGGCGCCCCGGCGCGGCGGCGACGCTCGAGCGACCGCACCAGCAGCCCCAGCACCACCGCCGGCGCGAGCGGGCGCGTCGCCGTCGCCAGCACCCCGAAGCCCAGCGAGAGCCACGGCCGGTCTCGCTCGAGGAAGAGGAACGCGCACGACATGAACACCAGGAAGGCCGCGTCGCCGTACATCGCGCCGAAGAGGAAGAACGAGAACGGCCACGCCATCAGCAGCCAGAGCGCCCGGCTGGCCACGACCGGTCCCGCGCGGCCCTTCGCCCACGCGAAGAACGTGAGGCAGCAGGTGAAGCCGAACACCCACGTGGTGACGATGCCGGCGATGAACACGGGCAGACCCGTCACCCGCATCACCAGGCGAATGGCGAGCGGGTAGACGGGGAAGAACGCCGCCGAGCTCTGCGCCGAGGGCGAGTACGTGTAGCCGTCTTCGGCGATCTGCCGGTACCAGCCCGCGTCCCAGCGAATCCACATGTCGAAGAAGGGCAACCCGTCGAGCACCCCCGGAGCCGTCTGCCCACCGCCTCGAACGCCGATGAAGGCGATGGCCAGGGAGCCGAGCGCCATCATGGCCACGCTGACCGCGGGGTAGCGCCAGAGGATGTGCGCCCACGAGCTGGGACTCCGGTCCATGCCTCCGACGTGCTCCCGCGCGCTTTGGTGCGCTCCGTCACCATGCTACTCGGACCGCGTGAAGTCGACGGTTCTCCCCTCGGCGTGGCTCCGGGTTCGCCTGGCCGGGCTCGTCGCGTGGGTCGTCGGTGTCCAGACGCTGGAAGCGCTCGCGACCGTCGGGCTCGTCGTCACCGCGCTCTCGGTCCTCCCCGAGCTCCGGCGCATCGCCTGGCGGGGCTGGTGGCCGCTCGGCGCCTGGCTCGGGTGGAGCCTCGTCGTGCCCTCGCTGACCGGCGCCTTCCCGACCGGCACCGGAGTGGCCCGGGCCCTCGACTGGGTGGCGCTGCCGCTGGTGGGCTACGCCGTGTGGACCGTTCCGTCGCGGCGGCTGCTGGTCCTCGCGCTCGGCGTCACCCTCGCGCTCTCGTGTCTCGTGGCGGGCCTCCAGCATGTCGGCGCCTGGCCTCCGCTCGAGGCCTTCGAGCCCTGGCGGTGGACGAAGCTGCCCTTCGAGCGGGTGTACGAGCCCGTCCCCGGCAGCGAGGGCCGCTTCATGGCCGGCGGCCTCATCTTCCACCGGCTCAAGTTCGCGCACGTCAGCGCCCTCGCGGTGGTGGCGCTGGCGGTCGCGGGCGCGCGCGCCGGGTCTCGACGCGACCGTTGGCTGGCCTGGGGGCTGGCCGCGCTCGCGACCGGCTGCGTCTGGGTCTTCCCGCACGCGAGGATGGCGTCGCTGGCGCTGCTCGGCGCGCTCCTGGTGGCGGTGGGCCTGTTGTCGCCCCGACGACGGCTCGCGCTGGGCCTCGTCGCGCTCCTCATCACGGCGGCAGTGGCGACGGCGGTCGTGGTGGACTCGGTGCGGGACCGCCTCGCGAGCGCGCTCACCGTGGAAGGTGGTGGCCATCGCGGCGAGCTGCTCGCGTCAGGGGTGCGCGCGGTGGAGTCGCACCCGCTCGTCGGCGTCGGCCTCGGCCAGTTCCGGCCCTCGAAGTTCCCCAGCGCCGAGATGCCCCAGCACGTGTTCGACAACCCGGGGAAGACGCACAACCAGCTGTTGTCGATGGCGGCGGAGGTGGGCGTGCCCGGCGCCGTGCTCTTCTGCCTGCTGTTGGCGAGCCTCGCCTGGCGCGCCTGGAAGACCCCGGACGGAGTGCTGACGCTCTCGGCCCTCACGCTCTTCGTCGGCCTCTCCCTCGCGCACGACCCGCTCTTCCAGCCGACCTTCTCGATGGCCATCGTGCTCGCGTTGGGCGCCGGGCTGCGTGCCCCTGCGACACGGACTGAGGGAGGCCAGACGTGAGCGGGAATCGCGTGGCGTGGGTGCTCGCGGGCGTCGCGGTGGGGCCGGTGCTGCTCGGCCTGTCGAACCAGCTTCACGACTACGACCCGTCGCAGTACGCCGAGGTGGCCAGGCGCATCCTCGCGTCGAACGAGTGGCTCGACCTGCGCGACTCCGAGGCGCCCTTCACCAACAAGCCCCCGGTGACGATGTGGGCCCAGGCGCTGGCGATGGCGGTGTTCGGCGTGACGTCGTTCGCCGCGCGGCTCCCCGTTCTCCTCTTCGGCCTGCTGGCGATGGCGGCGACGCGGGTGGCCGGGCGAGAGCTCTGGGACGAGCGCACCGGCAACCTCGCGGCCATCGGCGTCGGCGCGTCGGTCGCGTTTCAGCACATGGTGGCCGACCCGAAGGTGGACATGCCGCTCCTGGCCTTCAGCACGGCGAGCATCGCGGCGCTGCTGGTGTCGCGGCGGCGGCCGGGCGCGGTGTGGGTCGCCTGGGTGGCTGCAGGGCTGGCGATGCTGTCGAAGGGGCCGCTCGGCGTGGTGTTGCCGATGGCGGCCGTGGGGCCCGAGCTGCTTCGCGAGAGCTGGCTGCCGGGGACGACGCTCTGGCAACGCTTCAAGGCGATGAAGCTGCTCCGCGGGGCGCTCATCGTCGCGGCCATCACGGTGCCCTTCTACGTGGTGGTGTACCAGCGCAGCGGCGCCGACGCCGCGATGTACCTGCTGGTGCGCCAAGGGTTCGGGCGGCTGACCGGCAGCAGCGGGTGGAGCGACGACACCACGCCGCTCTTCTTCGTGCACACGGGGGCGTGGGCCTTCTTCCCGATGACGCTGTGGCTCCTCGTCGCGCTGAGCCGGAGAGCGGTCGCGGCGGTGAAGGCCCGCGCCCTGCCCGGCTCGGTGGAGCGCGTCGCGCTGTGGTGGCTGGTGATTCCCTTCGTCGCCATCTCGGTCTCCACCTACAAGCTGCCGCAGTACGTCTACTGGCTGGTGGCGCCGGCGGCGTTGCTGGCTGCACGTGAGCTCAGCCTCCTCTCGGAGTCAGCCGGCCGGCGGTGGCGCACGGCTGCCGTCGTCTTCGGCGTCGCGGTGGTGGTGGCGGTGTGGGCTTCGTCGAGGTGGCTCTTCCCGGCCAGCCCCCTGTGGCTGGTGGTCGTCGCCGCGGTGCAGGTGGGCGGCTGGTGGCTCGTCCGAGACGCCGCGGCGCCCGAGCGCGTGCTGGGCAGCTGGGTAGTGGTCGGCGCCAGCCTCTTCGTCTTCTTCCACGGCTCGTTTCACCGGTCGCTCCTCGAGTTCCAACCGTTCGAGGCGATGGCGAGGTTGATCAAGTCTCAGGAGCCGGGAGCCAGCGCCATTCTGGCCATCGGGGCCCGGCCGACGCACTCGCTGCCGTACTACGCCGAGCGGGACCTCGAGATGGTGACGCCAGCGCAGGTGCGCGAGCGGCTTCAGGCGCAGGGCGGCGGCGCCGTTCGCAGCGTCGTGCTCGCACCCGAGGTGCCGAACGAGCTGCTCGAGGCGGAGGGCCTGCGCGTGACCGACAGCCAGTCCTTCAGCGCCTTCCAGACGAGCATCCCGAGCCGGCGCTTCCTGCTCGCAGCGACGCGGGCGGAGGCGGTGTGGCAGTGGCGCGTGGTGCGGGTGACGCTCGCGCCGTGAGCCGTCCTCCTGGCTCTCGCGCGAGTCCGAGCTCGACGGCGCGCCGTTCGGTCCCGCGTTCGTGCCGCCCGTCTTCGTCCGTCCAGCCGGGAGCCGCGTGAGCCGTCAGCGCTCCTGGCCCAGCGCTGCGAGCGCGTCGCGCAGCTCGTTGCGGAAGCGGTTGGCCACGCCCCGCTGCACGTCGGCCGAGCTCGAGGTGAAGTAGTACAGCTCACCACCGCGCGTGCGCTTGCCGCGCTCCTGGTACACCGCGCGGATCAGCTCCTCGTCGCTCATGCGCGACACGTCCTTCCCCGCGAGCGCGCGACCGAAGATGGTGGCCGCGCCGCCCTGGCCGTGCTGCACCGCGACGCTCCACAGCACGTCGTTGAGGGCCCGGCTGCGGTTGCCGAAGTCGAGGCCCGGCACGGCGCGCTCCACGTTGCGGCGCGCGGGCTCGTAGAACCGGCCGGCGATGTACTCGTGCTGCGCGTCGCGGAAGGCCTGCGGGTTGTCGCGGGCGATGGCGCGCCAGGCGTTCGAGAACTCCTGCGTGCCGGGGTTGAGGCCGCGGAGGCGCTGGCCGAGCTGCGGGTGTGCGCGTCCCAGCCAGTCTGCGAAGGAGCGCGCTGAGCCGGTGTTGGTGGCGAACTGGTACATGCCGTAGCTGACGCCGCCGCGGTCGCCACGTCCGGAGGAGACCGTGCCGGGGTCGCCGTTCGACTCGTAGCGCGCCGAGAGCGTGCCGAGCCGCGAGATGTCGGTCGGTCCCCCGTCGCCGGGACGCGGGCCGGTCTGATCAGGCCGGTTCGGGCCGCCAGGGGTCAGTGGCGTGCCGGGCGTGGTGGGGCTCGCAGGGGTCTGGTCCACCGGCCGCGGGTTGCCGCCCGAGAACGTGCGCAGCTCGCCCGTGGTGCGGTACGTCTTGTTGCCACTGTCGCCGACGAGCCGTCCGCCCTGCTCCCGCATGCGGAACTCCCGGCCGTTGGCGGGGTCCACGCCGACGTAGACGCTGTTGCCCTGCGCGTCGCGCTCGCGGCGGGTGATGGTGACCCAGTGGTCGGTGCCGTTCGCGCCGCCGCGGCTGCCCGCCTTGTAGTCCACGCCCACCACCACTGGCCGACCCTGGTCGAGGTTGCGGTTGATGGTGTCCAGGCTCCACGCGGGGCGGTTGGCGGTGAGGCCGGCCGCACGCGCCGCCACGTCCCAGTTGAGGCCGTTGCCCGAGTAGCCGCCGTTCCGGTCGAGGTACTGGTCGAGCTGGCCGGGCGTGATGGTCTGGCCCGAGATGCGGCTGAGGGCCATCGCGGTCGCCGTCATCGCGCACCCGGCGCGCGCGACTGAGGAGCCAGTACCCAGCGCACGACTTCCCCACTCCGGGTCGCCCTGCCGGTACATCGGTGTGCCGTCACTCGTCGTCGGGTGCTGTCGGCCGTTGGAATCGACTGCCGGGCCGCTCGGGGCGGGCACGCGCTGCTCAGTGCCGTCCGTGACGCGATCTTCACCGTTCGGTGCTTCGGGCGGGCGCTCGGGGTCGAAGCCGTCGGGGATCTTCAGCGTCCGGCCCGCGTAGATCTTGTTCGGGTCGGCGATGCCGTTCGCCTGGGCCAGCTTCTCGACGGTGGTCCCGAACTTCCTGGCGAGCGCGGTGAGCGTGTCACCACTTCGAATGCGGTAGTCCATGGCTGGTTGTCGCACCCAGGCGCGAAAACGAGCGGCGCCCTGGCGGCAAACGATTTGACACAGGTATTCTGGTGTAGGCATCGCGGTCAGACCCCACATCCGTCTGGGTGCAAGCGAGCTCTCCACCGCCCGTCCTCCAGGCCGTGGAGCTGCTCCAGCAGGCGTTGATGGTGGTGGGGGCGGTGTCAGCCGTCGTGAGCTCCGTCTCGTTCCAGCAGGCGCTGTACTTCGACGGCGATCCAGACGCGCACTGGTACCGCAGGGGCATCCGAATCCTCGCGCACGTTCCACGACATCCCGCAGCGGTGAAAGCGCAACGCCGTGGCTGGGTGCTGGGCGCGGTGGCGCTCGTGTGCGTCGCTGGCGTTCTGCTGCTTCGAAGCACGTGATGGCTGACGTTCGCCTCGCCAACGCCGCCCGTCGAACGAAGCGCGTCAGGGGATGAGGGGCAGCGACAAGGTGGAGACGCCGTCGCCCACGATGACGGTCTGCGTGGCGACGTCGGCGCCGGTCTGCGTCGCCCACGGGCCCGCGCGGTTGGAGTGGGTGTGCAGCACCGGGAAGCTGGACGAGGTGACGTCGAGCCGCAGCCTCGCGCCCTTCGGGAGCGCCCACTCGATGGGCCAGAAGTCGAGCTCCACCGTCGTCGGAGTGCCGGGCTGGGAGACCTGCGCCGTCTGCGTCCGTGCGGTGGGGAACGCGAGCGTCGCGGCGGCCTCGCGCACCAGCAGCGCCTTTCCGTCCTGCTCGGCGATGAGGCGCGCGACGAAGGCGGTGTCGGGCGCGGACGAGGCCACGCGCAAGGTGAGGCGGGCCGCGCCCGACAGCCGGGTCTCGACGTCGAGGGGCGCGCCCTTGAACGTCAACACGTCTTCCCGCGCGCAGCTGTCGCCCTGGTCCACCGGCCCCGGGGTGACGCCGACGGTGCGGAAGAAGGCGAAGGAGAGCAGCGAAGCTCCGCCCCGGGTGGGCACGGGGTTCGACGGGTCGAACCGGTACGTCGTCTGCGACGAGGGCGTGGGAGTGGCCGCGAGCGTTCCGCCTTCACACGACTGGCTCGCGGGCGCGTCGCCGAGCTGAAGGACGGTCGGCGTCGTCGCGGGGTCGGGCCAGGCCTCGTGCGTGCGCCAGGCGTGGTCGCCGGGGCCGAGCGTCTGCACGGTGCCTGCCTTCAAGGTGGTGAGCGGCTTGCCTTTGAGCTGGTGGTCGAACCACTCGAGCATGAGGGGCCAGGGCGTGAGCCGGCCGGTGTCCACCTCGTACGCGACGTCACCGCTCGTCATGTTGAGGTGGTTCCACGGGCCGATGACGAAGACGCTGTCCTTGCGGGTCGCCAGCCGGCTCCACACGTCGAGCTGCGCGGCGAAGAACGGGTCGAAGAAGGCGCCCACCAGCAGCATGGGCACCTTCGTCTGCTCTGGCACCGCTCGGAACACCCGCTGGCGCTCGTCGTGCCAGTACGGGTCGCCGGGCGCGGGCGCGCTCAGCACGTCGCGGTACCACGGCAGCTTCTTCGTCATGAACTTCTCGTCGGCCTCGAGCGCGGGCCGGAAGGCTGCGGCGTCGAGGTAGTCGCTGCCGGCGGTGAGGCGCATGCCGCGCTCGGGCATCAACGTGGCCCAGGCGGTGAGCAGGTCGTGGCGGAGCAGCCCGCGCTCGTACGTCGCGAGGCGGAAGTCGACGCCGAAGACGCTGGGGATGAGCGTCTTGAGCTCGGGCGGCGCGACGTCGGCCACGGTGAGCTGGGTGCACGTGAGGTAGCTGGGCCCGCGCATGCCGATGTTCCCGTCGACGAAGGGCTGCTTCGCGAGCCAGGTGAGCGTGTCGACGCCGTCGTTGCGCTCGTTGACGATGGGCTGCCACTCGCCCTCGCTGTCCATCTGCCCGCGCACCGACTGAAGGACGCACGCGTAGCCGTACCTCGTCATCACGCGGCACTGGAAGCGCTCGAGCGTGCGCAGCGGAATGTACGGGTTGCGCACCAGAATGGTGGGCGCCTTCTCGAGGCCCAGAGGGCGGAACACCTCGGTGTGGAGCCTCACGCCGTCGCGCATCGGCACCATCACCTCTTCGCTGCCGCCGAACTCGCTGGTGAAGGGCGGCAGCTTCGCCTGCCGGCGGAACAGCTCGTCACGGAAGATGGCGGCGCTGAGGACGACGAAGCCCGCGATCGCGGCCAGCACCAGCGCCCAGCGGAACAGACGACGCACCCGGGAGGACGTATGCGCGGCGACGGGTGAAGTCCATCAGCTGGACAGAGGGCCAGTGCGAGGCCATGGGTCCCGGTTCTTGTTCCCAGATTGGGAACATGGCATTCTCGAGCGGTGAAGGTCATCTCGCGAGCCCTTCTCCGCAAGCTCTGGGAACGCGCCGGCTGCGCGGACGCGAAGCAGCCGCTCCTGGCGTGGTTCAAGGAGGTCGAGGCAGCCAGCTGGAAGAGCCCCGCCGAGGTGAAGCAGCGCTACCGAAGTGCCGACGTCGTCGGCGATGGCCGCATCGTCTTCAACATCGGCGGCAACAAGTACCGGCTCGTGGTGTGGGTGAAGTACAGCATCGAGCTCGTCCTCATCAAATGGGTGGGGACACACGACGAATACGACTCCATCGACGTGACGAAGGTCGGGCTGGCAGCCGTGAAGAAGACGCAGAAGAAGACGAGGAGTCGAACGTGAAGAAGCCGAAGCTCAAGGTCATCAACAGTCAGAAGGAGTACCGCCAGGCCCTCAAGGCGGTCGACGAACTCTGGGACGCCAGGCCGGGCTCGGAGGCCCACGACGCGCTGGAGGTCCTCGCCCTGCTGCTCGAGGACTACGAGAGGCGGATGTTCCCCATGGAGGAGCCCGACCCGGTCGCTGCCATCCGCTTTCGACTCGAGCAGGCCGGCATGGAGCAGAAAGACCTCGTCTCCATCCTCGGCTCTCGAAGCAGGGTCTCGGAGGTGATGAACAGGAAGCGCGGGCTGACCGTCGAGATGATCCGTCGGCTGTTCGACGAGCTGCACATCCCGATGGAGGCGCTGATTCCGCGCCAGGCGTAGGCGTCGCTCTCTCCTTGCAGGACAGGGTGCTCCCACGGCCGACGCTCCTGGCTGAGCTGCTCCGCCGCCGCGCAAGGACCTGGTCGTGCCCGGCGCTGATGCGCTCGTGGTCGCCTGGCTCGTTGCAGCGGGCAGGCCCGTCAGTCACGGAAGCAGGCGGGGTACGCTCGCTCCATGACGGTCCTCCTCGTCGCGGTCGTGCTCGCCGCGCCGCCGCAGCCGAAGCTCGATTGGTCGCTCTTCCCCGAGGGCACGACCGAGCTGCGCCACCTCGACACGAACAACAAGAAGGGCTCACGCGTCGTCACGAACTACCGCGTCACGCGCACCGGCCCGAAGACCGTCATCGACGTCGAGCGCACCTCGACGTCCGAGGAGCTCCGGGTCTCGGATCCGCCGAAGAAGGACGGCGAGAAGACGGTGTCGCGCTTCGAGGCCGCCGCGCCCACCGAGCCCGCGGTCTCCGGCACGACGAAGCTCGACTGGCGCTGCGTGAAGCAGCGGGCGGTCGTCCACTCCTCCGACATGCGCTTCCTCGGCCCCGAGCACGAGTGCGACGGCGGCTTCGTGCGTGTGCGGAGCAAGCAGCCGCGGAAGGTGAGCGTGCTGGAGTGCCAGACGAGCCCCGACGACGAGCGGCGCCTGACGTTCGTGCCCGGCAAGGTCCTCGAGTACCAGTACGAAGACAACGACTGCACGCTCGCCGAGGGGCTGCGGTTCCCGAAGTGAGTGTTGTGCCGCGCGAAGTCCATCAGCGAGAGGCCTTGCACCTGAACCACGTCTCATGGGTTCTGCAGACGCGTGCGCCTCCTCCTGGCCGGTGTCATCGCGTTGACCGGAGCGTGCCGGTGCTCCACGTCCGTTCAGCCGACGAACGGTGAGCTGCGCGTGAGCGACACGCTCGACTTCGGGGCCGTGCCCCTCCAGGCCGTCGGACGCCGTTCGCTCGAACTGACCAACACCGGGCGTGCGCCCATCGAGGTCTCCGTCGTCGCGCCCGCGCCCTTCTCGACCAGCATCGACACGCTCACCATCGAGGGAGGGGATTCCCGCGCCGTGCCGCTCGCCTTCGCGCCCACCGTGGAGGGAGCCGCGAGCGCGACCGCCGAGGTTCGTCCGAGTGGCTCCGCAGCTCGGCAGGTCTCCCTCACCGGCGTCGGCGTGCCTGCCTGCACCTCGACCGAGCCGTGTCGCCTCAGCACCTGGCACGAGCCTGCCCAGGCCTGCATCCTCTCGCTGGCCGCCGACGGCGAGGCGTGCGCGAGCGCGTGTCTGAGTGGTGGGCGCTGCGCCGGCGGGGTGTGCGTTGGAGAGAGCACCACGTGCGACGACGGGAATGCGTGCACGGTGGACGGGTGCGGCGCAGACGGGCGCTGCGTCAGCAGCCCGCGCGCGTGTCCCGTTCCGGACCCCTGCCAGGTCGCCTGGTGTGACGCCGACGCAGGCTGCCTCACCCAGCCCGTCGACGACGACACGCCCTGCGGCGAGGACGACTGCGCCACCGTGGCCCGTTGCGTGAGCGGCGCGTGCCGTCGGCTCACCAGGCCGAACGCCGACGTGGACTGCAAGTACACCGCAGTGGCCGCGCTGCCCTGGGGCACCTGTGCGCTCACCCGCAGCCGCAAGGTTCGCTGTTGGGGCCAGGAGCCCGGCCCGCGAGAGCACAACATGCCCGCCTTCATGGACGGGGGCTTCATCAACGTCACGCAGCTCTCGGAGGGCGAGCTGTGCGTGGCAGCGGGCTCGCGGTTGGTCTGCGCCGATGCTCGCGTCAACGCCGCCTTCCCCCAGGCCATCGAACGGCTGGTGCCGGGCCGCGCCCTGCTGGACGGCGGCATGGTCGTCTCGTGGGGGCCTGGGCAGACGAACGCGGTGGGGAACGTCAAGGACCTTGCGGGCACGTGCGTCCTCTTCCGCGATGGTGGGGTCGGTTGCGGCAGCGCCACGCTGGCGCCGGTCGGCTTCAGCGAGGCTCCTCGTCGAATCGACTCGCCCACGCCGGGCTCGGTCTGCGGAGTGCTGGCGAGCGGCGCCGTCGAGTGCCACGGGCTCTCCGGCGGCGCGCTCCACCTTCCTCCCACACCGCCCGGCGGAGTGGTGGCGATGGGCGGCATCTCGCCGGTGTTCGACCCACCGCAGCTCTGTCTGGCGGGAGCCGACGGCACGGTGAGCTGTGTCGAGCAACAGTCGCAGGCGGTCGCCACGGTCCAGGTCCCCGACGGGGTCGTGCAGCTCACCTCGCGTGGAGCCCGACATCTCTGCGCCCTCAGTACGGCGGGCGACGTCTACTGCTGGGGCACGAGCTGGGGCACCAATCGCCACGGGCAGCTGGCCGAGCCGAGCCCATTTCCCAGCCATCCCGTCGACCTTCGACTGCCGCCCGCGCGGCTGATGGCGTTGGGCAACGGCTACGGGCTGGTGATGAGCGGCGACGAGCTGTGGGCCTGGGGCGGCATGTGGACCCTGTCGTTCGAGCGCCTTCCCCTCTTCGATGGGGGCTCCATCGCCTCGGGCGGGACGCCGCTCCTCCTGGGCCGCGTCCCGGACGTGCGAGCCCTCGCCGGCGGCATCGCCGGGCCCTGTTACGCCGACGGTCGCGGAATGGACTGCTGGGGCTTTCGCAACGACGACGACGTGGGGCCCCAGCTCCGGCGCGTGTGGAGCGGTGACGCGCTGGGCCTCGCCAGGTTCCAGAGCCGCGTGGCGATGACGACCGGCGAGCTTCCGGCGGTGCTGCACGACGGTGGCCTGTGGGTGACTTCAGCGGAGCAGGCGCCCGACGTCATCGAGGCCAGCGGTGCCTGTGTCCTGGACGCCGACGGGGCGGTGCGGTGCAAGGACAGCTCCGGTTCCAGCCCGGGCCAACTGGTGGGTGTGCCCTTGCCGGGGCCCGCGCGGGCCGTCTCCGCCAGCTGGAGCGGAGGGTGCGCTCTCATGCAGAACCTGGAGGTGCGCTGCTGGTCGCTCGCGTGCGCGGCCGCCGTCTGCCCGCCCGCGCAGACGATTCCAGGGCTCGGCTGGCCCGTCCGACAGGTCGTCGGCTCGCTCCGGAGCGGCTGCGCCGTCATCGGGCTCAACGGCGTTCAGTGTTGGGGCGAGAACATGCTCGGCCAGCTCGGCCGGGCAGCGCCGGGCCGCTCGCCGGTCGCCCTGCCGATTCCGATGGAGGAGCCGGTGAAGAAGCTCGAGCAGTTCATGTGGGAGAGCGGCTTCTGCGCACAGCTCGAGTCGGGGAGGGTGCGCTGTTGGGGCTCGAACCTCTCCGGCCAGCTTGGCGTGCCGGCGTTGATGAGCTCGGCGGTGCCGCTCAAGGTGAGCCGCTGACGCGAGGGACGCGTCGTGGGTCCTGGCGGCACGACCTCCGACCCCGATCAGCTTCCGGGCGGCTACCGGAACTCGGAGTGCGGCCTTTCGGGCGCTGGCTTCGACTGCATCGCCTGCCTGTGCCCGTGATTCGCCGTCGTCAGAGCCGCGGAGGCGCCTTCGCCAGCCGGGCCACCGACTCGCCTCGCGGGTGACGGCACTCCGCGTCGTGACCGGCGACCTCGTGGCTGATTCGAGCGGCACACGCCGGAACGTGAGCGCGCTCGACCACGGCTGGTCGCTCATCGAGGGCCGCGGGTCCCGAAGTGAGTATGGTGCCGCGCGTGACCCTCAGGCACCGCTACGCCGAGATGCTCCCCCGGCCCGCCCACGTCAGCCACCGCGGGGGCGCGAAGCTCGAGCCCGAGAACACCCTCGCCGCCTTCTCGCGCGCGGTGACGGAGTTCCGCACCGACGTGCTCGAGCTCGACGTGCACCTCTCGCGCGACGGCGTGCTGGTGGTGCACCACGACGCCACCGTCGACCGCTGCACCGACGGCACGGGCCCGCTCGCGGACCTCACGGTGGCCGAGCTCCAGCGCCTCGACGCCGGCTTCCGGTTCTCGCCCGACGGCGCCACCTTCCCCCGGCGCGGCCAGGGCGTACGCATTCCCACCCTGCGCGAGGTGCTGACGACGCTGCCCGAGGTGCGCGTCAACCTCGAGGTGAAGCCCGCCGTGCCCGGCATCGAGCGGGCGCTGGCCGACGAGCTCCGCGCGCTGAACGCCGTGCCGCGCCTGTGCCTCGGCAGCGAGTCCGACGCCATCGCGGAGCGGCTGCTCGAGGCGCTTCCCGACGCCTGCCACTTCTTCCCGCGCGACGCGCTCACCGCCTTCGTCATGGGCGCCTTCCAGGGCGACGAGACGCCGCCCGACCCGCGCTTCCACGTCGCCGACATGCCCGCGGAGTACGAGGGGCTGCCGCTCATCACGCCCGAGCTGATGCAGCGGGCCCGCGCGCACGGCATCGCGGTGCTCGTGTGGACCATCGACGACGAGGCGCAGATGCGGGCGCTCCTCGACGCCGGCGTCGACGGCCTCATGACGGACCGGCCAGACCTGCTGCGGCGCGTGCTCGACTCGCGCTGAGTTGCCATCGCGCGCCCTCGAGCTTGCGGACCTCCCTGCATCAGCAGCGCCGTGGGGCCACGACTCGCAGGCGTCGAGGTGAGAAGCGCCGTGCGGCGGCCACCCCGGCCACGGCCTGCACGTCTTTCGACTTCAGCCGACTGGCCCGTCGTTTTCTGCTTCACGCCCGCGGAGGAACGGGTTTCAACGCGCCCGCATGAGCCGTCTCCACCTCGTCGTGTTCGCCCTCGGGGCGGTCCTCGTCGCCTCCTTCGTCGCGTGCGGCCCCACCAACCGCTGCGCCCCGGGCGCCTGCAACGGCTGCTGCGACGCGACCGGCGCCTGCGTGTCCGGCGCCGAAGCCACCGCCTGTGGCACCAACGGGGCGTCGTGCAGCACCTGCGGGCAGGGCGCGTGCGTCTCCGGGGTGTGCACCTCGGCGGATGCCGGCTCGATGAACGGGACCGACGCAGGCACAGGCTGCGTCAACTGCCGCGGCTGCTGTCAGAACGGCGTCTGCCGCTCGGGAGCGATGGCCACCGCGTGTGGCGTGGATGGAGGCGTCTGCGTGGACTGCATCGCCCAGAACCGGACCTGCGTCGCGGGCCGGTGTCAGGCGCCCTGCGGCCCCTCCAACTGCAACGGCTGCTGCCGCAACAACGAGTGCATCACCACCACGACGGTGCAGGCCTGCGGTCGCATGGGCGAGAGCTGCGTCCTCTGTCAGCCCCGCGAGGCGTGCCTGATGGGGTTGTGCACGCCCGTCGACGGAGGCATGGCCAGCGACGCCGGCGGTACGTGCGAGTCCACCTGCACCTCAGGGTGCTGCGACGTCGCCGACGTGTGCCAGCCCGGCACTCAGCCGAGCGCCTGCGGCACCCTCGGAGGCCGCTGTCTGACCTGCGCCTCCTGCATGCCCTACCCTGTCGCAGGTGGCGGCCGCTGCCCCTGACGAAGTCCGAGCGTTCGCCTCGAGGCGCCGTGATATCCGGGCGCCCTCACCACACGGAGTCACCCCATGTCGTCGTTCCAGGGAAAGACCATCGTCGTTGTCGGCGCCACGGGCGTCGTCGGCTCTGGCGTCTGCCGCGCGTTCCTCGACGCGGGCGCGTTCGTCGTCGGCGTGTCACGGAGCGCCGAGAAGCTCGACGCGCTGAAGCAGACGCTCGAGGTGAGGCCCGGGGAGGCCTTCTCGACCGCCGTGGGTGACTTCAAGGACGACTCGACCGCCGCGCTCGCGACGGCGGCCATCGACAAGGCGCTCGCGGGCCGGTCCATCGACCACGTCGTCTCGGCGCAGGGCTTCGTGAAGTTCGGCCCGCCGGCGACGCAGACGACCGCCCACCAACTGCAGGAGGCCCTCGACGACGGCCTCTTCGTCAACTTCCACGCGGCGAAGGCGCTGCTGCCAGGCATCAAGCAGCGCCCCGCGTCCTTCACGATGGTGAGCGGCGGTCTCGCGCACGCGCCCCCGCCCGACGCCGCGATGTGGATGGGCACGCTCAAGAACGCCGCGGTGAACGCCTTCACCTTCGGCCTCGCCGCCGAGACCGCCCGCGACCACGTGCGCGTCAACACCGTCTGCATCCACTTCGGCGTCGCGCCCATCGGCGGCCGGCAGAACCAGTTCGGCCTGCCCGCCGAGCGTGACACCCTGGGCCTCGCGCCGGCCTTCCTCGCCATCGCGCGCGGCAAGCAGAAGGGTCAGGTGGTCTGCCTCACCTCCTGGGCCGACGTCGACGCGCTCGCGCGGAGCTGACGGGTGCTCTGCGCGGGCCTGCACGCCGCAGTCGCCTACATCGCCATCGTCATCTACGCGCTGCACTACCGGCGCCTCCATCAGGCGCTCCGGTTCGGGCTGACCGCGCGCTACTCGAGGCTCGACGGCCGCGCGCGCGCAGGCCAGCCCGCAGAGCCGGTCTTCGTCCGGCGCATGTACGTCTTCACCCTGGTGTGCGCCGTGGGGTTGCCGCTCGCCGTGGCGCTCGCGTGGCCAGCGAAGCGTCTCTTCGAGGTCGCCGCCTTCGCGCTGTCTGACTGCGCGGCGCTGCCTCGAGACGCAGAGCTCTCGGCGATGACGGGCCTCGAGGCCGTCACCCGCTTCACCTTCACCAACGTCGGCAAGGGTCGCTGCGGTCGACACGTCGAGCTGTGGGGACGAGAGACGGTCGATGACCTCTGGTTCACCATCGAGGCGCCGCTGACGGACCAGGCCGTCGTCGAGAGCGTTCGCATCACCGAGGACTCGTCGAGACTTCTGCCCGGCGAGCCTGTGCTTCACCGGAAGTTCGGTGTCGTCGGCGTGTGCGGCGCGCTGCTGAGGGCCGACCTGACGGGCACCGGGACGTCCTCGGACGCGCTGAGCCGGGTGCTGACGACGAGCCAGGAGCAGCTCCGGCCGCGGTGCCCCCTCGCCGTGGGCCGGCGGTGAACCAGCTCAAGTCACCGGGGTGACGCCGGCGCGCTTTGCGAGGGCCGTTCGCAGCTGCGACTCCAGCGTCTCGGCGAGCTGCTCGGCGCGCGCGTGCATCGCCTTCGCGCGCCCCACGAAGAGCCACCGGGCGAACGAGTACGCGCCCGCCACCGTCGTGAGCAGGCCGACGACTCCGCCGAGCACGCCGAGCTCGGGCGCGTAGCCGGCCTTCGTCAGCCACAGCGGCACCAGCCACGCGACGTTCGAGCCGAGCCCGCCGCCGACGCCGCCGATGAGGCCGCCGAACAGCCCGCCCGCGACCTGCCGCGCGTTCACCGTCACGCGCACGCGAGTGACGCCGTCCTTCGGGGTCACCTGCACGTCCACCAGCCCGGCGGTGCTGAAGGTGGTGACGGACAAAGAGCGCCCCAGCGCCGAGAGCTGCACCGGGAAGCCGCCCGGCTGGCCCAGCGCCTCGCGAATCGCCACCGCCAGCGCCTCGTGGTCGTCGGTGGTGAGCTCTCCATCGACGACGCGCTCGATGGTGCGCGAGAGCGGCGCGCCGGCCAGCTTCGTCCACACCGACTGCTCGGGCTCGTGCTTCAGCTCGTCGACGGCGCGGCGCACGAGGGCCGGGTCGAGGCCAGCCTCCTTCGCGATGGACTCGATCTCCGCCAGCGTGAGGGTGGGCCGCTCGAGCTTGCGCTTCTGGTCGAGCGCCGACGCGCGCCGGAGGATTTCGGCCACCTCGCGCTCGTCGAAGCTCTGCGCCTCGCCCGGCCTCGCCGCTGAGCGCGTCTTCTCCGTCATGCGAGCGGGTTCGCGTAGACGGCGTCGACTGCCAGCGAGACGCCGAGGGACGTCAGCTCGACGCGCTCGCCGGGCCCCGAGAAGTGCAGCTCCCAGATGCCGCGCTCGTTCCTCCGCTGCACCTCGACGCGCCGCTCGCCCTGGCTCACCAGCACGTACTCTCTGAGGGAGTCGAGGCGGCGGTAGTGGGCGGCCTTCGCGCCGCGGTCATCGCCCTCGGTCGACGCCGAGAGGACGTCGACCAGCACCACCGGGTTGGTGACGGCGTGCGGGTCGTCGGCCGCCGTCTCGAGCTTCCCGCAGACGACGCTGACGTCGGGGTAGAACGCCGCGCCCGTCGACCGGACCTGCACCCGCACGTCGGAGTTCAACACGCGGCAGGGCTTGCCCGAGAGCGCGTTGCGGAGCTCTGCGCCGAACGCGACCGCCAGCGCGCCGTGCTCCACCGTGCCGCCGGCCATCGCGAACACCTCGCCGGCGATGAACTCGTGCTTGACGTCCGAAGCGGCCTCGCGCGCGAGGTACTCGGCATACGTCATCTTCTCCTTCGGCTGCGCGTTCATGCAGCGTCAGCATCGCACGTCGAGCCGCAGGCGGCCACGCGGCGACTACCGCAGCGCGAGCCACACCCCGAGGAAGCCGAGGCCCACCGCGACGAAGAAGATGCTGCCGAACAGCGCGACCTTCTGCCAACCCGTGGGTCCCTGGTACGCGGCGGTGTGGCCTTCGCCCGAGATGTACGGCTCCTCGTCGCCGGTCGCCTCGATCTCCTGAATGAGGCTCGCCTCGATGATGGGCTCGTGAATGTCTCCGAAGGTGAGCCCGAAGCTCTTCCGCGACTCGAGCAGGAGTGGGTCGATGGGCCTGGTCAGCCGTGGGTCCTTCGCGGGCGTGGGCGTGCCGTCATCGGCTTCGGCGACTGGCTCCGGGCGGCCCGGGTCGGTGATGTCTTCGTTCGCCTTGAGGATGTCGGCGGGCGCCATCACCGCGGTGTGCTCGAACGCCAGCGCGGTCGGCGGCACCAGCGCGACCCGGCGCGTCTTCTCGCTCGCCAGCGGCGTCACGGTCTTCCCGTAGACGACCTCTTGCAGCACGTAGTCCTCGCTGGACTTCTCCTTGTGGAAGACGCGCGAGAGCAGGTCGCCGAGGTCGCGCTCCTTCACGTCGGGCGCGTGGCGCAGGCGGGCCTTCTTGAGCGCCTCGCCGAACTCCGCCGCGTTCGTCCAGCGCTCGCCCGGCTCCTTCTTGAGCGCCTTCAGCACCAGCTCGTCCACGTCCTTCGGCACGGCCGCGTTGTTCTTGCTCGGCGGGTCCCAGACCGGGTTGGCGGCGCGGCGCCAGCGCTCGATGGGGTCGCCCTTCTGCGGCAGCGCGTGCCAGGCGAGCAGCTCCCACAGCATCACGCCGCACGAGTAGACGTCGGCGCGCCCGTCCACGATGAGCTTCTTCGCCTGCTCGGGCGCCATGTACGTGAGGTTGCCGATGACGACCCGCGGAGCCGTCTGCTCCTCCTTCAGCGTCGATTGGGCGGCGCCGAAGTCGATGATTTTGACCTCGCCGCGGTAGCTGATGCAGACGTTCGCGGGCGAGAGGTCCCGGTGCACGAGGTGCAGCGGGCTGCCCGTCTCGTCCTTCGCCTCGTGCGCGTACTGCAGGCCCTGGCACACCTTCTCGCCGAGCAGCAGGATGAGCCCGAGCGGCATCTCGGCCTTGCGGTCGCGCAGGCGCTTGGTGAAACGGCTGACGGTCTTGCCCTGCACGTACTCCATCGACAGGAAGTACTCGCCGCCGACGTCGCCCATCGCGTACACGCGCGCGATGTTGTTGTGCTTGAGCCGGACGACGACCTTCGCCTCGTCGAGGAAGCGGCCCACGAAGGCCCGGTTCGCCACCAGGTTCGGCAGCACCTTCTTCACGACGCAGGCGCGCGGGTGCTCTCCGCCTTCGCGGGCGAGGAACACTTCTCCCATGCCACCCGCCCCGATTCGGCGGATCAGCTGGTAGCGCCCGAACGGCAGCGGCGCTTCCGGCGTCGGCTCCTGCAACATGAGGCGCGAAGTGTGGGGCCGCTTCTGCTCGCGGGCAAGCGCAGGCATGCCTGCTTCCGGCGTCATCATGTCGAGGCTGGTCGAATCGGAGTTCATGACCGCTCACCCACCCGGGCCCACATTGTCTCACCTCAAGTATCGACGTGCCGCGTCAAAAGTTGTCACCCGTGCATGACACTTCGTCTTTTCAGGGACTTGGAGTCAGATGAACACGACGCGCGGGTTGAGCAAGGCCCGTTCCCCATCGCGCTCATCCGTCCTCGTTGAAACCACGTGGGTTCGCGCAGACGCGGTGGTCTCACGAGGCAAAGAGTCCTCCTCGGGCGCTTGATGCGGTCGTCTTTGAGGACTTCGGCGAACACTTCGACGGCGGCTCGAGAACGACGGGCAGCTCCTCGTGGTTGGCAGGAGCGCTCGGCGCTGCCCCAGCTCGTTCGTGCCGAGCCACGTCGGTGAGCTCGACGACTGCGGCACCGGGCCTCTGTGGAAAGTCGGCTCGCGTGGAATCGTCGGCGCGAGGACCGGGCTCATGAGCGTCCTGACAACGGGCAGGCCCGCTGACTCGACGGCGCGCAGGCCCGACACTATGCACCCGTCGAGGAGCTTCATGTCGACGCCCGCGCCCGAGACCGCCCCTGTCCGTCCTCCCGGCCTCTTCGGCCGCGCGAAGGCCGCGTACGACCGGCACGCGCCGCTGCGCTGGGCCTTCGACCTCGCGCTCCTCCTCGTCATCCTCGGAGGCGTGGGGCTGTGGCAGACGCGCGCCCACGTGAAGGGCGGTCCGGTGCCGGCGTTCACCCTGCGCGCGCTGGCGGGCCCTGAGGTGTCGTCGGCCAGCCTCTCGGGCAAGCCGACGCTGCTCGCCTTCTGGGCGCCGTGGTGCACCGTCTGTGAGACCGAGTCACGCAACCTGGGCTGGGCGCGTTCGCTCGCGGGAGACCGCGCCAACGTGCTCTCGGTGGCGACCGCGTGGAGCTCGCCGGGCCAGGTGACGGCGTACGTCGAGCGCAACGGCGTCGACTACCCGGTGCTGCTCGACGAAACCGGACTGGCCGAGGCGCTCAACATCAACACGTTCCCGACCGTGTACTTCCTCGACGAGCAGGGACACATCAAGGGCAGCGTAGTCGGCTACACGACGACGTTCGGGCTGTTGCTGCGCACGCTCTTCTGACTACGTCGCGAGCACGGCGCGGTGGATGAGCCACAGCGTCGTCACCGAGACGAGCAGCCAGAGCACGACCCCCAGCACCAGCGGCCGCACGCCAACCGCCTTGAGCGCAGCACGGTTCACGCTCGCGCCGATGAGGAAGAGCGTCAGCACCAGCACCTGGCGGGCGACGCGGGCGACGACCTGACCGGGCTCCGTCAGCGCGGGCACCCACGTCACGAGGGCTGCCACCGCCAGGAAGCCGAGGATGAACCAGGGCTTCTTCGTGCTCTTCCCGCCGTCTTCGGCCTTCGCGAGGCGCGCGAGCACGAGCGTGAGCGGGACAATCCACAAGGCGCGGGTCAGCTTCACGGTGGTGCCCACCTGCAGCGCCTGTTCGCCGAACTGCATCGACGCGCCGACCACCGACGAGGTGTCGTGAATCGCGAGCGCGCTCCAGAGGCCGAACTGCGGCGCGTCGAGGGCGGCGGCGTGCCCGATGGGCGGAAACACCACCAGCGCGACGGCGTTGAGGAGGAACACGACGGCCAGGGAGACGCTCGTCTGGTGGGGCTTCGCGCCGATGGCCGGGGCGACCGCCGCGATGGCCGAGCCTCCGCAGATGGCGGTGCCCACGCCGATGAGGAGCGACGTCACCTGCTCCGTCTTGAAGAGCCTCGCGAGCCCGAGCGCCGCCAGCAGCGTCGCGGTGATGGCGACCAGCGTCTGCCCGATGCCCTGCACGCCGACGCGCAGGACGACGGCGAGGTTCATCGACGCGCCCAGCCCGACGACGGACGCCTGGAGGAGGTACGTCTGCGCCTTCTTCGCCTGGTCGGGGAACGGGTGCTCGACAGACAGGCCGAAGGCGAGGCCGGCGAGCAGGGCCACCCAGGTCGGCACCCAGGGGAGCAGCGCGCCCGCTGCGAGCGCGAAGAAGAGGACCCGCCGCGTCACTTCCAGTTCGACATCGCGCCGAGGTCGTAGACCTTCGCGAAGCCGGCCGCCTGCAGCAGGTCGCGGCTCCGGGCGCTCCGCGCGCCGCTGCGGCAGTAGACGACGATGTCCTTGTCCTTCGGCAGCTCACCCTTCCTGGCGTCGAGCTCCTGCACGGGGATGTTGAGGGCGCCGGCCAGGTGGCTCGCGGCGAACTCCTCAGGGGTCCTCACGTCCACCAGGACGGCGCCCTTCTGCACCAGCGCCTTCGCCTCGCCGCCACCAATCACCGCGCCTGTCGCGAACGCAGTGTTGGCGAGGAAGACGAGCAGCGGGGCCAGGACGAGGACGAGCAGGACGCGCTTCATGGGTCGGACTCCGGAATCGGGGGTTCGGGGCCTGTGAGCCATACCCCAGCCAGGAGGATTCGTGACTACTTCCAGTTCGACATGGCCCCGAGGTTGTGGACCCTCGAGAAGCCAGCGGCGCGCAGCATGGCGCGGGCGCGAGCGCTCCGGGAGCCGCTCCGGCAGTAGAGGACGATGTCAGTGTTGCGCGGTAGCTCGTCCTTGCGGAACTCGAGCTCGTGGAGGGGGATGTTGCGCGCGCCGATGAGGTGGCCGGAGCCGTATTCCTCCGGCGTCCTGACGTCGACCAGCAGGGCCCCGCGCTCGACGAGCGACTTCGCGGCCGGCTCGCTGATGAGCGGGCCATGGGCGCAACCTGTCGAGAGGCAGGAGAGAACCACAGCGACGAGAACGAGGCGCTTCACGGCAGGACCTCCCGGAGGAGCTCGAGGTTAGCTGATCCAACGGCGCTCCACGTCATTGCCATCCCGCACCAACGTCTTCGTATCTCGTCCCAGTTGGTCAATCCCACCACAGGGTCCAATGCGCGCTGCGGGTCGCTCGCTCCAGACTGGCCCTGCTCGCCAACGCGGTGTCCTCGGACCACGAGAGCTGTGCCTTCATCGCGCGCCGCACGTCGGCTGGGGTCTTCGGTGGGTCACGCACGACGAGCTCGAGGGACAGCTCGTCGTAGACGATGGGGAACGCACTCCACTCGTCATGGAGCTTGCGCAGCACGCGGGCGTTCTCTTCTGGGGGAGGGCACCCATTGACGCCCCCGAAGCGGAGCCAGGCGGCCGTCAGCCAGGGTGCGCGATGCGGCGCCACCACGAGCATGGGCTCTTCCAGCGAGAACTGAACCGTCTCGGGCCAGGCGCCACGACTCAGCACGTCGGGTCGGAGGCGCCGCCCGAGCTTCGCGAGGTCCTCGTTCGGTTCCCGGCCCAGGAAGCGGGCCTCGACGATCAACGGGTACATCCGGAAGCGCTCGAGCGCGTCGAACGCCAGCCGCCAGCTTGTCCAGGCCTTCGCCTTCGAGATCGGGATGGGGCGCATGGGGTCGTCGAGCGGCTTCGCCTCTTCAGGCACTGCCCCCGCCTTGATGAGCGCCTCGAGCCACGAGGGACTTCCGGAGTCGGGACGCTGCGGCTCACGAACGATGCGGCTCGCGACCACGCTGCGGTTCAGCTTCAACACCGCCGCGAGCTCGGCTCCGAACATCGCCTCGAGGTACAGCTTCGCGGTCTCCACCTCGGGCTCGACGGAGCCTGTCGCCACCAGCGCGCGGAAGGCCTCTGCCAGCGCCTCTGCGTCCAGCGACGTCTCGACGAGCGACATGGCCTCCTTCACGGCAGGCGGAGCGTTCGTCAGGCTCACGGGTTGGGCGAGCCGCTCGAGCAGCGCCTCAGCGCGCCCGGCCTCGAGGACTGGGCGGAGCCGCTCCGGAGCAGGCGTCACCACCTTGCGCGACGACAGCAGCAGCACCTGCGCTGTCGCGCCGGACGCCGAGACGACGCGCCCCGGGCCCTCGCTGGCGACGACGACCAACGCTCCTGGTTGAAGAGCTGACATCACCCCTCCAGCCACCTCGGGCTCGTTCGCGCCTCGAAGGAGAGGTCGCAGGGCGGGGCAGGATGCTCGTCATTTCGGGCGAGCGGAAGAGGACGTGCTGAACCTCTTTGTGGGGTTGTGGGCTCTCCACCACATGTCTTCACGAAGCCCATCGGAGTTGATGAGAGACAGCCGCGTCGCGAAGGAGCAGGGCAAGCAGTGGCTCACCGCCGGCCTCGGCATCGGAGCCGTCGGTGTGCTCGGCGCAGTGGCCGGAGCCGTGTGTCCCCTCTGCGTGGTAGCCACCCCCACCCTGCTGGGAGCGGGCCTCATCCGCACCGCGTGGGCGCGGCACCTCGACAAGCGCGCGCGCGCCGCGGCCACGGGCGCAAGCCTGAGCTCCGAGCCGGTTCCTGCCGAGCGCTGAGCGTCTCGCGACGCCCCGGGCAGCACGCTGAGCGCGAGCGGCCAGAGTGTCGAGCGTTGAGCCTCAGGCTGGGGCTGCGGTCACCCGACGCCCGGACAGCTTCGCCGCCACCTTCGGCACGCTGAGCGCGCGCGCTCCGCGGCCACGGGCCCAAGCCTGAGCTCCGAGCCGGTTCCTGCCGAGCGCTGAGCGTCTCGCAACGCCCCGGGCAGCACGCTGAGCGCGAGCGGCCAGAGTGTAGCGTCGAGCCTCGGGCTGGGGCTGCGGTCACCCGCCGCCCGGACAGTTTCGCCGCCACCTTCAGCACGCTGAGAGCGAGCGGCACCAACGTCTTGAGGACGGCAAGGTTCCTGGTGTCTCCACGCGCTACCATCGGGGCATGTCCCGGCACACGGCGACCATTCGTTGGCGGCGCGAGGGCGACTTCGCGCGCAAGAAGTACCACCGGGGCCACACGTGGCGCTTCGACGGAGGCATCGAGGTGCCGGCGTCGGCGTCTCCGCTGGTGGTGCCGAAGCCGTGGAGCGTCGAGGCGGCGGTGGATCCCGAGGAGGCGCTCGTCGCCGCCATCTCGAGCTGTCACATGCTGACGTTCCTCTTCCTCGCCGCGAACGACGGCTTCGTCTGCGAGTCCTACGAGGACGAGGCCGTTGGCGTACTGGCCGGCGATGGCGGCGGACAGGCCATCACCGAGGTGGTGCTGCGGCCCATCATTCAGTGGGCGGAGGGACGCGGTCCGACGCCGGTGCAGGTCGAGGCGCTGCACGAGCGCGCGCACCACGACTGTTTCATCTCGCGCTCGGTGAAGTGCGCGATTCGCGTCGAGGGGCGGCGACTGGCGGGGTGTTGACTTGTCCTGCGACCCTCTGGTCGGGTGCCCGCGTGCGCCTCGTGCTGCTCTGTGCCCTCGTGGTCCTCGGTTGCCCGACCGCGCTGCAGCCACCACTCCCGACGTGCAGCGTCATCGTCGACGTTGCGCCGGCTCGGCTCGAGGTGCTGGTCGGCCAGCAACAGCGACTGGTTGCGGCCTTCAGAAACCCCACCGACGCGCCGATCGCGGTGAGCAGCCTCTCCGTTCGCGGCGAGGCGTCGTTCGAGCTGTCGATGCCTGGCGAGCCGCTGGTCGTTCCGAGCGGAACCTGTGAGGCGCCTGGAGTCCTCGAAGTGCCGGTGTCGTTCGCGCCCCGCTCGCCCGGGCTGCATGACGCGGTCCTGAGCGGCCAGGTCGACGACACGACGTTCTCGGTGCCGCTGCGGGGCGTCGGGGTGGGACCCCGGCTCGAGGCGAACGACCTGTCTCTCGGCCTGGTAGCGATCGGCGAAGCGGCGCCGCGGTCGCTGGTGGTCCGCAACACCGGCACGGTCGACACGAGGCTCGACGTCGAGGTGGTGAGCATCGTGGCCGCAAGCCCCGGCTCGAGCGCGGCTGAGCTCTGTGTGGGTCGGTGGAACGGAGCGAGCTGCGAACCTGAGCGCACCACCGTCGACCGCGCGCGCGCCCTGGCAGTTCACCTTCGGGTTACCGTGCCGGGACCGCGTGAGTGGTTGGTGACGCTGCGCTCGTCCGAGTTCGGCGAGCCGACGAAGGTCGTTCGCCTCACGGCCCTTGTCATCGACACCAACGGCTGTCTGCTCGCGCCAGACGCGCGGCTCCTCGAGTTCACTCCGCCGACCGAGACCAGGTCTCTTCGCCTCGCCAACAACGGCGCCACGGATTGTCTGGTCGACTCCGTCACAACGACGAGCGCGTCCATTCGCTTGATGACGGTTCCGGCGCCGCGCCGCAGATTGGGGCCCGGTGAGCGACTGGACTTGACGCTCGTGGGCACCCTCGGGACCGTCGATGACCCGCTCACGGCCGAGCTCATCGCGCGACTGGCGGGAGCCGCGCCGCCGCTCGTGGTGCCGCTGCAGTTCCGTGTCAGCCCGGTGGCTTCCTGTCTCAGCTTCGGGCGGGCCGAGCTCAACCTGGGAACCTGGCGCGACTCCTGTCCCGTCGGCGCGCGGGACTTCCCGCTCCAGAACACGTGCGACGGGCCGGTGCTGCTGCAGGGCGTGGTGACGACCGGCGGCGTGCGGGTCGCTCCGGCACGAGGGCTGGTCGCAGCCGGGGCGCAGTTCACCATCGCCCTCACTCCAGGGCCGGGAGTGGGTCGCCTCTCGGGCACGGCCGAGGCGCGCGGCGTCGGAGGGTCCGTCAGCATTCCGGTGGTGGGCGAAGCGCTGCCACGATTGCCCCGCACGGACACGATTCCGCTCCAGGTCGCACAGAAGGTCGACTTCCTCTTCCTGCTCGATGATTCGCCGTCTTTCGCCGTTCATCAGGCGCGTACCGAGGCAGCGCTCGCCCAATTTGCCTGGCGCGCGTCCATCGACTTCCTCGACGCCCGCGTGGGGATGACGAGTGGAACCCGAAACCCCGGGGCCGGACGCCTGCGCACGCTCGCCTCGGGCGCGCGCTGGACCTCGTCACGGAGCCCCGCGTTCAGCGCCGACGTCGCCGCGCTCGCAGCCATGCGTGACGGCGGCTCTGAGGATGAATCGTGTCTCGAGGCGGCGGTGCGCTCGCGAACACCTCCTCTGATCGACGAGCTCACGGGGACTCAGGGCTTCTGGCGGCCGGGCGCCTTCCCTATGCTGGTGTGCGTGACGGACGCCGACGAGAACTCAGACGACCTCGACGGCGGCATCGCCCGGCTCGGAGAGGCGATGGACGGTGGAGTTGCATACTTCGTCGTCGCGGGGGCGGCGCCAGGGTCCTGTTCGGTCGAGTCGCCTGGGAGTCGCCACGAGCCCGTGCGGCGCGCCTTCAACGGTGAACGTACCGATGTCTGCGTGGAGAACTGGTGGGCCGCCTTCTTCGGGTTGACGGGGCCTCTGCTCCCTCAAACCAGATACCACCTGTCCTCGAGGCCCGACCCCTCGGTTCCCCTCACCGTGCTGCTCGACGGTGTCGCGTTGCCTCCGGTGGCCACCGACGGAGGCAGGCTCTGGTCGCTCAGTTCATACCAACACCTTGCCCTCGACCCGTCGCTCGTCGACGGAATGCCGCACGTGCTCACCGTCACCTACCTGCCTGCCTGCTATTGAACGGACCGTTCGCGGCTGGACGCGACCGCTCAGCCGCACCGCGCGACGCCTCGTCCAGGCCAGTGCGCTCACCGGGCCTGGTTGACGCATCGTCCACCCATGCCCCTCATGCTCGCCCTGCTGCTCACCGCTACGCCGTCGTCGGAGTGGAAGACGCTGGGGCTCTCAACCGGCCTGCAGCGGATGTTGGACCACGGGGACTACGGCCTCACGCCGAGAGGCTTCCGCGCCATCGCGCTCTCGCACGTCGCAGATGGCTGCGTCTGGCAGGCCCAGCAGCACCCGGAGCGCACCGACGCGGCCCGCGCTTGCGTCGGCAGGGCCTTCGAGCGCTGGCAGGACCTCGCTCCGAAGTCGTGTCCCCGGGTGGACGGCGTGCGCCGCTGCGACGCTGACGCGCTGCTGACCACCGAGAACCCGCTCGCGCTCGCGCACCTGGTGCTCGTGATGGGTGCTGCCGACGTGCTGGGCCCGTGTGCTGATCCGCTCCTGCACGAGCGCCTCGCAGCGGGGCTCGAGGCCGCGTCGACCGCCGACCCTTTCGCGCACGTGCCGTCGTACCGCGCGTTCCCGTTGCGGTGGCCGGCGGATCAGTCGGCCCTCATCGCCGCCCTGCACCGCGCCGATGTCGCGCATGGCACGCAGACGCACACCGGACCGCTCGAGGCGTTCACGACGTACCTCGACGAGAAGGGCCTTCACCCCTCGGGGCTGCCGAAGTCGGAGGTGACGGGAAAGGGCCCGGGCGCGAAGTACCCACGGGGCTGCGCGCAGGCCTTCATCAGCCGCTACCTCGCGGAGGTGGACCCGGTGCGCACCGCGGCCTGGTGGAAGACGTATCGCGCTCAATACCTGGTGCGACTCCCGTTCGGCGTCATCGGCTTCCGGGAGTGGCCTCCCGGAATCGACCGCAGCGGTGACGTGGACTCGGGGCCCATCGTGCTGGGCATCGGCGTCGCGGCGAGCGCGCTCGGCATCAGCGCCGCCCGGGCGCAGGGCGAGGAGGCGCTGGCGAAAGAGCTCGAGGCGAGCGCCGACCAGGTCATCTCCTTCGGCGTGGGCCTCGGCATCGAGAAGCAGGCCTTCGCTCAGGCCATCCGCTTCGAGGCGCGCTGGCACCCGGTCTCTGCGTCCGCAAACTGACCTCGACCGGGTGCTCGATGGCGCTCGCGCCTCAGGGCACCACTCTCACGGAGAACGGAACGCCGACCTGTCCACACACCCGGGTGTTCCATTCGAGCACCGACGCCGTGCGCGCCGAGAAGGTGAAGGCCTCCACCACGATCGGCTCCGCGTTCCAGGTGGGTCTGGCGGGGAAGAGCTCGCCGTCCTTCACGGTGAGGCACCGTGGCTCGATGGAGACCGTGCGCCCATCATCCGTCGTGGCCTCGAGCTTGAAGACGGACAGGCGTGAGCTCGTACCCGCCGCGATCGGCTCACGGGCCGGTCCCACCAGGCGGGCGCTGACAGTGACGCCGCTGAGCTCGACCAGAGAGAACCCGGTGAGGCGCTGCGGCTCCACCACGCTCACCTGAACGGCGGTCGTCTTTCCGCCGAGGGTCGCGTCGATTCGTGAGCTGCCATGGGTCTTGCCGAACACCCGGCGACAGGCCCGCTGAACGGACTGCTGCTCCGGCTTCACGGAGAGCACCTGAGGGGCCTCGACCACGAATTGGACGTCGTCGTCGTGGAGCGTCGCGCTGATGGTGGTGTTGTTGAAGACCGTCGATGCACAGACGAGCGCTGAACCATCACGCACCAGCGAAATCGTGGAGACCGGCTGCGCGACACTGTTCAACACCAGCTCGAGCTTCGGTGGGCCGGCCTCGATCACCTCGAGCTCGAACTCGTCTGCGAACAGCACCTGGTCTTCAACCCGCTGGACGACTGCCTCGAGCACGAAGGGGCCGGGGGCGTTGAAGGTGACGAGGAACTCGGCGGTCGGCCCCGTGCCCTGCAACGCCTCCGCCTCGCAGCCCGGTCTGCAGCTGAGCGAGCGCGCGCGATAGGTCCCCACCGCGGTGCTCGGGTCGTGCCGGGTGACGGAGAGACGGCTGGGGTTCTGTGCGAACACCGCGCCGCGGACGTTCATCGTGAGCTTGTCGTACGCGCCGTTGTTCAGCCGACCACAGCCAGTCGTGAGGACGGCGAAGACGAGGAGTGCCATTCGGACCATGCGTGCTGCCAAGGCACGTCTCGGGCCAGCCAGCGGGCTCGTGATTCCGCCCGGCTGCGGGCAGGCGCCTCAAGGGCTGTGCAAGGAAACGGAGCGGGTGTGAAGCGAGCTGCACAGACGGCGCTCACCAGTCGATGCGGTGGGCGGCGTCGTCTTCGTCACCAACGACTACCGCGCGCTCCAGTCGCTCGACGGCCTCGGCGGCGAGCTGGCGCGAACGTCGTGCGCCCGCGCTGCGCGGCTCGAGGAACGACTGGCGACCGGGAGCCTCAGCAGCGAAGCAGACGCCTTCGGCCTGCTCGAGGACCCGCGCGTGAAGATGGGCACGTGCTGCGGGCGTCCACCGGGCGCTGCGTGGTGCGCCTGCCCGACTCACGCCCGTGACATGGGGCTCAGCACCAACCGGTTCTGCACGTCGTCGATGCGCACGCCCTTCTGCCGCAGCGCGCGCTTGGTGATGAGCTCGGGGTCGACGCCGGTCTCTTCGGCCACCCGCTGCAGCGTCGCTGTCCACGGAATCGACCGGCCCCCGTCGGCTTCGGTGCGACCCATGAACGCGACCTCGCGCAGCACCAGCTCCCAGGCCTTCGCCACCACCTGGTCCTGCAGCAGCGCGGCCGTCTGCCCGTTCAGGTCGAGGAATGACGAGGCCACCGCGCGGATGGCGAGCGAGATGAGCGAGGTGCGCTCCATCTCGTCCTGCAGGAACGCGCGCGCGACCACGGCGACGCGCGTCTCCATCAACGCCGTCACCGTCGCGAGCCGCGGGTTGTTCGTCAGCACCGCCGCCTCGCCGAACATCTCGCCCGGCCCCAGCAGCCGGAGGTTCTCCTTCTTTCCCGCGACCACGCGCGTCACCTGACAGTGCCCGTCGAGGATGATGTACGCGCAGTCGCCCGGCTCACCCTCGTGGATGATGACGTCGCCCGGCTGGAACACCTGCTCGGGCAGCCGCGCGATGCCGTGGATGAACTCCTCGAGCTCCTTGCGAAGCTCCGCGACCGTCTGGAACCGGTGCTCCTTCGCGGGGGCCAGCGCCTTGCGCACGATGGCCAGCAGCCGCGGCGGCATCGGCCGGCCGGCCGGCACCACCTGCTCGAGCGGAGGCACGTGCGCCTTGCGGGCGATCTCCAGCGTCTCCTCCGCGGTGGGCGCGACGAACGGCGGCTTGCTGGCCAGCACCCGGAACAACATGCCGCCCAGCAGGAAGACGTCGGTGCGCTCGTCGATGAGGTGGTTCTGCCCGCGCGCCTGCTCCGGCGCCATGTACGCCGGCGTGCCCACCGCGCGTTGGTCGTCCTCGCTCTCTTTCGGCAGGTCCGTCTTCCGCCGCGCCAGCCCCCAGTCCACCACGTAGATCTGCCCGTGGTCGCCCACCATCACGTTCCCGGGCTTGAGGTCGCAGTGGATGATGCCCTTCGAGTGCGCGAACGAGACCGCGTCGCACACGCGGATCATCACCTCGAGCGCCGCGAAGAGCGCCTCGATGCCGCCCGCCTTGTTCTTGTCCAGCATCTGCTGGAACGTGTGGCCCTCGAGCACCTTCATCGTGAAGCAGGTCGAGCGCTTCTTGTCCGCCGACAGCGCGTAGAGCGGCGGCACGTTCGGGTGGTCGAGCTGCGCGGTGATGCGGGCCTCGTCCACGAACGTCTCGAGGGCGTCGTCGTCCTTCATCAGCTCGGGCCGCAGCACCTTGAGCGCCACCTCGCGGCCCAGGCTCTCGTCGCGCACGCGGAACACTCGCGACATGCCGCCCTTGCCCAGCATGCCCAGCTCGGTGATGTGCCAGCCCGGCGGGATGGGTTGGTTGAGCGCGTTCGGGTCGTCTTTGTTCCAGAACATGCCGGCGGCCTCCAGACAGGCGCGACACCTCTACGACAGGCCGGGGCCTGGTGCCATCGCGCGCCCAGCAGACGTAAGGTGCGCTTGATGCTGCGCCTGCTGCTCGTCGCCGTGCTGGTCGCGTGTCCCGCGTTCGCGAAGGGCAAGAAGAAGAAGGGCCACACCGCGAAGGGCTCCCTGCTCCTCAACGGCGAGGTGACGCGCGTGCGCTGGAGCGACGGCGACTCCTTCAAGATTCAGTCTGGGCCGCATGAAGGTCGCGGCACCCGCCTGGTCGGCTTCAACACGCTCGAGGCGTACGGCCCTGTGCACCGCTGGGGCACGTGGACACCGCAGGAGCTGTTCGACGTCGCGAAGGCGTCGTCGGGCATCGCCGCGTCCCGCGAGTGGTCGTGCACGACAGACGGCAAGGCCGACGGCTACGGGCGACTGCTGGTGGACTGCCCCGAGCTCTCCGAGGAGATGATCCGCCAGGGCCACGCGCTGGCCTTCGCGGTCGAAGGCACGTCGCCCCAGCCGCTGCTCGACGCCCAGCGGGAAGCGATGGCGAGCGGCCGGGGCATCTGGGCGAAGGGCGTGGTGAAGGGCGTCCTGACGAGCCTCCACTCGGTGGGCGAAGACGGCGACGACGCCGACGGCAAGGCCTACAACCGCGTCGTGGACACGCGGACTGGCGCCGCCATGAAGCGGCCCCACCAGCGCCGCTACGACACGTGCCAGGAGGTGTGTGAGACGACCGACGGCGACGAGTCGTGCATGACGTACGTGCCCTTCAAGCGCCGGTACAAGAACAAGCCCGACTGCCTGAAGTGACCCGCTTCAAGGGGCGCCGCGCGCGGCCTTCTCGACGCGCTCCTTGTTGGCGGTGATGAACGCCTCGACGGCCTCGTCCTCCACCTCGAGGTCGCGCAGCACACCCGGGTAGATGCCGCGGAACGCTGGCGAGTCCTCCGCGCCGCGCAGGCGGAAGCTCATCTTCAGCACCGCCGCGCCCCACAACCGCTCCTCCAGCGTCTTGACCTTTCCCACGAGACCTCCCGCGTCCGACGTTACCGCGCTCCGCCGCAAAAGTGACGTGAGGCGCAGGGCGGGAGCGGTATAGCGTGCGCGGCTCCGATGGCACCTCGTACCTCTCGCGCGCCGGTGATGGTCTCGGTCATCATGGGCAGCTCGTCTGACTGGGACACCATGAAGCACGCGGTCGAGACGCTGCGGCGCTTCGACGTGCCGTGTGAGCGCCTCGTGGTCTCCGCGCACCGCACCCCCGAGCTGATGTTCGACTTCGCCAAGGAAGCGCGGACTCGGGGAGTGAAGGTCATCATCGCGGGCGCCGGCGGCGCGGCCCACCTGCCAGGCATGGTGGCGGCGCTGACCTCGCTGCCCGTCCTCGGGGTGCCCGTGCAGTCGAAGATGCTGGCGGGCGTCGACTCGCTCCTCTCCATCGTGCAGATGCCAGGCGGGGTGCCGACCGCCACCTTCGCCATCGGCCCGTCGGGCGCCACCAACGCAGCGCTCTTCGCCGTGCGGCTGCTCGCGCTCGAGGACGAGGGGCTGCACAAGCGGCTCGAGGCGTACCGCGTGGACAACGCGGAGAAGGCGAAGGCGTCGACGGGAGCCCTCACCCTCGATGACGAGAAGCCGAAGAAGGCCAGGTCATGACGGTCGGCATCCTCGGCGGGGGGCAGCTCGGCCTGATGCTGGCCGAGGCGCTCCGCAAGCTCGACACGCCGGTGCTGGTGCTCGAGCCCGACGACGAGGCGCCCTGCGCCCAGCGACTCGCCGGCGTGGTGGAGGCGCCGCTCGACGATGCCCGGGCGCTCACGGACTTCTTCTCGCGCTGCGACCGCGTCACCTACGACTCCGAGAACATTCCGTCGGCGCCGCTCGCGCCCTGGGCCAGCAAGCTCGCGCCTTCGCTCGAGGTGCTGCGCGTGTCCCAGCACCGCGCCGCAGAGAAGACGTTCCTCTCGACGCACGGCTTCCGCCCGGTGCACTTCGCCGTCGTCACGTCCTCGGACTCGTTGCACGAGGCGGTGCGGCGCTTCGGGCTGCCGTGCATCGTGAAGTCGTCGCTCGGCGGCTATGACGGCAAGGGCCAGTTCCGGGTGCGCACCGAGGAGGACCTCGCGACCCTGCCGTCGAACGGGGGCGAGTGGGTGCTGGAGGAGGTGCTGACGCTCGAGCAGGAGGTCTCGTGCATCGTCGCCCGTGACGCCGCGGGCCGGGCCTTCACCTTCCCCGTCTTCGAGAACGTGCACACCGCGCACATCCTGGACGTGACGGTGTTGCCAGCGAGGGTGGACGTGGCCCTGCAGGACGAGGCCCGGCGCGTGGCGCTCGACCTCGCCGCCGCCCTCCGTGTGGTGGGCCTGCTGACGGTGGAGTTCTTCGTCGGGGCAGGCCGTGACGGGCAGCGCCGCCTCTTCGTGAACGAGCTGGCGCCGCGGGTCCACAACTCTGGCCACGTGACGCGACAGGCGTGCACCGTGAGCCAGTTCGACGTGCTGGCGCGCATCACCTCGGGCGTGCCCGTCACCCCGCCTGAGCTGCACCCCGGCGGCTGGTGCATGGGCAACCTGCTGGGGGACGTCTGGCTCGCTCAAGGGCGCACGGGCGGGCCGCTCGACCTCTCGGCCTGGGAGCGGTTCCCCCAGGTCGTGGACGTCTACCTGTACGGCAAGCGCGAGGCGCGCCCGAAGCGGAAGATGGGGCACTTCGTGGTGCACGGAGCGACCGCCACCGAGGCGGCGGACCTCGCCCGTGCGTTCCGTGCCGCGTTGATGCAGGGGTGACGACCGGTTATTCGAGGGCCGTGCAGTCGCGCCGTGGCACCTGGCTCATCGTCCTCTCGTCCATCTTCTTCGCCGTGATGGCCGTGCTCGCGCGCCACCTCTCGAAGCAGGTGCCTGCCTTCCAGCTCTCCTTCATCCGCTTCGCCATCGGCTCGGTCGCCATGGGCCTCGTCTTCATCGCGCGGCGCGAGGGGCCTGACCTGCGACACCCACGAAAGCTGCTGCTGCGTGGCCTCTTCGGCACTGGCGCGGTCCTCACCTACTTCGTGGCGATTCAACGCCTCGGGAGCGGGCCGGCCACCGTGCTCAACTACTGCTCACCCCTCTACGCGGCGCTCTTCGCGAGCCTCTTTCTGAACGAGCGGCCGAGCGGACCCGCCCGTGTCGGGCTCGGCATCGCCACCATCGGCGCAGCGCTGGTGACGTGGGCCACCGGCGAGTTCTCGACGCCGCTCGAGCCTGGCCTCGGCGGGCTCGCCGGCATCGCGTCAGGCGCCCTGGGTGGAGCCGCCATCACCGTCATCCGCTCCCTCCGCCATGACACCAACGCCTTCACCGTCTTCTCGGCGTTCTCGGGCGTCGGGCTGTTGATCAGCACCCCGCTCGTCTTCGGCGTCGTCGGCTGGGTCCCGCTCGACGGCGAGCTCGCGTGGCAGTGCCTGGTGATGGGCCTGCTCTCGATAGGCGGCCAGCTGCTCTTCACCTGGGGCATGGGCTACACGACCGCCGCCTCCGGGAGCGCGACGACGCAGCTCGTGCCCGTGCTGGCGTGGGTCCTGGGAGTGTCGGTGCTGCACGAGCCCCTCGGCCTCCTCTCCGCGCTGGGCGCCCTCCTGTGCGTGGGCGGGGTGCTGCTCGGGCTGTGGAAACCAACGGGCCCCCTCGTCCGACAATCGCCTTCGACCGCCACGGCAGATGAACAGCGCTGACGCATCGCGGCTCCCTCGGGGTGGGCGGGGGTAGGTCTGACGTCTCCAGAAACGCGACGCAGGCCCGACCCCGTGTAGACTCGTGGAACTTCGTGGCCGGTCAGTCCTTCATCGCCCCCTCGACGGCGCTCGATCGCCGGCGTCTGGGGAAGTTCGAGGTCTTGTGTCGCCTGTCAACCGGCGGCATGAGTCAGATCTACCTCGCGACTCAGAGCGGCATCGGCGGCTTCCGCAAGCTGGTGGTGCTGAAGACGATTCTCCCTGACATCGGCGGCGAAGAAGACTTCGTGCGCATGTTCCTCGAAGAGGCTCGCACGACGGCGGCCTTCGCCCACCCGAACATCGCGCAGGTGTTCGAGCTCGACGTCGATGCTGGCGAGCTCTTCATGGCGATGGAGTTCGTGCAGGGCTGCACCCTCGTCGAGATGGCGAAGGCCTGCCGCTCAGCGCGAGAACCCATCCCCATCGGGTTCACGCTCCAGAGCGTGCGCGACACCGCCCTCGCGCTCCACTACGCGCACAACTTCACCGACGCGCGGGGCCGCAAGCAGATCGTCATTCACCGCGACGTCGCCGAGAAGAACATCATGGTGACGTACGACGGGGTCACCAAGCTGCTCGACTTCGGCATCGCCAAGGCGCTCGGGCGGTCGAGCCGCACCAGCATCGGCATGGTGAAGGGCACCTCAGGCTACATGTCACCCGAGCAGATCCGCGGAGAGCCGCTCGACCCGCGCAGCGACGTCTTCTCGCTTGGCGTCGTGCTGCACGAGTGCCTCACCGGCCTGCGGCTGTTCCACGGAAAGAGCGCCGAGGACGGCATGGTGGCGGCGCTGAACACCGCCGTGGCGCCGCCGTCGAGAACGAACCCCGAGGTGACGCCCGACGTCGACGCGGTCGTCTTGAAGGCGCTGCAGCGGAAGCGGGAGGACCGGTTCGGCACCGCTCTCGAGTTCGCCCGCGCGATCGAGAAGGCAGCGCCGGGCCGCATCTGGCATCCGGAGCAGTCTGGAGAGCTGGTCTCGCGTCACTTCGCCGACCGACGCCAGGAGACCCGCCGAATCCTCGAGTCCACGAGCTTCGGCGCCGAGACGACGGGCGAGCTGAAGATCGACGCGCTGCTCGCGAAGGTGAAGGGCTTCGACAAGAGCGCGAACCAGCAGACCCAGCCGCCCGCTGCGCTGACGCCGGTGAACACCGAGCCGGTGCCCCCTGCACGCGCGCCAGCCCCGACGCCGCCGACCGGCCTGCCGAACAGCCTTCGCCGACCGTCCCTCGGCGCCGTGCCGGTTGCACCATCGCCCGTGCCTGCCCCTGCACCGGTGGCAGCCGCGCCCGCACCTGAACCAGACACGAGCCCGGCTCGCCCGAAGGTGCTGCGCGGAACGCCGAGCGCCGAGAACATTCCTCTTGCGGCCGTCTCGCAGCCGTTGGTGGTGAAGCTCGACGGCTTTGGCCGTGGCTACGACGACGACAGCGAGGCGAAGACGATCCCGGCGGCGGCGTTGCCCGAGGAGATCAAGGCGCTGCGGGCGAAGCTGCTGCAGAAGAACGCTCCAGCGCCGCAGAAGGTGACCGAGGCGAACCCGGCCCTGAAGCGGGAGCCCAGCGTCGAGGTGACGGACTCCCCGCGGCCAGTGCCGCCCAACAACGTGAAGACGATCCCGGCCGGCTCCGCGTCGAGCCCCGCGAGGACCAACACCGGAGAGACCCTCAGCATCACCTCGAAGGGCGCCGTCCCTGGTTGGAGCGACGAGGAGCCCGAGGCGAAGACGGCCATCGGCCTGCCGTTCGACCGCAATGAGCTGCAGCAGCGCCGGGCGACCCCTCCACGTCCGAAGCCACCGGAACACACGAAGGTCGAGGAAGAGGACGACGACGAAGATTTTCGCGAGACCGTCGCGGCGGCGACCCAGGGTCGTTCGACGGTGTTGCTGGTCGCGATTCTGGTGCCGCTCTTCATCGCGGCCGTCATCGCCGTGCTCTACGCGTTCGACCTTCCACCGTTCGCTGCGAACGAGGCGGAGCCGCCGAAGCGCACGACGGTCGAGCCTACGCGGGTCCCGAACCCGCCGCCGTCCACGCCTTCGCCAGCACCGGAAGGTTGAGCTCAGTTCGGGCCGACGCTCGCCGGCACCTCTTCGCGGTGGTCGTGCCCGGGGCCGCCGAAGGTGCCGATCCACGGCTCTGCAGGCACCCCGATGCCAGGCAGCACGAACTGACGGAACGCGGCTGAGCTTCCGGCGAACGGCGGGTCGCACTTCCCGCACCCAGGCCCGCCGCTCTCGTTGAGCGCGCCTTCCATGAGGCCCATCGTGTTCGCGCCGAGCTCGAAGAGCTGCGTGGGGGTCCGCGGCATCATCAGCAGGGGACACGAGAAGGCTTCACTGCCGTCATTGACGTGAATGGCGCGGAGCCAGATGGGCGTGAGCGGATCGGCAGGGTTCTCGACGAAGGTGAGCGCGACGGTGCGTGAGCCCTGGGTCACCCGCCACGAGGCGAGGCGGAGTTGATCAGACCAGAAGCGCTCGCCGCCCTGGAGCTGGTGAGTCCATCGCAGCGTGTTGAGCCCTGCCTCGTAGCCGCTGATGGACTGTGCGCCAGCGACCGGCGCGGGAATGAACCGCGCATCTGACACCACGATGCGCCCCAGCGCAGACGGGAGCGAGAACGCTGGAGCACCAGTCGCGGCGAGCAGGGCCACGGTTCCGTTCTCGGGGTAGAGCAGGCCCCGCGCGACCGCCAGCTCACCGCCAGGCATCGACGGGTCGGTCAGCTTCCATCGGAAGACGCCATCGCGCGTGTAGCTCATCAAGAGCGTGGGCGTGCCCGGCTTGAGGGGCGCCTGTTGTGAAGTGGTGGGCGAGAAGGCGATGAAGACGTTGCCGACCGCGTCCGCCGCGACGCCGTAGGGGTGCGGGTGATTGCAGACGTCGAGGAGCGGATCCTCGATGCGCTGCCCGTTGATGGCGTGGCCCTGCGCGTCGAGCGTCACCATGAAGTAGCGCCGGCATTGGGTGTTGGGGTTCGAGCTGGTCGAGTTCGGGTAGGCCTCGAACAACGCTGCCATGCGGTCGCTCGTCTGCACGACGAGGCGCGCGAGGAAGATCTGCGAGGCCACCATGAGGAAGTCGGGGCGCTCCGAGCGCACGTCGAAGCTCCACTGCGTGGCGCCCGTTCCCGGGTCGATGGCGGTGACGCGCCCGTTCGGGCTGGCGGGGTAGTCGGCGCACACGAGCCGCGGACCCCAGAGGATGCAGCGCCGCGAGACCCCGAGCGGAGTCACCTTCGCCTGCTCCGTGTTGGCGCGCAGCACGACGGGGGTCTGGAAGAAGCCCCCGAGGGTCATCGCGCCCGTGGGCTCCATCACGAAGTCGTGGAGCTGGACCGCTCCTCCGTCCACCGTCGCGCTGTCGAAGCTCCACCGCGCGACCAGCGCCGTTGGCGGGGGACGGACGCAGGTGTCGTTCACGCAGACTCCGCGGTCCTGGCACGGCGATGCCTGCGCACACACGTAGCCTTCGGGAGGGTCTCTGACGACGCACTGGCCTTCGATGCAGATCTCCGCCGCTCGGCAGCTCTGTACCGTTCCGCACGTCGTGCCGTCGGGCACTGCCTCGAGTCCGCAGCCGGTGCCAGGGTCGCAGACGCCCTGCATGCACTTGCCGTCTCCCGGGCACGGAGGCGCAGGCAGGAACTCACAACCGAGGGTTGCGTTGCACACGTCGATGGTGCACTTGTTGCCGTCATCGCAGCTCTTCGGCGCCCCGATGCAGCGGCCCGCCTGACAGGTCGCTCCCGTGATGCAGGCGCTCTGAGGGTCACACGTCGTGCCGTCGGGGAGGTTCTGCTCCACGCACCGCTGCAGGGTGAGGTCGAACGCCGCGGTCGCGCAGGTCGAGGTGGGCGTGCAGGCAGGAATCGGCCGCGCTGACGCGTCGATTGACAACACCACGGGCCGACTGCCGCCCGTCGTCACCGAGAGCGTCCTCGAGAGCCGGCCAGCCGTTCGTGGAACGAACTCGAGGGTCAACTGACTCTCGCCAACCGGCAGGACGTCGGGTGCATCGAGCAGCGAGATGGGCTCGTCAGGCTGCTGCCAGGTGACCGGCGCCGAGGAGCGACCATCGTTGATGATGACGACCTCGAGCCTTCGCGCGCGCCCATCGGCGAAGACGGGTTCGAAGCGCACGGCATCGGGCACGAACCGGAGCTGGTTCGTCGTCTGTTCGAGGCGGTCGTCCCTGCATGCCGGCAGCGATACACCGACGGCCACCAGCACCAGCCAGCCAGGCACCAGACGGCCAGGAATGCGGGAGTGCACCTGCCACGATTCTGTCATCCAGCCCTGAGGCTTACGAGCCCCGTGCCACCCGGCGACGGTCTGCTGTGTGAATGATCTTCAGATCAACAGTGGAAGCAGTAGGGGCCGGTTTTCCTGTGGAGAAGGTCAAATCTCCAGGAAGGTCAAGCAGATGAGCCGTCTGGTCGTGTGGAGAGCTTCGCCAGTTCCGAAGACGAACCCACACCGGACTCGGGTGGAGGTCGTTTCCCCACATGGCTCAGAAGTCTGAGAGCGCATTCCCCGACGGAGTTCACAGCGAATCCACAGGGTGAAGTTGTAGAGTCGCTGCCGGAATGACGACGCCCGCGCGTGGGGATCGGGTCGGCAAGTATGAGATCCTGACGCCCCTCACCTCCGGTGGAATGGCCGAGCTCTTCCTGGGCAGCACCATCGGGCCAGGCGGCTTCCAGAAGCACGTCGTCATCAAGCGCATTCTCCCGGATGCCTCGAGAGACGAGAACTTCATGCGCATGTTCCTCGACGAGGCGCGCATCACCGCCGGGTTCTCGCACCCGAACATCGCGCAGGTGTACGACCTCGGAGAAGACGAGCAGGGCCTCTACGTGGTGATGGAGTTCATCGCCGGACAGAACCTCAACCAGGTCGTCTCGGTGTGCGCGAAAAAGCAGCACGTTCTTCCGCTTGGCTTCTCGTTCTCGGTGCTCAACGACTGCGCGCAGGCACTTCACTACGCGCACACGTACGTGAAGCCTTCGGGCGAGCCCTACCCTGTCGTGCATCGCGACGTCGCGCAGAAGAACATCATGGTGGGCTGGGACGGCCAGACCAAGCTGCTCGACTTCGGCATCGCGAAGGCTGCGAACACGCTCTCCCGCACGAAGGTCGGCACCGTCAAGGGCACCGCCGGCTACATGTCACCCGAGCAGGTCACGGGCAAACCCGTCGACGGCCGCAGCGACGTCTTCTCCCTCGGAGTGGTCATGTGGGAGATGGCGACCGGTCAGCGGCTGTTCGCTGGCGACAGCGAGCTCGCCGAGATGAAGTTGATCCTCGACGGGAAGGTCGAGCGCCCCGACGAGCTCGAGCCCGTGGTTCCTCCGGCGCTCGGCGACATCATCATGAAGGCCCTCTCGCGGGAGCCCAGTGACCGATTCGGCTCCTGCAAGGAGCTGTCGCGCGCGCTCACCACCCGCTGCCCGGAGCTCATCATCGAGCTCGAGGAGCGCTCGCAGTTCATGCGAGAGCTGTTCAGCGATCGCATCGATCAGACCCGCAAGCTGTTCGAGCTCTCGAAAGCGAAGTCGAACACGGCCGAGCAGGAGGTCCGTCAGCTCGCGCGCTCCCTGCAGGAGAGCGCGATGTCACAGCCGGTGCTGAAGCCGGTGAAGGACCGGGGTGAGCGACATCGTCCCGCCGCGAAGAAGCCGAAGCAGCGGACCGCTGAAGACGACAAGCTGCTCGAGCTGGCCATCAAGGTGGACCAGGTGGCGATCGACGCGAGCGCCCACGAGCCGAAGAGGACGTGGACCGGGCCGTTGATCATCGGCCTCCTCGTCGTCCTCGGGCTCTCTGTCGCGAACAAGCTGGTCTTCCCCGAGAAGCGCATCAGCTCGAGCGGCCTCGTGATGTGGGAAGGCGAGCCCGAGGAGGAGACGCCCGATCGCCCGAAGGAAGCCGCGCCCGCGTCGGCAGCACCAGACGCGATTCCGGGTGCGGAGTCGAGCGCCCCCGATGAGCCGGACGGCACGAGCGTCGATACGCGGCCGATCGTCGTTCCCGCCGAGGCCGTGGAGGTGAAGAAGGAGACGAAGAAGCCGAGAGTGACTCCGGTCGTTGCCGGCTCGGGGGAGTTCGTCCTCGCGCTGTTGCCCGATGGCGCGACCGTGCTGAAGGGGAAGCAGGAGCTGGGCAAGGGGCGACTCGTCTCGTTCAGCCTTCCGGCCGGCTCGCACGTGCTCACCATCGTCGGGCCCGACGGCGCGAAGCGGACGCTGTCGGTCCGTGCGGAGGCTTCGAAGAAGACGTCGTTGCGGCTCGACGTTGGGGAGATTCCCGTTCAGTGAGAGACTCGCGACGATGAGGTCTTCCGTGCCAGTGCGAGGCAGCACCGTCACGCGAGGGTTTCACTTCACGCTGCCGTCCTCCCTTCATCCCTGCTCGCGTCTAGGGTCCGTCGCCCTCGCGTTCGGGAGCCAGGGTCGATGCCGATGACGCAGCAGGTGAACAGTGAGCAGCCGCGACTTGGCCTCGATGACTCGCTCATCGGTCGCACGCTCTCGGGCAAGTGGCGCATCGAGAAGCGCCTGGGCTCCGGCGGCATGGGCACGGTGTACCTCGCGACTGACCTCACGGTGGACCGGCCCGTCGCGTTGAAGTTCCTCCAGCCGGCGCTGGTCGCCGAGACCGAGTACCGCGCCCGCTTCGAGCAGGAGGCGCGGGTGATGGCCAGGGTGGACCACCCGAACCTGGTGACGCTGTTCGGGGTCGAGCGCGATGGCGAGGTGCCGTTCCTGGTGATGAAGTACGTCACCGGTCGAACGCTCGCGAAGCTGATCCGTGATCAGGTGAAGGTCCCGCTGTCCGAGGCGATGCCCCTCATCAGGCAGATGGGAGCCGCGCTCACCGCGCTCCACACGCGTGGCTATGTGCACCGCGACCTGAAGCCGGGCAACGTCATGGTGAGCGACGAAGGCCACGTGACGTTGCTCGACTTCGGGCTGATCCGCTCGGTGGACACGGGGCTGACGCGGCCGGGTGTCGCGCTCGGCAGTCCGTTCTACATGTCGCCTGAGCAGGCCATCGCAGGCACGGTCGATGCCCGCTCGGACGTCTACACACTCGGCGTGCTCATCACCGAGCTGCTGACCGGCAAGCGGCCGTTCGCCGAGACCGATGCCCACGCGACGCTGCTGGCGCACCTCGAGAAGAAGCCCACGCCACCGCACGAGCTGGACCCGATGGTGCCCCCTGCCGTGTCGAACGTGCTGCTGAAGGCGCTCGAGAAGAAGCCCGCGGCTCGACACCAGACGGTCGCTGAGTTCATGGCTCAGCTGCTCGAAGCGACGGCGGTCTCTCAAACGATGGTCGTGCCGGTGCCGGTGTCCGCCCGCGCCGCGGTCGCGAAGAAGGGCGACTCGGGGAAACAGAAGCCGCTCGAAGAGCCCGAGGCGACCCGCGCCGAATCTCCAGGCGCCTCTTCGCGGCGCGCCCGCCTGGAGGACGACGACGACGAGGCGACGGTGTCTGCCCGGACGAGGGCGCGCCGCGACGCCGAGAAGGTGCAGCAGAGCACCGAGGTCGCGCATCAGGCGGTGCCGGCGCCGGTGAAGCACACGTCCGCGCGGCCGACCGTCGTCGAGGCGCCCGCGGTGGTTGCCCGGAAGACGACCGAGTCGGCGAAGACGCTCGTCGGCCTCGACACGATCGGCGCTCCGTCTCAGCAGACACTGTCAGCCGTGTCGGACGTGACGCCGAATCCCGTCCCGGACTCGTCGAAGACGCTCGCCTCGATGCAGCCCGTCGAGGCCAGCACTGACCCGAGCGCACCGGCGATTCCTGTCGGCCAGACCGAGAACTCGCTCGAGAAGGTCGCGGTTGGCCCGAGGCCGCGGCCGGTCCCCGCTGATGCGGAGCCCACTCCGTCCTGGGTCTATGCAGCCATTGGTGGCGGCTCGGTGCTCGTCATCGCGCTGTTGCTGTGGATTCTGCTCGGCTGAGGCGGAGGAGCCCCTGAACGGTGGGCTCCTGCTCAGCGCCCGCGCCGGCTTGCTTCCCCTTCCCAACGACGACGGCCTGCGCGGTGGTGGAGGCGGGTCCGGAAGATGGCCCGCATGCCATCGGCCGTGAGGTAGGCTGACGGCTGGAGTTCATGTGGCCAGTGGTCACATCACCATGAACCGGGGAGCGGGCATGAGAAACGTGGCGACGAGCGCGCTGCTGCTGCTGGCCGCGAGCGCGACGGCTGAGAGTGCCTGGCAGAAGAAGGTGTCGGACTTCCGCTCGAACGCGCGGGAGCAGCGACAGAAGCTGGGCTTGAAGAACGAGCCGACGGGGACTCCCGAGCTCGCCTTCGTCACCGAGCCTGCCGCCAACGGCCTGGTGGTGCTCTGCCCCGGTCAGAAGGTCGAGGTGAAGCTGAAGACGAACCTGCCGGCCGGCAGCCTCTTCGTGGCGACCAGCGATGACGTGGCCATCTCGAACGACAAGCTGGTGAACGGTGTCTGGACCGCGACCCTGAGCGCGCGGCCCGTCGCTCTTCCCCGCCCCTTCGACCTTCGCGGCGTGCATGGCACCAGCGGGCGTGAGGCCTCGCTCGGGCGATTCCTGCTCGGCTGCAAACACACTCTCGTCGTCGACACGGACGGCGCTCGGCTGACGGTGAAGCTGGACTTCACCACCGGGCGCTCGTCGCTCGAAGCTCCGGGAGAGTGGTCGAAGGGCGGCAAGCCGTTGGGCTCGTCGACGTACACCGTGTCCCTTGGAGTCGAGAGCATCAACCTCGAGCGGCGCGCCACCCCGGATGAGGGAGAGGCCCAGGTGAAGACGATGATGGCCTCGCTGGAGTCACCCGAGCGCAAGGCGCTCGACGCTCGTCTGCAGGCCGCGATGAAGAAGATGGACCCATGCGGCAAGCTCAAGCCCGAGAAGATGGGGCCGTGTTTCGCCGCCGTTCAGCCTGAGATCAACAGCATCAACGCCGAGCTGGCGAAGCTCAACGACGCGGCGAACGTGGCATCTGCGCCGAAGGTCGGGTGCAGCCGGCTCTCACTCGACTTCACCGCCAACGGCCTCGAGGGCGACGCGAGCACGTGCCCTGCGAGGAAGACCGACGAGCGCATTCCAGCGAAGGGCACCATCACCACGCCTTGAACCCACGTCCTCACCCCGCTCGCTCCCGCGCAAGGAGGCCCGTGATGCTCGAGGGTCCGGCGCACGAGCTCCAGGCAAGCTCGAGGTGGCTCACCGCAGAACGCAGATGCGCCGAAAACACCGAGGCCCGACCATCCCCCATGGATGACCGGGCCTCGGCATGGACTCGTTCCCCAGCGGGAGACGAAGGATGTGCGCCAGTGGCGCGAAGACTCAGCGCCGGCGGCGGATGAGGGCCAGCATCGCGAGGCCGAGGCCGGCGATGGAGGCGTCGAAGCCCGCGACGCTGCAGCTGCCCGGCTTGTTGGGCGCGCCACCGTCAGGCGTCGCCGTCATCTTCAGCGACGAGACGCTGTCACGCTTCTCGGGGTACGCGCGGTCCGGGAACGCCAGCTTCGCCTGCAGCTGGATGCTGAACTCGCCGTCCACGTCCGAGGTGAAGGTGGGGACGTTGTCGTCCGTGTAGGCGTAGGCGTAGTTGCGCGACATGGTGGCGCTGCCCGTCGGGTTCTCGACCGCCGCGGTGCTGCCGGCCGGACGCGACACCACCGTCCACGTGTACTCGATGGCCGCGCCGTTCCGGTTGGCGAACAGCGGCAGGCGGAACTTCTCACCGCGCTTCAGGGTGACGAGGCCGCCAGCGTGCACCTTGAACGGGCCGTTCGGGTCGAGGCAGTCGGCCTTGTCCGACGGGTCGATGACGAGGCAGAACTTCGCGTCGCACGCATCACCCTCGCCGTCGAAGTCGCCGTCGAGTTGGTTGCGGTTCCGCACCGCCGAGCAGTTGTCCTTCCCCGACACCGTCAGGTCCGGCAGCTTGTCGTTGATGCCGTCGCCGTCCATGTCGAGGTCGCACACGTCGCCCTGGCCGTCGCGGTCGAGGTCCGCGTTGTTCGAGTTGGCGTTGAAGGCGCAGTTGTCGAGGTGGTCCCAGATGCCGTCGGTGTC
>JAEUJQ010000001.1 GCA_016793095.1 Myxococcaceae bacterium | reverse complement strand
CCCGGAGGCTGCGTAATGCGACTGTCCGAAACCCCACCGGCAAGCCGTATGCGGGAAATCCGCACGTACGGTTTGAACGGGGGTCGTGCTTCCTTCGCTGTGTCTTTCAACCCGCAGTAAGGAAGCACGATCTACCAATGGACACCACCCTCGCGACTCCTCAGCCTGCTTCGACGCCCACGACCGATGACGCGCCGGTCCTCACCCTCACCGAGGCAGCCGTCGCACAGGTCAAAGAGGTCATCACCACCCAGCACCTCGAGGGGCACTACCTCACCATTCGCGTCGTGCCGGCGGGGTGCTCGGGCCTCGGGTACGATCTGAACCTCGTGAAGGAGCTCAAGGACGGCGATCTGCGCTGGACCCAGGACGGCATCGAGCTCGTCACTGACAAGCTCTCGGCGAAGTACCTCGCTGGCACCCGCATGGACTGGGTGAAGACCGACACGGCGGCGGGCTTCAAGTTCGAGAACCCGAACGCGAAGTCGTCGTGCGGCTGTGGCAACTCCTTCTCGGCCTGAGCGACCGTGAGGAGGGGGCTCGGGGTGGTGTTGGCGCTCGGCGTCGCCTGCTGGGTGGTGCTCAGCGTCGGGTGTGTGACGACGAAAGACGCCGTGGGCGGCGGCGATGCACGTCTGGACGAGGCGGGCCGCCCCGACGCGCCAGAGATGAAGAAGGGCGTTTCGAGCTGCGGCGCCGAGGGGAAGGGCGATCTCTCGGTGCTCGACGGGCGCACCGGCGGGCCGCTGACCTGCCTCGCGATCACCATCACCGCAGAGCCCACGGCCTGCCCGGCCACCAGCGAATGCCCATCGACCACCTTGTTCCGCGGGCTGACGAACAGGGACGGGCGCGCGCTCTCGACGTCGACCTTCTCGTCGGCGCGGGTGATCGCGGTGGCTGATGGCTTCGCGACGGCGACGGTGAACAACGCGAGCTCGAAGCCCGACGGAGTCATCGAGCTCGAGCTGATGCCGCCCGACGGCTTCTGGCTCAAGGTGCTCGACGGCGAGGGGAACTACCTGCAGGACGTCTCCCTGTCCTTCAAGCAGGGCGACACGGTGCTGGCCCAGCTGCGGACCAACGTGCTGGCCAACGTCTTCTTCTCGCAGCGGCAGCCCTTCTCGGGTCAGCCGGTGACGGTGGAGGCGCAGGGGTTTCAGAGCGTCGTCGTGAACGACGTGAAGGAGCTCGGCGAAGACGGCCACACGCTCGTGCTGCGCCGGTGAGCGCCTCGGGTCCGCCCGACGACTGGGTGGTCGCGCGGTTCTCGTCCGACACGGCGCTCGGTACGCTCCAGAGCCCCGGCGCTGGACGCGAGGTCTCGTTCGCCCTCGAGCAGTGGTGGCCGTGTGAGCCGGCGGTCGCGCGCGCCCTGCAGGACAGCGCCCAGCGCCGCCGGTTGCTCCTGCCCCGGCCGGGCGAGCGGGTCGCGATCGAGTGGAAGCGCAGCTCGACGGGCGACGACCGTCCTGCGCGGATCACCCGCCTGCACCCGCTGCCGACCCTGCCGGCGGCGCCGTTCGGCGCGTGGCTTCGGCAGATGGCGGAGCAGGTGCCCGCGCTCGCGGCCTGGGGCCCGGAGGAGTGGGCGCCGATCTTCCGCGATGTCGATGGCGATCTCGAGGACGCGGTGTATGCGCAGCTCGCCGACAACCCCGAGCGGCACCTGGCGATCCTGGCCTGGCTGGTGAGCCGCGCGCCCCCCGCCGTGGCCGAGCGCCGCCTCGGTTGGCTGAGCCTGACGGCGGAGCCGGGCGCGGTGGCCGTCGAGTGCTGGGGTGGCTTCGACCGGGTCTTCCTGAGGCTCCCGCGCGAGCTCGTCGCTCGCCTCGGGGCGCGGGGGCTCGTCTTGATCGATGAGTCAGGCGAAGGCTGAGCGATCCGGGGCGCAGACATCACGTCCTGCATGATGGTCTCGCCGACGACGGCGACGATGCCGGTCGGCACGAGCAGCGCCTCGACGTGGTCCCGATCATCCAGCGTCGGGGATGCCATTCTCTCGGCGGCTCACCTCCGTCACGGACGTCTCCTCGCGGCGATCAGTCGCGCAGCACGAGGGCGAGCCAGCGGGCGCCGCGGTCCTTCCGGGCCAGGCGCTCCGATCGGCGCTCCTTTGCGTCACTCGCGGCCGCCACCTCGTCGGGGGCTCCGAGCTCGAGCGGGGGCACGGGCAGCTTCTTCCCGTCCTTGTCGAGCGCAACGAAGGTGAGCAGGGCGCTGGTGGTGAGCTGCCGCTCGCCGGTGTGGGGGTTCTCGCTGTGCACGGTGACGCCGATCTCCATCGACGACGTGAAGGCGGCGATCACCCGCGCGCGAAGCGTCACGGCCATGCCGATCTTGATCGGGGCGTGGAAGTGCAGATCGTCCATCGAGGCGGTGACGACCGTCTGGCGGCAGTGGCGCTGGGCGCAGACCGCGGCGCAGATGTCGATCCACCCCATCACGCTGCCGCCGAACGCGGCGCCGAGCGCGTTCGCGTCTCCGGGGAGCAGCAGCTGGGTCATCTCGGTCACGGACTCCGAAGGTGACTTGGGCGCGAGGTCGCTCATGAGCCGGGCATACGGCGGGATGGGGCGTGAGCCAACCGCCGACCGTCAGCTCTGACGACGCGGCCCGGCCTCGGTGCGCCAGGCGGCGCAGCAGCCGGTGGCGAAGCTCAGGGAAGCGGGCCGCGAGAGCGGTTCAGGGAAGACGTCTGCAGTCTGTTTTGTGTCGCAGGTGCGCGGTTGCAGGGGTGAGCCGAAGCAGAAGGTGGCGCCGGCCTGCCCGGTCGGCTGTCGCGGCGGCCGTGCGTCTCGCGGCGGGACTGCCTGGATCACCGGCGCAGCGATGGCTCGACCCGCACGACGAAGCGGAAGGTGGTGCCGCGCGGCTCCTCGATCAGGTCGCCCGGCAGGAGCCGCGTGGCGGTGGCGGGGCGCCCGTTCAACGTCACGCCGTGCTCGAAGGGCACGAGGCACCACTGCGGCGCCTCCTGACGAATGAGGAAGCTCTCGCGAACACCCTCGCGCCGCACGCCCGGCGCCATGACGCGAACGGTCGCCGCCGACGCGCCGCCCACCCACACGCCGGTGTGCAGCGGAATGCGCCCCTGCTCGGGCGTGCCCGCGTGGTGGAAGTCGACGCCTGCTCCCCGGCGGACGACCTCGAGCCACGCGTGCCGGACGACCGGCAGCACCTCGGCAGGCGCCGTCTTCAAGCGGGGAAACCGCGCGGGCAGGCGGTCGAGCAACGCCTCGCGGAAGTGCGACGGGGCCAGCGGGGTCGACAGGTACCCGAGCGAGAGCTCCTCGAGGGCCGGCAGCTCGGGGCCGCTCAGCAACCCACGCAGCGCGGCAGCCGCGTCGCTCTGCAGGCGGCTCGGCGCCGGCATCGTCCAGGTGCACAGATCGACCGTCAGCGCACGGAGCCACCGGCAGACCCGCAGCGACAGCAGCCGACCGAGCACATCGACGTCCTGGTAGGTGGAGTCGCTCGTGCACCTCACGCGCGCGCGCTCGACCAGCCCCTGCTTCCACTCGAGCTCGAGGCGGCCCGTCTCGACCAGGTCGTGGAGTCCCTCGAGGCACTCCATCGTCGGGGCGCCCGCCACCACCTGCGCGCCGAGGGGATCACCCCGCTCGAGCAGCTGATCGGCCCAGACCTGCACCGCCTCTGGATCGTGAGGGGCGCGGTCGATCGCAGCCTCGGCCTCGGGGAGCCGCACCTCGGCTCGGGTGAGGAAGACCAGCAGGGTGCCGTAGAGATCGATGACATCGCCGTGCTGCAGCACCTGGCCAGAGGTGCGGTGACCGTTCACCCAGGTGCCGCTCGACGACTTGCTGTCCTCGACGCGCCAGCCCTCACCCTGTCGCCGGAGCAGGCAGTGCACCCTCGCCACCCGCAGCGAGGTGATCGTGATGGTGTTCTGCTTCGTTCGGCCGATGCTGACGGTGTCGCCTTCGAGCGGCAGGCGCTCACACTCGAACGTCTCGAGCTCGATGCGCTTGAGCCACGCGCTCACGGCACCACCTCGAAGCGCAGCGTCCCCGCGCCCTGAATGCTGATCAGATCGCCGGGCAGCAGCTGGTACACCGACGTCGCGTGGTTGTTCACGCGCACCTCGCCGCGCAGCCGGCCCGCGAAGAGCTTCCACGTGCCATCGCCGGGCGCGAAGTGGCAGGGGTTGCCGTCAGCGATGAAGGGAATGCCGGGGGGCGACTCGAAGTGGAGCTGCGCGTGTGAGCCCCGCCGCACCCGCGTCACCGCGGTCAGCGCGCGCACGCCCTCGCCGAGCCCGATCAAGCGGGCGCCGTCGACCTGCGACACCACCCGCAGCTTCGCCTGCCGCACCGTGAGGAACACGTCCTGCCCCCGCAGCCGCGGCACGCGCTGGGCGAGCTCCTCGATGCAGGCGAGCCGCATGGGGCGCTCTCCGATGCGGTAGCCGAGCGACAGGCGTTCGAGCGTCTGGGGCAGCGTGGGCAGGCTGGCGATGAGGCGCTGGGCGTCGACCAGCTCCTCGGTCTCGAGCGGCCGGGGCCCGGCGCGCAGGCGCGGCACGTCGATCACCAGCTCGCGCAGGAACTGGGCCACGCGGGTGCGGAGCAGGGTGCTGACGGCGTCGTGCCAGTCATAGGGCAGCTGGCCGACCACGTGGCGGAAGGTCGCCCGCCGGGCCAGCCCCAGGTGCCAGTCGACCTCGAGCTCGCCCTGGAAGAGGCGCTCGCCCAGGGGCCCCAGCCAGGAGGCGTGATCGAGCCGCCCGCCGCTCCGCGCGGCTGCCATGCGCTCGCCGAGCGGATCTCCTCGCTCGAGCAACCAGTCCACGTAGACGAGCCACGGCTCGGGCGCATCGGGGTCGCGCGCGATGGCGTCACGCAGCACCGGGTCGTCGGCCTTCACCTCGGAGCGGAAGCGCAGCGCCGCGCGGCCGAACTCGAGCAGGTCGCCATCGAAGAGCGCGCGGGGGTACTTGATCGGACGGCCGTTGACGCGCGTGCCCGCCTCGGTGCCCAGGTCCTTCGCTCTCCAGAAGACGCCGTCGCCGCTCACCTCACAGTGCCGGCCCGAGATGAGCGCGTCGTCGAAGACGAGCGTGGCCTTCGGCGAGCGGCCGAACACGACCGACGCCTTGCCCTCCGGGAGCTCGATGGCGTCTCCGGTGGGGTTCACCCGCTCGAACCAGCACCTCACCCCCTCATCATGCGCCAAAGAGGGGGGCGCGCGTCACTCCTCCTTCTCGCGCTTGCGGTCACGCTCGGCGCGGTAGCGGTCGTTGAAGCCCAGCATGCGCTTGCGCAGGCGGATCGACTTCGGCGTCACCTCGACCAGCTCGTCAGAGCCGATCCACTCCAGCGCCTTCTCGAGGCCCATCTCGATGGGCGGGGTGAGGATCACGTTCTCGTCACGCCCTGCCGCGCGGATGTTGGTGAGCTTCTTCTCGCGGCTCGCGTTGACGTCGAGATCGTTCGGGTGGGCATGCTCGCCGATGATCATGCCCTCGTAGAGCTGCACGCCCGGGCCGACGAAGAGCTTCCCGCGCTCCTGAATGCTGAAGAGCGCGTAGGGGATCGAGTCGCCCAGCCGGTCGGCGATGATCGCGCCATTCGAGCGCCGGGGGATGTACCCCATGTGCGGCTCCCAGCCGTCGAACTGCGACGACATCAGGCCCTCGCCTTTGGTGATGGTGAGGTACTCGCTGCGGAAGCCGACGAGCCCACGCGCGGGGATCCGGTAGGTGACCCGCGTCCGGCCGCCTCCGAGCTGCACCATGTCCACCATGCGACCGCGGCGGGGCCCGAGGCGCTCGGTGACGACGCCGATGGCGGTCTCGGGCAGGTCGCACACGAGCAGCTCCATGGGCTCGTGCCTGACGCCGTCGATCTCCTTGATGATCGGCTCGGGGTTCGAGGCGGTCAGCTCGTAGCCCTCGCGGCGCATCGTCTCGATGATCACCGCCAGCTGCAGCTCGCCGCGGGCCACCACGCGGAACGCGTCGGGGCTCTCGGTGTCCTCCACGCGGATGGAGACGTTGCGGTACGACTCCTTCGTGAGGCGGTCACGCAGGTTGCGTGAGGTGACGTACTTGCCCTCTTTGCCCGCGTAGGGCCCGTCGTTGACGCGGAACACCATCATCATGGTCGGCTCATCGACCTTGATGCGGGGCAGCGCCTTCGGCTTCTCGGGATCGGTGATGGTGTCGCCGATCGACAGCTCTTCGATGCCGGCGACGCAGACGATCTCGCCCGGGCCCGTGTCGGCGATCTCGACCCGCTTGAGGCCCGAGAAGCCGTAGAGCTTCACGACCTTCCCCTGCTGGATCTTCCCGCCGTCGCGACAGACCGCGACGGGCATGTTCGGCGCCAGGCGGCCCGAGCTCATGCGCCCGATGCCGATGCGGCCCACGTAGTCGTCGTAGTCGAGGTTGGCGATCAGCAGCTGGGTCGGCGCGCCCTCTTCGGGCGCTGGCGGCGGCGAGATGTGCTCGATGATCTTGTCGAACAGCGGCTTCAGATCGGGGTTGGGCTCGTCCAGCTTGAGCGACGCCTTGCCCTCGCGCGCGATGGCGTAGATGACGGGAAACTCGAGGTCTTTCTCCTCGGCGCCCAGGTCGATGTAGAGCGAGTAGACCGAGTCGAGCACGTCCTTCGCGCGGGCGTCCTTGCGGTCGATCTTGTTGATGACGAGCACCGTCTTGAGGCCGAGGCCGAGCGCCTTCGAGAGCACGAAGCGCGTCTGGGGCAGGGGGCCCTCGGCGGCGTCCACCAGCAGCAGCACGCCGTCCACCATGCGCAGGCCGCGCTCGACCTCGCCGCCGAAGTCCGCGTGGCCCGGCGTGTCGACGATGTTGATCTGGTGGTCCTTCCACATGATGGCCGTGTTCTTGGCCATGATGGTGATGCCCTTCTCGCGCTCGAGATCGTTCGAGTCCATCACGCGCTCGGCGACCTGCTCGTTGGAGCGGAACGCGCCTCCCTGGCGGAGCATGAAATCGACGAGGGTCGTCTTGCCGTGGTCGACGTGGGCGACGATGGCGATGTTGCGGATCTTCTCTCGGGGGAACATGGCGCGGCGGCCTCTACACGGCTTATTCCGCCTTGAATAGTGCTTGCGGCGGCGTCAGTCGTTCTCTACGCGGCCACGCCCATGCTGCTGCCGCTGAAGTCGGTGCCGACGCTCCGTGAGGTCGACAGCGACATCTTCAACCTCAGGTACTTCCAGCGCTGCATGCAGTGCACCTTCTGCAACGACGGGTGCTGCCAGTACGGCTGCGACGTGAACCTGGCCGAGCGCGACGCGATCCTGGCGGTAAAGGACGAGCTCGAGCCCTTCCTCGGCGTGCCGAGCAGCCAGTGGTTCAAGCCCGAGGTCTTCGAAGACGCCGACTACCCGACGGGCCGCTACGTGCGCTCGGCGGTGCGGAACGGTGGCTGCGTCTTCCTGGCGCCGGCGGGGCGCGGCTGCGGCATTCACGCGTTCGCGCTGAAGACGGGCCGTGACTACCACCCGATGAAGCCCATGGTGTGCTGGCTGTTCCCCGTGACGTGGGACCGGGGCGTGCTGCGGCCCAACTCCGACGTGAAGGACGATCTCGTGTGCGCGGGGGCCGGAGAGTCGCTCTACGACGGCTCGAGGAGCGAGCTGCGGGTCGTCTTCGGCCAGGCGCTGGTGGACGAGCTCGACGAGCTGCGCGGTCAGCTGCCTCGCTGACTGCGCCCAGCCGCGACGCCCGCGAGCGCTCCCAGGCCGAAGCCCGCGGCATGGGCGATCCACGCGATGCCCGAGTCAGCAGACGACGCGACCCACACGTCGAGCGCGACATAGAGGACCATGACGAAGGGCAACGGCAGGAAGGCGGTCCGCAGGCCGGCGAGAGGGATCATCCACCGGCCGCGGCGCTGCAGCACGAGCGTCAGCCCCATCAGCCCGAACACGCCCCCGCTCGCGCCGCCGATCAGCACGGTCGCCGGGGTGAAGAACGAGTCGATCAGCAGGCTGAGCGCGCCTCCACCGAAGAGCATGGCGGGCATGAGCCAGTGCGGGCTCTTGCGCTCGACGGCGTCGCCGAACAGCCACGCGAAGACGAGGTTGCCGATGACGTGCGCCCAGCCGTCGTGGGCCAGCACGGCAGGGAAGAGGCCCATGAGCGAGTCGCGATCGCGGCGCCACGCGAGCGCCTCGAAGCCGAGGACGTCGGGCGCCGCCAGGCCACCCGCGAAGACCGCGACGAGCACCCCCAACGACACCCACGTCGCGACCGACGGTTGGGCGCCCTCGAGCTGGCCGAGCACCGGCAGCCCCACCAGCGCCTGCGCCGTCTGCCCGAGCGTCGGCTGTGGCGCTCGCTCTGGCACGTCGGCGAGCTCCTTCGCGGCCTCGGCGCGGGTCGCGCTGTCCATCGAGGCCCACGCGTCCTGGCGCTGGATCGTCTTCGTCACCAGCGCGAGTGAGGTGAGGTCGCCGCGCTCGACCCAGAGCAGCTCGCAGGCCGCGCACTTCTCGACCCACGCCTCGAGGCGCCCGATGCGCAGCGGGGTCATCGGGCCGCCGCAGTCGGGGCAGCGACGCGGCTTCTTGAAGGGCAGGGCGTCGTCACGGCCCTCCACCTCGAGCACCGCGCCGGCGCCAGGGCGCTCGTGTTCGAGCTCCTCGGTCGTCAGCAGCACCCCGCGGCAGAAGGGACACGCGCGGCCTGGCGTCGCGGCGGCGAGCTCCCGGGGGTGATCGGGGCAGGTCGCCATTTCGGCGTCAGCCGACCGGCCACGAGGGCGCGCTGGCTTCCAGGCGGTCGAGGAAGGCCTCGATCTCGCCGTTCACCAGGCCGGGACGCTCGAGGGGCGCGGTGTGGCTGCCGCCGGGGACGAAGAGGTACTTCGCCTCGGGCAGCAGCTCGGCCATTCGCTGCGAGAGCCACACGGGCGTGAAGCGATCGATCTCGCCGCCGACCACCAGCGCCGGCACCTTCACCTCGGCGAGGTGATCGAGGGCGGAGTGGTCCTTCAGCGAATCGAGCGTTCGCACGAAGTCGAGCGGGTGCATCTTCGCCAGGTGCTCCATGTACGGGTGGAAGTCGTTGTGGTTGATGAGCAACGGGTTCAGCTCGGTGCGAATTCCGAACTCCACCGCCAGCTCGGTGCGCAGCAGCTTCGACGTCACCAGCCGCGCCATCGACGGGTAGCGCTCGACGAACGCCTTGATGCGGGGGAAGGCCAGGCGCAGCAGCGAGTGATCGTGCCAGGTGTCGAGCGGGGTGCCGTAGGAGCCACAGAGCAGCACGAGCCCGGCCACCCGCGCCGGGTAGCGGCGATGGAACTCGAGCGCGACCTGCACGCCCATGGAGTGACCGAAGATCGCGGCGCGCTCGAGGCCGGCGTGATCCATCAGCCGCGCGAGATCGTCGCAGGTGTAGTCCACGCCGATGCGGGTCGGATCGGTCGCGGTGCCGGACTTGCCGTGGCCGCGGTAGTTCGAGTGCAGCACACGGCGGCGGGCGGTGAGCGGCTCCCACAGGTAGCGCCAGATGAAGCCGTCGCAGCCGAGGCCGTCGCAGAGCACCGCCGGCAGCGCCTGGCCTTCACCGCGCTGCTCGAACCACAGCGGCGCCCCGTCGTCGGTGGTGAAGATCGACTGGTGGAAGTACCTCGAGCCGCCGTCAGGCACTGGCCTCCGCCTCCTCGTCGTCGCCGCCCATGCCCGGACGCTCGAGCCCGTACTTCTGGATCTTGAGGATCAGGTTGGAGCGGCTGATGCCGAGCTCGCGGGCGAGCCGGCTCTTGTTGTTGCGCGTGCGCTGCAGGCCCTGCGAGATCATCTCACGCTCGAGCTGCTCCACGGCGTCGTTGAGGCGCCCGGCCGGCACCGCCGCCAGTCGCGAGCCGCCGATCACGTTGGTGCCCATGGCGCCGCTCACCGTGTCGCGGATGCGCGAGGACAGCAGGTCGGGCGTCAGCAGGTCCTGGTCGCCGCCGAGCACCAGCAGGCGCTCGATCTCGTTCTCGAGCTCGCGAATGTTGCCGGGCCAGTGGTAGCTCTGCAGCACCGACATCGCCTCGGGCGAGAGGCCCCGCGCCTTCTGCCCCTCGCGCCGGTGCTTGCGCATGAAGTGATCGATCAGCATCGGCAGATCGTCCTTGCGGTCACGCAGCGCCGGGACCTGCAGCTTGATGACGTTGAGCCGGTAGTACAGGTCTTCCCGGAACTCGGCGCGCTTCACCATGTCGGTGAGGTCCTTGTGTGTCGCCGAGATGACGCGCACGTCGACCTGCTTCGGGGTGGTGCCGCCGACCGGCAGGAAGGTGCCCTCCTGCAGCACGCGCAGCAGCTTCACCTGCAGGGCCGCTGACATGTCGCCGACCTCGTCGAGGAAGAAGGTGCCGCCGTCGGCCACCTCGAAGAGGCCCTTCTTGTCACGCAGCGCACCGGTGAAGGCGCCGCGCACGTGGCCGAAGAGCGCGCTCTCGAGCAGGTTGTCGTTGAAGGCCGAGCAGTTCTGCACGACGAACGGCTTGTCCTTGCGCGGGCCGTTGTAGTGGATCGCGCGGGCGACCAGCTCCTTGCCGGTGCCCGACTCGCCGTTGATCAGCACCGTCGAGTCCGACTGGCAGACTCGCTCGAGGATCCGGAAGACCTCCATCATCGCCTGGCTCTTGCCGATGATGTTCTCGAACTTGTAGCGATCGGACAGCTCGGTCGAGAGCGTCTGAATCGTCTCGTCCTTGCGCGACAGCTCGGCCTCGTAGTTGCCGATCTCATTCGCGCCGAACTCGAGCAGATCGCAGATCTTCTCGACCTCGCGGTCGTCCATCACCGGCACGCGCTCGATGGCGCGCTCGAGATCGGTGGCGCCCTGGTTCAGCTCGGCGATCTTCACCTTGAGCTGCTCGGCCTCGCGCGGGCTCACCTCCTGCCGCGAGAAGCCCTCGACGAAGAGCATCCCCTCGTACTCGCCGTTGATGTGCAGCGGCGCGCCGACGACGGTGAAGCCCAGGTGGCACTCGTGAAACTGGCTGCGGCGCAGCTTCTTCGACGCCTTGAACTTCTCGTGCAGCACGCGCACGGACGAGCAGCAGCGCCGGAAGCCTTCCTTCGAGAAGAGCGAGAGCCGGCAGAAGTCGTTCGGTGGTGGGGTGATCTGCCCCTTGCTCCACTCGATCACCTGGCCCGTCTTGTCCGCGAACGAGAGCTCTGCCCGCCACCACTTTCGCAGAATGTCCCGCAGCATCACGATGGTGTGCAGGTTCTGGTAGCGCTCGTAGTCCATGCCCGTTTCAGCCTCGTTCGTCTGAACTGACGACAGGTGTACTCGATCGGTGTCCGAAATGTGGACGAAGACGTGCAGGTCCAGGGAGGGAAAGGTATTCCCCGGTCGCATGCGCATCGTCGCGGGATCAGCCAGAGGGCGAACGCTCAAGACGCCGAGAGGCTCGGATGTGACGCGTCCGACGGCCGACCGGGTGCGTGAGACGATCTTCAACGTGCTGGGGCAGACGTGCGACGGGCTGCGGGTGCTCGATCTGTTCGCGGGCACGGGCGCGCTGGGGCTCGAGGCGCTCTCGCGGGGCGCGGCGCAGGCGGTGCTGGTGGACAGCGGGCGCGAGGCGGTGGGGCTGTGCCGCGAGAACGTGAAGGCCCTGGGCTTCGAGGCGCGCGCGCGGGTGATCGCGGCGCCGGTGACGAAGGCGGTCGAGCAGCTCGCGACCGAGGGGGGCCGGTTCGAGCTCGTCTTCTCCGATCCCCCGTACGCGGCGCGCGCGGGCGTCGAGGTGTTGACGGCGATCGAGCCCCTCGTCACTGCAGAGGGCGTCGCGGTGATCGAGCACGGGGCCGACGAGGCGCTCCCTGAGCAGGTCGGCCGCTGGCAGCGCCTCGACGAGCGCGCGTTCGGCGCGACGGTCGTCTCGATCTTCCGATTGACCCACCTGGCCTCGTGAACGACGCTGCGCGCCCGATGTCCGTCGCCATCTATCCAGGCTCGTTCGACCCACTCACGAACGGTCACCTCTCGCTGATCCAGCGGGGCCTCAAGCTGTTCGACAAGGTGATCGTCGCCATCGCCGTGAACCCGAAGAAGCAGCCGCTCTTCACCGTGCCAGAGCGGAAGACCTTCATCCGCGACGCGTTCCCGGACGAGGCGCGCGTCGAGGTCGACGACTTCCAGGGCCTGCTGGTGGACTACGGCAAGCGGCGGGGCGTGAAGGTGATGCTGCGCGGCCTGCGGGCGGTGAGCGACTTCGAGTACGAGTTCCAGCTCGCGAACATGAACCGCAAGCTCGACCCCGAGTTCGAGACGGTCTTCATGATGACCGGCGAAGACTACTTCTACGTCTCGTCGAACCTGGTGCGCGAGGTGGCCAGCTTCGGAGGCAACGTGGACGGGCTGGTGCCTGCGAACGTCGCCGCCGGCCTGCGCGCGAAGTACGCCAACAAGGGATCCACGCCGTGATGATCAAGCTCGCCAACCGACTGAAGAGCGCGAAGCCGTCGCCCACCCTCGCGCTGAACGCCAAGGCCAAGGCGCTGGCTGCGAAGGGCGCCGACGTCGTCTCCTTCGCCGCCGGCGAGCCGGACTTCGACACGCCTGCGCACATCAAGGACGCGATCAAGGGGGCGCTCGACGCGGGCTTCACCAAGTACACCGCGACCGGAGGCATCCCCGAGCTGAAGGCAGCGATCATCGACAAGCTGAGAGGCGAGAACCGGCTCGAGTACACGCCCGAGCAGATCCTGGTGTCGGTGGGCGCCAAGCACTCGCTCTACAACCTCTTCCAGGCGCTCCTCTCGCCGGGCGATGAGGTGGTGATCTTCTCGCCGTACTGGGTGAGCTACCCCGACATGGTGCGGCTGGCCGACGGTGTGCCGGTGATCGTCGAGACCAACGCGCACACCACCTGGGCGCCCGACCCGGCGCAGCTGCGCAGGGCGCTGACGCCCCGCACGCGCGCGGTGGTGCTGAACAGCCCGTCGAACCCGACCGGCGGCGTGTTCTCGAAGCAGACGCTGCTCGGCATCGCTGAGGCGGTGCGCGGCCACGACTGCCTGCTCATCTCGGACGACATCTACGAGAAGCTGCTGTACGTCGAGGGGGGCTTTCAGAACATCGCCAACGTCGCGCCCGATCTCGCGCCGCGCACGGTGGTGGTGAACGGCTTCTCGAAGGCCTACGCGATGACCGGCCTGCGGCTCGGCTACGCCGCGGGTCCGAAGGAGCTGATCGCCGGCATGCAGATGGTGCAGGATCAGTCGACCTCGAACGCGACCTCGGTGATCCAGAAGGCGGCGGTCACGGCGCTCAAGGGGCCGCAGGAGCCGATGCTGGCGATGGTGCAGGAGTACCTGAAGCGGCGCGATCTGATGGCCGACGGGCTGAGCCGCATCTCGGGCATCAAGTGCCCGCGCCCCGAGGGCGCCTTCTACTGCTTCGCCGACGTGGGTGAGCTGATCGGCAAGTCGTACAAGGGCCAGACGATCACCGGCTCGCTCAAGCTGTCCGAGATCCTGCTCGAGGACTTCCTGCTGGCGGCGGTGCCTGGCGAGCCGTTCGGCGCCGAGGGGTACCTGCGCCTGTCGTTCGCGACCTCGCAGGCGATCATCGAGAAGGGCCTCGGGCGCATCGCCGACTTCGCCTCGAAGGTGAGCTGAGCGGTGGGCTTCAGCGTCCAGCTGACCCTCGTCCAGGGAAGGCCGGACGTCGCCACCATCACCCGCTGGGCGAACGCCGTTCGCGCGCGTCCCGCGATGCGTGGGCCCGTGCTCTGTGCGGCACCTGACTGGAGCGGCACGTGCACCGTGTTCTCCTTCGACGTCTCGCGCGGCGCGGCGCCGGCGCCAGCGCTCGAGCCCGCTGAACACCCTCGTGTCCTCCCGCCGCTCCCACCCGATCACCCGGTCGGCGAGGCCGATCAGTTCCTCACGACCCTCGCGCTCGTCGCCCGAGAAGAGCGGCTCGCCGCGGCCTCTCCTGGCGACAGCTCGATCTCCGACTGCGGTCAGCTCTTCGTCCCTGGCGGCAGGTGCGTGCGGTGGGACGAGACCTCATGCGACGAGGGCCGCGCGGAGGCCGACGTGGTGCTGAAAGAGCTGTTCGGAGAGGGCCCGTCGATCGACGACCTGGACTGGGCTGGAACCGACCAGCCGTTCTGGCTGCGACGGTTGGGGTGAGCGCGGCGTCGCTCAGTCGTGGTAGGCGATCACCTGCCACGTCGAGCCGACGTACCTGAGCAGCACGACGGCGGCGCGGCCCGAGACGTTGGCGACGGCCAGGTACTGCTGCGGGCCGCTCCGCCACGGCCAGCTCTTGAGGCGCGGCGGCGGCTGGCCGTACTTCTTCTCCATCTCGGGCGGCGTCATCACCTCAATGCCGTAGAGGGCAAGCAGATCGGTGCGCTTGCTGCGCAGGTGTTTGGCCCAGATCGAGCGCAGCTCGTCGGGGCGCTCGATCCGCCTGTCCTCGAGCATGAAGGGCAGGCCCGCGTAGTCCACCACCCGGCCGGCATCGCCCGAGACGAGCGCTTCGAAGAAGCTGCGGGCCACCACGAAGGCCTGCTCGGGCTCCGAGAGCGCGAAGTACTCCTCGAGGTTGAAGTCGCGCGGCGGCAGCACAGGGTTGGCGCTGACGCCGGTGGTCTTCTTGCGGAGCTCCTCGAGGGCCTTGTCGCGCTCCTGGCCGGTGAGCTCCTTCAGCTTCGCGGCAGCGCGAGCGAGCTCGTCAGTCTGCCGCTTCATGGCCGTGATCGCCGGATCCGGACCGCCCGTGCCGCTCGGCTGGGCGCCAGTCGGGGCAGCGGTTCCGTCGGGAGCAGGAGCGGCCGCGGGCGCGTCATCTGGTGGCGGCTCAGCCGCCGGCTCGGGATCCTGCGCGAGGACGAGGCTCACGGTGAGCGCGATGGCCAGCATGAGGGCGACCGTAGATGAAACGGCCGCTCCCCTGAAGCGTCACCGCGTTTGTGCTGGCAGGGAGACGAGATAGCCGAGCGCCGCCACCGCGCAGGCCGCGAAGCACAGGCCCCAGAACGCCGTCATGCCGGTCGCCGCGATGAGGCGGGGGCTCACGATCGGCGCGGTCACCAGGGCGAGGCTCCACGTGAGCCCGAACGCCCCCTGGTACCGTCCGCGCAGGTGTGCGGGCGCTCGATCGGCTACCACCGTCGAGTTCACCGGGGCCATCACGATCTCCCCGAGCGTCCACACCGCGACGCTCAGCACGAACAGCGGGAGCGTCTCGGCGAAGGCGGTGGTCCCGAAGCCAACCCCGGTGAGCAACGCGCCCAGCGCGAGCGGTCGCCCACGAGCGCCGGTCGTCACCACCCGCAGGATGAGCGGCTGGAGCACGACGATGAGGATCCCGTTGGCCGACAGCGCCATGCCGAACGCCTCGGGGCCGAGGCCCTTGTCCGTCATGTCCTTGGGCAGGGAGGTCAGGTGCTGCATGAAGACGAACGCCGTGGCGTAGCTGAGCACGAGGAACGGCACGAACCGTCCGTCGAGGAACGGCGTGATGAGCGAGCCCTCGAGCGCTGCCTTCCGCTCGGGCCGCGTCTCCGGCACTCCCGCAAACACCACCCCTGCGCAGGCGAGCGTGGTGGCCGCGTCGGCGAAGAAGAGCACCTCGAAGCCGTGGCGTGCCACGAAGCCACCCACCAACGCCGCGAACGCGAACCCGAGGTTGATCGCCCAGTACTGGGTGCCGAAGGCCTTCACGCGGTACTCGGGCGCGACGAGATCGGCGACGAGCGCCTGGCTGGCAGGGCGGAAGAGATCGGCGGTGAGGCCCAGGGTGAAGACGAGCGCCGAGATGGTGGACAGCTCGCGCGCCTGACCGGTCGCCACCATGACCACCGAAGAGGAGACGAGGCTCAGCAGCAGCGTGGCGCGACGGCCGAGGTGGTCGGCGAGCCAGCCGCCCAGCGTCGTGCCCGCGATCGATCCCACGCCGTAGAGGGCGACGATGCCCCCTGCGTCGATGAGCGAGAGGCCGCGCTCGCGCGTCAGGTACACGGTCATCAGCGGGACGATGAAGCTGCCGGTGCGGTTGATGAGCAGCCCGGCCCAGAGGAACCAGTAGGGCCTGGGCAGCCCCTCGGTCAGCCGATGGAGGCCGCGTTCGGTCAAGGTGAGGGCGGTCATGCGGGCACGACGCACCGCGTGCAAGGCTTCTGACCGTGATCGCGGAGGAGCGGAGGCGAGGGAGCCGACGATCGTGTGCAGACCCTCCTCACGGCGGCGCGGTAGAGTGCGCGCCGAATGAGCTCCGAGATCCGGGCGCTCCTCGCGAGCGCGCAGCAGGCCGAAGCGACCGGCGACGTCGAGCAGGCGGTGCTGCACCTGCAGCAGGCCGCGGACTTCTATCGGGCCCGCAACCTGGGGCGCCGGGCGGCACAGATGGAGCGCCACATCGCTCGCCTCGAGGGCCGGCCTGTCCTGGCGCCCAGCGATCCCGGTGATCTCTTGGAGGGGCTGGAGGAGGGCTCGGTTGACGACGACGAGCTCGACGACGACGGGCTCGGGTTCGGGGACGAGCTGCTCGACGGCCCGGCTCGCCGCGGCGAGGGGGTGCGCTCGACGAGCTTCGATCGGGGCGCTCAACGGGCGGATCCCGCCATCGATGCCTGGTGCTCCTTCTGCTGTCGCCCGAAGGGCGAGGTCGGCGCGCTGGTCGCGGGCCCGGCAGGCGCCTACGTGTGCGCCGGGTGCGTCTCGACGGCCGCGAAGCTGCTGGGGACTCCGATCGCCGAGCTCCCGGTGCCTGCGCCGACGGCCTCGCGCAGGCCCGCAGCCCTGCGTCACCAGCTCCCCTCGCAGTCGAAGGCGAAGACGATCTGGGATCGGCGCCTGCCGAAGGTGGCCCTGGTGCTGGGCCCCGAGGGCGCGGGGAAGACGACCTTCCTCGAGTCTCTTGGCCAGCCCATCGCTCGACCACTCTCACGGCTGCCCGACACGGACACGCTGCTCGTCGATCTCAACACCCCGTTGACGCCAGAGGACGAGGCCGCGCTGCAGGCGTGGCTCGACGCGCACCCGAAACGACGTGCGGTGCTCGCGGCGCGCGGCGATGCGCCCCGGCCAGTGCTCGTGCTCCAGGGAGAGCACGGCGAGGAGCCCGTCTACGACACGAACTCGCTCAGCCAGGCGGTCGCGTCGCACCTGTCGCCGGGGCTGCTCTCGAAGGTCGACGCCGTGCTGCCGCTGCCGACGCCGGATCACGAGGCGCTGCTGCACCTGGCGAAGAGCCTGCTCGCCGCGCGGGACATCGAGCTGCCCGCCGATGCGCTGGAGTCCATCGTCGCGCTGGCGGAACGGTCGGGCCGCGGCGCCCGTGAGCTCGCGGCGTTGATCGCGCGCATCCCTGCCGGTCGCTACAAGACGCCGTGATGAACGTCCCGGTCACCTGGCACCGCCTCGGCCGCGTCGAGTACGCCGACGGGCTCGAGCTGCAGAACCGATTCCAGGCGGCGCGGAGGGCCGGGCTCGTCACCGACACGCTGCTGCTGCTCGAGCACCCTCCAGTCCTGACCCTGGGCCGGGGCGCCGACGGCTCGAACATTCTCCGGAGCCGGGAGGAGCTCGACGCCCTGGGCGTGGGCGTCTTCGAGACCGATCGCGGGGGCGACGTCACCTACCACGGGCCCGGTCAGCTCGTCGGCTATCCGCTGCTTCACCTCGGGCCGGGTCGCCAGGACGTGCGCCGCTACGTGCGCAGCATCGAAGAGGTGATCATCCGCGCGCTGGCGGACTTCGGCATCACCGCGACGCGCATCGAGAAGTGGCCCGGCGTGTGGGTGGAGACCTCGCGGCTGGGCGGCCCGCGGAAGATCTGCGCCCTCGGCGTGCACCTGAGCCGCTGGTACACGCGGCACGGCTTCGCGCTGAACGTCGACCCGGATCTCTCGCACTTCGAGCTGATCGTCCCCTGCGGCATCAGCGAGGCGGGCGTGACCTCGATGGCCAGGGAGCTGCCCGGGCTCGCGCCGACGCTCGCCGAGGTCGAGGCGCGGCTGGTGCACCACTTCGGGGCTGTCTTCGAGGCGGACCTGACCTGCGCCGCGCCGCCCCGGGACACGGTGAGCGTCACGGTGGTGAACGAGGCGCGCGATCGCGTGCTGGTGCTGAGGCGCTCCGCCGCGAGGGGTGGGTTCTGGCAGCCGGTGACGGGGTCGGTGGAGCCGGGGGAGCGGCCCGATCGGGCGGCGCTCCGTGAGCTTCGGGAAGAGACCGGCCTCGAGGCGACGCTCGAGCCCATCGACGTGCCTCACGCCTTCGCGCTGCCGTCCTCACCGGGCACCGCGCCCCGGCTGGCTCGCGAGTTCCCGTTCATGGCCAGGGTTCCCGACGCCGCGCCGGTGCGTCTGTCGGACGAGCACGACGCGTCGGAGTGGGTGTCTGCCGCCGAGGCGATCGCGCGCGTGCCCTGGGAAGGGCTCAAGCGCTCGGTGCGCACCGCGACGCGGCGCTGAAGAAGGCCCACGCTGGCTGCGTCGCCCGCTATGCTCGACGCGCCCCTCGAAGGAGACCTCCATGACCCCGCTCTTCGTCGCCGTTGGAATGCTCCTCGCTGCGCCCCCGGTCGACGGGGCGGCAGCCTTCGAGAAGCTCAAGGCCCTCGAGGGCAACTGGAAGGCGGGAGAGAAGGACGCGACGAAGTACGTGTCGCTGCGGGTCATCTCGAACGCGACGGCGGTGCTCGAGATGGTGACCGCGGCCGATCGCACGAAGGTGCTGAGCGCGACCGTCTACCACCTCGACGGCGGCAAGCTGGTGTTGACCCACTACGGCGCAGCCGGAGCACCACGGCTCGAGGCGAAGGGCGGCAAGCTGGAGTTCGAAGGCAAGGGCGGACCAGTGACCTCCGTGACGCTGACGCCCCGCGGCGACGACAAGCTCGTGCATGAGACGGTCTCATCGGCTGGCAAGGCCTCGCTCGAGCTGACGCGCGAGTACGTCGACACGCTCAAGTGACGGTGGGCGTCTTCCACGAGCGCCACTCGAAGAAGGCGATCACCACCGTCAGCCCCGTCATGATCAGCGCGATCAGGTAGCCCTCGGCGAAGCCGCGGTTCAGGTGCTGGTACGTGTAGTAGGTGATGTAGGCCGCGAAGAACGTGAGCAGCATCATCAGCCAGCGCACGCCGTCGCGCATCGCCAGGCCGAGCGCCAGCAGGGCGAGCATGTTCCAGTAGTACATGTTCACCGTCAGCCACGCGAAGACGAGCAGCGGGCCGAGCGTGAAGGCCTGCACGAAGGTCGCGCGCCGCAAGAGCACGATCACGACCGCAGTGAACGCGAGCCGGGCCAACAGGAAGCCGAAGGTGTAGTCCTTGATGTCCACCTCGGCGAGGGACTGCTTGATCGTCGGCGGGAAGATGCCGCTCGAGAGGCCTCCTTCGCCCGGCCCCACCAGCTGCAGGAACACCGTCTTCAGCGAGTGCTGGTTCGAGTAGAACTTCTCGGTCTGGGCCACCTGAATGCGCTCGGCGTACTCGGTCCAGGCCGACGTGCCGAAGGCGATCGTCGCGTGCGCCACGCAGATCGCTCCGACGATGACGGCGTTGCGGCCGAAGGCGATCCACTCCTTCTTGAGCTGCTTGTCCTTCAGGTACTCGAAGCCCACGCGCACCAGCAGCGCGAGCCCGAAGAAGATGGGGAACAGCTTGGTGGCCACCGCGTACCCGAAGAGCGCGCCCGCGGTGCCCCAGCGGTTCTTGTGGAGGAAGCACACGGCGAGCCCGAGCGCGAACAGCCAGTCCCAGCGCAGGAAGCTGCCCGACAGGTAGTCGAACGCCACCGGCACGCAGGCCCACATGAACAGCGCGACTCCCGCGAACCGGAAGCCGAAGGTCTCGTACACGACGATGAAGAGCGCGAGCATCAGCAGCAGGTCGAGGCAGCCGAGCAGCGACTGGTTCTGCGCGGACAGCGGCACCAGCGAGGCGATGGGCCCGGCGATGATCGACCACGCGGGCGAGTTCGAGTTGCCGTGATCGTTCATCACGGTCTGCCAGTTCATCCACGGCCAGGCCTTCGCCATCGTCACCCAGTCCGCCTTGAAGTCTTCCCACCGGCTGTCGGTGAAGCGCGCGCGGATCCGGGGGGCCTGCTCCAGGGCCTTCTCGACGGGGATCTCCTCGAAGGTGTGGTTGTCGCGGGTCTTCGACACCCCAGCCATCGCGTTGATGGTCTCGCGATCGGCCATGATCGTGGCGGTGTAGAGATCGAACCAGCCGACCTCCTTCTGGTACTTGGCGCCCAGATAGAAGTGGTACTGCTCGTGCTGGTGCACCCAGTTGATCGAGCCGTTGTTGACGCCGAGCCAGCAGAAGCCGAACGCGACGAGGCCCGCGGCGATCGACGCGACCGCGATGCCCGGCGCCTTCACCGGGCGCCCCAGCGACGTCATGGTGGCGGCGAACTGCTTCGCCCGGGCGGACGGCTCCCGTCCCAGCGCGGCGCGCACCATCCACCAGCACAGCCACACGACGCCGATGGCGGCGAGGATCCACCAGGGGCTGGTGCCCCGCCCCGTGCCCCAGTTCGTCCAGCCGAACACCATGAGCGTGGTGAGGGCGGTGTAGGCGAGGTGCTTCTCGCGCTCCCACCGTTCGCCGGTGAGGCGGTCGATCACCAGCAACGCCATGAAGCCCTCGATGACGATGATCTTGAGAATGCCGGAGAGGTAGTGGCTCATGTCTGCTTGCGTGGCCGGGGCGTGGCTCGTATTGGGCAGTGCCGCTGTAGCCGCCCGAAAAACCGGAGTCACCATGAGCGTGCAGGAAAGCGACGTCCTCAAAGCCCTCTCGACGGTCATCGACCCCGACCTGAACCTCGACGTGGTCAAGGCGGGAATGGTGAAGGACCTGAAGATCGACGGCAGCACGGTGAGCGTCACCATCGAGCTGACGACTCCGGCGTGCCCGCTGAAGGAGAAGATCAAGTCGGACGCCGAGGTGGCCCTGAAGAAGGTCTCGGGGCTCGCGGACCTGAAGCTGGCCATGACCGCGAAGACGCGCGCCGGGCCGACGGGCGCCTCGAAGGACTCGCTGCTCCCGGGGGTGAAGAACGTGGTGCTGGTCGGCGCGGGCAAGGGCGGCGTCGGCAAGAGCACGGTGGCGCTCAACCTCGCGGTGGCGCTCGCGAAGCACGGCGCGCAGGTCGGCCTGCTCGACGCCGACTTCTACGGCCCCTCGATCCCGTTGATGACGGGCATCAAACGGCAGCCGGTCAGCAAGGACGGGAAGAACCTGGAGCCCCTCGAGGCACACGGCCTCAAGGTGATGTCCATCGGCTTCCTCATCGAGGCCGACCAGGCGCTCATCTGGCGCGGGCCGATGCTGCAGGGCGCGCTGATGCAGTTGGTGCGCGACGTGAACTGGGGCGAGCTCGACTACCTGGTGCTCGACCTGCCCCCGGGGACCGGTGACGTGCCGCTCACCATCGCGCAGCAGGTGCGCAGCTCGGGCGCGGTGCTCGTCACCACGCCGCAGGATCTCGCGCTGGCCGACGTCATTCGCGCGAAGGCGATGTTCGACAAGCTGCACATCCCCGTGCTCGGCATCGTCGAGAACATGAGCCAGTTCCTCTGCCCGCACTGCGGCAAGGGCACCCACATCTTCGACAACGGCGGAGGCCGGAAGGCGGCCGAGCTGATGGCGCTGACGTTCCTCGGCGAGGTGCCGCTCGAGCTGAAGATCCGCCAGGGCGGCGATCGCGGCCTCCCCGTCACGGCCAGCCACCCCGACAGCGCCGAGACGAAGGCCTTCATGGCGATCGCGGGGCAGGTGGCCGCGCGCATCTCGCAGGAGAACGTCGCGCGTCAGGGGCCCGTGGTAAAAGTGGCTTCATGAGCCGCCCGTACCTTGCGCGTCCTGCCCGCCCCGGCGTCCTCATGGACCGGCAGGTCGTGCTCGACCTCGACTCGCCCGACGCCGACTCGCGCTCGTCGGCGCATGCGTCGTGGAGCGCCTTCGAGGCGTGGGTGCGCCGGCGGGGTGAGGTGAGCGGCCAACGGGTCGCATACCTCGACGGCATTCTGGAGGTCCTCGTGCCCGGCGAGAACCACGAGACGATCAAGAAGAACCTCGCCCGCCTCATCGAGACGTGGGCGCTCGAGGTGGACGTCGAGCTCAACGGCTACGGCTCGTGGCTGCTCAAGAACAAGCGCCTCAAGACCGGCGTCGAGCCCGACGAGTGTTACATCCTCGGCCCGCGCGGCCGGAAGCAGGTGCCCGACATCGCCGTGGAGGTCGTGTGGACCCGCGGCGGTGTGGAGAAGCTCGAGATCTACCGTCGCCTCGGCGTGCGCGAGGTGTGGATCTGGGAAGACGGCAGGCTGAGCGCCTTCATCCTCAAGAACGGGCAGTGGAAGCAGCACGCGAAGAGCCTGCTCGTCCCCGCGCTCGACTTCGAGCTGATCACGAAGTTCTCCACGGCGCCCGAGCAGCACCGCGCGCTCAAGCAGTTCCGCGCGCTCATCACCCGGCACTGACGAACCGCGCCCCGACCGCCGCCGCCAGCACCTGGTGCGTCTCGGTCGTGCCGATCACCGTGCACTTCGAGGGGTCGAGCCCGGCCCGGTGACAGGCCTCGAGCAGCAGCCCGGGCAGGGGAGGGCGGCACCAGCACGCCGGCGGCCCGCCTCCATGGGCGCAGACGAGGGCCTGCGCGCCGAGCCGCTGGGCTGCCTCCGCGACAGCGCTCCCGCGCTCCGTCCAGGCAAAGACGAACGTCGGCTCGTCGCTCCGCGTGACGGTCTCCACCGCCTCGAAGGCGATGAAGCGGCCCCCGCCGCCCGACCGGGGCGCGCGCACGAAGGGGCGGGTCTCGAGCACGTCGAAGCCCTCCTCCCGGACCGGCGGCTCGAGCTCGCGCAGGGTCTTGAAGTGCGAGAGCGGCGTGAGCCCCGTGTTGTCGCGCTGGCGCTTGAGCTCGTCGGGCCCCAGCAACCGGCCGTGGGCGTCGAGCATGCGGCTGATGACGTTCACCTGGGCCTCGTGGAGCGGCACGTCGAGCCAGATGCCCCGCACCTTCGCGCCCCGCTGCTTCGCCGCCTCGATGGCCGCCGCCCGGGCCGCGCGCGTGGTGTACGTGTTGTCGAGCACCGCGTGGGTGGCCCCCTGGGCGAGGGCCCGCGACATGGCGTGGGCGACGTCCTTCAGGGTGCCGCCGAGCAGATCGCGGTTGAAGCGCGCGAAGCCGTTGGCGACGTACTCGTCCACGAGCCGCGACTTGCCCGAGCCCTGAAGGCCCATGAGCAGCACGACCTCTCCGCGACCGCCGCCAGCCGAGGTCGTCGCCGCGATCGGGGCCGCGAGCGCGGTGAATGCTTCGCGCAGGCGGGCCCGCTCGTCGTCCGTGAAGCTCACTCGCTCAGCCCGGGCGGCGTCGGCGATCGTCTCCACCCGCCGCGCCCCGGGGATCACGCTCACCAACGGGTGCCGGTCGAGCAGCGCCGCCAGCGCGATCACCGCCGCCGTCTCTCCCTTTGCAGCCGCCAGGGCGGAGAGCACCGGCGACCCCGCGAGCTTCGCGATGCGCTTTGGGCCGCCGAGCGGAGAGTGGGCCATCACCTCGAGGCCCCGCTCGAAGCACCACGCGAGCACGCCTGACAGCCGCGCGCGATCGTCGAAGAGCGACCACCCCTGCTGAACCGCCGAGATCGGCGCCAGCGCGCACGCCTCGTCGAGGTGCGCGACCGTCACGTTCGACAGCCCGATGCGCCTCGCGAGCCCGCGGCTGGCCACTTCGCCCAACGCGCGCACCGAGGTCGCCCACGGCACCGACGGATCGGGCGCGTGGAGCAGGTAGAGCTCGGGCGGACGCCCCAGCGCCTCGGCGGTGCGCTCCGCGTCTTCGAGGATCGACCTCGCCCGCCCGTCGGGCCGCCACGCACCGCCCGGCCGCCGGAGCCCGCCCTTGCTGACGATGATCGCCCGATCGCCCCGTGGGTGCGTGGCCAGGGCCTTCGCGAGCAGCCGCTCGTTCTCACCGAGCGCGTCGTGGGCGCAGTAGGCCGTGGCCGTGTCGAAGAGCTGAAGGCCCGCGTCGAGGGCGGCGTGGACGACGCCGAGCGCCTGCGCCTCATCACGCGGCTCGGTCGACAGCCGCATGCACCCCAGGCCTACCCGCGGCAGCCGCTCCATTCGACGTCAGGACGCCTTCGGAGGGTCGCTCGTCTGGCCACCCATCAGCGGCGCAGGCGCCACCAGGTACTCATCCCAGCGGCCCTTCTCCTTGTCTTCGAGCGCGCTGATCTCGGCGCGAATGCGCTCCCACTCGCTCATCGGGATGGCGAGGAAGGTCTGGACGAGGTTCGGGTCGAGCTGGGTGCCACCCAGGCGCCCGATCTCGGCGATCGCCACCTCGGCGGGGGAGCCCTTGCGGTACGGCCGGTCAGAGGTGATCGCGTCGAAGGTGTCGGCGATGCAGAAGATCCGCGCGCCGATGACGATCTCTTCGCCCTTGAGGGCCCGCGGGTAGCCGCGCCCGTCCCACCGCTCCTGGTGCTGGAAGACGATCTGCGCCGCGTCCTGCAGGTAGGGAATGTTGGCCAGCATGCGGTACCCCATCTCGGGGTGCTTGCGCATCTCGACCCACTCGTCGGGGGTGAGCTTGCCGGGCTTGAGCAGAATGGAGTCGGTCACGCCGATCTTCCCGATGTCGTGCAGCAGGGCGCCCTGCTCGATGTGCACCAGCACGTCGCCTGCGAGCCCGGCCGCCTCGGCGATGCGCCGGGTGAACTTCGCCACCCGCCACGAGTGCCACTGGGTCTCCGTGTCGCGGTAGTCGAGCGCCCGGATCATGCCCTCGAGCAGCCCGTTCGTACGCTCGGTCACCTGCTGCTCGAGCACCGCGTTCAGCGAGGCGAGCCGCTGGTTGCGATCGGCCAGCTCTCTCGTCAGCCGTCGGTTCTCCTGAACGAGCCGGTAGTAGTCCACTGCTTGCTGCAGCCCGAACCGCAGATCGTGGAGCTGCCAGGGCTTGCCGATGATGCGGAAGACCTCGCCGCGGTTCACCGCCTCGATCGCCACCTTGAAGTCGTGGGCCGCGGTGATCAACAGCCGCACCGCGTCCGGTCTCTTCGCCCGCAGCACCGCGAGCAGCTCGACGCCGTTGAGGTTCGGCATCATGTAGTCCGTCACCACGAGGTCGAAGTCCGTCTCCTTGGCGGCCTGCAGCGGGTCGTTGTGGACGGTGACCGCGTGGCCCATCGACTCCAGCACCCGCCGAAGCACGTCGGTGATCGAGGGGTCGTCATCGACGATGAGAAAACGCTCCATGTATTGGAAACTCCTCGGCTTTTCTTCGGCCGGTGCGTCCGCGGGGTGATCTGCGGTTCTCACACTTCACCGGGATCCGGGCAACGCTTTTCTGGCCGCTCCCCGTTGCCGTCGTCTACCATCGCGACACCTTATGGCGAGAGGCGCAAGCCGCGCGAAGTCCCCCACCTCACCGACGCCTCCTCCAGCGGGCCGGGTACCGGTCATCGTGATGGGGTTGGGCGTGATCGGCCAGGAGATCGCGCGCGCGGCGCTGGCCCATGACGAGGTGGAGCTGATCGGCGCGGTCGACACCAGCGCGCACCTGGCCGGCCGCGCGCTCTCCGAGGTGATCGGTCAGCCTGCGGGACAGGTGAAGGTGCAGCGCTCGTTGTCAGCGGCGGTGGCGCGGCGGAAGGGCGTGGTGCTCCTGCACGCGACCGGCTCCCGCCTGCCGCAGGTCAAGGACCAGCTGCTCGAGGCGATGTCCCACGGGCTGCATGTCGTCTCGACGTGCGAGGAGCTGGCGTTTCCCTGGTTCAACCACCCTGAGATCGCCGAGCAGCTCGACGGGGCGGCGCAGCGGGCGGGCGTCTCCATCGTCGGCTCGGGCGTGAACCCCGGCTTCGTCCTCGATCGCCTCGTCGCCACCGTGGGCCAGGTGTGCGGCAGCGTTCACCACGCGAAGGTCACCCGCACGGTGGACGCCCTCACGCGACGGGCGGCGCTGCAGCGGAAGGTGGGCGCCGGGCTGTCGGAAGAGGAGTTCTTCAAGCTCGTCGATCAGGGGCGCATCGGTCACGTGGGCCTGGTGGAGTCCGCGGCGCTCTGCGCCCTGGGGCTCGGGCTCGACTGCGACGACTATGAAGAAGAGCTCACGCCCGTCTTCGCCGAGGAAGACCTCACGACCGGCGCGTTCCCGGTGAAGAAGGGCCAGGTGGCAGGCATGCACCAGGTCGCGGTGGCGCTCGATGACGGCCAGGAGCGGGTGCGGCTCGAGCTCACCATCGCGCTCGGCGCAGAGGATCCCGGCGACGTGATCGAGCTCGAGGCCGATCCCAGGCTCAAGGTGGTCATCCCCGGAGGGATTCCCGGCGATCGCGCCACCGCCCATCTCGTCGTGAACGCAGCGCCCCGAATGACCGCCTCGCAGGCCGGGCTGTTGACGGTCCTCGAGCTCCCCGCCGGACGTTGAGGAGACTCCGATGCTCGATCGCTCCGCCGTAGGACGAACGACACCGCCGACGCTGAACGAAGTGGAGCGTGGGGCGATCCGTCGCTTCGCCGAGGCCCTCGGTGACTACAACCCGATCTACTTCGACGGGGAGTACGCGCGCGCGTCAGGCTTCAGCAACGTCGCGGCGCCCCCGTCGTTCCCCATCTCGTTCGCGTCGGGCTCGGATCTGCGCGAGCTGGTCGGCGTGCCGTCGCGCTCGCTGCTGCTCGGCGAGGTGAGCTTCGAGTACGAGCGCCCCATCGTGGCGGGCGATCGGCTGCTGGTCACCAGCCGCGTCGCCGAGATCGCCGATCGCACCGGGCCCGCCGGTCGGGTCGAGGTCGCGGTGATCGAAGACGAAGGCCGTGACGAAGAGGGCCACCTCGTCTTCCGTGCCCGCCGCTCTTACGTCGTCCGCGCCACCCGGGAGTCCTGATGCCTCCGCGTAAGCTCTACTTCGAGAACCTCCGCATCGGCGACGAGCTGCCCGCGATGGCCAAGGCGCCGATCGATCGCGTGCAGCTCGCGCGGTACGCCGCCGCCACCAACGACTACAACCCGCTGAACATCGACGAGCTGCAGGCGAAGGCGATCGGCATGCCCTCGGTGGTGGCGCCCTCGACCCTCGGTCTCGGGTTCCTCGGCCAGCTCGTCACCGACTGGGCGCGTGGCGGCCAGGTGCGCCGCGCCTCGGCCCGCTTCACCCGCATGCTGTGGCCAGGCGACACCCTCGTCTGCAAGGGGCGCGTGAGCGATCGCTGGGGAGAGGGCGGCAGGTACTTCGTCGAGCTCGACGTGTGGGCCGAGAACCAGAAGGGCGAGCTGGTCGTCCGCGGCACCGTCGCGTTGAAGGTCTTCTACTCGTTCGAGGACGAGACCCGCTTCCGCACCGGCCAGCCGCCGCTGATCGTCAACGTGCCGCGGGAGTCGCTGCTGCACGCGCCGCCTGCACCTGCGCCGGCGCCCTCGAGCACCGCGTCGAAGCCTCCGAAGGGCAAGCCCGCCGCTTCGAAGAAGCCCGCGAAGAAGGCGACCAGGTCCGCTCCGAAGAAGAAGGCGGCGCCGAAGAAGCCCGCAAAGCCGAAGAAGACCGGGGCCAGGAAGCCGGCCAAGTCTTCGAAACGAAAGAAGTAACCCGGTCGGTCTGCCGCATTGCGTCGAAAAGCGTTGACTTGAAAATCAGGTGACGCGCAGGATTGCGCCCGTTACGACGCAGTACGTCACGGTCGTGATCTGGGCCGTCTCCTGGAGCAACGCACATGTCCACTGGCATCAACCGCTACAAGGCTGATCTTCGCGAGCTGCAGTTCGTGTTGTTGGAGCAGTACGCTTTCAAGGACATCGCCGGCAAAGGCCCCTACGAGGGGTGGGACGAGGACACGGCGAAGTCGATCCTGCAGGAGACGTATCGGATCGCGCGCGAGGTGTTGGGGCCGCTCAACGGCTCGGGCGATCGCGAGGGCTGCAAGCTGGTCGACGGGAGCGTGCTGACGCCGAAGGGCTTCAAGGAGGCGTGGAAGCAGCTCTACGAGACGGGCCTCAAGCAGATCGCGGTGCCGAAGGAGCACGGCGGGCAGGGGGCTCCGTACGCGCTGTACGCGCTGGTCGAGGAGATCACCTCGGGCGCCAACACGGCCTTCAACATGTACCCGGGGCTCGCGTGGGGCGCGGCCGAGGTCATCTCGGAGTGCGGCACCGAGGCGCAGGGCAAGCTGTACGCCGATCGCATGTTCAACGGCACCTGGGGCGGCACCATGTGCCTCACGGAGCCACACGCCGGCTCCGACGTGGGCTCGGCGTCGTCGAAGGCCGTGAAGCAGGCCGACGGGCGCTACAAGATCCAGGGCACGAAGATCTTCATCTCGGGCGGTGATCACGATCTCACCGAGAACATCGTGCACCTCGTGCTGGCGCGCATCGAAGGGGCGCCGGCGGGCACCAAGGGGCTCTCGCTCTTCATCGTGCCCAAGTTCCGCGTGAGCCCGGACGGCGCGCTCGGGGCGCTCAACGACGTGCAGGTGGCGTCCATCGAGCACAAGCTCGGCATCAACGGCTCGGCGACCTGCGTGCTGAACTTCGGCGAGAACGGCGAGTGCTTCGGCGAGCTCGTCGGCACCGTCGAGAACCAGGGCATGCCGCAGATGTTCCGCATGATGAACGGCGCGCGCATCGCGGTGGGCATCCAGGGGCTGGCGGTGGCGTCGAGCGCCTACCTGAACGCGCTGGAGTACGCGAAGGACCGCAAGCAGGGCGCGAACTTCAAGTTCTGGAAGGACCCGGCCAAGCCGCGCGTGCCGATCATCGAGCACCCGGACGTGCGCCGCATGCTGCTCGAGCTGAAGGCCCACACCGAGGGCATTCGCGCGCTGGTGGTGAAGCTCGCCGCGCACCGCGACATGGCGATCATCTACCAGGGCAAGGACGACGAGAAGGCGACGTACCACCAGAGCCAGGTCGACCTGCTGACGCCGATCGTGAAGGCGTACGCGAGTGACGAGGCCTACCGGCTCTGCGGCATCGCGGTGCAGGTCTACGGCGGCGCCGGCTTCCTCAAGGACTGGCCGGTCGAGCAGTACCTGCGCGACTCGAAGATCTTCTCGATCTACGAGGGCACCAACCACATCCAGGCGATGGATCTCGTGGGCCGCAAGCTGGGGCAGAACGGCGGCGCGAACTTCCAGACGTTCATGAGCGACATCGCTGCGTTCGTCGAGAAGAACAAGGGCCACCCGATCTTCGGCAAGGAGGTCGAGGCGCTCGGCAGCGCGTCGGAAGCGGTCGTCTCGACGGCCATGGGCTTCATGGGCTGGAGCCAGTCGGACAAGGTGACGCTGGTGCCGCTGTCGGCGAACCGGTTCCTCGAGATGATGTCGAAGACCGTCGTCGGCTTCGTGCTGCTCGACGCGGGCGTGAAGGCCGAGCAGGCGCTCGCGAAGGTCGGGCAGAGCCACCCGGATCGCGCGTTCTACGAGGGCAAGCGGTACTCGGCGCTGTACTACGGGCGCAACGTGCTGCCGCAGGTGAAGCAGCTCGCCGAGCTCGTCATGCTGGAAGACTCGAGCCCCATGGAGATCAGCGACGCGGCCTTCGCGTCGTTCTGAAGCGGCGCAGGCGTGTGGTGGGCTCGAGCGAGGCTGTTGGACTACAGTCTCACTCGTGACGCCGCTCATCCGCACCGAAGGCAAGACCTACCAGACGGGCTACGCGCTCTCGGTGGATCGGCTCCTCGCTGAGGAGCCCCTTCGGGTCGAGTCGCGCGACGACACCGCGCGCGCGGCGGAGGCAGCGTTGCGGCTCCCTCCGAGCCTGTACTTCTACGTCGGGCATGCCTGCCCCGCCTTCGGAGCCCTCGTGCTCGTCTACGAGCTCGAGCGGATCGCCGACTCCGTAGGCTCTGCGAGCGACCACGACACGGGCGGACTGCATGCGGGACACATCCACTTCGACCCCGAGCTGAGCAGCACCGAGCGCATCGTGTGGTCAGGCGCGCCGGCGCACCGATGGGCCCTCCCCGAGGTGCCTGAACGCTTCCTGGGGTACGTCGCGAGCTGGTTTGAGAGCGACGCCGCCTATTTCACCGGCCGTCGTGCGGTGAGGAACGACGAGGTTGGACGGTTGTTGCATGCCCGAAACGAGCGTCGGGCGTGGACAGTCGAGGTACGCCTCGAGAATGACCACGCATTGCTCGAGGGAGTCCGGCTGATCGGCCTCAGCCCCGCGGCTCACGAGGCCGTCCGGCACGCGATGGCGACGAACCCCGGACTCCACCAGTCGTGGGAGCGCCTGCTCGACGAGGGCCTCGTGCGGGCCTTCGATCCAGCCACGATGCACACTGAGGTCGAACGGCTTGTCGCGTCTGGAGCACTCTCATGACCGTCATCGTGGGATTCGAGGGGGCTGTTGTTCCGCAAGCGGCGGGACTCCTCCCCGTGGTTGCGGTGGCCGGCGACGGACTCGAGCTGCTCCGGTGCACGCCGCACCACATGGAGCGGGTCGCGATGGACAAGGTCGAGTTCGACCGCGCCGTCGAGCGCGGGCTGTTTCATCGCTTCGAGCGCGAACTGGAGACGGCCACGCCTGCGCCCGTCCTGCTCTACCTCCCGGAGCGCCCGCTGTTCGAGCCCTGGCCGCACTGGGACCGCGAGCGGTTCTGGATGGATCTGCTGCATTCGCCCGCCTTTCAACATGCGTTTCACGCCCATTCCGTCATTGGGTTGATCACCACGCACACGCGGGCCCACGACCTTCTTCGCCTGCTTCTCGAGGAGACCCTCGGCGCACTCCGGTTGGCGTCCCCGGGCTGGCGGCGGCATGAGCGAGGTGACCCGCGCCTCTTCCTTCGCAGTGCTTCCGCACTGCTCAACGATGAGAACCTGCGGGAGCGCGTCTTCGCGGTCCTCTTCGCGCAGGTCGCGGACGACGAGGCGAAGTGGAACGCCTTGCTCCGCGACGCACGGCGTGAGTTCTCAGCGGATGCGCTCGAGCGGATCAAGCTGGACGCCCAGGCACTGCGACCGCCGCGCGAGCTGTCGGCGAGTGCTGGGTAGGCGCTGAGGCGTGATGCGGAGGCTCGTGCGGGTGCTCGGGACGACGATCGCGATCCTGGCGGTGGGCTATCTGGGCCTCGTCGCGCTCGCGTTCTTCGCCCAGCGCTCTCTGCTGTTCCCGGCGCCCCCACAGACCGCACAGCCGTCCAGCGCGTCGCGGGTGATCGAGCTGCCCGAGACGGTGCTCCTCGTGCGCTCGCCGCCAACTCCGACCGCGCCGGTGGTGCTGCACTTCCATGGCAACGGCGAGCAGCTCGCGTGGACGGAGTGGATGGGCGTGGCGTACCAGCAGCACGGCGTTGGCTTCGTGGCGGTGGAGTACCCCGGCTACGGGCTGGCGCGAGGGAAGGGCGCCACTTCGGAGGCGTCCATCGTCGCTGCCGCCGAGGCTGCGCTGAAGTACCTGCAGACGGTGATGGGCGTTCCGAACGAGCGGCTGATCGTCTCGGGCCAGTCGCTGGGATCGGGCGCGGCGGTGGAGCTGGCGCGTCGGGGCATCGGCGCCCGGGTGGTGCTCCTCACGCCCTACACCTCGCTGCCCGACGTGGCGGCGGGCGCGCTGCCGTTCCTGCCGGTGCGGCTGCTCATGCGCGATCGCTTCGACTCGGCGTCGAAGGCGGCCGAGGTGCGCCAGCCGGTGTTGATCATCCACGGCACCGACGACGAGGTAGTGCCCTGGGCGCTGGGAGAGCGGCTGTCGCGGCTGCTGCCGTCGGCGAAGCTGGTGACGATCGCGGGCGGACAGCACAACGACGTCGCGAGCCGCGAAGACGTCTGGCAGGTGCTGGCGCCGTTCGTGCTCGGGCGGTGAGGTCAGTCAGCGGCCTCGGGGGCGATGGGCAGCGACAGGGTGAAGCGCGCGCCGCCCCCCTCGTTGTTCGCCGCGGTCAACCGCCCCCCGGCGAGGCTCACGTACTGGTGGCAGACGGCGAGGCCGAGGCCCGTCCCGCGACGGCCCTTGGTGGTGAACCACGGCTCGAAGAGGCGCGCCACGATCTCTGGAGCGAGGCCTGGCCCCGAGTCATCGACGACCAGCTCCACCGCGTCCGGGCGCGCGCGCCCCGTCATCGTCACGACGCGCCGCTCCCTGCCCACGAGGGCGTCGGCGGCGTTGCTGACGAGGTTCGCGAGCACCGTGGCGAGGTGAAGCTGGCCCATCGCGACTCTCGGGAGCGAGGGTTCGATCGAGCGCACCACCTCGACGCCGGTCAGCTTCGCCGTGCAGGCCACCAGCGCCTCGTCCAGCGCGGACTCGGGATCGCAGGACTGCCCACCGTCGGGCCTCGCGAACAGCCTCAGCTCATCGACGATCAGGCGAATGCGCTCGAGGCCCTCTTCGATGTCCTTCCACGCCTCGCCGCGCTCCGCCTCGTCCGCCGTCTCGTCTCTGACGTACCTGGACGACGAGACGACGTACGCCAGCGGGTTGTTGATCTGGTGAGCGACACCGGCGACCAGCTTGCCGATGACGGCCAGGCGTTCGCTTGCCGCCAGCCGATCGAGGGCCTGGAGCCGCTCGCGGGCAGCCTTCGCTTCAGCGGCCTTCACGCGCGCGTGTTGAACGGTCGCGAGGAAGGCGATGCCAGAGCAGGCGGCCGAGATCACCAGCATGAGTCCCCGCTCAGCGGGCGGCAGGCCGGCCCCGCCCCAGGACAGCCAGCCCAGCCCACCCGCGGCGAAGACGAGCACCGAGCCCCGATCGTCGGGCGCGAGCGCGGCGATGATCAGCGGCATGCACACGAGCAGGGTGGCGACGGCTCCGACGTGAACGCCAGCGCGCTCGAAGATCAGCGGCAGGAAGACGGCCCCGCCCACGGACGACACCAGCCCGCCAACCTTGAGGCTGAGCGTCTTGCGGCCGACGAGCAGGCCAACCGTCGCGACGTGCGCCGCCCAGCCGAGGAACCACCAGACGAGCGCGCCCCCGAAGAGGAGCCCCACGAGGGCGATCGCCACCGCCCCGAGCAGGTAAACCTGCCGTCGTTGTGCGGCGTCGTCGGGCACGGGCCGAGTGTGGGACCGACCTGACGGGCTCGCAAGGAACCGGTGGTTTCCAGGAGGCGCGCGCGGTCAGAGATTCTGTGGTCTCGCTGTCCAGCGACGCTACTTCGTCGGGCTCTCACGCACGCCGATGGCCAGCTGCGCGAGCCCGGCGGCCTTCGCGGCCTCCATCACCTCGACGACCTTCCCGTGCGGCACGCCCTCGTCAGCCTGGACGATCACCAGCGTGTCCGGGTTCCTCGCCTTCGTGTCTTCGAAGGCCTTCTTCAGCTCCTCGGCCGTCACCACGTTGCCGCTCAGCACCAGCCGTCCGTCGGTGAGGATCGCGACGGACAGATCCGACGAGTCGGCCTTCACGTCGGCCGCGCCGCCCTGCGGCAGGTTCACCTTCAGGCCCGCCTTCGCGCCCTGACCCTGGTTCACGATCACCGAGCTGGTCACCATGAAGATGATCAGCAGCACCAGGAAGATGTCAGTCAGCGGCGTGATGTTGATCTCCGAGAACACGGCCTCCTCGTCGCCGGGATCATCAGAGCTGCCTGGCGTGCGTCCGCCGGCCATGGCTCAGCTGCCTCCAGCGGGCGCCGGTGCCGTGCTCACGGGCCCGCTCGCGGCGGGGCTCGACGACTCGGGCGAGGGCGTGCCCTGCTTCGGCGCCTCTCGGAGCAGCTCGACGAACTCCTCGGCGATCAGCTTGAGCTCGACGTTGAGCCGCGACAGCCGCGCCTGGAAGATGTTGAAGAGCACCACCGCCTCGACGGCAACGACGATGCCGGCGGCGGTCGCGATCAGCGCCTCCGAGATGCCCGTCATCACCGCCGCGGAGCCGCCGGTGCCCCCCTGCTCGACGTCGAGGCCCAGGTCGCGGAACGACTTCATGATGCCAGCGACCGTTCCGAACAGGCCTACGAACGGCGTGGTGGCGCCGATGGTGCCGAGAATCCACAGCCCGCGCTTCATCTTGAGGGCGAGCTGCTGCCGCTCGCGATCGACCGCGGCGTCGAGCGGCGGCCCCGTCGTCTTCTGCGCGCGCTCGAACCCGGCGCGGAACAGATCGGCCGACATCGTGGTGGCACGATCAGCCGCTGAGCGCGCGGCGGGGACGTCTCCACGCAGGAGGTGGCGGGCGATCGTCTGCCCCAGCTCGCGCGCCTTCGAGCCGACTCCCCAGAGCGCCAGCAGCCGCTCGATGCCGACGCCGAGCGCGAGCACGGACGCGAGCAGGATGACCGCCATCGTCAGCCCGCCCAGGCGGATGTAATGGACCAGCTCGTCGAAGCTCATTGATGGACCGCAGACATAGCGAGCCATACTCTCCGGCGCCATGACGCTGCTTCGCGGAGCCTGGCTGTTGCTCCTGGTGGGCCTCCTGGGTGGCTGTCCCCGGCTCCCCCCGTTGGACTACGGCAAGGACGGCCCGGCGAAGGACGGCGCGGACCTGCTCAAGCGCATCGAGGTGGCCGAGGCGCAGGTGATCTCGGTGAGGGGCGACGCGAAGCTGATCGTGGACAGCCCGCAGGGGAAGGGCAGCGTGTCGCTCTTCGTCGCGGTGCTGCACCCCTCGCGCATTCACATCGAGCAGCTCGACTTCTTCGGCCGGCCCGAGGGCGTGCTCGTCACCGACGGCGAGCAGTTCGGGCTGTACGACGCGAGGCAGAAGAAGTTCTTCCGCGGCCCGGCCTCCGTCGAGAACATGGCCCGCTTCCTGCCGATCGCGTTGCCGCCGAGAGAGCTCGGCGCGCTGCTGCTGGGGCGGGTGCCGCGGGTGCCCCCGGAGTCCACCGAGCTGTCCGTCGACGAGGCGGCGCGCGCGTACCAGCTCGTCCTCAAGCGCGGCGCGGTCGTGCAGCGGCTCCACGTGGCCACGGGCTCGCATCGGGTCGTCCGCTCGCGAGTCGAGGGGCTCACCACCTATGCCATCGACGCTGAAGAGCTCACCGACTTCGGGCCCGCCGTGCTGCCGAAGCACCTCACGCTCGACGCGAAGGTCGCGAGCACGAGGGTCGAGCTGCTCTACAAGGACATCACCGTCAACGAGACGCCCGAGGTGACGCTCTTCGAGCTCGAGCCTCCCGAGGGCATTCCCGTCGTCGAGGTGCAGGCGAACGGGCAGGCGGTGACGCCGTGAGCCCGGGGCCATGAATCACCTGCATCGGCCGACGCTCGTGGGGATCGGTGGCGTCGTGCGCTGGCTGCTCGTCGCGAGCGCGATCGCCGCCTGCAGCCGGTGCGGCGGGAACGCGGCGTCCGACGCGGGAGCAGGACCCACGCCCGACCCTGACTGGCTCGCGGGTCGCCCGAGCCCCGAAGACGCCGGCACGCCCCGGCGCGGAGGCACGCTCACGATCCGGCTCCCGGTCGAGCCGCTCGGCTTCTCGCGAATCCATGATCGCTTCGCCGAAGGCACGATGGTGCGCGCGACGACGGGGACGATCTACGAGAGCCTCGGCCGCGTCGATCCGGCGCGACCAGACGGCCCGCTCCTGCCCTGGCTCGCGCGCGGCTGGACGCTCGGTGAGGCGCTGACCCTCTCGCTCGAGCCGGACGTGCGCTTCCACGACGGCTCCACCTTCACCTCGGGGGATCTGAAGGCCGTGCTGGACGTGGTGATGGCGCCGAAGAACGCGACGGTCGCCATGCGCGCCGCGATCGGAGACGTCTCCTCCGTCGAGACCCCCGACGAGCTCACCGCCGTCGTCCGTTGGAAGCGTGCTCCGAGCCCGTTCGAGGTGCGCGCGCTGCTCGGCGCCGTGCCGATGATGCCGTCGGAAGCGCTCGCCGGTGACTTCGACACGCTCGCCCTCCACCAGGCGCCCATCGGCACCGGGGCGTTCGTGTTCGACTCGTTCGTGAAGGGCGAGCGGCTGGTGCTGAAGCGCAACGGGGCGCACCGCGCGCCTGCCTGGCTCGACGCGATCGTCTTCCGGATCGTCAAGGACGACACCATCGCGACGCAGCTCTGGGAGAAGGGCGAGCTCGACGTGATGACGCGCATTCCACCCCCCGTCTGGCGCGCGATGGAGTCACAGGCCTGGGCGTTCACCGGCTATCGCCGCTTCCGGGTCGACGAGAACGCGTACGCGTGGATCGGGTGGAACCGCCAACGGCCCGTGTTCCAGGACGTGCGGGTGCGGCGCGCGCTGGCGATGCTGTACCCTGCGGAGCTCGTCTCGCGCACCGTCGAGCTGGGCCTCGAGTCGCGCACCACGTGCCCCTTCCTGCTCGGCTCGGCGAGCTGCGATCCCGAGGTGAAGCCGCTGCCGTTCGATCCGGCCGCGGCGATGGCGCTGCTCGACGAGGCGGGCTGGAAGCCGGGGCCGGGCGGCGTGCGCGTGAGGGACGGCCAGCGCCTCGCGTTCGGGTTCCTGATGCCGACGAGCTCGCAGCGGCTCGGGCGGGTGCTCCCGCTCTTTCAGGAGCAGCTGAAGCTCGCAGGGGTCGAGCTGGCGTTCGAGCCGGTGGACGCGGCGCAGAGCCTCGCCCGCCTGCGCGCGCACGACTTCGACGCGGCGGCGATGAGCTGGTCGAGCCCCGACGCCGTGTCCGATCAGTTCGAGCTGTTCCACTCGTCTCAGCTCGACGGCGGGAAGAACTACGTCGCCCTCAGATCCCCGGCCATCGACGCGCTGCTGGAGCAGCTCCGGCGCCCCACCGAGCCCGCCGAACGCCAGGCCCTCGAGCGTCAGCTCCACCGCGCGCTGTTCGACGACCAGGTCTACCTCTTCCTCACGGCCCGCCCGGCCCTCGACGCCGTGAAGCGCCGCGTGCACGGGCTGGCGCCGTCGATCGCCTGGTACGATCTCTCGAAGGCATGGGTGGACCGCTGACATGCGCCGGCTGATCGTCACCCGCCTCGTGTGGATGGTGCCGACCTTCCTGGTGATCACCGCGATCACCTTCGCGGTGGCCCACCTCGCGCCGGGCGATCCCCTGCAGCTCTCGGAGGAGGGCGCGTCGGCCGCGGCGGTCGAGGCCGCCCGGAAGGAGCTGGAGCTCGATCGCCCGCTCGTGGCGCGGTACTTCGTCTGGCTGGGCCGCCTGGCCACGGCCGATCTCGGCCGCAGCGTGGTCGATCGGTCGCTGGTGACAGAGAAGATCGGGGACGCGCTGCCGCGCACGGTGCTGGTGTCGGGGCTGGCGCTGGTGGTCGCGACCCTGCTCGCGATCGCGCTGGGCGTCCTGCTCGCGGTGCGCGAGACGAAGGCGACGAGAGCGGTTGGCGCGGTGCTCGCGCTCGCCTCGGGCGTCCCGTCGTTCTGGGTGGCCGTGCTCGCGCTGCTCTGGCTCGCCACTCCGCGGGGCGTCGAGCTGTTCCCGTTTCAGGGGCTGTCGTCGGAAGGGGGCGGCGGGCTCGATCTCGCGTGGCACCTGGTGCTGCCGGTCGCGTGCCTCGCCTGGCCGACCGTCGCGATGCTCGCGCGCTACGTCCGTGAAGGCGTCTCGTCGGCGTTGAGGCAGGAGTTCGTCCGGGCCGCGCGCGCCCGCGGCCTCGACGAGCGCACGGTGGTGCTCCGGCACGCGCTGCCGAACGCCCTCATCCCCGTCGTCACGGTGCTCGGGCTGCACCTGCCCCACGTCGTCGCCGGCAGCGTGGTGATCGAGCGGGTCTTCGGCATTCACGGCATGGGCGTGCTGGCCTTCGAGGCGATCGGCACGCGCGACTACCCGGTGGTGATGGGCGTCGCGACCGTGATGGCGGCCGTCACGCTGGTGTCGATGCTGCTCACTGATCTCGCCGCCGCCTGGGTCGATCCACGCATCCGGCTTCCCGGGAGCGGAGCCCGATGAGGGCCGGCCTGTTCGTGCTCACGTGCTGGTGCGCGGTCGCGCTCTGCGCCGATCTGATCGCGTCGGACCTGCCCATCGCCATCAGCCTCGACGGCGAGACCTTCGTGCTCCCTGCGCTCACGCGGCCCGAGGCGCTCCAGCACCAGACCCAGGCGACGCTGCGCGGCCGCGCCGCGTGGATGCTCGGCACCCTCGTGCCCTTCGGGCCCACGCAGACGGTGGTGACGTCAGGGCTGGTGCGCCCCGAGCCGCCGCCGTGGAGCCCGGACGACCGCCACTGGCTCGGCACCGATGAGATCGGCCGTGACGTGCTGGCGCGCCTCGTCCACGGCGCCCGGCTGACGCTGCTGATCGCGCTGGGGGTCGTGCTGCTCTCGACGTTGCTGGGCGTGGCCCTCGGGGCGCTGGCGGGCTGGAAGGGTGGGGTGGCCGACCTGCTGGTGTCGCGTGCCCTCGAGGTCGCCTCGACCTTCCCGACCGTCTTCTTCCTGATCGTCATCGTGGCCGCGCTGCGCACGCCGAGCGTCACGGCCGTGATCGTGGTGCTCGCCCTCACCCGATGGCCCGAGGCAGCAAGGCTCATGCGCGCCGAGGTGTTGCGCCTGAAGGACCGGGACTTCGTCGTGGCGGCGCGGGCGCTCGGCGCGGGCGAGCTGTGGCTCCTGGGGCGGCACGTGGTGCCCAACGCCCTGCCACCCATCGTCGTGTCCGCCACCTTCGCCGTCGGCAGCGCGGTGTTGCTCGAGTCCGCCCTGTCTTTTCTGGGGCTGGGAGCGGCCCCGCCGGCCCCGAGTTGGGGCGAGCTGTTGCAGCAGGCCCATCGGTCGCTCGTGACGCCCGACGCCTGGTGGCTGGCCCTCTTCCCTGGCCTCGCCATCGCCTCCCTCGTCCTCGCGACGCAGGCGGTCGGAAGAGGGCTCGCGCGAAGATTCGACGCCCGGCCCTGAGGCGGTAGACTCCGGGCCGTTCATGCCTTCGATTCGCCTGGGCGATCTGCTCGTCAAAGCCAAAGTCGTCTCCGAGAGCCAGCTCAAGGCCGCGCTCCAGGAGCAGCAGAAGTGGGGCGGCCGGCTCGGCGAGATCCTCGTGCGGATGAGCCTCGTCACCGAGGACATGCTCGTCAAGGCGTTGTCAAAGCAGCTCAACGTGCCCGCGGTGAACCTCGAAGCAGTCCAGGGAGTGCCCGCGCACGTGCGCGCGAAGATCCCCCAGGACATCGCCCGCGATCTGGTGGCGCTGCCGCTACAACTCCGCGACGAGGGCCGGACTCTGGTCGTCGCGATGGCCGAGCCGCAGAACCTGAAGCAGCTCGACACCCTGCGCTCGGTCTCGCGGTGCAAGGTGGTGCCGCAGATCGCTGGCCGGCAGGCGATCGCCCGGGCGTTCGCCCGGTTCTACGACGGCACGGGAGACGTGGACGACGTCGAGGGCAGCTTCAAGCTCGTCGATTCGCAGGGCCACACGATCATCAAGAGCGCGGAGGAGATCGCGAAGCGCAAGGCGACGAAGGAGTCGATCCCCGCGCAGCGCACCGCTTCGCTCGCCGACGTGCCCGCGCCCTCGGCAGCGCCGACCGGCAAGACGCCCACGCAGATGCTGAAGGCCATCGAAGACGCCCAGCGCAAAGAGGTCGGCGCGCTCAAGGCGATGGTGGAGCTGTTGATCGAGAAGGGTGTGTTCACCCGGGATGAGTACCTGGCGAAGGTGAAGCGCTGAGGCGTGATGCGCAAGAAGCTCGGTGAAATCCTGCTCGCGTCGGGCGCCGTGACCCAGGCCGATCTCGACCTCGCGCTGGGTGATCAGACCGCCGGAGAGCCCGCGCGCCTCGGAGATCTGCTCGTCTCGCTCGGTCGGCTCACCCCGATGCAGTTGGCGAAGGCGCTCTCTCAGCAGCACGCGATCCCCTTCATCCAGCTGCCGCCCGTGCCGCACGACGTGCTGGGCTCGGTGCCGGTCGAGTACCAGCAGCAGCACCGCTTCGTGCCGTTCCGCGTGACGGGAGACTCGATCTCGATCGCGATGGCGGACCCGTCGAACACGGACCTGATCGAGGAGCTGGAGACCTCGCTCAACAAGAAGGTCAACCGGTACGTCGGCGCGGGTGACGAGATCGACGCGGCGCACGCGATGCTCGCTCCGCCCAGCGTCGAGCTGCCCAGCATCGCGCCCGTCGTCGCTCCCGTGAGCCAGGGGCCCTCTGCCGATGCGCTGTTCGGTGGCCTCGACGAGAGCCCGGGGTCGTCGTCCTCGAGTCTGGGCGACGAGCTGTTCTCGGGGCTCGACCTGCCGCCGACGACCGCAGACGTGCCACCACCACCCGCGGTCCTGCCCGTCAGCGCGTCGTTCGAGCTCGAGCAGGTGCCCGACGCGCAGGTGGTCGAGGTCCCCGACGAAGAAGAGCCGGAGTTCTTCGAGGCAAAGCCCGTCGTACCCGTCGTGCATGCTCCGGCGCCGCCGAGCATCCCGCCGAGCCCCGCCCCGATGGTCGCGCCGGGTCACGACGAGCTGTCCCTCGAGCCGGCAGATCACGGCCTGACGTCGTCGTCGAGCGGCACCTTCTCCGTCAGCACCTTCGACTTCGATCCGCCGCCGGAGCCACAGGGCAACGTCATGCTCGACGGCTCGGCCCCCTCGGGTGTCCTGCTGACCGAGTCGCAGGCTGTCTTCCAGGTCCCCCCCGCTGAGGGCTTCGACTTCGGCACGCCCGCGGCCGAGCCGTCCGGCACGTTCGAGGTCGCGGTCGATGCGCCCCCGGTGGAGTCGGGAGGCAGCTTCCAGGTCTCGCTCGAGTCCGGCCACCTCGACCAGGCCACCCTCTCCGAGTCGGCGAACGCCAGCTTCTCGAGCGAGCCGTCCGGCGCCTTCGAGGTGGCGGTCGATGCCGCGCCGCCAGCCGAGTCGTCAGGCAACTTCGAGGTCGCCATCGACGCCCCACCGGCCGAGTCGTCCGGTGACTTCGAGATCGGAGAGTCGTCCGGAGACTTCCCGGCGCAGGCGCAGCCAGCCGCCCCGCCAGCGAGCGTGGACGACTTCTTCGCCCAGACGCCTGGCGCGTTCTCGACGCAGGAGGAGTCGGTCTCGATCGAGGAGCTGCCCCAGTCGTCCGACTCGCAGCCGCAGCCCAACGTCTCGGAGGCGCTCTTCGGGTCCGTCGCAGCGATGACGGACGAGCTCTTCGCCGACGCCGAGCAGCGGCCACAGAGCGCTCCAGACTTCCCCTTCGAGCCGCCCCCTGAGCCGCACGCGCCCTCCGCGGTGGCTCACGCGCCAGCCCCCGCGCCCCTGCCTCCACCGCAGGAGTCCGGGCCACCGGTCCCTGAGCTGGCCGACGCTGGTCCTCCGCCCGGCGCGCCGCGTGAATCGCTGCCGTCATGGCTGGGTGCGACGCCGTCGTCGCCCGAAGGGCCGCAGATCGGCCCCACGCTGGTGATCAAGCCGGGAGAGTGGACGGGGCAGCTCGACGACGTGCCGCCGTCGCGGCTGATCGTTGGCGCGGTGAAGGCGCTGGTCTTGAAGGGCCTCGTCTCGGAGGCGGAGATCCTCGCCGCGCTCGACAAGTCCTGAGCGCGATGAGCCTCGTCGAGCTCGAGGGCCTCGAGGTTGCCGCTCCCAGCGCGACCCTGGTCGATCAGCTCTCGCTGCGGCTGGACGCAGGCCAGGTGCTCGCGCTGGTGGGAGAGTCCGGCAGCGGGAAGTCGGTCACCGCCGCTGCGCTCGGTGGTGTGCTCCCGCAGGGGCTGACGGCGCGGTGGCAGCGGCTGACCATCGGCGGCCAGGCCCTCGCGAACGCCGCCGCGCTCGCGCCGCTCCGAGGTCGCACCGTCGCGTTGATGCCGCAGGACCCGTCGGGTGCGCTCGATCCCGTCATGCGCGTCGGGGGGCAGATCGCCGAGGTGCTCCAGCGGGTCGCGCACCTGCCTGCACGCGAGCTTCGAGGCCGCGTCTCGGCGCTGCTCAGCGAGGTGGGCTTCTCGGATCCCGAGGTCGTCGCTCGCCAGTACCCGCATCAGCTCTCGGGCGGGATGCGTCAGCGCGCCCTGCTCGCCGCGACCCTCGCGGCCGGCCCCAGGGTGCTCATCGCCGACGAGCCCACCACCGCGCTCGACGCGTCCCTTCGCCGGGGCGTGCTGGAGCTGCTCGAGCGGCTGGCCACGCGGCGCGGCCTCGCGCTGCTCCTCATCACCCACGATCTCGCGGCCGCCGAGTCCATCGCCGACCAGGTGCTCGTGCTCTACGCGGGTCGGGTCGCCGAGCTGGGCGCGCTCCCAGACGTCTTCAGCCGGCCTCGACACCCCTACACCGCGGGCCTGCTCGCGGCGCGGCTCGATCACGACGCTCCTCGCGTGCTGCCCGGCGCGGTACCCGGGATCGCGCAGCGGCCGCCCGGTTGTCGCTTCGCCCCCCGGTGTGATCGAGCGACCGACGTGTGCGCCGCACAGCCCGGGTTCTCGAGCGGCGTCGCGTGTCACCACCGGCTGGGGGGATCGTGAGCATCCTCTCGACGGAGCACCTCTCGGTGGCCTGGCCAGGAACCCGCCGGCTGGTGGTGAAGGACGTCTCGCTCTCGGTCGCGCAGGGCGAGGTGCTCGGCATTCTCGGCGAGAGCGGCTCGGGCAAGTCGACGCTGCTCCGGGCCTGGCTGGGCCTCCTCCCCGCGAGCGGCGGCCTGGTGCGGTGGGGCGACGAGGTGATCGGCTCCCTCTCGGCGGCTCAGCTCGCGAGCCGGCGTCGGCGCGTGCAGCCCGTCTTTCAGGATCCCTCGGCTGCGCTCGACCCGCTCCGCACCGTGAGGGAGAGCCTCGCAGAGCCCTTCCAGATCCACCGTCGCCCCGTCGTGGCCGCCCAGCTCGAGGCCCTGCTCTCGGACGTTCAGCTCCCGCTGGAGCTGCTCGCGCAACGGCCGGCGGCGCTCTCGGTGGGACAACGCCAACGGGTCTCGCTCGCCCGGGCGCTCGCCCTCGAGCCCGAGGTGTTGCTGCTCGACGAGCCGGTGAGCGCGCTCGACGTCTCGGTGCAGGCTCAGGTGCTCGAGCTGCTGACCTCACTGCGCGCGCGGCGCCGCCTCACCCTGGTGATCGTCACGCACGATCTCGGGGTGGTGCGGGCGTTGGCGACACGGGTCGCCGTCCTCTTCGCCGGTCGGGTGGTGGAGCAGGGCCCGCTGAGGTCGGTGTTCTCGTCGCCGCTGCACCCGTACACCCGCGCCCTGCTGGGGGCGGGCATCGAGCCAGCCCTCGACCAGCCGGTCGCCGAAGAGCCGGGCTGTGCCTTCCGGCTCCGTTGCCCGCTCGCGGTCGCTTCATGCGCCACGACCCCCGCCCTCACCAACGGGCAGCACGGCGCCGCCTGCGTCATGGTGAAGTGAGCCGCGATGTTCTGGCTGAGCCACCACCCGCCCGAGGAGTACGATCGCTGCTACCGCGTGGGGCCGCTGCACGTCTGCGCGCGCTGTCTGGGCGTCTACCCGACCCTCGTCGTGATGCTCGTGGCGCTCTTCGCGGTGCGCGCGCCGCTCGAGCACCCACTCGATCTTCCCGTCGTCCTCTGCCTCACCGCGCCGGCGACCCTGGACTGGGCGTTTGGGCGGTTTCGACCCCACGCCCTCTCGAACCTCTGGCGCACCTTCACGGGCGTGCTCCTGGGACTCGCGCTCGGACGCAGCCTGTTCATCCATCTCCAGCGGCCGTTTCCGACGGTGCTGCTGGCGCAATTCGCGCTGGTGACAGGCATCGTGTTGCCTGTCATTCTCGCGACTTACCGCGGTAGACCCCGCGGGTAGATCACCCGGCCGCTCCATGCGTTCAACTCGGGGCGACACAACGAGGATGAGTTGGGACCGCCAACTGCCGACGAGCAGCTGATGCTCGCGTTCAAGTCGGGAGACGCCCGAGCGTTCAGCACGCTCGTCTCCCGGCATCGGCAGCCGGTGTTCAACTTCATCCTGCGTTATGTCGGTCATCGGCAACGTGCCGAGGACCTGCTGCAGGAGACGTGGCTGAAGGTGGTGCGCAGCAGCAGCGAATGGGAGCCAAAGGCCCGGTTCACCACCTGGGTCTACACGATCGCGAGGAACCTCTGCGTGGACAGCGCGCGCAAAGAAGCCTTCAGGGCCACCGACTCGCTCGACGCGCCGGCGTCGGGTGAGCAGGGCGCCGAGGGGCCCTCGAAGGGTGAGCTGGTGGCTGACGAGGCCGTGGCCACCCCCGATCGCGGCGCGCACAACGCGAGGCTGAGGCCGCTGCTCGAGCGTGCGATCTCGAGCCTGCCGTCGGAGCAGCGCGAGGTCTTCCTGCTGCGCGAGTACCACGGCATCGGCTTCAAGGAGATCGCCGAGGTCACCGGCGTGAACGAGAACACGGTGAAGAGCCGCATGCGTTACGCCCTGGAGGGCCTGCGGAAGAAGCTGGGAGATCTGGGAGTCGATGGTGAGGCGATGGTCGAAGCCTCGAGAACGGTGACGGGCTGACGATGAACACGGGTGTGCACCAATACGAGGACAAGCTCCTCGACTACGCGTACGGCGAGCTGCCGGCCAACGAGGCCGCCGCCGTCGACGCGCACGTGCGCACCTGTGCGAAGTGCAGCCACGCGCTCGCGCAGATCAAAGGAGTGCGCTCGGTGTTCGCCCCGCTGCCGATGACCGCGGCGCCGGAGGCCGGCCTCGAGTCGCTCCTCGCCTATGCCGAGCAGCACGCCCGCCGCGCGAAGAAGGAGACGCAGGCGCCCTGGCGGCGCTGGGTGTTCGCGCTGGCCTCGGCCGCAGGCCTGCTGGTGATTGGCGTGGTGGCCGTGCGCGCCTCGAAGGAAGCGCCCCAGTCGGCGAGCGACGTCATCGCCGCCAACGAGAAGACCGCCCGCAAGGCCGCAGAGGAAGTCGTCGCCGTCGCTCCGAGCGCCGCGGCGCCGGTTCCCGTCCAGGCCGCGGAGCAGGAGCGGCAGCAGGTCTGGGATGAGCGGCAGACGAAGCGTGGTGGCCCGCCGGCGGACGAGAAGCCCGCTGAGCCTGCGCTCGATCTCAACTACGCCGACGCGCGCGCGGAGAAGCTGGGCAACAAGCTCGCCAGGGATCGCAAGGCCAACGAGGAGCTCGCGGCGGTGCAGAAGCAGGCCCCCTCGAAGCCGATGCCTGCGCCGAAGACGGCCGACACGGGCGCGTTCGATCCGGTGCTGGGCAGTGACAAGGGCGGGCTGCAGGGCTCGTCAGGCGCGCGGCAGTCCGAGTCGAAGCGGAGCTCCGCGCCGGCTGGCGGCGAAGGCGCCGGGCGGTTCGACGACTTCGGCAACGCCGGCCGCGCCGTGAAGCTCGAGGAGCTGAAGGAGAAGGCGAAGGACGCGACGAAGGCCGACGTGACGGGCAAGGCGCGCGAGAGGTCGAACGTGGACGATCAGCTCAACGACGGCGCCGCGGTGGCGCAGTCCATGAGCGGCACCGCGAACCGTCCGGGCTTCGGCGTCTCGACGGGGTCGTTGGCCGGCCCGGTTGACGAGGTGGACGGCAAGAAGGCTCAGGTCGCGCGCGCCGAGGCCGAGAGCGCCACGCGTGGTGCGCAGGCCGTGATGCCCCCGCCGCCGCCCACCGCACAGCCGTCGTCCCCAGCACCGCAGCAGGCCCCGATGGGGAGCACGCCCATGAAGAAGTCGAAGGCCGGCTACGGCGTGATGCCGCGCAGCGCCCCGTCCTCCTCGTTCGACCAGGACGCTCCGGTTGCGGCGACCGAGTCCATCGCCACCAGCGGCGACGCGGAGGCGAGCCGGGCGCGTGACAAACAGCTCAACGTCGATGCTCAGCTCGCCCAGGCCAGGTCGTCGGCCAACAGCGGCGATCGCCGGGGCGAGGTGATGGCGGCGTTGAAGGCGCTGCAGGCCGGCGCCTCGGGGTACTCGCGGGCCGAGGCGCTCAAGCGCGCCTGCGACGGGTTCGAGGCGCTGGGTGAGTACGATCGGGCGCAGCAGTTCTGCAGTGCGCTGATCTCCGAGTTCCCCGGCACCGCCGCTGCCCGACAGGTCGTCGAACGCAAGAAGGCCCAGCTCAAGCCAAAGGCCCCGGCACGGAGCGCCGACGCCGAGCTGAACGAGAAGAAGCCCGCCGAAGACCTGCCTGCCGCCGCCCAGTGACTGCGGTCGCGGTTGAGGCGCTGTGCGATGCTTGCCGACATCGTCCTCCCCCGCCGCTTGTCCTTTGACACTGCGGATTTGCGATCGCTAGCATCGGTTTCGCGTTTCCCCTCGACGAAGCTTTTCGCCGACACCGGTTCACGGGAGAGTCCTCCACATGCTCAAAGGCAAGACCCCACTCATCGTCGCGCTCGGCCTCGGCCTGGTGGCCGGTGTCATCGCGTACTCCGCCGTCCGCAAGAAGGAGATGGACGTCCGCAAGGGCTGGAACCTGGTGCAGGTCGTCGTCGCGGCCGTCGACATCTCGGAAGGCACCGTGGTGACGATGGAGATGATCAGCCAGCGCTCGATCCCCGAGCAGTTCGTCACCTCGTCGGTCGTCAAGCCGGACTCGGCCTCATACATCGTGAACCAGAAGGTGCTCGTCCCGCTGCAGGCGGGTGACCCGCTGCTCTGGAGCCAGTTCGAGACGACCAAGGCCGCCGAGCGCCTGTCCACCAAGGTGCAGAAGAAGGCGCGCGCGGTCACCATCGAGACCAAGGGGGCGCAGTCGGTCGGTGGCTGGGTGCGCCCGAACGATCACGTCGACATCATCGGCACCTTCAAGGACCCCGCGACCGGCGAGCAGGTGGCCGTCACGCTGCTGCAGAACGTGATCGTGCTCGCCACCGGGAAGATCACCGGCACCACCAACATCAACCTCGTCCCGGACGGCCAGCGCGAGTACGCCAACGTCTCGCTCCTCGTCATCCCCGAGGAGGCGGAGATCCTGGTGCTCGCGCAGGAGCTCGGCGCGTTGACCCTCTCGCTGCGCAACGAAGACGACATCGACGTGCTCGAGGAGCGCGGCCGCGCGACCATCAACACGCTGCTGTCAGGCGAGCGCACCAAGGTGTTGCAGGCCAAGCGCTTCAACACCATTCAGGTCATCAAGGGCGCGTCGGCGACCGAGAGCCGCACCTCGGCCCCGGCGGAGTGAGCGTGCCATGCTGAAAGGTCTCGTCGCGCTGCTGGTCACCGGCTCGGTCTTCTTCCTCTGCCTGGTGGTGATGGGCGTCCTCTCGAAGGCGTTCGAGCAGTACCAGGAGCGGTACATCGTCAAGTCGATGAACGACCTGTCGGACATGTTCCTCTTCATCGACCCGCGGCAGATGCTGGTGCTGAACGTCGCGTCGATGGCGCTGCTCGGCCTGTTCTCGTACTTCGTGATCAACCCGCTCGTGTGCGTCGGCGCGACGATCTTCGGCTTCTTCCTGCCGATGATCATGGTGAAGCACTACCGCAAGAAACGCATCAAGCGCTTCAACCAGCAGCTCGTGGACGCGCTCCAGGCGATGGCCAACGCCTTCAAGGCCGGCCTCACCTTCCAGCAGGCCACCGAGCAGATCGCGAAGGACTCCTACCCGCCGCTGCAGCAGGAGTTCGGCCTCTTCACCAAGGAGGTCAAGCTCGGCGTTCCGATGGAGGAGGCGCTCAACAACATGGCGCGCCGCGTGGGCAGCGACGACATGGACCTCGTGGCCACCGCCACCAACATCTCGCGGCAGCTCGGCGGCAACATGGCCGAGATGTTCGAGACGCTGTCGAGCACCATTCGCGAGCGCTTCCGCCTCGAGGGCAAGATCGAGGCGCTGGTGGCGCAGGGCAAGCTGCAGGGCTGGGTCGTGTCGGCGATGCCGCTCATCCTCGGGGTGGTGCTCAACTACATGCGCCCCGACCTCATGCAGCCGATGCTCGATCACTGGTTCGGCTACGTGCTGGTGGCGGCGATCATGCTCATGGAGATCCTCGGGGTGATCATCATCCGCCGCATCACCAACATCGACATCTGACGGGACAGGGACCCACATGGATCCGTTGACGACGATTCTGATGGTGCTGACGGCGATGCTGACGGTCGCCGCGGTCGCGCTGTTCTCGATGAGCCTCTACGCGAACCTGCTCGAGCAGTTCGTGGTCGAGGTGCAGGAAGAGTCGGCGGGCGGCATGCAGGGCGCCGGCGCGGTCGCGGTGCGCAAGCTCGGGACCATGAACCGCCGCATCATGTGGCCAGGCTACGAGTCAGGCATGGGCCGGAAGCTGATCAAGGCCGGCGAATCGTCGAACTGGAAGGCCGAAGACATCATGGCCTTCCAGGAGATCGGCTTCGTGGTCGGGGTGCTCTTCGGGCTCATCGTCGCCAACTTCTTCAACCTCAACCTGCTCTGGTCGCTCGTGGGCGCGTTGATCGGCCTCTTCTACCCGCTCATCTGGATCAACGACAAGGTCACCAAGCGTCACCTGGCGATCAGCCGCGCGCTGCCCTTCAACCTCGACCTGCTGACGCTCTCGGTCGAGGCTGGTCTCGACTTCACGGCCGCGCTCGCGAAGGTGGTCGAGAAGGGCAAGCAGGGCCCGCTGCGCGAAGAGCTCAACCTCGTGCTCAAGCAGCTCAAGATGGGCAAGACGCGCGAGGAGGCGCTGAAGTCGATGATCGCGCGCGTCGATCTGCCCGCCCTGACCCAGTTCGTCACCGCGCTCATCCAGGCCGACAAGATGGGCACCAGCCTCGGCAAGGTGCTGCGCATTCAGTCCACGCAGCTGCGCATCGAGCGCACCCAGCGCGCCGAGAAGCTCGCGAACGAGGCCCCCGTCAAGATGCTGTTCCCCCTCATCGCCTGCATCTTCCCGACGGTGTTCATGGTGCTCTTCGGACCCATCGTGTTCGCCTTCGTGTTCAACAATGCGGCAGGAACCTAGGACCCCTCTCGCCGATGCCTCCTCCTCCCTCGAAGAACCCGCCCGCGCGCGCCAGGACTGGTCAGGCTCCGGCAGCGGCTGCTCCAGCGCGGCGGCGCACCGGCGTCGCGTCAGCGGTGAAGCCCGCGGCGCGGCTCGTCTGTACCGCAGGTCCAGCGTCGGGTCAGGAGTTCCCGCTGTCGGGTGACGAGGTCACCATCGGTCGCGCGGCTGACGCCACCGTGTCCGTCCCCGACACGTCCGTGAGCCGCAAGCACGCCCTGCTGCGCAAGACGGAGGACGGCTGGGCGGTGAGCGATCTGGGCTCGGGGAACGGCACCATCGTCAACGGCGAGGGGATCTCCGAGGAGCAGCCGCTGGCCCCAGACGACGTGATCACGCTGGGCGACAGCGAGTTTCAGTTCGTCGATCAAGGCGCGGGGAACGGCGCCCGACCAGCCGCTGACGCGCTCGCCCCCTCGCCCCGGCGGCCACCTGTCCGTACGGCGCGCACTGGTGGAGGGACGCCAGGGCGGTCGCGCCCCGTTCGCACCTCCCGCATGGGTGAGGACCCGGCGGCGGCGGCGAAGAAGCGGAAGCGGGTCTTCATCATCGGCGGCAGCGCGCTCGCGGTCCTCATGGCCGTCTTCGTCGGCTACAAGGCGATCGCCAAGAAGAAGGAGGAAGAGCTGGGGCGCAAGCGGGCCGCCATCGTGGCCCAGCGCAAAGAGCTCACCGCCGCCTTCCAGGAAGCGAAGAACATGACGAAGGAGGGCCGGTGGGTCGAGGCGAAGGAGCGCCTCGAGCAGCTGGTCGCCTTCGACGCCGAGGTGAACGCCTTCACGGAGCAGGAGAAGAAGTCGATCGCGACCTACCTCGAGCGCGCCAACGTCGAGATCCCCAACGAGCAGGCGATCGGCGAGGCGAAGAAGGCGATCGCAGACGATCAGCTCGGCAAGGCCTCAGCCGCCCTCGCGCGCGTGAAGAACACGATCACCATGGAGCGCCCGCTCAACGAGCTCAAGGAGCTGCTCGAGACGCGGCTCGGCGAGAAGGTGATCGACGCCCGCAAGAAGCTGTCGGCCAGCCCGCGCGACCTGGCGGTGATGGAGCAGGTGAAGGCGATGGCCGAGGACGTCATGGCAGCGCGGCCGGAGGACCGGGACGCCCCCGACATCAAGCGGCAGGCGGAAGACAACATCAACCGCATCAAGAACCCGAACCTGCCTCCGCCGGTCCCCGAGATGCCTCACCTCGAGGTGAGCGCGCGCTTCCGGAACGGAGACCTCTCGGGCGCCATGTCGCTGGCCCAGGCCTGCGCCGCGAAGAACGCCCAGTGCCGCGCGCTCGAGGGGCAGATGAAGGACTTCGACAACAAGAACAAGAACCTCGAGAACCTGTCGTCCGCCGAGGTGCGGGGCCTCTTCAACCTCGACAAGCGCATCGCGGGCGGGCAGTCGAGCGATCTGTCGAAGCAGATCAAGACGCGCATGGCGACCGTCTTCTACAAGGAAGCCTCGAACGCCAAGACGGTGCGGAACTGGGTCGAGGCGATCCAGAAGGCGCAGGTGGTCCTCGAGGTCGATCCGGGCCACCCGGGCGCGACCGCGATCATCCAGGAAGGCCGCAATCAGGCCCACGACATCTACCTGCGCGGCTACCAGCTGCGCGAGACGAGCCCCGACGAGGCTGCGCGGTTGTTCAAGGAGGTCATCATGATGACGCCTCCGGACGACACCGATCACCAGAAGGCGAAGTCGCGGCTCGAGGAACTGCAGCGGCGATGAAGCAGGGCGACCTCTTCGGAGGGACGGCGGCGGAGGCGCCCGAGCGGAGCCCCGTCGCCCCCAGGCCCGGCCCTCGCCGAGCGCAGCCTGACCTGCTCAGCCGGCCCCAGGCCCCCGACGTCGTGCCGGAACGGGACACAGCGCGCCAGGACCCTCGGCGCGTGACGCCCGCGAGTGCGGCGCGGGAGCAGGCTCCCGCCGGGCAGGGAGCGCCCGCGGTGAACTCGCCCGAGCGCGAGGCGCGGCGCGTGGCCGTGAAGCCTCCCGAAGCAGCGCGCCCGCTCGCCCAGAAGACCGACGCACCGGCGCGGGGCGAGCTCGAGCCGGCTCCTGAAGGCACGCCGGCGTGGCGCAAGAGCGCTCCCGCGCGGAAGGTCCTGACCGTCTCCGAGCTGACGTGGCAGCTCAAGGAGGCCCTCGAGCCACGGTTCCCCCGGGTGATCGTGCGCGGCGAGGTGACCGGCTTCCGCGGCCCGAACGCGCGGGGGCACCTGTACTTCGCGCTCAAGGACGAGACGGCGCAGATCGACGTCCGCATCTGGCAGACCCAGGCCCGCGCGCTGAAGTTCCAGCTTCGTGATGGGCTGTCGCTGATCATCGAGGGCGGCATCAACCTGTACGAGGTGCAGGGCCGCTACAGCCTCATCGCGCAGCGGGTCGAGCCCGAGGGCGTGGGCGCGATGGCGCTCGCGTTCGAGCAGCTCAAGGCGAAGCTGGTGAAGGAAGGCCTCATCGGGGAGGGCCGCACGAAGCCGAGGCGGCCGCTGCCGTTCCTCCCCAGGCGCATCGGCGTCGTCACCAGCTCGTCTGGCGCGGCCTGGCGGGACTTCTTGAAGGTGCTGCACCGCCGGCACCCCGGCGTCTCGGTGCTCTTCTGCAACGCCCGCGTGCAGGGCGACGACGCGCCAATCGAGATCGCGCGCGGCCTGCGCTGGCTCGCCCGGACGGACGTCGACGTCATCGTCGTCACCCGCGGCGGCGGCTCGGTCGAGGATCTGTGGACGTTCAACGAAGAGCGCGTCGTGCGCGCGATCTTCAACAGCCCGGTGCCGGTGGTGTCGGCGGTGGGGCACGAGGTGGACGTCACCCTCGCCGATCTCGTGGCCGATCTGCGGGCGCCGACGCCGAGCGCCGCCGCCGAGGCCGTCGTCCCCGTCGTCACCGAGCTGTCGCACCGCCTCGTCCTCACCCGGCGCCGCCTGGGCCAGGCGATGGAGCGCCGCGTGCTCGAGCTCTCGCACCGCCTGCAGGCGACGCGCGCCCGGCTCGGCGACCCCCGCCGCCAGGTGGCGACGCGCCAGCTGAGGATCGCCGATCTCGCCGAGCGCCTTCGCCGCGCGTCGGAGCGCCACGTCCGCACCCGCCGGAAGTCGCTGGTGGACCTCGGCGCGCGGCTGGCCCGGCTCCGGCCGCAGACCCGCCTCGCCGAGCGTCGCCTCGCCTTCACCGCGCTCTCGTCGCGCGTGCGAGCGTCGCTGCAGCGTCGCCTCCGAGAGGAGCGCGCCCGGGTGCACCGGCTGGGCCTCTCGCTCGAGCGCACCTCGCCGCGGCCGCGTGTCCGCGAAGCCCGTCGGCGCCTCGAGCTCTCGACCCGTCAGCTCCCCGCGGCCGTGCGACGGCGCCTCGACGAGAACCGGCGCACGCTCGCGGCTCTGAGCGCCCGGCTCGACGCGCTCAGCCCGCTCAAGGTGCTGGGGCGCGGCTACGCGATCGTCTCGAAGGGTGGCCTCGTGGTGCGACGTGCGGTGGACGTCGAGGTGCAGGACGAGTTGACGGTGCGCCTCGATCAGGGCGATCGGCTCACGGTGCGGGTCGAGGCACGCGCCAGCGGCAAGGACGAGGAGTGACACGTGGCGAAGACGACCGGCAGCGGCGGCAAGGTTCAGTACGACGACGTGGTGAAGCGCCTCGAGGCGATCGTGGCGTCACTCGAGGGCGGGGAGCTGTCGCTCGAGGACTCGCTCGAGCGCTTCGCCGAAGGCATCGCCCTGGTGAAGCAGGGCGAGGGGTTGCTGACGGACGCCGAGAAGCGCATCGAGCAGCTGCTCACCGAAGACGGGCAGACGGCGCCCATCGAGGTGCGAGAGCTGCCCGCTGCTCCGGTGACGGCCGCCACTCGCGCGCCGCCCCCTGCGGCCCGGAAGCCTTCGCCCCCGGCCGAAGACGACGACGTTCCGTTCTGATGGGCGTCCGCGTGCGTTCCAGCGCGCGTCGTGACAGATGCTGGCCATGAGCTTCGAGCTGAGAGCCTGGCTGCCCGCGACCCAGCAGCGCATCGAGCGTCTGCTCGCCGATCGTATGGATCTCATCGCCGTGCGGACGCCCACGCGCCTGGCGGAAGCGATGCGGTACTCGTTGCTCGACGGTGGCAAGCGGCTGCGGCCTGCGCTCTGCCTCGCCTTCGCTGACGCGCTGGGGGGCGGGGGCAAGGCCGCCGAAGACGCGGCGTGTGCGCTCGAGTGCATTCACACGTACTCCCTCATCCACGACGATCTGCCGGCGATGGACGACGACGAGCTCCGCCGCGGCCGGCCCACGAGCCACAAGGTGTTCGGCGAAGCGCTGGCGATCCTCGCGGGCGACGCGCTGCTCACCGAGGCCTTCTGGCTCGTCACCACCGGGCCTGCCGCCGAGGCTCCCGCTCGCGCGATGATGGCGTCGGAGCTCGCGGTCGCGGCCGGAGCAGGCGGCATGGTGGGGGGGCAGGTGCTCGACATCGCCGACGATCGGCCCGCCGCGCAGGAGTACCTCATGCAGCTCCATCGGTTGAAGACCGGCGCGCTGCTCAAGGCGGCCTGCCGGCTCGGCGTGCTGGCAGCGAAGGGGAGCGCTGAGGCGCTGGCGGCGGCGGATCGGTACGGCGAAGATCTCGGGCTCGCGTTCCAGATCGCCGACGACGTGCTGGACGTCACCTCGACCGCCGAAGCGCTCGGCAAGCCGGTGAAGGCTGACTCCGCGGCAGGCCGGTTCACCTTCCCCGCGGTCGTCGGGCTCGAGGCCTCGAAGAAGCTCGCGCACGATCTCATCGTCCGCGCCCGTCAGGCCGTGCTCACCGTCGAGCCGACCCCCGGCGTTCTGGCCGCCCTCGCCGAGTACTCCGTGGAGCGGACCAGGTGACGCTGCAGGGCCTCGACTCCCCAGCCGCGGTCCGGGCGCTGGGCGACGACGAGCTGCCAGCGCTCTGCGCCGCGCTGCGAGAAGAGATCATCTCGGTCTGCAGCCGCGTGGGCGGACACCTGGGCGCCTCGCTCGGCGCCGTCGAGCTCATCGTCGCCCTGCACCGCGTCTTTCGCTCCCCGATCGATCGCCTCGTCTTCGACGTCGGCCACCAGGCGTACGCCCACAAGCTGCTGACGGGCCGGCGTGAGCAGCTCGGCACGCTGCGGCAGGCGGGCGGGCTCGCACCGTTCCTCGACCCCACCGAGAGCGAGCACGACGCGTTCGGTGCGGGCCACTCGAGCACGGCGATCTCGGCGGCCGTCGGCCTGCTCGAGGGCCTCGTGGTGACCGGCGCGCCTGGCCGGGTGGTGGCCGTGATCGGCGACGGAGCCCTGACCGGCGGAGAGGCCTTCGAGGGCCTGAACCAGGCGGCGGTCGCGTCTCGTCCACTCATCGTGGTGGTGAACGACAACGGCATGAGCATCTCACGCAACGTCGGCGCGGTGGCCAGGCTGCTGCGCAGCGACGCGCGCCGCTTCTTCGAGGCGATGGGCTTCTGCTACGTCGGCCCTGTCGATGGCCACGACGTGGGCGCGTTGGTGGCGGTGCTCCGGCAAGCGAAGGACTGCGCCAGGGCGGTGGTGATCCACGCGCGCACCGAGAAGGGCAGGGGCTTCGCGCCCGCCGAGGCCGACGGACGAACCCGCGGGCACGCGATGGGGCCGTGGGAGCTGCGCGACGGAAAGCTCGTGCGCGCGCGGCCTGGGCGCGCGACCTGGTCTGACGCCTTCGCGGCCCTGCTCGAGGAGCGGCTCGCGCGTGATCCATCCCTCGTCGTGGTGACGCCCGCGATGATCGAGGGCAGCTCGCTGGGCGGGCTCCAGGCGCGTTTCCCGGCGAGGGTGTTCGACGTCGGCATCGCCGAGCAGCACGCAGTCACCTTCGCCGCAGGGCTGGCGAAGAGCGGCGCGCGGCCGATCGTCTGCCTGTACTCGACCTTCCTTCAGCGGGCGTACGATCAGATCGTCCACGACGTCGTGTTGCCGGGGCTCCCCGTGGTGTTCGCCGTCGATCGGGCGGGCCTCGTCGGGGCCGACGGCGCCACGCACCAGGGCGTCTTCGACGTCTCGCTCCTTCGACCGCTGCCAGGCCTGTCGCTCACCTCGCCAGTCTTCCTCGACGATCTCGGCACGCTGCTCGACGCGGCGCTGGCGAGGCGGGGGCCCTCGGCGGTGCGGTTCCCCCGCGGCGTGGTGACGGGGCCGCGACCGCCGTCGATCGTGCCGGCTCCTGCGACGCGCTGGCTGCGCAGGGTGGAGGGTGGCGAGCTCACCTGCGTGACCTCGGGCGTCACCGGGCTGCAGGCGCTGGAGGCCTGCGAGGGGCGGCCGTGGAGCGTGCTCGACGTCGGCGAGCTCTGCGAACTCGACGAGGGCCCGCTCCGCGAGGCAGCGCGGGGCCGCCTGCTCGTGATCGAGGAGGTGATGCCGCGCGGCGGCCTGTTCGACGCGGTGCTGGAAGGCCTGGCGCGTGTCGGCTGCGCGCCGCTCGTCGCGCAGGTGGCCCTGCCGGCACATCGGATCGTGCGCCATGGCGAGGCCAACGCGCAGCGCCGCGAGCTGGGCCTGTCGTCAGACGGCATCGAGCGCGCCGCCCGCGAGCTGCTGGAGCGGCGGCCATGAAGAAGGAGCGCCTGGACGTGCTGGTCGTCGAGAGGGGGCTCGCCGAGAGCCGCGCGCGCGCGCAGGCCCTGATCCTCGCGGGCCAGGTCGTGGTGGACGATCAGCGCGTCGACAAGCCCGGCACCCGCGTCAGCGTCGGGGCCGAGCTGCGGTTGAAAGGCGAGGTGTTGCCCTACGTCTCGCGCGGCGGCCTGAAGCTCGAGGCCGCCCTGGAGCGCTTCGAGCTCGACGTCGCGGGCGCGATCTGCGCCGACATCGGGGCCAGCACGGGTGGCTTCACCGATTGCCTGCTGCAGCGCGGGGCCACGCGCGTGCACGCCATCGACGTCGGGTATGGCCAGCTGCACGAGAAGCTGCGCACCGATGCACGGGTGGTGAGCCGCGAGCGCGTCAACGCGCGGCACCTCACCGACGCCGATCTGCCAGAGCCGGTGCGCGTGATCGTCATCGACGTCAGCTTCATCTCGCTCACCCTGGTGCTGCCGGGCGTGCTGCCGAAGCTGGAGCGCGGCGGTGTGCTGATCGCCCTGGTGAAGCCGCAGTTCGAGGTGGGCCCGGCGCAGATCGAGAAGGGCGGGGTGGTGCGTGATCCGGTGGCGCGCCAGGCCGCCATCGATCGCATCAGCGGATTCGTGGTGTCGCAGGGGCTGGCGCTCGTGGGCACGATGGACTGCCCGGTGCCGGGGCCGGCGGGAAACGTCGAGGCGCTCCTCGTCGCGACGCGGCCGTGAGGCCGATGGGTCGAGGGCGACGGCACCGCGCTCCTACGGGCCGGCCGTCCGCACGCGCAGCACCATCGCGGTCGAGTGCGCAGCGCCATCGCGGGCGAGGCGCACAGCCATCGCGGCCGAGAGCGCAGCGCCATCGCGGTCGAGACGCACAGCCAGCGCGGTCGAGACGCACAACCATCGCGGTCGAGGCGCACAGCCATCGCGGTCGAGGCGCACAGCACCAACGCGGTCGAGCCGGGGGCCGGAGCGCTTCAGCACCTCGTTCGGGCGTCCGGCGCAGAAGTTCAACGAGTGGCTTTGCCCAGCGCCCGGGCGACGGACTGGTCGAGCGCTGGCTCAGGGGGGCGTGGTCGCCCCGCGCCTGTCGCGGTACTGCATGTTGCCGAGCGGGCGCACCTGATCGGGTCCGACACGCATCCACGGCTGGCCGTTGTCATCCACGGCGATGAAGATCGAGTCGGCTGGCTGCCCGCCGCCGGCGATCGACAGGTTCCACAGCTCCCCCGAGGCCGGGTGGTCGGTCGCGATGATCTCCGTCGGGAAGGTCGGGTTCATGCCCGAGGGGACCGGCGCGTTCAGCAGGTAGAAGTCGGTGCCCTTGCCGGGCGTGACGCCGACGGTGATGAGGCTGCCGGTCGGCCGCAGCGGCTCGACGCCGCCGAGGTTCTTCACCAGGCCGTCAGAGGTGCCGATGAAGTAGGTCGCGAACGGGCCCACCACCGCGACGAAGTTGCCGCGCGAGAAGGGGACGATGGTCGTGAGCTCTCCGCGCCACGTGGGGCCTGTCCAGCGTCGGGCCGCGCCCTGGCAGCCTGAGGTGTTGGTCGCGCAGGCGAGCGTGGTGGTCGAGACGTTGCCTGCGTTGTCGATGCTGATGAGGGGGGCGTAATAGACGGTGCCGTCCTCCTTGAAGGCGCCGTTCGGCACGATGGGCCGGTTGAGGACGTTCGGGAAGCTGAAGGTGAGGATCGCGGGGGGCGGGGCGTTCACCAGATCACCCGTGTCGTAGCTGTAGACGAGGACCGCGATGAGCCCCGTCGTGGACTGCAGCGCCTTCTGCCATGACGAGGTGTAGACGCGGCGCGAGCCGACGTCGACGACGGGATCGGCGTTGAACTGGCCAGGAAAGCCCGTGTCGAGGGGCCCCTTGAGCGTGCTCCACACCCTGGAGTCCTGACCCATCATCTGCCGCGCCCGCAGCCTGATCACCTGGGCCTTGGTCGCCGCCGAGGGATCCTCGAGCGTGATGAGCGCGTCGCCCTCGATCGGCGAGACGCTCAGGCGGCTGATCTCGCCGGTGAAGGTCGAGCGGATGTTGAGGTCTCCGTCGAACGAGAAGGCGCCGGCCTGCGGCACCCACAGCCAGCGGGTCCCGGACACGGAGTTGCGGTCGGTGATGGTCGACGAGTAGTCGCACGGGAAGGGAAGTGACGTGTTCTGCGCGACGACGCGGCCGGTGGTGTCGATGCGGATCAACGCGTTCGCGCCGGTGTTGGTGCCCGCGCAGCCGATGAAGGTGGTGGGCTGCCCGGCGACGCCGCCCTCCGCGACGAAGGTGTCAGGCAGAGTCTGCTGGCCGCCGAGCGTCCGCACGCTCTCGACCGGCAGGAAGGTGAGGCTCAGCGGCTGCGAGAGGCCCTCACGAATCGTGAAGCCGCCGTCTGGCAGGGTGTTGACGTCTTCGCACACCACCTTCGCCGAGAGGGACAGGCGGGTGGAGAAGCCGCGCACGGGGAAGAGCGGGTTGAAGAGGGCGGGCAGGATCTCGAAGTTCGTCGGCTCGCCCGAGTACTTCGCGTCCATGATGAAGTTGCCGCTCTCGAGGATCTGCACCTGCCCCACCTTCTTGCACCCCATCGTCGTCACCGAGCCCTTCACGCTGGGCGCGACGACGGTGGTGGCGGGCAGGGTGAGGAAGGCGCGCGGCGGCGCCGGCGGAGTCGGGGGGACCGGGTTGGGGTCCGGACAGGCGGTGCACACGAGGGCCACCACCACCACGACTCCGCTCAACAGTCGGCGCATTTACTTCTCCAGCACGATGAACTCGACGCGGCGGTTCAGCTCTCGGCCCCGCGCCGTCAGGTTGGGAGCGATCGGCTTGGTGTCACCATAGCCCACTGCCTCGAGTCGCTTCGCCTCCACCCCCTGTGAGATGAGGTAGTCCCGCACACTCCGTGCGCGATCCTCCGACAGGGTCTGGTTCGCCGTCTTGATGCCCTTGTTGTCGGTGTGGCCCTCGACGGAGACCCGCTTGACGTTGTTGCGGACGATCGCGTCGACCACCTGCTGCAGCAGCGGGAAGGAGTCAGGGAGGATCGTCGCCTTGCCCGTGGCGAAGTGCACCTGCTGCAGGATCTCGATCTTGTCGCCCTTGAAGATGACGAGCATCTTCTTCGGGGCGGGCGCCAGCTCGAAGGCGAGCGGCATGCGGCCTCCGGCCGGGATCTGCACCTCGCGGGTCTGAGAGAGATAGCCCTCGGCGGTCACCGACGCGGAGAAGGTGCCGGCGGTGACCTCGAGATCCTTCGGGCCGTCGGTGAGCTCGACGCCCGCTTCGGATTCTCCACGCAGGGTGACGGTGGCCTTCACCGGCTTGCCCTTGCTGGTCGCGGCGACCTCGAACGTGCCCTTCTTGATCTCCTCCTCGAGAGCGATCTCGACCTTCGCCGTCTTCCCTGCCTCGAGCGTCACGTCCTGGGAGCCGGGCTTGAAGCCGTCACGCGTGACGTTCACCTTCGTCTTCGCGTCGGCGATCTCGAGCGTCGTAAAGCGGCCCTTCTCGTCGGTGGCCGCAGGGAGCACGCCAGGGACCGAGACGATCGCGCCCGCGACGGGGGCCTTCGTCGCCGCGTTGAGGACGGTGCCCTCGACGCGCGCCTTCGCGACCTCGACCTTCTTCTCCACCTTGCGCTCGCGGACGATCTCGACGGTCTTCGTCTCGCCGCGCTGGAACGGATCGATCGCGAAGCTGGCGCCGACGAAGAAGTTCCAGGGCGGCGTCGCCGGTACGCCCAGGCCGACGTTGCGGGTGAGGCCGAGGTTCACGCCGGTGACGACGGTGAGATCCTTCACGGCGGTGACCTTCAGTCCCAGCCCGAGCGTCTGGGGCATGGCCGCACCAACCGGCACCGTCGCGCCGTCAGGGCCGGTGAGCAGCCCGCTCGGCACACCGAGCGGCGCCGCGAGGTTGTACTCGAGGTACGGGGTGACGATGGGCAGGGGCACCTCGACGGACACGCCGAAGTTGAAGCGGTGGTAGCGGTTGATTCCGAGCGCGAACTCCTCGGAGGCGTTCAGCCGCTGGGTGACGAGGTTCACGGTCGAGTCGAGGGTGAAGCCGATGCCCATGTTGGCGATGACCGGCACCTTCGGGGACAGGCTGCGCACGTCGTAGGCGACCAGCACCGTCGGCCGGAAGCCGACCGCGAACCGATCGATGCTCTGGTTGCCGACGCCCGAGAAGGTGAGCAGCCGCACGTCCACGCCCGCGTGCAGGCCCTTCACCCATTCGTTCGACGCCTTCACGCCCAGCGTGAGATCGCCGAGCGCCTGGATCAGGTTGGGGGAGGTGCGGTTGTTGGTGTTCGCGGCCGCCGCGTACCCGACGTACACCTCACCCCAGCTGAACGGCTGGAAGCTGGCGGCGAAGGTGATGCCCGAGCGGATGTTCTGGGCGTTGCGGACGGGGAAGTCGACCTGGTTCAGGTACTCACCCAGGAAGCCGACGCGGACGAGCCCCTTCGGCCCGAGGCGCGCAGATGGGAGATACGGCGTGCCGATGGTGACCTGACCCAGCGTGACGCGCGCGTTGCCCGGCGTGTCGAGGCTGGTGATCCACGTCGAGGGGCTGTGCGGCTCGGTGCCCGCGAGGAACGACTCCTTCTTCGAGACGACCGGCAGGCCCTCGTCCTTGTCGCTCTTCGGGTCGGCCTTCCCGGTGGCCGCCTTCATGCGATCTTCGACGCGGGCCTTCGCGTCGGCCTTCGGCTGCATCGCCGCGTCGTCATCGCTCAGCCGGCTCGAGCCTGGCTTCGGCGCGGGCGCCGGCGTCGCGCTCGGCGTCGCGCTCGGGGGGCTCGGCGTGGCCGCAGGCGCGGGCGTCGTCTTCTTCGGAGGCTCGGGCTCCGCTGGCGTCGCGGGCGACGTGGCTGGCTTCGCTGGCGTCGCGGCAGGTTGGGAGAAGGGGCTGCTCCACTCATCACCCGTCTGGGCCAGGGAGAGGGAAGCCAGCAGGAGTCCGAAGAGGAGTGATGTGCGTCGCATGGGTCCGGTGTGGGTGACGGCCGCGGCGGACTCTACCTGCGCTCTTGTTACACTGCGAGCGTGTCTTCGGGCCGCGTGCTGATTCTTGGGAAGCGGACCCCCGGGCTGGCCGAGGGGCTCACGTCTCGTGGCTTCGAGTGCGAGGCGTCGAGCAGATCCGCGGAGGCCCTCGAGGCGGTGGACAGGCGGCGCCCTGACGCGATCGTCATCTCCCTGCCGGTGAAGTCGGTCGGGGCCGCGGTGAACGCCCTCCGCAAGCACGGCCCGGCCCGCGGCGTGCCGCTGGTGCTCGACGGCACGCGGGTGTCTGCGAGGTCGCTCGAGAAGCTCGACGTGGACATCGTCGCGCGCTCGGTGGACGAGGTCGCCAGCCAGCTCGTGGCCGGCATCCGGGCCCGGCGCGTGGCTGATCGTGACGAGCTGGTGCGGCGCCGGCTCGAGCTGCTCCTCGACGTCACCCGGGCGGGGAACGATCGAGCGCCCCCGTCGAAGATGGCTGAGCTGGTCGCGCCCCGGCTGAGGGCCGCGCTGGGCTGCGACGAGGTGCGCGTGCTGCAGCTCGAGGGAGAGGGGCCGCGCAAGGCCTTCCTGGTTGACGAACGGGGCAGGACCGCGGTCGAGCTCGCGGTCTCGCCGACGCTGCGCAAGGCGCTCGAGACGCGCGAGGTGGCGGGGGGCGACGGGTCGTGGGTGTACCCCGTGCCTGGAGAGCCTCCGGCCTTCGCGGCGCTGACGCTCAAGCGCGTGGCCCCGCTCGAGCAGGAGGAGCGCGACTTTCTCGCGGCGATCTGCGTGGCCCTGGGGAACGCTGCCGAGCGCGCCGCCGTGGAGCAGTCGAGCAGCCGGACCCGCTCGTCGCTCGAGACCGCCTACCTCGAGCGCTTCAAGGAGCTGCACGAAGCCAACCAGCGGCTGCAGGCGCTCGATCGCCGGAAGAACGAGCTGCTCGCGGTGCTGAGCCACGATCTCCGCGCTCCGTTGAACGTGCAGCTCGGGCACGCGCACCTGCTCCTCACCGACGCCTCGCTCCCGAGATCGCTCAAGCCGTCGGCGGAGGCCATCCAGCGCTCGGGCCGGAAGATGCTCGAGCTCGTCGAGTCGCTCCTCGAGACGAGCCGCGGAGATGACGGCCGCATCGTGCTCTTCAGCAAGGCGATGGACGTCGCCGAGACCTGTCAGGAGGCCGTGAACGATCTGCAGATCCTCGCGCGAGAGCGTGGCGTGGGGCTGCGGGTCGAGGCGCCGATGAGCCTCGACGTGTTGGGTGACGAGCAGAAGATCCGCCAGGTGCTGCAGAACCTCATCACCAACTCCCTCAAGCACGCGCACGAGGCGCGGTCGGTGGTCGTGCGCGCGAAGCTGAAGCCACGGCCAGACGGAGACGTGGCGCTCGTCGAGGTGAGCGACGACGGCATCGTGCGCGACCCCAACGCATTGCTGCTGGCCTTCGATCGGTCGACCGGCCTCGGGCTGTCGATCTGTCGCGACTACGTCGAGCGGCATGGCGGCGAGATCTGGGCCGAGGCGCCGGCCGAGGGCGGCGCGCGGTTCTCGTTCACCCTGCCGATTCGGCAGGCGAAGACGGTGCGGAAGCCGGTGGCGAAGCCGGGAGTCCCGATGGTGTTGCTGGCGGAGGATGACCCGGTCTTCGCACGCGTCTGCACCATGGGGCTCTCGGGCCACTACCGCGTCGAGCTCGCGCGCGACGGCAACGAGGCGGTCGCCAAGGCGAAGGCGCTCTCACCCGATCTCGTCGTGATGGACGTCTTCATGCCCAACCGCGACGGCCTCGACGCGCTGCGGGAGCTGCAGCAGACGCCCGCCACCGCCGGCATTCCGGTGCTCCTCATCTCCGGGAACCCGGACATCTCGGAGAAGCTGCGAGCCCTCGACCTCGGGCACGTCGACATCCTCACCAAGCCGTTCGCCCTCAGCCAGCTGCTCACCCGCGTCGGTGACACCATGAAGCGCAGCGCCGGCAAGGTGTCGGCGGTGGGGGTCGACGCCGAGACCGGGCTGTTCGATCAGCTCGGGTTGGTGAACCGGCTCGATCAGGAGCTGTCGCGCAGCGTGCGCTACGGCCGGTCCCTCACGGTGGGGGTCCTCAAGCCGCGCAGCCCGAACGCCAGGCTGGCCTCCTCCGCGGCGCTGGCGCGCAAGGTGCTTCGATCGCCCGACGTCATCGGGCACCTCGGCGGCGGCGTCTTCGTCGTGTTGATGCCGGAGACCCCGAAGGCCGGTGGGCACCTGCTCGTCTCGCGCCTGTGCGCGCTGCTCGCAGCCGAGGGCCTCGACTACCAGGCGCGCCTGCTCGATGTGCGCGAAGGTAGCCCCGGCGCGGAGGCCCTGCTCGAACGGCTGCTGGCGTAGGCACGAGCGTGCCCGCTATCGTTCACGGTGGATGTCGCGTCTCGCGTTGCCCCTGGCGGTGCTGCTCGGCCTCGACGCATGGGCGGGGCCGCCGAAGCGCCCGGCCGTCGATCTCCAGGCGATGCAGGAGGCGATGGGTGCACCGGCCGAGTCCTCCATCGTGTACCCCAGCGCGGCCTCGTACTCGCACTTCCTCCGCGCCCGCCTCTCGCACCACGAGGGCGATCATCGCGGCGCGATGGACGAGCTGCGGCTCGCGCTCGCGTCCGATGACGGCAACCCGTACCTCTTGACCCAGCTCGCCGAGCAGTACGCGCGCACCTCGGAGCTCGAGCGGGCCGAGGCGCACCTCAAGCGGGTGCTCGATCGCAACCCCGAGTACGCCCCAGCCCAGCTGCTGATGGGGCGCGTCTTGTACGAGGCCCAGAAGACGACGCGCGCTCGCGTGCACCTGGCGCGCGCGATCAAGCTCCGCCCCAACGACGCCGACGCGTACCTGGTGCTCACCCAGCTCTGGCTCGATCAGGGGCGCGTCGAGGAGGCGGTCAAGGTGGTGGAGGAGCTCGGCGGCGCGGTGCCGGGCGAGCCCATCGGCTACCGGCGTCTTGGCCTGGCGCTGGCGGAGCGGGGTGACTCAGCGCGCGCCGAGAAGCTGCTCACCCGGGCCGTCGAGCGGGATCCCGGAGACGTGGACGCCTGGACGACGCTGGCCCGGATCTACGACGCCAGCGGTCGCGGCCCGAAGGCCCTCGAGGCGTGGGGCAGGGCGGTCGAGCGCGATCCCGAGAACCGCGAGGTGCTCCTCTCGGCGGGGCGCCTCGCCTTGAGGCTCGAGCAGCACGTCGAGGCCCGCGCCTACTTCGATCAGCTGCTCTCCCTCGGGCGCGATCCCGAGACGGTGGTGAAGGTCGCCTTCTCGTACCTGGCCATGCACCGGCTCGCCGAGGCAGCGGCCGTGCTCGACGCGGCGCGAAGACAGCACAGCGGGGAGCCGCGGCTGCACTTCTACGCCGGGCTGGTTCACGAGCGGGTGCACGCGTGGGCCAGGGCCGTGGAGGCGTTCGACGGCGTGCCGCGTGACGGCTCCGAGCTGTCCTTCGAGGCCCGGCTCCACAAGGCGATGTGCCAGTCGTCGCTCGGCCAGCACAAGCCGGCGCTCGACGCCTTCGCGAAGCTGATCGAGGAGCGCCCCCAGCTCTCGGGACTCCCGGCCGGCTACGGTCGCGCGCTCGAGCGGGCCGGGAAGACGAAGGAGGCCGAGGCGCTGCTGCTCAAGGCCTTCGAGTCGAGCCGCACCCCCGACCTCCTCGACACGCTCGCGGGCTTCTATGATCGTCAGGGCCGGCCGGCCGAGGCCGTGGCGTTGTTGTCGAAGGCCCTGGCGAAGAGCCCGAAGGACGAGCCGTTGCTCTTCGCCCTCGCCGCGGCGCAGGAGCGCATGGGCGACTGGCAGCGGGGGATCGAGACGATGCGGCAGGTCGTCGACCTCAACCCCTCGAACGCAGCGGCGCTCAACTTCATCGGCTACACGCTCGCCGATCGTGGTGGCGACCTCGACGAGGCCGAGAAGCTCGTGGGGAAGGCGCTCGCCGTGCGGCCTGACTCGGCGGCGTACCTCGACTCCATGGGCTGGGTGGCCTTCCGGAAGGGCCAGTTCGATCGGGCTGTCGAGCTGCTCGAGCGCGCGGTCGCCGAGTCGCCGGACGAGCCGACGCTGCTCGAGCACCTGGCTGAGGCGTGCGCCCGGTCGAACCGGAAGGCCCGCGCGGAGGCGGCGCTCAAGCGGGCGGTTCAGCTGCTCGTCGAGAACCCCGACGCGGCCGATCGGCCGTCCCAGCGGGCCGAGCTCGAGAAGCGGCTCCGGGGCCTCTGAGCGCCTGCGAAAGTGCATCACTTCGCCGCGACGGGCGTGTAGCGTCCCACCTTTCGCGACGGAGGGCGTGTGAGACGCGACGAGGGCTACTTCTCGGCGAAGGACAACCTGCGGCTGTACTGGCGCCTGGCCGTGCCCGACGCTCCACCCCGCGCGTGGATCGGCCTGGTGCACGGCTATGGCGATCACTCCGGGCGCTACCTCTGGGTCATCGATCAGCTCGTCGCCGCCGGCTTCGGCGTGCTGGCGCTCGACTACCGCGGACACGGCAAGGCCGATGGCCGGCGCGCGGACGCGGCCGACTGGAACGACTACCTCGGCGACTTCGAGGTCTTCTGGGAGAAGCTCCGCGGCATCGCAGGCGCGCAGCCCGTCTTCGTCCTCGCCCACAGCCACGGGGCGCTCATCGCGACCCACTTCGTGCTCCAGCACCGCCCCGCCGAGCTGAAGGCGCTCGTCCTGTCGGCGCCGTTCTATCGGCTCGCCTTCGAGCCGCCCCCGCTCAAGCTGCTGGGGGCGAAGCTCATCAAGGGGCTCCTTCCTGCCCTGCACCTCTCGAACGAGCTCAAGGTCGAGGAGCTGTCCCGCGATCTCGCCTGGCAGAAGCTGTCATCGGAGGACCCGCTCTATCTCCACGTCACCACGCCCCGTTGGTTCTTCGGTTGCATGGCTGCTCAAGAGCGGCTCGCGGGCCGCGGAAAGGACCTGACGGTGCCCCTCTTCGTCGTCGCCGGGACGGCCGATCGCATCGCCTCGATGCCGGCGGCCCGAGCCTTCTTCGACACCGTCGCGTCTGCTGACAAGACCTGGAAGGACTACCCCGACTTCCGCCACGAGGTGCTCTGCGAGCTGAACAAGGAGCAGCCGATGGGCGACATTGTGGCGTGGATTTCGGGCCACCTCTGACGTAGGAACTCACGCGCTCATGGCCACCAACGATCAAATCAACATCATCGGCAAGGGCATCACCATTCGGGGCAGCCTCACGGGCGGCGGCGATCTCGTCGTCGAGGGCCGTGTCGAGGGTCAGGTGAACCTGAAGAACCACCTGACGATCGAGTCGAGCGGCGTCGTGGAAGCCGACATCCGCGCCGACGAGCTGACCATCAACGGCACCGCGTCGGGCAACATCGACGCCGGCACGAAGTGCAGCATCAACCAGTCGGCGAAGGTGAACGGCGACATCAAGGCCACGCGCGTCGTCATCGAAGACGGCGCCGTGTTCAACGGCTCGATCGAGATGGACGTCAAGCTGCCCGACGACATCTGACCTGACTCTCCGCAGCGCACGCAGCACTTCAATCGAGGGGCGAAGGACGACACATGGCGAACACGATCATCGGCTCGAGCATCGTCATCGACGGAGAGATCTCCGGAGACGAGGATCTCGTGATCCAGGGGACGGTGAAGGGGAAGATCTCGCTGAAGGAGAGCCTCTTCGTGGAGGCCTCGGGCGTCGTCGAGGCCGACATCGAGGTGCAGAACGTCGACATCGCGGGCCGGGTGACGGGCAACATCGCCGCCACCGACAAGGTCGAGCTCAAGGCCGACTGCCGCGTCGTGGGTGACGTGCGGGCGCCGCGAATCCTCATCGCCGACGGTGCGAGCTTCAAGGGCAACGTCGACATGGACGTGAAGGAGCGCTGAGTCCATGGCGGCCACCAAGGAGTTCTCGTCGAGCGGTGACGCCACCGTCATCGGCCCGTCCATTCTCATCAGCGGCAAGCTCACCGGTGACGAGGACCTCACGGTCCGCGGCCGGGTCGAGGGCGAGCTGAACCTGTCGAAGACGCTGATCGTCGAGACCAGCGGCATCGTGAAGGCCAACGTCTCGGTGCGCAACGCGATCGTCTCTGGCGTGGTGGTGGGCAACATCACCGCCACCGAGAGCGTCGAGCTCACCCGCGAAGGCCGCATGGTGGGTGACATCAACAGCCCCCGCGTGATCATCGTCGACGGCGCCAGCTTCCGCGGCCACGTGGACATGGGCAACGCGGAGCCCCGGCCGCAAGGAGAGCGCCCCGCCGCCCGTCCCGTGGTTCGTCCCGCTGCGCGCCCTGCCACCGTGCCCGCGCGCCCAGCGGTGCCCGCCAGGCCCATCGCCAAGCCCCAGCCTCCGCCCGTGGCGAAGGTCGAGGGGAAGGTCGAGAGCAAGCCCGCACCGCCACCACCGCCGCCGCAGCCCGTGCTCGTCGGCGAGGGCGGCAAGAAGAAGGTGCTGGTGAAGAAGAAGAAGTAGGCGAGCCATGTCAGACGTGACGAACACCCAGAATGAAGGCGCCACCGACGGTGCTCTGCCGGCAGAGTCGTCTGGTGTGCTCGTCACGCCTCCGCCCACCGAGCCGGCCACCTCCACCGAGGCGGCCGCCTCACCCGAGGCTCCGACCAGCGAACCGACCGGCGCCCCGCAGGACGCTCCAACACCTGGCCCCGACAGCATCGAGGTCGAACCTCACGAGGTCCCCCGTCACTTCTCCGCGCCGGCGCTGCTGGCGCTCGATCGGCTCGACGACGATCAGACCTTCCTGATCCGGCCAGGGGCTGAGCTGCACGACCTCACCGCGCTCGCCACCGACATCGCGCGGCTGGGCCAGCTCTTCCCCATCGACGTGCGCCTGGTACCGCCCGATCGAATCCAGGTGATCACCGGCTTCCGCCGCGTCGCGGCCCTGCGCTTCCTGCAGCGCGACAAGGTGCTGGCGCGGCTGCACACCGAGCTCTCCGACGCAGACGCGATGCTGATGGCGATCGCCTCGGCGATCCATTCCCGCTCCGTCGGCGCCGAGGCCCTCGAGGCCGTGCAGGAGCGCCTCGAGGCGATGGGCGCCCTGACTCCGGCCGCGCGCGACATGCTCGCGAAGGCCCTCGCCAGCGACGAGCTCGCTCCCGAGAACGTCGAAGAAGAGGTCGACGCGGACGAGCTGGCGGCCGACGTGACGATGCGCCTGTCGCAGTGCAACCAGGATCTCTCGCTGCTCGCCGACGTCTTCGATCAGCTCGACGACGAGAAGCGCGAGGCGCTGCTGACCCAGCTCCGCTACTCGATCGATCTGGTGGCGTTCCTGGAGAGCAGGAAGTGAACGGGTTCGAGCTCGGGCCCCAGGCGCTCGAGGCCGATCGCCGCCGCCTGCTCGCCCTGCTCACCGAGAAGAGCTACCAGAAGCGCAAGGTGACGCTCGCGAGCGGCCGGGAGTCGGACTTCTACATCGACTGCAAGAAGACGGCGCTGACCGCCGAAGGGCACTGGCTGGTGGGCCGGCTGTTGTTCGCCGCCATCGCGAAGCAGACGCCGCAGGCCACCGGCGTGGGCGGCCTCACGATGGGCGCCGACCCGCTCGCCTCGGCGGTGAGCCTGGTGAGCCACCTCGCCGCGAAGCCGCTGCAGGCCTTCCTCGTTCGCAAGGAGCCCAAGGGGCACGGCACCGGTCAGTGGATCGAGGGGCGCTCCTCGCTGGCGGACGGCGCGCAGGTCGCCATCGTCGAGGACGTGATCACCACCGGCGGCTCGGCGATCAAGGCGATCGAGCGCGCGCGGGCCGAGGGGCTGACGCCGACCGCGGTGTTTGCGCTGGTGGATCGCCAGGAGGGTGGGCGCGAGGCGATCAGCGCGCTGGGCGTGCAGGTGGTCTCGCTCTTCACGCGAGAGGACTTCCCTCGATGAGGGCCGTGGTGGCCACCGCCGGCGCCGTCCTGCTGCTCGGCTGCGCGAACGCCCGCATTCCGCGCGTCAGTGGCGACCCGGCGCCCATCGACTCCGACCCCGCCATCGAGTCGGCGTACCAGCAGACGCTCGAGCGCTACACCCGCAGCCAGGGCATCTTCGACTACCTCGACACCAGGCTCTTCGTGCACGCCACCTGGGAAGCGACGCCCTTCGTCGAGGCGCGGGTGAAGCGCTTCGCCCGCTTCCGGGCCCTGCCTGCCGAGGAAGAGCGCGCCGCCCTCGAGGCCGAGCGCCAACGCCTGAAGGACGTCACCGAGTTCCACCTCGCCGTGCACGCCAACGATCCGAAGATGGACGACTTCGATCGCAGAGACTCGATGTGGCGCCTCGCGCTGGTGGTGGACGGCAAGGAGACGACGCCGGAGCTGATCGAGCGCATCGGGCGTACCAACACCGAGCAACGCTCGACCTACAGCTACATGGAGCCCTTCTGGGTGGGCTACCGCGTGCGTTTCCCCAGGTCTTCTGGCGGCCCGATGACGCTCAAGATCGCCTCGTCGGTGGGTAAGGCCGAGCTGTCGTTCGCGGGGGAGTGACGCCCGATGGCGCGCTCGTGGGCCCGGCGGCTCGGTCCCGCGGCGGCATTCCAGTTCTGCTTCATCGGCGCGGTCGCGATGCTGAAGCCCGCGACGAACGCGCTCGTCTTGTCCCGCTTCCAGTCCAGCGCGATGCCCTGGCTGTACCTCGGGGCCTCGATCCTCACGGGCGCCCTCGCGCTCCTCGGCGCGCAGGCCGGTAGGCGGCGCCGCAGCCCTGACTGGCTCGCGCTGCTCGGCGGGGTGATCGCCCTCGGCTTCCTCGTCGCGGTGAAGTTCGAGGTGCCGCTGACGCCGCTGGCCGCCTACCTCTTCGCCGAGGCCTTCGCGACGCAGGTCTCGCTCGCCTTCTGGGGCACCGTGGGGGAGGCCTTCGACGCCCGGGAGGCGCGGCGGGCCTTCACGTGGATCAACGGCGTCGGCATGTCGGGGGCGATCGCGGGCGGGTTCCTCGCGCAGGTGGCGGCCCGGCTGGCGGGCGCTCCGGCGCTCCTGTCGGGTGGCGGCGTGCTGCTGCTGCTCGCCTTCGTCGCCTTCCGGTTCCACGAGGCCGACGAGGTGACGCCGCCGCCAGCGCGCACCGGCCTCGCCTCGGTCCGCACGGTGGCCGAGCTGCCCTACGCGCGCCTGTTGGCGCTGCTGGTGCTGGGGTTCTCGGTGGTGCAGCAGCTCACCGACTTCGTCTTCCGCCAGCGCGCCGAGGCGCTACTCGGCGAGGCGGACATGGCCCACGTCTTCGCCGCCCACCAGCTGTGGACGGGGGTCTTCTGCGTCGTGTTCCAGTTCGTGGCGGCGGAGTCGTTGCTGCGGCGGCTCGGCATTCTCCGGTACGTCGCGCTGGTGCCGGGGCTGCTCGCGCTGCTGACGGTGGTGACGTGGGCGTGGCCTTCGGTGTGGGGCGCCTGGGCGCTCAAGCTCTTCGAGAGCGCGGCGAGCTGGTCGCTGCTGCCGGTGGCGGTGCAGCTGCTCTACGCCCCGTTGCCCGACGACGTTCGCGACGGGGTGCGACGCTCGGTGGACGGGCTGGTGCGGAAGGCCGGCATGGGCGTCGCGGGTGTGCTGCTCATCGGGTTGTCGGCGGCCTTCGGCCTGACGGGCGTGCTGGTGTCGGTGCTGGCGGTCTGCGCAGGGGTGGGGCTGGTGTTGTGGCGCATCAGGCCGCGCTACCTCGACGCGCTGCACGTGCGCGTGGCGGGGGTCGAGAGCACGAGCCTGGTGGGCGCCGAGCTGCAGCTGTTGTCGGAGGCGCTGAGCACCCCTGCGCCGGAGCGCGCGCTGCGGGCGGCCGATCTGCTCGAGTACGCGGGCGCCATCGACGAATCGCACGTGCGCTCGCTGGTAGCGCACCCCAACGAGCGCGTGCAGACCCGGGGGGTGAAGCTGGCCGAGCGCGTCGGGGCCACGGGCGTGACCAGGCAGCTCGAGGCGCTGGCGACCTCAGGGGCGCGCCGCCCGAGAGAGGCCGCCATGTGGGCGCTGGCCCGCCTCGCGCCGGAGCGGGCGAGGGTGGTGTTGCCGCCGCTCCTCGACTCGCGCGACGTCGGCGTCGTCACCTCGGCCGTCGGAGGGCTGCTCTCACTGCGCGGCCCGCCCCATGAGAAGGCCCGCTCGACGTTCGCGCAGCTCGTCGAGCGCAGCACGGCGCGGCCGGTGTCCGAGCGGCGCGAGGTGGCGCGGCTGGTGGGGCGGCTCGGCGACCCCGAGCACGCGGCCATTCTGGGGCGGAGCCTCGAAGACGCCGACGGCACCGTGCGGCAGGTGGCCATCGTCGCCGCCGGTGAGGGCCTGTTCCTCGAGCTGGCGCCCAGGCTGCTGCGCTTCCTGTCGTGGCGGGACGAGCGCCGCTTCGCCCGCGACGCGCTGGCGGCGATGGGCGACGATGTGGTGCCGCTGCTCGCCGCGACGCTCGACGATCGGTCGCGGGGCCTCTCGCTGCGAATGCAGTTGCCCCGCGTGTTGCGCCGCATCGGGACCCAGACGGCCTTCGACGCGCTGCTCGACTCGAACGCCCGCGACGACGCGGCGCTGCACTACCGCGTCGGCGCCGCGCTCACCCGCATCAGAGACGAGCACCCCGCCTTCACCGTCAACCGCGCGCGCGTGCTCGAGGCGCTCGCCCGCCGGCGGGAGACGCGCGCGCAGCTGCTGCCTGCCTGGCGCTCGATCCGCGCCGCGCTGGGCGACGCCTCTCTGCTGACCCGCATCATCGGCGATCGGCTCGCACAGGCGTTCGAGCTGTCCCTCTGGTTGCTCGGGCTCCTGCACGAGTCGCGGGCGCTGCGTCGCGCGCACGCGCACCTCGTGGGTGCCGACCAGAAGCGGCGCGCCTTCGCGCTCGAGCTCATCGACAACCTGCTCACCGACGAGGAGCGGGCGCAGATCGCCGACGAGCTCGACGCCCCCCACGGCGCGCAGCCCCTGGGCGACGACGAGGCTGCGCCGGCCTTCGTCGAGGAGCTGTGCAGCAGCGACGACTTCACGCTCCGGGCCTGTGCGCGGCGCGTCGGGCGGCAGATGGGAGTCTGGGGGAAACCCCCGAAGGAGGATGACATGAGCGACGCGACGGTGAAGCGCCTCTTCGCGCTCGAGGGCGTCGAGATCTTCGCGCAGAGCGACGTCGACGATCTGGCCGCGGTGGCCCAGGTCGCGAAGGAGCAGAGCTACCGGCGCGGCGAGCGGATCTACGCCGAGGGCGATCCGGGTGATGCGCTGTACGTGATCGTCACCGGCGCGGTGGAGGCCCGGCGTGACGACGAGGTGGTGATGACGATGAAGGCCCGGGAGAGCTTCGGCGAGACGTCGCTGTTCGACGGGGCGCCGCGCATCAACGAGGTGATCGCCCTGGCCGACACCGCGGTGCTCGTCATCGATCGGCGGGACTTCCTCGATCTGTTGGGTGATCGACCGGAGCTGCTCGCGGGCATGTTCCGGGTGATGTCGCGGCAGCTCAAGACGATGGTGGTCGAGGTGGCGGCTCGCCGGGCCAACACCGGCGATCTGCCAGCGGTGTCCATGCCGCCCGTCACCGAGACCGACCGCAACGTCTTCTGATCGCGGTCCAGTTCAACGCGGGCTCGAGCCGGTCACCCGCGCGAGCTGGAGGAACACCGCGAGCCCGGTCGATGGAGGGCGATCAGAACGCGATGCCGATGCCCACGTACGGTCCGTTGATCAGATCGGTGCAGCTCCAGTTGCCGTTGTTGAGTTGCGTGCAGCCCCGGGTGTCGTCCGGCGTGCCCGGCACGATGCCGCGATCCTCGAGGCGCTGTACCCGCCAGCCGGCCCGCAACCCGATGGAGTCGATGCCCACGACGACGCCACCCCGGAAGTCGAGCGCGAAGATCGGCCAGGGCGTCGCTAAGATCGAGCCCTCGAGCGCCACCGGACCGGCGATCCACAGCTGCCCCGACAGGCCCCCGGTCGGCGCCATGACGATCAGGTCCTCGGCGAAGAAGGTGTCGGCGCCCGCCTCGACGCGCAGGCGTCCGTACTTCCCGGTCAGGAAGGCGAAGGTGAGGTGCGCGTTGAGCTGCACGAGCTGGTTGAGCTGCGTCTGGATGGTTTGAGCGTGAATCGACACGCCGAACCGGTCACCCTCGAAGAGGCCGGAGAGGCCCAGCACGTAGCCGGAGCCGTTGGTGGTGGAGAGGGAGTACAGGCCCTCGACGCCCAGGGTGACGCGCACGTTGGAGGGCTCGGGTCGAACGTACGTCTCGCCCTGCGCCATCGCGTAGCCGGGAGCGGGCGTGTAGTAGCCGTACCCGTAGCCGTACACGGGCACGAAGGCCCCGGAGTAGTAGCCGTAGCGCCAGGGCCGGTAGACCGGGCCCCAGCCATAGGAGGACCCGGTGAAGCCGCGCGAGCCGGAGTAGTACGACGAGCTCGAGGGGGCCGAGCCCACCGGCGACGCTGAGTGGTACGAGCCGCTCGACGACGACGAGCTGCGAGAGGACGAAGAAGAGGAGGAGGACGAGGAAGACGAGGAGGAACCGCCGCTCCGCCGACCGAACCGGGCCTGCGCTTCGCTGGCCGCCAACGTCACCGCGAAACCGATCAGCAGCGTCTGTCGTAGCCTCATGAGTGACTCCTTCGCACACCGGTACGGGATCGGAGCCCAGTTTATTCACCTCGGAGTCGATGTGGGACTCCTGACGACCTCCCTGATGGTGGGGCTGGTGAGCGGGGCTGATGGCGGCGCTGAAGTCATCCGCTACCTCGCCCTGGGTGACAGCTTCACCATCGGCACGGGCACCCCCGAGCGGCTCAACTTCCCCAGCCAGCTCGGCGGCATGCTCCGGAGGCGGGGGCGCGAGGTCAGGGTGGAGAACGTCGCGGTCAACGGGTACTCGACGAAGGAGCTGATGCGCGATGAGCTGCCCGCCCTCGAGGTGGTGAAGCCGACCCACGTCACGCTCGCGATAGGGGCCAACGATCTCGTGCGTGGCGCCGGGCCCGACGAGTACCGCGCGCGGCTCAAGCAGATCTTCGCGCGGCTGAACGCGGCTGGCCTCAGGGGCGCTCGACTCCTCGTGTTGCCACAGCCGGACTGGAGCCAGGCGCCGATCGCGGAGGCCTTCGGTGATCGGCCCGCCCTCGCGAAGCGCATCGAGGCGTACAACGGCATCCTCGCGGAGGAGACGAGGGCCGCCGGCGGCGTCTTCGTCGATCTCTGGCCGTTGATGCAGGGGCAGGCCCGGCAGAAGCTGTTCGCGGACGATGGCCTGCACCCGGCCGGGAAGGCGTACACTGCGTGGGCCGAGGCGCTGGTCGAGCGCTTCGAGCTGCGCTGAGCGAGGCGCGGCGACAGGTGAGGGGGCATGCCCGAGTATCCCGATCTCGAGTGTTACCTGTCAGCGCTCGAGCGGCGCGTGAAGGGCCAGGTGCTCGAGCGGGTTCGCCTCTCGAGCCCGTTCGTCCTGCGCACGGTGGAGCCGCCGCTCTCGTCGGTCCACGGCAAGCGGATCGTGGGGCTGCGCCGCGTCGGCAAGCGCCTCGTGTTCGAGCTCGACGACGGCCTCTTCCTCGTCCTTCACCTGATGGTGGCAGGGCGGCTCTCGTGGAAGGAGCCCAACGCGAAGGTGCCGGGGAGAGCCGGGCTGGCGGCCTTCGACTTCAGCGGCGGCACCCTGATCCTGACCGAGGTCAGCACGAAGAAGCGGGCGTCGCTCCACCTCGTCCACGGGGAGGCCGCCCTCAAGGCGATCGATCGCGGCGGCCTCGAGGTGATGTCGGCGCACCTCGATCAGTTCGCCGAGCGGCTCCGCTCCGAGAACCACACGCTCAAGCGCGCGCTGACCGATCCGCGGCTCTTCTCCGCCATCGGCAACGCGTACTCCGACGAGATCCTGCATCGTGCGCGGCTGTCTCCGGTGAAGCAGACGAAGCAGCTCACCGGCGAAGAGATCGCCCGCCTCTTCACCGCCACGCGCGAGGTGCTCGGGGAGTGGAAGGACCGGCTCCTCGCTGAGGTGGGCGACGGCTGGCCCGAGAAGGTGACGGCGTTCCGCCCCGAGATGGCAGTGCACGGCAAGCACCAGCAGCCGTGCCCGGTCTGCGGCGCGCTCGTGCAGCGCATCGTCTACGCCGAGAACGAGACCAACTACTGCGCGAGGTGCCAGGCGCAAGGGCGGCTCCTGGCAGATCGCTCCCTCTCCCGACTGCTCAAGGACGACTGGCCCACCACCCTCGACGAGCTCGAGGAATATGTGGCCACGCGCGGGGGGAGTCCGATAGGAAGGCGACGACCATGACGCGTTTCATGAGGATTTCCGGGGGGATGCTGGCCGTCCTCCTCATGCTCTCGTCGCCGGCCTGGGCCGAGACCACCCTGTGGCTGGTGCGGCCGCTCTACCCGGGCCAGGAGGCGCTCGTCGAACGCACCGAGAAGGCGCTCGACAAGCTGATCTCGTCGGGCGATCGGAAGGATCACGTCATCGGTCGGGCCGAGCTCGCCACCGCCCTCAAGGGGCGCAAGGTCGACGAGCTTCCGTGCCTCGGCGCGCAGGAGCGCTGCGCTGATCCCATCGATCCCTTCGTCGCCACGCTGGGCTTCGGTCGAATCGTGATGGTGCAGGGCGGGCAGGACGAGGCTGGCTTCAAGTACCGGGTCGTCTCCTACGAGGCGGCGCTGAACAAGGTGTCGCCTGCGTCCTCGTCTGCGCCGGTGCTCGAGAAGGCGCTGCTCGGGGCGGTCGCGAAGGTGGTGCCCGTCGCCTCGGCGCTCGAGGTGAAGTCCACCCCGCCCGGCGCGACGGTCTACGTGGACGACACCAAGATGGGCACGACGCCGCTCACCACCCAGGTGCTGCCTGGCGAGCGGGTGATCAAGCTCGACCTCAAGTTGCACCAGCCGATCGAGGAGACGCTCGTGGTGCCGATCAAGGGCTTCGCCTCGCTGGAGAAGACGCTCGAGAAGGTCGCCGCGCGGCTGATCGTCACCGCTGCGCCCGCCGGAACCACGATCTTCATCGACGGGCAGCCGCTGGGGAAGGACCGGGTCGATCGCGGCATTCTGCCCGGCCAGCACACCATTCGGCTCACGGCCGAGAACCACAAGGCCTTCGAGCAGACCATCAGCGTCAAGCCGGACGAGCAGTACGTGCTCGACAAGACGCTCGAGCCGCTTCCCGGAGCGGTCGTCATCGGGCCTGCGAACAAGCCTCCCGACAACGTCGTCGTGGTGGTGAAGCAGGGCGATCAGCAGACGGTGAAGGTGACCCCGCCTGTGCCTCCGCCGCCCCCGCCCACGCAGACCGAGCTCATCTACGAGCGACGCTCGTACTTCCAGCTGAGCTACGAGTTCGGCTCGATGCTGGGCAACGGGCTCGTCGGGCGCCGCTGGGGCAACTCGGGGACCGGCCGCACCACCTCCATCGACACGCCAGGGCGCTCGCTCATGGGCGGCTCCCTCGAGTACGGCACCGGCGGCAAGTACTTCGGCGTCGCGGTGGTGGGCGTCAGCTACCTGACCAACGTCGAGCGGTTCAACCTCGGCGTCGGCTACGGGCCGGGGCTCGCCCGCGAGATCGACGCTGGCGTCGCCGGGCCTTCGGTGATCAACAGCGCGCGAATCCACATGGTGACGATCCGGGCGCTCCAGCCGCAGCTGCGCCTGGCCGCCTGGCGCTTCATGTTCCAGCTGCAGCTCGGCGCCGAGTTCCGCACCGGGCAGATCATCGAGCCCGGCACGACCTTCTACAAAGACGGCTTCATGATCCTCGATCTGCTGGCGGCGGCCCGCTTCAACCTCCGCTTCTTCATCGTCGAGGGGCTGTTCCTCTACGGCTCGGGTCACTTCACCTACTACATCGTCGGTGAGACCTCGCGCATGGAGGCCCCGAATGACGGCGGCATGCCGCCGATGGCGACGGGACCGGAGCCGGCCTTCAGAGGCCCGCACATGTGGGGCTTCAACGCGGGGGTGGGCTATGGCTTCTGAACGCGCGTGGGTGCTCGGCGTCGGGCTGGTCGCGTCGCTGGCGTCGGCGGAGCCGCTGGTCGGGCCGTCGGTGGGCAACGCCGACACGCTGATCTCCGAGGCGAGCCGGCTCTACAACAAGAAGCAGTACGCCAGGGCGGTCGAGCTGTACCTCAAGGCGACGCGGGTCGCGCCGGCGACGCTCAACACCTACCTGCAGCTCGGGCGCGCGTCGGTGCTCGCGAAGCAGTTGCAGCGCGGCTGCTATGCCTATCGGGTGTACCTGAAGGCCAGCCCCGATACGCCCGATCGCAAGAAGGCCGCTGCCGAGGGAGAGCAGTGCGAGCGGCAGCTCAAGAACGCGAAGGGGCAGCCGCCGGACCTGTCGCAGAAGTACGTCGAGACGCGCGCGGCCTTCTTCGCCCAGCTGGACAAGGCCATGGTGCTGGGCCCCGACGGGGCGGCGGAGCAGCTGCGCATCCTCGTCAAGGATGGCTTCCTCGGCCCCGAGCTCGCTGACATGGCGCAGAAGCTGGGGACCGCGGCCGTGTCCGAGGCCGAGGGGATCCACAAGCGCGCGCTCGCGAACGAGAAGCTGGGCCCCGAGGTGCTGCGCAGCGCGCGGCCCCTGTTCCAGATCGCGGCGGACTCGGGCGTGAGCGCCACCAACTCGCCCGCGATCACCTCGTTCCTCGATGGGCTGGCCGAGTTCGGCGAGAAGGACTTCAAGCGCGCCACCACCCACTTCGGGGAGGCGGCGAAGGCCGACCCGGCGAACAGGGAATACGGCTTCTACCGGGGCCTGTCCCTGTACCTCGGCGGCGACAAGCTGGGCGCGCTGAAGGCCCTCGAGGCGGATCTCAAGGACGATCCGCGGACGGCGGTGTTGCGCACGTCGCTGGCGCTCGGCAATTCTCCCGAGGTCGGGGCCGCCGAGCTCGAGCGGTTGTTGTTCAGCACGCGTTTCCCCCCGGAGAAGTAGCGGCGCGCGGAGTCCAGGAGCCCCGGTTGGCGTTCTTCATCTGTCAGGCGTGTGGCACCGAGTACGAGGCTCAGGAGCCGAAGTGCCCGGCGTGTGGGCGCTCCGAGACCATCAGGCTGAACCGCAGCGACCGCATGGTCGACAAGGTGATCAACGGCCGCTACCGCATCATCCGCAAGCTGGGGCAGGGCGGCATGGGGGCGGTGTACCTCGCGGAGCAGGCGGGCATCGGCCATCGCGTCGCGCTCAAGTTCCTCAAGAGCGAGTTCTCGAACGACGCCGAGATCGCCCGGCGCTTCCTCAATGAAGCCAAGACGTACGCGAAGGTGGTGCACCCCAACGCGGTCACCTTCCACGAGTTCGGGCAGGACGACGAGGGCAACCTCTTCATCGCGATGGAGTACTGCGAGGGCGTCGATCTCAAGAAGACGATCGCCGAGCGCGGGCGCCTGTCGGTCGTCGAAGCGATCGAGGTGGTGACGCAGGTGGCCGACGTGCTGGCCGACGCGCACACCAAGCAGGTCGTGCACCGCGATCTGAAGCCCGAGAACATCATGATCCGCAAGGGGCTGCGGGGCATGCACGCGAAGGTGCTCGACTTCGGCATCGCGCGGCTGATGGACGCTCACACCAAGCTCACGATGCAGGGCGCGATCGCCGGCACGCCCCGGTACATGTCGCCTGAGCAGGTCGAGGGGCGCGAGGTCGACATCCGCGCCGACATCTACGCGCTGGGCATCGTCTGCTTCGAGGCGCTCACCGGCCAGCAGCCCTTCGACGGCGCCACCATCGCCGAGATCATGCGCAAGCAGGTGACCGATCCGCTCCCGCGCCTGGCGAACTACGGGCCAGAGCTCGATCTGCCGCCGCTGCAGGCGGTGCTCGACAAGGCCTGCGCCAAGCGGCGGGACGATCGCTACCCCGACATGGTGGCCTTCGCGAGCGCGCTCTCACAGGCGATCCCCACGCAGCTCCACATGTCGCTGCCGCCGCTCCAGCGCATGGCGACCGAGTCCACCCGCGCCTCGGTCGCGAGGGCCACGCCAGCCCCGGGGGAGGGGACCGGAGTCGCGGTGCCCGGAACGCTCGCCGGCAACGAGGCGACCGAGAGCACGATGCTGCAGCACCCGACGGTGGCGCCGTCGGCCACTGTGACGGACGGCTCCTCTCAGGCGGCCACCCAGATCCCCGGCGTCAGCTCGATCAACCCGAGCGCCTCGGCGCCCGACACCTCGCTGCCACCCATCGCGCCCCGCTCGAAGGGGCCGCTCATCGCGCTCGCGCTGGGGCTGGTCGCCCTCATCGTCGCCGGCCTCGTCGTGCTGCTTGGAAAGCCGGGCCCGGCGCCTCCACCGCCCGTCGCGAACACCGTCGAGCCGAAGCTCCCCGACCTGCCGAAGATCCCTGAGCCGCCGAAGCTCCCTGACGACACCAGCGCCGTCGCCGCGGCGGCGACGAAGCTGATCCACGATCAGGCGTCGCTCGAGAAGCTCAAGTCGGCGCAGACGAGCTGGGACAAGGGCGATCTGAACGCCGCGAAGATCGATCTGGAGAGTGTCGAGGCCGACACCCCGTCGCGCCCCGACGCCGAGAAGCTGCTCGAGAAGCTCAAGCAGCTGCAGGACGCGGTCGCCGCTGGCGATGCGCTGCGCCGGAAGGGCGACTGTGAAGGGGCGATGCGATCCTACGCGACGGCCACGAAGCTGAACGGCAACGTCGAGGCGGTCAGGCGCGGGATCGCGGAGTGCAAGGCGGCCGCGATCCCGACCGGGGTTGAGTGACCCGCGTCGTCCGGAAGCCCGACATCACCCCCGGAGGCCCGCTCGGTCGCCTGGCGGTCGGGCTGGCGATGCGGTGGCTGCGATGGCTCTCGCCCACGACCCGCACGAGGCTCGCGCTCGCGGTCGCGTCGGCGGCGTGGGCGGTGGGCGTTCGTCGGCGGGTCGCGCTCGACAACCTCGCCCAGGCGTTCCCCGAGAAGCCGGAGGCCGAGCGTCGCCGCATCGCGCGCGGGGTGTATCGCAGCCTGGCCCTCGCAGCGATCGAGGCGGTGACGTCGGACCTGCTTCCAGACGAGGCGCTGCGCGACGCCGTCAAGGTGACGGACTGGAAGGGCCTCGACGTCTTGCTGGACTCGAGGCAGCCGGTGTTGATCGCCTCCGCGCACCTCGGCAGCTGGGAGCTCTTCGCGGAGGTGATGGCGCGCCGCCGCTACGTGTTCAGCGCGGTGGTGCGCCCGCTCGCCGGCGCGTTCAACGAGTGGGTCGTCAACAACCGCAAGGCCGCGGGCGTCGAGCTCATCCTCCAGCGGGGCGCGCTCAGGCGAATGCTGACCGCGCTCGAGCAGGGCCGCGCCGTCGTTCAGCTCATCGATCAGGTGCTCCCCGCGAAGGACGGCGTCTTCGTGCCCTTCTTCGGGCGCCTCGCGTGCACCACCCCGGCGATCTCCATGGCGGCCCGCGTGTCGAAGGCGCCCGTCTACGTCGTCGCCGCCGTGCGCGTGGGCGAGGGCCTCGAGATGCACGTCGAAGGCCCGGTGCCGCTCGACGACACCGGCGATCGGGATCACGATCTCACCACGCACACGGCACGCTTGACGGCGATCATCGAGGGGCTGATCCGGCGGTACCCCGACCAGTGGCTGTGGCTCCACCGTCGCTGGAAGGTGTCGCCGCCCCGTCCGTGAGGGTGGCCTTGCCTTCGTCAGCGAGGCCCGGCAAATACCGCGGGTCATGCTTCGCTACCGAGAAGACGTCCGGACCATCGCCACGCTGGCGGTCTGCTCGCTGTCGGCGGGCGCTGCCTGGTTCTTCAACCCGCGCGGCTTCCTGCTCGTGCCGGTGATCGGCTGGTTGTGTGCGCTGTCGTGGCTGTGCGCCGTGATCGCCCACAACGTGGTGCACGGCCCCGTCTTTCGCCAGCGCTGGCTCAACCGCTGGTTCCAGGTCTGGGTGTCGCTCTGCTACGGCTTCCCGATCAGCGACTACGTGCCGGGGCACAACCTCTCGCACCACCGCTACCTGCAGCGCGCCGAGGACGTCATGCGCACCTCGCGCGTCAACTTCCGGTGGAACCTGCTCAACCTCGTCTTCTTCATGGCGGCGGTGACGCCCGGCATCGTCCGCGGCAACGGGCAGTACCTGAAGCAGGTGGGGAAGACCGCGAGCCTGTGGCGCCGTCAACTGCTGCTCGAGAGCGTGTTCGTCTGGGGGCTGAAGATCGCCGTGCTCCTCGTGGACTGGCAGCGGGGCCTGCTCTTCGTGTGGATCCCGCACCTCTTCGCGAACTGGGGCATCGTGTCGGTCAACCTGCTCCAGCACGACGGCTGCGACGAGAACGACAAGGTGAACCACTCGCGCAACTTCGTGGGCAAGCTCTTCAACTACTTCACCCTCAACAACGGCTACCACGGAGCGCACCACGACGTGCCCGGGCTGCATTGGAGCCTGTTGCCGAAGTACCACGCCGAGCACCTCGCGCCGACGATCCACCCTGCGCTCGAGCAGAGGTCCCTCTTCCTGTACCTGGTGAAGACGTACCTCTGGCCGGGCAAGCGGCTCACCTACGACGGCAAGCCCCTGGTCGTGACGCCGCTCGAGAGCAAGGACTGGGTGCAGACCGACGACACGGTGCCGCCCGACACGATGGTCGCGGCGTGATCGGCCCGCTGTCGGGGCGCGTTCGCAGCCAGACGTTCACGGAGGAGTTCGGCGGCGACCCGCGGGTGCTCGCGCGGGAGTTCGCGACGTTCCTCGAGAGGAGCTCGCGCCTCACCCGGCAGGTCCGGGTGGGCTCGTCGATCGCGCTCACCGTGGGCCTGGCCTTCGTCGCCTCGCGGGTCGATCGACCGATCGTCGTCGGCCTCTGTGGCGTCATGGTGCTCGCGCCGCTGGTGTGGCTCGCCACCGCGGTGCTGGTGCCGATGAGTCTCATCGGCCGCGCCAACCTCGCCAGAGGCGCGGGCGTGGCGATGCAGGCTGGCGTTCCCGTGGCCTTTGGGCCGCAGGGGGTCTCGGCAGGAGACGAGACCTTTGCCTGGAACACCGTCACCGGGCTCAGCGAGGGCCCTGACGGCGTCCTCGTGCAGGGCGTGGACGTCGGCCGGAGACGGGTGTTCGAGATCTCGGTCGGCGCCGGCAGCTTCGAGTCCGACGAGGCGCGCCGCCAGGTGGTGCAGGCCCTCGAGCAGCTCCGGCAGCAGGCGGGCGCGACGGAGATGAGCCAGGCCCGGTCGAGCGACGCTGCAGGACGCTGAAATGAGCGGCGGGCCCGCGCGTTACGCAGCCAGCGCCGGCGACGACGAGGGCCATGTGGAAAGCGGAAAGGGAGGCTAAGGACGTGTCGATGCGCGCCCTCGCCGTGCTTGTCGATCCTGTCGGGGCCGTGCCGCCCGCGGTCGAGGCGCGCGCCTGGCTCGTGCCCCTCGTGCTGGCGATGGTGCTCTCGGCCGCAGCCTCGGCGGCCATCGCGACCAGGCTCGACACGGCGCGGGTCGTGCTGCCGCGGCTGGAGGCCGCTGGCGAACTGGCGAAGGCGAGCGAGCGCGAGATCGCCGAGCAGGTGGAGCAGGCGCAGCGGGTCGCCATCGTCGCGGGCGTCGCGAAGGGGATCTTCGGGGTGCCCGCGCTCGCGCTCGTCGCGGCGCTGGGGCTGTGGCTCATGGCCTGGCTCGTCGGCGGTCGGACAGCCTTCGTCGAGAGCTTCACGGTGATCTGCCTCGCGCTGCTGCCGGTCGCCGTCGGGCAGGGCGTCACGCTGGCGGCGGCGCTCAACCAGCGCGTCATCGCCCCGAAGGGCGTGCAGCACCTCGTGCCCTCGTCGCTCGGGGCGGTCCTCGAGGCCCGGGCGTCGGCCGAGGAGGTCCCGAAGGGAGCGGACCGGGGCGCGTCGGGAGCTGACGCCGCCCACGCAGCGAAGCCGGGGAAGGGGGCGGACCGGGCCTCGTCGGGCGCGTCAGCGGAGGAGCTCGCCAGGGGGGCGCACCGGGGTGCAACGGCGGAGAAGGTGGGGGAGCGCGTGGACCGGGGCGCGTCGGGCGCGGACTCCGGGCGCGCATGGAAGCCGATGGCCGGCGCGTCGCTGCTGGGCCTCGCCGACTTCTTTCATCTCTGGAGCGCGGTGCTGCTCGGCCTGGGCTTCGCGGCGGCGACCCGGCGGGCCCGCTGGCAGGCAGTGCCGATCGGCGTGGTGCTGTACTTCGTCACGGTGGCCGCGGTGACGATCGGCCTGCCAGGTCTCGCAGAAGGAGGACCGCGGTGATGCTGGTCGCGCTCCTGCTCACGGCGAGCCCGTTGACCCTCGACGAGGTCCGCCAGGCCTCGCGGCAGAACCTCGACGCCGTACGCGCCGAGCTGGGGGTCACCCGCGCGGGGCTCGATCGCGCCGACGCCCGCTCGGTGATCTTCCCGCAGGTCGATCTCACCGCCTCCATCAGCGAGACCTTCGCCGGGGCCCAGCGCCGGTTCACCACCGCGCCGCAGCTCCAGCCCGACGGCTCGCTCACCTTCGTCCAACGCCCCGTGGACATCCCCGGCTTCTCGCAGGGCAACTTCCAGCTCGGCCTGCAGGTCTCGCAGCTCCTCTATGACGGGGGCCGCTGGTGGAACCAGCTCGCGCGGACCGGCGCGCTCGAGGAGGCGGCGAAGGGGCAGCTGCTCGAGCAGCAGGCGTCGAGCGAGCTCGAGGCGGTGCGGCGCTTCTACGAGCTGTTGCGGGCGCAGCTCGCCTTGACGGTGCTCGAGGGCACCGTGAAGCGCAGCGCTGATCTGCTCGAGCGGGCGAAGGGGCTCTTCGAGGCGGGGCGGGCCCAGAAGCGCGACGTGCTCGACGCCGAGGTGAACCTGGGCAACGACCGGATCGCGGTGATCCGCCAGCGGCAGGCGATCGTCGCCGCGCAGGCCTCGCTGCTGCAGTGGCTGGGGCAGCCGCCGCGGGAGCTCGAGGCGAAGGCGCCCGCCGGCTTCGAGGAGCCGTCCTCGAACGAGCTCATCGACGCCCGGGCCATGCTCGAGCGCGCCAGACGGCAGCGCCCGCTGCTGCAGGTGCTCGACGCGCAGGGGCGGGGCGCGAAGCTGGCGGTCGAGCTCGCGCGCGCCGACTACTTCCCGCGGCTGGCGGCGAGCGCGAACTACAACCGCACGGCGCCGTCCGCCGAGCTCTTCGTCGATCCCACCAGGCAGCACGCGCTCACCCTCGGGGCGAACCTGTCGTGGGATCTCTTCAGCGGGCTGGCGACGGACACGCAGGTGTCGCGGGCGCGTGCGCAGCTGACCGAGCTCGAGCGCCAGCAGGCGCAGGCCCTCATCGAGCTCGAGGGAGAGATCGTGCGGGCCTCGGGCGCGCTCGCCGCGCAGCTCGAGATCGCGACCCTCGCCGCGAAGAACCGGGCGCTCGCCGACGAGAGCTTCTCGGCCGAGGAGCAGCGCTACGCGGCTGGCGCCACCACCAGCCTCTCAGTACGTGACGCGCAGACGCGGGCGCTGCTGGCCCAGCTCACGCAACTTCAGACCCGGGTGGACGTGGAGATTGCCCGCGCCGCGCTCGAACGACTCGCCGGCGATCGCCTCGCCGTGCAGGAGAAGCCATGACCTGGTGGAAAGGCCTCATCGCCCTGGTGCTCGTCGTCGGCCTGGGCGCGATCACCGCCGCCGGCCTCAGGGAACGTCCTCCGCCGCCCGTCGAGGTGCAGGTCGGCGCAGCCCGGCGCTCCCCGATCACCCGCACGATCACCGGCGCCGGCAAGGTGCAGCCGGCGACCACGGTGAAGATCAGCTCGAGCCTCTCGGGGGATCTCATCGAGCTGACCGTGAAGGAAGGCGATCACGTGACGAAGGGCCAGGTGCTGGGGCGCATCGATCGGCGGCGCTTCGAGGCCAACGTCCGTCAGGCGCAGGCCGCGCAGAACGCCGCGCGGTCCGACGTGGTGACGGCGCAGGTCGAGGTGGAGCGCGCTCAGCGGGAGTTCGAGCGGGTGCAGGGCCTCGCGGCGAAGGGGCTGTCGTCTCAGGCCGAGGTGGAGACCTCGCAGTCTTCGCTGGCGTCGGCGCGCGCGCGGGTCGCGGCGCTCACCGATCGGGTCGGGCAGCAGCAGGCCGTGCTCGACGAGGCGCAGAACAACCTCACGAAGACGACGCTCGTGTCGCCCATCGACGGCACGGTGATCGAACGCACCCGGGAGGTCGGCGAGCGGGTGCGCGGCAGCGACTTCAACGAAGACGTGGTGATGACGCTCGCGGCGCTGGCCTCGATGGAGGTGAAGATCGAGGTCGGTGAGCACGAGGTCGTGCACCTGGCGATCGATCAGCGCGCGGACGTGAAGATCGACGCGCTCGAGGGGCAGTCCTTCGACGGGCGGGTGGTCGAGATCGCCCAGAAGGCGCTGATCCGCAACCAGGGCTCGGAGCAGGAGACGACGAGCTTCCCGGTCACCGTCGCGCTCACCTCGCGGCCCCCGGGCGTGATGCCAGGCATGAGCGCCGAGGTGCGCATCACCGCCGAGCAGCGGGAGTCCGCTGTCGTCGTGCCGGTGCAGGCCGTCACCGTTCGCCCAGAGACCTCGCTCAAGGACCTGCCGGTGCAGGTCGAGGGCAAGCCGATTCAGGCGAAGGGCAAGACGGGCGAGCGCTTCGCCAAGGTCGTCTTCGTCGTCGGCAAGGATCAGCGCGTGGCCATTCGCCGCGTCCGCACCGGCATCGCGTCCGACACGGACATCGAGATCCTCGAGGGGCTCGAGGAGGGTGAGCGCATCGTCGAGGGGCCGTACCGCACGCTGGCGAAGGAGCTGAAGGAGGGCGACGCGGTCGAGGAGGCGAAGCCGGGGCAGGGCGGTCGCTTCAAGGGCAAGCGCGGCTGATCGCATGCTGATCGAGCTGACCGACATCGCGCGGGAGTACGTCGTCGGCGGCGAGGTGGTGCACGCCCTCGATGGCGTGTCGATGTCGATCGCGAAGGGCGAGTGGGTGGCGATCATCGGTCAGTCTGGCTCGGGCAAGTCCACGTTGATGAACGTGATCGGCTGCCTCGACACGCCCACGCGCGGCGCCTACCGGCTCAACGGCAAGGACGTCGCGCGCCTGTCCGACGACGCGCTCGCCGACATCCGCAACCGCGAGATCGGCTTCATCTTCCAGAACTTCCAGCTGCTGCCGCGGGAGACAGCCCTCGCGAACGTCGAGCTGCCGTTGGTGTACCGCGGCGAACGGGCGAAGACGCGGCGCGCCCTGGCGAAGGAGGCGCTCGAGAAGGTGAAGCTCACGCCACGCATGCACCACAAGCCCACCGAGCTCTCCGGCGGGCAACGGCAGCGCGTCGCCATCGCCCGGGCGCTCGCGGCCCAGCCGTCGTTGCTCCTCGCCGACGAGCCCACGGGCAACCTCGACAGCGCGACCGGCGAGGAGATCGTCAGGCTCTTCGAAGAGCTGCACCAGCAGGGCCACACCATCGTCCTCGTCACCCACGAGCCGAAGCTGGCGGCGCGTTGTCCGCGCGCGGTGCGGCTCTCGGACGGAAGGATCGTCGCCGACGGCCCGGGGGCCGAGGTCGCCTACGCCGGAGCGCGCCCGTGAGCCTGCGCGTCGATCTCGTCGAGGGCGCCGCGATCGCCGTCAGATCGCTCGCGGTGCACCGCCTGCGCACGCTGCTCACGACGCTGGGCATCGGCATCGGCGTGGCGACGCTCCTGGCGATCCTCGGCATCACCCAGGGGCTCGACTCGTCCTTCGAGAAGCAGCTGGCGACCCTGGGCTCGAGCTCGGTCTTCGTCTCCAGGCAGCCGTGGGTGCAGCTCGGCAACTGGTGGGAGTTCCGCAACCGGAAGAACATCACGCTGGCGCAGATCGAGGCCGTGCGCGCCCAGTGCGTGCTCTGCGAGACCGTCATCCCCATGGTGGACGACAGCGCCGACGTGGCCTTCCTGGGCTCGGAGCTGTCACAGGTGGTCGTCTCGGGCGCGGCGGAGGACTGGCCGAAGGTCAACGGCTTCGAGGTCGCCCTCGGCCGCTTCTTCTCGCAGCCCGACGACGACAACCGGCGGCTGGTGGCGGTGCTGGGCGCCGACGTGGCCGACACGCTCTTCCCCGAGGGCACCAACCCGATCGGCCACACGATTCGCGTGGGCAAGAAGCCCTTCACCGTCGTGGGCACGCTGGCGCGCAAGGGCAAGCTGCTCGACAGCTCCCAGGACCTGCGGGTGGTGATCCCCCTCGGCACCTTCACGAGCTTCTTCGCGGGTCGGCGCAGCTTCACCATCGGCGTCATGGTGAAGAACCCCGAGCAGCTCGACGCCCTCGAGGACGAGCTCGTCGGCATCTTGCGCCGGGTGCGGAAGACGCCGCCCGACAAGCCCGACGACTTCGCGATCAACCGTCCCGAGCAGCTCGCCAGCACGTACCAGCAGCTCACCGGCGCGCTCTACGGCGTGGCGCTCGGCATCGGCTTCATCACGCTGCTCGTGGGCGGCATCGGGATCATGAACATCATGCTCGTCTCGGTGCGCGAGCGGACGCGTGAGATCGGCGTGCGCCGGGCCCTGGGCGCGCGGAAGCGGACCATCATCGTGCAGTTCATGCTCGAGGCGATGGTGGTGTCGGCGGTGGGCGGCGCGCTCGGCACCGTCGTCGGCCTCGGGGGCGCGAAGCTCGTCAGCCTGGTGACGCCGCTCGCGGCCACCGTGAAGCCGCTCACCGTCGTCTTCGGCGTGCTGTTCGCGGCGCTCGTCGGGCTGCTCTTCGGCATCTGGCCGGCGGCGCGCGCGGCCAACCTCGACCCCGTGGAAGCGCTCAGGCAGGAGTGACGATGCTGCGCGCCTTCATCGACAACCTGCGCCTCGCCGCGAGCACCTTCATCGCTCACCCACTGCGGACCGCGCTCACGCTGCTCGGGATCATCATCGGCGTCGCGACGGTGATGACGATGATGGCCCTGCTGGAAGGCCTGCGCCTCAAGGTGAACAAGGATCTGTCGCAGCTCGGCGCCAATGTCTTCCGGGTGGACAAGTGGCCGCAGGGCTTCCGCTTCGGCGGTGGCGATCGCACGAACTGGGCGAAGATCGCCGCGCGCCCGGTGCTGACCCTCGACGACAAGCGCGCGATCCTCGAGCACTGCCCCTCGGTGAAGCGCACCAGCGCCTCGTCGTGGCAGCCGGGCCAGCGGGTGCGGACGGCGATGACCGAGACGCAGCCGAACGTCTTCATCCTCGGCACCACGGTGGAGTACCCGGAGACGGCCGGCGTCGTGGTCGCGAACGGGCGCTACTTCAACGAGCAGGAGGATCTCGACGGCCGGCAGGTCGCCGTCCTCGGGCCCGACGTGGCTGACAAGCTCTTCCCCAGCCTCGATCCCGTCGGGCAGGAGGTGCGCCTGAAGGGCCGCCCCTTCACCGTCGTGGGCGTGCTCGAGCGGCGCGGGAAGGTGCTCGGCCTCTTCAACCTCGACAACCAGGTGCTGGCGCCGATGAACACCTTCCTGGGCCTGTACGGGAAACGGCGAACCGTCTCGATCAGCGTCGAGGCCGTCGATCAGCCGGTCTTCGAACGCGCGATGGAAGAGACGTCCCGGCTCATGCGCCAGCGCCGCGGCCTCGGCCCTGAGGAGGACGACAACTTCGAGGTGTCCACGAACGAGTCCATGGCGAAGACGCTCAACGATCTCTCGAAGGTGATCACCGCGGCCACGTTCGGCGTGTGCCTGTTGTCGCTGCTCGTCGGTGGCATCGGGATCCTCAACATCATGCTGGTGTCGGTGTCGGAGCGGACGCGGGAGATCGGCGTTCGCAAGGCGCTCGGCGCCCGCCGCAGCCGGATCCTCGGTCAGTTCGCGACCGAGGCCATCGCGCTCGCGCTGGTGGGCGGTCTCATCGGGCTGGGCGTGGGCCTCTCGCTCGCCGGGCTGGGACGATGGGCGCTGGGCCTGGCCACCGCCGTGCCCGTCTGGGCCGCCGCGCTCTCGCTGGGCATGAGCTCGGGGGTGGGTCTCGTCTTCGGCATCTACCCTGCGGCTCGTGCAGCGCGACTGGATCCCGTCGAGGCGATGCGTGCCGAGTAGGTCGGCACAAGCCTTTGAATAAACGAGAGACTTCCTCGTCCCTCGGGGCCTCTTGCGGTTTGGCGCAGTTTCAGGTGTTTGTGGGCTCAGGGCCTACAGGGAGTCCGACTCGTGAACGTCATCAAGGTGCTGGTGCTGCTGGGCGCAGGAGCCGTTTCAACGATGGCAGTGACGGCGTGCACTCCGCCCGTGCGGCCGTGCAGCTCGTCGTCGTGTCCGGGCTGCTGTGACGCGAACGGACAGTGCCAGTCAGGCCTGACGATCACCGCGTGCGGCTCGCAGGGCAACGAGTGCCGCGTGTGCAGCACGAACCAGACCTGCAACAGCGGTCAGTGCAGCACGGCGAACACCACCGGCGGCGGGAGCGCCACGGGCGGCGGCGTGGCGGGTGGGGCGAGCGGAGGCGGGACCGCGGGTGGGGCGACGGGAGGCGGCGCGGCGGGAGGCATGACGAGCTGCTCCTCGGGCTTCACGGCGTGCGGGTTGAGGTGCGTCGCGACCCAGAGCGACTTCGACAACTGCGGCGCTTGCGGGCGGAGCTGCGGCATCAACCAGTACTGCAGCAACGGCCAGTGCGCGGCGGTGCCGGCGTCATGTGGCCCGGCGCAACCGTGCCCGACGAACTACTACTGCGACCCCTCCAACAGCATGTGCGTGTTCGGCTGCCGTGACAACGCAGACTGCCGGGGCGGCCGCGTGTGCGAGATGAACACGAAGCGCTGCGAGTGCCCGACGGGCACGAACCTGTGTGGCAGCTCGTGCGTGCCCGAGAGCACCCCGACCGCGTGCGGCGCCTCGTGCCTGGACTGCAGCGTGGCCAACGGCGTCGGGACGTGCTCCCAGGGCGTCTGCGGCTTCACCTGCGCGGCTGGCTACCACCGCTGTGGCAACCGGTGCGTGTCGAACTTCGACGTCCTCACGTGCGGCACGAGCTGCCAGGCCTGCGTCATTCCCCCCAACGCGACCTCCACCTGCGACGGCAACGTGTGTGACTTCGTCTGCGCGGCGGGCTTCCACAAGTGCGGCCAGGACTGCGTGTCGAACTTCGACGTCGCGACGTGCGGCAACGCGTGCCAGCCCTGCCAGGCTCCGGCCAACGGCGTCGCCCAGTGCATGTCGCCAGGGGGTGGGCAGCCTCCCGCGTGCACGTTCCAGTGCAACCCCGGCTTCGTGCGCTGTGGCAGCCAGTGCGTGACGGAGTCGGCCACCGCCTGCGGCGCGACCTGCCAGACCTGCACCCCGCCCGCCGGCGCCACCAACCCACAGTGCGTGAACGGCCAGTGCCAGTACACCTGCGCGATGGGGTTCCACACGTGCAACAACGCGTGCGTGACGAACCTGTCGCCCGCGACCTGCGGCATGAGCTGCTCGCCATGCCCCACCCCCGCGAACGGCACCGCGACCTGCGACGGCACCAGCTGCGGCGTGCAGTGCAACGTCGGGTTCCACGAATGCAATGGCCAGTGCGTCTCGAACTTCAACACCAACACGTGCGGCAGCCGCTGCGCCCCCTGTCCGGACGGCCCCGTGGGCAGCGGTACGACGGTGACGTGTGACGGGACGAACTGCGGCCTGCGCTGCGGCTCCGTCACCACGCCGAACTACTGCAACAACGTCTGCGTGGCCGACTCCATCACGAGCTGCGGCCCGTCATGCCTCACCTGCACCGCGCCAGCGAACGCGACCGCCACGTGCGTGAGCGGCACCTGCGACTTCACCTGCCAGTCGGGCTACCACCGGTGCGGGACGCAGTGCCTGCCCGACAACAGCCCGTCGAGCTGCGGCACCAGCTGCTCGGCGTGTCCGGCGGGTCCTCCCAACACCACGACGACCTGCACGCGCTCCACGCCGACGGCCCCCTTCGCGTGTGGGTGGGACTGCGGCCCCGGGACCAACCGCTGCACGATCAACTCCGTGCAGCAGTGCGTGCCGGCCGATCTCACGCTCGCCTGCGGGCCGACGTGCGCGGTCTGCTCGTCGGCGGTCGCGCTCGAGCGTGGCGTGTGTGGCACCAACGGCATCTGCACGACCGGCTGCATCACCCAGTGCGCGGGCGCCTGCGTGAACGCGCAGACGAGCGCCGCCCACTGCGGCGCCTGCAACACGGCCTGCACCGGGAACGATCGCTGCTCCGAGGGCCAGTGCCGGGCGTTCTGCGCCTCGGGCGTCGGCCTGTCGTCGATGCTGCCGTCGGTCACCACCACGACCAGCGCCTTCCCCTTCCTGGTGCTCGACGTGAACGGTGACGGCCGAAACGATCTGGTGGTGGCAGAGAACTACACGCTCTACGTCCGCCTGGGCCTCGCCAACGCGGCGGGCACCGGCCCGTCAGGCACGTTCTCCACGACGGCGGTGCAGACCGCCCTCAACTACAACCCCGCCCAGCTGGTCGCGGGCGATCTCACCGGAGACGGGTTGCCCGAGCTCCTCGTGTTGAGCACCACCACCAACGTGGACGTGCTGCGCAACCTCGGCGCGGGGTCCTTCACCCGCTCCAGCATCATCCCCTCGTCGCTGGCCTACGGGGCGTCGCTGGTGCCCACCTCGGCCACCATCGGAGAGTTCACCGGCGCCGGCCCGGCTGACGTCGTCTTCAGCTTCAACACCTCGCTCGCGGCCCAGTCGGCGGCGCTCTTCTCGGGCAATGGGCTGACCACCAACCCGATCACCGTCACCGGCTCGGCCGGGCTGGGCATCGGCACGATCTCGAATGTCCGGGCGGCGCTGGTGAACGCCGATGGCTTCACGGATCTCATCGCGACGGCCGCGTCGAACGCCGTCTATGTGTACCCGGGCACCGGCAGCGCGTCGGCTCCGTTCAACGCGCCGATGGCCGTGCTCGCGCAGCTCGGCACGGGCGAGAGCTTCACCTCGGGGACCGCGGGATCGTCGTTCATGATGGACGTGGCCGACGTCACCGCCGACGGGGTTCCGGACGTGGTGGTGCCCGTCGTGGCTGGTGGTTCCACCTTCGGCGTGCGGGTCTTCCCGCTCACGTCAGCCCCCGCCTTCGGAGCGTCGAGCCTGCTGGCGCTGCCCTCCGTGAGCCGCGCGCTCGTCGCGGCAGACGTCAACGGAGATGGGCGGCGTGACGTGGTGGCGGGCACGACCGACGTGCGCGTGTTCCCGAGCCAGGTCGGCGGCTTCGCGATGCCCCAGGTGCTCGCCATCAGCTTCGGAGCCACCTTCTTCAACTCGCTCGCCGTGGCGGACGTCACCGGTGACGCGCGCCCGGAGATCTTCGCGCCCTCGGGCAACACCATCGTCACGGCGGTCAACAACGGCACGGGCGGCTTCGCAGGCGTGCAGGGCGCCAGCGTGCCGAACGCCACCCGCATCACGGCCGGTGACCTGAACGGCGACGGCTTCACCGACGTGGCGGCGAACTCGCCCTCGATGTCGGGGCCGGTGATGGGCACCAACATCCGCCTGGTGGACACGCTGTACACCACCAACAGCGTGCGGGGCCGCGTCGAGGTCTTCTACAACGGGGCCTGGGGCACGGTGTGCAACTCGGGGCTGTCGATCAGCTACGAGATCCCGGTGCTGTGCCGCTCGCTGGGCTTGAGCTCGGCCGTCACGTCCTACACCACGCCGAGCCCCTCGACGCCGCCCGGCATCAGCGGCTTCTACTGCGCCTCTAGCTCGTACTCCTCCTGGCAGACCTGTACGCACTACGCCTCGACCTGCACCAACGTGAGCGACCTCGGCATCGAGTGTCTGGTGACCGGCGCCGTCTCGCAGGACAGCACCACCCAGGTGCTCTACGGCTCGGGAACGGGCGCCTTCACCACGGGGCCGTCGTTCACCACTCGCGGTGATCGTGGGGCCATCGGTGAGCTCAACGGCGATACGCGCGAAGATCTGGTGACCGCAGGCCTTGGCGCGGTGGACGGCGGGACGGGCTTCGTCGTCGAGGTGCGCTTCGGCGCCATGGGCAACACGCTGAGCGCGCCGCTGCAGCTTCCCGTGCGGGCCGCGCCGACGTTCCTCGCGATTGGCGAGGTGTCGAACGACACCCGGAACGACATCGTGGTCGGCTCGAACCTGGGCGTCGAGGTGCTGGTGAACCTGGGCTCGAACATGTTCGCGCCCGCGCAGCCGCTCCTGACGACGACGTCGGTGTCGAGCCTGGCGCTCTCCGATCTCAACCTCGACGGCCGGCGTGACATCGTGGTCGCCAGCGCCAGCTTCAACCGGCTCGAACCCTGGCTGAACGTGGGGCTGCCAGGCAACGCGGGCTTCCTCGCTGGCACCGCGATCTCGCCCAGCATCTCGACCAACTTCAGCGTGCTGGCCGGCGACGTCACCTATGACGGAAAGCCGGATCTCGTGTTCGGGCGGTTCGTCTACGCCGGCAACGGGGCAGGGGGCTTCACTCAGCAGACCTCGACGATGCCCACGCAGCCGCCGCGGCAGGTCCTGGCCGATCTCGACAACAGCGGGTCGCTCGATCTCATCGGCGCCGGCAGCGCCAGCTCGGTGTTGTCGGTGCTCTCCGGCACCTCCTCGACGGCGTTCGGCTTCGCGGCGACGCCGAGCGCCTACTCGCCTGGCTCGGTGGTTGAGGACGTCGCGCTCGCCCGCTTCAACACGGACGCGCAGCGCGATCTGGTGGTCCTCGTGGGTCCGCAGGGGAGCCGGGCGGTGGTCGCCGCGCCGGGAGTCTGCCGCTGACCCCGTCGCTGGTCGCCAGGCCACGCTGACGCTCGAGCGGTCGAGGGCGCTCCGGGTCCGACCCGGGCTGGGCGCTCGTCTTCGAGCTGCTCACTGTGAGGTGTGTTGGGCTTCGGCGTGCACTGGGGCTCGTGGAGCGTCGAGCGGCAGCTCGGTGGAGCCGTGGCTGTGCTCCGTGACGCAGATGCCGCGTTCGTCCCCGTCGCGTACAGGCACGCCGGCGTTCAGCTCAATGGTCTCGGGCGAGTTCACCTCGCTGGGGATGAAGCGCGGCCAGCTCTCGTAGTCGGGCGCGAGCGTGTCCGGCTCATCGCGAGCTGCGGCGACGGCTCCCGCGGCCCACAGGCGAGCTCGCTGGCCGAGGCAGAGCTGACGCCTCTCGTCAGCGCGCGCAGCGCCGAGCCGGGCGTACAGCGGCGCAGGCCGCCTCGTGCGTCGGGCTCATCTGCGCCGTCGGGGCTTGCGTCGCGCGCCACTTTGGTGGCACTGCATCGGTTGGCCGTGTCGTCCCCCGGAGCGCCTGTGATCACCTCTCGAGTCGTCGTCGTCGCCCTGCTGCTCTCCAGCGCGTTCCTCTCGTGTACGCCACCCGTGCGACGGTGCAGCGCAGCGACCTGTGCGTCCGGCTGTTGCGACGCGAACGGGGAGTGCCAGTCCGGGCAGACGATCGCGGCGTGCGGCTCGGGCGGGCTCGACTGCCGCACCTGCGCCACGGGCCAGACGTGCCAGAGCAATGTGTGCACGTCAGGCAGCGCTGGCGGGGGGGCGGCGACGGGCGGAGGCGCCGCGGGGGGCACGGGCGGAGGCGTGACCGGGGGCGGAGTCGGTGGAGGGACCGGCGGCGGGATGGTGTCCTGCTCCGCTGGCCTCACGCTCTGCAGCGGCGCGTGCGTGAACACGCGGTCGGACTTCGGGCACTGCGGCGCCTGCGGTCGCAGCTGCGGGCCGGGCCAGTACTGCGACAACAGCGCCTGCCGCGCCGTGCCCACGATGTGCACTCAGACTCCGGGGTCGTGTCCACCGAACTACTACTGCGGCTCCGGCAGCACGTGCGTCTTCGGCTGCCAGAACAACACCCACTGCGCGGGCGGGCAGATCTGCGACACCATGCGGAACACCTGCACGTGTCCGGCGAACGCCAACTTCTGCGGAGGGAGCTGCGTGCCGGCGAACACCATCACCGCGTGCGGCCCGAGCTGTCTCAACTGCGCGTCGGTGCCCAACTCGATCCCCGCGTGCACGAACGGCGCCTGCACCTTCAGCTGCATGCCGGGCTACCACCTGTGTGGCAACCAGTGCGTCTCGAACTTCGACGCGATGACGTGCGGCACGCGCTGCACCGCGTGTCCCGGCGCGCCGAACGCGATGCCCGTCTGTGATGGCAACGACTGCAGCCTGCAGTGCGCGCCGGGCTTCCACCAGTGCGGCAACGACTGCGTCTCGGACTTCGACGTCGCGACCTGTGGCAACCGCTGCCAGCCGTGTGTGATCCCCGCCAACGCGGTCGCGCAGTGCATGTCGCCGGGCGCCGGCCAGCCGCCCGCCTGCACGTGGCAGTGCAACCCGGGCTTCGCGCGCTGCGGGAACCAGTGCTTGGCGGAGTCGGCCACCTCGTGCGGCGCTTCCTGCCAGACCTGCACGCCTCCGGCTGGCGCGACGAACCCGCAGTGCGTCAACGGGCAGTGCCAGTACACCTGCGCCGCTGGTTTCCACCAGTGCGGCAGCCAGTGCGTCTCCGACACCGCGCTCACGTCGTGCGGTAGCAGCTGCACGGCCTGCCCCACGCCGGTCAACGGCACGGCCACCTGCAACGGCGTCGCCTGCGGCATCCAGTGCAACACCGGCTTCCACGAGTGCAACGGTCAGTGCGTGTCGAACTTCACGACCGCGACCTGCGGCGCCCGCTGCGCCCCCTGTCCCGACGGCCCGATGGGCAGCGGCACCACGACGACCTGCGACGGGGTGAACTGCGGCCTGCGCTGCGCCTCCGTCACCACGCCGAACTACTGCAACAACGTCTGCGTCGCCGACTCGATCACCAGCTGCGGGCCGTCGTGCCTGACCTGCACGCCGCCAGCGAACGCGACGGCGGCCTGCGTCAGCGGGACCTGCGACTTCACCTGCAACTCCGGCTTCCATCGCTGCGGCACGCAGTGCGTGGCTGACAACTCGCCCGACGGCTGCGGCACGCTCTGCACGCCATGTCCCGCTGGGCCAGCCAACTCCGTGCGCACCTGCGCGCGCTCCTCTCCCACCGCGCCGTTCGCGTGCGGCTGGGACTGCGCGATGGGCACCAACCGCTGCCCGATGGGCGGCAACCAGTGCGTGCCCGCGGACTACGTGCTGGGGTGCGGTCCGACGTGCGCGGTCTGCTCGAGCGCCAACCCGAACGAGCGCGGCATCTGCGGGATGAACGGCATCTGTTCGACGGGCTGTGTCACGCAGTGCGGCGGAACCTGCGTCAACGTGCAGACGAACGGGACTCACTGCGGCGCGTGCAACACGGCGTGCACCGGCGCCGAACGCTGCAGCCAGGGTGAGTGTCGCGCGTTCTGCGCCTCGGGCGTCGCCTTCCGCACGATGCTTCCGGTGATCACCGCGAACACGTCGAGCAGCTTCCCCATGGTGGTGGTGGACGTGAACGGCGACGGTCGCGTGGATCTGGTCAGCACCGAGTCGAGCGTGCTGTACGTCCGGTTCGGTCAGGCCTCGGGCGGCTTCTCGCCGTCGACCTCGACCAGCGTCTCGCTCAGCATCACGCCCACCTTCCTCGTCGCGGGTGATCTCACCGGCGACGGGCGGCCAGAGATCGTCGCGATCGGAAGCTCGAGCACCGCGTCGGTGCTGCGCAACAGTGGCGCGGGCGTGTTCTCGCAGTTCACCGTGACGGCGAACCCCATCGGCGTGATCACGCCTTCCAGCGTGACGATCGGCGAGTTCACCGGCGCGGCGCCAGGGGACGTCCTCTTCGGCTTCAACACCTCGACGGCGTCGCAGGCCGCCATCCTCTTCCCCGGAGTCGCGGCCAGCAGCGGGTCGCCGGTCGGGGCCGGAACCTCGGCGAACATCGGCATCAGCCTCATCAGCAACCTGCGCGCGGTGAACGTGAACGGCGATGCCCACTCCGACGTGGTGGCGACCGCTGCGACGAACGCCGTCTACCTTTTTCCCGGCACCGGGGTGATCGCCACGCCCTTCAACACGGGAGCGGCGGCGCTGGCGCAGCTGCCCTCGGGCGAGACGTTCACCTCCGGCGCGTCGGCGTTCCCGCTCGAGGTCGGCGACGTGACCGGTGATGGCGTCGCTGACGCCGTGGTGGCGTCGACGGTCGGCGGAGGGACCTTCCAGGTGCGGGTGTACCCGCTGACCGCGGCCGCCCAGTTTGGCACCTCGGTAGCGCTGGCCCTCCCGACGGCTGCGAGGGTGATCAGCCTGGGCGACGTGAACGCGGACGCGCGGCTCGACGTCGGCGTGGGCGCGACCGATCTGCGGCTCTTCCTCGCGCAGGGCGGCGGCCTGTTCTCGGCCCCCGCCGCCATCGGCGTGGCGGTGACGAGCACGGCGTTGCAGTCCCTGGTCCTGGCCGACCTGACGCAGGACGGCCGCGCCGATCTCACCAGCCAGAGTGGCTCGACGATCGTGACGGTGCCCAACGAGGCCGGCACGTTCCCGGCGCTCCAGGGCATGAGCGTGCCCAACGCTGATCGCGTGGTGACCGGGGACCTGAACGGCGACGGCATCGGAGACGCGGTCGTCACCCCGAGTCCCGGCGCGACCATGAACGCCGAGGTGTTCTTCGGCACCGCGGCCGGCTCCTTCACCGCCGGGCCCACGTTCCCCGTGCGGAGCGATCGCATCGCCATCGCCCGGCTCAACGGCGACAGCGCCTTCGATCTCGTCACCATCGGGCTCGCCGCCGACGCCGGAGTGATCGACGCCGGCGTCTTCCCACCCGGGAACCCGAACGTCAGGCTCGCCGACAGCAGCTCGACCGGCTCGTCCATCACCGGGCGCCTCGAGGTGTTCAACGGCACCACCTGGGGCACCGTCTGCGACGACAACTGGGAACCCCCCTCGACGACGTCCACCAACAACGGCTCGGTCGCGTGCCGAACGCTCGGCTTCAACCCGATTGGCGCCATCGTCGCCCAGTACCCGAGCCCGCTGCCCGGCACCCTCCCCATCGTGATGGACAACGTCTCGTGTACGGGCTCCGAGAGCAGCCTCTTCGGCTGCAGCTACATCACGTCGCACAACTGCTCTCACCCCGAGGACGTGGTGCTGACGTGCTCGACGGTCGGTTCGGTCGGGCTGCTGCCCACCGTGATCGAGGTGCGCCTGGGCTCCACGTCGGGGACCTTCGCGGCGCCGCTGCAGCTCGCGACGCCGACCCCGGCGACGCTGGTCGCGACGGGTGATCTCGACGCTGACGGCAACGTCGACGTGCTCGCCTCCACCAACGCCACCCTGCACTGGTTCCGCAACCTCGGCAGCGGCGCGTTTTCGACCGAACAGCCCATCGGACCAGTGGGCGCGTCATCGCTGGTCGTGGCCGACGTGAACAACGACGGGCGTCCTGACGTGCTGGCGGTCTCCCTGTCGTTCACGACGCTCACGCCGTACATCAACGTCGGCGGCGGCTTCGTGGCGGGGACGACGGTCAGCCTCTCCGGCGCGACGGGCACCAACGTCGTCGCGGCTGATCTCAACAACGACAGCAAGATCGACTTCGTCATCGGGGGGCGGCTCTACCGCGGCGACGGCAGCGGTGGCTTCGGGTTCCAGGCTTCGCTGCCGGCGCTGCCCGCGCGCACGGTGCTGGCCGATCTGGACAATGACTCTGCGCCCGACCTGTCCGCCGGAGGGAGCGGCAGCTCGGTGCTCTCCGTCCTGCGCGGCGACACCCTGGCCGCGTCGAACTTCACCACCAGCGCCCTCAACTTCAGCGCAGGCGCGCCCATCGCCGACGTCGCGTCGATCAGGCTGAACACCGACGCGCAGCGGGATCTGGTGGTGCTCCAGGGCGTCCCCGGGGCCCGCTTCCTGGTCGCGCTCCCCGGCGTCTGCCGCTGAGCCGCCCTGACCATCACGGCCTTCGAGTTCGATGGAGGTCGAGTGCACGTCGTCCGCCCGGCGCACGACGTTCTTCCCGGTGACGCTCGCGACCAGCCGCCTGGTTCTTCGCGCCTTGGGTCGGTTGCCTTTCCAGAAACGCGGTCGAACCTTCTCCGCAGTCCCGACTGGCATGTTCCGGAGCCCGGTCGCCACGTCGCATCGGCCGCTGGCAGCGGGAGCTGCGAGCCCCACCAGGGTCGCTTCCCGGTCGCGCTCGGCCACTGCCGCTGAGCGTCCCACCCGGCCGCCATCGCCGACGTCGCGTCAAACACGCGCAGCGCGCGGCCCGGGACCCTGAGCGTCCGCCCCCGGCGCCTGTCGCTTCGAGTCCTGCAGAATGTTGGCGCCACCAACAGCTTGCAGGAGTCGATGCCGTGGTTTGTGCGCCCACCGACAAGCGACCGTGGCTGGGGTGCCTCGCTGTGAACTCGCGAACCTTGGGCGTTCAGTCGCCGCACGTCGATTCGAGGTCGCACCAGCCTGTCCCGCAGAGAAGGCCAGATCGGTTGCTGCTGCGGGAGGCTCGCCGGGGTTCGCCCGGGGATGGAACGAACGGGCTGGGCCGGGCGTCTCCCGGTGTCATGCTCTCTCTGACCGTGATGGTGTTCCTGGCGCAGAAGCCCGTCGGTGCCGGCGTGGAGGCCGCGAAGGCGCTGCTCGGTACCCCCTACGAGTGGGGCGGTCGGCTCCGGAAGAACGAGGGCATCGACTGCATGGGGGTGGTGCTGGCGGCCGCCGAACGCGCGTCGGGCTGCGGCTGGAAGTCGTACCCGGTGAGGCCGACCGAGATCGTGGCTGGCCGGCTGTGGGGCGCGCCGGTCGAGGGGCTCTCGCCTGTCGCCACCGCCGCGCTGGCGCTCGAGCGGCTCCAGGCGGGTGACGTGCTGATGCTCGTCGGGCCCATCCAGAACCCTGCGGAGCCGGCCATCGGCACCCTCGAGGGCGCGCCGGTCTGGGTGTGGCACGTGGGGCTCTACCTGGGGGAGGGGGAGGCGCTGTTTGGCGATCACCACGCGGGCGCGACGGTGATCGAGCGGCTGGTGCCCTACCTTCAGCGGAACGCCGGTGAGTACTCGGGCGTGTTCATCACGCGTGGCCCCGCGACGGCGCCATCGCGCTGCCGACGTCACGCGCCCCTCGCTCCGGGTGCGCCCAGGGCAAACCACCGTCGTTGAGCGCCGCGGTGGAAAGACGCCGGTTTCGGCCACGTCTGGCGGCTGTGGCGCGACTCCCGGGGCCGCTCCTGCGACGACGGCCGCCTACCGCCCTGAGCGGCGCAGCAATCAGAAGGCGAGCTGCAGCTGTGCGCGCACCTGGAAGCTGCCCACGTCGAAGCGCTCTCCGACGGGGAGCCAGAAGAAGTCGCCCTGCAGCTTCAGGTCGTGCTTCTTCGGGTACCAGCCGACGCCCACGCCCAGCTCGCGCTGGTGACGGAACGAGGGGTCGGTGCCGACGAAGGGCCGCAGCTGGCTCCATCGAGCGCTCACCTCGAAGGCCTGCACCGGCGAGTAGCCGGCCTGCGCGTAGTAGCCCCAGCCGGCGCGTGCCCATTCCGTCGTCGAGGAGCCGATCAGGTTCGGGCGCTCGGCGAAGCGGAGCAGGGCCTCGGCCTCGAGCGAGAAGCCCCTCCACTTGAACAGGAGATCCGCGGCGAGGTGATCGTAGGTGAGCGCGCCGTTCCGGAACGTGGTGCCGATGGTGCTGCGCTGGCGCACGGTCGCGACGTTGCGGGCCGCGGCGAGGCCGATCGACAGGCGAGGGTGCTCGAGCCGCTCGAGGTCGCCGGCGACGAGATCGTCGAACTTGCCGAACGGGTTCACCTGCGCGCGCGCCACGTAGAGCAGGCCGACGTTGGTGCCGAGCCGGTTCCGCCCGTCGCCGCCCATCACGCCCAGCGCGTACGACAGCCGTCCCCCGAGGCCGAAGAGGTCGTCGCTGCGCAACAAGATGCCGACGTCGCGGTCGAGGCTCAGCTCTCCGATGATGATCGATCGATCCACCATCTGCTGATTGCCTGACGAGATGACGCGCTGACGGCCGAACGGCACCTTCATCTGCCCCACGCGCACGTTCAGATCGCGCAGCCCGGACCAGGTGAGGTTCGCGTCGCGAAGGACGTTCGGGGCGTCCGGCTCCATGTCGAGGGTGGCGAAGGCGAGCTGGACCGTCATCGTCCACGCGTCGGTGTATTTCGCGATGAGGCTGAGCCGGGCCCGACGGATGAGGAGCTGGTTGAGCCGGTTCACGGTCGACCCTTCGGTGGGCACGATCGCTTCAGCACGAGCCTGGACCCGGCCGCGAACCTGCAGGGAGAAGTCCCCGGCCTTGACGACGACGCCCTCGCCCCACTTCGCGGTGAGGGTCACCGGCGCCCTCGGAGCGCCGGCGTCGGCGACGGTCGCCACACCCGCATCGACGGGCTCGGTGACGCCGCCATCGGACGCCTCGACCCCGCCATCGGGAAGCTGGGCCAGCGCGAGGACCGTCGCGAGGGTCACGAACATGTCGCGATCACGTGCCAGTGATGTCTCACGAACTCAACCAATTTGATCGCGGACGGCTCGTGGCGGGCGGGTCTCCGTCTCGGTGGAGCGGCTCCGCGAGTCCGTCGGCGGACGCGACCCGCTGGCATCGCCGTTCCACGCAGTGCGTTCGTCGCGGTGAGACGGCAGGCTCGGAGGGAGGGGCAGCAGCGGCGCAACGTGCGCAGCCAGGCGGGTGGGGCTCCGTCTCGCGCAAGCCCGTCCGCGGTCGTACCTCAGAGCGCCCGCTGCCCATCGTCGTCCCAACGGCGGTGCGTACATACGTCGCGGTGAGACGTCAGGCTCGGGGGAGGGGCCGCAGCGGCGCAACGTGCGCAGGCAGGCGGGTGGGTGTCCGTCTCGGTGCAGCACGGCTCCGTGTCAGCACGGCTCCGTGTCAGCACGGCTCCGTGTCAGCACGGCTCCGTTGCGGGCCGATCGCGTCAGCGTCAGACTCGACGCATGCGCCTCCGTCTCGGCCTGATGGCCCTCACGATCGCAGCCTGCGCGAAGACCCACGGCCCGGTACCGGGACAGCCCGCCGACGATGAGCTCGTCGTCACCTACTACTACCTGAACTTCTGACGCGTCTGCGACGCGACGCGGGCCGCCGTGCGCGTGCTCGACAGGGAGTTTCAGGGCACGGTCCGCTTCCGCACCGTCGAGCACCTCGAGCCCGAGGCGGTCGAGGCGGTGGCGCACTACGGGTGGAACAGCCACGGCATGGTGGCCTGGCGTGGGCTCCGCCTCGTCTACCGCGCCGGAGATCATCGCGTGAACGCGCACGAGCTGCACGAGCGACTGCGCGACGAGCTGGCGCTGCCGTACGACTGCAGGCCGCTCGTCACAACAGGCCCCGCGCCTTGATGTCGAGGTAGGCGTTCACGGCGGCCGGGCCGAAGTCCTTCGCGGTGGAGCGGATCACCCGGGCGCCTGCGTCGCGAAGCCTCGCCACCGTGGCCCGCGCGTCGGCCTCGAGCTGCGCCGCCACCCGCCGCCGGTGCGCCTCGAGCGTGGTGGCCGGAGTCGCGGTCGCCGTGGCGTGCACCGCCTCGTCGAAGATGGACGCGACGAGCGGCAGGTGCCTGGGCACGAGCCGCCGCGTGCGCTTGAGCAGGGTCTGCGTCGCGTCGGGATCGATGAGATCGGTCATCACCAGGACCAGCGTGCGCTTGACGCCCTTCGAGAACGCGAGATCGATCGCGGCGCCGTAGTCGCTCTCTTCGAGGCTCGCGTCCACGCGGTAGAGCGCCTGGGCGATGGCGCGGAGCTGATCGGCGCCCTTGCGCGGCGGCAGCCAGGTCTTCACCTCGGTGGCGAACGCGATCACCCCGACGAGATCGCCCTGATCGAGCGACACCTTCGCGACCCGCAGCGCGGCGTCGACCGCGTGATCGAGCTTGCGGCGCCCGTGCACCTCGCCGGCCATGTGCCGCCCGCAGTCGAGCATCAAGAGGACGACCTGGTTCCGCTCGGGCTGGTGCACGCGCACCATCGTGCGGCTCCGACGCGCCGTCGCCTTCCAGTCGATGGAGCGCCGATCGTCTCCCACCCGGTACTCCCGAAGGCTCTCGAACTCGCGCCCCTCGCTGCGCAGCGGCACCCGGCGGCGGGCGTCGTCTTCGTTGGCGCGGGCGAGCGCGAGCGCGTCCTTCGTGAGCGCGGTGAGATCGGGGAACACCTTGACGGTCTGTTCGCACGGCGCCGCGAACTGACGCGCGCACAGGCCCCACGGCCCCTCCACGCGCAGCCACACGTCGCCGAAGCGGAGATCGCCCCGGCGGTTGGCTTCGAGGCGGTAGCTCACGACGGCCGAGCCTTCGAACCCGAGCGGCGCCTGGTGGCCCGTCGCCATCGCGTCAGCCGGCACGGCGTCACGGATCGCCCCGCGCACGAGCCCCACGGCGCCGGGTCGCTGCTCGACGAGCAGGCGCACGTGGGTGGGGCGGTGAGCCGAGAGCACGGGCTCGACGTCGCGGCTCACCCGGAGATCGCCCGGGCGCCACGCCCTCAGGAAGTCGACGGCGACGGCGGCGAGGAGCCCCGCGTCGAGGACGATGCAGGCGAGGGCGACCGACGGCGCGAGCACAGCGAGGGCCGCTGGCAGCAGACCCAGCGCGGCGACGACGAAGGCGCGCTGCGTCGGCACCGGGCGACCGATCATCTCGGCACTTCCACCCGCTCGAGCAGCTGGCGCACGACGTCCTCGCTGGTGATGCCCTCGACCTCGGCCTCGGCGCGCACGATCAGCCTGTGGTTCAAGACCGACGGCGCGACCGCCTTCACCTCGTCCGGCGTGACGAAGTCCCGGCGCTCGAGGGCGGCGCGGGCCCTGGCGGCGGCGAGCAGGCTCTGCGCGGACCGGGGCGAGGCGCCGAGGCGCAGGCGGCGATCGTCGCGGGACGCCCGCACGATCCTCACCACATACTCGAGGATCGACGCCTCACAGGTGATCGAGAACGCCCGCTGCTGCAGCTCCGCCAGCTCTGCGGCCGAGAGCACGCGCGGCACCGACGGAGGAGCGCCCTTGCGCTCGTGGAACCTGAGCAGCATGTCCTGCTCGGCCTTCTGATCGGGGTAGCCGACCTTCACCCGCATCATGAAGCGATCGAGCTGCGCCTCCGGCAAGGGGTAGGTGCCCTCGAGCTCGAGCGGGTTCTGGGTCGCGACCACGAAGAAGGCCGGCGGCAACAGGTGCGAGGTGCCGTCGATGGTGACCTGCCGCTCTTCCATCGCCTCGAGCAGCGCGGCCTGCGTCTTGGGCGGGGTGCGGTTGATCTCGTCAGCCACCAGCACCTCGGTGAAGATCGGCCCCTTCGCGAGGTGGAACGAGCCGTCCTGGGGGCGGAACACGCTGGTGCCCAGCACGTCGGTGGGCATCAGGTCGGGCGTGAACTGAATCCGGGTGAACGACAGGCCCAACGCCTGCGCCATCGTGCGCGCGGTCAACGTCTTGGCGACGCCAGGAACGCCCTCGAGCAGCGCATGGCCACGCGCGAGGAACGTCGTCAGCAGATCGGCGAGCACCGTTGGCTGGCCGACCACGACCTGTGAGAGCGCCGCCTCGAGCCGCGTGAGCGCGTCGGACATGTCAGCTCTTTCCTTTGAGGCCCAGCACGGTGCCGAAGCCGGTGAGGCCACCCGCGAGCACCGCCAGGATCACGCCGAAGCTCGGCTTCGAGGCCCAGACCTCCTGATTCCCCTCGATGGCGCGGGCGAGCGTCGGATCCCACGACTGCTTGATCGACACCAGCGCCCACAACACCCCCATCGAGAGGGTGCCGAGCTGGGCTGCCCAGAGCAGCAGCTCGTTCACCTTGAGCGTCTTGTTCACCCGCAGCGTGAGCACCACGAGCGTGAGGCACCCCATGAGGAAGGTGACGAGGCCCGGCCCGGCGAGGCCCAGCACGTCGCCGTCCATCACCGTCTCCTTCCAGGGGAAGAAGCACGAGAAGAGCGTCGCGACCGCGCCGAAGAAGGCCAGCTTGTCGCCGGCCGACAGGCCATAGACGAAGACGCGGATCCCGGTGATGAAGTCGTCGGGGTCGATGCCCTTGTCTGCCTGGAACTTCTCGGGCTCGCGCTGCGAGGCGGGCATCTGGTTCCACTCGGAGGGATCGACGCGGCTGCGCCAGTCTCCGGCGGCGTTCCCGGTCTTGCGCTCCTCGGCTGGCTCTTCGCGCGCAGCAGGCTTCTTCGGCCTGACGCCGCTCGGCCGCTTCGCCGGCGCGCCGGGCTTCTTCGGCACGGCCTTCACGCCGCTCTTCGTCGCGGGCCGCTTCGGCGCGGCGGGCTTCGAGGGGCGCGGAGAGTCGTCGAACGCCGATGGATCCACGATCGCGTCGCACTCGGGGCAGATGGCGGCGTCGTCATCGATCTCGGCGTTGCAGGAAGGGCACTGCATGACGTGGGACCATACCGGGCCGCGGGGGCAGACGCGGTGAAGAAAATCCGCACTCGACTTCACCCACCGGTGTTCCTAGGTACACCCGCCATGTCGCGAACGATCCTCGTGTGCAGCCTCGTCGTCTTGTCGCTTGCCTGTCAGACGCAGAAGTCCGCGAAGAAGCAGCCCGCCAAAGGGACGCAGACCGCGCAACCGGTGGACACGGGCCCGAAGCTGCCGCCCGAGTTCGTCGAGGTGGCGGTGCTCGAGGATCACCGCTCGTTCGGCGAGGGCAACAAGCTGCTGACCTGGGCGTTGACGGCGAACGATCCCGCGCTGCGTGGTCGGGCGCTGCTGGCGCTGGGTCGCATTCAAGACGCCGCCGCCGCGGACACCCTCGTGAAGGGGCTGACCGACCCCGATCCGGGCGCGCGGAGCGAGGCGGGCTTCGCCATGGGCCTGCTCGGCCAGTCGTGGACGCCGCTCGCCGACGACGTGAAGGCGAAGCTGACGGAGGCGCTCAAGGCGACCGAAGCCGAGGAGCAGGATGCCGCGGTGAAGCTCGTGCTGCTCGAGGCGCTGGGGCGGGTGGCCAGCGGTCCCGCGGTCGAGCGGCTGATCGAGCGGCTCGTCGTGGCCGGTGACGTTCAGGCGCGGGCCGCGCTGTCGATCGGCATCGCCGCCCGCACGGGTCTGCCGCTGCCCCCAAAGACGTTCAACGCGCTGGCGCCGCTCATCAAGAAGGAGATGCCTCCCGCAGCCCGCTACGGGGCGGCCTACGCGCTCGCGCAGTCGAAGAACGCCGCCGCGCGCACGTGGCTCCTGCTGTGCGCGACCGACGACGCTTCCGAGATCCGCGCCGTGTGCGCGAAGGGCCTCGGCGACGTCGGCACCGACGTGGACGCGGTGACCCTCAAGAAGCTGCTCGACGATCCCGACTACCGGGTCGCGGTCGAGGCCACGCGGTCGCTCGCCAAGCTGACGGGCCGCTGCAAGGGCTCGGCCTGCGCTGCGCTCGGGGCCCTCGCCGATCTGTCGCTCCGGGTCGAGCGGCTGCTGCGCGGTGACTCCGCGGGTGGGGGACAGCCGCTGCTCATGCTCGCGCAGACCGGCCTGCCGGCGTCGGGCAAGCCGCTGCTCCAGACGCTGCGGCAGCAGCTGCTCAACGGCGTGCGCTCGGTGCAGGACCCACGCGTGCGCCAGGACATCGCGAACGTCGAGTGCCGCATCGCCGCGGCCATCGACAAGGTGACCGGGTCTCCGCAGGAGGTCCTCAACTGCGGTGGCAACCTGATCTCGGAGCCGCAGCGCCTGTCGATGGTGCTGAAGGAGCTCGCCACCGTGCCCGCGGCCGACCCGAACAAGCGGGCGTCCGAGGCGGGCGCGTTCGTCTTCCACAACGATCCACGCGTGAAGGTGGCGGCGCTCGAGGTGCTGGGCGAGACGAAGTCACAGACGTCGATCGACAAGGTGCGCACCCAGCTGCTGAGCCAGGATCCGGTGGTGGCGGCCTACGCGGCGTCGGCGGCGGCGAAGCTGGGCGACAAACAGTCGATCGCCACCATCCGCGGGCTCGCCATGAAGGCGATGACCCAGGTCGACATCGCGCCCACGGTGGCGGAGGCGCTGGCGCTGCTCGACGCGAAGGAGGCCATCCCCGATCTCGAGCAGTGGCTCACCTCGACGAACGCGACGATTCGCGCGTCGGCTGCGTCGGCGCTCACCCGCCTCAAGGGCACGCCCGTGGTGGCCGCTCGCGTGGAGCGCCCAGACGACAAGGTCCGCCCGCCGAGCATGCCGAAGGAAGCGCACCTGCTGATCAAGACGGAGAAGGGTGAGTTCGACGTGAAGCTCTTCACGCAGGAGGCGCCGCTCACCTCGCTGAACATGTACACCCTCGCCCGGAAGAACTTCTTCAAGGGCCTCACCTTCCACCGGGTGGTGCCGAACTTCGTGGTGCAGGGCGGCGATCCGCGCGGCGACGGCGAGGGCGGCCCCGGCTACACGGTGCGCTGCGAGGTGAACCACCGCGTGTACGCGCGCGGCGTCGTCGGCATGGCGCTGTCGGGGAAGGACACCGGCGGCTCGCAGTTCTTCGTCACGGCTGCGCCCCAGCCGCACCTCGACGGCAAGTACACGGCCTTCGGCGAGGTGGTGAAGGGCCAGGAGATCGTCGACGCGCTCCTCGAGGGCGACAAGATCGTCGAGATCCGCGCAACCCCCTGAGAATCGCGCGCCGCGAGCCCGAGATGGCGCTATGCTGCAATGCGCCATGGCCGAGTCACCACAGCCCGACTTCGATCCCCTCGACGACTCCAGCGAAGAGCAGGGCCGGGGGTTCGTGACGGACTTCGTCCGGCGGATGGCGGCGGCCAGCCTCGGCGCGGTCGTGATGAGCGAAGAGGGCATTCGCAAGGTCGCCGGTCAGCTCAAGCTGCCGAAGGAAGTGCTCGGGCTCGTCCTCACCCAGGCCGAGAAGACGAAGGAGGACATCGGCCGCATCGTGATCGAGGAGGTGCGCAAGTTCCTCCAGAGCGATCGCATGCGCGACGAGTTCCTCAAGATGATCGCCGGCATGACGATCGAGGTGCGCGCCGAGGTGAAGCTGGTGCCCGACCGCGTGAAGGATCAATCGCCGTCGCTCCTGCCGAAGGTCACGGTGAGCGATCTGAAGACGAAGTACGAGGCGCCGAAGAAGAAGAAGCCCGAGGGCGATGAGTCCGAGTGAGGGCCGGGCGTCTTTCTGGAAGCGCCGCCTGCCGCTCGTCATCGCGCTCCTCGCCGGCGCGTTCGTCTGGAGGGGAGCCTTCGGCTTCTTCGCCACCTCGCGAGACGTCACCTGGCGCCTCGCCGTGCCTTATGCCGACGTGCGCCGGGTGGAGCTGCAGGTCTGGCGCGACGAGGCCCTGCTGCGCCGCGAGGAGCGCACCTTCCCCACCGGGGTGTCCGAGGAGCTGAGGCAGGCCGTCGTCATGCGTGGCGGGCCGCACCGGGCGATCGCCCTGGTCTGGCTCAAGGACACGAGTGAACCCCGCGTCTTCCGGCGAGATTTCGATCCCGGCGCCAGCGAGGCGCTCGTGCTCGAGCCCACCCCCTGAGCAACCCGCGCTCACCTCCGCCGATAACCGGGTATGCGGTTGTTCGTTCGACTCGAGCTCACGCTCCGTACCGTCCAGGCGATGGTGCTCCGGGTGATCGAGGCGTTCGCACAGCCGCAAACGCCTGCGCTGTCGCTGGTCGTCGTCCCCGTGTCCCCCCGTTCCCCGGGACACAGGAGACGACCATGTTCCGACCGTTGGCGCTGAGCCTCGCGCTCTTCACCGCCTGCCCCCACCGAGCTCCTCCGAACGAGCTCGCCGTCGAGTACAACGCGCGCTGCGCCGACGCCCTCACGCGCGGCGCGCTCGACGACGCCGAGGCGCTCTGCGATCACTCCCTCGAGTTCTGCGACTACTACTGGGACGCGCAGACGAACAAAGGGCTCATTCGCAAGCTGCGTGGAGATCGCGAAGGCGCGAAGGGCTGGTTCATCAAGGCGCTGCGGAACAACCAGGATCAGGCGCAGGCCGCCGTCGATCTGGGGATGATCTACGTCGAGGAGAACCGCCTCGCCGAGGCCGAGCAGCTCTTCCTGCAGGCGCTGAGAGTGAACCCCGACTACGCCGAGGCGCGCTGGAACCTGGCGCTGGTGAAGTTGAAGCGGAGCAGGTTCGCCGAGGCGGAGAAGGCGTACCGGCAGTTGATCATCTCGGCGCCGAACGTGACGGCCGGGCACCTCGGGCTCGCGCGGGCGCTGTTGCTGCAGAAGCGGCCGATGGAGGCGCTGCCCTCGCTCGAGCGCGCGGTGTTGATGGAGCCGGGGAGGGCGGAGGCGTGGCTCCTGCTAGGCGTCACGCGGCTCGAGCTGGCACGGCACGCCGAGGCCAGGGAGGCCTTCAGCCGGTGCCTCGACGAGGCGCCCGACGAGCCCGAGTGCCGGAGGTTGTTGCGTGGGCTACCCTGAGTCGTGATGCCGCAGACGGACCGGAGCCTGGAGCGCATGGCAAACGGCGTCGTCATCACCGCCTCAGTGGTGCTGCTCCTGCTCATCTGGCCGCTCACGAACTCCGTGGTGGCGCGCTGGCGCGAGCAGCTCGCAGAGGTCATGGGACCGACCCCGTTTGCAGCTCCCGCGGAGTTCGCCCTCTCCGAAGGTCGAGTCCTCCTCTCTGCCGTCGCGCTCCTGGCTGCCGCCGTGGCCGCGTCGGGTTTCGCGACCGGTCGACCCGGCGTCACGGCTCCGGCGATTGCAGCGCTGGTCCTCCTCATCGCCTCAGGGCTCTGGGCCATCGCGTTCTCGACTGTCTGGTGAGTTCTGCTTCTTCGCGCGCCGAGCACCGCTGACAGCCGACTCCCTCGTGCTATCTGCGCGCCCATGTCCATGAACCACATCGTCGTCATCGGAGCGGGCCAGATGGGCGCGGGCATCGCGCAGGTTGGGCTCACCTCAGGTCACCACGTCACCCTGGTGGACGTCTCGGCCGATGTCGTCGCGAAGGCGAAGGCCGGCATCGAGAAGGGCCTCGGCAAGCTCGTCGAGAAGGGCAAGCTGGCTGACGGCGATCGCGCAGCGGCGCTGGGGCGCCTGAAGACCGCCAGCTCGGTGCTCGACACGAGGGACGTCGACATCGCGATCGAGGCCGTCAGCGAGAACGAGGAGCTCAAGAAGAGGATCTTTCGCGATCTCGACGCGGTCGTGCGGCCGGGCGGCGTGCTCGCCACCAACACGTCCTCGATCCCCATCACCCGCATCGCCGCCGTGACGAAGCGGCCCGACGCGGTCATCGGCATGCACTTCATGAACCCGGTGCCGCTCATGCAGCTGGTCGAGCTGATCCGCGGCGCCGCGACCAGCGACGCCACGTACGCCGCCACGAAGGCCCTCGCCGAGAAGCTGGGCAAGACGACCGTCGTCTCGAAGGACTTCCCCGGCTTCATCGTCAACCGCATCTTGATCCCCATGCTGAACGAGGCCTGCTTCGCGCTGCACGAGGGGCTCGCGAGCCCACAGGACATCGACACCGCGATGAAGCTCGGCACCAATCAGCCGATGGGCCCGCTCACGCTCGCCGACTTCATCGGCCTCGACACCGTGCTCGCCATCGCGAAGGTGCTGCACGAGGGCCTGGGCGACGACAAGTACCGGCCCAGCCCGCTGCTCAAGCAGTATGTCGATGCCGGCTGGCTCGGGAAGAAGAGCGGCCGCGGCTTCTTCACCTACTGACCCACGGAGATCCCCATGAACGCCGAGTTCGTGAAGCTGGAGTTCGACGGTCCCATCGCCCTCGTCACCATCGACCGCCCGAAGGCGCTCAACGCGCTCAATCTGCAGGTGCTCGCCGAGCTCGACGCGGCGATCTCGCAGGTGACGGCCAACCCCGACGCCCGCGCGCTGATCCTCACTGGCGGCGGCGAGAAGGCCTTCGTCGCCGGCGCGGACATCGGCGAGATGGCGAACTACACGACGACGCAGGCGCTCGCGTTCGCCACCCGGGGCCACCAGGTGCTGGGGCGGCTCGAGGCGCTCCCGATCCCCACCATCGCGGCGGTCAACGGCTTCGCCCTGGGCGGCGGCCTCGAGCTCGCCCTGGCCTGTGACCTCATCTACGCGAGCGAGAAGGCGAAGCTGGGCCTGCCCGAGGTGAGCCTGGCCGTGATCCCCGGCTTCGGCGGCACCCAGCGGCTCACCCGCCTGCTGGGCCGCGCGCGCGCGAAGGAGCTGATCTTCACGGGCGACCCGATCGACGGCGCGAAGGCGAAGGAGCTCGGCCTCGTGCTCGAGGTCGTCGCCCCCGACGCTCTCATGGTCCGCTGCAAGGAGGTCGCACAGAAGATCGCCTCGCGCGGCCCGGTCGCGGTGAGCCAGGCCAAGCGCGTCATCGAGGCCGGCGCCGATCTGCCGCTGAAGGACGCGAACGAGCTCGAGCGGCAGGCCTTCGGGCTCCTCTTCGGTACCGAGGATCAGCGCGAGGGCATGCGCGCCTTCGTCGAGAAGCGGAAGGCCGCCTTCAAGAACGCCTGAGCGTCATTGGCAGCCACCGTCGCGCAGGGGCGGCGGCGTGATGTCCCACACCTCGCCGGTGCGGGTGATGACGAACAGATCCTGCGCGGTGCGGCGCAGCTGCGCGGCGGCGAGGTTCACCGAGGACGGCAACGGCAGGTCGAGCCACGGAGCCAGGCCCCCGTCTGGCCACGAGGGCCCCAGCACGTGCAGGCCCGCGCCCCCGTCGCGCTCCACGATCGCCCAGGTCGCGTCGCACGCGCGCATGGCCGACGTCACGCGGCCGGGGACTCCAGCAGGCGGCGCGGCCAGCCGCACCGAGGTCGGCAGGCTCACCACCTCGCCGCTCCGGGTGAGCAGCCTCGCCCCGGCGCGGTCGGCCCAGGCGAACTGCCCCTGTCCCTCGCGAGCGCCGAGCGGGAGTCGCTGCGTCACCCACAGCGTGCCGTCGGCGCTGACGGCGCGGAACAGCCCGTCTCCGGCGATCACCCACAGCTCGGGGACCGCGCCGCCGGTCGCCCTCGTCGCCATCGCGCGCACGGGCAGGCCCGGAGCCGGGACGATGATCGGCGCCATGACGGCGGCGCTGACGAGCTGCGAGGTCAGCTGCCGCTGCACGTTGGCCGCGTAGACGGTGTCCGCCGCGCCCACGAAGAGCCAGGTGCCCAGCGTGGTCGCGTTCACCGGCGCCCTCCAGAGGACGCCGGGTGGCGCGGCGGCGACCTGGAACGGGATCTGCCCGCCCAGCGGGAAGCGGGAGACGTCGACGACGGCCGTCGTCCGGACGATCCAGTCGGCCTGGCCCAGCACCGTGCCGACCGGCACCTCGTCCTGGTGTTGGCCGTCGCCGAGCGTCACCATGCCGATGCCCTCTGCGAGGCGGAAGGGCCGCGTGGCCGTCTGCATGAGCAGCGTCGGCTCCACGCGGGGATCGAGCCGGTAGCGGATCGCGATGTCCGGCACATGATCGAGCAGCAGCGGGCGCGCGACCGAGCCGGGCTGCGTCATCGAGAACCAGACCTGGCCGTTGCGGCCTCCGAGCACGCGCCGGTCTGGCGAGGTCTGCTGGACGGCGACCGGCTCCTCGTGTGGCCTGAGTTCGGCCTCGTCGAAGATCAGCGTGAAGCTCCAGTTGGCGCACGTTCCGCCGGTGGTCACTTTCCAGCTCGAGTCCGGCAGCACGCCGGCGTCGGTGGTCAGCGCTGGGCAGCGCGCCACCACCTGCGGATCCGAGGTCGCAGTGGTGGGCGGCAGCGGGACGACCTCCGTCGGGGCCCCGCCACCCGGACAGAGGGGGCACGGGGGCATCAGCTGCTGGCGTTGCCCGGGCGCGACTGGCGAGAGCGTTGCAAGTCCGAGGGCGTCGTCCCAGGCGGTGATGCGCGCCGAGGTGTAGCGCAGCCCTGCGTCGGTGCTCAGCTCGAACACCACCTGGCTGACGGTCGGGGCGCGGTCGTCGAACGCCCGGAAGTCGTTGGCGAAGTTGGTGAAGAGCCGGCGGCCGGCGCCCTGGGGATCGAGGGCGAAGACCCGCTCCTGGTACTGGTTGTTCTCGGCCTTCAGCAGGCAGACTGCGCTCGCGCCGAGCAGCACCGCGCGAAGGAACGGACCCTCTCTCGCGAGGGCGACGTCGACCACCTCGGTCAGCCCCTGGCAGCGGAACCGCGCCTCGTCGAGCATCGTGCCGTTGCTCGTGACGTTGAACAGCTCCCGGCCGCCGTCGGGGCCCGTGGTGATCGCGACGAGCTCGCCCCGGCCGGTGAGCATCTGTCGCATTGCGATCACTGGTCGAGGCACCGGCGTCCCCGAAGCTGACGAGGTGCTCCAGGCGGTGGCGGCGCCCCGCGAATCGAGCGTGTAGATGGTGGCCTGGCCCGCGGCCATCGCGACGACGTCTTCCGCAGGGAGCGGGAAGCGTCGGCGCTCGGCGACGAAGAGCGCGCCGCCGTCTTCCGACACGCCGTCGTCCGTGCCGAGGGTGACGAGCAGCCCCGCGTCCCGCGTCAACGTGCCGGCCACCCAGAACGCCGCGGGACGGGGGAACCGACCGCCGGGGTTGGTGAAGGCGAAGTCGCTGAAGGCGACGTGAACGGGCTCTCCCGGCTCAGGGAGGGGGCTCAGGAGGCGCGGGGTGAGGGCCGGCAGCAGGAAGCCGAGCGGGGGCAGCGGCTCCCGAACGTCCACGCAGCGCAGCTCCACCGGGTTGCACCGCCAGCCCTCGCAGTCGTCGTCGGTCGCGCAGACATAGGGCCCGCCGACGCCGACGGGCTGGCAGAGGCGCCGGCCCGACGTCTCGCGTCCGCAGCGCCACCCCACCGCGCACTGGTCGTCCCGATCACACCCGGGCCCTGCGCCCGCATCCGGTGGGCGGCTGGGCTGGAAGCAGAGGCCGTCGAGGCCGCACCGCTGACCGTCGGGGCAGTGGGTCGCGGCGTTGGTGCAGCGCAGGGCGCCGCCATCGAGCGCGCCCCCCGAGGCCGGGTCGAAGCAGATGCGATCGAGCCCGCAGCGCCAACCGTCGTAGCAGTGCAGCGCCGACTCGGAGCAGGCGCGCGCGGGGCCGTTGGTCTGCTTCGGGTCGAAGCACCGCTGCTCGAGCCCGCACTTCCAGCCCCCACCGCAGCCGGTCTCGGCCGACTCGCAGCCGCGCGCCACGCCCAGGTTCGGGTCGAGGCAGCGCCCATCGTCTCCACATCGCCACCCGTGCGGACACTGCACCGCGTCGCCGCCGTCGCGGGCGCACTCGTAGGCGCGCCCTCCGTCGAGCTCGAGCGACGAGCGGCAGCCTCCGAGCAGCACGAGCACCGCCAGGCCGGCGCGCCTCATGGGAACACCCCCGCCACCGCGAAGCCGTTCGCGGTCGGCACCAGCGACGCGCTCGCCGTTGCGCCCTGCCGGAGGAAGACGAAGACGCCACCGCCCACCAGCGCCGCGCCGGTGACGAGGGCCACGAGCGAGATCGTGCGCTGCAGCCCCAACCGCTCGGACGCGCGCGCGTACTCCTCGAAGCGCAGGAAGGTGCCCGTCGATCGCTCCTGGGCGAGGTCGCGGTTGAGCCCGTTCTCTTCGAGCACGGTGGAGAACCCCACGATGGCCCCGGCGATGATGGCCGCGCCGCCAGCCGCGATCAGCGTGACGGGCAGCACGCGCGAGGGCGGCTGCGGCAGCGGCGTCGCGGTGGCCTCGGCGATGGCGAAGGGCAGCTGCTCGGCGAGCTCCCTGCCATCGGAGGCGATGCGCACGCTGCGCCCGACGGGCTGGGCCTTCTGCGTGTCGAGCGTCTGGAGCGAGAGCTGGTAGGCGTCGCCGAGCTTCGACAGCGTTCCGCTCAACACGAACCGGGCGCCGAGCGCGCCGGCCAGCTCGGCGGTGCAGCTCCTCGCGTCGTCCGAGCAGCCGAGCAGCTCCTTCTGACGTTCGAGGCCCAGCAGCGTGCGGATGTCGGCGGACGCGATGACGTCGAAGAAGCCCCGCCGGGCCACCTCCTGTGTCATCGCCTCGGTGAGGGCGGTGGCCATTTCTGGTGGCGTACCGGTGGCCTGCAGATCGAGCACGGCCAGCTTCGGGCGGTCCGCCGCGGCGAGCGCGAGCGCGAGTACGACGTGGCTGAGCATCGGGTCCCCCTTCCGGGCGCCACGACGCTACCTCACCACCACAGGGAGGTGGGCCGCTTCGCTTCGGCGCGACCGGGATCACGCCACGGCAAGGGTCTCGAGCAACGCGCGCCTTCTCGAGGTGCGATCGAGGGCGAACGCGTCCTTCACGGCCACGAGGGGCGCGGCCGCGAGCAGCACGAGATCCACCAGCCGCTGACCGCTGAAGTCCGCGATCAGCGCCGGGCCGAGGGCGGTGAGCACGAGGCCGAGCGCGACGAGGCTGCCGAGGAAGGCCGCGCCAGCCCACGGGCGCACCACCAGCACCAGGCCACAGGCGAACGGCACCAGCCACGCCGAGAGGAAGATCACCTGCTCGTGCTCGAGCGTGCGCACCATGGCGCCCTTCGACGAGAGCAGCGCCACCAGACAGCCGATCCCCACGATCGGGAGGAAGACGAGCTTCCAGGCTGCCTGCCTGGACAACCTCGGCAGCGACTCGTTCGTCACGAGGACCGCGCAGGCATGGCAGAGCGAGTCCGCGGCCGCCGACTCGCAGCCCTCACACTGGAAGACTCCGCACCGCAGGCACACGCTCTCGGCCGTCCGCCCGTGGGCGAGGCAGGTGGGCCGCGGTGGGCTGTCGAACCACATCTCGCCGGCATCGTGCACGGAGGCCACGACACCACAGCCTGGCCGCTGGTTCCTTCTTCTTCCGGTTCCGGGAGTGGCGACTACCATTGCCCGTCTGCAGACCGTCACCAACAGGCTTGGCCGCTACCAGCTGCGCTACCGCATCGCCCTCGGTGGCATGGGAGGCGTGTACCTCGCCAAGGCCGCGGGCGCTGGCGGGGCCGACAAGGTGGTGGCGGTCAAGCTGCTGCACGAGCACCTGGCCGCCGACGAAGCGGTCGTCTCGATGTTCCTCGACGAGGCGCGCATCGTCTCGGCGATCAACCACGTCAACGTCTCGACGGTCTTCGACTTCGGGCAGCAGGACGACCTCTACTTCCTCGTGATGGAGTACCTCGAGGGCGAGCCCCTCGATCGCGTGCTCAAGAGCATGGTGGCCGGCACCGATCGCCACCCCTTGCACCCGTGGCTGATCGCCCGGGTGCTCGCGGACTCTGCAGAGGGACTGCACGCGGCCCACGAACTCAGGAACGCCGACGGCGTGCCGCTCGATGTGGTGCACCGCGACGTGTCGCCCCACAACCTCTTCGTGACCTACGACGGCGTCGCCAAGGTGGTGGACTTCGGCATCGCGCGCGCGCGCGAGCGCTCGACAGCCACCGACGCCGGCCAGTTCAAGGGCAAGTTCGAGTACGCGGCGCCCGAGCAGATCCGCGCGAAGAACGTCGACCGCCGCGCCGACGTCTGGGCGCTCGGGGTCTGCCTCTGGGAGCTCCTCACCTGCAAGCGCCTCTTCCAGCGCGAAGATCCCACTGCGACCGGGCGGGCGGTGCTGGCCGACCCGATCGCCCCGCCGTCGTCGGTGTCGGACTTTGTGCCGCCGGTGTTCGATCAGATCGCGATGAAGGCGCTCGATCGCGATCCGACGAGGCGCTTTCAGACGACGCGGGAGTTCGGGCGGGCGCTCCGTGAGGCGCTGGCGCACTCCGGCGAGGTCGTCGATCAACCGCTCGTCGGCGAATGGCTCGAGGAGTTCTTCCCCGGCGATCGTGCGCGGAGGCAGGCGCTCGTCGCGGCGGTGCGACGGAGCGGCCCCGACTCGCCGCTCGAGAGCGTGCCCAGCGAGCTGCGGATCAAAGGCGTCAACACGGGCACGGGCTCCCGGAGCTATCGGAGTGGGTCGGGCTCGGGGAGGGCGCTCGGGTCGCACGGTGGCCGCACGATCTCGGAGCGGGCGGCGGCGCTGCCGTCGGAGCCGGTGCGCGCTGCGGTCGAGCTGGAGCGGGACCGTGGAACGGCGGTGAAGGTCGAGCTACCGCCCGAGCCCCCGCCGAGCCCGTCGCGGCTGCCGCTCATTGCCGGGGCGGCGACGCTTGTCGGGTTGATGGTCGCCGGAACGATCTTCGCGCTCACCAGACAACCGACGGTGAGCGTGCCGGAGGCCGTCGCACCCGCGACCGTGCCCGCGAAGGTGACGCCGCCCATGCTCCCGACCTCGCCCGTCGGGGAAGCTGCGGGTGCCGACGAGCCAGAGGTGATTGACGCCGGCGCGAGTCCCACCATCGCAGGGGCGGAGGCTGCTTCGGACGCGGGGCTTCCCGAGGCCGACGCCGGGCGTTCCGAGCCGCGTGTCGCCGACGCCCCGAGAGCGAGGCCGCCGCTGCCACCACCCGGCCCGAAAGCGAAGCCGACTCCGGTGGCCGCGCCGGTCGTGAAAGGGAAGGGCGACGGCCGGGTGCGCTTCAAGACTCCCGGGGCCACCGCGGAGGTCCTGGTCAACGGAAAGGTGGTGGGCACGACTCCGCTCACGCTCGATCTCCCCGCAGGGCAGCACAGCTTCGAGCTGCGAGCACGGGGCTTCGACTTCGGCGGCCCTCAGCAGCTCAAGGTCTCGGCCGGCGGCGACTACGACGTCGAGATCGACATGCGCTGACGAGTCAGGGGTTGGCGTTGATCACGGCCTCCAGCGCGCCCCGGACCGACGCGAAGGTGTAGGGATCGTCGGGGTGGGCCGCGTGGCCCGGAGTCTCGAAGTGAGGGCGCTCGCCCAGCAGCTGTCCCCACACCGCGTCGACGCGCCGGGTGAACTCGTGGAGCGCGGCCTCCGTCGACAAGGTCCGCTTCGCCAGGGTGGCCAGCGCCTGCAGCAGGTGGGCGCGGAGCTCGGCCGCGGTCCAGATCGGCAGACCTCCAGCGAGGGCGCCCAGGAGCTGATCGTCCGAGCGCAGGTCCTGCTCGAAGACCTTCCTCAGGGCCCCGTCGTTGTCCGGCACCACCTCGTGGATCAGCACCACAGCCGCGGCGCGCAGCTGCTCGAGAGGCGGCACCGGCGAGCCCCCCAGCCCACCCTCGAACCGCACGGGCACGCTCTTCTCCTCAGCCGCCCGCCGTCCCAGCTCCCGCTTCGCCTCGGCCTCCAGCTCGTCACGCAGCGCCATGCCCCGACCTCAGCGCGGCCGCGGTCGAACGCCAAGCGACACCGCGCCCACGGAGCAGGAGGGGCGCTGATGGCTCACTCAAGCGCTCCTGTGGCTCGCCTGTACGACCACCGGCGCGCCTGCTATCTGCCGCCGCATGAACTTCGAGCTGTCCGACATCCAGAGAGACATCCAGAAGATGACGCGGGAGTTCGCCGCGAAGGAGCTCATCCCCAACGCGCGCAGGTGGGACGAGCACCACGAGTGGCCGACGGCGGCGGTGAAGCAGCTCGCCGAGCTCTCGTTGCTGGGCGTCGCGGTGCCCGAGCAGTGGGGCGGGGCCGGGCTCGACAACGTCTGCTACGCGCTCGCGATGGAGGAGATCAGCCGCGGCTGCGCCTCGACCGGCGTCATCATGTCGGTGAACAACTCGCTGTACTCCGACCCGATCCTCAAGTTCGGCACCGACGCCCAGAAGCAGAAGTGGCTCACGCCCTTCGCCCGTGGCGAGAAGCTCGGCTGCTTCGGGCTCACCGAGCCCCAGGCCGGCAGCGACGCCGCCGCGCAGCAGACGGTCGCCGTCAAGAAGGGCGATCGCTACGTCATCAACGGCTCGAAGAACTGGATCACCAACGGCCCGAAGGCCGACGCCATCGTGCTCTTCACGATGACGAACAAGGAGATCGGCCACAAGGGCATCACCGCGTTCGTCGTGCCCACCGACACGAAGGGCTTCCGCCGGATGCCGCCCGACAAGAAGATGGGCATCAGCGCCGCGTGGAGCTGCACCATGTACTTCGAGGACATGGAGGTGCCCGCCGAGAACATGCTGGGCAAAGAAGGCGACGGCTTCAAGATCGCCATGGCCACGCTCGACGGTGGGCGCATCGGCATCGCGGCTCAGGCGCTGGGCATCGCGCGCGCCGCGTTCGAAGAGGCGGTGCGCTACTCGGGCGAGCGCAAGTCGTTCGGCAAGTTCATTCGCGAGCACCAGGCGATCCAGTTCATGCTCGCCGACATGGCGACCGAGCTCGACGCCGCCCGCGTCCTCGTGCACCGCGCCGCCGTGCTGAAGGACCGCGGGGTGCGTCACTCGTCCGAGTCGGCCATGGCCAAGCTGTACGCCTCCGAGATGGCCAGCCGGGTCGCGAACAAGGCCCTGCAGGTCTTCGGCGGCATGGGCTACTCGAAGGAGATGGACGCCGAGCGCCACGTGCGCGACGCCCGCATTACCGAGATCTACGAGGGGACGAGCGAGATCCAGCGCATCGTCATCTCGGCCAACATGCTGAAGGACTGAACGACATGATCCTGCTCTCGACCATCATCGCGCTGTCGCTGCACGCCGACCCGAAGGGCGGCAAGAACACCATGAAGGATCTGGTGAAGAACGTCGGCTCGGCCGCCTCGGTGAAGGAGGGCGCCGATGGAGGCACGTCTTCGACGCTGATCAACGGCCTCGACATCTCGAAGATGCCGTTCACGCCGGACTCGATCAAACAGATCGTCCTCTCGTACCAGCCACAGATCCAGGCCTGCTACGAAGAGACGCTCGCCGCGAAGGACAAGGCGATCGAGGGCACCCTCAAGTCGCAGTTCTCGATCACCGGCGACGGCATGGTGGCGCTCGCGAAGATCGACAAGAAGAACAGCTCGCTGAAGGACCCGCGGCTGCACGACTGCGTGGTGGCGGTGCTGTCCACCATGCAGTTCCCCACGCCGCCCAACGGCAAGGACACGCCGATCGAGTTTCCGTTCAACCTGAAGGCGATTCACTGAGCGCGCGACGTGGACTTCGAGCTCACCGACACCCAGAAGCTGATCCGTGACACCGCGCGTACGTTCGCGAAGAACGTGGTGGCGCCGAAGGCGCGCGAGACCGATCGCAAGGAGCTCTTCCCCGCCGAGGCTTACCGGCAGATGGGCGAGCTGGGCCTGCTCGGCGTCAACGTGCCCCAGGAGTACGGCGGCGCCGGGGCGGGCGTCGTCAGCTACGCGCTCGCGGTGATGGAGATCGCGCAGGCCTGCTGCTCGACGTCGGTCGGCATGTGCGTCACCAACATGTGCGCCGAGCTGATCACGGCCTTCGGCACCGAGGCGCAGAAGAAGAAGCACGTCACCCGGCTCGTGAGCGGGGAAGCGGTCGCGGGCGCCTTCGCGCTGTCCGAGCCGCACGCGGGCTCCGACCCTGGCGCTGGCCGCACCACCGCGGTGAAGAAGGGCGATCGCTGGGTGCTCAACGGCACCAAGCAGTGGATCACCTCGGGCGCGTACGCCGGCGTCATCGTCGTCTGGGCCCGCACCTCGAACGACGGCAACAAGGGCCTCTCGTGCTTCATCGTCGAGCAGGGCACTCCGGGGCTCACCGCCGGTCGCCACGAGGACAAGATGGGGCTGCGCGGCTCGAATACGGTGCCGCTCGTCTTCGAGAGCTGCGAGGTCCCTGAGGAGAACCTGCTGGGCAAGCTGGGCGACGGCTTCAAGCTGGCGATGATCGCGCTCGATGGCGGGCGCGTGGGCATCGCGTCGCAGGCCGTCGGTACCGCCCGCGCGGCCATCGAGGCGTCGGTGAAGTACGCGAAGGATCGGCAGGCCTTCGGTCGCCCGATCGCCGACTTCCAGGCGCTGAGGTGGATGCTCGCCGACATGCAGACGCAGACGAGCGCCGCCGAGCTGCTCGCCCTGCGCGCCGCCTTCCTCAAGGAGTCGAAGGTGCCGTTCAGCCGCGAGGCCTCGATGGCCAAGCTGTTCGCCTCCGAGGTGTCCAACCGCGTCTGCGACAAGGCCGTGCAGATCCACGGCGGGTACGGGTACATCGACGAGTTCCCCGTGGAGCGGTACCTGCGCGACGCCCGCGTGCAGACCATCTACGAGGGCACCAGCGAGATTCAGCGCATCGTGATCGCCCGCGAGGTGCTCAAGCAGCTCGGGTGAGCCCGTCCTCCATCACCTGCAGGAAGCTCTCGTTCCGCATCACCACCCCTTCGACGACGAAGGTGTGTGAGGGGTGCTCGATGGCGACCGAGAACACCTCCGCGATGCGCGCGTAGGGCACGCGCGCCCCGACTGCCACTTCCCGAACGCCAGTCCTCGTCACCACGCAGACCTTCTGGCGCTCGCCCGTCATCCACTCCGAGGCGGGAAAGAAGCCCCTGGCCTCCGGGTCGAAGACCGGGTGGTCGGAGGTGAGCGTGAGTGGGTTCCCATCGACGACGAGGGTGCCGCACTCGAGGATGCCGGGGAGCCGATCGATGAGGTGGGACACGATCGTCGCGCCCGATCGTGGATCCACCGCGATCACCTCGTCGCCCACCCTCAGATCTTCGATGCGCCGAAGGCCGGCCGGGGTGTTCACCCGCATGCCCCGCGCGATGCACGAGGTCGAACCGCCCGGGCTTTCGGACGTCAGGAAGCGTGCGGTCGCCATCGAGGTCATGTGGCCATCTCCTGAAGACGGGTCTGGTCTTTGCGACCCGTGTGCCACCTCTGTATGACGCACCGTGTGAGGCTCGCGCCGGGCGAGCCAGCCGTTCCTCGGAGCCTGTGTGACTCAGCGTGCCCTCGCCATTCTGTCTCTTGTCGCCCTGACGACTGCCTGCGGACCCCGGCCGCGGCCGATGATCATCGAGGACGACGCCGGCATCGTGATGGAGGTGCCCGACGCGGGCCGGCAGCGCGGCATGGATCCACCGAGCGGCTTCTCGACCGCGGTGGAGCTGCCCGCCGACGGTGGCCAGCGGTCTGGCGTGTCGGTCTCGGCGGTGGGCGACCAGTTCAACCAGCCCCTCATTGCCGCCGTGTGGGACGACCCGAACGGCGACGGCGTGCGCAGCGACACCCGCGTCTTCTTCACGCGGTGGAACGGCGAGAAGAAGGAGTACGAGCCCGTCAAGACGATCGAGGTGGTGGGGGAGATCGATCTCTCGCACCCGCTCCGGCAGGTGGCGATCGGACGAGATCCGGTCACCGGGCGCATCGGCATCGCCTACGTGAAGGCTGGCGCGGGCATTCGGTACGCGTTCAGCGACGACGAGGGCGCGAACTTCTCGCTCGCGACGGTGGGGCAGGATCCCGGCGCCGGAGACTCGAGCTTCCCGCAGATCGTCCTGCGCAACGGCACCACCCACGTCGCGTACGTGACGTCCACCGAGCAGGTGCTCTACCGTACGCGCATGGGCGCTTCGGGCGCCTTCACCGAGGCGACCGCGCCGATCACCGCGGGCCAGGCGTCGGCGCTGGGCTCGATCTCGTTGGCGCTCGACGCCGATGGCAACCCGGGCCTCGCGTACTTCACGAAGGGCGCCTCGCTGCGCGCGACGCTGGCGTTCTGGCGGCCGGGGGCGGCGTCCGCGACCGAGATCACCAGCTCGAACATGACGGACGTGCTGACGCCGGTGGAGCGGCGACCCTCGGTGACCCTCGTCTTCGTGGGCACCACGCCGCGCGTCGCCTTCCACCTGCTGCGCGCGGACCCGGTGCTCAACGGCATGATGACCGACTCCAACCCCGAGCTGTGGACGTCGGTGGCCTCGAGCGCGGCTGGCACGTCGTGGAGCATGCCGGTGGGCGCGCCCCGCAACGGCGACTTCGCCACCATGCGCTTCAACACCACCCAGTGGTACCAGGGCCTCGTGGTGCACCCGAACGGCAGCCTGACGATGGGCGGGGCCTTCCTCTCGCGCGGCACCATCAACACGCTGTGCGCTGGTGGCCCGAAGCTGGCCCGCTCGATGGACGGGATGTCGTTCGAGACCTGCTCGCCGATGAACACGCCGCTCAACTTCGCGGGTGACTGGCTGTCGATGTGGGGCCACGCGCCGAACAAGGTGTCGGCTGTGTTCTTCTACGATCGGCGGGCGAGCGACCTCGTGCGCGGCGGGGTGATCCTGTACCGCGAGCCCTGAGCCCGAGCGTCGCCCTGGGGCCAGTCGCCCAACGGCTACCGCCGGGGTGAACCGTTCGGCACCCGCTCGGCGGCGTTCCTCGCGCGCCGTTGATCGGCGGTGCTCCCGGGGAACTCGACGAACTCGCACATCTCGCAGAGGCGGCTGTAGATGCGGTCGCCCACGCGATCACAGAGCAGCTTCGACTCCTTGCCAGCCTCGACCAGCGCGTCCGTGCCAAGGTACCCGCGCTGAGCGCGATCTTCGGGTGAACGAAGGGAGTAGTTCGTCGCGAAGAGGGTGACGCGGCCGGCGTTGTAGCGGCGGGCGATGAGCTCATCGAGCGTGTCGAGCTCGAAGGCGCTGCCGCGGCCTTTGCCCAGCTCGTCGATGGCCAGCACGTCGACCTGCGAGAGCGGCTGAATGATCTCGCCGCCCGACTTGCCGTCCTGGAACCCGCGGCGGATCTGCGCGTAGAGCAGCGAGATCTCCACGTACGCCACGCGCGCGCCCAGCTCGAGGCCGAGGTGCTTGAGGGTCGCGCAGAGCAGGTGCGTCTTGCCGGTGCCCACCGGGCCGCTCAGCACGTAGCCGCGGGGCTGCGGGTAGCGCAGGGCGAAGTCCTTGGCGACCTGCAGCGCGCGGGCCTGCTCGGTGTTCGAGGGGCGGAAGTTGTCGAAGCCGGCCTGCGCGTGCACGGCCGGAAGGTGCGCCTCGGAGAAGGCGGCTGCGCGCAAGATCATCTTCGCCCGTGGGCAGGGGGCGACGACCTCGTACGTGCGGTTGTTGTCGGTGACGGTGGACCGCAGCAGCCCCGTGCCCGCACAGTCGGCGCAGTCCTGAACGCGCTGCGCGACGGTGGCGATGGCGAAGTCGCCCTGCCGCTGCACGGTGTAGCCGGAGGTCTCGCAGGCACGGGCCGAGGTCATGACGCGTTCATTTCCGAGGCGGGGCGCGCGCGCAAGAGGCGCCTACCAGAACGACGGCAGATCGAGGCGGTGGCGGGCAAGGGCGGCGCGGTGGAAGCGCAGGGACTCCCGGCGGGCGGCGGCGCTCGTCGGCTCACCGCCGCGGAGCCGACGGGCCTCCCGCAGCAGCGCGAGACGATCGGAGAAGGGCAGGGCGCGCAGGCAGGCGGTGATGACGAGGTGCTCCTGGCGCTCCGAGGCCTCGAAGTCGTGGGGCGGCCCGAGTGGCAACGCCTCGATCGCCGGCCAACGCTGAGCGAGCTTCTTCACGACCGACTTCAGCTTCTTGTGGCGCGCGAGGTGCAGCGCCTCTTCGGCCTCGCCCGCCTCGGTCTTCCCGGCGGCGCGCTTGAGGTACTTGCCCAGCTCCGCCTCGACGGTCTTCCGGCAGGCACGCAGGAAGCGCAGGTTGCCCTGCCCGTCGGGCGCGTCGAAGACCACCCGCTCCGCCGCCACGCGGATCCCCCGCGCCACCACCTCGAAGGGCACCTCGGCTTCGGCCCAGTGCTGCACGAGCTCGACGTCGTCGGCTGACAGCGCCACGCCGCGCCCGCGGTAGGCGGTGAAGAGATCCTGCACCCGCTCGTGAAAGGTGGCGTCGTCAGGCAGCAGGCTCATGCGCGTCGGAGGAGCGTGTACTGCGTCCTTGACAGTCCTGAACAGCGGGCGATACATGCCGCCGCCGTTTCCGTCTCACGACGGGTCCATAGCTCAGTGGTAGAGCACTACCTTGACACGGTAGGGGTCGGAGGTTCGAAACCTCCTGGACCCACTCGCAGCACCGCGACTCGCTAGCCGTCGCTGGGTTCCTCCAGCGGCGGCTTTCGTTTTCCTCCTCTCGCGATTCCATTTCGCGCCCTGATCACCCGGGGCTACACACGCCTCGCTGCACGCCTCGTGTGCGTGAGCGAACAGGAGAACACCGTCATGTCGAACGTCGTGGTCACGCTCCCCAATGGAGACAAGAAGGAGACGCTGAAGGGCACGCCCATCGGCGACTTCGTGAAGAACAGCATCGGCGCGGGGCTGGCGAAGGCGGCCGTCTTCGCGAAGCTGAACGGCGCCGAGGTCGATCTCTCGCGGCGCATCGAGGAAGACGCGTCGCTGCAGATCTTCACGACGAAGAACGCCGAGGCGCTCGAGGTCGCCCGCCACGACGCCGCGCACGTGGTCGCCGACGCCGTGCAGCAGCTCTTCCCCGGCACGCAGGTGACGATCGGCCCGACGATCGAGGAGGGCTTCTACTACGACTTCTTCCGCGACCGGCCGTTCACGCCCGAAGAGCTCGAGCAGATCGAGAAGCGCGCGAACGAGATCGTGCAGAAGGACGTGGCCTTCGTGCGCGAAGAGGTCTCGGCCGCCGCGGCCATCACGCTCTTCGAGGGCAAGGGCGAGAAGTTCAAGATCGAGATCATCAACGACATCGTCGCGAAGGGCGCGAAGACGCTCACGCTCTACAAGCACGGAGAGTGGGTGGACTTCTGCCTCGGGCCCCACGGCCCCTCGACGGGGAAGATCGGCGTCATCAAGATCCTCTCGAGCTCGGGGGCGTACTGGCGCGGCGACTCGAAGAACCCGATGTTGCAGCGCATCTACGGCATCGCCTTCTTCGATCAGAAGCAGCTCGACGCCTGGGTGAAGCAGCGTGAGGAGGCGGCGAAGCGAGACCACCGCCGCCTCGGCAAGGACCTCGATCTCTTCCACTTCCACCCGTTCTCGCCCGGCTCCGCGTTCTGGTCGCCGAAGGGCACGGCGCTCTACACGGTGCTGTCGGGCTTCATGCGCAAGCTCGCGCTCGACTCGGGCTACGTCGAGATCAAGACGCCGCTGCTCTTCAACAAGGGCCTCTGGGAGATCAGCGGGCACTGGGACAAGTACCGCGAGAACATGTTCCTCGTGCAGGACTCGGAGTCGAAGGAGCTCGACTTCAGCCTCAAGCCGATGAACTGCCCGTCGCACCACGTGTACTTCGGCTTCAAGAAGCACTCGTACCGCGACCTGCCGCTGCGCCTGCACACGCAGGACGTGCTGCACCGCAACGAGGCCCAGGGCGCGCTCTCGGGCCTCACGCGCGTGCGCCAGTTCGCGCAGGACGACGCCCACATCTACTGCCGTGAGGATCAGATCGGCAGCGAGGTGGAGCGCTTCGTGCGCCTGCTCGATCAGGTGTACGCGGCGTTCGGGCTCACGTACCAGGCCAAGCTCTCGACGCGGCCGCCGCAGCGCATCGGCACGGACGAGCAGTGGGACAAGGCCGAGAAGGGGCTGCAGCAGGCGCTCGAGACGATGAAGGTGGCGTACGAGCTCAAGCCCGGCGACGGCGCGTTCTACGGGCCGAAGATCGACTTCGACGTGTCCGACTCCATCGGCCGCAAGTGGCAGCTGGGCACGATCCAGCTCGACTACGTCGCCGCGCAGCGCTTCGACCTCTCGTACATCGGCGAGGACAACAAGGAGCACCGGCCGGTGGTGCTCCACCGGGCGATCTACGGCTCCTTCGAGCGCTTCATCGCGATCTTGATCGAGCACTTCGCGGGCGCGTTCCCGTGCTGGCTGGCGCCGGTGCAGGCGCTCGTCGTGTGCGTCGCCGACCGCCAGCTCGAGTTCGCCCACCAGGTGAGGGCGCAGCTCGCCGCCGAGGGCTTCCGCGTCGAGGTCGATGAGCGCGGCCTGTCGATGCAGAAGAAGATCGCCGAGGCCCAGGTGCAGAAGATCCCCTTCACGCTGGTGATCGGCGACCGTGAGGTCGAGCAGAACGCCGTGGCCCCCCGCCGCTACGGCGGGCAGGATCTCAAGACGATGCCGCTCGCCGACTTCCTCGCGCTCTTCCGCAAGGAAGCCGCCTGGCCGACGGGCGGCAAATCCGTTTGACCGCTGGGGGGCGGATCGTTACGGTCCCCCCCGTTTCGTTGATTCAGCAGTCAACAACCCACCCGCTGCACTGAAGGACCGTTCGTATGGCCATCAAGGACATCCTCGAGACCGAGATCCCCAAGCGTCTGACCGCGAAGCCCGAGCTCGCGAAGGACATCAACGCCGTCGTCCACTTCAGCATCACCGGCGACGGTGGCGGCGACTGGACGCTCGACTGCACGAAGGCCGAGGGCTGGGTCACGCCGGGCAAGGTGGGCGAGTCGAAGATGACGATCATCGCGGCCGCGGCGGACTTCGAGAAGATCATCAACAAGCAGATGAACGCCCAGATGGCGGCCATGCAGGGCAAGCTGAAGTTCAAGCCCATGGACATGGCGCTCGCGATGAAGCTCGGCAAGCTGATGGCCTGAGTCGAGCCGTCGAAGCCGTTCACGACCGGGGTCCGGCGTCTCCTTCGCGGAGCCCGGGCCCTGAGTCGTTTCCGCGTTCCTTCATGACGGAGGGGACAAGGCCCGTGCCTCGTGAGAAGGGAGGGGCATGTCGCTCCCCCTCACCGGCCTCAAGGTCCTCGATCTCTCGCGGTTGCTCCCCGGTCCCTACGCCACGCTCGTGCTGGCCGATCTGGGCGCCGCGGTGGACAAGCTCGAGGAGCCGCAGGGCGGTGACTACACGCGGCACATGCCGCCCATGAAGGACGACACCTCGGCGCTCTTCCTCGGGCTCAACCGCAACAAGCGCTCGTTCACGCTCGATCTGAAGTCGCCCGACGGGGTCGCGGCGCTCAAGCGGCTCGTGAAGCACTACGACGTGCTGGTCGAGAGCTTCCGGCCCGGCGTGATGGACAAGCTCGGCGTCGGTTACGAGGCGCTGTCGCAGGAGCACCCGGCGCTCATCTTCTGCTCGATCTCGGGCTACGGGGCGACGGGCCCCGATCGGCTGAAGGCGGGGCACGATCTCAACTACATCGGCCGCTCGGGCGTGCTGGCCTACGGCGGCGTGAAGGGCGGCGCACCAGCGATGCCCGGCGTGCAGATCGCCGACATCGGGGGCGGCAGCCTGTTCGCGCTGGTCGGCGTGCTCGCGGCGCTCCACGAGCGGCAGCGCACGGGCCGGGGCCGCTTCGTCGACATCTCGATGACCGAGGGCTCGATGGCGTTCCTGCACATGCACCTTGCGGCGCGGCTGATGATGGGCAGCGAGTCGGGGCCGCTGACGCGCGGCGTGGAGACGCTCAACGGCGGCTACGCCTGCTACGGCGTCTACCGCACGCAAGACGGGCGCTACCTGGCCGTCGGCTCGCTGGAGCCCAAGTTCTTCTCGGGCCTGTGCGCGGTGCTCGAGCGGCCCGACCTGATGCCCGGCGGCTACGACACCGGCGAAGAGGGCGCCCGGACGCGGCGCGAGCTCGAGGCGATCTTCGCGTCGAGGCCGCAGGCGCACTGGGTCGCGCTCTTCAAGCAGCACGATCTCTGCGTCGAGCCGGTGAACGAGGGCGACGAGGTGCTCTCCGATCCCCAGCTCGTGGCCCGCGGCATGTTCGTCAAGGCCGGCGACGTGATGCACCTCAAGACGCCGCTGCACTTCGGCCCCATGCCCACGCGCCCGTCACCGGGCCTCGGTGAACACACCAGCGACGTGCTGCGAGACGCTGGTTTTTCGGAAGCAGAGATCGCGGCGCTCTCGCGCTAAGGCACCCTCCATGACACCGGGGACGAACAAGCAGCTGGGCGCGCTGGTCGAGCTGGTGGCCGTGCTGGGCGGGGCAAAGGGCAGGGCGCTCCGGGCCGAGGTGACGAGGGCGGTCGAGCAGCCCGCGGCCTACGTGAAGAAGCACGCGAAGGCGCTCCGCGAGCGCAACGTGACGGCGCCGACCCCCGCGTTGCCGTGGCTCGCGGTGATCGACGGGCTCCAGAAGACGAAGGCCTGCGTCGGCCTCGACTGGAAGTCGTCGGCCGGTGACGTGGCGCGCGCCGTCGGCAAGCTGGGCGGTCCGAAGAAGCCGAAGTGGCTCGGCGATGACGAGCTCGGCGCGCGCTCCACCTGGGAGCTGCTCGAGCTGGCCGGCAAGGAGCTCAAGGCGAAGGGCAAGCAGCTCGCGTCGCTCGACACCGCGTCCGACGAGTACAACCTGGTGCTGTTCCCCCGCGCGAAGCTGCCGAAGGTGAAGAAGCTGGTGAAGGCGGCGGGCCAGCAGCTCGAGTACTTCGACGGGGCGAAGTTGAAGGCGGCGACGGCGCAGCGGAAGGCGAGGGCAGCCGAGCGCGCTTCCTCGCAGGTCGCACACCCGTGGCAGCACTTCGGCCGTGCGGACGAGTCGCGCGCGCTGCAGGTGGCCGAGACGGGGCTGACGGTCCAGCGCGAGTCGCCGGCGGTCAAGGAGGTGACGATCTGGAGGTTCCCGGACGCGCAGAGCACCGCGGCGACGGTGAAGTCGCTCCTCGGCGGCTGGGAGAACGACGGCTTCCGCCCGCTGACTGCAGACGAGGCGAAGGCGATGCCCAGGCGCGAGGGGCACTCCATCGGCCCCTTCCCGCGAGAGGCGACGTACTTCCTCGAGGTGCAGGAGAAGTCGAGCATCGTGCGCGCGTTCTCGGTGTTCGCGAACACGCTCTGGATCTCGAGCGGCGTGGCCGGCATCTCGTTCGGGGAAGCCGTGCACCTCTCGGTGCATCCCTCGCCGGCCGAGGCGAAGGCGCGCTTCGACGCGCACCTCGAGACGGCCAGGCTCTTCAAGTGGAAGCCGATGACGCGCGCCGAGGTCGTCGCGCTGTACCCGGGCGTGAAGGCCTGAGCTGACCTCAGCCGGCGACGAACGAGACCGCCTCGGCGACGCGGCGCTCGTCGCGCAGCAGCTTGCGGTGCCCCGCGCCCTGCTTCACCCGCGGTGGCCCGAAGGAGTGCGCCACCGCGCCACGGGAGGGCGCTCCTGCTTCCAGCCCAATCAGTCGTGGCCCTTGAGCCCGTACTTCGCGACCAGCCGGTGCACGTAGTTGCGCGCGATGCCCGCCTCCCGCGCTGCCTGGCTGATGTTCCCCCCGCACTTCTCGAGCAGCGCCACGAGGTACTCCTTCGTGAACGACTCGACGAGGCGCTCCTTGGCCTCCTTGAAGGGCAGGTCGGTGATGTTCTCGGTGGACGACAGGGTGCGCACGGCCGCCTGGCTCTCTTGCGGCAGCGCTTCGAAGTCCGCGCCGGCGAGGGAGCGCTCCACGAGGTTGCGCAGCTCTCGCACGTTGCCGGGCCAGTGGTACGCCGAGAACCGCGCCAGCAGCCCGCGTGGCAGCTCGAAGTCGCCGCGGCCCATGCCCTGGACGAAGTGGTGGGTGAGCAGCGGAATGTCGTCGAGGCGATCGCGCAGCGGCGGCACCGTCACCAGCACCACCGCGAGCCTGTAGTAGAGATCGCGGCGGAAGCGCCCGGCCTCGACCTCCTTCTCGAGATCGCGGTGCGTCGCGCCCACCACCCGCACGTCCACCCGCCGGTACTTGTCCTCGCCCACGCGCCGGACGGTGCCCGCCTCGAGCACGCGCAGCAGCTTCGGCTGCAGCTCGAGGGGGAGCTCCCCGATCTCGTCGAGGAAGATCGTGCCGCCGTCAGCCTCGAGGAACGCGCCGTTGCGATCACCCACCGCGCCGGTGAACGAGCCGCGCACGTGGCCGAACAGCTCGCTCTCGATCAGCGTGGGCGCCACCGCGCCGCAGTCCACCACCACGAAGGGCCGCGCCTGGCGCTTCGACTTCAGGTGGATCGCCCGCGCCAGCACCTCTTTGCCCGTCCCCGTCTCGCCCAGCAGCAGCACGGTCGAGTCCGTCGGTGAGACCTTCTCGAGAATGCCGAAGAGCTGCTTCATCGCCGGCGCCGCGCCGATGGCCGGACCGAAGGTGGCCTGTTCCGCCGGCAGTCCGAGATCGGCCTCGACCATGCCGATGCGCAGCGACGTCTTGCCGATCGTCACCGTCGCCTGGTCTTCGACGATCATCTCGTTGATCCGGTTGCCGCCGAGGTACGTGCCGTTGGTGGACTCGAGATCGCGCACCAGCACGCCGTCGGGCCGCGCGTCGAGCTCGACGTGGTACCGCGACACGGTGGTGTCCTTGAGGCAGAGCCCCGCGTCCTCGTGCGAGCCCACCACCACCCGGCCGTCGATGGGCTTCGAGAGCCCCTGATCGGGTCCCGCCGTCACCGTGACCTGGTACTTCCGCTCCTTGAGCGTGTTGGAGGACCTGTCGAGGCGCAGCAGCGCGCCCGGGCTCTGGAGTCGTTCGGTGGCCTGAGGCATCAGCCCGGCTGACTACACCGATGCAGCGGGGGCGCACAACGCGTCCGCGCATGGCCGGTTCTCATTGAAAACTCCTGCGCCGCTGACAGAGTGCGCGCGCCTTTTCCCAAGGAACCCACCATGTCTACCGGCGACAAGATCACGATCTCGAACGGCAAGCTCAACGTCCCCAGGAACCCCGTCATCCCCTTCATCGAAGGTGACGGCACCGGGCCGGACATCTGGAAGGCCTCCCAGATGGTCGTCGATGCCGCCGTCGAGAAGGCCTACAAGGGCGAGCGCAAGATCTCGTGGAAGGAAGTGCTGGCCGGCGAGAAGGCGTTCAAGACGGTCAACAACTGGCTGCCCGACGAGACGATCACCGCGTTCCGCGAGTACCTCGTGGGCATCAAGGGCCCGCTCACCACGCCGGTGGGCGGCGGCATTCGTTCGCTGAACGTCGCGCTTCGGCAGATGCTCGACCTCTACGTGTGCCTGCGGCCCGTGCGCTACTTCAAGGGCGTGCCGTCGCCGGTGAAGGCGCCCGAGAAGGTCGACATGGTGATCTTCCGCGAGAACACCGAGGACATCTACGCAGGCATCGAATACGCCGCCGGCACGCCCGAGGCCCAGAAGGTGCTCGAGTTCTGGCAGGCGAACTTCCCGAAGGACTTCGCCAAGATCCGCTTCGGCACCCAGAAGGCGTCGAGCGAGTGGCAGAGCGCCCTCGAGGGCGTCGGCGGCCCGAAGCGCGAGGTCGGCCTCATGGTCGGCGTCGGCCTCAAGCCGGTCAGCTACCTCGGCACCGAGCGGCTCGTGCACAGCGCCATCAGCTACGCCATCGCGAACAAGCGCAAGAGCGTCACGCTGGTCCACAAGGGCAACATCATGAAGTACACCGAGGGCGCCTTCTGCGACTGGGGCTACAAGGTCGCGAAGGAGATGTTCGGCGCGCAGCCCCTCGACGGCGGCCCGTGGCACAAGATCCCCGACGGCAAGCCCGGCGCGGGCATCGTCATCAAGGACGCGATCGCCGACATCACGCTGCAGCAGGTGCTGACGCGGCCCGACGAGTTCGACGTGATCGCCACCCTCAACCTCAACGGCGACTACCTGTCCGACGCGCTGGCCGCGCAGGTCGGCGGCATCGGCATCGCGCCGGGCGGAAACATCAACTACGTCACCGGCCACGCCGTCTTCGAGGCGACCCACGGCACCGCGCCCAAGTACGCCAACCAGGACAAGGTGAACCCCGGCTCCGTGATCCTCTCGGCCGAGATGATGCTGCGCCACCTCGTGTGGAACGAGGCGGCCGACCTGATCATCAAGGGCATGGACGGCGCGATCAGCAAGCGCACCGTCACCTACGACTTCGCGCGCCTCATGAAGCTCGAAGGCCAGAACCCGACCGAGGTGAAGTGCAGCGAGTTCGGCAAGGCGATCATCGCCAACATGTGAAGCAACGCAGGAGCGAGGAGACAACACCATGGTGAAGCGTCCGAAGATTGCGATCGTAGGAGCGGGTGGAAACGTCGGCGCGGCGGTCGCGCAGTGGGCGGTGCTCAAGGAGCTGGGAGAGCTCGTCCTCATCGACCTCAAGGCCACGGCGGCGGAGGGGCGCGCGCTCGATCTCACCCAGTGCGGCGCGTGGGAGGGCTTCAACAACACGAGCTTCATGGCCACCGACAAGCCCGAGGCGATGGCCGGGGCCGACGTGGTGGTGATGACCGCGGGCGTCCCCCGCAAGCCGGGCCAGTCGCGCGAGGAGCTCATCAACATCAACGCGGGCATCGTTCGCGACATCTGCAAGAACGTGAAGACGCACGCGCCAGACTCGGTGCTGATCGTCGTCTCGAACCCGCTCGACGCGATGGTCTTCGTGGCGAAGCAGGTGACCGGCTTCCCGCGTGAGCGGGTGATCGGCTCGGCCGGCGTGCTCGACTCGGCGCGCTTCCGCACCTACCTGGCGATGGCTGCCAACGTGAGCGTCGAAGACGTGCATGCGATCGTGCTCGGCGCCCACACCGACAAGGACATGGTGCCCATCCTCTCGACGGCCACCATCGGGAACGTGCCGGTGTCGAAGTTCGTCTCGGCCGAGCAGCTCACCAAGGTGGTGGAGGACACCAAGAAGGGCGGCGCGACGCTGACGGCGCTCATCGGCACCTCGGCGTGGCTCGCGCCGGGCGCGGGCACCTGCCTCATGGTCGAGGCGATCGTGCGCAACCAGAAGCGCGTGCTGCCCTGCTCGGTCGAGCTTCAGGGAGAGTTCGGCGTGAAAGACGCCTTCGTGGGCGTGCCCGTCGTGCTGTCGGCGAAGGGCGCCGAGAAGGTGTTCGAGTTCGAGCTGTCGGCCGCCGAGAAGGACGCCTTCGCGAAGTCGGTCGCTGCGAACGTCGAGCTGATGGGCATCGCCCGCGGCTTCCTGGGCTGAAACCAGCGCGAAGGTGAGCTCATGACGGCGGGGCGGCTGTGTGGGCCGCTCCGCTTCGTCTTTCCGGGGGTCGCATGCGCCTCGCCGCCGTGTCGCTGATGGTGCTGCTGGCCGGGTGTACCTGCCGGCGTGGGGACGTGCCGAAGCCCGTCACGCCACGTCCGCCCCATCTGGTGACGGCCTGGGCGCCGCACGAGGTGTCCGCGACGCCCGAAGACGTCTACGGCGTGCCGGCCTGGTCGAAGGTCTTCGCGCTCGCCTTCGAGCGGCGCGCCAACGTGGGGGTGCCCGTCTGTGCGCTGGACGGCGGGTGTCTCGACTCAGACGCGCTCGCCCTCCGAGGCGAGCCGATGGTGAGCCGCGACCTGGTGTTGGGCCGTGACGAGCCGCTGGCCTTCATCGGCGAGCAGGTGACGTTCCTCGAAGCGCCCGCCCGGCGCGTCGCCCTCGAGCAGGCCCTCGACGAGGCCATGCGCGTCGATCCCGCGAGCGCTCCCGTCGCCGCGGTGCTCTTCCAGAACGATCTGTGGGAGCGCGTCGACGCGATCTCCGAGGCGATCCGCCGCGAGCCCGACGCTGACTGGGCCGCACTGACGAGCCTGCGCGCGAAGCTTGTCCGCCTGATGCACCACGTCGCGTTGCCGAGGGTCACCGTCGAGGCGCTGCGGCCCAACGAGGCCCTCGTCGAGCGGCAGTTCCCTGAGCTGCTGGCCGGCTTCACGGCCAGGGACGGCTGGTTCGAGGTCCTCGTGGCCGCGACCGAGCGCCGCGGCGCTCTCGAGTGGAAGCGCACGACCCGGCACTCCGAGCGCCACGGCTTCCGCGTCGTCTTCCGCGTCTTCGTGCACGAGCCGCGGGGCAGGGCGGCGGTCGAGCAGAAGCTCTCCCGGTGGCCCGAGCCGTTCCCCGAGGGCACGCGGTTCGTCATCACCGGGACGCCCGTCGTGATCTCGAAGGAGCGCGAGCTGCTCACCGCGCCGTTCATCACGCTGCTCGAGACCCGCCAGGCGCGGGGCGAAGGCGCTCCGCCCGGTGTCGTCGGCGGGCTGCCGGTGGACGTGCTGGAGGGCCGGCGCGCGACGTTGAGCCGTCACCTCGAGACGACGGGAGGGCTCGAGCGCCTGCCCCGCGACGCGCTGATCCCCGTCGGCGCCACCTGCATGCCCGACTTCACCAGCAGGGTGCCGCTCGCCTCGACCTGCCTCACCTGCCACGGTCCGACGGGCGCGCGGATCAACGGGCCCATGATGCACGGCGAGGTGAAGGTCTCGCTCGCGGACGAGCCCGGCGCCGCCGCCACCGCCGTCGCCCAGGCGAAGCGCCGGTCCGACGACTTCCGCGTGCTCGACTGGTGACGAACGCCCGTGAGCCCGGGCCACGCCGTCGTCCCCGCGTCGAGTCAGGCTGCGTCACGCAACGACTGCACCAGGGGAGTACGATCGACCCATGCGCACGTTCACCGTCGGGTTGACGCTGGGGCTGCTGCTCGGGTGCGACGCCTACAAGAAGGACGTCGAGACGGTCTGCAACGCCCGCGCGCGCGTCAAGCTGCCGCCGAAGGCCGAGGCCGGCGAGGAGACCGAGGCGATCAAGGCGTTCCTCTTCACGAACATCCACTCGCCGAAGGCGAAGAAGATCTTCCTCTCGATGGGCAACCTGTCCGACGCCGAGAAGCTCGCGCTCCTGCGCAAGGAGGCCGGCGCGACCGGCGTCGCTCCATGTCCCCTCGCCGACGAGGTCGAGGCCGCGCTGAAGGCGCCTCCGCCACCCCCTGCGCCGCTGGCCGCCCCCGCCATGCCGGACGTAGGCGGCTGAAGTAACGTCACCGGGGTGAACGAAGAGGAGCTGCTGCGGCAGATCGCGCTGAGGCCGTTCGACCTCGAGCCGCGCCTCGTCTACGCCGACCTCCTCGCAGAGCAGGGCGACCCACGGGCCGAGGTGATCGCCCTCGCGGCCCGCGGCGAGCTCACGATGGCCGAGAAGCGCCGCCTCAAGGGCATCGTCCACGATCACGCGCGCCGCTGGCTCGGCCCCCTCGAGCCGATCGCCGACAGCGCGGGCTCCGTGTTCGTCAACGGCTTCCTCGACACCCTCGTGCTCGCCTTCAACGCGCGGCCCGCCGATCTGCTCGCTCTGCGCGACGAGCCCCGGCTGGCCACCGTGCGCACGCTCGACGCGTCGACCCACCGCAAGCCGCAGCCGCTCGGGCAGTTCCTCCGGCAGCCCTCGCTCGCGTCGCTGGTCCGGCTGGTGCTCGCGCCCGAGGCGGTGCCTGCGCTCGCCGGGGCGCCGCTGCCCTTCTCCCTGGAGGGCCTCGGGGTCTGCGACAACGGCCTGCTCGAAGACGCGCTCGAGCCGCTCGCAGAGCTGCCGTTCGCGCAGACGGTGCCCCGCTGGGAGCTCGTCTCGCGCCTGCTCTTCGCGTCGGTGCACGCTCAGGCGACCTTCGAGGTGCTTCGCGGGCAGCTCCAGTACGCTCGCCGGATTCCCGAGCTGCGGCTGGTGGTGCCCTATGGCGTCTTCGAGGGCGTCGGCACGTGGCTGATGGTGCCGACCGAGCACCGCGCCGAGCTGGCCACGCGCTGGCCCGGCGAGCGCTGGAGCATCGAGGCGCCCGGGCTACTGCTCACCCTGCACCGTGGGGCCGACGGCCGCTGGCCACGCCTCGAGGTCGGCCTCTCGGGCGAGGGGATGCGCGACGTCGACGATCGCATCTCTCGGCTGGCCTCGGTGCTGGTGCTGCTCGGGCCCGCGGCGCTCGACGAGGTCGCGATTGCGCTGCCACCACAACTGACCGTCACCCGCGCGCACCGGTACGCGATCAAGTCGGCGGCCAGGCGCCTGCGCGGCTGTACCGTGACGATGGGAGGCGAGACGCTCGCGCCTTGACGATCGCGCCCTCGCGCCCTACGACATGGCCGCTGTCCCGTGTCTCTCACCTCGGAGTGCGTATGACGCCGCAGGACCAGCAGCAGCAGCAAGCCCCCATTCAGCCCGTAGTCAGCCGCGAGACCGTGAAGGAGGAGAACAAGATTCACCTGTTCCTCTCGTACCTCGGCAACGTCTTCGGGGTCCCCCTCGCCCTCATCCCGATGCTGACCGTGAAGGACGACGACTTCATCAAGTGGCACGCGAAGCAGGCGCTCGTGATCTACCTGGCCACGCTGGTGGGCATGGTCATCTCGTTCGTCCTGTCCTTCGTGGTGATCGGCTTCTGCCTGATGCCCATCGTCGGAATCGGTGGGCTGGTGCTCAGCATCATGGGGCTCGTGAAGGGCCTCAACGGCGAGCGTTGGCGCATCCCCATGATCTCGGATCTCGCAGAGAAGTTCTGAGCAGCACGCAGCCGTGAACGACAGAAAGCCCGGCGTCCCATGGGAGGGGGCCGGGCTTTCGTGTTCGTGCGGTCCTGAGGACGAGCTCAGGCCAGGCGCTCAACGATCGCTGTCGTCGCCTTCGTCCTCGAGGTCGTCGTCATCGTCGTCGTCGTCGTCATCATCGTCATCATCGTCATCGTCATCGTCGTCGTCGTCATCGTCATCATCGTCGTCGTCGTCCTCGTCCTCTTCTTCGAGGTTGGCGGACGCGAGATCTTCGGTGTCGAACTCGACGGTGAGGGTGAACTTCTTCGCGAGGGCGGTGATCTGGGCCTGCATCTCGGCCAGCGCCGAGGTGAAGTCCTCACCCATGGCCTTGGTGACCTTGTTGCCGCAGTGAGGACACTCGAGCGGCTCAGAGCCGTCGATCAGCTCCTGCATGTCGATCTCGAAGGTCCCCTCGCACTTCTGACACGTGAACTCGATGGTCATGACGGGAGCGCACGTAATTTCGCCGGCGTTGACCTGTCAACGACGTTTGACGAAGGTCCGACGCATGCGCGCCGTGCCCCGGACGATGGTGCATCAGCTCAACTCGCAGGCAGAGCGCCTCAAGGACCGGCCAGCGCTGTGGACGAAGCGGGGGGGGACCTGGGTGCCCACCTCGTGGCGCGAGTACGCGCGGCGCGTGCGGCACCTGTCCCTCGCGTTCACGGAGCTGGGCCTCTCGCCAGGCCAGGCCGTGGGCCTGATCGGCTTCAACCGCGAGGAGTGGATCGTCAGCGCGCTCGCCACCACCGCGGCGCGCGGCGTGCCGGTGGGCGTCTACACGACGTCCTCTCCAGAGCAGGTCGCCTACGTGCTCGGCCATTGCGAGGCCCCCATCGTCGTGGTGGAGAACGCCCAGTACCTCGAGACGGTGCTGTCGATCCGCGCGAAGCTGCCTGCGCTCCGGCACGTGATCGTGATGGACGCGCCCCCGGTGCTGCCCGAGGGGGTGCGACGCTACGGCGAGGTGCTGGCCCACGGGGCGACGTTGCCCGAGGCGCCGTACTACGAGGCGCTCGAGGCGAGCCGGCCCGATGAGCTGGCGACCCTCATCTACACCTCGGGCACCACCGGCCACCCCAAGGGGGTGATGCTCACGCACCGCAACGTCTGCTGGACGGCGGTGCAGCTCGCCGAGGCGGGCGGAGTGGGGGACGAGGAGGTGCTGCTCTCGTACCTGCCGCTGTCGCACATCGCCGAGCAGACCGCCTCGATCTCGGGCCCCATCGCCATGGGCATTCAGGTGTACTTCGCCGAGTCCTTCGAGAAGCTGGGGGAGAACCTGAAGGAGGTCCGGCCGACCGTCTTCTTCGGCGTGCCGCGCGTGTGGGAGAAGTTCAAGGCGAAGGCCGAGGCGTCGATGGTGACGTTGCCCCAGGTGCGCAGGCGCGTGCTGGCGTGGGCGCGTGACGTGGCGCTGCGCTACCACCTCACGACCATGGAGCACCGGCAGCCCACGGTGCGGCTCACCAGCCAGTACCTGCTCGCGCAGCGGCTCGTCTTCGCGCCTCTGAAGGCTCGTATCGGCCTCGACCGCTGCCGCGTGCTCGTCACCAGCGCCGCGCCGATCTCGAAGGACGTGCTCGAGTTCTTCGCGTCGATCGATCTCGTGGTGCGCGAGCTCTACGGCCAGTCCGAGGTGACGGGCCCCACCTCGCTCAACACCCTCGAGCACACGCGCCTCGGCTCGCTCGGGCGGCCCATGCAGGGCGTCGCGGTGCGCATCGGCGACGACGGGGAGATCCTCGTCAAGGGCGAGAACGTGTGCGCCGGGTACTTCAAGGAGCCCGCCGCCACCGCCGAGCTGCTCGAGGGCGGTTGGCTGCACTCCGGCGACGTGGGCGAGCTCGACCCCGACGGCTACCTGCGCATCACTGGCCGGAAGAAGGAGATCATCGTCACCTCGGGGGGCAAGAAGACGCCTCCAGCGACCCTCGAGGGGCTGCTCAAGGGGCTCGCGCCCATCAGCCAGGCGATCGTGATCGGCGACAACCGGCCCTACCTGGTGGCCCTGCTCACCCTCGACCCCGAGAAGGTGCCGGCCATCGCGCGCCAGCACGGCTTCTCCACCGACCCCCGCGTGCTCGCTGGCGATCAGTCCTTCAGGGCCTGGCTGGAGCAGCGCATCGAAGCCGAGGTGAACTCGAAGGTGGCCCGCTTCGAGACCATCAAGCGCTTCACGGTGCTGCCGAAGGACTTCTCGGTCGAGGGCGGCGAGCTGACGCCCACGCTGAAGATCCGCCGGAAGGTGTGCGATCAGCTGTACGCCGACCAGATCGCGGCCCTCTACGCCTGAGCGCGGCGTCCAGAGACGACACGGCCCGGACCGACGAGCGATCCAGGCCGGGGTGCTTCGAGCAGCGCGGGGTCAGCGCTTGTCCAGCATGACGTAGTCGCGCTTGCGCGGACCCGTGAAGATCTGCCGCGGGCGGGCGATCTTCTGCTCGTTGTCGGTGATCATCTCCTCGAACTGGGTCACCCAGCCCACCGTGCGCGGGATCGCGAACAGGCAGGTGAAGAACTCCATCGGGAAGCCCATCGCCTCGTAGATGAGGCCCGAGTAGAAGTCGACGTTCGGGTAGAGCTTGCGCTGCACGAAGTACTCGTCCTGCAGGGCGATGCGCTCGAGCTCGACGGCGATGTCGAGCAGCGGGTTCTTGCCCGTCACCTCGAACACCTCGTCGCAGGCCTTCTTGATCACCTTCGCCCGCGGGTCGTAGTTCTTGTACACGCGGTGGCCGAAGCCCATCAGCTTCTTGTCGCCGTCCTTGTCCTTCACCTTCTTGATGAACTCGGGGACGTTCTTCTTGTCGCCGATCTCGCGGAGCATGCGCAGCACGGCCTCGTTGGCGCCGCCGTGGAGCGGGCCGTAGAGCGCGGTGATGCCGGCGGCGACCGCCGAGTACGGGTCGACCTCGGAGCTGCCCACCACGCGCACCGACGTCGTCGAGCAGTTCTGCTCGTGATCGGCGTGGAGGATGAAGAGCACGTCGAGCGCGCGGACGAGCGCCGGGTGCGGCCGCCAGTTCGGCTTGCCGATGCTCTTCACCATCGTGAGGAAGTTCTCGGTGTAGGACAGGTCGTTGTTCGGGTAGATGTACGGCAGGCCCTGGCTGTGGCGGTACGAGAAGGCCGCCAGCGTGGGCATCTTGGCGATGAGCCGCATCATCTGGTTGCGGCGCACCTCCTTGTTCTTCACCTGCTTCGCCTCGGGGTAGAAGCTCGAGAGCGCCGCCACCGTGGACGCGAGCATCGACATCGGGTGCGCGTCGTAGCGGAAGCCGTCCATGAACTGCTTGATGTTCTCGTGGACGTAGGTGTGGTGGGTGATCTTGGTGGTGAACTCCTCGAGCTGCGCCTTGCTTGGCAGCTCGCCGTTCATCAGCAGGTACGAGGTCTCGAGGTGCGACGACTTCTCGGCCAGCTGGTCGATCGGGTACCCGCGGTACTCGAGGATTCCCTTGTCACCGTCGATGAACGTGATGGCGCTCTTGCAGTTCGCCGTGTTCATGAAGGCCGGGTCGTAGGTCATCAGGCCGAAGTCCTCGGCGTCGGTCTTCATCTGGCGCAGGTCCATCGCGCGGATGCAGCCGTTCTCGATCTTCAGCTCGAACTTCTTGCCGGTACGGTTATCGGTGACGGAGAGCGTGTCGTTGGCCATGGGCAGTGAGTCGCATCGCACTCCTGCCATTTCAACGAAAAAGAGTAGAAGCGGCGGGGTGTCGCGGCGCTGGCTCCCGGTGGTGTTTCTGATGGCAGTCATCGCGGCGGCAGCTGTGGGGCGGCTGGCCCTCGGCGCCGAGCTCGAGCCGGCCCAGCTGGTCGCCAGGCTCAAGGCCCTTGGCTCACACGGGGCGGCGCTCCCTGTGTTCGCGGCGTTGTACGTGCTGACGACCTCGGCGCTGCTGCCGTCAGCCGTTCTGCACGTCGTGGCCGGCGCCACCTGGGGCTTCTGGGGTGGCCTGTGGCCAGGGCTGCTGCTGTCGAACCTCGTGGGGCACCTGCACTTCGCGATCGGGCGCCACCTCGGCCGCGAGCGCATGCGGCAGCTGCTGATCCGTCGGAGGTGGACCGCTGCCATCGACGAGCTGGAGCGCTCCGGGGTGTTGACGGTGCTGGTGCTGCGGCAGACGCCGATCCCCTTCATGGCGACGAACATGGTGTGCGGCGCCTCGCCCATCAGCTGGCGGCAGTTCTTCGTGGGGCACCTCCTCGGGCTGCTCCCGGGCGTGGTGGTGTCCACCTGGTTCTCCGCTGCGCTCGCCGAAGGCGTCGAAGGCGCCAGGGAGGAAGCGTTCACGCGGGTGGCGCTGGCGGGCGGCTCCGTGGTCGTGCTGGCGGTCGTGACGCGGGTGGTGATGGGCCTGCTCCGCAGCCGCCGCGCCGCGGTTCAGCGCACCACGCCGACGTAGATCCAGGCGAGGCCGGCCATCAGCGGGTGGGCCTGCTGGTCCGAGAAGCGATCGGTCGCGCGCATCAACTCGACGAAGCGGTCGCCCGCGGGGAAGGCGGCGGCGGTGCGCGGCAGGTACTCGTAGGCGGCCCGGTTGCCGGTGAGCACCTTGCCGATTACGGGCATCACGAAGCGTGCGTAGAGCCCGAAGAGGGCGCCGAACGCGCCGGCGGGCTGGCCGAACTCGAGCACCACCACCCGACCCCCGGGCTTCACCACGCGCCCCAGCTCCGAGAGGCACGTCTTCGGATCATCGACGTTGCGGATGCCGAAGGCGATCGAGGCGACGTCGTAGCGCGCGTCGGGGTAGGGCAGCTTCATGGCGTCGGCGACCTCGAACGCGATCTCGAGGCCCGCCGCCTTCGCCTTCTCGGGAGCGGTCGAGAGCATCGCCGCGTTGAAGTCCGTACCCAGCACGGTCCCTGCCGGCCCGACGGCCCGCTTGAAGTCGATGGCGAGGTCGCCGGTGCCGGTCGCGCAGTCGAGCACCGCGTCGCCCGGCTTCACGCAGGCGCGGCGCACCGCCTCCTTGCGCCAGAGCCGGTGCGTGCCCATCGAGAGGACGTCGTTGGTGACGTCGTACCTCGGCGCGATCTGCGTGAACATCTGGTGGACCTGCTCGCTCACCGCGTCCCTCCCACGGCCGACAGGGGCCTCACCTCGGCGAGCCGGCGGCCAGTCGCTGCCAGCACCCCGGCCAGGCCCTTCATCAGCGCCTCGAAGGCGTCGGGTGTCAGGGCCTGCGCGCCGTCGCACAGGGCCTGCTCGGGCGCCGGGTGCACCTCGACGAGCAAGCCGTCAGCGCCGGCGACCGCGGCCGCCAGGGCCATCGGCGTCACCAGCGTCGCGAGCCCCGTGGAGTGCGAAGGATCGACGATCACCGGGACCTTCACCCGCTGCTTCACCCAGGCCATGCCCGCGAGGTCGAGGGTGTTGCGCAAGGTGGTGTCGAAGCTGCGAATGCCCCGCTCGCACAGCACGACCTGCTCGTTCCCACCGTCGAGCAGGTACTCGGCGGCCAGCATCCACTCCTCGATGGTCGCGCCGAAGCCCCGCTTGAGCAGCACGGGGCGATCGATCTTCGACAGGGCCCGCAGCAGCGCGAAGTTCTGCATGTTCCGGGCGCCGACCTGCAGCACGTCCACGTACTCGAGCATCGTGGGGATCTGGGTGACGTCGAGCACCTCGGAGACGATCGGCATGCGGTGCCGTCGCCCCGCCTCGCTGAGCAACCGGAGGCCCGGCTCCCCGAGGCCCTGGAAGCTGTAAGGGCTCGTCCGGGGTTTGAACGCGCCGCCCCGCAGGGCGTGGGCGCCAGACGCTTTGACCGCCTGCGCGGCCCTCTCGACCTGCTCCGGGCTCTCGAGCGCGCACGGCCCGGCGATCACCACGAAGTCGCCGCCGAGCTCGAACGGCCCGAAGCGCACTTTGCGCGTGGCCTCGCCCGGCTCCCGCACCACCCGCTTCGGCCCCGTCGCACCCATGCACGTCCTCTCAGTTCACTGAGTTCAAGCCGTTTTGAACTCTGTGGTGCATCTATAGCGGGAATCGCTTAGAAGACAACACGACCGTGCTCCAGGCCCTCCAGCGCCAGCGATTCGTTGCAGTCTCGCGGGTTTCCGACGAGGGCGCGTTGCTGCGGCTGAGCGGGGCGCCGCTCTCGGTGGTGTGGGTGAATCCCTCACGTGGGATCTCGATGGTGGGGCTGGGCGTGTGCGCGGAGGGTGGTGGAGAGGTCTCGCTGCCCGTCGAGCTGCCGGCCGGCCCGTGGTTCGGAGGGTGGGGCTTCGACGCCCGCCGGCCCTGGCCTGACTTCGATCACGAGCGGTGGGTGCTGCCCGAGGTGCTGGCGTGGTGGAACGGGCGGCAGACGGTGCTCCTCGCGTTCGGGGCCGAGGGCGCCTCGACGGTGGAGCTCGAGCGCCGGCTCGACGCGGTCGAAGAGGTGGAGCCGATCGTCACGCGGGCTCCAGTGCGGCGGCTGGGCGACGGGCGGGCGGCCTACGAGCGCCTCGTTGGCCAGGCCCTCGCGCGGCTGGGGCCCGAGGTCTCGAAGCTGGTGGTCGCGCGCGCGATCGAGCTGGAGAGCGACGCGCCGTTCCCGGAGCGGGCGGTGCTGAAGGCGCTGGAGGCCCGCAACCCCAGCTGCTGGACGTTCCTCGTTCGCGGGCGCGACGGCGCGGCCTTCGTCGGCTCGTCGCCCGAGCTGCTCTGCGAGGCGCGCGGTCGCCGGTATTGCACCGACGCGCTGGCTGGCACCGCGCCGGCCGACGAGGGGGAGCGCCTGCTGGCGTCGGAGAAGGATCAGCGTGAGCACCAGGCCGTCGTCGACGAGCTGCGCGCGCGGCTCGACGGCTTCGTCACGAGGCTTGAGGTGCCGCCGGCGCCGGCGCTCAAGCGGCTCTCGCAGGTGGCGCACCTGCACACGCCGATCACCGCGCAGCTCAGAGAGGGCGTGACCGCGCTCGAGGTCGCGCGCGCGCTGCACCCCACGCCGGCGGTGGCGGGCTCCCCACCGGCGAGAGCGCAGGAGTGGCTCGGTTCGCACGAGGACTTCGTGCGCGGGTGGTACACGGGCGCGGTCGGCGCGGTGGGGCCCGACTCGGTGACGCTGGCGGTCGCGCTGCGCTCGGCGGTGCTTCGGGGCGCACGGGCGACGGCGTTCGTCGGCGCCGGCGTGGTGCGCGGCTCGACGCCCGAGTCGGAGTGGCTCGAGACCGAGCGCAAGGCGAGGACCATGCTCGGCGCGTTGGGGGTGGAGGATGTCTGAGACCCTCAACCAGCGCTGGGCGGCCACCATCGCGGGCACCCTCGTCGCGTGCGGCGTGCGTCACGTCGTGCTCGCCCCCGGCTCCCGCTCGACGCCGCTCGCGCTGGCCTTCGCTGATCGGCCCGACCTGCGCTGCTGGCCGGTGCTCGACGAGCGCAGCGCCGCGTTCTTCGCCCTCGGTCTCTCGAAGGCGGGTGGGGCGCCGGCCGCGGTGCTCTGCACGTCCGGCACGGCGGGCGCCCACTTCCTCCCGGCCCTGCTCGAGGCGCGCGAGGGTGGCACGCCGCTGATCGCGATCACCGCGGATCGTCCCTGGGAGCTGCACGGCTTCGGGGCGCCGCAGACGATCGATCAGACGACGCTGTTCGGCGGGGCCGTGCGCGCCTCGCTGCGGCTTCCCGAGCCCTTCGAGGCCGGGCTCGAGCACCTGGTGGCCTCGCTCGCGAAGACGATCTCCGTGTCCACCGCCACGCCCCGCGGAGGGGTGCACCTCAACGCGCCCTTCCGGGAGCCGCTCGTGCACCCGGACGGCGAAGCGGGACCGCTGGTGGATCCGCGCGTGCCCCGCTTCGAGCGACCGTCGGGCCTGGCGGAGCTGAGCGTCGTGCGGAGCGCCATCGCGCAGGCGCGCAGAGGCATCATCCTCATCGGGCCCCGGGAGCGAGACGACGGTTTGCCCGAGGCGCTCCACGCGCTCGGACGCGCGCTCGGCTTTCCCGTCTTCGCCGAGGCGGCCTCGAACGCGCGCTTCGGCTTCGAGGGCGCGGTCTGGTCGATGGACGTGCTCGCCCGGAGCGCAGCCTTCTCGCGGCGGCTCGCGCCCGAGGTGGTGCTCCGCTTCGGCGGAGGGCTCACGCTCAAGGCGCCCCAGCAGTGGCTCGACGGGTGTGGCGCGAGGGTGTTCGCGTTCCTCGACGAGGCGCAGCCGTTCGATCCGCTCCATCGGGTCGAGGCGTTCTTCGAAGGAGACGTGGTCGCGATGGTGAAGGCGCTGACGCCGGCCTCGTCGCGCGACAGTGCGCTGGGCGCGATGGTGCTGGCGGCGCAGGCACGGGCGCAAGCGGTGCTGACGCGACGCCGCCAGCTCGAGGAGGCCACGGTGGCCGCGGCAGTGACGGCCTCGCTGCCGTCCGGCTCGAACCTGATCCTGTCGAGCTCGATGCCGATCCGCGACGTCGACGCGTTCGCGGTGCCCGGCCCCTCGCGCCTCAGGGTGTTCTCGAACCGGGGCGTGAACGGCATCGACGGCGTCGTCTCCACGGCGGCGGGGGTGGCGGCGGCGACGGGACGACCCAGCGTGTTGCTGATCGGCGACGTCGCGGCCCTCCATGATCTCTCGGGGTGGCTCGTCGCCCGCGCCGCCAGGGTGCCGCTGGTGGTGGTGGTGGTGAACAACGACGGAGGCGGGATCTTCAGCTTCCTCCCGGTCGCCGAGCGCACGCGGCACTTCGAGGCCCTCTTCGGCACGCCGCACGGCCTCGACTTCGCCCACGTCGCAGCGCTCTCCGGGGCCACGCTCAGTCGGCCCACGTCGCTCGAGGCCCTCGAGGTCGCCGTGACGGAGGGGATCGAGCGGGGCGGACTGCACCTCGTCGAGGTCCGCAGCGACCGGAAGGCGAACGTCGTCGCGCACCGGGAGCTGAACGCTGCGCTGGTCGCCGCGGTGGAGGCGTCGTCATGAGGGCGCTGCCTGTCGAGGTCCGCCGCGACCGGAAGGCGAAGGTCGTCGCGCACCGGGCGCTGAACGCTGCGCTGGTGGCCGCGGTGGAGGCGTCGTCATGAGCGCGCTGCCTTCGAGGCGGTGGGGTCGAGGTGAGCGGCGCGCGCTGCTCCTGCACGGCTTCACCGGCAGCCGGTTCTCGTTCGATCACCTCGAACCGCTGCTCGGAGACGTGATCGCCGCTGACTGCGTCGATCTCCCCGGTCACCACGAAGCGCTCACGGTGCCTGCGGACTTCGACGGCGTCGTCGAGCAGCTCGCGTCGCAGCTCAGCGCGCCCACGTGCGTCATCGGGTACTCGCAGGGCGCGCGGCTCGCCCTGGCCCTCGCAGTGGCCCGCCCTGAGCTCGTCGGGCGGCTGGTGCTCGAGAGCGGCTCGCCCGGGCTCCACCGCCGGCACGATCGCGCGATGCGGAGGCGGGCAGACGCGGCCCTGGCCGGGTTGATCGAGAGCGAGGGAGTCGAGTCGTTCATCGCGCGCTGGGAGCAGCTGCCGCTCTTCTCAGGCATCCGCTCGCTGCCCGCGGGAGTGCAGGCGCAGCTCAGGGCGCGGCGCGTCTCGCACCGGCCGGCAGGGCTCGCCGCGGCGCTGCGCGTGATGGGGCAGGGCGCGCAGCCCGATCTGTGGCCTTCGCTGCCGACGCTGCGGGTGCCCACCCTGCTGCTGAGCGGCGCCGCCGACGCGAAGTACACCCGCCTCGCGCGTCGAATGGCCGCCGAGCTGCCGCTGGCCTGGCGGGTCTCGTTCCGGGGCGTCGGTCACGCGCCACACCTCGAGGCGCCGCAGGACTGGGCCTCGGAGGTCCGCTCGTTCTTGACCGCGCCGTGGACCCACGAGCCCGCAGCCGAGGAGGCGCGATGACCCCGCTCGTGACGCCTCCGTCGCCGCTCGCCGCGTGGGCGCTCGCCACCCGCCCCAGAACGCTCGTGGCTGGCTTCATCCCCGTGACCGTGGGCAGCGCCGTCGCGATGCAGCAGGGTCGCTTCACGCTCCTGCCTGCCCTCGGTGCGCTCGCCGGGGCGCTGTTGATTCAGATCGGCACCAACCTCTTCAACGACGCGTACGACTTCAAGCGCGGCGCCGACACGGGAGAACGGCTCGGGCCACCGCGCGCGACGCAGCAGGGCTGGCTGTCACCGGCGGCCGTGATGCGCGGAGCGATCGCCTGTTTCGCGCTCGCGTTCCTGGTCGGGCTCTCTCTGGTCGCCGTCGCGGGCTGGCCGCTGCTCGTCGTCGGAGTCGTCTCGCTGATCGCCGGCTACGCCTACACCGGCGGCCCGTTCCCTCTCGCCTACCACGGGCTGGGAGACGTCTTCGTGCTCGTCTTCTTCGGGCTCGTCGCCGTGAGCGGGACGACCTACGTCCTCACCCAGACCGTGCCACCGCTCGCGCTGCTGTCGGGCGTGCCGGTCGGCGCCCTCGGCGTGGCCCTGCTCGCGGTGAACAACGTGCGTGACGCCCGGACCGACGCCGCTGCGAACAAGCGCACGCTCGTGGTGCGGCTGGGCGTCGGCTTCGGCCGGGCGGAGTATGTCGCGATGCTGCTCATCGCCGCCGCCATGCCCATCGGCCTCGCCGCGACCGGGCTCGCCTCTCCATGGGTGCTGGCCGCGGTGCCGGCGCTGCTGTTCGCGATCGCGCCCATGCGCATCCTCATGAAGGAGTCTGGTCCAGCCCTGAACCAGGCGCTCGCCGGGACGGCGCGGCTGATGCTGATCTACGGGCTCCTCTTCTCCGTGGGGGTTGCGCTGTGAAGCTCCAGTTCCGACCTGTGTCGATCAAGCTGAAGCGGCCGCTGTCCACGTCGCGGGGACCGCTGGCCGAGCGCGCGGGCTTCGAGGTGCACCTGGCTCACGAGGGCGTCGAAGGGCGTGGCGAGGCGTATCCCCTCCAGGCGTTCGGCACCGAGTCGCTCGCCGACGCCGAGTCCGTGCTGCGCACCGTCGAGGTGACGCCGGTGGCCTCGGTGGACGAGGTGGCAGGCCAGCTCTCGTCACTCACGGCGACCCCGGCTGCGCGCTTCGCGGTGGAGTCGGCGCTCTTCGAGTGGCTGGCGAGGCGGCGGGGTGTGCCCGTCGCGGTGCTACTCGGAGAGGCCCGCGCGCGGGTGCCGGTGAACGCGCTGATCGACGGGGCCGACGCGGAGGCGCTGGTGGAGAACGCCAGGAAGGCGGTGGACGCGGGCTTCGCGACGCTCAAGCTCAAGGTGGCCGCCCGCAGCGTGTCGCTCGACGCCCAGCGGCTGCACTCGGTCCGGGTGGCCGTCGGGCCGCGCGTGGCCCTGCGCATCGACGCGAATGGTGGCTGGACGGAGGGCGTGGCGCGGTCGGCGCTTCGCGGCCTCGAGTCCCTGGGCATCGAGGTGTGTGAGCAGCCCGTCGCGCCCCACGACGTCGAAGGGCTGCGGCGGGTGACGGAGCTCGTGCCCGTGCCGGTGGCGGCCGACGAGGCGCTGGGCGACCCGCTCCATCGCGCGCGGGTGCTCACGGTCGATCCTCGGCCTGCGGCGAAGGTGCTGGTGCTCAAGCCGGCGGTGCTGGGCGGACTGATGCCCTCGCTCGAGCTGGCCCGCAAGGCGAGCAGCCTCGGCCTCGGCTGCTACGTCACCACCACCATGGACGGCCCCATCGCGCGCGCGGCCGCCGCCCACCTCGCCGCCGTCCTGCCGCCCTCGTCCTTCGCGCACGGGCTCTCGACGCCCGAGCTCTTCGAAGGGCTCGCGCCCGACGCGTTCACGGCCGTGCACGGCGCCGTCACCGTCCCGTCCGTCCCGGGGTGGGGCGTGTGAAGTGCCCCGTGCGGGAGTCGGGCCGTCGCTTCCCCGATCGCCCGGCATTGGAGTTCGAGGGGGCGCGGTGGACGTGGGGGCAGCTCGACGCGGCCGTCGGAGGCTGGCAACGGTGGCTCGAGGCGCACGGTGTCCGCCAGGCCGATCGGGTCGCGACGCTCGCGTGGAGCCGGCCTGAGCTGCTGCTGCTGTGGTTCGCCCTCGGCCGCCTGGGCGCCGCGCTGGTGCCGCTCAACGCGAGGCTCACGGCAGCCGAGCTGGGGCCGCTGGTGGAGCGCGCCGGGGTGCGGCTGGTGCTGGCGGATGAGGCGCTGATCGACCGGCTCCCCGGCGCGCGCCCGTTCCCTGCGCCGGCGCCACAGGCCGTCGCTGACGGCGAGCCCGAGGGCAGCCAGGTGTTCGCCGCGCTCTTCACTTCGGGAACGACAGGGACGCCCACGCTCGTCCCGCTCACCGTTGGCAACTTCGTCGCCGCCCACGCAGCCAACGCCGCCAATCTGGGGGCGGTCGAGACGCAGGTGTGGCTCGGCACGCTGCCGCTCTTCCACGTCGGAGGCCTGGCGATGGCGTTCCGCTGGGCGATGATGGGCGCGGCGCTGGTGCTCGAGCGGCAGTTCGACGCGGGCCGGGCGGCGGCGTTGCTCCGGCGCGGAGATCTCACCCACGCGAGCGTGGTGCCGACGGCCCTCGCGCGGCTCCTCGATCAGCCGGGACCACCGTTCGCGTCCTCACTCGCGGCGATCCTCGTCGGTGGTGGGCCGATGGGCGCCGAGCTGCTCTCGAGGGCGCGCGCGCGGGGCCTGCCGGTGCTGCAGACGTACGGGCTCACCGAGGCGTGCTCGCAGGTGACGACCGAGCGGCCCGCCGAGGCTGATGGCTCGACCGCTGGGCACGCATTGCCCGGGCTCGAGGTGCGTGTCGTCGACGAGCACGGCGTGTCGTGTGCCCCGGGTACGGTGGGCGAGGTGCAGGTGCGCGGAGGCACCGTCACCCCGATCGCGGGGGAGTGGTTGCCAACGAAGGACCTCGGCTCGCTCGACGCCCGCGGGCGGCTCACCGTGCACGCGCGGCGCGTCGATCTGATCGTGTCGGGTGGCGAGAACATCTACCCGGCCGAGGTCGAGGCCGTGCTGAGCGCGAGCGGGCTGGTGACCGACGTCGCCGTGGCGCCGATGGCGGATCCCACCTGGGGCCAGGTGCCGGTGGCTTTCGTCGTGTGGAAGGCTGCGGCCGCAGACGAGGCGCTGCTCACCTACGCGCGCGCTCGGCTCGCCGGCTTCAAGGTGCCTCGCCGCCTGGTGGCCATGCAGGAGCTGCCGCGGAACGCCGGCGGAAAGCTGCTGCGTCACCAGCTCGTTGCCCCCCATTCCCCAGCGTGACGAGATCGTGATACCTGCGCGTCCCTCACGCAGGGAAGCAGTCGCCGTCACATTCGAGAGGAAACGCGCATGGCCCGGTTCGTCGTCGCAGTGTCGTTGCTCGTCGTGGTGTCTGGTTCGTCGTGTGGTGGCATGTCCATGCGCTTTGATGCGGGCGCAACCGGTGGCGGGCTGACCGGGGGTACGGGCGGCGGACTGTCGGCGACGGGTGGTGGAGCGACGGGCGGTGGATCGACCGGCGGCGGTTCGGCGGGTGGCTCGGCCGGGGGCGCTGCGTCGAGCGATGGCGGCTGTACGGCGATCTCTGCGATCGCGCCGCCCTCGAGTGTGTTCGGAAGCTACACCATCGGCTCGGGCAACAACGCCGGCCTCGAGTGGTGGACGAGCCAGATCGCGACGACGAACCAGGCCGGCACGCTCGTCAGCTTCTTCATCTCCGAGCTGTACCAGCAGCCACCCATGCTGGTGACCTTCCCCTTCACGGGCGCGATGCCGGCGAACACGAATTACCAGAACTGCCAGGTGTGCCTGCAGGCCGCGCTCGGGTGCGACCGCATGGGGAACAACTGCCAGGGTGAGTTCCTCGCGACGTCCGGGAACTTCAGCTTCACCGAGGGCACGATGAGCCCCGACGCCGGCCGCTTCGTCGGCGCCGTCACCAACGTCACCTACCGCCAGTGGAACTTCATGGCCGACATGCCCGCGGCGAACGGCACCTGCTTCACCGTGCCGTCCATCTCGTTCACGGGCGTGTGGCCGTTCGACGGTGGGATGTGATGCAGCACCGGGCCTGGCTCGTCGGCTTCGTCGTCGGCGTGCTGGTGGCGTTCGCGCCGTCGTGCGGCGGGGCTGCCTGCAACGCGATGAACTGCTCCATGGGCTGCTGCGACTCGATGGGCAAGTGCCAGGCCGGCACGCTCCCGTCGGCCTGTGGCAAGGGCGGCGCGGCGTGCGGAGCGTGTGCTCCCGGGCAGGCCTGCACCCTGCAGATCTGCGGTGGTCCGATGGGGACCGGCGGAGGCAGCGGAGGGAGCGGCGGAGGCTTCTCGGCTGGGGGCGGATCGGCGGGTGGCGCAGCCGGCGGCAGCGCGATGGACGCTGGCTGCCGGGAGTACGGGGACATCAACCTCAACGACACCTTCTCGGCGAGCTTCAACGTCGGCGAGCCCGACAGCGGCCTCGAGGGCTTCGAGTGGTGGGACGTCTACGTGCCGCTCGAGGGGGCGACGCCGGCGAAGACCGACACCTTCGTGGGCGAGCTCTACTTCGAGACCGCCGACGGCCCCCCGAGCTTCCCCTACGCGGGCGCGCTCGCGACCAACACGAACTTCTCCAACTGCAGCGCCTGCTTCACCGCCTCCATCGGCTGCGATGACATGGGCGAGAACTGCGACGGCGAGTTCCTGGCGACGTCGGGCAACTACAACTTCACCGCAGGCACGCGCCGCGCCGACGCTGGCGTCTTCAACGGCGAGGGCACGAACCTCACGTTCCGCAGGTGGAACTTCGGCGCTGATCGGCCGAGCGGAACCGAGTGCTTCACCGTCGGCACCTTCCGCTTCCGGGGGCTCTGGCCCGACCCACCGGAAGATGGGGGAACGATCGACGGCGGCACGCGCGACGGCGGGTAGTCGGTCCTGCGGGGCTCGGAGCCGATGGTTGGAGACCCGGTGCCGGGCCGGCGCCCCGTCGTCGTCTGGGCGCGCGGCTGTTCCCCACGTCTTCTGCGGGGTTCAGGCCCGTCGCAGCCTGTAGCGGTTTTCTTGCCGGGTCGATCGCCGCTGGTACCGTCGTCGGCGCATGATCGGTCGTCGACAGGTGCTCTGGGCCAGCGTCTTCGCAGCACTCGTCCTGGCCGGCGCGTCGGCGATGGCCGAGGGTGGCTTCCGCCGGTACCTGCGCCTTGCCCAGGACGTGAAGTCGCTCAAGGAACGCAACGCCCGGCTCACGGAAGACAACGCGCGTCTGCGGCGCGAGGTCGAGGCGCTGCGTGACGATCCGCGCGCCCTCGAGCGAGCGGCCCGCGAAGAGCTGGGGCTGGTGAAGCCCGGAGAGATCGTCTTCAGCCTGGAGGCCCCATGACGCCCGCGACCTCGATGCCTCGCCTCAAGTCGTCGCGCCCGGTGTCCTTCACGCCTGGGAAGTGGGCGCGAGAGCTGGTCCGCCTGGTGCCGGCGGTCGCCGTGTTGACGACCTTCGCCTTCCTCGCGCGCGGGCACTTCCGCTCCCTCGGCTCGCTCGAGTGGCTCGACGCCGGCGTCTTCGCCTTCCTCGTCCTCGGCACCACGCTGGCGACGGTGCGGCGCGTGCGGCGGTCGATGCGGAAGCTGCCGGTGTTGTTGCGCGACGAGCTCGAGCTGGGCGCGACGGCGCTCTCTGTCGCCTTCCTCGTGGTGGCGCTGAGCGGCGAGGTGCTCTTCCCCATCGTCTACCTGTTGATGGCCTTCCTGGTGTCGTTCCTCTCGCGGCCAGCCGGCGCGACGCTGCTCGGCGCCGCGGTGCTCTTCGACGCGGTGCTGACGCTGCCCGATCGCTGGGGCACCTGGCTCGCGCGCGTGGCCTTCGTTGGTCTGTTCGCCGCCCTGTACCACGTCGTGATGTCGGCCCGGCTCGCGGCCGCCCGCGCCGCCGAAGAGGACGCGGTGAAGCACCGCCTCAAGGAGGTCGAGGAGCGCGCCCGCACGTTCCGCCTCGTCTCCTCCGGCACCCAGGACTCGATGCCGGGCGTGAAGGATCACGAGAAGTGGCTGCTCGCGGCGGTGAAGGAGATCGAGGGCGCGACCGGGAGCGCGCTCGAGGTGGCCGAGGTCGCGCTCAAGGCCCACACCGTCGGCGCCTTCCTGCTGACCTCCGATGATCGCGCGCTCAAGCTCCACGACTGCCGCTCCTCGAGTGAGCACGTGCAGCGCGAGCGCTTCGCGGCGGGCGAGGGGATCTTCGGAGCGCTCCTCAAGCGCGGCGTGCCCGTGCGCATGAACGGCCAGGCGGGCCTCAAGGGCGTCACCCACTACGAGCCGGGCGGGCCCACCGTGCGGGCGCTGGTGGCGGTGCCGATCCTCGAGGGCTCGGGCCTGGTGCGCGGCGTGCTGGTGGCCGATCGCGTCGAGAACCACCCGTTCTCGGAAGAGGACGAGAAGCTGCTGGCCACCATCGCGGGCGAGGTGCTGCGCGCCATCGAGGTGGAGCGGGTGATGGGCTACATCCGCCGCTCCCGCGACGAGAAGGATCGGTTCTTCCGCGCCATCGAAGAGCTCAACCGCGCCAGCAACCCCGAGCAGGTCTTCCTGGCGGTGCTCGAGAGCGCGCGGCAGGTGGCCCAGCTCGACTTCTGCGCGGTCACCCTCGTGAACGAGGTGAACGGCGGCCGTCGCCACCGCATCGTCCGGATGAGCGGCGTCACCTCGGCTGGCCGCGCGCTCGAGGGCCAGACGTTCGCCGACAACAACGGCCTGGTCGCCAACGTGGTGCGCTACGGAGCGCCGCTCCCGGGCCGCGACGTCGGCGCGATGGACCGGCAGATCATCTTCGACGACGACACCCAGATCCGCGGGCTGCAGAGCCTCAAGATCTTCCCGCTCGTCGCCGGCAACCGTATTCTCGGCACGCTCGTGTCGGGCTCGCGCAAGAAGGCGGCCTTCGACGACGACGAGCTGCGCATGCTCGAGGTGATCGCGATTCAGGCGGCGCAGGCGGTGCTGCGCGCCCAGCTGTACGAGCAGATGGAGCGCATGGCGACGACCGACGGCCTCACCGGCCTCGTCAACCACCGCACCTTCCAGACGCGCTTCGACGAGGCGATGGCGACCGCGCGCCGCTACGGCCGCAAGGTGTCCGTGATCCTCACCGACGTCGATCACTTCAAGAGCGTGAACGACACCTACGGGCACCCCATGGGTGACGTGGTGCTCAAGGGCGTCGCCCGCATCCTCAAGGAGACGGCGCGCGACACCGACGTGGTGGCCCGCTACGGCGGCGAGGAGTTCTGCCTGGTGATGCCCGAGACCGACACGAAGGGCGCGCACGTGATCGCCGAGCGCATTCGCGACCGCGTGCTGAAAGAGGTCTTCCAGACCGACCAGGGGCCGCTCAAGGTGACCCTCTCGCTGGGCGTGGCCACGTTCCCCGATCACGGCGACGCCAAGCAGACTCTGATCGACCTCGCGGACCAGTGCCTGTACTTTGCGAAGCGCCACGGCCGCAATCAGACGGTCACCGTGGCTCAGCTCCAGGGCCAGAAGGCCGGCTGACGCAAGGCGACGGGAGGGCCAGACAGCGTCATGGGCATTCGCGGACAGCTGGTGCTGCTGGTGCCTGGCGTCGTGGCGATCGCCCTCGCGGTGGTGGCGGGCGTGGCCGTGCGACAGTCGAACCGCGACACGCTCGAGGAGTTCAAGGAGCTCAACCTGACCGCGCTCGAGGCGCTCTCGGTGACGATCGCCACCAGCGTCGCGCAGAACGACATGGCGGGGCTCGACACGGTGGTGGCTCACGCGACCGAGCGGCTCAAGGGGCGGGGCCTGGTCGAGCTGGCCGTGCTGGACGACGACGGCCGGGTGCTCGCGCACTCGAACCCCGAGCGGTTCAACCGCGTCCTCCAGGATCCCTTCACGCAGCAGGCGATCCAGATGGACGGCGCGGTGTGGGCGAAGGAGGGGAGCGTGCTGCGCCTCGGGACGCCAGCGACCTCGGGGATCCGCTGGGCGACGGTGACGGCCCGCTTCTCGCTCGCGCAGATGGAGAGCGTGGTGGACGAGGTGCTGCGCCGCTGGGCGATGGGCACGGTGGGCCTCTTCCTCTTCATCGCGGGCGCGCTGTTCTTCGGGCTCAACCGCGTGGTGATCCGACCCGTGGCGGTGTTGGAGCGCACCGTGCAACGCATGGGCGAAGGGCACCTGACGGCGCGCGTGCCGCCGCTGCCGGGCCGCGAGATGCGAGAGCTATCGGAGATCGTCAACCGCATGGCGTCGGCGCTGCAGGCCGAGCGCGAGAACCTCGAGCACACGGTCGCCGATCGCACGCGCGAGCTGTCCGAGGCGAACGCGCGGCTCGAGCGGCTGGCCGTCACCGACGGCCTCACCGGCCTCTTCAACCACCGGCGCTTCCAGGAGGCGCTCCACTCCGAGCTCCTGCGCTGTCAGCGGCACAAGCGGCCGCTGGGCGTGCTGATGTTCGACGTCGACTTCTTCAAGAAGGTGAACGACACGATGGGGCACCCGGTGGGCGATGAGCTGCTCCGCCGCCTCGCCGAGGTGCTGTCGAAGGATCTGCGGCAGACCGATCTCATCGCGCGCTACGGGGGCGAGGAGTTCGCGGTGCTGCTGCCAGAGACGACCAAGAGCGAGGCGCTGCAGGTCGCCGAGCGGATGCGCGAGGCCGTCGAGCAGCGCGTCAACGAGGCGACGACGTGGGGGCAGGCGATCACCGTCAGCGTCGGCGTCGCGACCTTCCCCGAGGACGGAGAGACCGCCGAGGTGGTGCTCGAGGCGGCGGATCAGGCGCTCTATGTCGCCAAGCGGCAGGGCCGGAACCGGGTGATCGGAGCTCGCCGGGCATGAACGCGCGCTCGCTCGCGATCGCGTGGTTCCTCTTCGCCGCGGGGTGCCGCGAGCCGCTCGCGCCGTCGAAGGCGACGCCTCGGCTGACCCCTCAGCGCCAGACGATCTTCGCGCCGCCCGCCGGCTTCACCAGGCTGCGGCTGCTGGTGCCCCCCGTCCTCGCGCGCGAGACCCTGGAGAAGGCCTACGCGCGCCTCGACGACTACCTCGCCCGACAGCTCGGGGTGCCCGTCGAGCTGGTGATCGGGGAGAGCTACGACGACGTGGTGTCGCGGACCGCGGCGGGAGACTTCGACGCGGTGATGCTGAGCCCGCTCACCTACGCGCTCGCCATGGAGCGGCAGCGCCTGCCGTGTCTGGTGCAGATGATCGGCGACGGCTCGGCGACCGCCGCCGGCTACGTCGTCGTGCGTGAGGACAGCCCCATTCAGAGCGTCTCCGATCTGCCGGGCGCGCGCTTTGGCTTCGTCGATCGCTCTTCGACCTCGGGCTTCGTCTACCCCGTGAAGCTCATGCTCGACTCCGGCATCGACCCGAAGAAGCACCTCGGGTCGCTGGAGTTCCTCGGCAACCACGAGGCGGTGCTGCTGGCCCTGCTCGACGGGCGCATCGACGCGGGCGCGACCTACCAGGGCGCCCTGGGGGCGCTGCGGCGCTCGAGAGACATCGATCCGCTGTCGTTTCGCATCATCGCGAAGACCGAGCGCACGCCGCGCGACATCCTCTGCGTGCGCAAGGAGCTGCCCGACGCGGTGCAGGTCGAGCTGCGCCGGCTGCTGCTGCTCCTCACCGTGCGAGAGCGGGTGGGCCGCGAGATCCTCAGCCCCTTGAGCGTCAACGGCTTCACCCCGGCCGACGACTCGGCCTACGACGGCGTACGCAAGGTGGCCGCGCAGGTGCGGGCGTGGGATGAGAAGCCCTGAACGACTCGCGGTGACGTGGAGCAGTGAGCCGTCGTTCGCGCACGTCGACGACGCACGGCGGGCCGCGGCGCGGTGGGGCCTCGCGCTCTACGAGCGGCCGCGAAAGGGCAGCCTTCAGCGCGCGCTCGGGACGGTGGCCGACGCGCTGCTCGTGCGGGGCGGCGATGGGTGGACGCTGGTTGACGCAGGGGGCTCGCTCAGGGTGACGCCGGGCCTGGCGCTCCTGCGGCTCAAGCGCCTCGCCTCGGGCGGCGCGTTGCCCGATCTGCTGCTGCGGCACGCCGGGATCACGGCGGGCGAGACGATCGTCGACGCGACGCTCGGGCTGGCCGCAGACGCGCGGGTGCTGGCGAGCGCCGCGGGCCCCACAGGCCGGGTGATCGGCCTCGAGGCATCGCTCCCCCTGGCGGTCCTGCTCTCGGAGGGCCTTGCGCTCGAGACGCCCTGGCCGGGCAGCGCACCGCTCGAGATCGTGCACGCGCGGGCCGACACGTGGCTGCGCGCCCAGCCGTCGCGCAGCGTCGAGGTCGTCTTCTTCGATCCGATGTTCGAGCGGACGAAGGCCGCGTCGCCCGCCTTCCAGCACCTGCGCCGCTTCGCCGAGATGACGGCGATCAGCCGGGCCACCATCGACGAGGCTCGTCGCGTCGCTCGCCGCCTCGTGCTGATGAAGAGCTCGGATCCCTCCCTCTTTCCCCCGCTCGGGCTCGAGCCGCTGGCCCCTTCCTCCACTGCGAGCGTCTACTGGGGCCGGCTCGTCGTGCGCTGACGGTTTTCCACCGGCGCCGATCGGCAAGCCCTCGATTTGTCGAGCGCGCTGCGGGCACGTCCTGTGCTTAGGTCCGGCGCCATGACCAGAGCCCTTGCGTCGCTGCTCATCGTCTCGGCCTCCCTCGCCCTCGCGCAGGAAGGCACGCCACCTTCCACCGAGCCCACGCCGCCGCCTGTCACGCCCGCCGTCGCCGATCCAGCGCCTCCGCCGATGCCCCCGCCAGTGACCGCGGCAGACACCGGCCCGAAGGCGTCGGATCAGGTGAAGAAGAAGCGCTTCAGCCGGCTGTCGGCCGGCAGTGGTGGGCCGCTCTTCGCCTTCGCTGAAGGACTCGACGGCATCGTGCTCGGCGCGCTGCTCGGCGGAGGTCTGCAGGTCGGTGGGCAAATCGGCACCGGTGGCGCCTTCGTCGGCGCGCTGCTCGGTGGCGTGGCGCTCGGTGGCGGCGCGACCCTGTTCCAGTACTTCCACCCCATCGGGCTCGCCTCGGCCGGCGCGGTGTCCCTGGGGATCGGCGTCGGCGCGCTCGCGGGCTTCGGCATCGCGACGGCCGCGTCGATCTCGTCGTTCTCGATCGCGGTGGCGATCGCGCTGGGGCTCTCACAGGTCGGCATGCTCGTGCCGCTGATCGCGCTCTGGGACGTGGACGACATCTCGGGTGAGGACCTCGCGCTGATGGGCATGACGTCGGCCTACGCCTTCGTGCTGACAGGCCTGACGACGCTGCTGTTCAACTCGATCTCCCCCACCGCGAGGCTCTCGGCGGCGCTGTTCGCGCCCGCCTTCGGCATGGCGCTCGGTGCGCTCTGGGCGTACGGGCAGGACCTCGCGCCCGGCCGGATCCTCAAGCTCACCGCGCTGCCGCTGGGCGTCGCCGCGCTCACCTTCTTCCTCGGCGTCACGCTCACGGGCGGCAACATGCAGCTCACCGCCGCGGCGACCCTCGGGACGACGGTGGCGACCTTCGCCTTGACGTACTTCCTCACGGCCGAGATCCCGGCCGAGCCGACGGAGAAGTCGGCGGTGCTCGTCACGCCGACCATGTCGATGGCGCCCGCGGGCTGGCGCAACGAAGGCATCGCCGTGGGACCGGGGCTCGTCGGCCGCTTCTGACCGGAGGCCGGCGCGGGCGCTTCGTCGTGCGCGTGTCAGGGCACCCGGTTACCTCGCCGCCGATCGTGAGCGCCGTGTCTTCAGCCGACAGCCGCGTCGTCGCAGCGCTCGGCGCGGTCTACCTGATCTGGGGCTCCACCTACCTCGCCATGCGCATCGCAGTGGAGTCGTTGCCGCCGTTCATGATGGCGAGCGTGCGCTTCCTGCTGGTGGGCGTCGTCCTGCTCGCCTTCCTGAGGACCCGCGGCGCCCCGGCACCGACCCGAAGGGAGTGGGTCGCGTCGCTCCCCGTGGGGGTGCTGATGTTCGTCCTCGGCAACGGGACGGTCGCGATGGCCGAGACGCACATCTCGTCGGGCATCGCCGCGGTGGTGTGCGGCACGATGCCCCTGTGCGCCGCCGCCATGGGCCCGCTGTTCGGCGAGCGCGCGACGCCGAGGGAGTGGCTTGGCCTGTCGCTGGGCTTCGCAGGGGTCGCGGTGCTGGGGCTGGGCAGGGAGCTTCGCGCCGAGCCAGCCTGGGCCGCGCTGCTCCTGGTCGCGCCGGTCGCCTGGGCGGCGGGATCGATGCTCGCGAGGAAGCTGCCACTGCCGAAGGGCCTCATGTCCGCCGCGACGCAGATGATCACCGGCGGGGCGGTGATGGCGCTGGTGAGCGCGGGGCTGGGAGAGCGCGTGCCGGCCGAGCTTCCCCTTCGCGCCGGGCTGGCCTGGCTCTACCTCTGCATCTTCGGCTCGCTGATCGCCTACTCCGCGTACACGTGGCTGCTCCGCGAGACGCGCCCGGCGGTCGCGACCAGCTACTCCTACGTCAACCCCGCGATCGCCGTGGTGATGGGCACCGTGCTGGCCGGTGAGGCGCTGACGGTCGAGGTGATCGTCGCGGTGCTGCTGATCGTGAGCGCCACCGCGATGGTCGTCCTCGGCCGCGCGCCCCGCGCCACCGTGCGCCCCGTCTCCGCCAGTCAGTAGGGTCTCTGCCCGACGTAGTTTCCGGGCGGCGCGTAGTTGCAGGCGGTCAGGTACCAGGCGCCTCCCCCGAAGGGCGAGTTCATCGTGCACAACGTGGTCGAGCAGCCAATGCGCACGCTCGCCCGCCAGACGACCTGCGTGTAGTGCCCGCAGACCCGCGTGCAGCGGTTGGCGGCGTAGTCATAGTCAGCCTTCTCGCTGTCCCAGGCATCGACGATCTCGGTCGGCGTCGCGGGGCTGGTGCCGGCGTACAGGTTCTCGCCGTACTGGTTCTGCTGCCGGTGGCTCATGATGCAGCGATCGGAGCCCTCCTTCGCGAAGAGGGCGACGGTGGCGTCCCAGCTCACGTCGGGCAGGGGCGGGTTCGGGGCGGGCGTGGCCCGGCGTCTGGCTGCGTTGTGCGCGTTCACGTACTCCTGCTCGACCGTCGCGGCGCCCCCGCTCGCGCCGGCGCCTCCAGTCCCGCCTGCTGCTCCACCGCCCTGCGGCGCGTTGGGATCGAGCTCGCACGTCAGGGTGCCGCTGCAGCGCTGGTTCGCCGCGCACACCGCGCAGGAGAAGCCGCCCGAGCCGCACGCGTCCTTCGCCGCTCCCGATCGGCACTCGCCCTTCGTGGTGCAACAGCCGAGGCAGTTCTTCGGGCTGCAGTCACCCACGGTCGGCGCACTGCACGCAGCGAAGACGAGGACGACGACGAGGAACGACCGCATCACCGAGGGCATAGCACGACCAACCCGCGAGCTACTTCGAGGGCTTCGGCCCGCGCAGGATCTCGTACGAGGCCTTCCTGCCGTCGATCGTCATGAGGGCTCCGAGCCCGTACGCGGTGGAGCCATCATTCATCTTCCAGGGCAGGGGGTTCGCCGAGCCCTGGTTCACGAAGAGCTGAGGGTGCGGCTTCTTCGGAGGCAGGGGGTGGCCGGTGAGATCGGCGCCCTTGCCGGCCGCTTCGAGGATGTGGCCGGTGATGCCGAAGGGGATCTTCGTGTTCTGGACGACGGCCGTGAGCCGCGGGTCGCCCACGTTCTCAGCGCCGGGCACATAGTCCAGCGCCTGCTGGCCCTTCTGGCGCATCGGACCGTGGGTCAGCAGCACCACAGAATCGTCAGCGGCCTTCGCGGCGCTCTCGAGCTGCTCGACGTGCTTGTCCGTGTACACGCAGCCGCCCGTGACGTGGAGGAAGTGCTTGTCGTGGTAGCCGCCGAGGCTCACCACGTCAGCGCCGTCGAAGTCCGCCCGCCGCACCAGATCCATGTTCACCAGGTTCGTGGCGCTCGTCTCCTTGCGCACCTTCGTGAGGGCGTAGTTGAGCGCCGCGCCGCGCTCCATGTTGCCGGCGATCACGAGCAGCGGGCGCGTCGTGAGCGTCGTCAGGTGCCGGTAGATGTCCTCGAGCTGTTGCGGATCACTCGCGGTGTCGCCGCCGATCACGATGGCGTCCACGTCGGCCTTGTCGAAGTCGCCGAAGAACCGCGCCAACACGGCCTTCGTCTCGGGGTCGAGGTCCTTGATGCCGGCCAGCAGGCCCAGCTTCACCTGCTTTCCCTTCTTCGCGTCGCGGCGCAGCTTCACGGTGGCGCCGGTGTACTCGTAGCGGAAGCCGTCCTTCTCCTTCACGTCCGCGGGCGAGAAGTGGGTGAAGGGCCCGATGCAGTCGAACTGCGCGGCCTCTTCCCACTGGTCCTGGTTCGCGGGCGGCTCGGCGAGGGCGGTGAGGGCGGTGAGGGTCAACCAGGCGAAGCGGCGCACGTCACGGTCCCTTCTTCTTCACCACGGGGGTCATCGGCGAGGTCGGCGTCTCGGGGTGGGTGACGCTCTGCACCGCCAGCTCTGGCTCGGTGGTGGTGAGCCTGTAGCTCTGGGTCTCTTCCCCGCTGTCGGCGGGGTGCCGGGCGGGGATCTCGCTGGTGAGGGCCCTGAACCGCCCCTTGTACTCGTCGCGCTCGGCGAGCGCCTTGACGCGCTGGTTGCGCTCCTGGTCGATCATTCGCTGCAGGGCCTCGACCTGCTGAACGGCGCGGTCGCGCTCCGACACCACCTTCGCAGCGACGGCGCGCTCGTGATCGAGGGTCTCTCTGAGCTCCTTGATCTCCTTCTTGAAGGCCTCGGCGCCGGCGGGCCCCGACGCGGCGAGGCGCTGATGGAGCGTCTTGGCGACGGTGCGGGCCTCGTCGCGCTCCGTGATCGCCTTCTCGGAGCGGTCCTTCAGCGTGCGAGCGACGTTCCGGGCATCGTTGAGCGCGACCTTCTCCTTCTCGAGGGCCGCCTGCCACTCGGCGATGGCCGACGCGGCCTCGGCGCGCGCGGCGTCGAGCTCAGCGCGAAGCGCGTCGCGTTCCGCCAGCGCCTCGGCGCCGGTGGTGGCCGACGTGCGCAGCGCCTCCAGCTCAGCACGCAGCGCGTCGCGTTCAGCCAGCGCCTCGGCGCCGGTGGTGGCCGACGACGTGCGCAGCGCCTCCAGCTCAGCGCGCAGCGCGTCGCGTTCAGCCAGCACCTCGGCGCTGGTCGATTCGGCCGATGCGCGCAGCGACTCCAGCTCTGCGCGCAGCGCGTCGCGTTCAGCCGACGCCTCGGCGCTGGTCGATTCGGCCGATGCGCGCAGCGACTCCAGCTCTGCGCGCAACGCATCCCGCTCTGCGCTCGCTCTGGTGCTCGAGGCGGCGGCTGAGGCCTGCGCCGCCTGCTGCTCGGCGCTGGCCGCGTCACGCTCGGCGATCGCCACGTCGCGCTCGGCGATCGCGGCGTCGCGCTCGGCGGCGGCGGCCTGCAGCTCGGTCTTCAGTGACGCAACCTGCTCGTCCATGGAGGCCGCGCCTGCGCTGGCAGTCGAGAGGGCCTCATCCTTCTTCGCGAGGTCGGCGGTGAGCTGCTCCACCTGCGCCCGAACCTGCTCGAGCTCGGCGGCCTGCGCGAAGGACTGCTCGAGCGCGCTGGATTTCTCTGCGAGCTGCGCGGACAGCTCGGCGAGTTGCGCGGTCCGTGCGTCGAGCTCGACGCGGGTGGAGATGAGATCGGCGGTGGACTTCTCCAACTTCGCCTCGAGCTCAGCCAGCCGCGCGGTGGCCTCGTCTCTGGCGGCCTCGGCGTCGGTGAGGGCGCGGGTGAGGTCCGCGAGCTGCTCCTCACGCTCGCCCTGTGACGCCCGCTGGGTCGCGAGCGCTGCGGTCGCCGTCGTGACCTGAAGCGTCAGCCCATCTCGCTCGGTGGTGAGCGACCTGAGCTCCTCGGCCTGGGACGCGACGGTCGCGTTGAGCTCCTCGAGCTGTCGTGTCAGCGACCCCCGGTCTGTCTCGAGGCCGTCCCTCGTCGCGCGAACGGCCTCGAGCTCCTGACTGAGCGCAGCAGCACCCGCGGTCTGCTCGGCCCGGGCCTGCTCGAGCGCCTCGCGCACCCTGGCCAGCTCGGCCCGCGCCTGCTCGCGCTCACCCGCGTTCTTGAGCCGCCCCTCGGCCTCCTCGGCCAGGCGGCTGCGGACCTGCGAGAGCTCCTCCTCGAGCTCCTTTACGTGCTCGTGGTGAACGTCGGCGCGATCGCGGGCCTCGTCGCGTTCGGTGATCGTCTGCGCCTGGAGCCGCTCGAAGCGCTCGAGCGCGGTGACGAGCTCTTCCTTGTTCCTGGCGAGCTCCCCCTCCAACTGGAGCGCGCGCGTCTCGTCCACCACGACCGCCGGCGGCACCCTGGCCTCGGAGCCGTCTGCCAGCCGCCGCTGAACGGCCGCGACCCGCGTGGTGCCGTCCGGACGAACGTCGAAGGCCACCTTGAGCGTGCCCACCACGGGCGCCTCGATCACGACCCCGATGGCGTCGGGCTGCACCGCGAGGCCGACGTCGATCACGCCCACCTCGGAGTCCGCGTGGACGCCTGCCTCGAACGTGTCTTCTCCTCGGCTGCGGCTGGTGACGTCGGCGCGGGGTGGGCCCATGAGCTCTCCGATCAGAAGCTGGCGCCGATGGTAGCCCCGAACCGGTGGCTGCTCATGGAAACAGCCGGGCCGCTCCACTCCCACGAGAGGGCCAGATGGTTGACGAACGCGAACGCGAACAGGGGCAGGGTGACGGCGCCCACCTCGGACGAGCCCTCTTCGGAGATCAGCCCCACCAGCTTGAAGAGGGCCAGCGTCCACGCGACGGCGCTCACGCCCAGGTCCACCCGCACGCCCCAGGTGAGTCGGGCGCCGCCCGGCATCAGCGGAGCATCGGGGATCGCCTCGCGCACCAGCAGCGGGCTCGCCTGGACCCAGAGCGAGAGATCGGGCACGCCGGGGTCCTCGAGCCGATCGCTGACGACGTAGCCCACCCGCGCCACCGGCCCGATCGTCTGCCGGCTGAGACACCAGTCACAGGCTGTCCACGGCGCCCCTCCCAGGAACACCGTCAGCCCGCCGCCGGTGACGAGCCCCTGCCGCGCGAAGGGAAGCGGGCCCGTGCCGGGACGGCCGAAGAGCGCCAGCGCCTCGAACGTCGCCCCGACGAGGGGTTGGCCTGAGGTCGCGACGGCCGCCGAGAACCCTGCGCGCGCGGTGAAGGGAAACCACCGCCCCTCGCCGGGCGGGCTCGCCGAGAGAAGCACCGAGAGGAGCGCCGCCGTCACCTACCAGCGATGGTACGCCGGATGGCCCGGCTCGACCGCGACGAAGGTGCCCTTGCAGGTCGCGCGGACCTTGCCCTGCGCCTCCAGCACGCCCTCGACGACGACCTTCGTCCCATCCGACTCGATCACCTTCGCCGAGAGCGTCAGCGGGCCATCGGTGGGGCAGGGGCGCTTGAGCACGATCGCGTAGTCGGCCGTGACGGTGCACGGAGGCGTCGCGGCCTTCCTCTCGACCATGAGGTGGTGCGCCGCCGCCCAGTTGCAGTGGCAGTCGAGGAGCGAGCCGATGATCCCGCCGTTCAACACCCCCGGGAACGCCTCGTGGTGCGGCTCCGGCGTCCACTCGGCGATCACCTGGTCGCCCTTCACGAAGGAGCGGATCCGCAGACCCTTCGGGTTCGATGGGCCACAGCCGAAGCAGGCGTTGTGGGGAGCCCAGGTCTCCTGCAGCGACCGCTCGCTCATTGCTGCGCCCGCTCCCCGGCCACCTCACGCGAGGCGAACGCCCAGTCACCAGCTTCACCGTGCTCCCGCCTCAGCCCGGCGTACTCCCGGCGCACCGCCTGCACATAGCCGCGGAACTGGTCGAGCTCGCGCTGCCGGGCAGCGAGGTACACGCGGGTCGGGCCGGCGTTGTAGGCCATCAACGCGAGATCGAGATCGTTGCCGAAGCGGGTCGACAGGTACTTGAGGTAACGGATCCCCAGGCGCACCCGCAGGGACGGATCGGCCTCGATCTCCCTGGCGGTGAGCTTGATGCCCTCGCGCTGGGCGATGAACTGCAGGGTGACCGGCTGGATCTGCATGAGCCCACGCGCGCCCATGTTCGAGACCGCGCTGTCGCGGAAGTCCGACTCGACGTCGATGACCGCGAGGACGAGCAGAGGATCGAAGCCCGCCGCGGTGGACTCCTGGGCGATGGCGTGCGCGAGCTGCTCCCGCAGTCGCAGTCCGAGGCCAGGACCCCTGCGGGCAAGGACCGCGTCGATGCGCTCGAGCTCGGGGTTCTGCACGGGCTGCATGCCCACCGGCTCGAGCTCGGCAACGGGCTGGGGAGCAGCGAGGAGCGGCTCGAAGGAGAGGCCGAGCGCCACGATCGTCCCGAGGCCCGCCAGCAGGCACGTTCGCAGCCGCGGCGTCAGCCGCACCAGCACGCGCAACACGGCCCGCCGCACGATCGGCCGGTGCTCGAGAGCGGTGGCGGCGAGTGGGCTCATGTCAGCGGGACAGGTGCTCGATGCGCTTCGTGAGGGTGTCGAGGCGGGAGTTGAGCTGGGCGATCTCCTCTTTCCGTGGCACCCGCAGCCGATGCAGGGCCACCCGGACCGTGTCCTCCACCTTCCGCTCCATGTCGCGGCGCTGGGACGTCAGCTTGTCGGCGTACTCCCTGACCTGCCGCTTGACCTCGTCCTGGCTCCAGCCTGCCATCCCCTGAACGCGCGCCAGGAGCTTCGCCGCCTCATCTTCGGCCCCCGAGACGGTGACGAGCGCCTGACTCCACACCTGCTGGAAGAATTCAGCGATGGAGCGGCGGTCGTGAGGCGGGAGCTGGCCAGGTCGGGTCTCCATGGGTGGGCCTCTTAACCACATCAGCCGACCTGATCGGAAGGGCCCTCTTGAGCGCCCAACCGATTGGATTCATTCAACTCAGGCGATGGTCTGCTTGCGGCTCAGCTCATCCACGCGCCTGGTCAGGCGGGTGAGGTTCTTGGTCAGCTTCGCCACGTCATCTGAGGTGGCAACGCCCAGCGCGCCGAGCACCTCGCGCGGCATCGTCTGGATCCGCTTCTGGAGGTCGGTGGCGGTGGCGCTGATGCGCTTCTCGAGGATCTTGAGATCGCGGCGGCTGCGAACGCGGTCAAGCACCTGCTCGAGCGACTTCCGTTGCTTCTTCGCCTCGGTGACGATCTCCTTCTCGACCTGGAGCAGCTGTTTGCGGGCAGCTCCCAGACCTTCGGTGAGACGCTCAGCGGCAACGGCGGTGACGGGCTTCTTCGGGGTCGGCATGTGCGGGACTCCTCCTTTGACGCACTGCATATAACGCAGCGCGTCGGGAGTGCAAGGGGGGCTGGGTGGCTTCGCTTCAGGGGCTCCGCGCCGTCGCCGTGAGGATGCCCGCGAAGGGGCCGGTGTCGGCGTCGAGCTCGAGGCCTTCGGTCCATTGGCCCGAGATGATCCCGTCGAGGTAGAGGGCGTCGGGGCAGCCCAGCTGATCGCGGAAGAGCACCGCAAAGTCGTAGAGGGTGACCAGGTCGCGCGAGATCACGAAGACGACGGTGCGCGCATCACGAACGCCCACGCCGCTCCTGATCACGCGGTTGGCGGACGAGGGCTTGAAGGCGGGGTGCACGGCGCCGCGGTGGAGGAGCAGGGGGCCCGACTGGGTCGCGAGCGTCACGCCCTCTCCGGTGTATTCGCTCGTCTCGAGGACGCGCGCGCCCCTGGCGTCGAGCTGGAACACCCCGTTGGGTCGCAGGAAGAAGTTGCCCTCTCCAGCGGCGCGGTTGAGCGGCCGCACCGTCAGCCCGTCACGCACGAGCAGGCCGGTCGGGGTGAAGTCGGGCTCGAAGATGCCGGCGTTGGTCCGCAGCGCGCCGTCCACCTCGGACAGCTTGCGCCCCTGGCCGTCACCGCCGACGAGGGCGAGCTGGTAACGATCGAGCGACAGCTCCACCACGTCGAAGCTCACGCCGTTCAGCTCCACGCGGCGCGCGAGGGAGCCAGCCGGCGGAGCGGGTTGATGGGCGCGCGGGAGGAGGCGCGGCGCCCAGATGGCCACCACCAGCACCGCGAGGGCCGTGATGACGACGACGAAGGTGGTCCGCGACCTCACTTCGTGAGCGAAGCGTACCCGGGTCGCTCAGCGATGCGCTGCTTGTTGCCCAGGCTGTGCTTCTCGTTCTGGATCTTCTCCTGGAGGAGGATCAGCCCGTCGAGCACCTGCTCAGGTCGCGGCGGGCACCCGGGGATGTAGACGTCCACCGGGATGACCCGGTCGATGCCCTGGAGGACGGCGTAGTTGTCGTAGAAGCCGCCCGAGCTCGCGCAGACGCCGAAGCTCACCACCCACTTCGGCTCCGTCATCTGCTCGTACACGCGCCGGAGGATCGGGGCCTGCTTCATGTTGATGGTCCCCACCACCATCAGCAGGTCGGCCTGACGCGGCGAGAAGCGGGGGAACTCGGCGCCGAAGCGCGAGATGTCGTAGCGGCTCGCGGCGACCGACATGTACTCCATGCCGCAGCAGGCGGTCGCGAAGGGGTAGGTGAAGAGGGAGTACTTGCGCGCCCAGCCCAGGCCCTTCGACACCAGGTTCTGGACGAAGCCGGTCGCCTCTTCGCGGCGCGTCGTGATGATGGGTCCGTCGATCTCAGAGGCCATCGGTCAGCTCTCCCAGTCCAGCGCGCCCTTCTTCCACACGTACACGAGCCCGGCGACGAGCGTGGCGGCGAAGACCGCCATCGTGACGTAGCCGAACCAGCCCAGCGCCTTGAAGTTCACCGCCCACGGGTAGAGGAACACCGCTTCGATGTCGAACACGATGAAGAGCAGCGCGACGACGTAGAACTTCACCGCGAAGCGCTGGCGCGCCGAGCCCATGGGCGCGTTGCCGCCCTCGAAGCTCTCGCTCTTGATGGGAGTGATGGACTTCGGCCCGAGCAGGCCCGCGAGGAAGGGAATGGCCGCTGCCATCACGCCGGCGAGGCCCAGCACGATGGCCACGGGCAGGTACTGCGTCAGGGGGTGTTCCATTGAAAAATCACCTTAAAGACCAGGCACCTGGCCGTCAAAGCGTTTCTTGTCACCGGGCCTTCACCCGCGTGGCCTCTGGCGGGAGCACCTCGTCGAGCGCCGACTCCATGGCGGAGCTCATGCCGAGCTGCTTCGTCTCGTCGCGTGGCACCCACTTCCACTCGAGGTACTGCTCGGGGGGCAGCTTCAGGCGCGGGGGCAGGGCGACGGGAAACAGCCGCAGCACGAGATCGCGGTGCGTCAGCGTGCGCTCCAGCACCAGCATCTCGGGGCCGATGGTGGCGCGCTTGCCGAAGAGCTTGCGGAGGGCAGCGTAGGGGTTGGCGCCGGGCTCGAGCGGCAGGGCGGGCATCTCCCAGAGCCCTCCGAAGAGGCCCTTCTCCGCGCGCCGCGCGAGCAGCACGTTCCCGTCGCGGTGGCTCAGGGCGACGGCGAGCTCGAGGCGTTTTCGGGGCGGCGCCTTCCGGGGCGGGGGCAGCTCGTCCACCCGGCCGTGCGCGAGCGCCCGACACGGCTTGCGCACGGGGCACAAGAGGCACGACGGGTTGGCGGGGGTGCAGACGGTGGCGCCGAGCTCCATGAGCGCCTGGTTGAAGTCGCCCGGCCGGGAGCCAGCCACCAGCAGCTCGGCGACGCTCCAGAGGGTGGCCTCGCGGGCCTTGTCCGACGGAGCCCCGTCGATCTCGAAGAGCCGCGACAGCACCCGCGCGACGTTGCCATCGACGAGCGGCGCCTCGATCCCGAAGGCGATGGAGGCCACCGCGCCGGCCGTGTAGCGACCGAAGCCGGGCAGGGTGCGCAGCTCCTCAACCGTCTCGGGCAAGCGGCCCTTGAACTTGAGGACCAGCTCGCTGGCGGCCGCGTGCAGGTTGCGCGCTCGGGAGTAGTAGCCCAGCCCGCGCCAGACGCTGAGCACGTCGGTGAGGTCGGCGCTGGCGAGGGCCTTCACCGTGGGGAACGTGTCGAGGAACCGCGCGTAGTAGGGGATGACGCGATCGACCTGCGTCTGCTGCAGCATCACCTCGCTCACCCAGATGGCGTAGGGGTCCTTCGTCTCGCGCCACGGGAGCTCGCGCTGGTTGCGGTCGAACCACTCGAGCAACGCCTCGCGCAGAGCTCTGCGCGCTGACCGCGCGTCGGCGAGGATCTCGTCCTGGGAGCGCGGCATCGAGGTGGACAGAGCAGATGGCTGGCTCGCCGACAAGGACGTCGCGCTGGGAGCCGTGGTTGAGGTCGGGAGAGGAACGTGCTCGTCTTCGTCGCGATGAGGCCGGTCATCCTGGTGGTGCTCGCAGTCGACCTCGCCGCGTGCGCGCGTGACGTCGACTCACCCTGTTGTCCGCGCGGTACGGACGGGAAGTGCGCGGTCCTGGCGCCCGCCGCCCCTGGAGCCACCAACCGCCGGCTCATTCAGTTCGGCTCACCGGAGTGCGAGCAGCAGATCTGCGTGACCGAGCTCGAGGCGGTCGATGGCGGCGCGCCTCAGGGGTACTGCTCGCTGGCCTGCGCGAACGGCGCCTGCCCCGTCTCGTCCCGCGGGCAGATGCGCTGCGACAGCACGATCCCCGCCTCTGATGGGGGCTCGGTGTCGGTGTGCCTGCGGCCGAGCGCGAGTGATCCCACCCGCTGAGCCGTGGGCAGTTCGAACGACGGAGCGAGTGGCCCTGGCCGTTGAGCCCGGGCGCGCGAGTTCACGTGGTCTGAGACCCTGGAGCCCTGGTTGTGGAGCGGCCGACGTGATCGGGGACTGCGCGCCGATGCTCGGCCGGACGTGCTGGACCCAGGCTGTCGGCCGTTGGGAGAGGCGCCTGCTCGAGCCGGAGGTGCGCTCGACCTCAGGCCGGCGCCTGTTGGGAGAGACGGCGGTAGTCCTTGAGGTGGCGGATCGCCGCGATCTTCTCGCCCTTCCGCTCGTAGAGGCGCGCGAGGTTGAAGTACGCGTCGACGCAGGAGGGATCGAGCTCGATCGTCTCCTGGTAGCGCGTGATGGCGTCGTCAATGCGGCCCTGATCGTCGGTCACCACGGCGAGGTTGAAGTGGGCCGTGACGTCGTCGGGGCGGGCGACGAGGGCGGCGGTGTAGTGGGCCTCGGCCTCTTTGAGCTCGCCGCGCTGGTGCAGGAGTCGCCCCAGGTTGACGTGCGCGTCGGCGTGGAGCGGGTTGACGGCCACCGCCTCCGAATACGAGGCGAGCGCGTCGGCAGCGTCGTCCTGCTCGAGGGCGACGCCGCGCGCGAAGAGGGAGTCGGCGTCACGCTGGGCCGGCGCCTTGAGCCAGGTGGCCGCGCGGACCGGCTGATGGAAATCGAGCAGGGCCTGGCCGGTCTCTGCGTTCCACCGCGCGGGGCCGTCACCGACCACGAGCTCGGCGCCCTCCTGCTGCAGCGCGACCGACGAGAGCGGCCGCTCGGTGGCGAGCTGCTGCCGGCAGCGCTCGAGGGCCCGCGCGATGCGGCTGCGGGAGACGCGACGCTCGAGCAGCGCCTTCGCCGTTCGCAGCAGCACGAGATCCTGGAACGTGAAGACGTCACGCGGCGCGCCCCACACCAGCTCCGCGAGCTTTCGCGCAGCCTCGCCGGTGCAGCCGAGCAGCCCCGCCACCTCTTTCATCGAGTACGCCTGCTTCATGACCTGAAGTCGTAGCAGGTGACCCTGACATCCAATGATGACGGGGACCTGGGTCGCGGGGCAGGCGGCACCGCCGGCGGCACGAAGAGGCTCTGGTGGGTCGCTGGCGTACCTCTGCGGTCGGAGTAACCTGACCGCCTTGCCGGCCGTTGACGTCATCGCAATCCAGGGCGTGATGGGTGACGGAGGGTGAAACGTGGTGCGTGAGATCGTGCTCGAGCAGGTGGTGACGTGCGAAAGCGACGTGTGCGCCATCTGGAAGGGCCTGTCGGACACCGACTGGCTGAACCGGGCAATGGGCAACGAACGCCTCAAGGTCGAGGCGGCGTCCTCAGCCGGAAGCGCGGCCCGGTACCTCGTCAAGACGCGCCTGGGCGGCTTCGAGGTGACATGGACCGAGCGGCCCTTCGAGTTCGAGTTCATGCGCTCGCTCACCGTGCGCCGCGACATGGTGTCGGGCCCTGTGGAGCGCCTCGACATCGGCTACTTCACCGAGCCCCGTGGCGTGAACTCGAGCGTCCGCGTGCGGCTTACCCTGTGGCCTCGCAGCGGCCTGCTGGGACCCGTGGTGCGCCTCTCGGCGGCGACGACGCTCAACAAGCTGGTCTCGGCCATCACCTCGCTCGACGAGTCCCTCGTTCGCAGCGGGCGCTCCCCGGTGCTGCCGCCCACCCGCCCGGTCAACGTGGAGCGGCTCCAGCGGGCGGCCGCGGCGCTCGAGAAGGCCGGCGGCGGGCTGCTGGGGCCGCGCCTCGTCCACCTGGTGGCGAACGCGAGCGACGACCGGGTGATGCGGATCCGGCCGTACGAGCTGGCCGACGAGTGGAAAGTGGGCCGCCGGGAGCTGCTCTCAGCCTGTCTGCTCTCGGTGCGGGCCGGCCTGCTGCAGCTCCGGTGGGAGCTGGTCTGCCCGAGCTGTCGCACCGGTGCGGGCGCAGCGGATTCGCTGGGCGATCTCTCGACGCACGGAGCGTGTCAGCTCTGCGAGATCGGCTTCGGGCTCGAGCTCGATCGGTCCCTCGAGGCGACCTTCCGTCCGCTCGAGGCCATTCGGCAGGTCGAGGTGGGCCCGTTCTGCGTCGGCAGCCCGGCCCGCGTGCCGCACGTGGTGAGCCAGGCCGTCCTCCCGCCGTCGCCGATGGGCAAGGCGGTGGTGCGGGTGCCTGACGAGGTGGGGCTGTTCCGGCTGTTCCTTCGTGGGGGCGCAGTGGCGCTGGTGCAGTCGGAGCCCGGCGCGGCGTCGTCCATCGAGCTGCCCGAGGGGCCGTGGCCCGAGAAGATCACCGTCGCGCCCACCGGGACGATCGCGGTCCCGGCGCGTGACGCTGCCGAGCGTCACGTCAAGCTCGAGCGCTCCGAGTGGACGAACCTCGCTGCGACCGCACGCGATGTGACGATGCTGCCGCTGTTCCGACGGGAGTTCTCGGCCCAGGTGCTGCGGCCCGGGCTGTCGCTGCAGGCCCAGCGGGTGGCGCTCGTCTTCTCGGATCTGGTGGGCTCGACCGATCTCTACACCCACGCCGGAGACGCCGAGGCGTTCCGCTTCGTGCAGGCGCACTTCGAGGTGCTCACCCGGGCCATCGAACGGCACAGCGGCGCCGTGGTGAAGACGATGGGCGACGCGGTGATGGCGGTGTTCCCCGACGAGCTCGCCGCGGTGGCCGGCGCGCGAGACATGCTGCTGGACTTCGAGACCTTCCGCCTCGGCGATGCGCTGGGCGGCCGCACCTCGCTGAAGGTCGGCGTGCACGGGGGCTCGGGCTTCGTCGCCACGGCGAACAAGGTGCTCGACTACTTCGGGCAGACGGTGAACGTGGCCGCGCGGCTGCAGAACGAGGCGAAGGCCGGGCAGCTCGTGGTGGCCGAGGCCGTCGCCGAAGAGGCCGTCGCCAGTGGGTGCCTCGCCGTTGAACAGATCGCCGAGCGCTACCCGGCGCGCCTCAAGGGCGTCGACGCGCCCATACTGGTCGCACGGGTGCAGGTGTGTGCCCCGCCGGCCCCGGCGCGCGCGCTTGGCTGAGCCTTGGTCGGTTGAGGCGTCACAGTCGGCGCGAAGTGGCGAACTCCAGAACCTCACCTTGATCTCACGTTCAGTGATGACGAGCGCTTGTGCCACCCGCGCGGCACACTGCGACGCCCGCGCGTGAGCACTGGAGAAGACACCCATGATCGACCTCAAGTCGTTCAGGAGGGTTCGGGGTGAGTCGCCGATGGCACATCGGCTGCTCAGGGGAAGGCCGTGCGCGCTTCGCTTCCGATCCTCCTCGTGTCCCTGCCGTGCCTCGCCAACCAGCTCGGCGTGGTGGGCTACAGCGGCAAGGGCGCGGAGTCGTGCAACAACTGCCACACGGGCGGCGCGACGCCGACGGTCGCGATCACGGGCCCCTCGACGTTGCAGGCGGGGCAGACGGGGACGTACCAGGTCTCGATCTCCGGCGGCGCGGGCTCGCGGGCGGGCATGAACGTGGCGGTGGACGTGCCCGCGGCGCAGCTGCTGGCGGTCGCGGGCGACTCGGTGAGCTTCAGCAACGAGGTGCACCACTCGGCGCCGAAGGCCTTCAGCGGCGGCCGGGCGACGTTCTCGTTCCGTGTGCTGGCGCCGAACTTCGCGGGGCCGGTGCGGCTCTTCGCGGCGGGCAACTCGTGCAACGGCAACGGCAGCACCTCGGGCGATCGCGCCGCCATGACGACGCTGCAGGTCCAGGTGACGGGCGGCAGCACGGCGCCACGCATCGCGACGGAGGCCTCGTCGATGCCGGCGACGGTCTCGGGGACGACGGCGCGCCTGGCGGTGCTGGGGGCCGACGATCAGCCCGAGACGGCGCTCACGTACACCTGGAGCATGGAGAGCGGCCCCGGCGCGGTGACGTTCTCCCCCAACGGCAGCAACGCCGCGAAGCAGACGACGGCGACGTTCTCGCGGGCGGGCGATCATGTCCTCCGGGTGATCGCCACCGACGCGCAGGGCCAGGCGGCGGCGTCGACGGTGCGGGTGCCGGTGCTGGCGGGCATGGCGTCGATCTCGGTGACGCCGCAGCAGGGGCAGGTGGAGCCTGGGCGCACGCTGCAGTTCACCGCGCGCGCGCTCGATCAGTTCGGCGGCTCCATGACGACGCCGGCGACGTTCACCTGGAGCGTGACCGGCGGAGGGACGATCAACTCCGCGGGCCTCTACACCGCGCGGAGCCTCGGCGGGCCGCACGTGGTGCAGGCGATCTCGATGGGGCGCTCGGGCGCCGGCTCGGTGCGCGTCGTCGAGAAGGTGATGCTCGTCGATCAAAGCCCGCCGGTGGTCTCCATGAGCGCCCCCGCGGCAGGGGAGCGGCTCGCCGGGAAGGTGACGATCGGCGTGGAGGCGACCGACGACGTCGGCGTGACGAAGGTCGAGGTGCTGGTGAACGGCGCGTCGGCCGGGAGCGCCACGGCACCGCCGTGGCGTGTCGCCATCGACACCGCGGCGTACCCGAGCGGGCCGGCGACGCTGACAGTGGTGGCCTTCGACGCGGCGGGGAATCGTGGCGAGCGCGCGCTCGAGGTCGTGCTGGACAACCCGATGACGCCGCCGGCGCAGGGCTGTTCCGCGGTGTCAGGGAGCCCGCTGCTGGCCTTCCTGCTCTTCGCCTTGCGCCGACGCCGGTGATGTCCACCAGGCCCCCCCCGCTCACCGACACGCGCCCCTTGTTCGTCTCGAGGACCTCCAGACGCGCGATGAGCGTCCGGGCGTCTTCGGTGCCGACGGCGACTTCTGGCAAAGGTACCTGCTGCCCGAGTGCGATCTCGGGGCTTGCGGCCCGGGTGGTACGATGACGCGATGTCCGACGCGTACCGCATCGTCCCCACGACAGAGGACCGGATCGAGGGCTTTCACGCCGTCCTCGACGCGGTGGCGCGCGAGCGTCGATACCTCGCGCTGCTCGAGGCTCCTCCGCTCGAGGAGACGCGCACGTTCATCCGGAAGCTGCTGCAGACGGGAGCCCAGCACCTCGCGCTCGACGAGGCCGGCCACGTCGTGGGCTGGTGCGACGTCGCGCGCTGGCAACGCCCCGGGTTCACGCACGTCGGGTCTCTCGGCATGGGGCTCGCTGCGCACGCTCGGGGACTCGGGCTGGGACGACGGCTCGCCGAGGCGTCGATCGGCGCCGTGCGGGAGCGAGGGGTCGAGCGCATCGAGCTCGAAGTCTTCGCCTCGAACACCGCCGGGTGCGCGCTCTACGAGCGGCTCGGCTTCGTGACCGAGGGCGTGAAGCGACGGGCGAGGTTCCTGGACGGCAGGTACGACGACATCGTGCTGATGGCGCTGATGTCGTGACGGTGGACGCCAGAGCCTGGACTCCTTCAGGCGGACGCCGTTGACGCGGGCGCAGAGGTGCGCTGGACAGGTCGCATGATCCCGACCGATCTCCGGCACACCGCCAGCGACGGCAAGGCGCTCTTCGTGCGCCGCCTCCTGCCCCGGGCGACGCCGCGCGCCGCGATGCTCGTCGTCCACGGGCTCGCCGAGCACAGCGCCCGCTACGTCCGGGTCGCCGAGGCGCTGACCACGAAGCACGTCGCCGTGTACGCGCTCGATCTGCGTGGGCATGGGCAGACCGCAGGCCCCGACGCGCTCGGCTTCTTCGATGGCGGGCTCGGCCGCGTGGTGCAGGATCTCGAGGAGCTGATCGCCTTCGTGAAGCGCGAGCACGCCGGGCTGCCGTTCGTGCTCTTCGGCCACTCGATGGGCTCGTTCTTCGCGCAGGAGCTCATGATCGGGCGGGGCGCCGAGCTCGACGCCGTGGTGCTTTCAGGCTCGACGGGCAAGCCCAACGCGCTCGCGGTGGTGGGGCAGTACCTCGCGCGCTTCGAGCGCTGGCGCCTCGGGGAGCGGGGGCGCAGCGCGCTGCTCAAGGCGCTCGGCTTCGACGGCTTCAACAAGCCGTTCAAGGCGTCGGGGCCCACCAACTTCGAGTGGCTCTCACGAGACCGCGCCGAGGTGGACAAGTACGTCGCCGATCCGCTCTGCGGCTTCGAGGCGTCGACGCAGCTGTGGACCGAGCTGCTCGAGCTGCTGACGGGCATCGCGCAGCCCGAGCGCCAGGCCCGCATCCCGAAGTCGCTGCCTGTCTACGTGTTCGCCGGCGCCGACGATCCCGCGAGCGATCGCACGAAGAGCCTCACGCAGTTGCTCGGCGCGTACCGGGCCGCCGGGCTCTCGGACGTGACCCATCGCTTCTACGAAGGCGCACGGCACGAGGCGCTGAACGAGACGAACCGGGAGCAGGTGACGGCCGACCTGCTCGCGTGGCTCGAGGCGAGGGTGCCCGGCCTCAGCTCACCAGCTTGACGAACGCCTTCTCGTCGATGCGGCAGCTCCGCCTTCAGCTTCCCCGGCGCCTTGTTCGCAATGACGAGTTCTTCGCGGACGAGCACCGGCTGCGACTCAGGCGATCCGATTGGAAGCCGGCCAGGCCTGGGTGGGCGGGGCGAAGAGGCGGATCGCCTCCGCGAGCAGCCCCTCATCGTCGTGCTCGCGCTCGAGCGCGATGCCGTACCGCTCGCACAGCGCGTGCTGGTAGTTCACCGCGAAGAACTCATGCACGTTCTGCAGCGCGTACTGTTCGAACGCGTACTCGGCGTCGAGGGCCCGTTCGTACAGGGCATCGAGCCGGCCGCGGACCGCCGCCGGCAGCCGCAGCTCGCACAGGTGCGCGAACTCGTGGCCGAAGGTCCAGCCGTTCGGCGTCACGTCGCAGAGCGTCTCGACCTTCACGACCGCCAGCGTCGACGACGCGAGGCCTTCGATGCCTTCCCACGAGCGATGATCTCCGTCGACCCTCGTGCCGGACAGCTCAGCGAGCTCGGGCAGATCGACTGGCCTCACGTCAAGCGGCAACACCCGCACCCGGCACCCCTGGGCCGCCAGCACCGGCAGCATCCACTCGAGCGGCTCAATCGACGCGACCACCACCCGCCGCTCGAGGGGCGTCAGCGCCGCCCAGTCCGGCACGACCGCCTCGATCGCGGGCGGGGTGGTGAGGTGCGGCAGAGACCCGGCCTTCGAGACGAGATCACGCTGGAGGATGTCGAGGCACACCGCATCGCCGAGCGACGCGCCGAAGTGATCGGGCGCGAGCTCACGCGCGCGGTTGAAGAGCTCGCGTGCGTCACGCACCGCGCCGCGGCGCAGCGCAGCCTGCCCGAGCTGCACGAGCGCGGTCGCCTCATCCTTCCCGTTGGCCCGGAGCTCGGTGCCCAGCGCCGCCGTTGCCTCCACCGAGCGCAGCTCGAGCGTCGGCGCGAGGCGAGGCCGGTTGAGCATCAGGCTCCGTGCCAGCAGCCTGTGGTTCACCGCCGCGCCCCCGTCCAGCTGCCTTCGCGCGGCGAGATCGACGGTCAGCCCCTCGTCGCCTGCGACGAGGCTGACGAGCTCGTTGTGCAGAGCGAGGAGCTGCTGCGCGACGTCGGTGCGTGAGATCCCCGCGCCCATGATCGAACGCGCGTCGGCTTCGTGTGCGAGGACGTGAGGGCGCACCACCTCGAGGGCGTCTTCGTGGCGCTCGAGCCCGAACAGCGCCTCCCCGAGGATCAGCGCGGACTGCTCGCTCAGCCCATCGCGGAACGGCTCGAGGAGCGCCACCGCGCGCTCCAGTTCGTCCTTCGCCACCAGCTCCGCCGCGAGGGCCGCAGCGGTGCCCTCGTTTGCCGGCCGAAGCTCGACAGCGCGCTCGAGCAGCGTCGTCGCCTCGTCCGCCGAGCCAGACACGGAGGCCCGGGCTGCCAGCACCTCGGGGCAGTCCGGCGCGGACCGCAGGAGCTGCGCCACGTCTTCCCGGCGATCTGCTCGGAGCAGCCGGTCGGCGACGTCGAGCCACAGCCCGGGGTCGCGGCCGTCCGACGCGAGGCTCAGCGCCCGAACTGCTGCCTCGACGCCTTCCCGCTCTGCCACGCGCGCGATCTGCCCAGCGACGATCGGGCGTGTCAGGAACGAGAGGAGCCCCATGCCCGCCCTCAGCTCACCATCTTGACGAACGCCTTCTCGTCGATGCACTTCGTGCCGTACTTCGCGGCCTTCTGCGCCTTGCTCGAGCCCGAGTTCGGGTCCTCCATGACGAGGAAGTGGAGGTCCTTCGTCACGCCCGCCAGCAGCGTGCCGCCGTTGTCCTCGACCATCTGCTCGTACACCTTCCGCGGCTTCGACAGCGCGCCGGTGAAGCAGAAGCTCTTCCCCGCGAGCGGGCCAGCGGCCTTCTTCGTCACCGGCACCACGCCCACCTTGAGCAGCCGATCGATCTCCTTCGACCGCTTCTTGAGGCCGTCGAACGCCGCCTTCCCCTTGGCCGGCCCGACGCCCGGGAGCGCCGACAGCTCGGCGAGCGACGCCTTGCGCACCTTGTCGAGCGAGTCGAAGCCGCCCGCCACCACCGCCTTCGCGGTCTGCGCGCCGAAGTTCTCGATGCCCAGCGACGCCAGGAACTTCGGCAGCGACAGCGGCAGCTGCGCCTTGAGGTTCCCCAGCACCTTGTTCGCGATGACGAGGCCCTTGCGATCGAGCTTGGCGATGTCCTCGGGCTTCAGGCGGTAGAGATCGGCGGGCTCCTTCACGAGCTTCGCCTCGACGAGCTGCGCGATGAGCGTCTCGCCCCACTCGAGGATGCCCTGCGCGTCCACCCAGTTCTGGATGCGGCCCTCGATGATCGCGCGGCACGCGTCGTTGCGGCACGACAGGTACTCGCCCGACTTCTCGAGCGGCGCCTTGCAGACGACGCACCTCTTCGGCGGCTTCGCGGTGGGCCCGCGCTTGACGACGACCTCCTCGACGTAGGGGATGACGTCGTTGCGCCTCGACACGAGCACGTCGTCGCCGACGCCGATGTCGAGCTCGGCGACCCTCGAGGCGTTCGCCAGCGACGCGCGCTGCACGGTGGCGCCCGCGAGCACCACCGGCGCGACCACGGCGACCGGAGACACGCGCCCCGACGACCCCGTGTCCCAGATGATGTCGACGACCTTCGTCACCTGGGCCTGCGACGCGAACTTGTAGGCCACCGAGCCGCGCGGCCGGTTGTTCACCTCGCCCAGCATCGTGTGCACGTGCACGTCGTTGGCCCGCATCACGAGCCCGTCGATCTCGTAGTCGAGCGCCGCGCGCTTCTTCTTCGCGTACGCCTTGTGCTCGGCGATCGCGCCGTCGAGATCGGTCGCGAGCTGAAACGGCGTCAGGAACGAGAAGTCCTGCAGGATCTCGAACTTCTCCTCCTCGGTCTCATGGTCGATGCCGTCGAGATCGTAAAACAGCACGGTGAGGTGCTCGCAGCCCTGGCCGTCGAAGCGCTTGCTCGTGCCGGCCGCCTGGTTGCGGGGGTTGGCGGCGCCGGGGAAGGCCTTCTTCATGTCCGACAGCTTCAAGATGATCTCGCCGCGCACGGTGAGCGTCAGCGCCTTCTTCAGCTTGCCGGGCACGCCCTTCATGCGCGCCGCGTTGGGCGTGATGCGCTCGCCGACCTGGCCGTCGCCGCGGGTGATGGCCTCCTTGAGCACGCCGCGCTCGTACGTCACCGCCAACGACAGGCCGTCGAGCTTCTCGGTGACGAAGAGGTTCCTCGAGATCGGCGTGAGCTTCTGCTGCGCCGCCAGCTCGTCACAGCGCGCCGCCCACTTGCGGAACTCGTCTTCCGAGACGGCCTTGTTGAGCGAGCCCATGGGGATCGCGTGCCGGGCCTTCTCCCACTCGGTGACGCTGCGCACGGGCGCGCCGACGGAGCCGAAGAACGGGTGCTTCGGGTCGAGCTCTCGCAGTTGATCTTCCAGCGCGTCGTAGGCGGCGTCCGAGATGAGCGGAGCCCCGTTGTAGTACGCGTCCTTGTAGCGCTGCAGATCGGCGACCAGCTTCGTGACGTTGGGCTTTTTCACGCGCGCATTCTCGGGGCCGGGCAAACCCGCTACAAGCACCATCTGCCGTCAACCGCAGGGGAGGGGTCCTATGGCTGAGTCCACCCGGGAAGAGATGGAAGCCGTCACCGCGCGCGTGCTCGATCGGTTCACCGCGAGCGCGATGCTGTTCACCGCGCTCGACGTCAGCAACGCCGTCAAGGAGTCGCTGCCCGACATCCGCCACCGCGACGTGTCGCCGCTCGTGCGTCAGGCGTTCGATCGCGGCGCGCTGGGGCCGTACGAGACGACGCAGATCGACGTGAACGCGCAGGGCAAGACGGTGCAGGCGCTGCTGTACCACCTGCCGACCCAGTCGCCGGATCTCTACGACGAGAAGATGCGCTCGCAGCTCGCCCGGCCGCCGAAGAAGGGGGCCGACAAGAAGGTGACCGACGCGCAGATCCAGGACGAGACCGTGAGCGCCTCGGTGCCGGTCGGCCAGGACGGGCGCGGACGCGTGTCGCGGCGGCTGCTCTCGAACGCGGGGCTCGACGGCGACGAGGTGCTCGTGGTGGTGACCGAGGACCCGCCGCTCGTGAAGATCTTCGCCGAGGACTCCGAGGTCGAAGAGGCCGAAGACGGAGAGCTGGTGAGCTTCGAGCACCCGGACCTGCTGCACCTCTCGGAGGAGACGGTCGGCGTCTTCCCGAAGGGCGTGCAGCTCGTGGCGCGCGTCGAGAGCGAGTGCGTCGTCGTCAGCGCGACCACCACGGCGGCGCCGTCGTTCGATCTCAACGGCTGCATCCCGTACCCGGTGATGTGATGGCTTTGGAGCCCGTCGTCACCGAGCTGTACGAGGTCGATGGCTTCTTCGACAAGGACGCGCAGGGCTGGTGCGCGACGGTCATCGACATCAGGCAGGACGGCGGGCGCGTGAGCGTGCGGGAGGCGTTCCTCGAGAACGGGAGCCTGCGGACCGAGGCGACGAAGCACGGCACGGTGGGGCAGGTGGAGGGAGACCGGGTGCCGCTGCGCTTCGAGGACGGCTCGGTGGCGTGGTTCGATCTGAAGACGCGCCGGCTGGAGCGCTGAGTGACGAGCCGCGACGATCGCGCGCGCGGGTGTCTGTGGGGCCTCGCGTGGGGCGACGTCTTCGGCGCGCCGATCGAGAGCTGGAGCGCCGACGAGATCGCCACCACCTTCGGGGCCTACGAGGCGCTGCCGGAGAGCTACGCGCAGGTGAAGATGTCGCGGCGCCGGCGCCTGCGCCCGCAGGGGCTGCACACCGACGACACGCAGCAGGCGGTGACGCTGCTCGCGGTGTGTCTCGGTGAGGGCGGGTTCTCACCAGAGGCGTGGGGCAGGGCGCTCGTGCGCGGGCGCGCGCTGAAGGCCTGGCGTGGCACCGGGAAGCAGTTCGAGAACGCCGTGACGAGGCTGGAAGACGGTGGACCTGCGCGGAGCACCGGCAGTCCGTCTGCCGGCATCGGCGCGGCGATGCGCACGGCGGTGCTGGGAGCGCTGTTCCACGACGACGCGACACGGCTCGACGCGGTCGCCTGTGAGTCGGCGGCGGTGACCCACGGAGACGTGCGGGCCATCGTGCTGAGTCACGCGGTGGCGTTCGCGGCGGCGCGCCTGGTCCGGGGAGAGTCGCCCGCGCAGGTGCGGCAGGCGCTGCCGGACGCGGTGGCGGAGCTGGAGACGACCTGGCTCGACCGGCGCAACGACTGGATCGCCGATCGCTCGGGCGGCAGACAGGTCTCGGACACGCTGCGGCCCCTGCTGCGCGCGTTGCCGGTGGCTCCGATGGACGTCGCCCGGCGGGTGCTCGAGCTGGGCGCGGGCTTTCTGGCTCCAGGCGCGCCGCCTGCGCACCCGAACCACGCGTTCGCCCTGCTCGGCGGCCACTTCGCGCTCGGCATGGCGCTCCGTGACGACGTGGATCCCTTCATCGCGCTGCGCGACATCGTTCGGCTCGGCGAAGACACCGACACCGTCGCGGCGATCGCCGGCGGCCTGCTGGGCGCGCGCTTCGGGCATGGGTGGATTCCGAAGCCGAAGGTGCTCGATCACGATCGCCTCGGGGCGTGGGCCGACGCGCTGGTGACGCGGTCCGCGCCCGAGTCGCTGGACTCGTTGCTCTCGCGCGAGGCGCAGCTCACCGCCCACGAGAAGGAGTTCCAGGCGCTGGGGCGCGGCTGACCCGTTGCAGGGGGGCGGGATCGGGTGGAGTAGATCCATGCGGATGGCGGTACTGGCCACCCTGGTCTCGCTGCGAGCGCTCGCGTCGGATCCGGAGTCCCAGCCTGTCGAGGGGCCGTGGCGGGTCGAGGTCGCGGTCGCGCCCGTCGCGCCGCAGGTGAACGGCCTGCTCGTGGAGCACCTGGGGACGTCGGCGCAGGTCGCGGTCGTCGTCGCTCCGCACCTTCGGCTCGTTGTCGCGGGATTGGTGAACTGGTCCAACGGCCTGTCGATGTTGAACAAGGAGCTGAGTGGAGTGGACACGCTGGTGAGAGTCGCGTCCGATGGTCCACAGGTCATGTTCAATGACGTAGTGTTGACCGCGGGTTCGGAGTCGGTGCTCAGCCGCGGCCGAATCGAGGCGTTCCGTTTCCCGAACCGCATCGAGCTCTCGATCGCCGGCTTCGTCGGAGCGGCCGCGTCACGCGTCATGCTCAATCCCGTCTTCGTCCGAATGAACGGCACGCGGATCCCCGCGACCTTCGGAGACGCGGGTTGGCGCCCCGTCTTCGGGACGTCGGCGACGCTGGCTGGGCGCTGTCAGGTGCGATCGTTCGACGGGGTTGATCCAGACTCGGGCTACCGCCGCAGCAACGACGTGCCGCTCGCGCTCGGCTACGTGCGGAACCCTGACGCAGAGTGGTCGTCGCTCCAGGTGCTGCAGGTCTCGCTCGGCGTCGTGTTCTGATCAGTTCGCGTCTCTACGGGCCGCCGCAGAGGACCGTGACGACCAGGTTCGAGGGCCGCGCGATCGCGCGCGCACAGACAGGACCGAACAGCGTGAGCTCGCCGTTCTCCCGATCGGTCCACCTCCACCCGTTCATCCCGCTCTCGTCGTACGGCACCTCGGCCCCCTCGAACGTCACCCGGATCGTGCCGGTCAGGTCGGGCACGGAGTTCGTCAGGAAGGAGCAGGCTCCGACCTGATCGCGGATGGTGGAGAAGGCGAGCTGCAGCTCGGTCGGAGACTGCGCTGAGTAGAAGCCCTGCATGCCAGGCCTCGGCCGCGAACCCGCGATGGACATCTGCTGCAGCGCGGCCCGCAGCGACGGGTCGTCGGCGATGCCGATGACGTAGGTCGGGATGCCGTCGGTCGCGGCCCGGCGCAGCTCGGTGAGGCTGTCGGCGAGCGGGTTGGTGGTGCACGTGGGCTGGCCGTCGGTCGCCAGCACCATCGCGCGCGCGGCGTTCCCGGTCCGGCGGCCGCGCAGCACCTGGCCAGCGACCTTCAGCGCGTCCGTCGTCGGCGTGGAGCCGGTGGGTCGAATGCTGGCCAGGTTGGACAGGAGCAGCGGCACGTTTCCACGCGCCGGCCAGATGCCCGAGCTCGTCGGCACGTTGCAGGGATCCGTCTCGTTGGTCGGGTAGGCAAGGCCGCCGAGCTGCATCTGTTGATCGACGCTCGGCAGCACCGCGCGCAGCGACGCCACCACCGCTTCCCAGCGCGTCACGCCGTTCGCGAAGATCGTGTCCATCGAGCACGAGCGATCGAGCACCATCATCACCACCGGCTCAGCCGGCGCGAGCGTGAAGGTGCCGTTGATGCAGGGCTTGGGCACGAAGCCGGCGTCCACGGGCCCCGCGTCGACGCCCGCGTCTACGCCGGCGTCACTGCGCCCCGCGTCCTGGCCCGCGTCGAGCACCATCGGGCTCACCAGGGAGTCGTAGCGGACGGGCTCCGTTCGGCCGCAGGCCAGGAGCGCCGAGAGCATCAGGAAGACAGGGAGGCGAGGGTGCACGTCGGGACCAAACGGGAAAGCGCGCGGCCGAGCAAGCCCGCAGGTGAAGGTCAGCCGCTCATGTCCCTGGCGACTTCGCGGAGCCCGTCGTCAACTGGCGGCGCGGTCGAGCCGCGGTCGCGTCGCCCGACACGTCGCGCCGCTGCTCTTGTCTGAGGAGACAGTGGACCTCGCCACTGGCTGGAGCCAGGAGCAGGGGAGCCGCCATCTACTTGTAGACGACCTCGACGATCGCCGTGCGCCGCGACGCGTGCTCGTCGAACGTCACCACCTCGTCGTTCGACAACGACTGGTGCCCGTGCGCGCGCGCGTAGATGTAGTCCTTCCCCTTGTCGGGCGAGGGCTTGTTGAAGCACGCCTTGAGCGCAAGCTCGGGTACGCCGAGGGCCAGCTCCTCGAGGAACATGTAGCCGCGGTCGGCGGTGTTGTCCCTGAAGTAGAAGGCGCCGCGCAGCGACGAGTAGTTCATCGACTTCAGCGCGCCGTTGTAGCGCGTGAAGCTCTTGCCCTTCTCGTCCTTCGTCGAGCCCCCGGAGTCGGGCCAGCAGGGCGTGTGGTAGATGCCCAGGCCGAACGCGCGGCCCGTCACCTGCACGCCCTTCGGCAGGTTCTTCGGCATGAGCAGCCCCGTCTTGCAGATGCCCATGAGGTTCTCGGTCCGCGTGCCGTGCCACCCGGGGATGACGCCCGTCGCGCCCTTCGCCTTCGCGATCTTCGCGGCGTACGCGTCGAACGCCGGCTTGCGGCCCTGCTGCTCGAGCTTCCACACGCGGGCGAGCTTCAGCTTGCCGTAGAAGTTCGAGTTGATCGGCGACTGGCCGGTGTCGAACAGCTTCTTGATGTGCTTGTACTCATCGCTCTTCGGCTCGATGAACGCGATGTCGCACTTGAGGCCGTCGTACCAGACCTTCGCCGGGTCAGCGACGTGCGCGGCCTCTTCGAACACTGCCTTCTGCAGGAACGCGTCGCGCAGCAGGCCGAGGAACGTGCGCTGCTCCTTGATGCGGTCCTCGCTGTTGATGAGGATCTTGTCGAGGTCGAGCTTCCCGCCCGAGCGCGCGTGATCGATGCGGCGGGGAATGGCCGAGAGGTACTCGTTCGTCAGATCGAGCAGCACGTCCTTCTTCGGCTTGCCCTTGCCGAGCAGCGTCTCGATCTCCTCGAGCAGGTCGGCGCCCTTGTCGATCTGCTTGTCCGACAGGTTGCCGAGCGGCGCGTCATCGGTCGCGCCGGACGACGCCGACAGGCCGGCTGCCACCGCGTGCCCTGTCGAGCCGTAGAGCAGCTCGAGCAGCGACTCCACCTCGGGGTGGAACGAGCCCGACGACTTGCGCGCCACCTTCTTCGCGGGGGCCGCCTTCACGCCCGCCTTCTTCGCCTCGTCGGCGACCGTGCGCAGGTCGACCTTCTGGTAGCCCTTCTTGATCTTCGAGTTGATCTTCGACTCGAGCTCCTTCTTCGCCTTCTCGAGCGTGGGCGCCTTGACGATCTGCGTCTGGCCCGCCTGGCCGACGCGCCCGTAGGTGAAGACCACCTTGAAGGCCGCGCCGTCCTTCATCAACTGGGCCTTGTAGAACTTGTTCGAGCCGAGCGACGTCGCGCCCGTCTTCTTGCCGGTGAGATCCGTCCAGTTGAGGACGACTTCTTCGAGCACGCTCATGGTGGGCTTTCCTCAGCTCTGTACGTGCACCGCGTAGCGCAGGCGGATCTGGCTCTCTTTGTAGACGAGGTACTCGCTCTGGGTGAACGAGCTCTTCGAGTACTGGCTCATCTTGATCGGCTTGCCGTTGGGGATGATGACGTCTTTGCCGTCGTACTTGCGCACCACTTCCTTCTTCGGGTCGGGCTCGGTGTGGCCGCGCGCCACGACGCTGTCGAAGCCCTTCGGCGCCGCCTTGAGCGACGAGTCGTCACGCGTGATCGAGTGCTCCTTCCCGAGCGCGACCTCGGCGAGGAACATGACGCCCAGGTTCTTCGCCCAGCCCATGTAGTTGATCGACTTCCCGTTCTCGGACGCGGTGTAGATGCCCTTGCCGACGCGCCCACCGGAGTGCGGCATGATGCGCAGGCCCGACTTGCAGATGGCGGCCACCACGGCCACGTTGGTGCCGTGCCAGAGCAGCTTGCGGTGCTTGATCGCGTCGTGGGCCTTGAAGCGCGCCCCCTCGCCGTTGCGATCGAGCCGGAAGATGTCGAGCACCTTCGGCTTGCGGTACGACGACGCGGTCTCGTTGAGGTAGCGCAGCAGCAGCTCGTACTCCTCTGAGCCGGGCGCCACGAGCTCGAGCTCGGCGTTGAGCTTCTTGTAGTTCTCGTCGGCCGGGTGGGGCGCCAGCTTCTCTTCCTTCGCCGGCTTCTGATCGGCCTTCTCGAGCGAGATGGCGAGCTCGATGTCCGACAGGACGTTGAGCATCTCCTGCTTCTTGTCCGCGAGCTCGATGGTGTCGATCAGCGGCGGCACGCTGCGGCCGAACGCGTGGGGGATCACCGTGTAGAAGCGCGAGGTCTGCTCCATGATCTTCGCGCGCTTCTTCGCCTTGATCGCGGCGCGCAGATCTTCGAGCACGTCGAAGCCGCGGTTCACCTGGGCCATGGAGAGCTGGCCGAGCGGCATCTTCTTCACGTCGATGTCGAACGACGCCATCGCGCCCTTGAACATGTCGTGGTCGAAGATCAGGTTCATGAAGTTCTGCACCCGCGGGTGCAGGGCGCTGGGCTTGAACTTCTTCGCGGTGGCGCTCGACAGCTTCGCCGCCTGCTTGTCGATGTCCTTCAGCTTCTCTTCAAGCTCCTCGGCCTTGTCTGCCGACGCCGACCGATCGACCTCGATCAGGGTGTAGCGCCCCGCGGCCGGCTTGAACTTCGCGCGGTCGGCCCACTTGTTCGACGTCTTGTCCTTGAACTTCGACTCGAAGACCTTGAGCGCGCCCTCGAACGAGGTCGGCCCGACGAGCGCGTTCTGCCCCGTCTCACCGACCCGGCCCCAGCGCGTCCACGCGTAGAACTTGCCGCCCTTCGTGAGCAGCTGGATCACGTAGAACTTGTTGTTGTTCGCGCCGATGTTCGTCTGGTTGAGGATGCAGTCGTAGTCCTCGTGCACCGCCGCGCCCTTGAGCGGGCAGTTGTCGTCGACGGGGATGCTCTTCTTCGCTGCGGCCATGTTCGAACCCTCGGGGTGATGAGTGGTGAGACGGCGCCGGGACTGAAGCGAACCCCGGCGCGACTGAAAAGCAGAAAGGAAGTGGGCCCTCCCGGCCCCTGGCGTGGACCCGCCAGCCGCGAAGGATGCGCAAAGCGGGTGGAGCGTGCGCCATGACGAGGCTGTCGCGTGGCGCCGGATGAGCGCAGCTTCGGTGGTGAGGACCTGCGACAAGTGCTCGGAGTCAGGGAACTCCGCCGCGGTGGATTTCTTGCAGACAACGCCGCCGGGCCGGAGGGAGCCTCGAATGACAGCTCGACGACGCGTGATCGCGATCATCCTCGTGCTGGTCGCGGGAGGGTGTGGCGCGGCCGCCAGCCTCTCACGCCAGACCGTGCCCGACGGATCAGACGCGGGTGGGAACTTCGGCGGCGCTGGCGGCGGGTCAGGCAGCGCCTGCAACTCCTCCGCGCAGTGCCCCTCCGGCTTCACCTGCGATCAGGGTCGCTGCGTGCCGCCCGAGGTCGAGCAGAACCGCGGCATCGGCGACGCGCCTCCGGTGGCGACCCCGCGCTACGTCTACGCGCTCAACCCGACGGCCGCGTCGGTGGCGCGCATCGACCCCTTGACGCTGTTGATCGAGGCGATCCCCGTTGGCCCGAAGCCCGTCGATCTCGTCGCGATCCCCGGGGAGGACGCGGCGATGGTGCTCTCGTACGACGACGCCTCCATCTCGGTGATCGACTCGCGCACCCTGCCGTCGAAGGTGACGCGGCTGGCGCTGAAGCGACAGTACGGCGTCTTGAGCTTGTCGGCCGATGGTCGGTTCGCGGTGGCGTGGCCTGACCCACGCGTGGCGCCGGCGTCCGGGGCCGAGGGCATCTTCGCGCTGATCGACGTCACGCAGCTGCGCAACGGCGCCCCCGCGGCTCAGGTCGTCAGCGAGCGCGCGGGTGGCTTTCGCATCACCGACGTCGTCTTCCGGACCGAGCAGGGGCGTTCGACGCGGCTCTTCGTCTTCGCGAAGTCCACCATCTCGGTGTTCGAGCTGCCGCCGACCGCAGCGTTGGCGACGCGCGTGACGCTGCCAGCGAGCCTGTCGTCCGACGTGACGAGCCGCGAGGTGGTGGCGAGCGCCGACGGGACCGTGGTGATGATCCGCTCGACGGTCGCGCCCGAGCTCGCGGCGTTCGACGGCCAGGCGTTGTCCTCGATCCCGCTCTCCGAGGTCGCGACGGATCTCGATCTGCTGCCCGACGGCACGGCGGCGGTCGCGGCGCTGCGGAGCGCAGGGCGCGTCGCGTACATCGAGCTGCCTGGCGATCTCGCGAACCCGTCTGGCATCGACACCTTCGCGGTCGCGGACGGCGGGGTGGGGCAGGTGGCGATTCCTCCATCGGCGACGCCTCCCGGAGGCATGTTCGCCTTCGTCTGGTCGAACGTGAGCGGCGATGAGTCGCTCTCCCGCGTCGACATCCCGTCGGGGCGGGTGACGCGGTACCCGCTCGAGAAGCTGATCGACGAGGTGTCGGTGTCTCCGGACTCCCGCTCGGCGCTGATCATCCACAAGGCCGATCCCGCGACGACCGCGAGGGATCCCTACGAGGCCGCGGTGGACAAGGACGAGGGCTTCTCGGTCTTCGACATCGCCACCGGCTTCGCGCAGCTCCAGCGCACGGGCTCGACGCTGCCCACCCGCTACGCGTTCTCCCCGCGCGGCGGCTACGTCGGGGTCGCGCTGCGCAACGACACGCTGAAGCGGTACCAGTTGCAGGCGGTGAACCTCAGCTCGCTGGTGACGACGACGCTGACGCTCGCGTCCACGCCGCTCTACATGGGCACCGTGCCCGAGGCGGCCGGCATCACCCCGCACCGGGTGTTCGTCTCGCAGCAGCACCCGGCGGGCCGCATCAGCGTCATCCAGCTCGACACCGGCCAGGTCCGCACGGCGACGGGCTTCACCCTGAATGGGGAGATCCAATGATCCGCGCGCTCCTGACAGGGCTGATCGTGCTGCTCGCGGGCTGCGGCCGGCGGGGCTCGCTCTATGACGCCGCCATCGTCCCGTTGCCGCTGGTGGCGACCTCGAAGGCGGTCGTGCAGGTGGTGCCGCAGACCCGGCGCGCCGTCGTGGTGACGCCCGGCGAGACACCGGCCATGCTGCTCGTGACGCCCGGAGCTCGCGCCGCTGTGAAGGTGCCCGGCCGGGACGCGCTCGCGATCCTGAGCGGCACCGCTCGTGCGCCGAGGCTCGATCTGCTCGACGTCGAGGCTCGCGAGGTGACGACGGTGGACATGCCCGGCGCGTTCGATCGGGTCACCTTCAGCCCCGAGGGAGCCTTCGGCGTGTTGTCCTGGGACGCGGTCAGGAGCGCCGGCCTCGCCGCGCGCAACCTGAACGAGGTCGGGCTCCTGAACGTGGCCGCGCAGACCGTCTCTCGCGTCCAGCTCGACACCGAGGGCCTGGCCCCACGCTTCGTGCAGTTCGGTCCCCCCGTGGGCGGCCGGAGGCTGGTGGCGGTCGCGCTCGATCGCGGCGTGGCGCTCTTCGACGCGCTGAGGCCCGAGGTCCCTGCGAGGCGAATCGCGCTCAGGCCTGCCGGCTCCACAGTCGATGCGGCCGTCGTCGAGCTGTTGTTCTCCCGAGACACGAGGTGGCTCTTCGTGCGCACGCTCGGCGTGGACGACGTGGTGGTGATCGAGCTGGGCGCCGAGGTCGGAGCGCCGGTGAGCGCGTCGATCAACTTCGTCGCCGGCGGCACCGGGCTCGCCGATCTCGAACTCGCGCCCGAGGCGGCGGGCGACGCGGTGCTCGCGACGTACTCGGTCTCGGGCGAGGCGCTGCTGCTCGACGCGCGCGGCATTCAGGACAACGTGAAGCGGCTGCAGCTTCCGGCGTCGCTTCCGAGCCTGGCCACCCTCGCGCCGGGGCGGGTCCTGCTCTGGTCGCCGGCGAGCCGCTCGGCCGTGGTGTGGGACGTGCTCGACGGGCGCAGCGGCGTCACCACGCTGTCCGGTGTCCCCGATCGCGCCTTCGTGCTCCCGCAGCTTGGGCGGGCGGTGCTGACGTTCCCCTCGGTCGAGTCCGGCGCGAGCGCGCTCGACATGGTGTCGGTGACGGACGAGCCCAACCGGCTCCGGGTCCGCGCCCAGACGATCCAGCTCGCGAGGAAGCCCTCGGCCGTCACCCTGTCGGCGGATCAAGAGTCGCTCTTCATCGCCGTCCCGCAGGGCACGCAGCCGGCAGTCGTGACGGTCGAGCTGCGCTCCATGGGCCTCGCGGAGGTGTTGCTCGACGCCCCGGTCACCGGGCTGCTCCACCTGCCGTCCGAGGGGCAGGTGGTGGCCGATCACGGGTCGCCGTTCGGCGATCTCTCCTTCCTCCCGGTGGGCGCGACCGAGCGGCGCTCGGTGAGGCGCGTGGCCGACTTCGCGCTGAGTGGTGATCTCGATCGACCGGAGGATGGACGATGAAGACGCTCCTGTTCGCGACCCTCCTCTCTGGCTCCCTCGCGGCGGCCGAGGTCCCGCCGCTCCACGCGACGGTTGGCCTGTCGTCGCAGCTCTTCTCGGCGCGCGGGTACGATCTGCTCGACGGCGACGACATTTTCCTGTCCTTCAGGCTCGCGGGCGGCACCACCTTCGAGCTGCGCCGCTTCTCCATCGACGTCGAGGGGGCGTTCTCGACCGGCGGCGTCGACGGGATCGCCCATGCGCAGGTCAACTCGGGGCTCACGCTCCTCGGGTTCGAGGTCTCGGGCACGGCGCGCTGGAAGCTGCTCACCTGGCTGGAGCCGTACGTCCGGGTCGGCGTCGGCGCCGACTGGGCCACGCTCACCTTGTTCAACACGACCCGCCTCACCCAGACCGTCGGCAACGTGGCCGGCCACGCCGGGCTGGGCGTGCAGGTGAGCGCGCGGCTGACGAAGCCCGAGCAGCGCGGCGTCTTCCTGGTGGCGGACCTCGGCGCCGGCGGGGTGCTGCGACCCGCGTACGACTTCGACGCGATGGCTCCGGCTCCCGTCGTCGGCCCCCAGGCGGATCCGATCGGCGGCCGCAACGCGGTCAACGTCGGCGCGCTCCCGCTGTCGGGCATCACCATTCGGGCGAACGTCGGCGTGCGCTTCTGAGTCGCGCCTCGCCGTCGTCGAGGCGGATCACCTCGACCGGGGCTGGTAGCGTCGCCGGTCCATGGTGCTCACCGCTGCAGTCATGCTCCTCCTGTCGGGCAAGCCGCCGCCTGACGCGCGCCTCGACCTGCTCGAGGCGATGGTGGCCGAGATCGATCGCAGTCACCGGTCCCTGACGCTGAAGGAGAACCCGGCGCCGTACTTCGTGGCGGCACAGGTGAAGGACTACACCCACGATGAGCTCGGCGCGAAGTATGGCGCGCTCTTCGCTGACGAGGCGGCGCGCGAGCGGAAGCTCTACGCCGACGTGCGGGTCGGCTCGTACCAGTTCGACAGCTCGGTCGGCGAGGAGCTCGACTTCAGCTTCTCGCTCAAGGGCACCAGCTTCTTCGCGCCCAAGCAGGGCCCGATCGAAGACTCGCCCGAGGCGCTCCGCACCGCGCTGTGGCTCGTGATCGACGAGAAGTACAAGAGCGCGCTCTTCAACTACCTCAAGAAGAAGGGCGAAGACGTCTACACGGTGGAGGCGCCGGGGCGCGCGCCCTCGTTCACGAAGCAGGAGCGCGAGGTGTTCGTGGGCCCGCGGGCGCCCTATGCGTTCTCGAAGGCGCGCTGGGTGGCGCTCGCGAAGGCGGTGTCGAGGCGGCTGGCGGCCGAGAAGGCGTTCATCGACTCCGAGGTGCGGGTCGCGGGTGACAAGGTGGTGCGGCTCTACGCGTCCAGCGAGGGCACCCGCCTCGTCACCGAAGAGACCCTCTTCAGCGTGCGCGTCTCAGCCGTCACGCGCGCGGACGACGGCCAGCTGCTCGAGAACTCGAGGGACTGGTACGCGCCCCGCGAAGAGCTCCTCCCGACGGACGAGCGGATCGCGAAGGACACCGACGCGATGGTGGCCGATCTGCTCGCGCTGAGGGCCGCGCCCACCATCGACCCCTACACCGGCCCCGCGCTGCTCGAGCCTGACGCCGCGGGCGTGTTGTTCCACGAAGCCGTCGGCCACCGCCTCGAGGGCGAGCGGCAGGACAACGACGCCGAGGGCAAGACGTTCCGCGGGCAGGTGGGCAAGCCCGTGCTGCCGGCGTTCCTGAGCGTCGTCGATGATCCCACGTTGAAGGAACGCGCTGGCGTCGCCCTCAACGGGCACTACCAGTTCGACGAAGAGGGGGTGGCCGGCCAGCGCGTGCCGTTGGTGCAGGACGGCGTGCTGAGGAACTTCCTGTTGTCGCGGAAGCCGGTCGAGGGCTTCTCGGCGTCGAACGGCCACGGGCGCGCGCAGGGCAATCGCAAGCCGGTGGCGCGCATGGCGAACCTGCTCGTCGAGTCGAAGAAGGCGCTGGGCGATGCCGAGCTGAAGAAGGCGCTGATCGCCGAGGCGAAGAAGCAGGGCAAGCCGTACGCGCTGATCATCCGCGACATCACGGGTGGGAATACGAACACCACCTCGTTCGGCTACCAGGCGTTCAAAGGCACTCCGCGCATGGTGTTCCGCGTGGACGTTCGCGACGCCAAGGAGTCGCTGGTTCGCGGGGTGGAGATCGTCGGCACGCCGCTGTCGTCGATCAACAAGGTGCTGGCGACCGGCAAGCGCGAGGGGGTCTTCAACGGCTTCTGCGGCGCCGAGAGCGGCATGGTGCCGGTGTCGACGGTCGCGCCGGCGGTGCTGCTGCAGGAGATCGAGCTCCAGCGCTCCCTCGAGGGGAAGGATCGGCCGCCGCTGCTGCCGAGCCCGTTCGCGCCAGGCCGCCCCGAGTGAAGGAGGCTCAACGGCAGCCGCATGGCGTGCGAAGGAGCGTCATCCTCGTACGAGAGGGCGCCGAGCTCACCCACGTCGCTCGCCCACGAGGGCGCCGTCTCGTCAGCGCGCGATCCGCGGAGGCGGCTTCGTGGGCGCCTTCCTGATGGGGGCCTTCGGCTCTTGCGGCCTGGCCTCTGCCGACTTCGCCTCCGGAGCTCTGGTCGCGACGGGCTTGTCGAGGGCCGGCTTCGGCGCAGGGGGCTTCGGCGGGCGCGGCGGAGCGGGCTTCGTCTTCGGCGGCTGCGCGGCGGCGTCCAGCGGCGCGGGAGGGCGGGGCACGGCCGTCAGCGGGACCACCGGCGCGATCGGCTCGGCCTTCGGCGGCGCGTCGTGGGCGGCGTAGAAGGCCTCGAGCTGCGGCCACAGCGTCTTCGCGGCGTGCTTCGACACCACCGCGCCGACGTGCCCGCCCGGCAGGTGCAGGTGCTGCTTCACCCGCGAGCCGATCGCGTCGATGAGCGCGCCGGCGCTCGGCCCGGGCACGATGTTGTCGTGCTCGAACGTCACCGCGAGGGTCGGGAAGGTGACGTTCTTCAGGTCGACCCGTCTGCCCGAGAGCGAGAAGCGCCCGGCGAGCAGGCCGTCGTCCTGGTACAGCGCCTTGATGTAGCGCCGGTAGAACTCACCCGGCAGCGAGACGTTGTCGTTGCCCCACGTCTCGAGCGCGAGGAAGCCGTCGAGGAACTCGTCGTTCCACGCGCGATCGAGCAGCGAGACGGCCTTTGACAGGTTCAGCGTCGGGCGCAGCAGGTGGAACGCCGACTGGAGCAGCTGCCACGGCACCGTGCCCACCGCGTTCACCACCACGTCCACGTCGAAGCCCTTCGAGTTGGTCCACTTCGACAGCAGGCTGCCGTCGTGGAAGCGGACCGGCGCCGCCAGCGCCACCATCGAGGCGATGTGCTCGGGGTGCACCGCCCCGTGAATGGCGGTCAGCGTGCCGCCCATGCAGTAGCCGAGCAGGTGCACCTTCTCGTGCGGCACCGTCTTCGCGGCCTGGCGAATGGCGCGCCCCAGCCAGCGATCGACGACGTCGTCGAAGGTGACGAACCGGTCCTCGTCCCCGGGGGTGCCCCAGTCGATGCAGAAGACGTCGAAGCCGCGCTTCACCATGAACTCGGCGAAGGACTTTCCGGGCATCAGATCGAGCACGTAGTGCCGGTTGATCAGCGACGGCACCAGCAACAGCGGCGTCTGGTAGCCGACGCCCTCGGGCCGCGCGCGGTAGCGCAGCAGCCGCCACTTGTTCTCCTCCCAGACGACGTCAGCGGGCGTGCTGCCGACCTCCGGCTTCTTCCGCGTGGGCAGCGACAGCAGGTTCGTCAGGCTCTTAAGCTCCATGTCAGCCCTCGTAGAGTGCGTCGATCGCCTTGCCGAACTTCTGCGTCACCTGCTTGCGGCGCACCTTGAGCGTCGAGGTGAGCAGCCCGGCCTCGACGGTGAGCGGCTCGTCGAGGATCACGAACTTCTTCAGCGTCTCGTAGCTGGCGAGCTCGGTGTTCACCTGATCGACGCGCTTCTGCACCAGGGCTCGCTTCGCCTCGGCCCGCGCACCCGGCGCGACGCCGCTCTGATCGAGGTGCGCGTTCACCGCCGACTCGTTGAGCCACACGCCAGCGACGAGGTAGCGCTGCGCGTCTCCGAAGACGACGACGTGCGCGAGGAAGGGGTCGTCCTTGAAGCGGAGCTCGATGTTCGCTGGCGCCACGTTCTTTCCGCCGGCGGTGACGAGGATGTCCTTCTTGCGATCGACGATCTGCAGGAAGCCGTCCTCGGTCCAGCGGCCGACGTCACCCGTCTTGAGCCAGCCGTCGTCGGTGAAGGCCTCCTTCGTCGCCGAGGGATCCTTGTGGTAGCCGGCGAACACGTTCGCGCCCTTCGCGAGGATCTCGCCGTCTTCGGCGAGCTTCACCTCGACCGATGGCAGGGGCTTACCCACGGAGTCGAAGCGGAAGGCGTCGGGCCGGTTGAGGGTGATCGTCGGCGCCGCCTCTGTGAGGCCGTAGCCCTCGGTGATCAGCAGGTTGTTCGCGAAGAACAGCTCCTTCACCTCGCGCTTGAGGCCCGCGCCGCCCGAGAGGCAGAAGCGCAGGTTGCCGCCGGTGGCCTTGAGCAGCGCCGCCTTGCGCCGTGCGGGATCGCTCTCGGCGAGCGCCGTCATCGCCAGCTTCTCCCAGACCGCCGGCACGCTCATGAACACGGTGGGCTTCACCTCGGTGAGGTGCGGCATCACCTTCTGCGGGTCCGACAGGTACGTCACCCAGCCGAAGGTGTTGCCCAGGCACGCCTCGCCGAACCCGAAGATGTGGCTCATGGGCAGCCAGAGCAGATCGACGTCGCCGTGCTCCTGCAGCAGCGGGCCGTTGCACCTGAGCCAGTCCTGCCCGTTGACGCCGACGTTGCGGTGCGTGAGCGGCACGCCCTTCGGGTTGCCCGAGGTGCCGCTCGTGTAGAGCATCTGCCCCACCTGATCCAGCGAGACCGAGGCGAGCAGCCGCTCGAACTCCTGCGGCGCTTCCTGATCACGCGCCTGCCCCATCGACTGCACGCGCGCCCACGAGACGAGCTTGCGCTCGACCTCGGCGACGGGCGGCACTGGCTTCCCCTCGGCGCGTAGCTTCTCGATGATCGGCCCCGGGTCCATCGCGCCGGCCCCCAGCGTCACGATGCGCGAGACGCCGTCGTACTCGCTCCAGGCCTCGAAGATGCGCGAGAGCAGCCCGGGCGTGTCGACGAACACTACCTTCGTGTCCGAGTGCTTCACCACGTACGCAGCCTGCGGGGCCGTGTTCGCCGGGTACACCGGCACCATCACGCCGCCGGCCGCCTGGATCGCCATGGCCGCCGAGATCCACTCCACCGAGTTGGGCGCGTAGATGGCGGCGCGATCGCCCGACTTGAGCCCGCTCGAGGCGAGGAAGAGGGCCGCGTGGCGAATGCCCTTCGCGTAGGCGGCCCACGTCACCGCCCGCCAGTCACCCTCGGGCGTCGGCAGCATGAAGCGCACGCGCGAGCGGCGCTGCTCGAGGTTGTCGAAGACCGCGCGCGGCGCGGGCTTGAGCTCCAGGTAGGGCGTGATGTCCATGGCGGACTCCCGTGGTGAGGCGGGCGAGGGTTGATCAGTTCTTCTTCGCCTTGTCGAGGTCGGCCAGCTTCTCTTCGAGATCGATGAGCCGGCTCTGCAGCTGGTTGAGGGCGTGCAGCGTGCGCTCCTGATCGCGGCGGGTCGGCAGGCCCATCAGCTCCCACCAGTTGGCGATGGCCTTGTCGGTGGCGGCCTTCATCTTCATCGAGGCGGTCAGCATGTTGCCCATCGGCTGCAACACCGCCGGGCTCTTCAGCACCGTCTCCATCATCTCGGCCGTCTTCTGCTCCCAGGTGTCGAAGCCCTTCTTCCAGGTCTCCCAGATCATGTGTCACTCCTCGTGGTTGGTGGGTGCTGCGTTCAGAAGCCGAGCCGCCTGAGCTCGGTGGTTTGGGTGAAGTCGTCGTTCGCCTCGTTGTCGGCGCTGACGGCGCGAGCCACCTCGCCGAAGCACTCGAAGAAGAAGCCGGTCTGCCGGCGGATGACGGAGGCGCCGACCGCCGGCTCGATGGACAACATGGTGCGCAGCCGCATCGCCTGGGTGAAGGTGACGTCGGGCAGGTCGAGCGTGCCCGCGGCGTCGATGCGCAGCGTGTAGGTGTCGCGACCCGCGTACGGCAGCCCGCGCACGGTCGCGTTGCGCACCTCGCTCGCCGAGATCCACTGCTGGCCTGGCGTCACCGGGAAGCGCAGGGCAGCGATCGGCGAGCTGTAGACGACCAGCGTCTTGCCCACGGCTGGCGCCTCGTCCTTCGACGCGTAGCCGAGCAGCAGCAGCGTCGCGCCATCGTTGAGGTACACCGCCTCGATGGCGCCGCCGAGATCGAGCGGCGCGACGAACTGCCCGCTGGGAAAGCTCGCGCGGTACCACTTGCCCTCGAGGGTGGAGGCGGAGATCGTGGCCAGCTGATCGTCTGCGTAGTCCGTGGAGAGCTGCCAGATCCGCCGCCCCGCGCCGTCCGTGACGCCCGCCAGGTCGACGGGCCGGCGGGTGCCGGTCGGGTTGACGAGGTACCGCACCGGCACCCCGAGGGCCGTCTTCAGCTCGGTCGCCTCGATCCTGCCGTCGAGGTTGGGCACGCACTCGAGCGGCGCCACGGTCTGCGGCACGTACGCGTTGCGATCGGGCACGGTGCGGTTGGGATCGCACCCGGCGGCGGCGACGAGGAGCACGGGGAGGAGGGGTCGCGTCGTCATCTCGTCTCCTCAGAACTTCCAGGCCAGGCGAACCCGGCCGAGCTGCGCGGGCGTCGCGGTGAGGCCCTGGGTGGGGTTGTTGAACGCGCCGAAGGGGAACAGGACGGCGTACTCGGCGAGCACGTCGAAGCCGTCCTTCGACTCCCAGGTGAGCGCGGCCCACAGCTCCATGCCGAGGGCGGCGTCGTTGTTCGGCGTCGAGGGCGCGAAGATCGTGCGGGACACGGTGGCCGCGCTCTTCAGGTTGAGCTGGGTGCTCGAGAAGTCGAGCAGCCGCAGCCGCCCCCACGGGCGCACGTAGAGCGCGTCGGTGACCGTGCCGACGAGCTCGGCCCAGAGGATGCGATCGACGCGGTAGTCGGGGTGGAAGCGGAAGTTGTCGACGCGGTTGTCGCGGGGCACGTTCACCTGCGCGCCGTCGAGCTCTCCGGTGGCCGCGGGCGTGGCGCCGCGGGGGAACGCGCCGAAGCCGGGCGCCGGGTCGCCGCTCGCGTAGCCCGCGTTGAGCCCACCGACGAACCGCGCGTCGTTGGCGCCGAGCTGCGTCTCGAGCGCCGCGCCGAACTGGGCCGACTGCACCTTGTCGCGCAGCAGCACGCCGGGCAGCAGCGACGCCTGCTCCGACTCGGCGAACAGCATCGCCCCCTCGAGCTCGACGCGGAACGAGGGCGCGGTGAGGCGGAGCCACGCATCGGCCGCCAGCGCGCGGTAGCCCCGGCGCATGACGGAGGCCGGCGCGAGGGGACGCACGGTGGAGACCGGCAGGTAGGACTCGGGCGCGTCGAAGTCCTGCCAGCGGTGGGAGACGAAGGCGCCGTACTCGAGGGTCAGCTTTCCGGCCCGCGTGCGCCGGCGTCGCGAGACGTCGTCGCGAACGTTCATCCACGCGAAGGTGACGCTCTTCACGTCTACCGCGTTGTCGAGCACGAGGGCACGCTGGCCGTCCTTGCGCAGGGGCGTGGGGCCGACGGCCGAGAAGTCGTAGGCCACGGCCCACAGGTGCCCCGCGAGCGCGGTCACGAAGGCGAGGCGATCGGCGGCGTCGCCGAGGTTGCAGTCGAGGCAGTCCCCGCCGTTCGACAGCATGCCGAGGCCCCACTGGTTACCCATGCGCCCGGCGGCGAAGTAGCCGATCGGCGTCAGCACCTCGCCGTAGGCGCGCTTGATGCGGAAGAGCGAGGCGGGCAGCTGGCCGGGAGAGGCCGCCGGCGTCGGGGCGTTGCCGGTGCCGGGAGAGAGCGCGGGCGTCGAGCCGAGCACGAGATCGTCGATGAGATCGGCGCGCACCTTCACTGCTGCAGCTGCGAACGGCGCGTAGATCGCGAGGTCCGTGCGCAGGCGCATGTCGGCGACGGCGAGCGACTGGCCCAGCGGGTCGGACAGGGGCACCGCGAAGAGGGGCAGCCCCGATGGCGTGGTGCCGCGATCGAGGTCGAGGTTGTGCAGCAGATCGCCGCGCACCCGGAAGAACCCGCTCAGCTTCACCTCGGGCTTCTCGCGTACGAGCAGATCTTCGCCGTGCGCGCCGAGGCCCGACGGGCCGGTCGTGAGGACGAGCGCGAGGAGGGCGCCGATCACTGGCCCTCCAGGAACGTCAGCAGCTCGCGGTTCGACTCGGCGAGCGCCTCGATCATCGGGAAATGGCCGCAGCGGGGGTAGACGACGAGGCGGGCGTTTCGCAGCTGCCGCACGAGCCGCTCGCCGATCGACGGGGGCGTGACGATGTCCTCGCGGCCCCAGAGGAGGAGGGTGGGGTGGCTGATCGTCGAGTACTTCGCCTCGACGTCGGAGAAGCGCATGCCCCGCACGGCCTCGAGCGCCGCCGCCCGGGTGCCCGGCCGCTCCATCGCCTGCTCGACGTCCTCGACGAGCTTCTCGGGGATGATCTCGGGGTCGTAGAAGCCGTTCGCGAGCCGCTCCTCGCCTCGCTCGGAGTAGAAGGCCGCGAAGAGGAACTCGCCCAGGCCCTTCGCGCGCGCGAGCTGGAACATCGACGGCAGCTGCTGCTCGTAGACCCACGCGTCGTAGAGCGCGATCCGATCGACGGCCTCGGGCCAGGCGAGCGCGAAGGCGAGCGCCACCGAGCTGCCCCACGAATGGGCGACGATGGCGGCCTTGTCGATGCCGCGCTCCTTCATGAGCGCCTTCACCACCGCCGCCTGGGCCGCGGGCGAGTAGTCGCCGACGGGCCGGTCGGTCCACCCGAAGCCCTTGAGATCGAGCGCCAACACGCGGTGCTTCTGCTTGAGCTCGGGGATGACGCCGGCCCAGTTCTCGATGGCCGACGCGAAGCCGTGGAGCAGCACCACCGGCGGGCCCTGGCCCACGTCGAGGTAGCGCACGCGCGTGCCCTCGATGGTGAGGAAGGTGGCCTCGATCGGCTCGCCCTTCATCGCGCCCTGGTGGTGCGACAGACACCCCGTCCCGCAGGTGACGAGCGAGGCCGCCAGCCCCCAGCGCACGACCCGGCTGAGGGTGGCCAACCCCGTCACGGCGCCAGCCTCCGCACTTCCTTCGCCGTCATGAACTCGGTCGAGGTCTCGAGATCGCGTGAGCGCACGGCGGCGATCGTCCCGAAGCACTCGGTGACGTACTGGAACTGCCGGAAGCTCGTGTTGGCGAAGGGGTTGAGCGGCACGCTCCGCTCCATCGTCGTTCGCACGCGCAGCACGGGGAACCGCGCGTAGGGCGTGTTCGCCTCGCCCGCGCGGTCCACGGTCGAGGTGTAGGTGTCGGTCGTTCCGAAGATGGCGACGCCGCTCGCGGTGCCGGTCACCATCGAGGCGGTGCTCCACGTGTCACCCGACCGCAGCGGGAACTGCAGGAGCTTCACGGGTGGGGTGTAGGTGAGGCGGGTCGAGAGCAGCCCGTCGGTCGGCGACGCCGTGCCCAGAAGGTACAGCCCGTCGGGGTTCGACGCGAAGACCGCGATGAGATCGGTGCCCTGGCCCAGGGGCACGACGTAGCCGGCGTCGGGGTAGTGCGACTCGAACCACTTGCCCTGGATCGCCTGGGTCTCGACCAGCGTGTTCAGGTCGCCGGTGAGCACCTGCGTGAAGTCCCACGCGCGTCCCCCGTCCGGGAGGCCGATGCCGGAGGTGTCGAAGGCGGTCTGCTCCGAGACGCGGAAGGTCGCCCGCAGGCCCGGGGCCGTGACGACCTCCGCGCGGGTGATGGTGCCGTCGTGGTTCGGCAGGCAGGTGACGCCCCCGCCCGTGGGCTGACCGCCCGCCTGACCGCCGCCGCTCGCGCCGCCAGCCTGGCCGCCGGCCGCGCCGCCGCCCATCACGCCCCCGGCCACCCCGCCGCCAGTCATCGCTCCCCCGCCAGCGCCACCCGCGACGCCACCGCCGGCCGCCGGGGCGCACTTCCCCTCACGGGAGCACACGCCGCTCGCGCAGTCGGCCCCGACACGGCAGTCGGGCATGGGCGGGTTCGTGCCGCAGGCAAGGGCCAGCGTGATCAGCGGCGCCACCAGTCGAAGTCGAACCACACCAGCCTCCGCGCGGGCCAATACGCCGCCACCCGCGCGAAATCCACCCGGGGGCTCGGGAGAGGGTCGGGCGTCGCGGGGCGTCGTTGGCGTCATGTGCATGTGCAGCAATACGAGGGCTCAAATGACGCTTTGCGACGCCCATGTCAAGCCCCGCTGTTGCGTTGCACAAGGCGGGTGCTATGGCTGACGCATGCTCGTCAAAAAGTACGGCAACCGCCGCCTCTACGACACCGAAGCCAGCCGCTACATCACGCTCGAGGAGCTGACCGGGAAGATCCGGGGTGGGGCCGAGGTGCGGGTGGTGGACGCGAAGACCAACCGCGACCTCACCCAGGAGACGCTCACCCAGATCATCATCGAGAGTCGGGGCGCCGACACGCTGTTCCCCGCGCCGCTGCTCCACCAGTTGATTCGTCTCGGCGACGACGCCCTCGCCGAGTTCCTCGGGCGCTACGTGCAGGGCGCCCTCGAGCTCTACCTGCAGGCCCGCAAGTCGACCCAGGCCATCATGCCCTTCAACCCGCTGCTGGCGCTGAACCCCTTCCTCGGCCAGAGCGGGCCCTTCAGCGGGTGGTTGGGCGGGCAGCAGCCGTCGGCGCAGTCGCAGGGGCCCGCCACTCCCCAGCCCCCGCCCGCCGACGTCGAGAGCCTGCGCCGCGAGCTCGACGAGCTGAAGGCCTCGCTGCAGAAGCGAAGAAGGTAGCCAGAAATGGTGCGCTGCAACAAATTCTGCTTGACGCGTCACGTTCGCTGCGTATCCTGTGCGGGTTCCGGTCGAGGGACGGCCGGAGAGGTAGCCGCAACGAACCCCTTCAAGGAGAAGAACCATGGCTGAGACCAAGTCGACCGCTTCGCAGGTGCAGCAGCTCCCCGGTGTCGAGCAGTGGAAGAAGGCGATGGACGATCAGAACACGCGCATGAGCACCATGTTCGACGAGCTGGGCAAGGCCCACTCGAAGTGGATCGAGTACGGCAACACGCAGATCGACGAGATGGCCGAGTTGATGAAGACCCAGTTCAACTACATGAACGAGCTGGCGACCAGCGCGCGCAAGCTGTCCGTCGAGAGCTCGAAGAAGGCCATGGAGCTCTTCGTCCGCTGATGTGCAGACGCAGCATCGTCGCCGTGGCCGGAAGCTCCAGGCTGGCCACGGCGGCTTCCTTCTTCGTGGCAGCGCCCGAGTCCACCCATGCTCAACCAGCCCACCTCGCTCATGCCCACCCCGCGGAGCACCGTCCTCGAAGACGGCCCCGCGAAGCTGTACCGGTTTCACCCCGCAGGTGACGTCGCGCTCGCCGACGCGCCGCCCGTCTTCCTCGTGCCGTCGATGATCAACCGCTGGTACGTGCTCGACCTGCGCAAGGGCTCGAGCGTCGTCGAGGCGCTCGTCAACGCCGGCCTCGACGTCTGGTGCCTCGACTGGGGCGCCCCCGAAGATCACGACCGGTACTTCACCTGGCAGGACGCGCTGGCGCGCCTCGATCGCATGATGCGCCGCACCATTCGTGAGACGGGCAAGGACAAGCTCACGGTGCTCGGCTACTGCATGGGGGCGACGCTGTGCTCCGTGCACGCGGCCCTTCACCCTGAGCGGTACGCGGGCTTCATCAACCTGCTGGGGCCCATCGACTTCTCGAAGGCCGGCCTGCTCGCGCACATGACGGATCCGCGGTGGTTCGACGCCGAGGCCATCGCCGAGGCCGGCAACGTCGCGCCCCATCAGATGCAGTCGGGCTTCAAGCTGCTGCGGCCCACGCAGGATCTGTCGAAGCTCGTCACCGTGCTCGATCGCGCCTTCGACCCGGCGTTCCGCGAGTCCTTCGAGGCGCTCGAGGCCTGGGCCAACGACAACGTCGCCTTCCCGGCCGCTGCGTACACCACGTACATCGACGAGCTGTACCAGCGGAACCTGCTCGTACAGGGCAAGCACTACGTCGGCGGCAAGCGCGTCGACTTGCGCTCGATCACGTGCCCGGTGCTCACCATCGCCGCCGAGAAGGACACCATCTGCCCACCGGCTGCCGCGACGGCGATCAACTCCGCGGTCACCTCGCGCGAGGCCCGCGTGCTCTCGGTCCCCGGTGGCCACGTGGGCGCGGTTGTGGGAAGCAGGGCCGCGGACAAGCTGTACCCAGCCCTCATCACCTGGATGAAAGAGAGGAACGCATGAACCTGAAGGATCTGAAGATCATCATCACTGGCGGCGCGCAGGGTATGGGCGCTCACTTCGCCACGCGGCTGTTCGAGGCCGGCGCGAAGGTGGCGGTCGGCGACGTCAACGAAGAGGGCCTCAAGGCGCTGCCCGCGGGCATTCACCGCCGCCGCCTCGACGTCTCGAAGGAGGAGGACATCACGGCCTTCGTCGGCTGGGCGTACGATCAGATGGGCGGCCTCAACGCGCTCATCAACAACGCGGGCATCCTCCGCGACGGCCTGCTGGTGAAGAAGGACAAGACGACCGGCGCCGTCACGAAGATGTCGCTCGATCAGTTCAACGCCGTCATCAACGTCAACCTCGTCGGCGCCACGCTCATGGTGCGCGAGGTCGTCGCGAAGATGGTCGAGAAGGAGCAGGGCCCCGGCGTCATCGTCAACATGTCGTCGATCGCCCGTCACGGGAACCGCGGCCAGTCGAACTACGTCTCGGCCAAGGCGGCGCTCGCGGCGAACACCGTGACGTGGATGAAGGAGTTCGCTCCCTTCCGCATCCGCGTCGGCGCCATCGCCCCCGGCATGGTCGAGACGCCGATGACGAAGGGCATGAACCAGAAGGCCCTCGACGCCTTCACCGCGCAGATCCCCGTCGGCCGCATCGGCCAGCCCGAGGACCTCTGGGTCGCCGTGAAGTTCGTGCTCGAGTGCGACTACTTCAACGGTCGCACCATCGACGTCGACGGTGGCATGGGCTTCTGACGCGCGCTCCATCGTCTGGCGACGGCGCCCGGCGCTCCCTCGAGGGGCCCGGGCGTTTTCGTCGTCAGGGTCGGCGGCGCTCTGCGACGATGGCCGCATGATCGTGCTCGACGGCAGCGAAGGGGAGGGTGGCGGCCAGGTGCTGCGCTCGGCGCTGTCGCTGTCGATCATCACCGCCCAGCCCTTTCGGCTCGAGAAGGTGCGCGCGAAGCGCCGGCCGCCGGGGCTCAAGGCCCAGCACCTCACCTGCGTCGAGGGCGCCGCCAGGCTCTCGGACGCAGAGGTCGAGGGAGCGTCCATCGGCAGCAACACCGTCACCTTCCGGCCCAGGGCGGCGAAGGCCGGCGCCTTCGGGTTTCACGTCGGCACGGCGGGCTCGACGAACCTGCTCCTCCACTGCCTCGTCTACCCGCTGGCGCTGGCGGGCGGTGGCGCGCTCACCCTGACCGGCGGCTCTCACGTCATCGCCAGCCCCTCCTTCGACTACGTCGCGCGGGTGTGGGCGCCGCTGGTGCGGCGATGGGGCTTCGTGGTGCGGCTCGAGCTCGAGCTCGCGGGCTTCTTCCCGGAAGGCGGCGGCCGTCTGTGGGCGCAGATCGAGCCCGTCGCGCGAGGTGAGGACCCGGCGCTCTCCACCCGGCCCGTCGTCGATCGGCTGGTCGTTCGATCGGTGGTCGGCGGGCTGCCGCTCGACATCGCGCATCGCCAGGCCGAGACCGCGCGGCGCGCGCTCACCGATCTGGGCCTCGCGGTCGAGACCGACGTCGAGTCGCTGCCCGTCGCTCACTCCAGGGGGACCGCGGTGCTCGTCCTCGCCGAGTCGAACGGACGCGCGATCGCGGGCTTCTCGGCGCTGGGCGAGCGCCGCGTGCCGGCCGAGGAGGTGGGCCGCTCGGCAGCGAGGGACGCGCGGGATTGGCTGCGTGGCGTTGGGGCGCTGGACGAGCACGCTGGCGATCAGGTGTTGCTGCCGATGGGGCTCGCGGCCGCGGGGTTGCTCGGCGCGGCCAGGCCGTCGCGCTTTCGTGCGCAGGCGATCACCGATCACCTCACGACGCACGCCCGGGTGCTCGAGGCGTTCCTGCCGATCAGGGTGACGCTGCAGGGCGACTCGGTCGAGGTGTCACCGCGCTGAAGCCGGGCTCAGGCGCCGGTGGATCGTTCGCCAGTCAACTTCCGGCGGACGCGGGGCGCCCCGAGGTCCTTCTCGCTCTTCGTCGAGGCGATCTCTTCGTTCACGTTCTGGTACAGCTTCCAGGCGAAGGGCGCCGCGAGCAGGAAACACAGCAGCGCGCCCCCCAGTGGCACCCAGGGGAACTTGAACTCCGCGTCGGGCGCCTCTTCAGTCTCCACCCAGCTCTTCACCTTGCTGGGCTTCTTGTTGAGGTCCTTCACCTCGCTCGTGTCCTCCTCGTACTTCTGGAGGCCGCGGCGGGGCTTGTCGGCGAACGCGAGCGGCGCAGCGACGACGAGAGCGGCAACCCCGGCGAAGAACCATCGCTTCATGGGCGGGGAGGGTAGCACGAGGGCTCAGCCGGGGCGAAGCAGGCCGCCCTCCTCGAGGCGTCCGTTCCGCGTCGACGTCGGGCCGCCTGGCGCCGGCGGGCGTCGTGGCTGCGCGTCGATCGGAGGCGTCGGGGCCTCGGCCCTCAGGCGCTGACCTCGACGACGGAGGACGCCGGAGGCCACGCACTCGCGCCGCCCGGAAGGAACCTCTCGCCCGCAGCTCCCACGCACGGCTCGAACTCAGCCGCGCACGAGCTCCACCCGTTCGAGGTGGCGGGGGATGTACGTCGGCCACCCCTTCGCCTCCACGCGGCCCTTGAGGGCTTGCAGCGCCGACTCCTCGCCGTGCACCAGGAGGACCTGCTTGGGAGGCGTGGTGAAGCCCTCCATCCACGTGAGCATCTCGGTCCAGTCGGCGTGGGCGGAGAAGCCGGAGATCTGGGTCAGCTTCGCGCGCACCGGCACCTCCTGCCCGTGGATGCGCACCGTCGGCTCGCCGTCGAGCATGCGGCGCCCGCGAGTGCCCACCGACTGGTAGCCGACGAAGACGATGGTGTTCTTCGGATCGGGCGCGCGGTGCTTGAGGTGGTGCAGGATCCGACCGCCGGTGGCCATGCCGCTCGCCGAGATGATGATGCCCGGCCCGCGGAAGTGGTTGAGCTGCTTGCTCTCGTTGCTCGACACCACGAAGCGCGTGTGGCGCGTCTGGAGCGGCGTCTTCCCGTCGTTCACCAGCTTGCGCATGTCGAGATCGTGATCGCTCGAGTGCGCGAGGTAGATGGGGGTCGCGTCGCAGGCCATCGGCGAGTCGACGAAGACCGGCAACTCGGGGATCCGCTTCGCGCGCTCGAGGTTGTCGAGGTGGAAGAGGATCTCCTGCGTGCGGCCGACCGCGAACGCCGGGATCACGAGCACCCCGCCGCGCGTCACCGTGTCGTTCACCACCTCGGCGAGCAGCTCCATCGGCTTCGTCTCGTGGTGGGTGCGGTCTCCGTAGGTGCTCTCGGCGATGAGCGTCGTCGCCGACTGCACCGCGACCGGATCGCGCAGGATCGGGGCGTTGTAGCGCCCGAGGTCGCCGCTGAAGACGACGCGCTGCTTCGTGCTCACCAGATCGAAGACGCAGATCGCGCTCCCGAGGATGTGCCCTGCCGGGACGAAGGTGACCAGAATGCCCGGCACGAGCTCCCGCGCCCGCCCGTAGCCGAACGTCTCGAAGAGCTCGAGGGCGCGCTTCGCGTCCGCCTCCGTGTACAGCGGGAGCGCGGGCTTGTGCTTCGAGTAGCCCTCCTTGTTCGCGTACCGGGCCTCTTCTTCCTGAATGCGGGCCGAGTCCGGGAGCAGCAGGCCGCAGAGATCACGCGTGCCGGGCGTCGAGTACACGGGGCCGCGGTAGCCCTGGCTCACCAGCCGCGGCAGCCCGCCGGTGTGATCGATGTGCGCGTGCGTCAGCACCACTGCGTTCAGCTTCTTCACGTCGATGGGCGTGGGCGCCCAGTTGCGCAGTCGCAGCTCCTTGACGCCCTGGAACAGGCCACAGTCGATCAGCACCTGCTTGTCTTCGTGCTCGAGCAGGAACTTCGAGCCCGTCACCGTGCCAGCCGCGCCGAGGAAGTGGATCGAGGCCATGGTTCACTCCAGCAGAAGGGACACGGTGTGCAGGCCACCGCGGCCGAGGTCGAAGCGCCACGCGTACTGGTACGCGAGCGAGATGGGAATCACGTCCATCAGGTTGAAGCGGAAGATCGCGGCGCCACCGGCGGCCCGCAGCCACTGGCCCTGGGCGCTGAGCGCTCCCGCCCCGAAGAGCTCGACGTCGAGCTGCCGCGCGAAGAACGACGGGAACAGCCAGAGGATCGACGCGGTGCCGCGATCGATGATGAAGCTGAAGCGGTAACGCGCGGTGCCGATGCCCGCCCCCTCGGTGCGAATGGTGGTGTCGTCGTAGCCGCGCACCGCCTCGGCCAGGGAGCCTGGCAGGTAGCCGCCCGGGCCCTGGGGGATCGGGGTGTCACGTTGGCTCTGGAACAGCGTGGCGAGACCCAGCGGCTGGCCGCCGAGCCGCAGCGCTCCCGCGGGGCTGGCCGGCAGCCACCGGCCCACGAGCGACACCGCGAACGAGTGGCGCTGGGTGAACGGCAGGGGCAGCGCGAAGCCCAGCGTCGCCCGCAGATCGAAGAGGTTGCGATCAGAGCCGAAGACCGCCGGGTAGGCGCGGGCCACGGCGCTCGTCGAGAACTGCCGCTGCGCCCCGCCGTAGGCCGTCGCCTCGGTGCCCTGGAAGGCGATCGACACCTCGGGCCCGAAGTACTTCTCGAAGAGGGCCGGGCCCGACGCAGCGCTCAGCTCGCTCACGAGCGCGCGCGCGGCGAAGCCGACGGGCACCGTGAAGAAGCTGCGGGAGCCGCTCAGCGCGGCCGACCAGAACGCGCCGTCGCTCACCCCGTCTCGGGAGGCTGACAGCCCGAGCTGCCACGGCGCGAGCTGCGTGTTCACGTAGTCGAACGACGCCGTCCACACGCGGTCGGGCAGCCGGAGCGCGCCGTTGAGCGCCCAGTTGTGGCGGCTCAGCCGGTCGCGTCCCGAGAGCGAGGCGTGGATCGTGGTGAACCAGCTGATCGACTGATCCTCGTTCACGACCGGGAGCACCGAGACGAGGGGGAGCCGCAGCTGGGGCACGAAGAGGTGATCGAGGCTCGAGTAGGGCTCGTCGGCCGTCACCGTCAGCGGAGGCGAGGACGGGAAGGGCGGTGGGCCCAGCGCGGGCACGGGCGTCGCGTCGGTGGCGACGGGCGCGGGCTCGGGCTCGACCTGTGCGAGCACGGCGCCTTCCTTCACGACGCCGAGCACCGCGAGCGGCGCCCGGTCGAGCGACCACTGCGTGCCGTCCCGGTTCACGAAGACCACGGCCTCGCGCGAGGGCCACGCGTCCAGCATCGTCCAGGGCGCGTCGGTGAGCCGCTCGAGGCGGCCCGTCGCCACCCGCAGCCGGTGAGCCTGGAGTCGCCCCTCGTGGGTGCGGGTCAGGCTGAGGTGCTCACCGTCGATCCACTTCGCGCCGTAGTTGAACGCGCCGTCGTCGGTGAGCGGTCGCACCACGCCGTCGGCCTCCCGCAGCCGCAGGTTCCAGCCGTTGCCGTCGAGCTGGGAGAAGACGACGCGGGCGCCGTCGGGCGAGATCGCGGGTGAGGCGAGCGCGACGCCCGGCGCAGGCTCGTAGAGCGGCGTGATCGCCCCGGTCTCGAGATCGAACGACGCCAGGCGCGACCGACCCGCGCTGAAGTCGATGAAGACGTACGCGCGCCCGTCAGGTCGTACCGCGCCGCCCTGTCCTCGCGCGACCGCCTGCCACACCTTCGCCACCTCGCCGGTGGCGGCGTCGATCTTCCAGAGCTGGGTGCGGGTGTCGCCGCGCGAGACGAGGTCCTCGTTCATCAGGAACAGGAACCGCCCGTCGGCGGTGAACGACAGACCGCTCATCGCGACCGGCCCGACGGCCACCCACTCGCGGCCCGGCAGCACCCGCGTGAGCCGCTCCTCGAAGCGCACCGCGCCGTCGGCCTCGAGCACCCGCAGCATCGCGACCTGCTCGTTGCCCGAGTGCACCAGCGCGATGGCGCCGCTCGGGCCGTGCACCGCGATCCGCGCGAGCTGGCCGAGGGCGGGCCGCAGCACCTGCTGCTCCTTCGGGCGAACGCGCGGGACGTGGGTTCGGGAGAGCTCTCGCGACCACTCCGAGACGAGATCGCCCAGCGCGCGATCGTAGACGGCCTGGAACCGCAGCGAGACGCCGAGGGGCGCGAAGAAGTCGCGGCCCTGCTTGTCCATGAGCCGCCACAGCGCCTCCTCGCCCGAGCGCTTCACCAGCCACTCGATGAAGGCGAGGGAGGTGAGGTAGGCGCCGTTCCACGGGAAGAGCTCTCGTTGGTGCTGGCTGAGATCGCCGGGCTGCAGCGCGCCGCCACGAGCGTCCACGAAGCCGTCGAAGACGCCGCGGTAGATCGGGCTGTTCGGCCGGCCGACGGGGCGCGAGAGCCGGCCCTCGTAGTACTGCGCGACGCCCTCGGTGAACCACCGCTCGAGGAAGAGCTGCGGCGAGACGGTCGGCCCGGTGACCGCGTTCACCAGGCGCCAGAACACCTCGACCTGCTCGAAGTGCGCGTAGTGGAACATCTCGTGGCAGCTCACGTCGGCCGGGCCCGCGCCCGACAGCCCGTACCAGTGCAGCAGCTCGAGCGAGGTCTGCAGCGGGTTCACCGAGTGCAGCGGCTCGCCGATCGCCTGGCCCGTCACGTAGGCGTTGTTGAACGCGGCGCTGGTGAGGAAGAGCAGGGCGCGCTCGCGGGGCCGATCGGTGCGCTGCAGCTCGCGGAACCGTCGCAGGCACTCGGCGGCCCGGCGGGCGATCAGCTCGGCCGCGTCGCGGTGCGCCGCCGGGTAGTACAGCTCGAGCTCGGGCGTCTCGAGGCGCCGCATGTCGTCCTCGGCGAAGGCCGTCGCGAGCTCCTGGCTGAAGCGCGGGGTGGCGGTCGCGCAGCCGAGGGCGAGCGGGGCCAGCAGAACGAGCAGACGGCGCATCGCGCGAACCATCGCGCATCAGGAGGGTCGGTGCTACGAGCGCGCGCACCATGACGATGCCCACGCCTCCGCAGCTCGACGCCGCCTTCGCCCAGGTCTCGGGCGTCATCGATCAGCTCGAGGGGCGGAAGGTCGATCTCACGAAGGAGCCGTGGGACGTCATCGAGAAGGCCGTCATCAAGGTGCTGGGCGGCCCGTTCAACCCCCAGCAGATGGAGCATCAGGTCGTCGCGCTGGGGCTCGCCACTGCCTTCGCGCGCCGGCTCAACGCCGATCACCAGGCCTTCTGGTTCCCCTCGCGCGAGGCCGCCGAGGGCGCGTCTCTGGGCTTCCCCGATGCGCTGATCATGCTGTCACCCTTCGGCGCCGTGATGGACGCGCTCGCCTCGGCCCGCCTGGCCCGCCTCGACGACGTGCAGAAGGACATCCGCACCTCGCTCGCGCAGGTGAAGTTCGGGGCCGGCGGCGTGATGGGGGGCGCTCCCCCGCGGCTGGGGCCGGAGGACTACATGCGCCTCTTCGATCCGGGCTTCGTGCAGATCGTCGCGCTCGATCCGGTGAAGGCCGGCCAGACGTGGACGACGCCGCCCGAGCGCCTCGCGATCGACGTGCGCGACGCCATCGGCCGCGCGGCGAAGCTGCCCCCCGAGCTCAAGAAGCAGATGGAGAGCCAGTTGCTCACCGCGCTGCAGCGCATGGAGCCGGGCAAGCCGCTCATCTCGCAGGTCGGCCGCGCGCCCAGGGTCTGCGAACTCGTCGGCCTGCTCTTCGGCAGCGCCGCGTCCACCGGCTCCGCGCCCGAGGAGTTCTGGATGGACGTGGTGATGCCGCTGCTCTTCGTGGGCACGCCCGAGAAGTTCCCCGCGCTCGAGGGCCAGGAGCTGGAAGCCGCGAAGCAGGGCATCGACCCGATGCTGCTGTTCCTCGACGTGGTGCCCTACCAGTACAAGGCGCCCGACGAAGACGGCCTGCTCAACGCCTTCCCCGCCTCGTCCCTGGGGCTGCCGCACGAGGGCTTCGGCGCGATCCAGCACCTGCGGCTCGTGAAGGTGGGCGCCGACGCGCTCAAGGAGCCGCTCGCGAAGTTCGACGAGAAGAAGACGCGCGACGCGATCGCGCGCTTCGGCGCCGAGGTGAAGAAGCAGACCGGCGACGTGACGCCGCAGGGGCACGAGGAGGCGAAGCAGATGCTCGACGCGGCGCTCCTGCTGCTCGGCGATCTGAAGCGCGTGATCGACTCCGGCAAGGACATCTGCGTGCGGCGGCTCACCGAGGCCGAGGCGGCCAGCGAGCCCGCGCTGGCGGTCGTGCGGCAGGCGCTCTCGGCGCCCCGCATCATCCTCGCGACGTGAGCGAGTCCCTTCGCCGCGCGATGTCGGCGGCGATCGAGACCTGCGACCTCCATTGGCCATAGAGGCGCTGCTGCGAGGCGAGGCGCTCGAGCGCGAGCTGCGTCTCGTCGTCGATGGTGGCCGGCGCGGCGTCGCGAAACGGCGTGCCCGGCAGCGGCATGAAAGCGTGCCCGTGCACCTTCGCCCCCAGCTCCGAGAGCCGCTCCATGAGCCGCACGGTGGCGCGCACCTCGTCCGGGCCTTCGCCCGGCAGCCCGAGGATGAAGTCGACGTCGGGCCGGAAGCCGCCGGCGAGCGCGATCTCCACCGCCCGCTCGATCGCGGCGACGTCATGGCCGCGCCGGCTCTGCTCGAGCACCCGCTCGCTCCCCGACTGGCCGCCGATGATGAGGGAGTCGTTCGCGACGTAGCGCGCGAGCAGCGCCAGCGCCTCGGGCGTCACGTGCTCGGGCCGCACCTCGGACGGGAAGGTGCCGAAGAAGACGCGCCCGCCCGGCGCCATCGCCTCGGTGGAGCGCGCGAGCAGCTCCTCGACCGCCGCGAGGTTCACCGACTCGTCGTGCGAGCCGTACGAGAGCGACGTGGGCGAGATGAAGCGCAGATCACGTTTGCCCGCGCGGCGCAGCTCCTTCGCCCAGCGCGCGACGTTGTCGACGCTGCGGTGGCGGAAGGTCGCCTTGCTGAAGAAGGGCGTCTGGCAGAACCGGCAGGCGTAGATGCAGCCGCGGGTGAGCTCGATGGCGCCGAAGAGGCAGCGCGCGGGCGAGAAGGGCGGGGCGTCGTCGAGCTCGATGCGCTCGGGCCTCGGGTTGCGGGCCACGGCCCCGTCGACGAGCCGCGCGAAGCCGGGAGTCCCCGTCACGTCCCCGCCGGCCTGGAGCCGCCGCAGCAGCTCCGGCAGCGCCCGCTCGCCCTCGCCGATGCAGACGAGCTCGAAGCCTCCCTTCAGCGTCTCGAGCGGCTCGGCCGTGGCGTGCACGCCGCCGGCGATCGCGAGGAACGGGCCGCACGCCGCGCGCACGTGGCGCAGCTCCTCGGCGCACTCGGGGAAGCTGGGCGAGTAGAAGCTCCAGGCGACGACGACGGTGTGCCCGCGGGCCTGCTCGGCGCGAACGGTGTCGATCAACGCGCCGGTGGTGCGCGGCACGTGCAGTGGCATCGACGCGAGGTCGGCGTGCGTCTCGAGCGCGCCGGCGAGCGCGGTGAGCGCGTACCGGCCGGGGAAGCGGTAGCTGAAGACGAGGCTGACCACGCCTCGCCTTGTAGCAGGGCCCTCAGAGCCGCTCGAAGCGCGCCTGGAAGAAGCGCAGGTGCTTCGGCTCGTAGACCATCTTGAGGCCGCGCACGTTCTGCCGGTTCTCCCAGACCGCGTTGACGGACTCGACGGTGACGTCGCAGTGCGCCTGGGTGTAGACGCGGCGGGGGAAGGTGAGGCGCACGAGCTCGAGCTTCGGGCGGTGGTGCTCGCCCTTGCTGTCGCGGCCGGCCGAGACGATGCCGCGCTCCATCGAGCGGATGCCCGAGTCGAGGTACAGCTCGGCCGCAAGGGTCTGCGCGGGGAACTGGAGCTGATCGAGCTGCGGGAAGAAGGCCTTCGCGTCGAGGAACACGGCGTGGCCGCCGACGGGCTGCACGATGGGGATGCCCAGCGCCTTGAGGTGCTCGCCGACGTACTCCACCTGGCCGATGCGGGCGCGCATGTGATCTTCCTGCACGGCCTCGACGATGCCGCGGGCCATCGCCTCGAGATCGCGCCCGGCGAGCCCGCCGTAGGTGTGGAGGCCCTCGAAGAGGACGACGAGGTTGCGCGCCTCCTCGAAGACGTCCCAGTCGTTGAGCGCGAGGAACCCGCCGATGTTGACGAGCAGGTCCTTCTTGCCGCTCATGGTGCAGCCGTCGGAGTAGCCGCAGGTCTCGAGGAGGATCTGCTTGAGCGTCTTGTCCGCGTAGCCGGGCTCGCGCTGCTTGACGAACCAGGCGTTCTCGACGGCGCGGGTGGCGTCGAGGAAGAGGCGAATGCCGTGGCGCTTCGTCAGTTCGCGCACCTGGCGCAGGTTGGCCATCGAGATCGGCTGCCCGCCGGCCATGTTCACGGTGGCGGCGATGGAGACGTAGGGGATCTTCTTCGGGCCGACCTTCGCGATGATCGCCTCGAGCTTGCCGAGATCGACGTTGCCCTTGAACGGGTGGAGCGAGGCGGGGTCATGGGCCTCGTCGATGATGATGTCGACGAAGGCGCCGCCAGCGCGCTCCTGGTGGGCGCGCGTCGTCGTGAAGTACATGTTGCCCGGCACGGTGTCGCCCGGCTTGATGAGGATCGTCGAGAGCAGGTGCTCGGCGCCGCGGCCCTGGTGCGTGGGGACGAGGTACTTGTAGCCATAGTGCTGCTGCATCGCGGCTTCGAGGTTGTAGAAGTTGCGGCTGCCCGCGTACGCCTCGTCGCCGAGCATCATGCCGGCCCACTGGTTGTCGCTCATCGCGCTCGTGCCGGAGTCGGTGAGCAGGTCGATGTAGACGTCGTCGGAGCGCAGCAGGAAGGTGTTGTAGCCGGCCTCCGTGAGGGCGGCCTCACGCTCGGCGCGGGTCGTCATCCGCAGCGGCTCGACCATCTTGATCTTGAACGGCTCTGCCCAGGAACGCTTCGTGGGGGGACGCATCGTGTACTCCTCGTGGGGGAGAGCACACTTGCCGTATTCCGGCGTGGAAGGCACTCACCCTGGACGGGTGTCAGGGCGCTCAAGTCGTTGCGTCCCTGAGGCAGTTCCGGTACGAACGAGGAGTCGCACGCGGTGGTAGCTCAGTTGGTAGAGCACGAGCTTCCCAAGCTCGGGGTCGTGGGTTCGAATCCCATCCGCCGCTCACCTGAAGGCCCTGAAGTCGCTCGGGAAACCGGGTCGACTTCGGGGCCTTCCCGTCACGTCTCAGATCTACGGCCGCTGGTACACCTGGAGACCACCATCCAGCGCGACCAGCGCGATCGTCCGGCCGTCCCGGCTGATGCTCACGTCGCCGCGCACCAGGCTCGCCGCGGGCAGCGTCTGGGAGAGACAGAGCCCCCCGTCGGAGAAGCGGTCGTACACGAAAGCCGACAGGCCCCTGAGCCGGGTGACGACAATGACGTTCGCGTTCGCTGCCATCGCCAGCCCGAACCCGAGCTCATCGTTTGCGACCCCGCCATCGATCTCGGCCTGGAGATCGAACGTGGAGCCCGAGAACGTGAATACCTTGAGGCCCCCGTAACCGCCGAACCACCGCGGGTTCGAGACGGCAAGGACCGAGCCCGACTCGCTCAGCTCGACGTTGTAGTACCGGAGTGAGTCTGCGGCTGGCAGCTCGAGCGATCGGTAGACCGGCGAGACGATGGAGCGAAGAACGTCCCCCAGGACCGTCACACGGCAGAACCCGCCGTCCGTGTGGCAGCCAACGCCTGCGAGGAAGTCGCCAGAGGCACTGAAGGCCACGTCCTCGGCGAAAGTGTGACCAAACCACGACGTGAGGCCGCCGTCGGGCCGGAGCACGGCGATCTCCGAGCAGTAGCCGTCGAGCATCTCACCGCAACCGGTCGCTGCCACGAGCGCCTGACTCGCGAGGCTCACGGACTTCCCGCAGGTGCTTGGCCCGATTCGGCGGGGCAGGGTCGCACGAAGCGCGCCGGTTGATGGGTCTCGGATCTCGACGCCCCCGCCATCGACCTGGGTGAACGTCACGCCCACCAGGCTGCAGCCCGAGTTGCACACCACATTTCTCCCGAACTCCCGGGGCGGGAAGCCGGCGTCGTACCGGACGAGCTGGCGGTCGCCTCCGTCCTCGGTCCCGACGAGGTGCAGGGTTCCGTCGGTGCTCGGGTTCGGCCGCGGCGTTCCTACTGCGAGGCGGTTCCCGTCAATCGCGACGGACGGGCGATCAGGCATCACGGACGCAGGGAAGGGCACCCTGACGACGAGCGAGAACGGCGGCTGGCCACATGGAAACGGGGCCCCACCGCCTGGAGAGCCGCCGCCCATTCCGCCTCCAGGACTTCCGCCTCCAGGACTTCCGCCTCCAGGACTCCCGCCTCCAGGACTTCCGCCTCCAGGACTTCCGCCTCCTGGGCTTCCGCCTCCTGGGCTTCCGCCTCCTGGACTTCCGCCTCCTGGACTTCCGCCTCCTGGACTTCCGCCACCGGGGTCTCCACCGGCACTCCCCCCACCGCTCATCCCGCCCCCAGCAGTGACACCACCCGCTTCGCCACCAGCAAGACCTCCGCCCTCACCGCCAGCCGCACCTCCTGCGAGCGAGCCGCCGCCTTCCCCACCACCGACTTCACACGAGAGATCGCCCGGCTCACATCGGTAGCGCCCAGAGGGGTCAAACAGACACGAAGCTGTCGCGGTACAAGCGAGGATCGCGATGAGCCTGTTCACAGCGCTCCTCCGAGAACGATGGACATCACGTGGGGGCCGAGGGACACGCTGGCCGAGAGCCGGCCCTCCGGTCGCCAGAGCAACCCGACGATAGAGCTGGCGACGAGGCCGATGCCGGCGACCCCGGCCGCAAGGCCCCCGACGAAGAGCCCCTGGGCGATCGCCGCGTCCGCCCGGGAGACGGTTGCGATGCTGCCTGGCGCCTGTTGCGCGTCGAAGGCGAACTTCGTCAACAAGCCGATCGTGACGCCGGCGATGGCCGCCGCCGAGAGCACGACTCCGCTCACCATGGTCGGCACCGTCCATGTCGGGGCGCATCGGCTTCCGACCGATGCGCGCGCTGGAGCACCATAGGCCGCTGCGACTGCTTCGCGGACCGCATCTGTGAGCCGACTGCCACTGCCGCACACCTCGACCAGCCCCGCCCCCAGCCGCCCCATGTTCTTCCCTGACAACCTCCGCACCTCGATGACATACTGCGTCCCGGTCGCGCTGCTGCCGAGGACCGTGACCGTCGTGAGCACCTGTTCGTCGGCTGAGAGCGCTGCCGCGACCTCCGTGAGGCAGTCGGAGCTTGCCGAGTCGCAGCCCAGCAACTGCCGCTGCCTCTCGTTCGCGAGAGCCGCGGTGATGTCGGAGCTCGTCAGCACGGTGCTGCCCGTAGGAGCGCGGGCGAGGACCTCGTCTGCCACTACCTGATTGAGCGGCTCGACCAGCGCCTTGTCCGTGCTGGCGACCGGGGGCACGGCGATCTTCGCACCACTACAGGACACGAGCAGAACAACGAGCATCATGTGGGATGTCGTACCCTCGGCCTCACGCGCTCACCAGTCCGTTGGGGGGGGAACGAACGTCGATGTCCGGGAGAGGACCGGAACGGCCACCCCTGACACGCTCGTCCGGCCAGGGCACGACTGTCGCATCGCGGGCCGCGCAGACCCGCGCGACTCGTCAGCACGCCCGGTGGCCTGGCCGATGCACGACGGCGCGGCATGCGCCCATCCCTCCTGCTCCTGTTCTCTGCCGCGATTCACCTTGGCTGTGGCTCCGCGCCGTTCTCAGGCACCGGCGAACGCGCCGCCACGTCCGCCGCGTCTGCGCCTGTTGCCAAAGGCTCGGGGGTCTCAGCGGGCACCCTGACGGCAGGCATCTGGGACGACTCGCTCAACTTCGACCGCTTCACGGCGTTCCGCGACGCGCAGTCCTCCCCGCTGGTCGACTTCACCGCGGCAGAGCAGCAGGCCGCGGCGGGAGCGAGCCGGACCGCCACCACCGCCCTCGACATCGCGGTGGTGATCGACACCACCGGCAGCATGTCGGACGAGATCAAGTGGCTGAAGGCCGAGGTGGCCGCCCTTTCCGCCGACGTCGCCACGACGCACCCTGGCGCTCAGCAGCGGTGGGCGTTGGTGCACTACCGCGACGACGGGGATCAGTACGTGGTGCGCCACGACGACTTCACCGCCAACCTGTCCGACTATCGGAGCTCGTTGAGCCCGCTGGCTGCCGGCGGCGGTGGTGACTTTCCCGAGGCTCCCGAGCGCGCCCTGGCCCAGGCGGCGCAGCTCTCGTGGAGCAGCGCGCCGTCTACCGCGAAGCTCGTCTTCTGGATCGCCGACGCGCCGCCGCATGACGACGACGTCGCGCCGTTCTCCGCGGCCGTGCGCGCGCTGCGGGACAGGGGCGTGCACGTGTACCCGGTGGCCTCCAGCGGCATCGACGAGCGCACGGAGTACGCGATGCGCGCGAGCGCCCAGTTGACGATGGGGCGCTACCTGTTCCTCACCGACGACTCCGGCGTGGGGGCCGCGCACAAGGAGCCGAGCATTCCCTGCTACGTGGTGACGAAGCTGAACCACGCGGTCGAGCGCGTCATCGCCAGCGAGCTCGCCGGCACCCGCGTCGAGGTCGACCCGGCGAAGGTGATCCGCACCGCGGGCAACCCCGAGCAGGGCAGGTGCGCGCTCGGCAACGGCGCGGTCGCGCACCTCTTCTGAGTGAAGCGCCTGAAGGCGTTGGACCCAGACATCTTCGGAATCCTCGAGGCGGAGCAGTCGTTTCCGGACCAGGCTCTCCTGCAGCTGCGGCCCGTCCGTCAGGAAGAAGTCGTGCAGCGATGACGTGGAGACGTGCGTTCAGGCGATTTGCAGCAGCTTGCGGCCAAGGCGGCGCTCGATCGCGCGTTTGGCGCGCCGATGGTGGCGCGCACGAGTGCTCGCCGCCGGAGTACACGTTCCGGTTCACCACCGCGACCGACGCCACCTGCGTGCGGGTCCTGGCCGTCGGCGTCGACCTCCTCGAGCACGCGTACTCCAGCGCCTCTCTCCCCGCCGCTTGAGCCTCCTGCCCGTTTCCCGTTTTGTCCCTCTCTCCGTCTATGGTCCGGTCCGGGATGTCGAGCTTCTGGGTGAGCGGCCTTGGGTGATCGCGCGCGGCTGATGTTTCACGGTCTGTCGAGCCCGTTCGTGACGTGGGCGGGCACGGGCTGGCTCGTCGCCGGTGGCAAGCAGAGCTACCTGGTGGGCAAGGGTGGCGCGACGATGCTCGCCACGGACGGCGTGGTGACCGCAGCCTGCTTCGATGGCGAGCGCACCTGGCTCGCGCTTGCGAAGGCGAAGGCGCGCGCCCATGAGCTGGTCGCGAGCTCGATCGCCGTGCTCGAGGGCGAACGCGTGGTGCCGTGGCGCTCTCTCGACGTGCTCGGCGCCGCGGCGCGCGCGGTGCCATGGCTCGCGGCGGTCGACGGCGAGGTCGTGCTGTCCTCGAGCCTCGAGAAGGAACCGCGGGGCCATGGCTGGGCGCTGCACCGCCTCGGCGCGACCGGCGGGCTGCGGGCGAGCCTCGAGCTCCAGCCGGCGAGCTACTGCGGCTCGGTGTCACAGGTGGGGCGGCTGGGGCGGCGCATCTTCGTCGGCCGCCTCGCCATCGGCCTTGACCTGGTGACGGCAGAGCGCCCCGGGCCGGACCCGGCCTCACCGATGGCCTGGGGGGCTCGCGAGGCCAGCCTCCGTGTCTCATGGGACGAGGCCTTCCGAAACTCGACGGTCCGCGTGGTCGTCGAGACCGGTGGTGGCCCGACGGTCGAGCACCCGGCGGCGCACGCACCGAACATGCTCGCGGTCGGTGCAAGTTGGGTCGCGTGGGGTGACGCGCGGCGCTGCGCCCTGGCGCACGATGAGGGGGCGCCAGGCTCACTGCGGTTGTCTTCGGTGCGGCAGCTGGCGTCGTCGGGGGTTCAGCTCGCTGCGCTCGTCATGAAGTCTCCCGGGGTCGAGCTCGTGACGCTCACGCCGTAGAAGCCCGGCGTGGAGATGCCCGAGGGCGTCGCGTTGATCGGCGTGAAGAAGGCGCGCCTCAGAACGGCGCCACGGCCCCGCACTCGGTGCACGCCGTGACCGATTGGAATCTGCTGCGCCGATGGCTCGAGTTCGACGGGAAGCACCTCACACTCGAGCTGCACCCGAAGGACAAGGGCCCGATCTTCCTCCGGCCATTCCGCGACGAGCGCGCCGAGGCCCTCCCCACCGACGTCATCGCTGAGTGGGCGCGTGACCACTTCGAGGTCAAGCAGCGCGCCTGGGGCGACATCAAGCTTCGTTGAGCTGACGGAGGGGGGGCGTCAACAGACGGGGCGTCACTGCTTGAAGCAGGCAGGCGCGCAGGGTACCCGGAGCCTGGGGGAACCTCAAGGCTGCGCTGATGTCACACCCGAACGCGTATGCGCACCGAACCTCGACGACGGTCGTCCCGCATTCTGAGCGGCGCGGTGATCGTCACCGCCGTCATTCTCTGCGTTGCCGTTGGCGCCCGGCTCACGCCACGCCGACCCCGCCCCCCGGTCGTGGACACCACCGAGCTTGTGTCTGGCAACACCGCGTTCGCTCTCGAGCTCTACGCCCACCTTGCGCGTGCGAACGGCAACATCGCCATCTCCCCCTTCAGCGTCTCCAGCGCGCTCGCGATGACCTGGTCCGGCGCCCGCGGCGAGACCGCCGAGGAGATGCGCGCGGTGCTTCACCTGCCCGGCGCACGCGCCCACGCCGGCTTCGCCACGCTCGTCGATTCGATCACGACCGACCGGCCGATGGTCGAGCTCGCTGTGGCCAACGGGCTGTTCATCAACGCGAAGGTGCAGTTGCTGGACGGATTCAAGGAGATCACGCGCGATCAGTACTTCGCCAACACCGAGTCACTCGACTTCGGCCAGCCGCAGGCAGTGGTCGAGCACATCAACCGCTGGATCTCAGAGCAGACCCGCGAGCGCATCAACGACTGCCTCTCGGAGCAGGAGCCCCCTTCCCAGATCGTGCTTGTGAACGCAGTCGCCTTCAAAGGGGCCTGGCGGCGCCCGTTCGACAAGCGGGCGACGACGCCGCAAGCGTTCTTTGCGCCCTCGGGCGCTGAGACCGTGCCGATGATGATGCAGTCGTTGCAGACTCGTTACGGCGCGCTGCCCTCGATGACCGCGGTCGAGCTGCAGTTCTCGGATGGGAGCGACCTCGCCCTGCTCGTTCTTCTTCCGAACGCCCGGGACGGTCTCGCAGCGCTCGAGCAGCGGCTCACGCCGGCGCTCCTGCACGAGGTCAACGCGTCGCTCGAGACCTCCGACGTCGTGGTTGCGTTGCCGCGCTTCACGATCGACGCACGCTACCCACTCGAGGAGACCTTGCCTGCGATGGGCATGACGAAGGCGATCAAGGGCCCGGCAGACTTCTCCGCGATGATGACAGCCCCTCTGCGGATCGGGCGGGTGACGCACCGGGTCTTCATCGAGGTGAACGAAGAAGGCGCCGAGGCCGCCGCTGCGACTGTGATCGAGACCACAATCACCGCGAAGCAGCGGCACCCGAAGAGCTTCAGGGCAGACCACCCGTTTCTCTTCGCCCTGCGCGACCTGCGCTCAGGCACGCTCCTGTTCCTCGGGCGCGTCGAGAACCCGGCGCCGCGCGAGCGACGTTGAGCGACCCGCGCTACTTCGACTTCGGCGCCAGCTTCGGATCCTGCGGTCCCTTCTTCACGCCGCCCATCGCCTTGAGCCCCAGCTCGGGCACGTCGGCCTTCAGGTAGCTCTCGAGGCTCGCCGTCAGCTTGCCCGGCTTCGACATGTTCGAGGGCGTCGCAGGAGCGGGCGCGCCGATCGGCGTGGGCATCGGCCCGGGGGGCATGGCGATACCGCCGCCCATCATTCCGCTCCAGCAGCGGCTCGGGTCGAACGGCTTCCACATGATGAACCGGCCCTGGAACCGGTTGTCCTTCGCGGCGGTGGGGCGCGGCTTGTCGGGAACGCCGCCGGCGATCGGGTCGGTGATGCGGAACACGAGATCGTCCTTCGCGGTGTCCTTGCCGTAGCGCAGGTGCAGGCGCGTCAGCGTCGCCTCGCGGGCGTACTTCGCGACGTCTTCGTCGGTCTTCACGCCCGGCATCACGTCGGCGCCGAGGAAGCGCGTCAGCGGATCATCCACCGGGTGCGGAGGCGGACAGGGGTCGCACGTCACGCCGTAGATCCCCGAGTTCACCATCACCTGCGGCGGCGGCATCGCGCCCTTCCACGCGAACTCGGTGATCGCCGCCTCGGGGTTCTTCTCGAACGTCTTCTCGATGATCGACGCGTAGAAGGGGCCGAACTGGCCCTCGACCGCGGGCGTCACCTCGACGTTCGTCGGCACCAGCACGTTGGGCCGGTTCGCCAGCTCGTAACGCTGCTTCGAGATCACGTGCACGACGAGATCCTGCGTGCCCGCGCTGTTCGCCAGCCCGAGGCGGATCGGCAGCTCGAACTTCTCGGCGTCGTAGTGGAACCGCAGCGGCGACAGCACCGCCTGGCCGTCCACGAACGTCACCTTCTTCGCGTTCACCTTCGCGACGAAGAACTTCCAGTTGTTCTGGATGTACGGCGCCAGCAGCGGCGCCGCGTTCGCGGGGATCTTGTACTTGTTTTCCTTCAGCCAGATCTCGAGGCCCAGCGCCTCCTTCGCCGAGAGGATCAGGATCTCGTACTCGCCCACCTCGAACTTCGCCTCGATCTTCACGCCCAGATCCCGGCGCACGGGCGCGTCGGCGACGGGCATCGACGGCGGCATCGAGCTCGGCATCGGCGGAGGGGCGGGGCACTGCCCTGGCTCGAAGTACTCCACCAGGCGCGGGCTTGAGAGCGCGTCGATGCGCTCGAAGACGTTCTTCGGCAGCGTCTTCACCATGTCCTTCTTGAGGATGACGGGCACCGGGATCACCAGCGCGAAGTCCTGCGTCGGTCCCCGGTAGTTGTTCTGCATCGACAGCACCGTGCGCGTCCCGTCGCGCATCAGCACCACCATCGTCGCGTCGTTGAACAGATCGGCGCCGGCGCTGGACACGTAGAAGCCGCAGAACGCGTGCGCTGGCCAGGGCAGCAACAGCGCGACGCCGAGAAGAGACAGCGCGAGACGGTGGAGCATGGGACCCCCGGGGTTGGCGTGGTTCGAACGCACCCGGCTTTTACGAGGTTCCGGGCGTGATGCCCTTGGAAATCGCGCCCCGGTCGCGCTCTGATGGGTACTCGATGTCTGCGATCCGCCTCGCCACCTTCGCAGCCCTCGTCGTCCTTGCCGGGTGCCGCGGGTGTGGTGGGTCGGTGCAGCGGCTGGCGCCCGGCATCGGCGTGGATCCGGTGGCCCTCGAGTTCGGCAAGGTGAAGCCGTCGGCGCCGCTCGAGCTCCCGCTCGTCATCTCGTCCCAGACGCAGGTCGAGCTCCTCACCTCGTCGATCGTGGTGGATGGGCCGGGCGAGTTCTCCCTCGGGGAGGCGCCCACCGCGATCCCCGGGCTCACCCAGCAGCGGCTGCCCGTGCGGTTCGCGCCGACCGGGCTCACCCGCTTCGAGGGCGCCATCGTGATCACCTCGAACGATCCCGAGAACTCGCCGCTCCGCGTGCCGGTGGGCGGGGAGGGCGCGACCCCGGTGCTGGTGATCGAGCCCCGCTGCGACGCCTCGACCGGCTGCCGCGCGACCGTCACCGCCACACCTCCGCGCGTTGACTTCGCGCCTGAGGCGTTCGCGAGACGACTCCCCGGCGCCGTGCCGACGCTCCCAGCGCTGATCGTCCGCAACGACGGGCCGGTCGAGCTCCTCATCGACGCGCTGTCGATCGCCGGCGCTGACGCGAGGGCCTTCACCTTCGTCGAGCCGCCCGTGCTGCCGCTGCGGGTGGCGCCCCAGGCCCGGACGACCATTCCGCTGCGCTTCTCGCCGCTCAGCGAGACCCAGCTCGACTACCGCGCCGAGGTGATCGCCCGCTCCGACGACGTGCTGCGGCCCGAGGTGCGGGTGCCGCTCGCCGGAGCCCTGCGCCCCAACCTCGCGCCCCGCGTGTGCCTGAACGTCGTGCGCGTGGTGCCCAGCGACGGCTCCGCCCCGCGCGACTACTCCGGGCCCGCGCACTGGGCGCCGCTCGTGAACGGGCTTGCCGACGCCGGGTTCGACCTGCGCGCCGTGCGCGAGATCCAGCCGCGGTCCGACGTGACGCTAAGCGCCCTCTCGAGCGCTGACGAGACCGACTGCACCACGGATCCCGAAGACGGGCGGCTCGGGCTCACCTGGCAGTGGCGGGTGCTCGCCGCGCCCGCGGGCACCATGGCGCCGCCGATCGCTCCGCAGGCCCCTGGGCTGGCGCGGCTCCTCCCGCTCGCGACCGGCGCGTACACCGTCGAGCTCACCGTGGCTGACGCGCAGGGGCACACCAGCGTCGCCACCGTCACCTTCGAGGTCGCCCTCAAGCGCGATCTCGTGGCCCAGCTCTCATGGAGCGGGTTCTCCGACGTCGATCTCGATCTCCACCTCGTGCGGCCGTCGTCGGCGCCGTTCTCGTTCTTCTCGGAAGGTGACGGCGGCACGGCGGGCGATCTCAACGGCTACGCGGCGCTGCTGCAGCAGAACCTGCCCGGCACGGACTTCGACTGGGGCCTGCCGGGAGCGTTCGACGATCCGCGGCTGAACCTCGACGACATCGGCACCGGCCAACTGATCGAGACGGCCTCCCTCAACTACCCCGAGCACGACGCGCGCTGCGACGCCGGCGTCTGCACCTACCGGGTGATGGCGCACGTCTTCGCCGATCGCCGCCGGCCTGACGCGGGCTGCACCGTGGGCGGAGCCTGTCGTGACGGCGAGCGCTGTGACTGCGTGGCCGGACAGGTGTGCGTGGCCGACGAGGCCCCGAAGACGAGCGCGCCGATCGGCGCTGGCCGCTGCGTGGTGCCCGCGAAGCCGGTGCTCAGGCTCTTCCTGCGTGGCGAGGCGACGCCGTCGGCCGTGGTGCCCCTCGAGACCCTCACGCCTCCCGACGAGCTGGCGGTCGGCGCGCCGTGCCAGCTGCTCCACCTGGCGGACGTCGAGTGGCCCACGTCGGTGGCGCTCCTGTCGGACGGCGGGCGTCCCCGGCCCGTCGTCGTCGTGCCCGGCGCCGGTGACGGCGGCTACGTCACGTCCCCGGTGCTCTCGCGCTTCGGCTGGCGCCAGCGCGGCAGCCTGCAGTGCGCTCCCAACGCCACCCGGCCTGGCGGCATCGGCTGGTACGAGGTCGCTCCATGACGATCCGCCCGACGTTCCGGTTCGCGCTGATCGCGCTCGCGCTCCACTCGGCGTGCCAGTGCGTGGCGCCCGCGAAGATGGATCCCCCGCCCGGCCCCGAGTGCACCACGGACCCGGACTGCGAGGCGCCGCGCCGCTGCGTGATGGGCGTGTGCACCGACCCGGAGCTCCCCGACGCCCAGGTCCTGTGCGCGACCAACGCCGACTGCGACGTGGACGGCGGTTACGTGTGCCTGCCCTCGAGCGGCCAGTGCATTCAGCCGATGGCCGTGGACGCCGGGGAGGAGCCCGACGCCGGCGGTCCGCCTCCTGCCTGCTTCGACGGCGAGCCCCGCAGCTGCGGCACCTCGAAGTTCGGCGAGTGCCGCCTGGGCACGCAGACCTGCGCGGCTGGCTCCTTCGGCTCCTGCACCGGCGTCGTGAACTCGCAGACCGAGCTCTGCAACGGCCGCGACGACGACTGCGACGGTCTTTTCGACGAGGACTTCGAGGCGGCGGTGATCACCTGCGGCACCGGCGCGTGCCAGACGACGGCGCCGGCCTGCGTGAATGGAACGCCCGGCACCTGCACGCCGCTGCCGCCCGTGTCCTGCGCGGCGCTCGGGAAGAACTGCGGGTCCGTCGATGACGGCTGCGGCGGCATGCTGAGCTGCGGTACCTGCACGGCGCCCCAGACGTGCGGCGGCGCGGGCGTCGCGAACGTGTGTGGCTGCACGCCGACGACCTGCGCGGCACAGGGGAAGAACTGCGGCACCATCTCCGACGGCTGTGGCGGCACGCTGAGCTGCGGGAACTGCACCGCCCCTCAGACGTGTGGAGGCGCGGGCACGGCCAACGTCTGCGGGTGCACGCCGACGACGTGCGCGACGCAGGGGAAGAACTGCGGCTCCATTCCAGACGCGTGCGGCGGCACGTTGAACTGCGGCATCTGCTCGGCGCCGCAGACCTGCGCAGGGGCTGGCGCGGCGAACGTGTGCGGGTGCACGCCGACGACCTGCGCGGCGCAGGGGAAGAACTGCGGCTCGATCCCCGATGGCTGCGGCGGCACCCTGAGCTGCGGCGTCTGCATGGCACCTCAGACGTGTGGTGGCGCAGGCACGGCGAACGTGTGCGGGTGCACGCCCACGACGTGCGCGGCGCAGGGGAAGAACTGCGGCGCCATTCCCGACGGCTGCGGTGGCGCGTTGATGTGCGGCGTCTGCGTCGGGCCCCAGACGTGTGGCGGCGCGGGCACGGCGAACGTGTGCGGGTGCACGCCGACGACGTGCGCGGCGCAGGGGAAGAACTGCGGCGCCATCCCCGATGGCTGCGGCGGCACGCTGATGTGCGGCGTCTGCAGCGCGCCCCAGACGTGCGGCGGTACGGGGACGGCGAACGTGTGCGGGTGCACGCCCACGACGTGCGCGGCGCAGGGGAAGAACTGCGGCACCATTCCCAACGGCTGTGGCGGCACGCTGAGCTGTGGATCCTGCACGTCACCGCAGACCTGCGGAGGCGCGGGCACGGCGAACGTGTGTGGCTGCACGCCGACGACGTGCGCGGCGCAGGGGAAGAACTGCGGCTCCATTCCCGACGGTTGTGGCGGGACGCTGTCGTGCGGCGTCTGTACCTCGCCTCAGACGTGTGGAGGCTCCGGCACGGCGAACGTGTGTGGCTGCACGCCAACGACGTGCGCTGCGCAGGGGAAGAACTGCGGCTCCATTCCCGACGGGTGCGGGGGCACGCTGAGCTGCGGAACCTGCTCGGCGCCGCAGACCTGCGGAGGCTCGGGCACGGCGAACGTGTGTGGCTGCACGCCGACGACGTGCGCGGCGCAGGGGAAGAACTGCGGCACCATCCCCGATGGCTGCGGCGGCACGTTGACCTGCGGTGTCTGCGTGATGCCTGAGGTCTGCGGTGGCGGCGGCGCGGCGAACGTCTGCGGCCTCGTGCCCTGCGTGCCGACGACGTGCGTGGCGCAGGGGAAGAACTGCGGCACCATCTCTGACGGCTGCGGCGCGACGCTGTCGTGCGGGACGTGCAGCGCGCCCCAGACCTGCGGCGGCGCAGGGACGGCGAACGTGTGCGGGTGCACCCCGACGACGTGCGCGGCGCAGGGGAAGAACTGCGGCCCCATTCCCAACGGCTGCGGCGGGACGTTGAGCTGCGGCACCTGCACCGCACCCCAGACCTGCGGCGGCGCGGGCACCGCCAACGTGTGCGGGTGCACGCCGACGACGTGCGCGGCGCAGGGGAAGAACTGCGGCTCCATTGCCGACGGCTGCGGCGGCACGTTGAGCTGCGGCGCCTGTACCGCCCCTCAGACGTGCGGCGGCTCGGGCACGGCGAACGTGTGCGGCTGCACCCCGACGACGTGCGCGGCGCAGGGGAAGAACTGCGGCTCCATCTCCGACGGCTGCGGCGGCACCCTGATGTGCGGCGTGTGCAGCGCGCCCCAGACGTGCGGCGGATCCGGCACGGCGAACGGGTGTGGCTGCACGCCGACGACGTGCGCGGCGCAGGGGAAGAACTGCGGCTCCATCGCCGACGGCTGCGGAGGCACGCTGAGCTGTGGCGCCTGCGCCGCGCCCCAGACGTGCGGCGGCTCCGGCACGGCGAACGTGTGCGGCTGCACGCCGACGACGTGCGCGGCGCAGGGGAAGAACTGTGGCTCGATCGCTGACGGGTGCGGAGGCACGTTGAGCTGTGGCGCCTGCACCGCGCCCCAGACGTGCGGCGGCGGAGGGACCGCGAACGTGTGCGGGTGCACACCGACGACCTGCGCGGCGCAGGGGAAGAACTGCGGCTCCATTCCCGACGGCTGCGGCGGGACGTTGAGCTGCGGTTCCTGCACGGCGCCCCAGACGTGCGGCGGCGCGGGCACCGCGAACGTCTGCGGCTGCACGCCCACGACGTGCGTCGCGCAGGGGAAGAACTGCGGCACCATCTCGGACGGCTGCGGCGGCACTCTGAGCTGCGGCGCCTGTACTTCCCCTCAGACCTGCGGCGGCGGCGGCACCGCGAACGTCTGTGGCTGCAGCGGCGGCGGCGGGGTCGACGCGGACTTCGATGGGGTCACCGTCTGCGGTGGCGACTGCAACGACAACGACGCCACCATCCGCCCGGGCGCGACGGAGATCTGCGACGGCCGCGACAACGACTGCGACACGCTCATCGACGAGGGCTTCGACGCCGACAACGACTGCTACACCACCTGCGGCACCCACCCCGGCTGCCGGAGCGCCGCGTGCACGGGCACCTGGGGCGCCTGCGGGCCGGGCCTCCAGTCGGGCCGGGTGGACTGCAACGACGGCAACGCCTTCGTGCACCCGGGCAAGACGTACGACTGCGGCGTCTGCGCGACGGCTCTGGTGCCCGGCTGCCCGCCCGCCAACGGCGTCGATGACAACTGCAATGGTCGCACGGACGAGACCTGCGGGTGCTCCACCGCCGACAACGACGGCGACGGCTACAGCCAGTGCACCGGCGACTGCGCCGACAACGACAACACCGTCTACCCGGGCGCGCCTGAGCTCTGCGACGGCAAGGACAACGACTGCAACGCCGCCACCGTGCAGAACTGCGGCGTCGGCCAGAACTGCGGCTGGGCCGCCAACGACGTCTGCAGGGATCGGTTCCTGTGCGCGATCGACTCCACGACCGGCGCGCGCACCTGCGGCTCGTTCTGCAACTTCAGCCAGCCCGGCGCGGGCGTCGGCGACGGGTGCCCCAGCGGTCAGTCGTGCGCCTCGCGGCTCACCATCGGCTACAACGATCATCTCTGCACGGCCTCGGGCATCACCGCGACCGCGGGCGCCGGCGCGGCGTGCAGCAACGACAACCAGTGCAAGAGCGGCTCGTGCCTCAACTACGGCATGGGCATTCGTGCCTGCGGTGATCTGTGCGGGAACGATCGCAACTACTGCTCGGCGAACACGACCTGCGTGGTGTCGAACGGCTCGACGCCGGCGCTCTACTACGGCCAGTGCCTGCTCACCTCGCGCATCGCGGGCACGAAGACACAGGGGCAGGCGTGTACGGGCGCCGACTGCAAGTGGGGCGCGCTCTCGTGCTTCAACGGCGTGTGCGGCGAGCCGTGCTGCAAGAACGCCGACTGCACGATGGGGACCTACTGCACGTTGCTGGGGCCGGCGACGCAGGTGGGCACGCTCGGCGGCACCGGAGAGCCGGCCGACACCGGCTTCCCGCTCTGCGTCCCCCGCACCACCATGGGCACCCGGGTCGCGGGCCAGGCCTGCTCGTCGAACGCCGACTGCCTGTCGCAGTTCTGCGAGCGGAACCGGAACGTCTGCGTGGACAAGTGCTGCAACGACAGCGACTGCGCGACCGGCACCCAGTGCGAGTACATCCTCGTGGAGAAGCCGAACGGGCACGTCGAGGCGATGCGCGTGTGCATCGCGGTGCCGGCGCCGGCGTCGGGACGGCTGCAGAGGCAGTGAGGCGCTTCAGGAGGCCAGCACACCCGCCTCGAGCAGCGCGTCCCTCAGCACCTCCCCCGCGCCGCCCGGCGGGGCCTCGAGCCGGACTCCACCCTCCTCGAGCGTGAGCACGGCCGGGCCGTCGAGCGCGCTCAGCTCGAGCCGCCACCCGGCGACGCCCGCGCGGCTCCAGGTCGCGGTGATCGTCAGCCCCGGTCCCTGCCAACCGCCCGTCGTCCCCAGCGTCAGCCGCGGCGCGAGCCCTCGCTGCCGGCCGATCACCACCACCGCCCTGTGGAGCGTCGAGGGCAGCGGAGTGAGGGCCAGCGCCAGCGTGTCGAGCGCGACCGGGCCGTGGCCGAAGCGAGATTGGTGCTCGGTGACGAGGCGCTCGACGAAGTCCGCCTCCACGCGCGCGCGGCGGCGCAGCTCGGCCAGCACCGGGTTCTCGAACGGATCGCGGGGAATCCACACCACGCGGCCCTCGCCCTCGAGCGAGAAGTCCGTGAAGGTCGGCCGCCCGTCGTCCTGGATCACCTCGTCGAGGACCTTGCGCCACAGGGCGGTGAGGCCGTCAGCGAAGCGCGCGAACGTCGCCTCGCGGAAGGGCGCGCTCTCACGATCGAAGAGGTCCCGGCTCCAGAGCTCGAAGGGCATGGCCTCAGGTGTCCATTCTCGGCCGCTGCGTTGACCTCACGATGGTAGCTTGCGCGCGCGATGCCGAAAGGCTCTTCCCACCCGCTCCAGCGCCGCCTGCACGCCGAGGAGCTGGTCCGCCTGCGCCGAAGCGACGAGCACCGCCGCGCGATCGCCCCACAGCGCGCTGCCCGCATCGATCCCAACCCGCACCAGATCGACGCCGTCGTCTTCGCGCTCGCCCGGGTGAGGGAAGGGGGCTGCATCCTCGCGGACGAGGTGGGCCTCGGGAAGACGATCGAGGCCGGGCTCGTGATCACCCAGCTGCTCGCCGAGGGCGCCCGGCGCGTGCTGCTGATCGCCCCCAAGTCCCTCGTCGGCCAGTGGCGGGACGAGCTGATGACGCTGTTCGATCTCGAGGCGCGGGAAGGGCAGCCGAAGCCGGGCGGGTTCGACGGCCCCGGGGTGTTCCTCGTGAACCGCGAGGCGGCAGGATCCGAGAAGGGGCGCGACGCGCTGCTGTCGAGCGAGCCGTTCGATCTCTGCGTGATCGACGAGGCGCACGAGGTCTTCGCGGGCATCTACAAGCGGTTCCGGCCGTCGGGAGACTACGACGACGAGGCCCCGGCGGCGCGCACGGCGGGCAGGGTGCGCGAGGTGCTGCAGGCGAGCCAGACGCCGGTGCTGCTGCTCACCGCCACGCCGATCCAGAACAACCTCGCCGAGCTGTGGGGCCTCGTGCAGTACGTCGATCCGCTCGGCACGCTGCTCGGCGACCTGCCCACGTTCCGGCAGGTCTTCTGCGGCGACGACGATCGCCAGCTCGCCCGCGGGCAGGAGCAGGAGCTGCGCAGCCGCCTCGAGCACGTGCTCCAGCGCACCCTGCGGCGCCAGGCCCAGGCGTTCCTCGAGAAGCCCTTCGTCGGGCGCCAGGCGCGGCTCTTCGAGTACTCGATGAGCGTCTCGGAGCGCGCCCTCTACGACGACGTGACGAAGTACCTGCTCGAGCCCGGGATCCGCGCCTTTCAGGGGCGCCACCGCAAGCTGCTGCTGCTCGGCTTTCACCGCCGCATGGCGTCGTCCACCCGGGCCCTGGCGTCCTCGCTCGAGCATGTCGCCGCGCGGCTCAGGAAGATCGCGCGAGGCGAGGCTCCAGACGATCGCGCCCTCGACGCGATGGTGGCTGATCTCGACGACGACGAGCTGGTCGTGCCAGCCGATGACGACGCGCCGGCGAGCGCGGAGCCGGTGAACGTGTCGATGGAGCTCGCGCGGGTCGAGACGTTCATTCAGCGCGCGAACGCGCTGGTGCGCGACGACGGGCGGTTCCGGGCGCTGCTCACCGCCATCGACTTCGTCGCGACGCGCGCGAAGGCCGGGCAGGGCTCGGACAAGCTGGTGATCTTCACCGAGTCGCTCGTCACCCAGGAGTACCTGCGCGACGCGCTCGTCGAGAGCGGCCTCGTGCGCCCGGGTGAGATCACGCTCTTCCGGGGCACCAATGACGGGCCCCGCGCCCACCAGGCGCTCGAGCGGTGGCGCGCCGAGGTGCCGGCTGACGCTCAACCGCCGAGCAAGGACATCGCGCTGCGGCTCGCGCTCGTGCACGAGTTCAAGACGCGCACCCGCGTCTTCATCTCGACCGAGGCCGGCGCCAAAGGCCTCAACCTGCAGTTCTGCAACGCAGTGGTGAACTGGGATCTGCCCTGGAACCCGCAGCGCATCGAGCAGCGCATCGGCCGCTGCCACCGCTACGGCCAGCAGCACGACGTCACGGTCATCAACTTCATCGCCAAGGACAACGAGGCGCAGGCGCTGACCTTCGAGATCCTCGCGCAGAAGCTCGAGCTGTTCGGCACGGTGCTGAGCGCGTCGGACCAGGTCCTCCACCGGCCGCAGGGCGCCGACGGTGAGGTGCTCGCGAGCGCGCTCGGCGCTGAGGTCGAGGCCGAGCTCGCGCGCATCTACGAGCGGGCCCGGACGATCGAGGAGGTGCACGCCGAGCTGCGCGCGCTGCGGGAGAAGGTCGCCGAGGATCGGCGCCGCTACGAGGAGACCCGCGCCCGCACCATCGGGATCATCGAGCAGCGCTTCGACGACGAGGTCCAGCGGGTCTTCCGGCTGCACCGCGACGCCGTCTCGTCGTCCCTCGCCGCGCTCGATCACGAGCTGGGGCAGGTGGTGCGCGAGTGGCTGGCGGCACACGGGATCGGCTTCGAGGAGCAGACCCGCGACGGAGCGACGCTGCTCGTCATCGCCGCCTCGCCGTTGCTGCCAGCGCTGCGCGAAGGCGTCACGGTCGCCCTGGGGGTCGCTGCGGAGCACCAGTCGCTTCACCTCGGGCACCCGCTCGTGCGCGCGGCGGTGGAGGACGCGAGGCGCTTCAGCGGTGGTGGTGCGATCTCGCTCGCTCGTCGGCCAGAGTGGGGGATCCCCGCAGGCACGGGCCGGCTGCGGCTGGTGCGCGCGGTGTTCGACGGCTTCGAGCGCGTCGAGCTGATCGTGCCGATCGTCGTCAGCCCCGACGCGCAGGTGCTCGATCAGCCGGCGGCGCGCGGGCTGCTCGACGAGGCCATGGCCGACGTGAAGGCGGCGCGCGCGATCGACGACGCGATCATGGCCGACGCGCAGGAGCAGACGCTCTTCCTGCTCCAGACCGACGTGGACGACGCCGAGCACCGGCGCTTCGAGGCCGCGTCGCTGCAGGCCCAGCGGTTCCTCGACGATCGGCTCCTCGTCTTGCGGCGGCAACGGGCCGAGGTCGAGCAGAAGATCGACTCCGCGACGAAGCGGCGCGACGGGGCCATCGGCTCCGAGGCGCGCACGGCGGCCGAGCACGGGCTGCAGGTGGCCGGGCGTGAGCTGCAGGCCCTCGAGGAGAAGATCGCGAAGCTGCAGGCGCGGGACGACGAGCGCTACCGCCGCTTCCTCGAGCACATTCACGGCCGGCGCTACACGCCGCCGCGCCTCGACCTGCTGGTCGATCTCGACGTGGTGTTCACATGACGAGCACGGAGGACGACATCGTGCTGAAGCTCCTGCACACCGCGGACTGGCACCTGGGCCGCCGCTTCCGCTCCTTCTCCGAGGAGGCGAGCTTGAAGCTCTCGCGCGCGCGCCTCGAGGTGCTCGACCGCATCTTCAACGAGGCCGAGCGGCACGCCGTCGACGCGGTGCTCTGCGCGGGCGATCTCTTCGACGAGCCGAACCCGTCATCCGAGTGGAGCGCCGGGCTCGCCGACTGTCTGGCGCGCCGGAAGTGGACGAACCGGCCCGTCTTCCTGCTGCCGGGCAACCACGATCCGCTGCTCCAGGACTCGGTCTGGTTCGACCCGAAGTTTCGCCGCGCTCTCCCTGCGTGGGCGCACGTGATCGAGGCGCCAGGGGAGTTCGCGTTGGCCAACGGCTGCGTCCTGCATGCGGTGCCGTGCGAGTCGCGCGCGGGCCAGCTCGATCCCACCGCGAAGATCCCGTCGCGGGCGCCGGGCGACGAGCGCGTGCGCATCGGCATGGTGCACGGCAGCACCTTCGACGCGCCGAACGCGCAGACGAACTTCCCCATCGCGAAGGACGCGGCGGTGGAGCGCGGCCTCGACTACCTCGCCCTCGGCGACACCCACGGCTTCCGCTTCATCCCGCCCGAGCGCAAGCAGCCGCCCACCATCTACCCGGGCGCGCCGGAGCCGACGGCCTTCGACGAGCGCGATCCCGGCTCGGTCGCGATCGTCTTCATCTCGCGGCAGCGCAGGGCGATGGTGACGCCGCGCCGGGTGGCCTCGTGGGACTGGGAAGAGGTGGCGATCACCTCGATGGCGCAGCTGCGGCAGTTGGTGGCGCGGCAGGATCTCAAGTCGCGCGTGCTCCGTGTCACCGTCGATCTCAGCGTCTCCGCGCCCGAGCTCGATGAGGCCGAGCGGCTGATCGAACAGCTCGGCGGCAACCAGGCCGTGCATGGCATGGCGGGCGTGCTCGACCTGCGCCGCGACCGCCTCGAGCTCGACGTCTCGAACCTGAGCGACTGGAGCCAGACGCTGCCGCAGGTCCTGCAGACGACGGTGCAGAAGCTGCAGACCGTCGCGCATGATCCGCTGAGGCGACCCGTCGCGCAGCGCGCGCTGTTCCACCTGTTCCGCTCGACGAGGAAGGCCTCCTGACGCATGCGGTTCGTGTCCCTCGAGGTGAAGAGCTTCCAGGCGATCGCCCACGCCGGGCTCGAGTTCGCGCCGCAGCTCAACGTGCTGTTCGGCCCGAACGACCTCGGCAAGTCGACGCTGGTGACGGCGCTGAGGGCCGCGCTGCTGGTGCCGGCGAAGTCCGCCGAGGGGCAGGCGTTCGTGCCGTGGTACCGCGACGCGAGCCCGCAGGTGGTGCTCGTCTTCGAGGCCGATGACGGAAGGCTGTGGCGCGTCATCAAGACGTTCGGCGAAGGGAAGGCCGAGCTGGCGTCGTCGAAGGACGGGCGCGACTACACGCTCGAGGCGAAGGCGCGCGAGGTCGATCAGAAGCTGCGCACGATGCTGCCGTGGGGCGCAGCGGATCTCGGCGGCAAGGCGCGGGGCGGCTTCGGCATTCCCGACACCTTCCTGTCGAACGTGCTGCTCGGCGCCCAGACGGGGGTGGACGACATCCTCGCGCGCGGCGTCGATGGGGACGACTCCGAGAGCGCGAAGAAGTGGCTGACGCGGGCGCTCGCGGCCCTCGCCGAAGATCCGCTCTTCAAGCACGTGCTCGACAAGGCCACCGCCGAGCTCGACCAGTACTTCACCGAGACGGGGCGCCGGCGGGGTGGGGCGCGCTCCCGGTTCGCGGTCGTGGGCGACGAGGTGAAGAAGCTGGCCGACGAGCTCGCCCAGGCGCGCGCGCAGCTCGATCAGTCGGCCTCGACGGAGGGGCTGGTCGCGAAGCTGCGTCATGAGGTGGACGTCGCGCGGCAGCAGCTGAAGGACGCGACGGTGATGGTGGACGAGGCCCGCCGTGGCGTCGAGCGCTCCCGGTCGCGGGTCACGGCCGAGGCGCAGGTCGCCGAGGCGAGGGCGGCGTTGGCGCGCATCGACGAGGTGCTGCGACGGGCCGAGACGCTGCGCGCCGAGGTGACCTCGCTCGAGGCGACCGTCGCGGAGGACGACGCGGCGCTTCGGAGGGCCGACGAGGCGACGCGCGCGGCGGGGCAGGCCACGAAGTCGGCCGAGGAGGCGCTCCAGCGCGCCCAGAGCCAGGAGGGCGCGAGGGCGCGTGAGCTGCAGCGCGCGAACCTCACCAGCCGCAAGGCCGAGCTCGAGGCGACGATCGCGACCCTGGCGCCCCGGCTCGAGAAAGCCCAGGCGGCCCAGGACTCGGTGAAGCAGCTCGCCGCAGTCGAGGCCGAGGCCGCCAGGCTGCAGCGCGAGCTCGACGCGCTCGACGGGCAGGCGCAGGCGGCGAAGCAGGGCGTCGAGGTGGCGCGGTTGATCCTCGACTACGGCCGCTGGAAGGACGCCGAGAAGGGCGCCGAGCGCGCGAGCAGGGCCCGGGCCGAGCTGGTCGCGCTCGAGCAGAAGGCGAAGGCCGTTCGCGAGCAGCTCGCGGCCGGAGAGGCCGAGCTCGGGCGGCGTGAGGCGGCGCTCACCGCGGCGCAGAGCGGGCTCCCCTCGACAGAGCAGGTCGCGGCGTTCGCGAGGCTCGAGGCCGATCGCCGGGTCGCCGACGCGCAGGCGGGCGGCGGGCTGAGCGTCGTGGTGCGGCCCCGCGAGGAGGTTCGCCTCCACGCCGAGGTGGACGACGAGGCGCCGGTGGACGAGGTCGTGCGCGCCAACAAGGACCGCGCCTTCGACGCCGAGCGGAAGGTGACGCTGGCGCTGGGGCAGATGGTCGAGCTCGAGATCGTCGCCGGCACGAAGGCCGCGCGACAACAGCGCGACACGCTCTCGAAGCGGTGGCGCAACGAGGTGCTCCCGGCGCTGACGAAGGCCGAGGTCACCTCGGTGGCCGAGCTGCAGGCCCGCCACGACGCCCTCGCGAAGGAGCGCAGCGAGCTGCAGGGGCTCGCGTCGAACCTCGAGCGCTGGCGGTCCGAGGAGCGCAGCGCGCGCGAGCAGGTCGCCCTCATCGGGCGGCAGGGGAGCGGCGCCGAGTCGGCGGAGGCGCTCCAGCGGCGGCGCGACCGGATTCCCCAGGAGCAGCTGGCGATGATCGCCGCGGCCTTCGACTCCCTCGGCGCCGGCTGGGAGTTGCAGACGGAGCGCGCCGAGCGGGATCAGCAGCGCGCGCTCGAGACGATGGTGGAGGCGCAGACGAAGGTGCGCGCGGCGCTCGCCGTGGCGTCGGAGCGCAAGGCGTCGCTCGGGGCCGCTGCCGCCAGCGCGCACGGGCAGGGCGACGTCACCGTGCTCGCCCAGCAGCTCACGGTGGCCAGGAACGAGCAGGCGAAGCTGGTGGTGGCGCTGCAGGCGCTCGAGGCGGAGCAGGGCGCCGAGGTGAAGACGGCGCAGCAGGCGCTCGAGAAGCAGCGCTCGCTGGCCACCGCCGCCGAGCAGTCGCGGGTCGCGGCGAGGCAGAAGCTCGACGCCTCCCGCGCGCTCCTGCACGAGCGCAGGGGCCAGGCCGGGGCGCTCGAGGCCGAGGTCGCGCGGCTCGATCGGCCGAAGGCCCAGCACGCCCTCGACGCCGCCGACGCCGCGCTGGCGCCGTTGCGTTCGTCCCCCGTCGTGACGCCGGAGCAGCTCGCCGAGGCCGAGCAGCTCCTCTCCGCCATCCGCGATCAGTCGTCCGAGAAGGAGGCCGAGTTCCACAAGGCCGACGGCGCGCTCTCGAAGGTGGGCGGCCCGCAGCTCCGCGAGCACGTGCAGCAGCTCGAAGAGGCGCTGGCCGCCGCGAAGGACCGCGAGAAGGAGGTCGAGCTCGACGCCGAGTCGTGGCAGCTGCTGCAGCAGACGCTGCGCGACTCCGAGAACGCGCAGGGCGGGCACCTCGGCCGCGCGCTGGCCGTCCCCCTCGCCGCCCAGTTCACGGAGCTGACGAAGGGCCGCTATGGGACGATCGAGCTCGGCCCCGATCTGACGACGCTGTCGGTGAAGGCCGAGGGGGCGATGGAAGACGGGGCCGTGGTGCTCGACGCGCTGTCCGTCGGGACGCGGGATCAGCTCGCGAGCCTCTTGCGGGTGGCGGTGGCGCGGCAGCTGAAGACGGCGCTCGTGCTCGACGATCACCTCGTGCACACAGACGCCGACCGCATGGGGTGGTTCGTCGAGGCGCTCCGCAAGTCGGCCCTCGCCGCGCAGGTGCTCGTCTTCACCTGCCGGCCCTTCGACTACGTGCCCGCCGACGTGCTGGACGGGAAGTCGATCACGAAGGATCTCGGCGGCGGCAGCCTGCGCCTCGTCGATCTGTCCCGGGTGATCGAGCCCTGGCCCGAGCGGAAGGGGCGCTAACGGGGCAGAAGCACGTCAGGTCGTCAGGCGCCGGCGCGCCCGTCGTCGAACTCATGTCGAACCAGTTGACAGCCGCGCAGTCGTCACATACTTCCGCCGCGCTTTTGCAGTTGGCCCTGTCGTCTAGTGGCCTAGGACGGTGCCCTCTCACGGCATAAACCCGGGTTCGAATCCCGGCAGGGTCACAAATCCTGGTCGTCCCCAGGTGCAGAAAGCCCCGAGCTAACCCTCGGGGCTTTTTTTTTTTTTCCTTCTGCCGTTCAGGGAGACCGTTCGTGGGAAACAGGAATGAGCCATGCCCCTGCGGCTCGGGCGTGAAGTTCAAGAAGTGCTGCCTGGGCAAGGCGACGAGCCATGCCCCGGCGGCTCCATCGCAGGCAAGCAATAGTCAGGTCGCCGACTCGATGAACGCCATGATGGGCTTTCCTGGCCTGAGCCCCTACAGCGTGGCGAAGATCTCCGAGGATCCCCGGTCCGCGGGGCAGGACCGACGGCTGCGGCGGCTGATTGAACGGGGCATCCGCGACGGCTGGACCATCATGAAGGTCCAGAGGCTGACGACCCAGGCGATCGAGGCTCAGCTCGCGGCGTATGGCGTGGCCCACTCGCGCGAGAGATTTCTGCGTCTGGCGGAAGGCCGCGACTCGGCCTGGTCGATCTCGGAGGTGTGGCTCGAGCGCGACGACGTGACCTGCCGGGGCACAGAGGTGGACTTCCTCGGACTTGCGGCCTGTGAGCTCTGGAAGCGGTACTCCCCGGAACGTCCGTCGGTCGAGATGATCGACGACTGGATGCAGGAGGGGTACTCCCTGGTCGAGGAACGGAAGGGCGCTCAGGCGTGCGACCTCTGGTGGAAGGTCTGGTGCACGCTGTCTCCCCGCTTCTTGCCCTCGATGACGACGATGAACTCCACGAGCCCGGTCTTCAACGGCCTGCAGTCAGTGTTCAACTGGTCCCAGGACTTCGAGAACGAGCTGTTCAACCCTTCTCTCCATGATCAGCGCTACGCCACCATGGGCAGCCAATACTGCACGGAGTGGATCGCCCAGTTTCGCGACGAGAGCGACCTCGTGCAGTTGAACTTCCGCCGCGCCCTGTCCTCCCATCTCCACAGACTCGGTCAGTCCGAACGGGCCAGCGAACTCCTCCACGAGCTGGTTGAGAAGTGGCCAGAGAACGTGTGGGGCTACGTCGCGCTCGCCGACGCCTACTCGCACTTCTTCCGCTCAGAGCGCATCTGCCCCTACGACCCCGAGAAGGCCGAAAGGTACCTTCGGAGAGCGTTGGCGCTCCAGACACTTCGGGACGGCGACCGGATCATGCTCGAGGACCGATTGGAGCAACTTCACGAAGGAGCGGCTCCCTGACCGCGGCTCGTCCGCCTGGCTTCTCCGGTCACGCCTTCCGCAGCGTCACCACCCCGCGCCGGATGAGATCCTTCATGGTCTCTTCGACATCCACCGGGCTGATGTCGTGGTTGGCGATGATGTCGCGGGGTGACAGCTTGTCTTCGCAGATGAGCTTCGCGGCCTGCAACCACTGCTTCGGCCCGACCTGGCAGTAGACCGCGTAGAGATCCTGGTTCACGTCCACCTGGGTCGCCGAGACCATCAGGCTCTCACGCATGCGGCGCTCGTTCTCGTTCAGCGTCGCGCAGGCGCGTTCGATCAGCACCGCGGTCGGCAGGTGCAGGTTCTGCGGGGCTGCGCCATTCCCGGGCGTCCAGGTTGCTTCGGCGTTCTTGCTGGCGACGAAGGCGTTGAAGGCCCGCTCGCCCTCCGCGGTGTACTTGCCTGCCTGGGCCGAGCAGTGGGTGCAGACGCCGTCGGTGAAGAACAGCGCGTAGACCGCCCACCCATCGCGCGCGTCGAGCCGCCCCGAGGCGTGCAGCTCGGCGAGCCGCTGCAGCATCCACTGAGGGCCGACAGGCGCGACCTGCAGGGTGAACGGCGCTCCCGACGCGAGCAGCCCGAGGGCGTTCTGGCGCGGCTCGAGCAGCTTCCTGGCCTGGGTCACCAGCGCGTCGAGCCGGGTGCCCTTCGAGAGGTAGGCCTGGGCGCCGGCGTTCAGCGCCTTGAGCGACTCGCGGTAGTCGTCGTGCGCCGAGATGAACGCCACCGGCAGCTCGCGGGTCCGGAAGTCCTCGCGCAACAGGCGCAGCAGCCCCCAGCCGTCGAGGTGCGGCATGTTGAGATCGGCCAGCACCAGATCGAAGGGCTTCGTCAACGCGACCTCGGCGCCGAGCTGGCCATCGGTCGCGGTGCTCACCTGGAAGCCGTGCTTGATGAAGAGCGTCTTGAACATGCGCAAGATCGCCTCGTCGTCGTCCACCAGCAGCAGCTGGACCGCCGACGGGTTCGGCGCTGGCACGGGAGAGGGGCTCGAAGCGATCGGCGGGGGCGGAGGCGCAGACGCCCTCGGCAGCGAGACCTCGAAGGCGAGCGGCTCGTCCTCGGGCATGGCTTCGCCCACCACGACCTCGGCCACCTCGGTCTCGCCAGAGACGACGTCGCCCACCTCGATCACCACGCCCGCCCCGTCACCCGCCTGTCCTGCGACCTCGGAGAAGGTCCACGCGCAGCGCGGCACCGAGAGGATGGCCTTGAGCGCGTCGGGCCCACCCGCGCCGAGGAAGGTCGCGCGCTCGAGCTTCCCGCGGCTGAAGACGGCGCGCCCTTCGTTGGGCGTGCGCGGATCGATGGTGAGGAAGCCAGCGCGTCGGGTGCGCCGAATGTGATCCACCAGCCTGGCGAGCAGCTTCGCGTCACCCTGGCCCTTCACCACGCCGGGCCGGGAGTGCAGCTCGTCATAGAGCCCCTTCACCGCCAGGACGCTCGAGGTGTCGAACGGGGCCGGGAAGAGCGCCACCACGTTGGTGCGCAGCCCGGTCACGAACTGGGCGTCGCTGATGTCGCCGGCCACGACGATGATCGGCAACGTCGCCGACGACACGTCCGCCGCGATCTGATCGAGCACCTGGATCACGAAGTCGCTCGACAGCTCGCCGAACACCATCAGGATGTCGGGCGAGAGCTGCTTGATGCCGCCCTGGACCTTCTTGCGATCGGTGATGAAGCGGTAGAAGAGCCCTTGCGCGTTGAAGGCCTGCGCGAGCTTGCCCTGGTTGCCGCGGTCCTCGTCGATGCCCAGGACCACGGGGCGGTTGGCGGTCGTCACGTCGGTGAATCTACCTGCGGGCGACAGCGAGCGCCGGGTTTTTCCGTCAGTCTTTGGTCAGTCGCCAGCGCCGTGGTTCGCGTAGATCACGACGAGCCAGAGCTTGTCGCTGCCGTACCGCTCGGAGTCGCCGCGCACCAGCCCGACGCCCACACTCTCGTACCGCGCATCGGTGAGGTTCTTCGAGGCAGGCACGAGGGATGGCGCATCGACGATCGCGAGGTCGATCGAGGCCTCCTTCGCGTCGGCGACGGTCTCGAAGACCTTCTCGTGCAGCTTGCGGCCATCGGGCAGCTCGACCTTCAGGAGGTCTCGCGACAGGCACCGCCGGGCGTGCTCCTGGGCGAGCGCTTCGAGCACCGGGCTGCGCTTGAGCGGCTTCAAGGCCCGCTTCTGCCGCTGGTCATCGAGGGCGTGGTAGACGGCTCCCACCGGATCGGCGCCACCGTCGTCCAGCGGCGCCGCCAGCACCTCGACCAGCACCGTCAGCCCATCCTCCTCGCGGCGGGTGATGCCCACGCCGAGCACCCGGTGGTCGGGCTCCAGCAGGTTGAGCCGGTGCCCCGGGCTGTGCTCGATGCCGAAGTGCGCCGCCAGCGGACCGGTGGACGCGCCGAGGTTCTCGCCGGCCGCCTGGAAGCGGTACCCCGCCGCCTTGAGCCTGCCCTTCAGATCGCCGCCCGAGGGATCGACGTGCGCGAAGAACCCCTCCGTCGCCAGCCGCGTCGCCCAGGCCTGCGCGATCGCCTCGAGCGCGGGATCGGCGCGAACCAGCTCGAGCCCCATCGTCTTGCGAAGCCCGTTCACCCGCGCCAGCACGGCCCGACGGCCCTCCTCGACCGTCGCGGGCTCGATCACCTGCTGATCGACGCTGGCCACGGTGGCGCCGACGTCGAGGAAGAAGAGCGCGGCGACCTCGGGCCCGCGAGGACCCTTGCCGAGGACCTCGACCGCCGAGCGCCCCTCACCCGAGGGCTTGAAGGTGGCGCAGCGCTTCTGCTTCACCGCGCTCATCGGGAAGCGCGAGACGGCGCCAGAGGGCTGCGTGACGAAGAGCTCGGCGGTCTCGAGCGGCGGCAGAAGCTCGCCGCAGACCCGCACCTCACGCGGCAGCTTCTTGAAGTGGCGGGCGACCGGCTCCAGCTCGACCTTCCGCAGCCCGAGCAGCACACAGAGCGCGGCGCGCCCGCCCGCCTCCGCGACCCCGACTCCCAGCACCGAGGCTGGCTCGTTCGCGAGCGAGCGCTGTTGGGAGAGCTCTTCGAGGAGCTGCGCAGGGCTCCCCTTGATCAGGATGGCGGTGGGGCTCGCGTCCCACCCACCGGCCGTCGAGACCGCCTCGGTCACCGACAACAGCCCGGCTGCGTCGCCGGCCGTCCGATCCAGCGCGCGGCGGGCCAACGCGCGGGCGGCGGAGAACAGCCTCGGATCATCGGCCGGCACCGAGCGGCCAGCCTGCTCGAAGCGCTGACGCACCTGCGAGGCCGCGTCGCGCTCGATCGTGGGTCCCGCGGCGGCGAGGAGAAGGGCAACGACGAGGCTCATGCGGCCTCGAAGACGAGGGACTCGACCATTTTCTTCCCGAGACGCAGCTGCAGCTTCCGCAGGCACTCGGTGCGCTGGCGGGTCAGCTCCGTCGCCCACGCCGCGCTCGAGCAGCCGATGACGAGCGTGCTGCCCTGCCACCGGAGCGGCGCCGAGGCTCCGGCCAGCGTCTCTCCGACCACCTGCCGCCAGAGCGGAAAGAGGACTCGCGCCGAGCCCGTCCGTCGCGACACGTCCGCCAGCACACCTGCGAGGAGATCACCCGACGATGTGGGTCCGGAGGAAGCCACGGCGCTCCAGTCTCGATGACCGCGACAGCGCTGTCACGCACCTCGAGTCCCAACTGTGCGAAACGGTTTGTGAACCCGGGTGGCACGACCGTCGCTGTGCGTCATGGTCCCCGTTGACACGGGTAGGCCGATATCGGAAACGGGCCGCGCCTTTCTCACCCAAGGGCCGTTTTCCACCTCCAAAGGGAGTACCTCGAATGAAGGCAGAGTTCCGAAACACCCTCTGGGTGGCGCTCGCTGCTGCGGCGCTGTCCATGATCGCCTGTGGTCCCCCACCGTCCGGTACCGATGGCGGCACTGGCGGCGGCAGCGCCACTGATGCGTGCAACGAAGACGATCAGTGCCCCAGGTTGTTCCGTTGCAGCCGAAGCTCCAGCACCTGCGTGCCGGACTGCACCAGCAACGCGCAGTGCTCGCCTTCGGGCCGCACGGCCGCTGGCGCGACGGCGCTCGAGTTCTGCCCCTCGGACACGTCGTGTGTCTGCGACTACACCGAGGCTGGCGGCGAGTGTAAGGCGAAGCTCTGCTCGGCCGACGCCGACTGCGGCAGCACCCTGGTGTGCCGCTCGGGCAAGTGCGAGGCCGCTCCGGCCGCGTCGACGGTCACCCGCTGCGCGGTGATCCCGGACTTCGCGATCGTGAAGGCGGGCAAGACGATGAAGTTCTGGGTGTCGGCCTGGGCCGGCACGGAGCCGGTGATCATCAAGGAGGGCGCGACGTGGACCGCGCCCGGTGGCAGCCCGCTCTCGATGCCCACGCCCGGCACGGGCCTCGCCTCGGAGTTCACCGCGGGCATGACCGCCACCATGGGTGGCGACGGGGTGGACGGCGTGCAGGCAGCCTTCATGGGCGTGACCTGCAAGGCGAAGGTGATCGTGGTCGGCGCGCCTGCGAACGGCGGCACGGTGGTGGTGACCGATGAGCTCACCGGCCGTCCCGTCGAGGGCGCGCGGGTGATCATCAGCGACGCGACGGGCGCGGAGATCGCCCAGGCCGCGCCGGTGAACACCACCGCCGCCGGCATCGGCGCGTACACCTTCGGCGCCGCGACCCAGTACTCCGTCAGCGTCTTCCACAACGACTACACCTACGTGACGATCGCGAACTACCGCCCGGCAGGCGGCGACGCGAACGTGCTCGCGGTGTCGATGCGCCGGAACCCGGTGAACAAGTTCGGCGGCTTCAAGGGCACCTTCGACGGCTTCCCGATGAACCCGAACATCAAGGCGGGCGTCGGTGGCATGTCGCTGGCGGGCGCGGTCACCAACCTGTCGCTCACCCAGCTGCTCGGCCCCTCGCGCCCCACGCGCATCAAGCTGGGCACGACGATCGACATGAACGTGGACGTTCCAGACGGCGCGTTCCTCGTCTTCAGCGAGACGAACAAGAACACGTTCGCTGGTCTCGGCCTCGCGGGCTCCTGCACGGACGCCTCGGGTGCGGTCACCGCCGCGGAGGAGACGAAGATCCGCGCCGGCACCTGCGGCACCCGGAGCGCCTGGGCCTTCTCAGGCGAGCTCACCATCGGCGACCTGAGCCCGCTGCTCGGGGCGTTCCAGGGCGGCACCGAGAACATCAACATCGGCGGCATCCTGGGTCAGGTGCAGCCGCTCATCCGCAAGCTGAACTCCTCGATCGCCCGCGACGTGCAGTTCAACCTGCAGAACGCGACTTGCAAGGGCGGCAAGACCTTCCCCGACTGCACGGACGGCTACGACTACACGAACACCGGACACTTCACGGACAAGAACCTGAAGTGGGCGAACATTCCGCTCGGCTTCGGCTTCGCGCTGAAGTCCGGAAACCTTCCGAGCTACCGCGGCAAGTTCGCGGACGGCGCGCTCGCGCTGACCGGCGTGAACGTGCCCGGCCGCGGGGTGATCCCCCTCGGCCTCGGCGCGGCGGTGAACGTGGCCACGCCGCCGGACGCGATCCTGGACAAGCAGGAGACGTTGCCCGCCGCGGGCCTGCTGCCTGTCCGTACGGCGCCGGCGCACAGCGGCGTCGAGGGCGCGGAGTACGGGATCATCGTGGCGGCCCTGTCGGCGGCGGCCGCGAGCGATGCCTCGGCCCAGGTCGGCGCTTCGGCGCTCTTCCTGCGGCTGCAGGACAACAAGCTCCTCTTCGATCCCCGCGGCGCCACGCCCATCGACATCTCGGGCCAGTCGTACCCGACCTTCCCCGAGTCGGGCCGTTTCAACGGCCACACGGCGGCGGTCGCGGGCGTCGGTCCCCGCAGCTTCAAGTTCGTCACCTCGTCGGTGGCCACCGCCCTGGGCACCTCGTCGCAGGTGCTGCGCGTGTCGTTCTCGAACGAGCTCGAGCACCGCTGGGACGTGCTGTTCGACGCCGCGCGCGCGGCTGACGGCTTCAGCCTGCCGGCCGCTCCGATGGGGTTCCGCGACCGGCTGTACGCGACGGGCATGGCGGCTGGCGGCCTGTCGGAGATGCAGGTGCAGGCGCTCCGGCTCTCGGGTGCGCCGACCCCTGCCGGCGGCCCGGCGCTCTCGTTCCAGGCCCTCGTCGAGCTGAACGCCACCAACTACGACCGCATCACGAACTACCTCACCGCCTTCGGCTTCCTCGACTACGGCGCCCAGACGGTGTCGTTCAAGACGCTGCCGATGCCCGTGCCCGACGCCGGCAAGATCGTGGTGAAGGTCGAGAAGTTCAAGCTCGGGCCGGCGCCCGGCGACGACGGCCTCGTGAAGCTCTCGTTCTCGACGGCTATGGGCATGCCGATCACGAACTGCGACACCCTGTCCTCCGCCACCGAGACGAAGGCGGGCAGCGGTGAGGTCGAGTTCACTGTGCCAGCGGCCTGCATGGCGACCGGCGCGACCGTGAAGGCGCAGCTCTTCTACGACGCCAACACGCCGGTGCTGCCCGAGATCTCGGTCTCGCAGGCGGGTGTGACGATCAACTGAGCTGATCCCAGCTCGGGTTGGCGAGGCGGGGCGCTTCCTTCACGGAGGCGCCCCGTCGTCGTCTGGGCGCGTGACACCGACCGACGACCGTCGGTATGGGGCGGCCTATGACGACGCCCGACCCGACGCGCTGCCCGCTCTGTCAGCAAGACAACGCCTGCGGCGCGGCAGCGGGGAAGTCCGACTGCTGGTGCTTCTCCGTCACGCTCGACCCGGCGGCGCTGGCGAAGCTCCCCGAGGCGGCGAAGGGGAAGGCGTGCGTCTGCCGGACGTGCGGCGAGAAGCGTCCCGCTGATGGGTCGCGCTGGCCCGAGAAACCGTGACTGGCCCGTCGCGTTTCGCGCGAGGGCAAGCCCGAAAAGCACCACCCGCGCATTGTGACGCCCACGGGTGGCTGTTAAGGCCGCCGCTCGCCTCAAGGAGCCCGTCGTGACGCGTCCTACCCTCGCAACGCATTCGCTCGGCGCCTTCGTTCCGGGAGACATGCTCCCGCGCACGGGCGCGGAGGCGTTCAGGGAGGCGCTCGCGCAGGTCGGCGCCGCGATCAGCATCGTCGAGGTCGGCGGTCGGCCGGCGATCGTCAAGGGTGGGGTGGCGTCGCTGGGCGGCGTTCCTGCGGAGGGCCAGCTGCCGCTGCTGGGTCACGCGCCCGCGCTCACGCCCGACCGGCTCGGTGATCGCTCGTTCTGCGAGGCGTACGGCCTCGAGGCGCCGCTCGTCGCCGGCGAGATGGCCAACGGCATCGCCTCGGAGGCCCTCGTCGAGGCGGTCGCGCGCGCTGGCTTTCTGGGCCTCTTCGGCGCGGCCGGCCTCCCGCTCTCCCGGGTCGAGCAGGCGATCGAGCGGCTGAGCGCGTCGCTGCCCGCCGAGCCGTGGGGCGTCAACCTCATCCACTCGCCCGACGATCAAAAGCTCGAGGCCGCGCTGGTCGAGCTCTTCCTGGCGCGCGGCCTGCGCATCGTCAGCGCCTCGGCGTACCTCGATCTCACCCTGCCCGTCGTGAAGTGGCGCGTCACCGGCCTTCACCGCGGCCCCGACGGCGCCATCGTCGTACCGAACCGCCTGATCGCGAAGGTGTCGCGGGTCGAGGTGGCGCGGAAGTTCCTCGAGCCGGCGCCCGAGCGCTTCCTCACCGAGCTCGTCTCGTCGGGCGCCATCACCCGCGAGCAGGCCGAGCTCGCCGCGCGCGTGCCGATGGCCGACGACGTGACCGCCGAGGCCGACTCGGGCGGGCACACCGACAACCGCCCGCTCGTGCTGCTGCTGCCGGCCCTCCAGGCGCTGCGGGACGAGATCTGCGCGCAGCGTGGCTACGCCGTGCGTCCGCGCGTGGGCGCCGCCGGTGGCCTCGCGACGCCGGCGTCCGTCGCCTCCGCGTTCGCCATGGGCGCGGCCTACGTCGTCACCGGCTCGATCAACCAGGCGACCCGTGAGGCCGGCACCAGCGACGCCGTGCGCCAGTTGCTCGCCCAGGCCGGGCCGACGGACGTCGCGATGGCCCCCGCCGCCGACATGTTCGAGCTGGGCGTGAAGGTGCAGGTGCTCACCCGCGGCACGCTCTTCGCGGTGCGCGCCCAGCGCCTGTACGAGCTGTACCGCGCCCACGAGTCCATCACCGCGCTGCCGTCGGCCGTCCGCGAAGAGCTCGAGTCGAAGTACTTCCGCGCGACGCTCGAGGAGGCCTGGGCCGGCTGCGAGCGCTTCTTCGAGCGCCGGGACCCGTCTCAGCTCGAGCGCGCGCGCAAGGAGCCGAAGCACCAGCTCGCGCTGCTCTTCCGCGCCTACCTCGGCCAGGCGTCGAAGTGGGCCAACGAGGGCGTCGCCGAGCGCAAGCTCGACTACCAGGTGTGGTGCGGCCCGGCGATGGGCGCCTTCAACGCGTGGGTGAAGGGCAGCGCGCTCGAACCCTGGCAGGCGCGCGACGTCGTGACGCTGTCGAAGAACCTGCTGGTCGGCGCGTGCGTGCTGACCCGCGCCGCCGCGCTGCGGGCGCAGGGCGTCGTGCTGCCCGCCGAGGTCGAGGCCTTCGCGCCCCGCTCGCTGGGCGACCTCGAGGTGCTCTGTCGCCGGGAGAAGCCGGTGGCCCGGCAGCTCGAGGAGGCTCCGTCGCCGGCCGCCGAGCGCACCGCGCCGCGCCGCAAGGAGCCCATCGCCATCGTCGGCCTCGGCGCCATGTTCCCGAAGGCCGAGAACCTGCAGGCGCTCTGGCGGCTCCTGCGCACCGGCCAGGACGCGGTGGGCGACGTGCCGCCCGGCTCCTGGTCGCTCACGGACTACTTCGACGCCGATCAGAAGGCGCCGGACATGACGTACGCGAAGCGCGGCGCCTTCCTCTCGGCGGCGAAGTTCGACCCCACCGAGTTCGGCATTCCGCCCTCCATCCTCGAGGCGACCGACACCTCGCAGCTGCTCGCGCTCGTCGTCGCGAAGCAGGCGCTCGAGGACGCGGGCTACCCCGAGGACGGCGGGTGGGATCGGTCGCGCACGAGCGTGCTCCTCGGCGTCACCGGCACGCAGGAGCTGGTGATCTCCCTCGGCGCGCGCCTGGGCCACCCGCACTGGAAGAAGGCGCTGAAGGACGCGGGCGTCGACGAGGCGACCGCGAAGGACGTCGTCGAGCGCATCGGCGCCTCGTACGTCTCGTGGCAGGAGAACTCGTTCCCGGGCCTGCTGGGCAACGTCGTCGCCGGCCGCATCGCGAACCGCTTCGATCTCGGCGGCACCAACTGCGTCGTCGACGCGGCGTGCGCGAGCTCCCTGGGCGCGCTGCACCTGGCCGTCGCTGAGCTCGAGTCGAAGCGCGCCGACATGGTGCTCACCGGAGGTGTCGACACGCTGAACGACATCTTCATGCACATGTGCTTCAGCAAGACGCCCGCGCTCTCGCCGACCGGAGACGCGCGGCCGTTCTCGGACAAGGCCGACGGCACGCTGCTCGGCGAGGGCCTGGGCATGGTCGTGCTGAAGCGCCTGGCCGACGCCGAGCGCGACGGCGATCGCGTCTACGCGCTGATCCGCGGCCTCGGCACCTCGAGCGACGGACGCGCGAAGTCGATCTACGCGCCGCTGCCGAAGGGTCAGGCCCGCGCCCTGAAGAACGCCTACGACGACGCGAACGTGCGGCCCCGTGACGTGCAGTTGCTCGAGGCGCACGGCACCGGCACGAAGGCGGGAGACGCCGCCGAGTTCGAGGCGCTGAAGACGGTGTTCCGCGAGGACTCGCCCGACGCGGCGTGGTGCGCGCTCGGCTCGGTGAAGTCCCAGGTCGGCCACACGAAGGCGGCTGCCGGCGCGGCCGGGCTCATCAAGGCGGCGCTCGCGCTCCACCACCGGGTGATCCCGCCGACGCTCAAGATCGATCGCCCCAACCCGTCGCTCGAGATCGACCAGAGCCCGTTCTCGCTGCCGACCGCGGCGCGCCCGTGGCTGCCCTCTTCGCGTGGGCCTCGCATCGCCGCCGTCAGCTCGTTCGGGTTCGGTGGCAGCAACTTCCACGCGGTGCTCGAGGAGTACGGCTCGCGCCGCGGCGCTCCGGCGTGGGACGGCTCGGTCGAGGTGCTCGCGCTCTCGGCGAAGGACGGCGCGTCGCTGGTCGCCCGCGTGCACGAGGCGATGAAGGCGGAGGAGCTCCCGGCCTTCGCGGCGGCGTCGCGCGCCTCGTTCCAGCGCGAGGACGCACATCGCCTGGTGGCGCTCGTCGAGGCCGGGCGGACCGCCGAGGCCGTCCTGCAGCCGGTGCTCGCGAAGGTGCAGGCAGGGCAGCCGTTCACCACGAACGACGGCGTCGCCTACGGCGTGGGCGCACCCGCTGGCGCGCTCGCCTTCGTCTTCCCCGGTCAGGGCTCGCAGCACGTCGACATGCTGCGCGAGCTCGCCTGTGTCTTCCCCGAGGTGCTCGAGTCGGTGGCCGCGCTGTCCGACGTCGCCGCGAAGCTCTACCCGCTGCCCACGTTCGACGACGCCGAGCAGAAGCGCCGTGAAGCCGAGCTGACGAAGACGAACGTCGCCCAGCCGGCGATCGGCGTGGTGACGCGCGGGTTGTTGAACGTGCTGACGCGCTTCGGGGTGAAGCCGTCGCTGGTGGCGGGCCACTCCTACGGCGAGCTGGTGGCGCTGCACGCAGCGGGCGTGCTCGGCGGTCCTGCGTTCGAGCGTGTCTCGCGACGGCGGGGTGAGCTGATGGCGGGCGATGGGTCCGACCGGGGCTCGATGCTCGCGGTGCTCGCGCCGCTGGCCGACGTCGAGACGCTGATCGCCGACGAGAAGCTCGAGCTCGTGCTCGCGAACCGGAACACGCCGGCGCAGGGCGTCCTGTCAGGTGAGCGCAAGGAGATTGAGCGCGCAGAGGTGGCCTGCAGGGCGAAGGGCCTGCGCGCGACGAGGCTCAACGTGGGCGCCGCGTTCCACAGTCCGCTCGTCGCCGGGGCAGCGGCCGAGCTCCTCACCACCCTGCAGGAGCTCGAGCTGCGACCTCCCACGGTGCCCGTCATCGCGAACACCACGGCCGAGCCGTACCCGTCGGACCTGGCGGCGGCGCGGGAGCTGCTCGCGAACCAGCTCGCCCGCCCGGTGCACTTCGATGGCGTCGTCGAGGCGCTCTACGCGCAGGGCGCCCGCACCTTCGTCGAGGTCGGCCCGAAGACAGCGCTCACCGGCATGGTGAAGGCGATCCTCGGGGAGCGCGCGTTCTCGGCGATGGCCGTGGACGCGCAGACCCGCCGCGGCGCGATGTTCGATCTCGCGTTCGTGCTCGCCCGGCTCGCGGCTGAAGGGCACGCGGTGACGCTCACGGCGTGGCAGCAGACGCCGCGCCCGCCCCGGTGGATCGACCGGCCCGCACGGAAGCCGAAGATGGTCGTGCCCCTGACGGGCGCCAACTACCGCGCGCCCACGACGCCGAAGCCGCCGTCGCCGCCGCGCGTCGTCGCCCAGCCGGTCGCGCCGGGGACGCCGAAGGGAGCTGGAGTGAACGGAAAGAACGGGCCCCACACGCTCGAGGCGCCGGTCCAGCCGACCCAGGCGCCTGCGCCGAGCGGTGACGTGCTGCGCATGTACCAGGACAACCTGCGCGCGCTGCAGGCGCTGCAGGAGCAGACCGCGAAGGTGCACCAGCTCTTCCTCGAGGGCCAGCTGGCCGCGCAGCAGAACGTCGCCGCGCTGCTCGCGGGACAGCGCGTCTCGCCCGTCGGGGGCGGGCCGATCGTCGGTGCCGCGCCGGTTGCGCTCTCTCCGCAGGTCGGCTCCGCGCCCCTGCCTCACGGCGCAACTGCTCCACTTGCGGTCCCGTCGCACGTCGGTGCCGCGCATCAGTCCACGGCGAACGGAGCAGGTGCTCCACCCGTCCCGTCGCACGTCGGTGCCGCGCATCAGTCCACGGCGAACGGAGCAGGTGCTCCACCCACCGTCCCGTCGCACGTCGGCGCCGCGCATCAGTCCACGGCGAACGGGGCGGGTGCTCCACCCACCGTCCGGAAAGTGGGGCCTGCGCTCACGTATCAACCCACGGAGAACGGTGCGCCCGTCGGCGTCCTGCCGCACGTCGGGGCTGCGCTCCATCATCAGTCCACGACGACCAGCGAAGCTCGCGGTGCCCAGGTCTCCGCCTCGCTGCGCCCTGAGCTCGACTCGACGCCTGCCGCTTCGGTCGACGTCGTTCCGCTTCTGTTGCAGGTCGTCTCCGAGGCGACGGGATACCCGATCGAGACCCTCGCCCTCGGCATGGACCTCGAGGCCGATCTCGGCATCGACTCGATCAAGCGCGTCGAGATCCTCTCGATGCTGTCGCGGCGGGTGCCCGGCGCTCCGTCGGTGAACCCCGAGAAGCTCGGCTCGCTGCGAACGCTGCAGCAGGTGGCCGACTTCGTGGGCGGCGCCTCTGCGATGACGGCGTCTCCTGCTCCGGTCGCCCCCGCTCCGGTCGGCCCCGTGGCTGCGACGAGCGCTCCGGCGGTCGATTCCCGCGCGGTGCTGCTCTCGACGGTGAGCGAGCTGACGGGCTACCCGGCCGACACGCTGTCGCTCGAGATGGACCTCGAGGCTGATCTGGGCATCGACTCGATCAAGCGCGTCGAGATCCTCTCACTGTTGTCACGACGCATTCCCGGCGCGCCGTCGGTGAACCCCGAGAAGCTGTCGGGCCTGAAGACGCTGGCGCAGGTGCTGGCGTTCATCTCGGAGTCCGTGCCCGCCGTCGTCGCGCCGTCCGCGCCAGCGCCGGTCGCACAGGCGAGCCAGGTGGTTGACGCCCGTGGCGTGCTGCTGTCGACGGTGAGCGAGCTGACCGGCTACCCCATCGAGACGCTGTCGATCGGCATGGATCTCGAGGCCGATCTCGGCATCGACTCGATCAAGCGCGTCGAGATCCTCTCGCTGCTGTCGAGGCGCATTCCGAACGCGCCGTCGGTCGATCCCGAGAAGCTCTCGGGGCTGCGGACGCTGGAGCAGGTGCTGGGGTTCGTGGGGGGCGTGGCGGCGAAGACTGCGCCCGTGGTCACGGCTCGCACGCCGATCGTCGAGGCGGTCGGGACCACGCCTGAGGCATCAACCAGCATGTCGCGGCGCATCGTCGAGGCGGTCGCGACCACGCCTGAGGCGTCAACCAGCATGTCGCGGCGCATCGTCGAGGCGGTCGCGACCACGCCTGAGGCATCAACCAGCATGTCGCGGCGCATCGTCGTGCCGGTGCGCGCGAAGCCCGCCGCGTCGTCCGGTGCGCTGCCGCCGGGCCGCGTGCTGATCGCCGGAGACGACGCCGAGCTGGCGAGGGCGCTCACGAAGACGCTCGAGCGCGCGGGGCACACCTGCGAGCTCGTCGCGGCCGGCCAGGCCATCTCGGGCGAGGTGCGCGCGCTGATCCTCACCGCGCCGCACGGCTCGGCCTGGAGCGACGCGTCGGAGCAGCGCCTCAAGCAGGCGCTCTTCACGGCGCGGGCCGCCTCGGCGTCGCTGCGGCAGGGCCGCGGGAGCGTGGTGATGGCGGTGAGCCGTCGCGACGGGGTCTTCGGCTTCGGCCGGACCCGCTCCGAGTCGCATCCCCTCGCTGGAGCCCTCGGCGGGCTCGTGAAGACGCTCGCGCTCGAGTGGCCCGAGGTGCGCTGCCGATCGCTCGACGTCTCGTCGGCGTGGGGCGTGGATGACGCGGCGCACGCGATCGTGGACGAGCTGTCGTGCGATGGGCCCGCCGAGCTGGGCCTGGGGCCCGCCGGCCGGGTGACGCTCGGGCTCCGCGACGCGAAGGTGCAGGGTGGCGACCTGCCGCTGCGGCCCGGCGACGTGGTGGTGGTGACGGGCGGCGCGCGGGGCGTCACCGCCGACTGCGCCCGGGCGCTCGCGAAGGCCTCGGGTGCGACGCTGCTGCTGCTCGGCCGCTCGCCGGCGCCGACGGTGGAGCCCGGGTGGCTGTCGTTCGCGAAGGACGAGGCAGGCATCAAGCGGGTGCTGCTCGAGCGCGCGCCCTCAGGGTCCCGGCCCAGCCCAAAGCAGCTCGCCGAGTCGTGCCGCCAGGTGCTCGCCGCGCGCGACATTCGCGCCACCCTCGAGACGGCCGCGTCGCTCGGCGTACGGGCTGAGTACCGGCAGGTCGACGTGCGCGACGTCGAGTCGGTGCGCGCCGTGCTGGACGAGGCGCGGCGAACGCTCGGGCCCGTGCGCGGCCTCATTCACGGCGCTGGCGTGCTGCGCGACAAGCGCATCGAGGACAAGCGAGACGACGACGTCGATCAGGTGCTCGACCCGAAGATCGCCGGGCTGCGCGCGGTGCTCGAGGCGACCCGGTCGGATGAGCTCCGCGTGCTGGCGCTCTTCTCGTCGGTGAGCGGCCGCTTCGGCCGGCGTGGCCAGTCCGACTACGCGCTCGCGAACCAGGCGCTCGTGTCGATCGCGCAGGCCGAGGCGTCGCGGCGGCCGTCGTGCCGTGTCGTGGCGCTCGACTGGGGACCGTGGGCGGGCGGCATGGTGACGCCGGCGCTCGAGGCCACCTTCAAGGCCGAGGGCATCTCGCTCATCCCGCTCGACGTCGGCGCGAAGGCCCTGGTGGACGAGCTGCGCGTCCTGCCCGGCGGCCCCTGCGAGGTCGTCTTCGGCGCGGGCTTCGGAGAGGCGCCCGAGGCGGGCTGGGCCCTCGTGCACGCCGAGCGCGTCGATCGCTCGTGGCCGGTGCTCGCGGATCACCGTCTGAACGGGAAGCCGGTGCTGCCGTTCGCGATGACGCTCGAGTGGTTCACCGAGGCCGCGCGCGCGCTGGGCGAGGGGCTCGCGTCGGTCGAGCTCGAAGACGTGCGCGTGCTGCGGGGCGTGACGTTCGAGGGCGAGCGCGAGGAGCTGTCCGTGTGGGCCGGCCGGCCCGAGGCGCGCGGTGACACGCTCGTCGTGCCGCTCGAGCTGCGCAACCGGAAGGACGTCGTCCACGTGAAGGGGCTCGCCGTGCTGCGCGCTGTGCCCGTCGAGATCGAGCGGCTCAAGCCGGTCTCGTTGCCAGCCTTCCAGACGCCGGTGAGCGAGCTGTACGCGAGCCAGCTGTTCCATGGGCCCAGCCTGTGGGCGCTGCGCTCGATCGAGGGCCTCGGCAAAGAAGGCATGGCCCTGACGCTCAAGACGCACGCCACGTCCGAGCGGCTGGTGCCCGGCCCCTCGCGCACGTGGGCGCTCGACCCGCTGTGCCTCGACGGCGTCTTCCAGGCGCTGATCGTCTGGGCCCGCTCGGAGCGCGGCGCGCCGTCGCTTCCCTCGAAGCTGGGCGCCGTTCGCGTGCTGCGGCCGTTCGCGCCCGGTGACGTGAAGGCCCTGGTGCGCGTGCGGGCCGTGGACGGCGCCATCGTCACCTCGGACATCGAGCTCATCGACTCGTCGGGGGCGCTGGCGGCGAAGCTCGAGGGCTACGAGTGCACCGTCAGCTCGAGCCTGTCACGCGCCTTCACCGCCGACGCGCCCGTGCTGCAGCCGACGACCCTGGCATGACCGCTCGGCGCGCCATCGCGATCGTCGGCGCTGGAGGCCGATTCCCAGGCGCGCCCTCGGTGGACGCGCTGTGGGAGCTCGTGTCGTCCGGCCGCTCGATGGCGCGCGAGGTGCCGGCGGCGCGGTGGCCGGTGCCCCCGGCGGCAGTGCTCGATCGGGCTGGCGGGGTCGATCGCGCCAGATCGTTGAAGGCGTGCCTGCTCGAGACCTTCACCCTCGACGACACGACGGAGCCGCTCACGCCGCTCGCGCGCCTCGCCATCGACGTCGCGCGACAGACCTTCAACGACGCGCGAGGCGCGAAGATCGATCGCGCGAAGACGGCGGCGATCATCGCCAACATCGCGCTGCCGACCGATGGCGCGTCGACGCTCGCCGAGGCGCTGATCCTCGGGGCGATCGATCGGCGGCTGAGCGCGGCTGACGCGGATCCTCGCGAGGCGTTCCCGTCGGCGTGGCCGATCGGCGTGATGGCGCGGGTGATGGGGCTGGGGAAGGGCAGCTACACGCTGGACGCCGCCTGCGCTTCGTCGCTCTACGCGCTGCACCTGGGCTGCCTCGAGCTCGAGGCCCGGCGGGTCGATGCCGTGCTGGCGGGCGGTCTCTCGCTGCCACAGTCGCTCTACACGCAGATCGGCTTCACCCAGCTGCAGGCGCTGTCGCCGAGCGGCGTGTGCGCGCCGTTCACCTCGCGGGCCGATGGGCTCGTGGTGGGCGAAGGCGGGGGCATGGTGCTGCTCAAGCGGCTCGAGGACGCCGAGCGCGACGGCGATCGGGTGTTGGCGGTGATTCGCGGCATCGGCCTGTCGAACGACGTCGGCGGTAGCCTGCTGTCGCCCGAGTCCGAGGGGCAGCTGCGCTCGATGCGCGCCGCGTACGAGATGGCCGGCTGGAGCCCGTCGGACGTGCAGCTCGTCGAGTGCCACGGCACGGGCACGCCGCGCGGCGATCAGGTCGAGCTCGAGAGCCTGAAGACGCTGTTCGGCGGCGCGGCCCCGGTGATCGGCTCGGTGAAGAGCAACGTGGGCCACCTGCTGACCGCCGCCGGCATGGCGGGGCTCTCGAAGGTGCTCGGCGCGCTCGCGCACAAGACGCTGCCGCCCAACACGAACGCGGGCGAGGTCGTCCCGACCGCGGCGCCGCTGCAGGTGCTCGAGCGCCCGCGCCCGTGGGAAGCGAGTGGACCACGCCGGGCGGCGATCTCGGGGTTCGGCTTCGGCGGCATCAACGCCCACGTGCTGCTCGAGGAGCACTCGCCCGGACAGGCGGCCGGGCCGAGCGAGGACGCGGAGCCGGTCGCCATCGTAGGGCTTGGGATCCACGTCGGGGCGCTCGACTCGGTGCAGGCGTTCCGCGACACGGTCTTCACGGGCAACGCTGCGATCGGACCGCGGCCCGCGACCCGCTGGCGGACGCAGTTGACGACGGAGCTCCAGGGCGCGTGGATCGAGGCGCTCGAGATCCCCATCGGCCGCTTCAAGGTGCCGCCCCTCGAGCTGCCCTCGGTGCTGCCTCAGCAGTTGCTCATGCTCGAGGTCGCGGCGAACGCGGTCGATGACGCGCGAGGCCTGGGTCCGGGACCGCACCCGCGCACCGGCGCCGTCGTCGGCCTCGCGCTCGATCTCGAGACGACGGCCTTTCACCTGCGCTGGGTGATCGAGCAGCACGCGCGGCGCGCGCTCGCGAACACCGGCGTGGACGAGGGTGAGCTCTCGCGGTGGATCGAGCGGGCCCAGGCCGCGCTCTCGGCTCCGCTGGACGCGCAGCGGGTGCTGGGCGCGCTCGGGGGCATCGTCACCAGCCGGCTCGCACGTGAGCTGGCGCTGGGTGGGCCGTGCTTCGGCGTGCAGGCGGAGGAGGGGAGCGGGCTGCGCGCGCTCGAGATCGCGTCGCGGTTGCTCCAGCGGGGTGAGGTCGATCGGATGATCGTCGGCGCGGTCGATCTCGCCGGCGATCTGCGCAAGGTGCTCGCGGCGCGCTCGCTCGACCTCGACGGGCTGCCTGCGGACGGCGCCGTCGCCTTCGTCGTGAAGCGCCTGTCGGACGCGCAGCGCGATGGTGATCGGATCACCGCGGTGGTGCGGGGCTTCGGGGCATCCAGAGACGTGCGCGAGGCGGTCGAGCTGGCGTGGGGCCCCGACGCGCCCGGGTTCGTGCTCGAGCCCGCGCAGCTCGACGCGCAGGTCGGCACCCCCGGCGCCGCAGCGGGGCTCGTCTCGGTGGCAGCGACCGCGCTCGCGCTCAGGCACCGCGCGCGCCCGGCAGGTGCAGGTGCACGCGCGACCGTCTGGCCACGCGGGACCTCGGAGCACCGCGCGGGCGTGTCGACGACGGGCCTCGACGGTACTGCGCTGCACGTCGCGCTCGAGGCAGGCCCGGGGGATCCTGAGCCGGTCTTCGAGGGGCGGCGGCCTGCCGGCATCTTCTTCACTGCTCCCGGTCAGCAGGCCGAGCTCGCGCGCTTCGTCGCCGAGCATCGTGACGTGCACGTCGATCGGCTCGCCTCCGAGTGGTTCCACCGCACCGGCGAGCAGCGCGAGGGCGTGAGCGCCTGGGTCGCGACCTCGACCGCCGAGCTCGAGCGGCAGCTCCTGGCGCCGAAGCCCGCCTCCGCGCGCATGGACGGAGAGCTCGCCTTCGTCTTCCCCGGCTCCGGCAGCCACTACGACGGCATGGGCGAGTCGCTGCCGCTCTCGTTCCCGCAGGTGCTCGAGCAGCTCGGCCGCGAGGTGCAGGACTTCTCGAAGCACCTCTTCCCGCCCGTCACGCCAGGGCCGGCGGGGCTCGCTGAGATCATCGTCCGGCAGGTGACGCACGGCCTCGTGGTGCACGACGCGCTGCGCCTGCTCGGCGTCACCGCGCAGGCGTACCTGGGCTACAGCCTGGGCGAGTCGGCGGGCCTCTTCGCGTCGCGTGCCTGGCGTGATCGCGACACCATGTTCCGCCGCACCCTCGAAGGCGCGCTCTTCCGCACGCAACTGACGAGCGATGGCTCCATCATCCGCGACGCCTGGGGCGCCGACGCCGAGTGGACCGTCGCGCTCGTCATGCGGTCGAAGGACGAGATCGGGAAGGCGCTCAGCGGCACGGCGACGCTGCTGATCGTGAACGCGCCAGGTGAGTGCGTGATCGGCGGGCGCAAGGACGACGTGCGCGCGGTCGTGGGGCGGCTCGGCGGGGCGGCGATCTTCCTCGAGGGCGTGCCGTTCGTGCACCTGCCGCAGCTCGGGCCGGTGCGCGAGGCCTACCGGGCGCTGCACCTGCTGCCCACCAGCCCGTCGCCGGGCGTGCGCTTCTACAGCGCGGCCTGGGCGAAGGCCTACGAGGTGTCCACCGAGCGCTGCGCCGAGTCCATCGTCGCGAACGCGCTGCACGGCTTCGACTTCCCCGCGCTCATCGAGCAGGCGTGGGCCGACGGTGTGCGCGTCTTCGTCGAGCCGGGGCCGCAGGGATCGTGCACGCGCATGATCGGCCGCATCCTGCAGGGCCGGCCGCACGCCGCGGTGAGCGCGTGTCAGCGCGGGCTCGACGGGTACCACGCGCTGCTGTTGGCGACCGCGAAGCTGGCAGAGTGGGGCCGGCCGATCGAGCTCGCGCCGCTCTACGTGAGGTCGCCCCGGCTCGAGCGCGCGAGCGGACGAAGGAGCGTGCGGGTCGTCGTGGGCGGGCCGCCGATCGAGCTGCCTCCGCTGCCTGCGCCGAAGGAGCGCGAGGAGCCCACCGCGCCGTCGATCGCGATCGTCCCGCGTTCCGTGCCGGCGCCCGACGGCCGCGTCGCGGTGAGCGCCAGCCCCATGGTCGTCGAGGCTCCGCGCGCGACGATCGCGCCGTTCCTCGACGGGGTCACCGCGACCGCCCGGGCCCACGAGACGTTCCTCCGCGCGGCGCAGCAGTCGATGGCGCTGCAGGCGACGCTGCTGCAGCAGCTCCAGGCGCTCGCAGGTGGTGAAGAGCCCTTCGTGCACGTCAGTTCCCTGGGCGCCCCAGCAGCCGCCGTGCCAGTCGCGCGCGTCGCGTCCCCGGTCATGCAGGTCACCTCGACAGTCGCGCCAGTCGCCCCAGCGCCGTTCGTGCACGTGACGTCCTCGAAGGGGCCGGTGGGCGCCGCGCCGCGCTTCGATCGCGCGCTCTGTCTCGAGTTCGCGATCGGGAAGATCGGCAAGGTGCTGGGCCCCGGGTTCGAGCCGGTGGACGCGCACCCGACGCGCGTGCGCCTGCCGGACGAGCCGCTGATGCTGGTGGATCGCATCGTCGAGGTCGAAGGCGAGCCGGGGAGCCTCACGCGGGGGCGGGTCGTCACCGAGCACGACGTGCACCCCGGCGCCTGGTACCTCGACGGGGGGCGCGTGCCGGTCTGCATCAGCGTCGAGGCCGGCCAGGCCGATCTCTTCCTCTCCGCGTACCTCGGCATCGATCTCGAGACGAAGGGCCTGCGCGTCTACCGGCTGCTGGACGCGAAAGTCGTGTTCCACCGCGATCTGCCCGTGGCCGGCGAGGTGATCCGCTACGACATCCGCATCGATCGCTTCGTGCGGCAGGGCGACACCTGGCTCTTCTTCTTCCGCTTCGACGGGACGGTCGCCGGGCAGCCGTTCATCACGATGTATGACGGCTGCGCAGGCTTCTTCAGCGCCGAGCAGCTCGACCAGGGCAAGGGCATCGTCGCCGACTCGAAGCGCGCCCCGGCCCACACCCCGTACACGCCCCGGGCCGGGCACGGGACCGCGACGCTGTCGGACGTCCAGGTCGAGGCGCTGCGACGGGGCGAGCTCGCGCAGGCGTTCGGCATGGAGTTCCCGATCGACTCGCTCAGCCCCGCGCTGCGGCTGCCCAGCGGGCGCATGCACCTCGTCGATCGCATCCTCGAGCTCGACACCCGCGGTGGCAGGGCTGGGCTCGGCAGCGTGCTGGGTGAGCACGACGTCACGCCCGATCGCTGGTACCTCACCTGCCACTTCTCGGATGATCCCGTCATGCCGGGCACGCTCATGTACGAGTGCTGCCTGCACACCCTGCGAGTGCTGTTGCTGCGGCTGGGGTGGATCGACGACGCGACCGACGTCGATCTCCACTACGCGCCCATCGAGGGCCGGGCGAGCCAGCTCAAGTGCCGCGGGCAGGTGCTGCCGACGACGAAGAAGGTGCAGTACCGCCTCGAGATCGACGAGATCGGCGAAGCGCCCGAGCCGTACGTCATCGCCACCGCGTCGATGTTCGCTGACGGGAAACACGTCGTGCAGATGGACGGCATGTCCGTGCGGGTCCGTGGGCTGACGAAGGCCCGCCTCGACGAGCTCTGGGCGCGGGGCGAGCCAGGCTCCAACGAGCCCGTCTTCACCCGCGAGCAGATCGTCGAGTACTGCGAGGGCGCGCCGTCGAGGTGCTTCGGGCCGGCGTACGAGCCGTTCGACGCGGGCGACCGTCGCCTCGCCCGTCTGCCCCGCGATCCCTTCCGCTTCATCGATCGCGTCGTCGCCTGCGAGCCGCCCGCGCTCGTCATGGAGCCGGGCGGGTGGATCACCTGCGAGTACGACGTGCCGGCTGACGCCTGGTACTTCGGGGCCAACCGCCAGCGCGCGATGCCGTTCGCGGTGCTGCTCGAGGCGGCGCTGCAGCCCTGCGGCTTCCTCGCGGCGTACGTCGGCTCGGCGCTCACGACGAGCGACGTGCTCTCGTTCCGCAACCTCGACGGCGCCGCGACGATCGCCCGCGAGGTGCTCTCCGACGTCGGCACGCTCACCATGCGCTCGCGCCTCACCAAGGTGTCCCGCGCCGGCGGCATGCTGCTGCAGGAGTTCGACTTCGAGGTGAGCGATCGCGTCGGGCTCGTCTATCGCGGGCACACGGGCTTCGGCTTCTTCCCGCCGGCCGCCCTCGCGCAGCAGGTGGGCCTTCGCGGCGGCGCGCCGTGGCCGCTCGAGGGTGGGCGCTCGTTCGCGTTGCCGATGGAGGCGCCGTTCACGCCGGCGGAGCAGGGGACCTGCGAGCCCGGCCTCGCGCTGCCCGCGCGCGCCTGGGCGATGATCGACGCCATCGACGCGCTGCGCCTCGACGGCGGGCCCCACGGCCTCGGCTTCGTCGCCGGTCACAAGCGCGTCGTGCCCGAGGAGTGGTTCTTCCAGGCGCACTTCTTCCAGGACCCGGTGATGCCCGGCTCGCTGGGGCTCGAGGCGCTGCAGCAGCTGCTGCTGAGCTACGCGCGGGAGCGGTTCGGAGGGCTCAGCCGGTCGCACCGGGCCCAGTCGCAGGCCGTCGGCCAGCCGCACGTCTGGCAGTACCGCGGCCAGGTGATCCCCACCAATGGGCTCGTGCAGGTGCAGGCGGTCGTGAAGGCCGTGCTCGAGGGCGAGGAGCCGCTGATCGTCGCCGATGGACAGCTCGTCTGCGACGGCAAGGTGATCTACGCGATGAAGGACTTCTCGCTGCGCCTGGTGCGGGAGGTGGCCTGATGCGCTGGTCGAAGGTGAACGTCGAGGCGATCGCGTACGAGCTCCCGTCGGAGCTGCTGACGTCGGCGGAGATCGACGCCCGGCTCGCGCCGATCCACCAGGCGCTCCACATCGCCCCGGGCCAGCTCGAGGCGCTCACCGGCATCAAGGAGCGCCGCCGCTGGCCGCCAGGCACCTCGATGGCGTCGGTGGCCGCGAAGGCGGCGCGCAAGGCGCTCGATCAGGCGGGCGTCTCGGCGGACGACGTGGGCGCGGTGATCTACGCGGGGGTCTGCCGCGACAACCTCGAGCCCGCGACGGCGTGCGCGGTGGCCTCGGCGCTGGGCACCGGCTCCGAGACGATCGTGTACGACGTCGCCAACGCCTGCCTCGGCGTGATGAACGGCATGGTCGAGCTCGCGAACCGCATCGAGCTCGGTCAGCTCCGCGCCGGGCTGGTGGTGGCCGCCGAGAGCTCGCGCGAGATCGTCGACGCCACCATCGAGCGCATGAACCGAGAGCCGACGCTCGAGCGGTACCGGCTGGGGCTCGCCACGATGACGGGCGGCTCCGGCGCGGCGGCGGTGCTGCTCACCGCGGCGGACTTCTCGGCCGTCGAGCACCGGCTGGTCGCAGGCGCGGCGCTGTCGGCGCCGAAGCACCACAGCATCTGCCGCTGGGGGCCGTCGACGGGCCTGCTGGGCGAGCGTGTCAACGTGATGGAGACCGACGCATCGCAGGTGCTCGAGCACGGCGTCGAGCTGGGCCGCGCGACGTGGGATCGGCTGCTGACGACATCGGGCTGGCGCCGCGAGGAGATCGATCGCGTCATCTGCCACCAGGTCGGCGCGGCGAACCGGCGCGAGATCCTCTCGACCATCGGCGTGCCCGAGGCGCGCGACTTCTCCACCTTCGATCGCCTCGGCAACATGGGCACGGTCTCGGTGCCGATCACCGCCGCGCTCGCCGACGAGGCCGGCTTCCTCGCAGCCGGTCAGCGCGTCGCGATGCTCGGCATCGGCAGCGGGCTCAACTGTCTCATGCTCGGACTCCACTGGTGACGGTGATGGACATGACCTTCGACGTGACGCCGTACCGCTCGCTGTACCCGTGGCAGGGGCGCTTCTTCGACACCGGCGGCGGCGTGCGCATGCACTACCTCGACGAGGGGCAGGGCGAGACGCTGGTCATGCTGCACGGGAACCCGACGTGGAGCTTCTACTGGCGGCACCTGGTGAGCGCGTTCTCGGGCCGGTACCGGGTGATCGTGCCCGATCACGTCGGCTGCGGCCTTTCGGACAAGCCGGGCGATGACGCGTACCCGTACGTGCTCGAGCGTCGCGTGGCCGATCTCGACGCGCTGCTGGCGTCGCTGGGCGTCACGAAGAACGTCACGCTCGTCGTGCACGACTGGGGCGGCATGATCGGCCTGGCCTGGGCCACGAAGAACCCCGAGAAGGTGAAGCGCTTCGTGGTGCTGAACACGGCCGGCTTCGGGCTGCCGGCGGGCCGCAAGCTGCCCTGGCAGATCGGGGTCGTGCGCTACGCCCCGTTCTTCCCCGTGCCGGTGCGCGCCTTCAACGCGTTCTCGCGCGGCGCCAACATGCTCTGCTCGACGCGAGCCGGGCGCATGACTGCGCTGGTGAAGCAGGCCTACCTCGCGCCGTACGACTCCTGGGCCCACCGCATCGCCGTGCAGCGCTTCGTCGAAGACATTCCGCTCGCGCCGGGTGATCGGAGCTGGCCCGTGGTGCAGGAAGTGTCGGACAAGCTGGAGCAGTTCCGCGCGGTGCCGATGCTGATCTGCTGGGGCCGGAAGGACTTCGTGTTCGACGACGCGTTCCTCGCCGAGTGGCGCAGGCGCCTGCCAGAGGCCGAGGTGCACGTCTTCGAGGACGCCGGCCACTACGTGCTCGAGGACGCGCACGAAGAGATCGTCACCCTGATGAAGGCCTTCCTCGCGAAGCACCCGCTCGAGGGCGCTGCGTCGTGAACGCGCCAGCCACGATGAAGCCGAGCGCGAACATCGCCTCCCACCTGCCTGCGATGGCCCGGCTCGATCCGACGCGCCCGGCCATCATCGCCCCCGACGGACGGGGTGGGTGGAAGACGATGACGTTCGGCGAGCTCGACGCGATGAGCGATCGACTGGCCCACGGGCTGGCGGCCATCGGCGTGACCCGTGGCGCCCGTACGGTGGTGCTCGCCCCGCCGAGCTTCGAGTTCTTCCCGCTCGTGTTCGCCATCTTCAAGGTGGGCGCGGTGATGGTCGCGATCGATCCCGGCATCGGCCGCAAGGCGCTGCTGGCCTGCCTCGAGGAGGTAAGCGCCGACGCCTTCATCGGCATCCCCGCGGCGCACCTCGCGCGCCTGTTGTTCCCGAAGCCGTTCGTCACCGTGAAGGCCAGCGTCACGGTCGGGCGGCGGTGGTTCTGGGGCGGGCACTCGCTCGACGAGGTGAAGGCGCTCGGCCGCGATGGGCCCTACCCGATGGTGGAGCCGGACAAGGGAGAGACGGCCGCGATCCTCTTCACGTCAGGCTCCACCGGCATCCCGAAGGGCGCCGTCTACTCGCACGAGATCTTCGACGCGCAGGTGCGGATGATCCGCGAGGCCTACGACATCCGTCCCGGGGAGATCGATCTGCCGACGTTCCCCCTGTTCGCGCTCTTCGATCCTGCGCTGGGCATGACGGCGGTGCTCCCCGAGATGGACTTCCGGTTCCCGGCGCAGGCCGAGCCGAAGAAGTTGATCGAGGCGCTCACGGCGCATCGGTGCACCTCGATGTTCGGGTCGCCGGCGCTGATCGACAACCTGGGCCGCTTCGGGGTCGCGAACCAGGTGAAGCTGCCGCACCTCAAGCGTGTGCTCTCGGCGGGAGCGCCGGTGCGCGTCGACGTGCTCGAGAAGATGTCGAAGCTGCTCGCGGACGACGCGCAGGTCTTCACGCCCTTCGGCGCCACCGAGTCACTGCCGGTGGCCAGCATCGGCAGTCGGGAGGTGCTCGCGAACACGGGCCGGCTCGCGATGGCGGGGAAGGGCGTGTGCGTGGGTCGCCCGGCCGCCGAGGTGACCGTGCGGGTGATCCGTATCTCCGACGAGCCCATCGAGACCTGGAGCGACGCGCTGCTGGTCCCCTCGGGCACGATCGGCGAGATCACCGTCGCCGGCCCCGTGGTGACGCGCGAATACTGGGCGCGGCCCGAGCAGACGAAGGCGGCGAAGATCCAGGACGGCGATCGCGTGGTGCACCGCATGGGTGACGTCGGCTACTTCGATGACAAGGGCCGGCTGTGGATGTGCGGACGCAAGGGACACCGGGTGGAGACGGCCACCGGGCCGATGTTCACGACGCCCGTCGAGGAGGTCGTGAACCAGGTGCCTGCGGTGCGTCGGTCTGCGCTCGTCGGCGTCGGGGAGCGGGGGAAGCAGGTGCCGGTGCTGCTGATCGAGCGCGAGCGGGGCGTAGACGTGCCCGAGGAGCAGTTGCTGGCCGACGTGCGCGCCCTCACGGCGAAGCACGAGACGACGAAGTCGATCAGATCCGTGCACGTCTTCCCGGGAGACTTCCCCGTCGACCGGCGTCACAACGCGAAGATCGAGCGCGAGAAGCTGGCGATCTGGGCGTCGGACAAGGGCCTCGCAGGATGAAGGCGCTCGTCACTGGCGGCGGCGGCTTCCTCGGCAGCCACCTCGTGAAGGCGCTTCGGGCCCGCGGCGACGAGGTGCGGGTGCTCGCGCGCGGCGACTACCCGGAGCTGCGCGCGCTCGGCGCCGAGACGATTCGTGGCGACATCACCGACGCTCCGGCGACCGCGAAGGCGTGCCAGGGCCTCGACGTGGTGTTCCACACGGCTGCGAAGGCCGGGGGGTGGGGCGACCCGAAGGAGTTCGAGGCGATCAACGTCACCGGCACGGACAACGTGATCGCCGGCTGCCGCGCCGCGAGGGTGCCGGTGCTGATTCACACCAGCTCGCCGAGCGTCGTCCACGGCCATGAAGACATCGAGGGATCGAACGAGGCGATTCCCTACGCCTCGCAGTTCACCGCCCACTACCCGCGCACCAAGGCGATCTCCGAGCAGCACGCGCTCGGCGCGTCGGACGCCACGCTCAAGGTGGTCGCCCTGCGGCCGCACTTCATCTGGGGGCCGGGCGATCGGCACCTGCTGCCGCGGCTGATCGCGCGCGCGAAGACGGGGCGGCTGCGGCAGATCGGCTCGCGCGACCCGAAGTGCGACACCATCTACATCGACAACTGCGTCGACGCGCACCTGCTGGCGGCGGACAAGCTGCTGGGCGGCGCGCCGCTCGGCGGGAAGCCCTACTTCGTCAGCGACGACGCGCCCATCGGAATGTGGACGATGGCGAACAAGCTGCTCGCCTGCGCGGGGCTCGGGCCAGTCGGTCGGCCGATTCCCGCCGGGGTCGCGTACGCCGTCGGCGCGATGATGGAGGGCGCCTTCTGGCTCTTCGGCGTCGAGAAGGAGCCGCTGATCACCCGCTTCGGCGCGAGCGAGCTCTCGTACGCGCAGTGGTTCGACATCAGCGCGGCGAAGCGCGACCTCGGCTACGCGCCGAAGGTGTCGATCGACGAGGGGCTCTCGCGGCTGGCCGCCTCGCTCCGGGGTGCGGCGAGCGAAGCCTCTGTCGCCGCTGGCCATCCAGCTCCCTGAGCCGATCGGGGAGGACGCCCGTTGCGCTCGAGGCGATCGCGCGGCGCTTCGGCTCCCTCGACCCTCCCGGGCTCAGCGTCGAGCGCTGGTCACCTGCGCCCGCACCATCGCCAGCAGGCGCCCGTCGTCGAGCCACTCGAGCGCGCACTCGACGTCGAAGGCCGGATCGTCAGGCTCGAGGAACATCGTCACGCGCGCCGCCTCTCGCGAGAGCACGTCCACGCGCGCCGCCTGGAAGCCGAAGAAGCGGCCAAGGCGCGGCGCGATGGCCTTGTAGACGGCCTCCTTCACGGCGAAGCGCACCATCACGTTCGGCCAGCGCTCGGCCTCGGCCAGCGCGTCCACCTCGCGCAGCTCCTCCGGGCGGCAGACGCGGGTGCGAATGCTCGAGCGATCACGCGCGCCGCCTTCGAGGTCGATGCCCACCAGCCCGTCAGCGTCGGGCGCGACGAGGGCGAGCGCGAGATCCTCCTTGTGGGTGAGGGAGACCGAGAAGCCTGGCGGCGGCAGCGGGGCGCGGGCGGAGTCGGCGAGGAGCGGGAAGGACCCGTCGAGGCCACGCTCCTTCGCAGCGGCCCGCCACGCCAGACGACCGCCAGCGAGCTCGATCTGCCGGCGCCCGCGCTCAGCCGTCGCCAACGCGGCTTCCCTGGGGTGGAGCTGCGCGAGCACCTCCTGGCCCACCGGCTCGAGCCCCGAGGGCATCGGCACCGCGGCGAGCGTGCCGAAGCGCGTCGTCCGGACCCAGGCGGTCGAGAAGGGAGCAGTCACGAGGATCCGTCATAGCCCACGGATCAGGAGCCGTGCTCCGCTGGTCGATCGCGCGCATCCCGAACCCGCCGGGCCGAGCGCCCGCCGCCCGATCACCGCGCCGGCTCGAGGGAAAGCGCGGCGTCGCCTGACGCACGGAATCGGCTATGAGCCCCTCATGACGCTCCGGCTCCTCCCGCTCCTGCTGACCTGCATCGCCGTACCGGCCCTCGCCGGCCCACCCACCTGCACCCCCGAGCTCAAGGGCGTGATCTGGGAGTTTGGAACCGCTGCCTCGTCCGATCTGCGGCAGTGCGATGGGGCGCAGTACGTGGCCTGGGTGCCGCCGCTCTCAGCGTGCCCGCCACCGCTGCCGCCGGTCGCGCCGCCACCGGTGGCCGCTCCGCCGCCCCCGCCGACAGGCGCCTCACCGCCTCCGCTGCCGACGGGCCCGGCGATCGTCCCCACGCAGTCCAAGGCCGACTGCGAGAGCACGTGCCGCGGGCTGTTTCATCGCTGTGTCACGACGAAGTGCGGTGGTCTGGGCGGCCAGTGCAAGCAGGACTGCGCGCGCAGCCAGGCGCGGTGCAACACCTCGTGTCCGGCCCAGTGAGCGCGCTGGAAAAACTCACGGAATCGTCCGTGGCTCCGGTAGGGTCTGATCGTCCGTCTTCGACGGAACCTGCAACGAGGCCGCACCCTGGACGAGCTGGTCAACAAACGCGTCGTGCTCATCACCGGGAAGGGCGGAGTCGGCCGCTCTGTGATGACCGCGGCGCTGGCGAAGCTGGCGGCGAGTCGTGGTCGCCGGGTGCTCGTCACCGAGGTGGGCGACGAGGGCGACGACTACTCGCCGTTGGCCCGCCACTGGAGCCGGGAGCGCCTGCCGCGACTGCCGGAGCCGCTCGAGCCGAACGTGCACGGCTGCGTGCTGCTCGCCCGCACGGGACAGGAGCTGTTCCTCAAGTCGGTGCTGCGGTCGGGGACCCTGGCGCGCGCGGCGATCGGAAGTGACGCGCTCAGGCGGTTGCTGTCCGCCGGGCCGTCGTTCCGCGAGATGGGCGTCTTCTTTCAGTTGCTGACGGCGCTCCGTGAGAAGAGCGGCGATCAGCCGGCCCACGAGCTGATCCTCATCGACATGCCCGCGACGGGGCACACGTTGTCGCTCACCGGGCTGCCCGAGCTGTTGCTGCGGCTGGTGCCGGGTGGGCCGATCGCCGCGGCGCTGAAGGAAGGGCAGGGCTACCTGAACGATCCGAAGCAGGCGTCGGCCTGGATCATCACGCTGCCCGAGACGCTCCCCGTCAGCGAGTGCCTCGAGCTGATCGACGGCCTGAAGAAGACGAAGATGCCCGTCGGTGGCGTGGTGGTGAATCGCATGCCGTCGGATCCGTTCTCGCCCGCCGAGCGCGAGGCCCTCGCGCCGCTGGTGGATCGGCACGCGTGGCTGGGTCGGGAGCTGTTCAAGAAGCCGCTCGTCGCGCACCGCGAGCTCGCCCGCCTTCGCAGCCACACGGCGCTGCCGCTCTTCGTCACGCCCGAGCTCCCCCACGACGGGTTGATCGCCGCGCTCTCCCGGGTGCTCGACACCGCCACGCCGCTGCCGCAGCCCGTTGGAGGTGGGTGATGACGGGCGCCGTTCGCGTCGGAGAGCTGATCCGCTCGAAGAAGGTGATCGTCTGCTGTGGCGCCGGTGGGGTGGGGAAGACGACGACCGCCGCGGCCATCTCGCTCGCCGCCGCGCGCGCGGGGCGCAAGGTGCTGGTGCTCACGATCGACCCATCGCGCCGGTTGGCCGAGACGCTCGGCGTGTCGCGCAACCCTCCCGATCCCGTGCGCATCCCGAAGGATCGGTCGGACGCGGCGGGCATCACCACCGGCTCGCTCGACGCGTGGATGCTGGACATCAAGCTCGTGTCGGACAGCGCCGTGCGTCGGCTGGTGAAGAACGAGGCTGACGCCCAGCGCATCCTGTCGAACCGCATCTACCAGCAGGTCTCGACGATGGTCGCGGGCATGCACGAGTACACGGCCATGGAGGCGCTGCACCGGCTCGTGCACGCAGGCACGTACGATCTGGTGGTGCTCGACACGCCCCCGTCCCGCAACGCGCTCGACTTCCTCGAGGCGCCCCGCCGGCTCTCGGGCCTGGTGGACTCACGCGCGATCTCGGCGTTCCTGCCACGCTCCGACAGCCTGGTGACGCGGGCGGCCTCCCGCGTGATCGAGAAGATCCTGGGCGCCGTCTTCGGAGACGAGTTCGCGCACGAGTTCGTCACCTTCGTCGCGACCTTCACTGGCATCTTCAAGTCGCTGAACGTGGACGTGAGCGAGATGCGGCAGTTCCTCTCAGGAGACGACGTGGCCTTCCTGCTCGTGTCGTCGCCAGCGCCGGCGGCCCTCACCGAGGCGTCCTTCTTCCACGACAAGACGAGAGAGCTGTCGCTGCCCTTCCGCGGGTTCGTGCTCAACCGCAGCCACGCGACCGAGGCGGGCCGCCCGATGCCGTCGCTCCCCGAGGGCGCCCCCGACGCGGTGCGCACCGGCCTGCCCAAGCTGATCGGCCTCGCCGAGCTCGAGCGCCACGCCGCCCAGCGGGACTTCACCCTGCTGGGAGAGCTGACGAAGCGAGCGGGGCAGAGCGCGACCGCGATGGCGCTGCCCGATCTGCCGCAGGGCGCTGATGACATCGCGACCCTGGTCACCGTCGCCGACGCGCTGATGGCGCACTGACAGCGCGCTGACAGCGCCCACTTCCTCGCTGGCTCGCGCCTACTTCACGATCTGACCGCCGCGGAGCAGGGTGACGGACTCATCGGGTTCACTCACCGTCACGACGATGTCGGTGATCACGAGGTTCGACGGGGCCTTCTTCCCCCCTTCGTCGAAGAGCACCGCCGGAGACAGGGCGATGGAGCCGCCGTTGCGATCCATGGTGGCCAGGGTCGCGCGGTACTGCCCGTTCACCAGCACCTCCACGTCGTGCCACACCTCCATCGACTCGTTCTTCACGAGGTAGACGGGCTGCGAGGCGTCGCCCGCCTGCACCAGCGTGGCGTTGATGTCGTTCGACGGTCCCCGATCGGCGCAGGCGACGCCGACGCTGGTGAACGAGAGCATCAGCCACCCGACGAGAACGGCGGCCTTGTACTTGAAGAAGCGATCGGACGTGCGGAAGTCCTCGGCGATCTCGGACAGGATCGAGACCGAGTTGAGGAGCGTGTCGACCGCCCCTTCCTTCAGGGCGGCCTTGTCGAGCTTCTTCGGCGCTTCGGGGGCGAGCGGCTGGTCCCGCTGCGCCGAGCGCATCGCGCGCGCGCCGGGGGTGCTGGGTGTGGACTTCACCGGGCCTGAAGGCGGCGGCGGGAGATCGAGCTCGAGCCCCGATGGATCGAACTGCGGGCCGTCCTGGTCGTCCGGTTGATTCACGACGCCAGCTTACCACCGCGCCTGGGTGAAGTGAGGCCCTCGAGCCGTGGGCGGCCGGTCACGGCTGCTTCACGCGCTCCAGCGCCCGCGACGCGAGCGCGTTCTCTGGCTGCTGGTCGAGCACCTTCTCGAGCCACCGGGCGGCCTCGGCGCGGGCCGCGTCGCGATCGGTGGGCGTCTTCGTCTTCAGGAACTTCTCGGTGTGCAGGAGGCCCAGGCGCAGCACGGCCTCGAGGTTGTCGGGGCGTTGCGCGAGCTCGCCTTTGAGCTCCCGATCCGCCGCGGCCCAGTTGCCCTCGAGCTGGAGGACGAGCGCGAGCTTGCCGCGGGCGAACCAGTTGTCGGGGCGCAGCCGCGCTGCGGTGCGGAACGAGGTCCGCGCCTTCTCGAGCTCCTGCCGCTCGAGGGCGGCCTCGCCGAGCTTGAACCAGGCGTCGTCAAGGGTCGGGTTCTTCTCGAGGGCCTTCTCGTACAGCTCCTTCGCCTGCGAGCCGCGTTGGCGCGCGGTGTAGAGATCGGCGAGGTAGAGGTACGGCTTGCCGTCGTCGGGGCTCAGCTCGATCGCGCGTTTGAGCTCCTCGATGGCGCGGCCCGCGTCGTCCACGCGCGCTGCCGCCAGGCCCAGCAGCGCGTGCACCACGCCGAGATCGGGGTACTCGCGCACGATGTCTTCGAGCTCGGTGATCGCCTGCTGCGGTACGTCGGCGACCTGCAGCCAGCCCAGGGCCTGATCGAGCTTCGGGCGCGCCGCCTTCGGGAAGCCAGCGAAGGGGTCGGCGATCTCTTCGGTGAGCGCCTTCGCGGTCGCGGCTTCCTGCGCGGTGCAGTCGCTCGTCACCACCAGCCTGATCGAGGCGATCGCTTCCTTTGCGCGACCGAGGCGGTGCTGGGCCTTCGCGAGGGGCAGGCGCCAGGCGGTCCGCTCGGGCCTCGAGCCGGCCGCCGCCGTGAGGCTCTCGTGTGCGCCCTCGTACTGCTCCGACTCGAGCAGGGCGACGCCCAGGCGGTAGTGCAGCTCGCCTTCGTCCGGCGCCTTCGCCACCGCCTTGCGGAAGGCCTCGACGGCAGCCCCCCCGGCGTCCTTCGGGTTCGCGAAGAGGAGCAGGCCCCGCGTGTACCAGTCGGCCGCCGTCTCGGGCTTCTCGAGGCGGGCGAGCGCCTGTGCCGTCGAGCCGGCTTTGACGTGCGCTCCGGCCCACGCCCGCGCGACATCGAGATCGCCCGGCGCGTCGGCCCGCAGCGCCTCGAGCAGCTTCACGGCCTCGGCCGCGTTGCCTTTCTGCAGAGCGACGAGCGCGCGCTCCCGGGGAGACAGCACCTCGCCACCTGACGAGGTCACGCAGCCGCCCAGCACGACGAGCGCGGCGAACCCCAGGCGCCTCATGCCACCGCCTGCCGATCACGCGCGACGCCCTCGGTGCCGCGCTGCGCGACGGTGAGGTTCTTGTCGCCGCCCTTGCCGCCGAGCTCGAGCGAGAGATCGATGATGCGATCGCGCACCGCCTTCATCAGGGCCTCGCGGTCGTCACCGAACGGCGCCGGATCGACGGGCTCTCCCACGGCGACGGTGACGGGCCCGGGCGTGATGTTCCACGAGTTCTTCGGCATCAGCGTGCCCGAGCCTTCGATCGCGACCGGCACCACGGGGACGCCCGCCGCCATCGCGAGCGCGAAGGGCCCCTTCTTGAACGGCCGGATCGTCCGATCCTCGCTGCGGGTGCCCTCGGGGAACATGGCGATGGAGACGCCGCTGCGAATGCGCTCGGCCGCCACCTGGAGCGACTTCACCGCCTTCGTGTGGTTCGAACGATCGATGAAGACGAACTTCGCCATCGTCATGTACCAGCCGAGGAACGGCACGTACTGGAGCTGGTGCTTGGCGACGAAGCGGAAGGCGACGGGCAGCGCGGCGAAGAGGGCGGGGATGTCGAGCGTCGACTGGTGGTTGCAGACGTAGATGGCCGGCTTCGTGAAATCGACCTTCTCGAGCCCGCGCACCGAGAACTTCGCGCCTCCGGCCCAGAGCAACACCGGCGACCAGATGCGCTGCACGACGAACAGCGTGTTCGACAGGTTGAGGGTGAAGAGGGCGACGAGGACCGTCACCGGGAAGAGCACGGCGGTCCAGACGCAGGCGACGAAGATGCAGAACAGGTTTCGGAGCATGGCTACGGTCCAACGGCTTCGGAGAAGGCGGGGCTGCCCGCAAGAAAGGCGAAGGCGGGGTCGGCTGCAACGGCCCGGGCCTGCCAGGCCTCCCGGGCTGCCGCGCGGGCGGCCTTCAGGTAGAGGAGGACGTCGGTCGAGCGCTGCTGTGCGGCGGCCACGCGCGCCAGGCCATAGGGCCCGAAGGCGGAGTCGCGCGCCGAGCGCTCGAGCGTCTCGAAGGCGGTCTGCGCCTCGGCATACCGCGCGAGGGCCAGCAAGGCCGAGCCCTCGAGGTACCGGGCCTCGATCGATCCCGGGAGGGCGGTGAGGGCGGCGCGGGCGGCCGTGAGGGCCAGCTCGGCGTCTTGCGGGTTGCCGCGGAGCAGCAGGGCGCGCCCGCGGACGAGCTCGGCGCCCGGGGTCACGACGCCCTCGAGCCACGAGAGCGCCGCGCCTGCGTCGGCGGCCTCGACGGCCAGCGCCCCAAGCCCCACCCGCGCGCCGGCCTCGGATCCCTCGACGGCGAGCGCGCGAGTGAAGGCGTCTGCGGCGGGCTGGCTGCGGCCGAGGTGCTGGTTGGCGAGCCCGGCCAGCGACAGGCACCGCGCACAGGAGGGGTCGGCGGCGGCGGCGCCTTCGTACTGCTCGAGGGCCTTCTGCCACGCACCTCGCCGGGCGTGCTGGTGGCCGGCCTGGAGGTACCGCTCCGAAGCGCCCGGACACCCGCTCACCGCCGCCACGACGAGCACCGCCAGCACGGCGCGGGCTCGCGTTCGGTTTTGACCCCACCGGGATTCGAACCCGGGTTTTAGCCTTGAAAGGGCCACGTCCTAGGCCTCTAGACGATGGGGCCGAATGGTGAGTCGCGGGGGATTTGAACCCCCGACCCTCGGCTTAAAAGGCCGGTGCTCTACCAACTGAGCTAGCGACTCGCACCTGCTGTTTTTCGGGAAAGCGCTCCTCACTTCTTTTTCAGGGACTTGTCTTCCTCGACGGTCACTTCCATCGACGCCGAGATGCCGTCAACCTGAATGTCGATGACGGTCTTGCCCGGGTCGAGCGGCAGGATCGCGTTGCCCCCGACGATGGCGGCGATCGTCTTGTCCTTCGGGGTGTAGGTGACGCCCCGCTTGCCGAGGTCCTTGCCGTTGAGGCCGAGGAACTTCAGCTGGATCGGGACGGCGTCGGCGCCCTCCTTGATCGAGAGGGTGGGGGTCACCACCTGGATCTTCTCGACGAAGGTGACCCTGACGGGGATGGCGGACTCGACGGTGTCATAGCGGGCGACGGCTTCGGTGACGCCGCTCTTCTTCGGCTTGAGCACCCCCTTGGCGCTCACCTCGGCGATCTCCGGGTCCTTCACCGACCAGGTCACCATGGCGCGCTCGGCGCGGTTCCCCGCCCGCGACATGCACCGCGCCGAGAGGTTCTTCGACTCGCCGCGCGACTGGAACTCGACGTCGCCGGGTTGGATCTCGATGTAGTCGACCTTGTCGCACGCCGAAGCAGTGGCGAGGACGGCCAGCAGGAGTCGTCGCATGGCGTGGGCGCATAGCACGACCTGCTGGTCCCGCGTCAGGTCTCGCGGTACCTGTCGCGCATGGGACGACGTGCGGACGACGAGGAGGTGGAGGGCGGCGAGGAAGAGGGCGCGCTGCTCGAGGAGGCGGCAGAGGAGGAGGACACGAAGCCCCGGGGCACGCTCTACATCACGCCGTCCGGAGCCGAGCGGCTGCGCGCTGAGCTCAGGCAGTTGCTGACGGTGGAGCGGCCGAAGGTGACGGCCGAGGTCTCGGCGGCCGCGGCGCTGGGCGATCGATCGGAGAACGCCGAGTACATCTACGGCAAGCGGCGGCTGCGCGAGATCGATCGCCGGCTGCGGTTCCTGCAGAAACGGCTCGAGGCGCTCACCATCGTCGATCCGAAGGAGCAGAAGGAGCCGGGCCGGATCTTCTTCGGCGCGACCGTCACCCTGCAGAACGACGAGGACGAGTCGAAGGTGACGTATCAGCTCGTCGGCCCGGACGAGACCGAGCTCAAGACCGGCCGCATCTCGGTGGACTCCCCGGTCGCGCGCGCCCTCATCGGCAAGAAGAAAGGAGACACCGTCACCGTGATGCGCCCGAAGGGTGAGGCCGAGTTCACGATTCTGAACATCCGTTACGTCTGAAGGGCTATGGTGAGCCCACCACACTCCACGCGAGGGGGCTGTTTGTCGCGGAAGAACTTCGTTCTCGACACCAATGTGCTGCTGCACGACCCGCGGTCCATCTACAGCTTCGACGACAACACGGTCATCATCCCGATCTACGTCATCGAAGAGCTCGATCAGTTCAAGAAGGACATGAGCGAGCTGGGCCGCAACGCCCGTCAGATCGCCCGCTACCTCGACGCCCATCGGGCGGAGGGCACGTTGGCAGAAGGGGTGCCGCTGCCCAACGGGGGCTCGCTGCGGGTCAGCTTCGTCGAGCGCGATCTGCCCAAGTCGATGGCCGACGGCGGGTTGATGGACAACCGGATCCTCGCGGTCGCCATCGAGACCCGGCAGCGCGACCCCCAGGCGCAGACCGTGTTCATCAGCAAGGACACGAACCTGCGCATCCGCGCTGACGCCCTGGGCCTGCTCGCCGAGGACTACGAGCCCGAGCGCGTCGAGATCAGCGAGCTGTACCCCGGCTTCTCCGAGCACGCCGTCTCGGCCGACGTCATCAACCAGCTCTACAAGCCCGGCGGCGACGTGGTCGTCGAGGCGAAGCTGTCGCCCAACGAGTTCGTGCTGCTCAAGGACGCGGCGAACACCTCGCACACCGCGATGGGCCGGTATGACGAGGCGCAGAAGAAGATCGTCCCGCTCAACCGGCAGGTGAAGGACGGCACCTGGGGCATCCGGCCGCGCAACATGGAGCAGAGCTTCCTGCTCGACCTGCTCCTCAACGACGACATCAAGCTCGTCACCATCGTCGGCAAGGCGGGCACCGGGAAGACCCTGCTCGCGATCGCCGCCGGCCTCACGCGCGTCACCGAAGACGCGACCTACCAGAAGCTGCTCGTGAGCCGGCCGATCTTCCCGCTCGGGAAAGACATCGGGTACCTGCCGGGTGACGTCGAGCAGAAGCTCAACCCGTGGATGCAGCCCATCTTCGACAACGTCGAGTACCTGCTCAACCTGTCGCGCTCGGACAAGAAGGCGGGCCGCGGGTACCACGAGCTGATGGACCTGGGCATCGTCGAGATCGAGCCGCTCACCTACATCCGCGGGCGGTCGATCCCCAACCAGTACATCATCGTGGACGAGGCCCAGAACCTCACCCCGCACGAGGTGAAGACGATCATCACCCGCGTCGGTGACGGCACGAAGATCGTCCTCACCGGCGACCCCTTCCAGATCGACAACCCCTACGTGGACTCGACGAACAACGGCCTGGTGCACGTCGTCAACCGCTTCCGCAACGAGCGCATCGCCGGGCACATCACGATGAACAAGGGCGAGCGCAGCGCGCTGGCGGAGCTCGCGACCAACCTCTTGTGAGCGAGCCGAAGCCTCCGGCAGACGAGAAACCGCCGCTCATCGAGTACCCGACCATCTACGCCTTCAAGGTGATGGGGCGGCAGGAGCACGGGTTCGCGGAGTACGTGCGCCTGCTCTTCGGGCGGTTGATGGGCAGCGAGGTCTCTCCCGACTCGATCGCCGTCGTCCCGTCGAGCAAGGGCACGTACATCTCGCTGACCGTCTCGGTGTACCTGCTGAGCGAGGAGCACCGCCGGTCGATCTACCTGCAGCTGCACCAGGAGAAGCGCATTCTCTATTACCTGTGATGAGCCGGGGTGACAGGGCTCCCCGGAGTGTGTAAGGGCTGCGACGAGCACATGGCCGATCCGTTCCCGCTGTACCTTCCTTCCGAGGCGCGACGCCTGTTCCAGAGCGAGTCGCTGCTGCGTCGCTTCGCGCAGGCAGCGCACTTCACGGGAGAGTCGCGGCTGCTCGAGATCCACGCGAGCCTCGGCGGCCTCGCGCTGGCGCGGGCGCTCAACTGCCAGATCACCATGATCGAGCCGGATCCACGCGTCGCCGAGACGCTCAAGGAGCGCGCGCGCATGGCGGGGCTGGGAGACGCCGTCACCTGGCTCCAGCAGCCGCTGTCGTCGGTGAGCTTCGCCGATCAGTCGTTCGACGGGATCTTCTCGCTGGGGCGCGTGATCGGCCGGCCCTCGGAGCTCGCCCGTCGCTTCCGTCCCTGGCTCGCCGAGAAGGGTCGGCTGGCGGTCACCTGCGTCATGGCGGTGGGTCGCCAGCCCGCGAAGGTGGCGCTCGAGAGCTGGGCCGATCGCCTGGGCCACGCCATCGTCTCGCCGCGCGACACCCTGATGTCGGTCGAGCCGGAGGGCTTCGAGCCCGAGATCGTCGAGAGCCTGGGCGACCCCGAGCTCGACGACTTCTACCGGGAGATCGACGCCGCCCTCGCGAAGCAGCCCAGCGAGACCGAGGCGATCAAGCAGCTGAAGGCCGAGATCACCGTACACCGCGCCCAGCAGGGCAAGGCCGGCGCCACCTACGGAGTCATCGTGGCGCGTCGCAAGGAGCCGGGCGAGAAGCCGCCCCTCTCACGCGACGGCGGCTGAGCCGTTCACCAGCAGATCGATCAACACGTCCACGTCGACTCCCTGGCCGTCGTCCCTCCAGCACTCGTGCGAGAGGCGCGTCCGGGCCCGCTCCACCGAGGCGCGGTCGGGCGTGCGCCCCACGAGGCGGATCACGCCGTCGGACTCGACCGGGCACGTCAGCCCATAGCGCGGGCTGTCGAGCACCTGGGCCCTCACGGCCTCGCCGACCTGCCAGCCCACCGGCCGCGCGGAGGGAGCGCCGAGGGGTGAGCCGATCGCGATGGTGTGCCCGACCAGGCGCTGCTGCACCAGCACGAGCCCCCGCGAGGCGAGCGTCTGGCAGGTGAGGGTGCCCGCGACGACGAGCCGGGCGCCAGAGTCCACGACGATCGCCGGCGCCGAGAGATCGCCCGCCACGACGACGCTCGACGCCTCGGTGACGAAGAGCGGCGCCTCGCGCGAGCACGGGCCAGCCACGAAGGCGTTGCGGTGCTCGGGCACGGGCGCGATGCCCGGCACCGCGAGGCCCAGGCGCACGGTCGCCGCTGCGAGCCAGGTCGCCAGCTCGGGGCGCGGCTCTCCCAGCAGCCAGGCGATCGAGGGGGCGCTGCCGAACTCCCGCTCGAGGCGTCGCAGCTCGGGCCGACCGAACGGCGTGAGGAAGCGGAGCAGAGGCGGGCGCTCCTGGGCCTCGTCCCACAGGATCGCGACCGCCTCGGCGAGCGCCGCGCGGAGCCTGCCGTCGAGCTCGCCGCTGCCGGGCTTCATCGGGGCCGAGTGTCGCGCAATTCTCGCCTCGCGTGGGCGCCACGGTACGTTCGGGGTCGTGGACGCGCTGCTCGACGCCTTCGTCACCTTCCTGCGCGCGGAGCGCAACCTGGCGCCGAAGACCGTCGACGCCTACGCGATGGACGTGCGCGACTGGCTCGACGAGCTGAAGCGCCGCGGGCTGGCCGTCGAGTCAGCCACCCGGGACGACGTGCTCGAGCACCTCGCGTGGCTGGCGCGGAAGGGGCTCTCGGCGCGGAGCCGGGCCCGACACCTGGCGGCGCTGCGCGGCTTCCACCGCTTCCTCGAGGACGAGAAGCTGGCGCCGGGCAACCCGACGGACGATCTCGACACCCCGAAGCACACCCGCAAGCTGCCTGTCTTCCTGACGCTGGACGAGGTCGAGGCGCTGCTCGCGTCGCCCGAGCTCTCGACGCCATCGGGCCTGCGCGACCGCGCGATGATCGAGGTGCTGTACGCGACGGGCCTGCGCGTCAGCGAGCTCGTCAAGCTGGGCGTCAACGACGTCAACCTGACCGACGGCTTCGTGCTGGTGATGGGCAAGGGTCGCAAGGAGCGCGTCGTGCCGCTGGGCAAGCACGCGATCGGGCACCTGCAGGCGTACCTCACGTCGTCGCGCCCGGCGCTGCTCAAGGGGCGGCAGACGTCGGCGCTCTTCGTCACTCCGCGGGGCAAGGGGTTCTCGCGCATGGGGTTCTGGAAGCTGCTGCGCCGCCACGCCCGCCGCGCGGGGATCACCAAGGCGCTGTCACCCCACAAGCTGCGGCACTCGTTCGCCACCCACCTCGTCGAGCGCGGGGCCGACCTGCGCGCGGTGCAGGCCATGCTGGGCCACGCCGATCTCGCGACGACGCAGATCTACACCCACGTGGACAGCCAGCGCCTGCGCGGCACCTACGATCGCCACCACCCGCGCTCGCGAGCGAAGCGGGCCGGGTAGCTGGTCGGGGCCCACGCCCGCGCTCTGACGTCAGCGACAGTGGACATCTCGCGTCCGCTTCGTCACAAAGGCAGCCGATGGCACTCCGCATTCTCAGTGGCGTTCAGTCGTCGGGCAGGCTCCACCTGGGCAACTACTACGGCGCGATCCGCGAGTTCGTGCGCCTGCAGCATGAGGGCGAGGCGCTGTACTTCATCGCGAACTACCACGCGCTCACCAGCGTTCGGGATGGCGCCCTGGCCCGCCAGCTCACGCTCGAGACCGCGGTCGCCTACCTCGCCCTCGGCCTCGACCCCTCGCGCGCCACGCTCTTCCGGCAGAGCGACATCCCCGAGATCGGCGAGCTCTACTGGATCCTCGGCACGCTGGTGCCCATGGCGAACCTGGAGCGCGCCACCAGCTACCGCGACAAGATCGAGAACAAGGGCATCGCGAGCCCCGAGTTCGGGCTCTTCGCCTACCCGGTGCTGATGGCGGCCGACATTCTCCTCTACGACTCCGACGTGGTGCCGGTGGGCCGCGATCAGCGCCAGCACATCGAGTTCGCGCGCGACTGGGCGACGAAGTTCAACGTGCAGTACGTGCCCGGGTACGACCCGCAGGATCCCGCGAAGACGCCCGGCCTCTTCAAGCTGCCCCTCGCCCGCACCCGCGACGAGACCGCCGTCGTCCCGGGCCGTGACGGCCAGAAGATGTCGAAGAGCTACGGCAACACCATCGACCTCTTCGCGCCCGACAAAGAGGTCGAGAAGCAGATCAAGTCCGTGAAGACCGACTCCACGCCGCCGGATCAACCGAAGCCGGTGGAGGATCAGCCGCTCTACCAGCTGCTCAAGGTGGTGCTCCCGCCCGGGGCCTTCGCCGACGCCGACCAGGCCTGGCGGACCGGCGGAGATCCGAAGACGAACGGCTACGGGTACTTCAAGGGCCTGCTGCTCGAGGGGTACCGGCAGGAGTTCGGCGCGGCCCGCAGGCGCTACGACGAGCTCATCGCCGATCGCGCAGAGGTCGAGCGGATCCTCGCCGCCGGGGCGGAGAAGGCGCGCGGCTTCGCAGCCCCGGTCATCCAGCGCGTGCGCGCGGCGGTCGGCCTCTGAGCGGGTCGGCAATGGTCGCGTTTCGGGCGAAGTAGGCTATACCGCCACAGGCCGATTTCCCGGCCCCGGAGCGACTTCTTGGCCAACGTGAAGGACGTGAGTCCTGCACCTGACGACGGACTGGGCGACGTGGTCGCGCCGCACGATGCCTTCCGCATCGCGCTGCCGAACTTCGAAGGGCCGCTCGATCTGCTCCTGCACCTGATCCGCGAGCACAAGGTCGACATCCTCGACATCCCGATCGCGCTGATCACCCAGAAGTACCTCGAGCACCTCGAGAAGATGCGGCAGATCGATCTCGACATCGCCGGCGAGTTCCTGGTGATGGCGTCGACGCTGCTGCACCTCAAGTCGCGCATGCTGCTCCCCCGCGAGGAGCGCCCGGTCGGGCCGGACGGCCTCGAGGGCGGCCAGGACGCCGGTGATCCCCGCGCCGAGCTGGTGCGGCGGCTGCTCGAGTACCAGAAGTACAAACACTCGGCCGAGCAGCTGGCGATGAACGATCTGCTCGATCGCGACGTGTTCCCCAGGCGCGTGGCGGTGCACGAGGTGCCGCTCGAGCTCGACGAGATCGGGCTGCAGGAGGTCAGCGTCTACAAGCTGATCGAGGCGCTCGATCGGGTGCTCGAGAAGCTCGTGCCCCAGAAGCAGCACGAGGTGGTGCGCGAGGTGATGTCGCTGTCGGCCGCGATGCAGAAGGTGGCCGACAAGGTGCGCGCCGCCGGCAAGGGGTCGGCGGTGAGCTTCTTCGCGCTGTTCGACGGCCTGCGGCAGCGCAGCGAGGTGATCATCACGTTCCTCGCCATGCTCGAGATGTGCAAGCACCGCTTCCTCCGGGTGTTCCAGGCGGAGGGGGGCGGCGAGATTCTGATCAGCGAGCGGGGCGACGAGCTGTCGTCGGCGGCCGCGCAGCACCTGGGCTCCGAGGAGATCGACCGTGAGTACCACTAAGCCAGGCGGACCCTCGCCGTTCTCCGAGGAGGAGGTCCTCGCCGCGACCGCCGGCCCCTCGACCGATCCCGAGCTCGACGAGGTCGAGGCCGCCACCATCGACGCGCCTGAGCTCGAGACGCCGTTCGAGAAGGTGATCGCCCGCGCTCGAAGGCTGAGCGCGCAGCAGGTCCAGAACGTGCTCGAGAGCGTGCTCTTCGTGGCGCCCGAGCCGCTCAGCCTCGATCAGCTCTTCGACGCCACGGGCATCGATCGCGAGAAGCTGCAGCAGGGGCTCGAGGCGCTCCAGGGCGCCCGTCGAGAGGGGCTGTCGGGCGTGGTGCTGCACGAGGTCGCCGGCGGCTGGCAGCTGCGCACCGCGCCGGAGTCCAGCGACTTCGTGAAGCGCTTCCTCAAGGTGAAGCCGCAGCGGCTGACGCGGGCCGCGCTCGAGACGCTCGCCATCTGCGCCTATCGCCAGCCGGTGACGCGGCCAGAGATCGAAGACATTCGCGGGGTGGACTCGGGCGCCGTCCTCAAGGCGCTGCTCGATCGCCGCCTCATCAAGATCGTCGGCAAGAAGGAGGAGGTGGGTCGCCCGATCCTCTACGGCACGACGCGCGAGTTCCTCGAGTTCTTCGCCCTGAAGGATCTCAACGCGCTGCCCACGCTGCGCGAGTTCCACGAGCTGACCGAGGAGCACCAGGAGATCGTCGAGAAGGAGACGCCCCGGCCGACCGCCGCGGGCACCGTCGAGGCGCTCGCCGACCCGACCTTTCAGCAGCGGGTGCTCGAGCAGGAGAAGGCGTCGGAGGCGGCCCTCGAGCAGCTCGAGAGCGCGATCGAGACGGCCGACGTCACCTCGAAGGCGGTCTCGAAGGTGCTCGACCCCCCGAAGCCGCCCGAGCCCCCACCGGAAGGGGGCGCGCCGCCGCCTGCCGACTCCGGTCCCACGCCGACCGCGGGGAGCTAGCCATGCAGGAGCGCCTACAGAAGTACCTCGCCCGCGCCGGCCTCGCCTCTCGCCGCGCTGCCGAGCTGCTCATCACCGCCGGCCGGGTGAAGGTGAACGGCGCCGTCGTGCGCGAGCTGGGCACGAAGGTGGACGGGGCGAAGGATCTCGTGGTGGTGGACGGCAAGCCCGCCGTCGCGCCCAGCCAGAAGACCTGGCTGCTGCTCTACAAGCCGCCCGGGGTCGTCACGACGCTCAAGGATCCCCAGGGCCGGCCGACGATCTCGGACTCCCTGCGCGGCGTCGGCGTGCGCGTCTTCCCCGTCGGGCGCCTCGACTACGACGCCGAGGGCGCGCTGCTGCTCACCGACGACGGCGACGTCGCCAACCGGCTGATGCACCCGCGCCACCAGGTGCGCCGCGTGTATCTCGCCAAGGTGAAGGGCGAGCCGTCTGACGCCTCGCTCGAGAAGCTGAAGGGCGGGGTGCGGCTCGAAGACGGCTTCGCGAAGCCCACCGACGTCGCCCGCTTCGAGCGCGCCGACAAGAACACCTGGCTGCGCATCGTGGTGACGGAGGGGCGGCCCCACCTGATCAAACGCCTCTGCGCCGCGATCGGGCACCCGGTGGTGCGCCTCTATCGCCCCAGCCACGCTGGCATCTCGGTGGAGGGGCTGCGCCCCGGGCAGCTCCGCCCGCTGACGGCCGACGAGGTGCGCCGGGTGAACGGGATCTCCGAGGGGAAAGCCGCCGCCGAGCCCGCGCTCAAGCTGCCGCCGAGACGGCACGGCCACGGGGTCGGGAAGGACGAGCCGGACGCCGAGCCTGCCCGCGCGGAGAGCCCCCGGCCGGCACGGCCAGCACGACCTCGCGAGCCCCGTCGGCAGGCCTGAATCCCACTGCCATCGACGAGAGGGCGGGGTAGAACCGTGCGCATGTCCGCCCGCGGGATCGTGTTGATTCTGAGCCTCTGGCTGGCGGCGTGCCCGGGCGGCCGGGACAAGTGGCTCGCTCAGCTGCAGAGCCCCCGGCCCGACGAGCGCGCGATCGCCGTCAAGAAGCTGGCTGAGCGGTTCGATGCCGACGATCTGCCCCTCTTCACGCAGGCCGCGCGCGATCCCGTCGGCATGGTGAGGGCCGAGGCCATGGCTGCGCTGGGCAAGAGCGCCGACCCCCGCGTCGTCGATCTGCTCGGGGAGGCGCTCGGAGATCCCGACGAGGACGTGCAGGCCGCCGCCGCGCGATCGCTCGCCGTCATCCGCAACGACAAGGCGCGTGGCTACCTGACGCTGCAGTACTCGCGTCGCGGTCGCAGCACCCGCCTCGTGATCGTCGAAGGCCTCAAGAGCGCGAACGTGCCCGGCGCGATGGCGAGCTGTGTCGCCGCCGAGGCCAACTCGATCTGGGAGCAGAACCTGAAGGTGCTGCAGGAGGGGGCGTTACCGGAGCGGGTCGGCGCGGCCGAAGAGCTCGGTCGCTCGGGGCGGCCCGAGGCCGTCAACCGCCTCGTCCCGCTGCTCAAGGACAAGCAGGTGGTGCTGGCGGCGGCCGCGGCGCGTGGCCTGGGCTCGGCGCGCGACATGCGGGCGGTGCCGGCGCTCTCGGCGCTGCTGGACGAGAACTTCCCCGAGCTGCGCGAGGCCGCCTGCGAGGCGCTCTTCCGGCTCAAGGATCCTTCGTCGCTGCCGAAGCTCGCCGTCGTGGCCCTCGAGGGCAGCCCGACGAGCCCCCTCGCCACACGCGCGATCGCCGAGCTGCCGGTGACGGCCGAGACGAACAAGGCGCTGTGCGACGTCGTGATGAGCGGCGGAGGCGTCGAGGTGGAGGCGGCGGGCAGGGCGATGCGCCAGCGAGGCGGCTGCCCCATGGAGCCGCTGCTCGAGAAGCTGAAGACCTCGCCCAACACCGGGCTGCGCGCCCTCACCGCGCTGGGGCCGATGGTGAAGGAGCACGCGGCGAAGGTCGCGCCGCTGCTGACGTCGAACGAGCCGCTGACGCGCCGCCTCGCCGTGGACACGCTCGCCGAGCTGCAGGACCCCTCGAGCGCGGGCGCCGTGCTGAAGGCCTTCGACGCCGAGCTGAAGGCGATCGAGCCCCTGAGAGCCGACTGGATCCCCGCCGAGCTCCAGCTCAAGTACTCGCCCGGGTTCAACCCCGACGAGGCGCCACCGGAGCGTGATGTCTTCAACCGGGTCTCCCGCGCGCGCACGTCCGAGATGCTCCGGAGGGTGCAGGCCCTCGACGCCCAGCGCCTCAAGGAACGCGGCAAGGTGCCGCTGACCGCCCGCCCGCCTCGGGAGCTGGTCGATGACGGCACGGAGGAGCAGTACCAGATCATGGGGGCGCTGCTGCGAGCGATGGGGCGCCTCAAGGTGGACGGCGCGCGGGCCCGCATCGAGCCGTTCACCGAGGAGCAGAGTCCGACCCTGCGCGCCGCTGCCTTCGCGGGGCTCGCGCTGCTCGGGCCCGAGACGGTGCCGCTGGTGAAGCCCGCGCTGCTCGACGCCGAGCGCTCGGTGCAGGGCGCCGTCGCCCAGGTGCTCGCCGAGACCTCGCCCGAAGGCCGGGCGGCGGTGCTCGAGGTGTTGTCGCAGCTCGTCGGCGATCGCTCGCGGCTGGTGGAGCCGCTCAAGGGACAGCCGCTTCCGCCAGGCGCGGCCCCGGTGCTCCTCGCGCTCGTGAAGGAGGGCGGCGCCGATGGCTCGACCGCCGCGGCGATCCTCGCCGAGATGCAGGCGCCGGAGTCTGCTTCCACCATCGCCCAGCTCCTCAAACAGGACACCGTCGTCGGCCGGCGGGAGCTGATCGCCGCGCTGGGGCGCGTGAAGTCCAACGAGGCCGTCGTGGCGTTGGGGCGCGAGCTCTTCAGTGACTCCCCGGCGGTGCGCGCGGCCGCCGCCGACGCCCTCGCGCTCCAGGGGGACGCCGCGAAGTCGCAGCTCGAGTCGCTCGACGCGCTCAAGGGCGACTACGCCGTGCGCGTGCGCGAGGCCGCCAACCAGGCGGTCTCGAAGCTCTCGCCCTCGGAGGGCCAGCGCTGATGGACGCGCGGGAACTCAAGAGCAAGGCGACCGAGCTCTTCTCGAAGGGCAAGTTCGCGAAGGCCGCGGAGACCTACGAGCAGTACTGCAAGGCCGACCCGAAGGATCTGCAGGCCCGCCTGCGCATGGGCGACGCCTGGGCGAAGTCGGGAAAGAAGGACAAGGCGATCATCGCCTACCACGCGGCCGCAGAGGGCTTCGCGAAGGACGGCTTCCTGCCGCGCGCGATCGCGGCCTCGAAGCTCGTGCTCGAGCTCGACCCCGGCCACAAGGGCATCTCGCAGATGCTGGCGGATCTGTACGCGAGGAAGAGTGGCTCCTCACGGCCCACGACCGCCCGCACCATCGGGGCGAAGCCTGATCCCACGCCAGCAGCGACCGCGAAGGCCCCGGAGCCCTCGCCGACCAACAGGCCCGACGCGATCGAGATCGCGGTCGAAGAGGACGCGCGCCCCACCACGTCGAAGCCGCCAGCGCCTGGGCCGTCACCGACGACGCGCAGTGACGCGATCGAGATCGCCGTCGAAGAGGACGCGATCGACCGGCCGAAGCCGCCGCCTGAGCCGCTCGATCCCGCGTCGGGCATCGAGCTCGAGCTGGGATCGCAACCGGTCACCGGCGAGATCGAGGTGCCCATCGCCATGGGCGCCGAGCTCGATCCGGTCCCCGGCGGGCTCCCGAAGGCAGGCGAGCTGCCGCCCGAGCTCGAGCTCTCTCTCCCGCCGCCGCCGCCTGGACCTGGCGCCCCTCCACCGCCAACGGCCGTGCTCGAGACCTACGAGCTCGCCGTTCCGCCGCCGCCGCCTGGACCTGGCGCCGCTCCACCGCCAACGGCCGTGCCCGAGACCTACGAGCTCGCCGTTCCGCCGCCGCCGCCTGGGCCTGGCGCCCCTCCACCGGCAACGGCCGTGCCCGAATCCTACGAGCTCACCGTTCCGCCGCCGCCAGCTGGGTCTCAGAGCTACGAGCTCACCGCTCCACCGCCCCCGCCCGCAGCCGCTGAGAGCTACGAGCTCGAGATCGAGCTCTCCGGCTCCTTCACCGCGCGGCCCCCCCGGCCGCCACCCCAACCGATCGTCGAGCTCGAGGAGGTGGTCGAGGAGCCGGCCGCAGCCGAACCGCCTCCACGTGCGCCTGCCGCATCAGCAGCCGAAGCGCCGCCCGCCGCAGCGCCAACTCCGTCCGTCGCCGTGCCGCCGCAGCCGCCCGTCGAGATCGAGGAGCAGCTCGAACCGCCGCCCCCAGCTCCGGTCGTTCCGGCGCCCGCCAGCATCGCCGCCCCCCTCGATCCCACGCCCGTCGCGACCACCGCGCCTTCGCCTGCCATCGACCCGGTCCCGCCGCCTCCCTCCGCGGACGATGAGATCCTCGTCCTCACGAAGAAGCGTGAGCCGCCAGCCCCGTTCGCGAGCAACCCGTCGAGGTCCGAGAGTGCGCCGCCCGGCCTGAAGCCGCGTCAGCGCTCCGAGGGACCCGCCGCGTCCCCACCGACGCCACAGTCTTCTCCCTCCGGAGCGCGCATCTGGCTGCCCCCGGCGTTCCAGGCGCCGCCAGCGGGAGCGCCCCCCAGCGAGGCTGCGCCGCCGTCAGCTGCCGTGCCCGTCCCGCCGCCGCCCGCGATGACGGAGCTCGAGCGCAGCCTCGAGGTGTTCACCCGGTTCGACGTGGACGCGCCGCCCGTCGAGGCGCCCGCCCCGGCTCCTCCGGTGGCGCCGAAGCTGCCGGAGATCGAGCCCGCTGCGGCCTCGCCTGGCTTCACCGAGCTCGAGCTCGAGGGAGACACGCTGCTCCAGGCCGTGGAGGCTGCCGCCAGCGCAGGGGTGCCGGCGAGCTCGCCGTCGGTGCAGATCACCGAAGAAGAGGCGATGGAGGCGCCCGACGACCTCAAGCCCGATCCAGGGGCGCTGCCGAAGATCCCGCTCTTCTCGGATCTGCCGAGCGATGCCTTCATCGCGTTGTTCGAGCGCTGTCCGCTGCGCCGCGCCGAGCCGGGCGATCAGATCATCGAGCAGGGCAGCCACGGCACGAGCTTCTTCGTGATCTGCGCCGGGAAGGTCCGCGTGCTGCGCACCGACGGCGACGCGACGCGCGAGCTGGCGACCCTGGACGAGGGCGCCTTCTTCGGTGAGATGGCCCTGCTGTCCGACGCGCCGCGGAGCGCGAGCGTCGAGGCGGCCGCCGAAGACACGCAGTTGCTCGAGATCCCCGCGATCGTGCTCGCCGAGCTGTCGACGCAGTACCCGACGGTGGCCACTGCCTTGAAGAAGTTCTGCCGCCAGCGAATGCTGGCCAACCTGATGAACAGCGCGGCGCTCTTCAAGCCGTTCACGAAGAGCGAGCGGCGCGAGCTGGTGCAGCGCTTCCGCGCGCGTGACGCGGGCCCCGGGGAGGTGCTGATCAAGGAAGGGCAGGCCTCCGACGGGCTGTACGTGGTGCTCACGGGCGAGGTGGCGGTGACGATGGGGACGCGCCAGGTCGCGACGCTCAAGGAAGGACAGGTGTTCGGTGAGATGTCGCTGCTGACCCGCTCGCCGACGAGCGCGACGGTGAAGACGACGAGGCGCACCTCGTTCCTCCGTCTGCCGCGCGAGGACTTCGATCAGCTCATCATGAGCCACCCGCAGATCCTCGAGCAGGTGGCGGAGCTCACCGACGAACGCCGCAAGCGGAACTCCGCCCTGGCCCAGAGCCGGCCCGACGCGACCGCGACGATGGTGTGAGGGCTTGACCGATCGGCCGGCCGCTCGATGGCGAACGACCGTGCGGGCGACCTCGACTTCGGTGAGGGCCCCTCGAGACGGTGGCGCGCGGACGGGCGGGGCATCGCCTGGAGCGGGCCGCCGGGCAGCGTCGGCTACTCGTGGCGGTGCACGCGCTCGAGGTACTCGTCGCGGGTGATCAAGCCGGCCTCGATGAGGATCTCGAGCAGGCTGCGCAGCGCCCGCACCTGGCTCGAGATGATCGCCTCCATGCCGTCCACCTGCTCCCGCAGCAGGGCGACCTCTTTGCGCAGCCCTTCGACGGAGTGCTGATCGACCGGGGGAGCCGCCGGTCGCGCGACCTTCGCGGGAGGGCGGGGCGAGGCTGCTGGAGCAGCGAGCAGCTGATCCAGCTCGTAGGTCGTCTCGCTCAGGCCCAGCTCGCCCGGCGTCGCCGCCTTCGTCGAGGAGACGCTCTCGCCAAAATAGAAGCGGCGGATCGCGCGGTCGATCGATGAGGCCGTCGCCACGACCGCGTTCACCTTCTGGCTGGTGGCAAACTCCAGCTCCTGCAGCGCCTCGACGTTGGTTGGATCCGAGGTGGCCACCGTCAGCGTGTTCGACTGCGAGTCGAAGGACGTCGGGAAGCAGCCGTACCGCTCGGCCAGATCGAGCCGCAGGTGCTCGACGATGCCCGCGGGGAGCTGCGCTGCGTCGAGATCGATGGTGCCGAGGCGGAGCTGCTGCGCCAGCATTCTGCACATCGCCGTCTCGTCCACGAAGCCCATCTCGACGACGGTCCGCCCGAGCCGGCCACCCCACTTGCGCTGCTCCGCCAGCGCGGCCTTGAGGCGCGACTCGTCGAGCACACCAGCCTCGATCAGCAGCTCGCCAAGGCGGCGTCGGACTCGGGGCGTGGGGGGCGGCGAGGTCACGTGAGCCACCGTACCAGCGAACGCATGGCCAGCAACATCCGCAAGACCATGTCACCGCAGGAATGCGGTGAGGCTGGAATCGGGTTGATCGAAATGAAGACGCCAGCTCCCGAGAGGAAGCTGGCGTCAGAGCGCCCCGCGGCGAAGTCCTGGGCTACGGGGTCTTCGGAGCGTCCTTCGGGGGCTCCGGAGCTGCCTCTTTCTCCGGGCTCGGGCGGGCCGGCGGCGCGAGCTTCTTCGCCTCGGCCTTCTCGGCGGCCGTGAGCGGCTTCATGCGGAAGCTCTTCCACTGGCCGTCAGTCCCCTTGAGCTTGAAGACCGCGGCCATGCCCACGCTCTTGGTGCCGTCGTTCATCTCCCAGCCGAAGGTGTCGGCGGGGCCAGGGTTGACGAAGAGGGTCTTCGAGGCGGTGCCTTCCTTCACCAGCGTGGCGCCCGCGGTATCGGCCGTGGCGCGCCCACCGGCCTCCTTGATGTTGGAGGCGAAGCCGAACGGGATCTTCGCCTCGGCGATGGCCTTCGCGATCGCCTCGTCGCCGACGTTGCCGGCGGCGCCCGCGAAGTCGAGGGCCTGGTTTCCGGCGCCACGCGGCGGGCCGTGGGAGACGAGGATCACCGGCGCTCTGGCCTCCTTCGCCTCGCGGGTGACGTCGTCGATGGTGCTCTGGAAGTAGCGGCAGCCGGTGCTGCACTTGATGTAGTTGGGGTCGTGGTAGCCGGGCAGGGAGAGCAGCACGGCCTCCGGGAAGCCCACGTGCCGGACCACGTTCATGTTGACGACGTTCGTCGCGTCCTTCTGCGCGGCGGTGACGCCGTCGGTGAACTCGGCGCGGCACTCCTGGTTGCCGGCGAAGGCGAGCACGGGCACCTTCGTTCCGGCGAGCTCCTTGAGGACGCGGGTGATGCCGGCGGCGATGTCGCCCACGTCACCGGTGAGGACGATCGCGTCGACCTTCTCGTCGGCGAAGAACTTCGCGTAGCGCTTGAGCGCCAGCATGTTCTCGCCGGAGTCCTCGTTCACCGGCCCCAGCACGCCGATGACGAGCTCGCCGTCAGCGTCCTTGTCGGTGAAGACGAGGTGGCCGCCCGTGAGCTTCGCGGCGCGCTCGCCGATCTTCACGTCCTGGGTGGGGCCCGGATCGATCGGAGAAGCGCACTCCTTCTCGGCGCGCTCGGTCGGCGGCTGCGGCTTCGCCGGCAGCACGGCGGGAACAGCCGGCTTCGGCGGCTCCGGTGGGGGCGCAGGTGGTTCGGTCTTCTTCTCGGGGCAGGCCAGGAGCGCGAGCGCGCTCACCAGCACCGTTGCCTTCGACAGCCGGCTCAACATGAGAAGTCCCCTCGTGCAAAGGTTGAAAGGCTTCGCGGAGTTAGCGGAAACGGACTCGCCGGTCCAGCAGCTTCGCGGTAGACCTCACGCCATGCGGAGCACCGTCGGCTTCTTCTCCCTCCTCGCCCTTGGCTGTGCGCACACGCCGTTGTCGGCCGAGGCGCTCGACGCGCTCGATCGCCCAGCCTTCATCGCGCGCATCGAGGAGGGGGCCGGGCCGAAGTCCCTCGTCTTCCGCGACGACGCGGCGAGCTACCAGGAGCGGCTCAAGAAGCTCGACTGGCGCGAGGCCGATCGCCGGCTGACGGTGAAGCTGGAGAAGGGGACGGACTCGGAGCGCTCGATGAACCGCTACCAGGTCGCGGACACCCTGCGCGCGCACGTGCTGGCCGAGCTGCCGCGGTCGCGCCCCTGGACGCGCGTGGCTCCACCGGCCCAGGTGGCCTCGCTGCTCGAGTCCTTCCTGGTCGACGAGGTGCCGGCCAACGCGCCGGACGTCAGCCGCCTCGCGCCGCTCATGGTGGACTCGATCATCGAGATCGTCGTCGAGGACTACGGGCTGCGGAGCAAGGGCGGCAAGGCGGGCATCTACCTGTACGGCTACGCGCAGCTCTACAAGCTGGGCGGCGGGACGCTGTACCGGCGGGCCTTCTTCAGCGACGAGCTGCGCGCGGGCCTCGAGGGGCTCGACCCGTTCCAGGTGGCGAAGCGCCCGTCGCTCTTCGGTCAGCGAATTAAGTCGATGCTCGAGGCCATCGCGCACCAGATCGCGCTCGATCTCTCACCGGCGACCCGCGCGGCGAAGAAGGACGAGCCACCGTCGAAGCTCGAGCCGCAGCCGTCGGTGACGAAGCCCGCCGAGGACGATCCGCTCTGAAGTCGCGGGCGGGCCCCTGCTGGCCCGCAGGCAGCCCGTTCGAGGTGAGGGTGCTGCTGCAGAACGCCAGCCTGTCGCCCGACCGCGCGCTGCTGCGGCTGTCCGTGGCGACGAGCGACGGGCGGGCCATCGTCACTGCCGCTCGCGCGCCGAACGTCAACCGGTCGTCTTCTCCGCACGTTGTCGACCTTCGACGTCGCGTACTTCGGGCCAGGGCTCGCCTTCTGGCCGCAAGCCAGCGACGCGCCGTCACCCGGCCGACGACGGTGCTGTTGTGGTGGCGACCGTCAGGGCTCGTTGTGCCTCACTGCTTCGGGGCCGTCCGCTCCGTCTGCGCCACCAGCACGTCATCGGACACGACCGCTGGGCTGCGGATCTCGAGGCGACCGCGCGGAGCGCTCCGCAACCACCACAGCGCGGCTCGCGCGCTGTCGTCAGCACCCACTCCCGCGCTCTTTCAGCCAGCGAAGCGGGGCGCGATCGTCTCGAGCAGCGGCGTGACGAGCCAGCGATCGAGGACGAAGGCCAACGCCGCGCCGGCCACGCTGCCCACCAGATCCCACGTCAGATCGCGAAGCGAGGGAGCGCCGGTGCCCAACGCGTCGAGCACCTCCTTCGCGATCCCCGCCGACAGCCCGAGGACGAGCCCTGCCGCCGCGCGCTCGACCTGCGAGCCGGAGAGGAGGCTCGCGACTCCGTAGCTCCCGCCCGCGATCACCGCGCTCACCCCGAGGTGGAGCGCTTTGTCCGGCCCCCACCACTCGTCTGCGCGAGCGGCCGAGGTGGCGAGGAGGGCTGCGATCACCACCAACCGCGCCATCGCGCTCAGCCGCGTCGCCGCCGGAGGCCGAGCATGGCGAGCAACAGCCCGAAGGAAGACAGCACGCCGCCGCCGTCGCCCTGACACACGCAGCCCATGTTGTTCACCATCACGTTGCCGCCCGCTGCGCCGCCAGCAGCCACGAAGCCGCCTCCAGTCGGGCGCGTGCCTCCACCAGCGCCGCCACCGCCCGTGCCCGCGCTGCCGCCGGCTTCACCACCGGTGTCAGGCGCGCAGTAGAAGTCGTTCGCGATCGGCGAGCAGAGGTGGCCCGACGGGCAGCTCTGGGTGTTGTTCGGATCGCAGCGGGCCTGGCAGACGCCGCTGATGCACCTCGTGCCGGGCTGGCAGCTCGAGATGTTGGGCAACAGGCAGCTCGCGCCGGGACCGACGACCTGATCGGGGCACGCGCACACGCCTGCGCCGCTCCCCGCTGGTGGATCAGGGTCGACCTGAACGCACGTCGCGCATCGGTTCGGCAGGGTGATGGTGCAGGGCGGGTAGCAGCGGTTCGCGTAGCAGATGAGCCCCGCTTCACACTGTCCGCCGGCGCCGCACGGTGCGCACTGCTGGCCCGAGTTACCGGGGATGCAGACCTGCTGCATGTCGCTCAACTGGCAGGTGGTGCCGGCAGGGCAGGAGGTGGGATCGGCGACGGTGCAGCGGCGTCGGCAGAAGTTCGAGATGCACGACAGCCCGTTGCGGCAGATGGCAAGCGCGGCGCCGCTGCTCGAGCACGCCTGGTTCGCGTCGCTAATCTCCGAGGTGCCGCAGGCGCAGATGCCGCCGTTCACCGTCGGGAGGCAGGCGGGGCAGCTCCCCGGGCTGGTGGGGTTGCACGACGCGCGGCACTTCCCGCCGATGCACTGGGCGCCGCCCGCGCAGGGCATCGTCCCACTGCAGGCCTGACACGTCGCCGAGCCCCCGCTCGGGTAGCAGAGCTGCTCGTTGCGCCCGGTGATCGGCAGGCACTGCGTCATCGCGCCGCCGACGGGGCTGCAGGTGGTGGTCGAGCAGCCGGTGCACAGCGGCGAGCCTCCGTTGCAGCAGGCGCGGCAGAAGGCGATCTGCGGGTTCTGCTCGTCGCTCGCGCAGGCGTTACACGAGTTGCACACCTCGGACACCTCGCAGCGGTCACCGGTGTTGCCGCTCGGCACGCACGTTCCAGACGGGCACTGGTAGCCGGGCGCGCAGTTGGTGGCGACGTTGGCGCTGGTGCACTGAGCGGTGCAGCCTGCGGTCGGCATGCAGTAGTTCCCTGCGGGCGTGCCCTGGCACATGAAGCCGACTCCGCACTGGCCCGCGACCGATGGGTTGCACGACATCGAGCACCAGTTCCGCCCCATGCCGTCGGTGAGGCAGAGGCCGGTCGAGCAGTCCTGCCCTGACGTACAGAACTTGCACAGGTCGGGGGCGCCGATCTGCGGCAGGCAGGCGTTGCCGTTGGTGGAGGCCTGGCAGCTGAAGCCCGCGGGGCAGGGGTCTGCGGGCGCGTTGCAGTCGCGAGTGCAGATGCGCGTGCTGCTGCCGGCGGGGCCTTCGCAGACGAGCCCGGATTGGCAGCCCGAGCCCGAGCAGCTCGTCCCCTGGCTCCCCATCGTGCCGGGGTACACCGCGCAGACGTCGGCGATGTCGGGCCCCTGCAGGTTGCGCTTGATCTCGCCGGTGCCCAGGTTCGCGAACATCACCGCGGCGGTCGACGCGGTGTGCGCGAGGCCGATGAAGTGGCCTGCCTCGTGGGTGAGCACGCTCTCGTAGTCGTAGTCGCCCGAGGAGATGGTGGTGCCCGCGCCCCAGGTGACGGTGGAGGCGTTCATCTCCATGTCCGAGTCGCTCAGCTCGCCGCCCGGGTACCAGGTGTTGGTGGTGAGGCCGAGGGTGGCGTTCGAATGGCGCCAGTTGCTGCCGGACAGCCAGATGACGTTGTTGTCGTTGTCGAGCGCGGCGATCGCCTGCACGCCCGCGGGGCTCGAGAAGGTGCTCGAGGCGTAGGCGAAGGCGATCACCGGATCACAGCTCGTGTTCGGCAGCGTCCACCGCTCGAAGGCGGTGCGCGTCGTCACCAGCACCTGCGAGTAGGGGATCTGCTGCTGGCCGGGGATCGTCATGCCGCCCGCGTTGTCGATCGACGCGGCGAGGCGCACCTCGGGCAGACAGCGGAGCGGGTCGGTGGTCGGCGCTCCCGTCGGTCGTGCGCAGATGCGGTTGCCGTTGGCGAGGCCGCTCTGCAGGTTGCAGGTGCCGCTGCACTGATCGAGGAACCACCGGTTGCCGCTCGGGGTCGCGAGCGCGGTCGTGGCGAGCGCCCAGGCAGCGAAGACGAGGGCTCTCATCGCGCCCCTCCCTTCGCCGCGGCGCGGATGCGTTTCAGGAAAGCGTCAGCGGCGCCGAGCTGTTCGCGCTCGGCGACGGGCCCGGTCACCCCGCGTCCTCCATGGCGCGCGAACGAGAGGCCGGCGAGGTTGCGGCGCGCGACCTTCGGGCCCAGCGTGGACTCGAGGGTCACCTTCCCGGCGCCCATGGCGAGCACGACGAAGGCGTTGCGCTCATCGACGGCCGGCTCGAGGAAGAGCACGACCTCTTCGCCGCCTTCGAACGTCGCCGCGCCCGAGACGGACTGGCCGATGCCGTCGACGACGCCGCCGGGCTGCTTCACCAGCGCCGTGCGGAGCGGGGCGCCCTTGAGGGTCTCCTGCACCTCGACTTCGGTCCAGGTCCAGATGCTGCGGTGGGCGTCGTCCCAGCCGGTGAAGGAGCGCCGCACGGTGCCGTGAAGGACGACGGGCGCCATGGCGGTCATCTCCTCCAGGGTGAGCGCCATCACGACGGTGCCGAAGGCGGGCGCGCAGAAGAGCAGGGCGAGGGCGGTGGGCAGAGAGCGGAGTCGCATCGGGAGACTTTCGGGCCCCCGGCCGGGGCCTTCGGATGAGCTCACGCAGCTTAGCGTCTTGAGGGGCAGAGGTGTCCTCCGTGACGTGCCGGTCGGCTGGGGTACATTGCCGGCCATGTCGCGGCTGGTGATCTTCGTGTCGAGCGGCGGGTACGAGGCGGCCTGGCAGGCGACGTCGCTCGGGTTGACTGCCGCGGCGATGGGCGACGAGGTGGTCTACGTCTTCGCCTTCGACGCGCTGCGGGCCCTGGCGAGGGGCACGTTCGGCAAGCCGCTCAGCGAAAGGGAGTCGTCGGCCGCAACCCGCGGCCAGGGCCTGGGAGCCCCGCTGCCGATGTCGATGTTGAATGATGCGCGCTCACTCGGCGCCCGCGCGATCGCGTGCGACACGACGGTGAAGCTGTGCGGCCTGGATCCCGCAGACCTGGTCGAAGCGAGGCAGCTCGACGAGGTGACCGGCCTGCCGGACATCTGGAAGCTGACCAGCTCTGGTCGCCTGCTCTCGTTCTGAGCGGACCGACACACACCCGCTGGACCGTCACTCCATCAGCCGCTGGTCCTCTGGCCCTCGAGCGGACCCGGAGTCGCCAGTGTTCGCTCCAATCGCGAGCACCGGAGCAGCGTCGGGCGTGAGGGGATGGCTGAAGCCAGAGTGGGAACGAGGCCCCGTTCGGTTTCCCTCTTCGCCGCCCTGGGGTCGCGCCGTCAACGGACGAAAGGGCAGCGATCTCGCCGGTTGCGCGGTGTGGGCTTGCGCCGATGCAAGTAAGCACTTACTCTCTTCCGCATGGGTGAACTTCGTCGCGCATCGGAGGAGAGGCAGGTCGAGCTGACCGACGCTGCGCTGCGTCTCGTCGCAACGAAGGGCATCGCGGCGCTCACCACGCGGAGCCTGGCAGCTGAGGTTGGGCTCTCGACGGGCGCGATCTTCCGTCACTTCGCCTCGCTCGAGGCGCTGCTCGAGGCCGTCGTCGCCCGCGTCGAGGCCGTGCTCGACTCGACCTATCCACCCGCCGACCTCCCGCCCATCGAGCGGCTCCAGCGGTTCATCCTCGCGCGCAGCAACGCGGTGGGCAATCAGCTCGGCATCCTCCGGCTCGTGCTCTCCGAGCAGTTCCGCCTGGCGCTATCGAAGAGCGGCTCGGACCGACTCACCGGTTGCGTGGAGAAGACGCGCTCGTTCGTGCTCGTCTGTCTTCGCGACGGGCAGTTTTCGGGCGAGCTCCGCGACGACCTCCCTGCCGAGACGCTCGCGCCGATCGTGATGGGCACCGTGCAGATGCTGGCGCTCTCTCCCTCGAGGCCTCGGCAGCGGGAGGCCGAGACGCGCGCGGTCCTGCGCAGCCTGCTCGCGCTCCTCCGTTCACCCGCCGTCGCTCCGCAAGCGAGCAGGAAGAGGTCACCATGAAGCACGCTGGATATCTCGCCACCATCATCATCGCTGGGACGGCGCTCTCCGGCTGCGCCACGCAATCGGCGGCTCAGCACCACGTCGTCGCGAGCCTCGGCGCTCCCGAGGTACGCACGATTGAGCTCCCCGGCCCGCCCGGGGCAGGCCAGCCGCGCGAGGTGCGCGTGCTGGTCGACGAGTCCGCGTTGAAGCTCGCGAGCATTGTGCTTCGGGCCGGCACCGTCCTGCCGACCCACCACTCGGCGGTCCCCGTAACCATCATGGCACTGCAGGGCAGCGGCACGGTCGTCGCCGGCGCAGAGCGGCTGCGCCTCGACACCACGCATGCCGTTGTCCTCGCGCCCAACGTCCCGCACGCCGTCGAGCCCGACAGCTCAACTGACCTCCTGCTGCTGGTCCACCACCTCGGGCGAGGAGAGGAGCGTCATCAATGAAGACCGGTCGCTACAACGTCGGGGTCGGCCTGCTCGTCATGGCGGGCTTCATGGCCTACGGCTTCCTGCTCATCTACCTGCGCGACTTCGCGCCCGACAAGGAGGCCTGGGTCGCGAGCTACTCGACTGGCAAGCACTTCGAGGCGCGGCTGGCGCACGTACACGGCAACCTCTTCGCGCTGCTCAATCTCGCGCTCGGCTTCGTGCTCGTTCGTTTGTCGTCCGCGAGCGACAAGGCTCGCACGGCGGCGGCGTGGCTCGGCCTCGCTGGGCTCTTGATGCCTGCCGGGATCCTCGGCGAGGTGTACCTCGGCCTGTCGCCTGTCTTCGTGCTGCTCGGCGCGGTGTCGATGACGGCCTCGGTCGTGCTCACCGGGGTGCTGACGCTCAAGCACTGGGGCGAAGGCCGGGCCGCGACATGACCAGCGCGACGCTCTCACGTCCCGCACCACGCTCGAGGCCTGGCCGCTGGGCGCCTGGTGCGACGGCCGTCCTGTTCGGCATCGCGACATTGATCGAGGGAGGACACGTTCTCCTCGGCGGCCCCGCCGCTCGAGCGGAGGCCGGCGACGTCGTGCCGTTCGTGCTGCTGTTCAACTTCGGCGCGGGCTTCGCGTACGTGACGACCGGGCTCGCCGTGCTGCTCGGGCGGTCGTGGGCGACCTGGCTCGCCCGAGCGCTCGCGGTCGCGACGCTGGTGGTTTTCGTTGCGTTCGGTGTGCATGTGCTCGGCGGCGGGGCCTTCGAGCTGCGCACGGTCATTGCGATGACCGGGCGTTCCGGGTTCTGGGTCACGCAGGCGCTGCTCTTGCCACGTGTGCTCGACAGGAGGATGGCATGAAGGAACGTTGGTCCAACGCAACCGTCGCGCTCCACTGGCTCGGCGCAGCGCTCATTGTCGGATTGGCGACGGCGGGGTTCGTCATGGCAGACCTGCCCGCGGGCTCGAGTGGTCGTCTCCTTCTGTCGAGGGCGCACACGCTCGGCGGAGCAACGCTGATGCTCCTCACCATCGCGCGCCTCGTTGTGCGCCGACGCAGCCCCCCGATCGCGCGGCTCCCGCTGTCGGACTTCCATCGGCGCGGCATCGGAGCAGTCCACGCGCTCCTCTACGTGGTGACGTTCGCCATCGGTCTGTCCGGCTTCGTCACCGGTGCGACGAGCGCCTGGCCCGACTACCTTCGCGGCGCGCTCGCCGAGGCGCCAGAGCTCGAGCCGCTCGCGTCCCGCGAGGCGCACGAGGTACTCGTGGTCGCCCTCCTTGTGCTCGTGGCGCTCCACGTCGGCGGCGTAGTGCTCCAGCAGCTTCGCCAAGGGGCGATCGTGCGACGGATGGTGCCGTTCCTGAAGTGACCCTCCGCGCTTCCCGGGGGCGTCACCGCGACCCCGCTCGCCGGTGAGGGTGCTGGGACAGCACTCGAACAGCCGGACCCACTGCCGGCCGCGGGTCTGGCAACGAGCCGCCGCTCCGCATGGCCCTTGAGCGGACCCGGAGTCGCCAGTGTCCGCGCGACGGAGGGGAGCACGAGGGCGTTGAGGAGCGGGACGTCACCGCCCGATCAGCCGCCGCTCCGCATGGCCCTCGAGCGGACCCGGAGTCGCCAGTGTCCGCGCGACGGAGGGGAGCACGAGGGCGTTGAGGAGCGGGACGTCACCGCCCGATCAGCCGCCGCTCCTCATGGCCCTCGAGCGGACCCGGAGTCGCCAGTGTTACAGCGTGTTGACGATGCGGAACTCGACCTTGAGCGGCTCGGCGGTGGTGGAGGCCTTCACGCGGTCGCACAGCTGGCCCTGGAACTGGACGTCGCCGGTCGGCAGAAGGGTCCAGGTGTTGGGCCCCTTCGTCGTCGTCTGACCATTGATGATCACTGCGAGGAAACGATCGTCAGGAGGCTTGTCGGAAAGCCCGAAGTTGCAGGGGTCGCCGCTGCCAATCAGGTTCTGAATGTCGCTGAGTGCCCGAATCAGCTCCGTCTGATTCGCCGCAGCGTAGAACTGCTTCTGGCAGAACCGAACGTAGTTGGGCGGGCTGTTGGGCGGCGCAGGCAGGCAGGTGTTGTTGCTACCGCACTCGGCGTCGGTGCCCATCGGACACTTCCGCCCGAAGCCTCCGACCTCGGCCATGGAGTTGAGGACGTCGAGGGCCTCGGCGCTTGCGAAGTCGGCTCCGAAGCCGACGACGATGGTGCTGACGTTACGGGAGCGCAACTGCTGGACGGCTGTCACCACGCCACCCTTGTCGAGGAAGCCGGCGCGGCAGTACTGGCCGACGCAGTTGTTTCCCAGGGTGCAGAGGTTGGAGGGCGGAGGGGGCATCGAGCTGCAGGACAACGGGTTCGCCGGGTTGCAGTTGGGGAGACCGTCGGTGAGGAGCAGCACGAAGTCCTGCCGGTTGTCCTTGTCGTCCAGCAGGCCGGCGTAGGAGCCCAGGAACGACAGCGAGCCACCCGTCGGCGTTCCGCCCGTGACGGGGATCGAGGAGCCGAGGGCCTGGATCCGCATGTTCACCTGCGTCGCGTTCATCGTGAGGGGCGTGGTGTCCGTGTCGCTGTTGGTGGCGGGCGGGAGCTGGACAGCGATGTCGCGGGTCGGTCCGCAGCCAGTCGGAGAGAAAGCCGGGTCTTCGTTCGGGAAGAACGCGAGCCCAAGACGCGCAACGGTTGATGCCTGAGAGAGGAACTGACCCATGGCAGTGCGGAGGTCACTGATGCGGGTCGGGCACGTCGCTGGGCAATTCGATCCCGAGCAGTTGCCACAGGTCGGGCGCGTGGCGTCGATCGGCGCGTTCATCGAGCCGGACTTGTCGACGAGGATCATCAGGTTCGGCTTGAGGTTTCGCGCGACGACGTTGCGGGTCTGCGTCGTCTGGGTGATCGCGATGGGCGTCACCGGCTCGAAGTCGTACGTCTGGCACGCAGTGACAGCGAGCAGGAGAAGGGGCAGGCGTCTCGTCATCGGGTTCCTCGTCGGGGAGGCGGCAGCGTCGCTCAGGTTGAATGACTGCTCAAGGAGATCCGGCCACGCGGAGCTTCAGGGTGCTGCCATGGTGCGCTTCACAGAACGCCGGGGCGAGCTCGAGCTGCCGATCGTTCGAGATCAGCCGCCAGGTGTCAGGGCCCCGCGCGATCGGCTGCCCATCGACGAGCAGGCTCACGGCTCCCGGAGCGATGGGCCGATCAGGGAGCTCACGCACGCAGGCGGCCGGCGTGATCCCGCTCAGTACGGTCGTGAGCACCTGCTCGAGCTCGGCGCGGTTCGACGCCTGGAAGGACCAGCGGCCGCAGCGCCCGTTCGAGCACGTGTCGCCGGCGCCGCACTCGCTGCTCTGCTGACAGGCGCGGGGAACGCCGCCAGCCTGGGCGAGGCGCTCGAGCACGTCACGCGCGTCCCCCTGGCTCGTGTCGGCTCCGAAGCCCACGACGATCGTCTTCACCCCGGCGCGCGCGAGCGTCGAGACCTGCTCCACCGTTCCGTCAGCGTCGAGGCACCCGAGCCGCCGCACCTCGGTTGCGCTGCAGTCGCCGCCGCCCGTCTGGCACCGGCAGGCGTTCGCGCTCACCAGGAAGTCGTTCGGGTTGTTCGCGTTGCAGTTCGGCAGGCCGTCGGTCAGGAGCAGCACGAAGTCGTTCCGGAAGTCGGCGCTGGCGAGCGAGGGCTGCGTCCCCAGGAAGGAGAGGGTGGCTCCGGTCGGGGTGCCTCCGCCAGGCACCAACGCCTGAACGGCGCTGTTCACCTGCGCCGCGTTCGTGCGGTTGGCGGCGCTCGCCTGTGCATCGTCCACCAGCGAGCTCGCGGGCAGCCCGACGGCCACGCTGTTCGCCGGGAGACACGACGCTGCGGCGCCCGTCTCGGTGATGGGGGGACGGGGGAACGCGGTGAGCCCGAGGCGCACCCGATCGTCCGCGAGGGTGGTGAAGGTCGCGACCGCCGACTTCAGCTCGCTCATGCGGGTCGCGCACGCAGGCCCCTGACACCGGGCGTCGATCAACGCGTTCATCGAGCCCGAGCGATCCACCGTCAACATCACGTTCGGCTTCAGCACCGGCGCGAGCTCGAAGACGCTCTCCGAGGTGATGATGGTGACCGGCTCGACCGGCTCGAAGTCGTACCGCTGGCAGCCGACGAGCGCGACGACGAAGAAGAAGACCGAGCGGGCCATGGAACCTCCGGAGAAGGAACCCGGAGTGTGGCGTCGGGCCGTCAAGCGGCGCAAGTCCCACATCCGTCCGAAGTTCAGTGAATCCCGCTGGTTCGCACATGCTCCACTGTCAGCCGTCGTGACAGCCCGGGCGCTGGTGAACGCGAAGCCCCGATCTTCCGTCACCTCCGCCGGCTCTCAACCGTGTAAGGGGCTGGCTGCATGCGCGTGGTGGTGCTCTCCCGATCGAAGCGGGTCGCGTCGACGAGGCGGTTGATGGACGCCGCGCGCGCGCGGGGGCACCACGTGCGCTGCATCGATCCCGTGTCCCTCCAGCTGCAGCTCGGCGCGCGGCCGGGACGGCTGGTGCGATCGTACAAGGTGCTGGGGACGCCGGACCTCGTGGTGCCACGATTCCAGGCCGCGGTCGGCGCCTACGCGTTGCCGATGCTCGACCAGCTCGCCGCGCAGGGCGCCCAGGTGCTGAACAGCACCGACGCGATCGGCGTGAGCCGGAACCTGCTCCGCTGCCTGCAGCGCCTGGCGAGCCGCGGCGTGCCGGTGCCCCGCACGGTGCTCGCGCGAGACGCGAAGGCGCTCAAGTCGTTCGCCTCGCGCGTGGGAGGTCTGCCGGTGGTCGTCAAGCTGCTCGCGGTGTCGGAGCAGCGGCGCGTGATGCTGTGCGAGTCCGTGCAGTCGCTCGAGGCGGCGCTCGAGGCCGTGCTCGGCCTGGGCCACGACGTCGTGATGCAGGAGTCGATCCGCCCGGGGCAGCGGAACCTGCAGCTCCTGGTGGTGGGCGGCCGGGTCCTCGCAGCGCTCAACCGCGTCCCCGAGCCGGGCCGCGCAGGCCGGAACCTGGGGCGCTTCGATCGCCTCGAGCGCGCCGTGGTGTCGCCAGAGCTCGAGCAGCTCGCGCAACGGGCGGCTGCAGCGTGTGGGCTCGAGGTGTGCTCCGTGGACATCATCGAGGGCCGCTGGGCGCGCGTCGCCGACGTCAACGCGGTGCCCTCGTTGTCCGAGTTCGAGGCCGCCGCGGAGCGCGACCTGTGCGCCGAGATCATCGCCCGGGGGGAGCAGCTGGTCGCCGCCCGGGTTCAACCGACGTCATGAAGATGGGAGAGTGCAGCTCATGAAGCACACGCTGATGCTGGTGATGGTGGTCGCGGCGGTCGCGCTCGCGGCAGACCCTGACGTGACCTCGCTGTACGAGGTGCGCACCGAGGGCTCCTCGACCGCGCTCAAGGCGGGCGACAAGGGGAAGGTCGTCATCGAGATCAAGGCGAAGAACGGCGCGCACGTGTCCGACGAGGCGCCGCTGCGCATCGAGCTGTCCAGCAAGGACGCGAAGCTCGACAAGGAGAAGGTGACGCTCGCCGACTCGCTGGTGAAGAAGGTCGAGGGCTCGAAGGAGTACCCGGACCCGAAGTTCGAGGTCGGCTTCACGCCGGCGGCCCAGGGCAAGGCCAACATCGAGGCGAAGCTGACGTTCTTCATCTGCACCGACAAGATCTGCGCCCGCCAGACGAAGACGCTGTCGTTCCCGGTGACCGTCAATTGAGCCGCTTCGGGAGCAGGGGCGGGGGGCGCGGCGGCTTCGGCCAACGCCGCGATCGGGCAGACGCACGCGGTGCTCGCGGCCCGTCACGGGGGGGCCGACGGGATGATCGTCGCGATGACCGTCGCGACAGCGGGCGTGCCGAACGCCGAGACGACCGCCGTCCGCCGCGCCGCGACGATCGCGGAGACGAGCGCCGCCGTGACGAGCGGCCGCAGCGACGCGAGGAGCGACGTCCGTGGCGGCCCGAGGGTGGCCCTCCTGGGGAGCGCCGTGAGCGGGCTGCACGGCCGGCGGCGCAGTTCGTCGAGGCGGCCGACGGTGCGCGGAGCTTCGGCGACGATCGCTTCGTGTACGGAGTGAACCCGGTGCTCGAGCTGCTGCGCGCGAAGCCGGGCCAGATCGACCGCATCAGCGTGCAGCAGCAGGGCCTCAAGGAGTCCATCGCCGGCGAGATCTTCAGCCGCGCCAGCGCCAACAAGATCCGGGTGGATCAGGTGGATCGCGAACGCCTCGACGCCATGGCGCCCCGCACCGTGCACCAGGGTGTCGTCGCCGAGGTGCGCCAGTTCGACTACGCGACCCTCGAGGCGATCATCGCCGCGCCGAAGGCCCACGGCCGCCCCGGGCTCGTGGTCCTCCTCGATGGCATTCAGGATCCGATGAACCTGGGGGCCATCATCCGCTCCGCGCATGCCTTCGGTGCGGACGGCGTGGTGATCGCGAAGGACCGCGCCGCCGCCGTGACGGGCGTGGTGGCCAAGGCCTCTGCCGGCGCGACGGCGCACACCCGGATCGCGCGCGTCACCAACCTCTCCCGCGCCCTCGAGGAGCTGAAGGCTGCGGGCTACTGGTCCGTGGCCGCCGAGCCGGAAGGGAAGGAGACGCTGTGGAGCGCGAAGCTCGACGGGCCCCTCGCGATCGTCGTCGGCGCCGAGGGCGGCGGCGTTCGCAAAGGCATGCTCGAGCACTGCGACTTCCTCGTGCGCATTCCCATGGTGGGGCAGGTCGCGTCACTCAACGCGTCGGTCTCTGCCGGTGTGCTGCTGGCCGAGGTCGCCCGTCGTCGCGTCGTCATTCCGTGAGCCAACGGTGCTCCGCGAGTCAGCCCGCGAGCCTCGCGCTCGTCTTCAACGCTTGACTTGCTCATTCCCACGTGAATAAGGAGCGCCGCCCTTTCAGTCCGGGTGGCAGGTTTTCCGTGAAGTTCTGGAGCCTTGCCGGTGTAGCTCAGCTGGTAGAGCACCTGATTTGTAATCAGTAGGTCGCGGGTTCGAATCCCGCCGCCGGCCAGAGGGGCAAGACAAGTGAATAGACGCCTCGTTTCGGAGGGGTAGCCAAGTGGCCAACGGCAACAGACTGTAAATCTGTCGGTCCTCGACCTTCGGTGGTTCGAATCCACCCCCCTCCACACCAGCACGCGGGGATAGCTCAGCTGGTAGAGCGTCAGCCTTCCAAGCTGAATGTCGCGGGTTCGAATCCCGTTCCCCGCTCTCCCGAAACGCAGTAGGGGCGCCGCAGCACCGCAGTCAGCAGCAGTCAGCACGAAGTCGAAGAGCGAAGTCGAAGCAGGCAGTGCCCAGATAGCTCAGTTGGTAGAGCACATCCTTGGTAAGGATGAGGTCACCGGTTCAATCCCGGTTCTGGGCTCCATTTCGTAGTTCCAGCAGCTCGCGCAAACCGGACGAGTCCCACACCAAAGGAAGGGCAACATGTCGAAGGAGAAGTTCGAGAGAACCAAGCCGCACGTCAACATCGGCACCATCGGCCACGTCGACCACGGCAAGACGACGCTGACCGCGGCCATCACGAAGGTGCTCGCCAAGACCGGCGGCGCCACGTTCCTGGCGTACGACCAGATCGACAAGGCCCCCGAGGAGCGCGCCCGCGGCATCACGATCTCGACCGCGCACGTCGAGTACCAGACCAAGAACCGCCACTACGCGCACGTCGACTGCCCCGGGCACGCCGACTACGTGAAGAACATGATCACGGGCGCCGCGCAGATGGACGGTGCGATCCTCGTCGTCTCGGCGGCCGACGGCCCGATGCCCCAGACCCGCGAGCACATCCTCCTCGCCCGCCAGGTCGGCGTGCCGTACATCGTCGTCTTCCTGAACAAGGTCGACATGCTCGACGATCCCGAGCTCCGCGAGCTCGTCGAGGTCGAGGTGCGTGACCTGCTCAAGAAGTACGACTTCCCCGGCGACAAGACGCCGATCATCCCCGGCTCGGCCCTCAAGGCGCTCGAGGGTGACTCGTCCGAGATCGGCGAGCAGTCGGTGCTCAAGCTGATGGAGGCGGTGGACAGCTACATTCCCACGCCGCAGCGCGCGACCGACAAGCCCTTCCTCATGCCCGTCGAAGACGTGTTCTCGATCGAAGGCCGTGGCACCGTCGCCACCGGCCGCGTCGAGCGTGGCATCGTCAAGATCGGCGACGAAGTCGAGGTCGTCGGCATTCGCCCCACCGCCAAGACCACCGTCACCGGCGTCGAGATGTTCAAGAAGCTGCTCGACGAGGGGCGCGCTGGCGACAACATCGGCGCGCTCGTCCGCGGCCTCAAGCGCGAGGAGATCGAGCGTGGCCAGGTGCTCGCCAAGCCCGGCTCGGTGATGCCGCACACGAAGTTCAAGGCCCAGGTCTACGTGCTGACCAAGGAAGAGGGCGGTCGTCACACGCCGTTCTTCAAGGGCTACCGCCCGCAGTTCTACTTCCGCACCACCGACGTGACCGGCATGGTGAAGCTGCCCGACAACGTCGAGATGGTGATGCCCGGTGACAACATCGGCATCGAGGTCGAGCTGATCACGCCGGTCGCCATGGAGAAGGAGCTGCGCTTCGCCATTCGCGAGGGTGGTCGTACCGTCGGCTCCGGCGTCGTGTCCGACGTGATCGCCTGAGTCACTGAGGTCGTTCTTCTGGCTGGTGCGCCTCGCGCGCACACGGCTTGACATGAAGGGAGGGCTCTGTCAGAGGGCCTTCCCTTCTGTCGTCTGACGCATCAAGGAGTTTCCAATGCCCAAGGGCAACCGCAGCCTGATTTCGCTCGAGTGCACGGTGTGCAAAGAGCGCAACTACACCACGACCAAGAACCGCCGGAAGCAGCAGGACAAGCTCGAGATGAGCAAGTTCTGCAAGCGCTGCCGCAAGCACACGGCGCACAAAGAAGGCAAGGTCGGCTGACGCTTCGTTTTTCGTAGGCGAGTAGCTCCAATGGTAGAGCAGCGGTCTCCAAAACCGCCTGTTGGGGGTTCGAATCCCTCCTCGCCTGCCAACTCTTCCCGACGCCGGGTGACCTCGAGTCGATTCGGCGTCTCTCTCTTTCCCGAAGTCGGAAGGTGCGTATGGCTTCAGAGGCCTCCGAACAAGCGAATCGCGCGGAGATTGATCCGCGGCGGTTCGTGATCATCTCGTACCTGCTGCTCGGCCTGGTGCTGGCGTTCTTCTTTGCCAACATCTTCACCCGGCTGTTCATCGAGCTGGGCATCGGCCAGAAGCAGCTGGTGAGCGGCATCGAGTTGTCTACGCCGCCTTACCTGCTCGGCTTCGTGCTCGCCGTCGGCTCGGCCATCTACTGCTGGACGAACCCGCGCATCCACGGCCTGTCGCTCGAGGTCGCGACCGAGCTCAAGCGCGTCACCTGGCCGTCGTGGGAAGAGACCCGCATCTCGACCCTGGCGGTGGTGGTGGCCTCGCTCGTCGCCTCCGTCGTGCTCTCGGCGATCGACGCGCTCAGCCTGCGGCTGATGGTCGACTGGCTGCCCATGTTCTGGGAGAAGCTGTGATGACCGCCGCGGACAAGAAGTGGTACGTGGTGCACACGTACTCGGGCTTCGAGAACAAGGTGAAGAAGAGCCTCGAGGATCTGATCAAGCAGCGTGAGCTGCAGGACTCCTTCGGCCAGATCTTCATCCCCGTGGAGCAGGTCGTCGAGATGCGTGATGGCCAGAAGCGCCAGACGCGCCGCAAGACGATGCCCGGCTACATCCTCGTGCAGATGGAGATGACGCCGATCACCAAGTCGCTGGTGAAGAACACGCCCAAGGTGACTGGCTTCCTCGGCGCCCAGGGCCAGGACGATCCGCCGCCGCTGCGCGAGTCGGAGGTGCAGCGGATCACCACGGCCATGAGCGAAGGGGCGATGAAGCCCAAGCCGAAGGTGCACTTCGACGAGGGCGACACCGTGCGCGTGATCGACGGCCCGTTCGCGAACTTCAACGGCACCGTCGAAGAGGTGAACCCCGAGAAGGGCCGCGTGAAGGTGCTCGTCAGCATCTTCGGGCGCTCCACGCCGGTCGAGCTCGACTTCATGCAGGTCGAGAAGACGGCGGGGTGAGGGACGAGTCTGGAGCCGTCTGGGCGAGGCTCTGAAACACGGCGCCGGGGCAATGTCGCTCCGGGCCACTTGTGGGAGGCGGGGAGACCCGCCGTTCGAACCACGGGAGAAGCACCGCAATGAAGAAGGTCACAGGACAGGTCAAGCTGCAGATCCCTGCCGGCAAGGCGAACCCGGCACCTCCGATTGGCCCCGCGCTCGGTCAGGCCGGCGTCAACATCATGGAGTTCTGCAAGCAGTTCAACGCCAAGACCCAGGCCCAGATGAAGGAGGCGCTGATCATCCCGGTGATCATCACCGTGTATCAGGACCGCTCCTTCACCTTCGAGCTCAAGACGCCTCCTGCGTCGGTGCTGCTCAAGAAGGCCGCCGGGCTGCACACCGAGAAGAAGAAGGGCTCGGGCGCGAAGAAGACTGGCAAGGAAGTGGTCGGCTCCATCACCCAGAAGCAGCTCCAGGAGATCGCCCAGCAGAAGATCGGCGATACCACGGCAGCCTCGCTCGAGGCCGCGATGCGCACCATCGCCGGCACCGCGCGGTCGATGGGCATTCAGATCAAGTAACCACTTCTCCCCCACTTTTTCGAAGAGGACATTCCCCATGCCTGGAAAGAAGTTCAAGGCCGCCGCCACCAAGGTGGACCGCAACAAGCGCTACTCCGTCACCGAGGGCTTCAAGCTGCTGAAGGAGGCCACCGTCCCCACGAAGTTCGATCAGACCGTCGACGTCGCCATCAACCTGGGCATCGACCCGAAGCATGCCGATCAGATGGTCCGCGGCGCCGTCGTGTTGCCGCACGGCACGGGCAAGAGCGCCCGCGTCGCCGTCTTCGCCAAGGGCGAGAAGCAGTCTGAGGCCACCAACGCCGGCGCCGACATCGTCGGTGAGGCCGACCTCGCGAAGAAGATCGAGGAAGGCTTCATGGACTTCGACACGGTCATCGCGACGCCCGACATGATGGGCGTCGTCGGTCGCCTCGGCAAGGTGCTCGGCCCCCGCGGCCTGATGCCGAACCCGAAGGTCGGCACGGTGACGATGGATCTCGCCCGCGCCATCAAGGAGGCCAAGGGCGGCAAGATCGAGTTCCGCGCCGAGAAGGCCGGCATCGTGCACGCGCCGGTCGGCAAGGCGTCGTTCCCCGCCGAGAAGCTGCAGGAGAACTTCATGACGCTGATGGAGCTCGTCATGAAGATGAAGCCCGCGACCGCCAAGGGCGTGTACCTCAAGGGCATCGCCATCAGCTCGACGATGGGCCCCGGCATCAAGCTCGACACCTCCGAGCTGGCCGCCCGCTACAAGTAAGCGGTTCCCCGCAAGCCCCCGCGCGGCCAGGCAGCCGGTCGAAGCCTGCGCCGCGCTTCGGTTTTCAGCGGGTTGACAGCCGCCGGCACCGTCGGGTAAGGGCCCGACGCGACCCTCCGAGCCGCCGTGGAGAGATCGATCCACGGTCGTCAAGGGGGGAACGGAAAAAACGCCTGACGCAGGGTCAGGCCGAGACAGCTGAATAGCAGCACCCTGGTCGAAGACAGCAGGGGTGCTCGGGCCATCGCCGCTCCACTCGTTGGCACTTCGTCCGTACGGACGGGGAGAGTGGGCGGGACGAAGTCAGGGCACTTAAACGGCACCGTCAGCACGAGGCTGCCCTGCCGAGACGGGGAGCGCCGAAGGTGATGGTTGTCTGGTCACTTGAAGTTCTCGCTCTCGCACTTTGCACCAGGAACACGCGACGGAAGGAGGTGTACAAGTGCTCAAGAGCGAGAAGGAAGTCCTGTCGAAGGAGTTGAACGACAAGTTCACCCGCGCCAAGTCGGTGGTGGTCGCCGAGTTCAGGAAACTGGACGTCGACACCGTCAACCGGCTGCGGAAGAAGCTGCGTGAGGGCAAGGTCGAGTGGAAGGTGTTGAAGAACACCATCGCCCGCCGTGCCGCCAGGGGGACCTCGGTCGAGCTGGTGTCCGATGACTTCGTCGGGCCGGTGGCAGCCGCCATCAGCTACGAAGACGTCGTCGCGCCCGCGAAGATCCTGGCCGAGTTCTCCAAGGACCTGCAGACGATCACCATCAAGAGCGGTGTCGTCCAGGGGCAGAAGATCGACGCGAAGGGCGTTCAGGCGCTGGCGAAGATGCCGGGTCTGCCCGAGCTGCGCGCGAAGATCCTCGGCGTCATCAACATGCCCGCAGGCAAGTTGGTGCGCACCATCGCAGAACCCGCAAACGCGCTGGCCCGCGTCATCAAGGCGAAGGCCGACAAGCAGTGACCCGTTTTTCAACCATCAACCATTCGAAGTCCTGAACAGAAGAAGGAAACAGAGTCATGGCAGACATCAATGCAATCGCAGAGTCGCTCTCGTCGCTGACCGTCATGGAGGCGGCGGAGCTGGTGAAGAAGCTCGAGGAGAAGTGGGGCGTGTCGGCGGCCGCGGTGGCCGTTGCGGGTCCTGCGGCCGCGGGCCCGGCGGCGGCCCCTGCTGAGGAGAAGACCGAGTTCACGGTCGTCCTCGCGAAGGCCGGCGAGAAGAAGATCGACGTGATCAAGGTGATCCGCGAGATCACCGGTCTCGGCCTGAAGGAGGCCAAGGACCTCGTCGAGGGCGCGCCCAAGACGGTCAAGGAGAGCGTTGGCAAGGACGACGCCAACAAGATGAAGGAGAAGCTCACGGCCGTCGGCGCGACGGTGGAGCTGAAGTAAGCGCCTTCGTCGTTCGATTCAGGCAGCCGGTGATCCTCTGGGGAGGGTCACCGGCTTTGCCGCTTCAGGAAAAGCGCAGGTTCCCCAGGACAACTCAAGCTTGCTGGTCACTCCGGTTTCCCCGGTTCCCCTCCCAAAGCCCGACTGAGAGAAGCGAATGCCGACCCTGCAGAACAACTTCCGGACGCGGAAGAGCTTCGCGAAGATCAACAAGGTCATCGAGATCCCCAATCTCATCAACATTCAGAAGCTGTCGTACGAGAAGTTCCTCCAGGCTGACGTGGCGCCCGAGAAGCGCGAGGACGTCGGCCTGCAGGCCGTGTTCAAGAGCGTCTTCCCGATTCGCGACTTCAACGAGACGAGCTCGCTCGAGTTCGTCAGCTACAACCTCGAGAAGCCCAAGTACGACGTGGACGAGTGCCGCCAGCGCGGCATGACGTTCGCCGCGCCCATCAAGGTGGTCGTGCGCCTGGTCGTCTGGGACAAGGACGAGGAGACCGGCGCGCAGTCGATCCGCGACGTCAAGGAGCAGGAGGTCTACTTCGGCGAGATCCCGCTCATGACCGAGCATGGGACCTTCATCATCAACGGCACCGAGCGCGTCGTCGTCAGCCAGCTGCACCGGTCGCCGGGCGCCTTCTTCGACCACGACAAGGGCAAGAGCCACTCGTCGGGCAAGCTCCTCTACAACGCGCGCGTCATCCCCTCGCGCGGCTCGTGGCTCGACTTCGAGTTCGACCACAAGGACCTGCTGTACGTGCGCATCGACCGCCGCCGGAAGCTGCCGGTGACGGTGCTGATCCGCGCGCTGGGCGCGGTGCCTGACACCGCCCGGAAGAACCCGATCGAGTTCAAGGGCTCGACCGAGGAGATCCTCAACTACTTCTACGCGACCGAGACGGTCTACCTGCACTCCGAGACCGAGTTCGAGAAGTCGGTGGACTTCGAGCTGCTCTACAACCAGCGCGCGACCCGCGACGTGAAGTCGAAGTCGGGCGAGATCATCGTCAAGAAGAACCGCAAGTTCACCCGCGCGGCCCTCAAGAAGCTCGAGCAGTCGAAGCTGACGCGGCTGCCCATCGACGCCGACGAGCTGTACACGAAGGTGTCGGCCTACGATCTCATCGACGAGGCCACCGGCGAGGTGATCCTCGAGTGCAACGAGGAGATCAGCCCCCAGCACGTCGAGGAGCTGCTCAAGCGCAACATCAAGGAGGTCAAGGTCCTCTTCATCGACAACCTGAACGTCGGCCCGTACCTGCGCGACACGTTGTTGATGGACAAGCTCGAGAGCCCCGAAGAGGCGGTGATGGAGATCTACCGCCGCGTGCGCCCCGGCGACCCGCCGACGCCCGAGACGGCCACGAACCTCTTCTCGAACGTGCTGTTCTTCAACCCCGAGCGCTACGATCTCTCGAAGGTCGGCCGCCTCAAGCTGAACTCGAAGTTCGGCGTCGAGGAGCCCCTGGACAACCAGGTGCTGACCAAGCGCGACATCCTCGAGACGATTCGGTACCTCATCGATCTGAAGAACGGCAAGGGCACGATCGACGACATCGATCACCTCGGCAACCGGCGCGTGCGCGCGGTGGGCGAGCTGCTCGAGAACCAGTACCGCATCGGCCTCGTCCGCATGGAGCGCGCGATCAAGGAGCGCATGAGCCTGCAGGAGATCGAGACGCTCATGCCGCACGATCTCATCAACGCGAAGCCGGTCACCGCCGTCATCAAGGAGTTCTTCGGCTCGAGCCAGCTCTCGCAGTTCATGGATCAGACGAACCCGCTGTCCGAGGTCACGCACAAGCGGCGCCTGTCGGCCCTCGGGCCCGGCGGTCTGACCCGTGAGCGAGCCGGCTTCGAGGTGCGCGACGTGCACCCGACGCACTACGGCCGCATCTGCCCCATCGAGACGCCGGAAGGCCCGAACATCGGCCTCATCTCGTCGCTCTCGTCCTACGCGCGGGTGAACGAGTTCGGCTTCATCGAGACGCCGTACCGCAAGTCCGAGCAGGGCACCCTGCAGCCCGACGTCGCGTTCTACTCGGCCCTCGAGGAAGAGAAGCACACCATCGCGCAGGCGAGCGCGCCCTACGACAAGAAGGGCAAGCTGCTGGGCGACACGGTGCTGTCGCGGCGCGGCGGGGAGTTCGTGGCCGCCAAGCCCGAGGACGTCGATCTCGTCGACGTGTCTCCCAACCAGCTGGTGTCGGTCGCTGCCTCGCTCGTGCCGTTCCTCGAGAACGACGACGCGAACCGCGCCCTCATGGGCTCGAACATGCAGCGCCAGGCGGTGCCCCTCATCCGCACCGCGTCGCCGCTGGTCGGCACCGGCATCGAGGCGGTGGTGGCGCGGGACTCCGGGGTCTGCGTGGTGGCGCGCCGTGACGGCGTCATCGAGTCGGTGGACGGCGGCCGCGTCGTCGTTCGCGCCGAGGTGCCCGCCGCGTTCAGCGACGTCGCGAGCGAGGTCGACATCTACAACCTGGTGAAGTTCCAGCGCTCGAACCAGAGCACCTGCCTGAACCAGAAGCCCATCGTGAAGAAGGGCGACAAGGTGAAGAAGGGTGACGTGATCGCCGACGGCCCGTCGTGCGAGACCGGCGAGCTCGCGCTCGGCCAGAACGTGGTCGTCGCGTTCATGCCGTGGCAGGGCTACAACTTCGAAGACTCGATCCTGATGAGCGAGAACATCGTGAAGAACGATGTCTTCACGTCCATTCACATCGAGGAGTTCGAGTGCATTGCCCGCGACACCAAGCTGGGCAAGGAAGAGATCACCCGCGACATCCCCAACGTCGGCGAGGAGGCCCTCAAGGACCTCGACGAGTCGGGCATCATCCGCATCGGCGCCGAGGTGAAGCAGGGTGACATCCTCGTCGGCAAGATCACGCCGAAGGGCGAGACCCAGCTGTCGCCCGAAGAGAAGCTGCTGCGCGCGATCTTCGGCGAGAAGGCCGGCGACGTGCGCGACACCTCGCTCCGCGTCCCGCCCGGGGTGACGGGCACCATCATCGGCGCCAAGGTCTTCAGCCGGAAGGGCGTCGAGAAGGACGAGCGCGCCAAGGCCATCGAGTCGATGGACGAGGCCCGCCTGCTCAAGGACCAGAACGACGAGATCAAGATCCTGCAGGACTCGGCGTTCGGCCGCATTCGCAAGCTGATCGTCAACAAGGAGGCCGGCTCGAAGCTCGAGGACGAGAAGGGCACGGTCTACTTCAAGAAGGGCGAGAAGCTGACCGAGGAGCTGCTCTCGAAGGTGCCCTACAAGTATTGGGGCGAGATCTCGGTGGGCGAGCAGGTCGACGTGAAGGTGCGCGAGCTGCTCAAGAACCTCGAGGAGAACAAGGAGGCCGTGAAGCTGGCCTTCGGCGAGCGCATCGCGCGCATCAAGAAGGGCGACGAGCTGCCGCCGGGCGTGATCAAGATGGTGAAGGTGTACGTCGCCATCAAGCGCAAGCTGCAGGTCGGCGACAAGATGGCCGGCCGCCACGGCAACAAGGGCGTCGTCTCGCGCATCCTGCCCCTCGAGGACATGCCGTACCTCGAGGACGGTCGCCCGGTGGACATCGTGCTCAACCCGCTCGGCGTGCCGAGCCGCATGAACATCGGCCAGATCCTCGAGGTGCACCTCGGCTGGGCCGCGCGCGGCATGGGCGAGAAGCTGCAGCAGTACGTCGAGAAGAACGTCTCGGGCGACGCCCTGCGCAAGCAGCTCAAGAGCGTGTACGACGACGACAAGTTCCAGGAGTTCCTCGAGAAGCTCTCGGACAAGGAGGTCGTCGAGCTCTGCCGTCGTCTGCGCCCCGGCATCCACGTCGCGTCCCCGGTGTTCGAGGGCGCGAACGAGGGTGAGATCCACGCGCTGCTCGAGAAGGCGGAGCTGCCGAAGACGGGCCAGATGGTGCTCTTCGACGGCCGCACCGGCGAGCCGTTCGACCAGAACGTCACCGTCGGCGTCATGTACATGCTGAAGCTGCACCACCTGGTGGACGAGAAGATCCACGCCCGCTCCATCGGGCCCTACTCGCTCGTCACCCAGCAGCCGCTCGGCGGCAAGGCGCAGTTCGGTGGGCAGCGCCTCGGCGAAATGGAAGTGTGGGCCATGGAGGCGTACGGCGCGGCCTACTCGCTCCAGGAGTTCCTCACGGTGAAGTCCGACGACGTCGTCGGTCGTACCCGCATGTACGAGTCGATCGTGAAGGGCGACTACACGCTCGAGTCGGGCCTGCCCGAGTCGTTCAACGTGCTGCTCAAGGAGCTCCAGGCGCTCGCGCTCGACGTCGAGCTGCTCGAGCAGGCGCCTCCCGAGCGCCGCCGCGCGTCGATCATGGTGGTCACCGACGACTCCATCAAGACGGGCACCGACGCCTGACGCTCCTCGAAGCGGGCGGCTCCAGCGAACCCGGGGCCGCCCACGATCCTCTTTCAGCACCTGAAACCGCTTTCCCAACCGACAAGGTGAACCCGTGAAGGACATCTTCAACTTCTTCGAGAAGCCGAAGGATCCACTCTCGTTCCAGGCGATCCGCATCGCGCTCGCGTCGCCGGACAAGATCCGTCAGTGGTCGCACGGCGAGGTGAAGAAGCCCGAGACCATCAACTACCGGACCTTCAAGCCCGAGCGTGACGGCCTGTTCTGCGCGCGCATCTTCGGGCCGGTGAAGGACTACGAGTGCAACTGCGGCAAGTACAAGCGCATGAAGCACCGCGGCGTGGTGTGCGAGAAGTGCGGCGTCGAGGTGATCCAGTCGAAGGTGCGTCGCGAGCGCCTCGGCCACATCACCCTGGCCACGCCGGTCGCCCACATCTGGTTCCTCAAGTCGCTGCCGTCGCGCATCGGCGCGCTGCTCGACATGACGCTGAAGGACCTCGAGAAGGTGCTGTACTGCGAGGCCTACATCGTGCTCGACGCGAAGAGCATTCCCGCCGAGGAGCTGCAGAAGGGCGAGCTGATCACCGAGGAGCGCTACCAGAAGCTCGCCTCGAAGTTCGGCGATGACGGCTTCGTCGCTGCGATGGGCGGCGAGGCGGTGCGCGAGATCCTCAAGACGATCAACGTCGATCAGCTCTCCGAGCAGCTGCGCGAGGACATGAAGGTCACCACCTCGGAGGCGAAGCGGAAGAAGATCGCCAAGCGCCTCAAGGTGCTCGAGTCGTTCCGCGTCTCCGGCCCGGCCGGCCAGCGCAACCAGCCCGAGTGGATGATGCTCGACGTCATCCCCGTGCTGCCGCCCGACCTGCGCCCGCTGGTGCCCCTCGACGGCGGCCGCTTCGCGACGTCGGATCTGAACGATCTCTACCGGCGCGTCATCAACCGCAACAACCGCCTCAAGAAGCTGCAGGAGCTCAACGCCCCTGACATCATCATCCGCAACGAGAAGCGCATGCTGCAGGAGGCCGTCGACGCGCTGTTCGACAACGGCCGCCGCGGCAAGACGATCACCGGGCCGAACAAGCGCCCGTTGAAGTCGCTCTCGGACATGCTGAAGGGCAAGCAGGGCCGGTTCCGTCAGAACCTGCTCGGTAAGCGCGTGGACTACTCGGGCCGCTCCGTGATCGTCGTCGGCCCTGAGCTCAAGCTGCACCAGTGCGGGCTGCCGAAGATCATGGCGCTCGAGCTCTTCAAGCCGTTCATCTACAACAAGCTCGAAGAGAAGGGCTACGTCACCACCATCAAGTCGGCGAAGAAGATGGTGGAGAAGGAGCGCCCCGAGGTCTGGGACATCCTCGACGACGTGATCCGCGAGCACCCGGTGCTGCTCAACCGCGCGCCCACGCTGCACCGCCTCGGCATTCAGGCCTTCGAGCCCGTGCTCATCGAGGGCAAGGCGATTCAGCTGCACCCGCTCGTCTGCACCGCCTTCAACGCCGACTTCGACGGCGACCAGATGGCCGTGCACGTGCCGCTGTCCATCGAGGCTCAGATGGAAGCGCGCGTGCTGATGATGTCGACGAACAACATCCTCAGCCCTGCGAGCGGCAAGCCCATCATCGTGCCCACTCAGGACATGGTGCTCGGCATCTACTACATGACCCGCCCGCGTGAGTTCGCGCACGGCGAGGGCATGGTGTTCGCGTCACCGCAGGAGGCGCGCGCCGCGTACGACCAGGGCGCCGTCGCGCTCCAGGCGAAGATCAAGTGCCGCATCAACGGCAAGCGCTACGACACCACCATCGGCCGCGTCCTGCTGTGGGACATCGTGCCCAAGAAGATGGCCTTCGACGACGTCAACAAGGTGCTCGACAAGAAGCAGCTCGGGAACCTGATCGACACCTGCTACCGGCTCACCGGCGAGAAGGAGACGGTGCTCCTGGCCGATCGCATTCGTTCGTTCGGCTACACGAACGCGACGCGCGCGGGCATCTCGATCGCGCTGAAGGACATGGTGATCCCGCCCGCGAAGCACACGCTGATCGAGGCGGCGTCGAAGGAGGTCTCGGAGGTCGAGAACCAGTACCTCGAGGGCCTCATCACCGTCGGCGAGCGCTACAACAAGGTCATCGACATCTGGGCGCAGACCACCGAGAAGATCACCGTCGAGATGATGAAGATGATCTCGGAAGAGGAGATCTCGGGCGTCAGCAAGGACGGGAAGAAGGAGACGCGGAAGCAGAAGAGCTTCAACCCCGTCTACATCATGGCCGACTCCGGCGCCCGCGGCTCGACGCAGCAGATCCGCCAGCTCGCCGGCATGCGTGGCCTCATGGCCAAGCCGTCAGGCGAGATCATCGAGCAGCCGATCACGGCCAACTTCCGTGAAGGCCTCACGGTGCACCAGTACTTCATCTCGACGCACGGCGCGCGCAAGGGCCTGGCCGACACGGCGCTCAAGACGGCCAACTCGGGCTACCTGACCCGCCGCCTCGTGGACGTCGCGCAGGACGCGATCGTCACCGAGTACGACTGCGGCACGCTCGACGGCATCGTGATGAGCGCCCTCGTCGAAGGTGGCGAGGAGATCGAGCCGCTGGCCGAGCGCATTCTCGGTCGCGTGGCCCTCGACGACATTCACGATCCCGTGAACGGCGAGGTGCTGGTCCGCGCCAACGAGGAGATCGACGAGGCGCGGGTGACGAAGGTCGTCAACGCCGGCCTCGATCGGGTGAAGATCCGCACGGCGCTCACCTGCCAGACCAAGCGTGGCATCTGCGTCGAGTGCTACGGGCGCGATCTGGCGCGTGGTCGCAAGGTGTCGGTCGGCGAGGCGGTCGGCGTCATCGCCGCCCAGTCGATCGGTGAGCCGGGCACGCAGCTCACCATGCGCACGTTCCACGTCGGCGGCGCGGCCATGAACCGGTCGCAGCAGTCCGAGCTGACGGCGCGCTTCGCCGGAACGGTGAAGTTCTCGAACCTCTCGCCGGTCAAGCGCGAGGGTGGCGAGTGGGCCGTCATCAACCGCAACGGCGAGCTGATCGTCGTCGACGACTCGGGCCGTGAGCGTGAGCGCCACAAGATCGTCTACGGCGCGCGGCTCTTCGTGAAGGAGGGCCAGAAGGTCGAGGCCAACGCGAAGCTCGCCGAGTGGGAGCCGTTCGCCATGCCGCTCCTCTCGGAGGTCGGCGGTGTCGTGAAGTTCGAGGACATCATCGAAGGCGTGACGATGAACGAGTCGACGGACGAGGTCACCGGCCTCAGCCGCCGCACGATCATCGAGTCGAAGGATCCCGAGGCCCGCCCGCGCATCACGATCCGCGACAACAAGGGCGAGGTGAAGACGCTGTCGAGCGGTCAGCCTGCCAGCTACTTCCTGCCGCAGGGTGCGGCGCTCGCGGTCGATGACGGCGCCGAGATCACGCCCGGTGAGGTCGTGGCCCGCGTGCCGCGCGAGACGACGAAGACCAAGGACATCACCGGCGGTCTGCCGCGCGTGGCCGAGCTCTTCGAGGCGCGCAAGCCGAAGGACCACGCGATCATCGCGGAGATCGACGGCGTGGTGTCGTTCGGCAAGGACACCAAGGGCAAGCGCAAGCTGATCCTCACGCCGGAGATCAACGGCGAGCTGCGCACGGACCTGGCCAAGGAGTACCTGATCGCGAAGTCGAAGCACATCACGGTGCACTCGGGCGACCGCGTTCGCTCGGGCGAGCCGCTGATGGACGGCGCCGCCAACCCGCACGAGATCCTCAAGGTGCTCGGCGAGAAGGAGCTCGCGCGCTTCCTGGTGGACGAGATCCAGGAGGTCTACCGACTGCAGGGCGTGAAGATCAACGACAAGCACATCGAGGTGATCGTGCGCCAGATGCTGCGTCGGGTGCGGATCACCGACGTGGGCGACACCGAGTTCCTGGTGGACGAGCAGGTCGAGAAGTGGGTGTACGAGGAGGAGAACGAGAAGGCGCTCAACAACGGGAAGCGGCCGGCAGTGGGTGAGCCGCTGCTCCTCGGCATCACGAAGGCGTCGCTCTCGACCGAGTCGTTCATCTCGGCTTCGTCGTTCCAGGAGACCACCAAGGTGCTCACCGAGGCAGCCATCTCGGGCAAGGTGGACTACCTGCGCGGTCTCAAGGAGAACGTCATCATGGGCCGGCTCATCCCCGCCGGCACCGGTCTGCCGAACTACAAGCACCTGGACATCCAGGTCGACAGCCCAGCCGACGAGATCCAGAGCATGGAAGACTCGCTGACGGCGACCCACAGCGATCCCTCGGTGCTGAGCTCGCCGACGACGCCGCCGCGCTCCGAGACGGGCGCGGCCTGAGCTGAGCGGCGCTGACAGGCGCAAGGTTCGGGGCGGGCTCCTTCGGGGGGCTCGCCCCGTTGCTTTTCCGGCTGCGGGCCGCGCCGAAAGAGGCCTTCGAGGGCCGGAAGGCGGTGAACGTGGGCCGTGCCCGGAGCGCCGTGTCATCGATCTCCGCGCGCACGAGCTCGGGGCTCACCTCGCGAGGCCGCAGCGTCGCCACCGCGAGGGCTCTCCATCGCCCTCTCGTCGTTCCCGGTCCTCGTGGGACGACGGCATCGGGCTACGGGGTGGTGCTCCGCGCTCCTCGCCTCCGAGGCTGTGCCGTCGCGGCGGGCCCTGGCGCCCAGCGGGCTCCCTGCGCGTGACGAGAACCAGCACCGCCGGCCGCCGTTCTCGCACTGCGAGCCGGTGGCTCCATCGGCGTAGCACGCGCGCCGCCGCGTGGTAGACGCCCGCGCGCCATGGCTCCGCCCCCGAACTCGCCGATCCGCTTCGAGCTGCTGGGCACGGCGCCGTCCGGGGCGAGGGCAGGGCGGCTGCACACCCGGCGTGGCGTGCTCGAGACGCCCGCCTTCATGCCGGTGGCGACCCACGCCCACGTGAGGTTCCTCACCATGGACGACGTGGCCGAGGCGGGGGCGCGCTTCTGCCTGGCGAACACGTACCACCTGCTGCTCCGCCCCGGCACCGAGCTGTTTCAGCGCACCAGGGGCATTCACGGCTTCATGCAGTGGCCGCATGGGGTGCTGACCGACTCGGGCGGCTTTCAGATCTTCAGCCTCCCGGGCGAGCGGGAGATCTCCGAGGCCGGCGCGCGCTTTCGCAGCCCCTACGACAACCATCGCCACCTGCTGTCACCCGAGAGCTCCATCGCCACCCAGAACGCGATCGGCAGCGACATCATGATGGTGCTCGACGTGTGCCCCCCGTCGACCTCGACCGAGGCGGTGACGCGCGACGCGATGGAGCGCACCCACCGCTGGGCCCTGCGCAGCCTCGCCGCGAGGGACGCGACCCCGACGGGGCAGGCGCTCTTCGCCATCGTGCAGGGCGGGGTGTTTCCGGCGATGCGCTCCGAGAGCGCCGCGTTCCTCACCGCGCACCCGTTCGACGGCTTCGCGATTGGCGGGCTGGCCGTGGGCGAGTCACGCGAGCTGCTCTACGGCATGACGGGCCACACCGCGCCGCTGCTCCCGCGCGATCGCCCGCGCTACCTGATGGGCGTGGGCACGCCGATCGATCTCGTCGAGTGCGTGCACCGCGGCGTGGACATGTTCGACTGCATCATCCCGCCGAAGATGGCCCAGCAGGGCTACGCGTACACCTTCGAGGGGCAGCTGCGCATCAGCAAGCACGAGTACCGCTTCGACGAGGCGCCGCTCGACGCGAGCTGCGACTGCCTCGCGTGCCGCCGCTACACGCGCGCGTACCTGCGCCACCTCACCCAGGGCGGGCACCACCTCGGCACCCGGCTGCTCGCGATCCACAACCTGCGCCACTTCCAGCAGCTCACCGCCCGCATGCGGCGCGCGATCCTCGAGAGCCGGTGGGACGCCGAGTACCGAGAGCTGGTCGAGCGCCTCTCGCCGAAGACGTCACGCCCTCGGCCGACGGGCCAGAAGCACGGCGCGTTCGAGGTGGTGAAGACGCGCGGCGGCGCACACGCGGTGCGGCACCAGGCGCATGGTGAGGTGATGCACCCGGTCGGCCCGTGGGAGGAGGCGAACGCGCTCTACGTCGAGCAGACCGGCCTCGAGCGGCGGCTCTCGACGTTCCGCGACGAGCCCCTGCGCATCCTCGACGTCGGGTTGGGGGCCGGGGCGAACGCGGTCGCGGCGCTCACGAAGGCGCAGGCCATGGGGCAGGCGCGGAAGCGCGAGCTCGAGATCGTCAGCCTCGAGTCCGATCTGCACGCGCTCGAGCTGGCGCTGCAGACGCCCGAGGGCTTCCCGTTCCTCCAGCCGTGGAAGACGGCCTGCGAGGCGCTGCTGCACGCAGGCCACTGGGAAGGGCCCGGGTTGTCGTGGCGGGTGATCGCCGGGGACGCGCGCGAGACGATCGAGGGCGTGCCCGGGTGGTGCGACCTCGTCTTCTTCGATCCCTTCTCGCCCGAGGCGAACCCGACGCTGTGGACGGTGGACTTCCTGCGCGCGGTGCGCACGCACACGAACGACGAGGGCGGCCTGCTGGTGACGTACAGCTCGGCCACGCCGACGCGCGTCTCGTTCCTGCTGGCGGGCTTCTACGTGGGGCAGGGCGTCTCGACCGGCACGCGCACCGAGACGACGAACGCGGCCACGCAGCTCGAGAACCTGGCGACTCCCCTGGGCGAGCGGTGGCTTCAGCGCTGGAGGCGCTCCTCGTCGCGCGGCGCGCACGGGCAGGAGTTCTCGGAGCAGCTCGAGCGGCAGATCCTCGAGCACCCGCAGTTCGCCGGCGTGCGGTAGCGCGGACGTCGTCCAGCGGTGGCTCGGCCGGTCGTGCTGGGGAGGCTCGCGAGCGCCAGCGCGCGCACTCACCTCGGCAGCTCGCGAGTTCCAGGACGTGCTGCTTGCGAGCTCAGACGTACTCATCCTCGGAGTCGTGCGGGCGGCCTCGGTGCCGCGGCAGGTCGCGAGCTCCAGCGCGTGCCGCAGCGTGCGTCGCACCTCGTCTCCGCGACGAGGCGGTCAGCGGACCGTTCGCTCGAAGGGCCGATCGCTCGCCCAACCGAACGAGACGCGCGCTGCCCCTTCGTTCCAGGCGGTCGACGTGAACTCACAGTCCACGGGGGTGACCTCGCGCAGCACCGCCTCGAAGTCGTCGAGCACCTGGGGGAGGCCCGGCTCGTCTCCTCCGCCGAACGCATGTGAACGATCCCCGAGAACCGCGTGAATCTGGACGGTCGGCGAGGACGTTCACGTTCACATCGCCGTCGTAGCCCCGGGCAAGCAGTGCGGTGGCGACGAGCAGAGCGACGGGGTCTGGTCTGTCGAGGAGGGGTCCGGGGAGGAGACTGA